>NZ_MBLM01000111.1 GCF_001854655.1 Parafrankia colletiae | reverse complement strand
CGGCGCTCCGGTGACCGGCGCTCCGGTGACCGGCGCTCCGGAGACCGGCACGCCGGCAACCAGCACGCCGCGGGCGGTGGCGCTCGTCGGCCTGGGCGGCGTCGGGAAGAGCGCACTGGCGCTGGAATACGTCTACCGGCACGCGGACGAGTACGACGTCGTCTGGTGGGTCCCCGCCGAACCCGTCGAGCTGATCTCCGGTCACCTCGCGACGTTGGGCGAGGCACTCGGTCTGCCTCGTGACGCCGGCCCGGCGGCGACGATCGCGGCACTGGGCCGGGCCGGCCGGTGGCTGCTGGTCTTCGACAACGCCGACCGGGTCGACGACGTGGCACCGTTCCGGCCGCTCTGGGACGGTGGCCACCTTCTCGTGACCTCCCGCCAGCGCGGCTGGGGTTCGGTGGCCGCGACGGTGGACGTCCCGGTCCTGCGGCGGGCCGAGTCGGTGTCGCTGCTCGCCGGCCGGCTGCCCGGGGCGAGCCCGCACGCCATGGACCAGATCGCCGGCCTGCTCGGCGACCTGGCGCTGGCCGTCGAGCAGGCCGCGGCGTTCCTCCAGCACAGCCGGACGCCCGCGGAGGACTTCGCGGCGCTCCTGCCGCACCGGCTCGAGGACGTCACAGACCTCGGCGAGGTCGCCGACCGGCCCGGGCAGACCGTGGCCAACCTCTGGGACCTCTCTGTTCGGCGCCTGTCCGCGCGGCGGCCGGGCGCCGTGGAGCTCCTCGAACTGCTGGCCTTCGGCGGCGACGAACCGGTGCCTCTCGACCTGTTCACCAACGCCCCCGACCAGCTGGGCGACGGTCCGCTCGGCGGCGACGCCCGCGATCCGGTCGCCTGGGTGCGGACGGTCGGTGACCTGGTCGGGCACGGCCTGGCGGATCGCACCAACACGGCGGTGAAGGTGCACCGTCTGGTGCGGGCGACCACGCGGCGCCGCACCGCCACCCGCCGCCGTGAGGCCTGCCTCACGGCGCTGCTCGGGCTGCTGCGCGCGGCCATCCCGCAGCGGATCCAGAGCAACCCGGACGCCTGGCCGCGCTGGCAGGCGCTGTTTCCGCACGTCCAGGCCGCCCTGGACCGGCCGGATGACCAGTTCGCCGCCCCGGGCCGCGCTGATCTCTCCTGGCTGTGCGACCGGGCCGCGGGCTATCTCCGGGAGCAGGGGCTGCCTGCCGCCGCGCGCCCGTACGCCGAACGGGCCCTCGCGCACGCCGAAACCCTGTTCGGCCCCGAGCACCCGGAGGTCGCCAGCTGCCTGAACAACAACGCGATGACGCTGCTCGACCTCGGCCGGCCGGCCGAGGCGCTTCCGCTCGCTCGACGAGCGCTGGACATCGCACTGCGGGTGCACGGGGAGCAGCACAGCGACGTCGCGGTGGCGCTCAACAACCTTGCGGGGGTGCTGCGGGAGCTCGGAGCACCGGGTCCCGCGCTGGGGCTGCTGCGCCGTGCGCTGGCGATCGACCGGAGACTCGGCGGTGACACCGGCCCGGACATCGCGGCCCGGCTGTGCAGCCTGGCGCAGTGCCTGCGCGAGCTCGGGCGGTTCGACGATGCGCTCCCGCTGGCACAGGCGGCCCTGCGGATGGATGAGGATCTACACGGAGCGTTTCATCCGGTCGTGGCGGGCGACCTCGCGGCGCTGGCCGACATCACGCAGGACCTGGGCCAGCCGGGCGAGGCGGAACCGCTGGCCCGGCGGGCGCTGGCGATCGACGAAGGCGTGTACCACGGTGCTCATCCGATCGTCGCGATCAGGCTGAACAGCCTGGCCGGAATACTGCAGGATCTCGGCCGTCTCGACGAGGCCCGGGAGTGCCTGGAGCGTGCGTTGGCCATCGACGAGCGGGTCCACGGCGCGGTGCACCCGGCGATCGCGGTCGATCTCAACAACCTGGCGCAGGTTCTGCAGGATCTCGGCCGCCTGGACGAGGCCCGGGAGTGCCTGGAGCGTGCGTTGGCCATCGACGAGCGGGTCCACGGCGCGGTGCATCCCGCGGTGGCCGCGGATCTCCAGGGCCTGGCGCATGTCCTGCAGGACCTCGGGCAGCTCGACGAGGCCCGTCAGCTGCTCGAACGCGCGGTGTCGATCGACACGGCCGTACACGGCCCGGACCATCCCGTCGTCGCACGCCGACTGCGCAATCTGGCGGGGATCTACCGGGCGCTCGGCTGGGCGGAGCCGGGCGCGGCCGCGACCGTGCGGGCATCGGCCATTCTGGCCGCCGCCGCGCGCAGACCGGAGGATCCCACCGCCCCCGCGCCATGACGTCCGTCACCGGTCTCATGCCGGTCGGGCGGTGGCGGACGCACTGCGTGCTTCCACCATGGTGGCGAGCCGCGCGGCAGCGGCCCGCGCCAGGGCGTCGACGGCCTGGTCGGACGGGCGTTGGCCAGCAGCGACAGTGAGAACGACCAGATAGTCGTCCACCCGGACGATGACGAACTGGCTGTGGATGGAAAGAACCCCGTCGTCGTAGACCACCGTCGCCGCCCAGCTTTCGGAACCGAGCCGCGGCGGGGTCCGGGCCGTCACGGTCTCCTCCGCGGGAGGCCGGGCCGTCGTGATGGTGAACCGTGTGCATGAGGTGAGGGTGTCGACCACCTCGTGGAACCGTTGCCGGGCACCGCCCGGCGGATACGCGCGCAGCACCTGCTGAATCCACGGGCCGGTGAGGTCGTCCTGGACGAAGAACGCCCGAGCCTGACTGGCCCGGGGATCGGCCGGCCGGTCGAGCTCCAGTTCGTTCAGGGTGCGGGCGCACGCGGGCGGCTCGGAGACCGCGTCGGTCGGGTCACTCGGCTCGCTCCGCCGGAACCCGGCCGGGACGTCGGCCAGCTGGAGGAGCCCGGAACGGAGCACGGGCACCGGCGTGACCCCTGCGCCCAGGCCCGCGACGTCACCGCCGGTCGCCCTGGCCGGCCCGTCCGGGCCCTGGGCGCACGCCCCCACCGCGGCGCTGACCAGCAGGGCCAGGACGGCCAGAAGTAAAGACCTGCACCGGGGACGACGACGCCGCCCCATCATGGCCCTCCTGACTGCGGTCCGACTGACAGCGGTCCGATTCCGGCAGGCCTGCCGTAGCGCCGCTCCACGTCACACAGGCGCAGCAGCGCGAGCGAGGTCTCGGCCAGCCCGGCGATATCCACCTCGCCGAGATAGGCGGTGCCGATCACGCGCATCGCCGGGTCATCGGTGCGGGCGAGATGGGTTCCGAGCGCGAGGCGGACCTGGCTGTCCCCAAGCGCGTCGATGACGGGCCTGCCGTCCGTCGCGCCCAGCCAGGCACAGACAAAGAACCCCTGGCTGCTCGGCGGCAGCGCGAGCGGATCCTGGACGGCGCGCTGCCCGGACAGCCCGGCCGCGGGCTCTGCCCCCGTCCCCGTTTCTGGGCCTGCGCCTGTCCCGGGCCCCGTTTCTGGGCCTGCGCCTGTCCCGGGCCCCGACCTGGGCACGGGCGGTGCACCAGCGAAGGGGTGCGGGAGGGCCGATGCCAGAAGGCCAGCGGCCACAGCGGCCGCGGCGACCGGCGCCCAGGCCCGCTGGACGCGACGTCCGCCACCGGCCGCAGCCGTCACCAGAACGGCCAGAGCGAGAACGATCGTTGCGACCACCAGAGCCCGTGGCAGTGGCCGTTGGACCCACCACGCGAGACTCGACGCCGCCCAGCCGGACGAGAGCACGTGGAGGCTGTGGAACCACAGCGCAAGCGGGAGAGCCAGAACGAGAGTGCCGACAGCGACGAACAGCACCGTCGGGGCCTCCAGCCGCAGGCCCGGCGGTCTCCAGGCCAGGAGACCGCCCGGCGCGTCCGGGTGGACCGTCATCCGCCTGGCCAGGGCATCGGCCATGGCGACGATCCACCCCGTGACGACCACACACCCGCCGATGGTGACGCAGATCTGGAACAGCGCCGTCCGCGGCGAGACCTCGCCGAGGGTGGTCGAGCCGAACCAGGTACTCGTCGTGCTGATCACCGCCGGCCAGTCACCGGCGGCGCGGGGCGACAGCTCGTTGCCCACGACCAGCCCGATGCCGAGAGCAACACCGGCGCTGACCGTCCGCGGCGCCCACACCCGTGCGCGCCGGCGTGCGGGCAGCGGCGGCCCGGGCCGTGCCGGTCCGGGCTGTGCGTACCAGGCCTGGCAGGAGCGCCAGGCGGCCAGGCCGACAACCCCGGTCACCGGCAGTCCGACCAGCAGGCCGGTCAACCAGGACGACAGCATGGGATGGCCGACGACGAGCCCGCCGATCGCCCGCTGAACCTCGGCGAACCCGAGCCCCGCGGCCAGCCCGACCCCCACGGTCTCGCCCGGGTGGAAGGTCATGGCCCGCTCCGGGTGGAGCACCGCCTTTCGGCGGTTCTCCATGGTGGGGTGCCGCGACAGCATGGTGGGGTGCCGCGACAGCATGGTGGGGTGCCGCGACAGCCAGCCCGCCGACGCGCCGGCCCGGTCCCTGAACGGACCCAGCGGCCGGTCACCGGGGTCGGCGAGCGTGTCGACCAGGTCGACACGCCCCTGGACGTCGGCCACCGCCCGCAGGTCGGCGTCGACCTCGCGTGCCCGCAGGTACCCCGCGAACGCCGCATAAACCAGGAGGGCGACACCGGCCAGACGCAGGGCGACCGTCACACTCGGCGGCCCGGCCAGCCAGCCCAGTCCGGCCCAGCCGGCGGCCGCCAGAGCGAACTCCACCACGGTCAGCGCCGCGAATCCATACCACGCCGACATCGCGAGGTAGGTGCGGTCGACATCCCGGTTGCGTAGATGGCCCAGCTCATGCCGGACAACGGCGCGGAGAACCCGCTGGCGCGACGTGCCGTCGCTCTCCCGCGAGATGCCGCCGCCGACCGGTGACGTGCCGGGGCTGACCAGCTCGGAACCAAGCGCGATGCGGTAGGACCCGCGCCGGCCGAACGTCCACGCGTCGTCCGCGTGGATATCGGGGACGAAGAGGAACGACGGCCGCCGCCGGGGCGGAAGGCCGGCTTCGGTGACCAGCCGTTTCAGCTCCGGGCCTACCTGCGCCGATTCCGGCAGCGGGACGAGCCCGTTTCTCGCGGCGATCAGAAGCGGGGCGAGGAGCCACCCCAGAGTGGCGGTCGCCGCCAGGGCCGCGGGGCCCAGCAGGGTGACCACCGACTGCCAGCGCACAACGCTGTCCAGACAGTCGTTGAAACCCGCGACCGCGGTGATGGCGGAATCCGGGCCGACCGCGAGCCGGTCGAGACAGCCGCGGTTCTTCGCCGGCCAGCTGTTCTGCCCGAGCACGAATACCCAGTACGAGGCGAACATGGACCCGGCCGCAAGACTGAGCACCAGGAGAACCAGCCGCGACGTGGACGGATGCGGCAGCAGAAAAGGATCGAAGTGGTACCGAGGCCGGTCAGCCTCGTCGGCGTCGGCGCAGACGTCGGCGRAATCTGGGCCGGTGGAACGGTTGTCGCCCCCGGACGCCGTCCTCATGGCCCGGGGCGCTCGCTTTTGTCGACCAGCCAGTACCGTTCGATCGCCGCCACCAGCCTGTCGAGCTGTTCCGGCTCGATCCCGATCGCCGCTGCCTTCTCCCACACGGCCGTGATGTAGTCCTGTCGCCGCTCCGGGGGGATGCCCGGCACCGGGGGCTCCGGATTTCCGCGCCGCGCGGGCCGCCACCGGCTCCGGCCGGAGGGCTGTGGGACGCCCGAGCGTTTTCTGTCCTCATCCTCCTTCTCCGCAGCCTCCAGGAGCACGGAACCCACCGTCATGAGCACCAGATAGGTCCAGCTGTGGCCACGGGTGCGGATTCCGGAGCCGAGCACCCGGTCGCGGGTCCGCCGTTTCGCCGGCGCCCCCGGTACACATCCCATATCTCGGGGAGGAAGGGAGTCTCGCCGGGCGCGAGGTCGGTCAGAATGTCGGCGATGACGTCGTAACAGGTTCGCGACGCGTCCGGATCTGCCACAGGCCCCCCGTCTCGATCCTCGGCATCAGGGGGTGCGGGTATCTCGTCAACGGTGCATGACGCACCTGATCAAGCAGTGTCAGGAGTTGTTCGCCAGAGATTGTCGCAGTGCCCCCGAGACTTCCGGGCAGATCATACGTCATCCCTGGAAGACCCGGTATGCGGGGATTCCGGGCGGTGCGGTGGCACAATCCCTTACGCGTCGGTGTCGATCAGAGCAGACGCAGCCTGCGTGCGGCGACGCCGACGGACAGGCGCTGTCCCCAGGTGAGGGTGATGGTGTCGGTCTCGATGCCGTCGCCGAAGACGATCAGGCGTTCGGATTCGGCTCGGACCTCGATGCGGGCTGGTGCGGGTAGCAGGCCTTCGACGAGGTTGGTGCTGGTGCTCGGTGACGGCCAGGCTTCCCGGACGAACCAGACCAGGCCGGCGGTGTCGGGGGTGGGCAGCGGCAGGTGGCTGCTTCGCTGCTGCCACACCGAGCGGCACCAGCCGCTGCAGCCGGTTCCCGTCCCGACGAGCACGCCTGACGAGGCCTGGCGTTCCGTGTGAAGGGTGCCGGCGTGGTCCGGGGCGGCGAGCTGGTAGCGGGCGGTCTGGTGTGAGGGATGGCCGACGTAGATCTCGTTGAGTGCGAGCAGCCGTTGGCCGTCGTCGGAGACCGCCTCGACCATGGTCGCCGTGTGGACGGCCGGGCCGCCGTGGTCCTGTCCGGGGACCGCGGGGACCGGACCGCGCGCCGCGCCCGCCGCCGCGCGCAGCAGCCCGGCGAGTTCGCCGACCGCGTGGCGGACCAGGATGCCCGGGTTGCGGCCGGGCTCCGGGTCGACGCCGATGACCGGTTGGCCGTCGAGGTACTTGGCCACGTTGGCCACCAGCCCGTCCTGACCGACACAGACGATCAGGTCGTCCGGTGCGAACAGGAAGCGGTCGAGGTCGGAGCGTTCGACCTCGCCTCGTCGCCAGTCGGCGGGCACGGCGGCCAGCGCGGCCTGGCGGGCCGCGGTCACAGCCGCGTCCCGTTCCCGTACCCCGGCCAGGTCCCGGCCCCGGCTGGCCAGGAAGAAGGCGGCCTGGCCGGCGGTGCCGTGCCGTTCGAGCAGCTCGGCGTACTCGGTGCGGCGGTGCACCAGGACAACCCGCGGCGTGAGCGTGGCCATCAGGCCGCACCTGTCCGCGCCGCGCCGGCGAGCCTGGTCAGCAGTTCGCTCAGGACGTCCGGCGTGATCGTGAGGGCCTGGATGTCGGGAAGGTGGCCGGCCAGGTCGCGGACGGCCAGCGTGATCGCCGTCCGGTTGTCGAGGTCGCGCAGGGCCTCCACCCGGGCCCGCTCGGCTGTGCCCTCGGCGGCGCCGACCTGTTCGATCTCCTCGGCCCGGGCGGCGGCGGCCAGGCGGGTCGCCTCGGCGTCGCCGGCCGCGACGAGGCGGGTGTGCTCGGCCTTCGCCTCCACCGCGATCCGGGCCGCGGCGGCCTTCTCGGTCGCGACCCGCCGGTCGTTGGCGCCTCGCTGTGCCACCAGGTCCGCCTCGCGGCGGGCCAGTTCGATCTGGTTCTGCATCTCGTTCTCGGCGATGCGGCGCTCCTGCTCGACGGCAAGCGCGCGCCGGCCGTAGGTCGCCCGGTCGGCCTCGGCCTGGATCTGTTCCCGGGTGGGCGTGCGCAGGGCCTTCTCCAGCTCCGGCTCGGGGCGGATCGCGACGACGCGGACGCCGACCACCGCCACCCCGGTCGCGGCCAGGCGCTCGTCGGTCACGAGCCCGCTCGCGAGGCGCTCGCGGACGGCCGGCACGCCGTCGACCAGGGCGTTCRTCAGCGTCGTGCGCGCCATCAGGTCGAAGGCGTGCTGCTGGGCGGTCTCGACGATAAGACCGCCGAGGTGCTCCAGCGGGGTCGCGCGCCAGGCACCTGTCTCCGGGTCGACTCCGAAGTCGAGCCGGCTGGCGGCCAGCGTGGGGTCGGCCACCCGGAAGGTGACGGTGGCCTGCACGGCGACGTCCTGGAAGTCGGACGTCCGGGCGTGGAAGAGCAGCGGGAGCTCCCGGTCGTCCACCGGGATCTCGCTGATGACCGCGGTGCGTGGCCGGTACCAGAAGCTCAGGCCGACCCCCTCGTGCCGGGCCTTTCCGCCGCTGACGTGGCGGACGTAGGCGGTCGGGGTGCCCCGCAGGTGGCGCAGGAACGGGGCGCGGCTGATGTCGGCCACGGTGGCCTCCTCGCTGGTAGCTGGCCGGGACGCCGGTCGGCGGAGCCCGCCCGGCCCGGTTGATCTCGTCGAAATGACGATAAGGGGCGAAGGAGGTTTTCGTCAATATGACGATAGTGTCGGGTATAGTCGGCTGTGTGACGGACGAGAGGCTGCAGGACGACGGGTACGTCGCCTACGGGGTGACAGTCGACCTGGTGATCCTGACCATCCGGGCTGAGCAGCTGTGTGTGCTGCTGGTCCGGCGGGGGCTGGCGCCGTTCGCGGGTGCGTTGGCGCTGCCCGGCGGCTTCGTCCGCCTGGACGAGACCCTGGTGGAGGCCGCCCGCCGGGAGCTGGCGGAGGAGACCGGCCTGCTGCTGCCCGAGCCGCCGCCGCAGGGATCCGCGTGGCCGGGCGTGCATCTGGAGCAGCTGGCCGCCTACGGCGCGATCGACCGGGATCCGCGGGCGCGGATCCTGACGATCGCCTTCCTGGCTCTCGCGCCCGACCTGCCCGAGCCTCGAAGCGGCACTGATGCGGCGGCGGCCGAGTTCGTCCCCGTTGCCGCGCTGACCGGCCTGGGAGGGCTGGGAGGGCTGGCCTTCGACCACGCGGAGATCCTCGCCGACGGGCTGGAACGGGCCCGGGCGAAGCTGGAGTACACCGCGTTGGCCACCGCGTTCTGCCCGGCCGAGTTCACCGTGGCCGAGCTGCGCCGGGTCTACGAGATCGTCTGGGGCGCCCCGCTCGATGCGCGCAACTTCCACCGCAAGGTCACCGGCACGCCCGGCTTCCTGGAACCGGTGGGTCACTCGACCGCCCGGGACGGTGGCCGGCCCGCCGCGCTCTATCGCCGCGGCGCCGCCGAGATCCTCCATCCGGCGATGCGCCGAGCCCGCGCGGCCGGACCCTGATCAGTCGGCCTGCCCCGCCCGAGCACCGCTCCAGAGCCGCGGCGTCGGTGCGAGTCGACGCCTGTCACTCCTGCATCTCGCGGCCGGGACACGCCCACACCACGGCGTGGCGGACACGCGGCGGCGAACACGGACCGCGTCACGAGACTGGGCACGGCAACGGCAGGGGAGCCGACGGTCAAGGGCGAGGGGGCACGGCAGAGTGGGAGTGGACACGGTGCTGGTCACCGGCGCTGCGGGGGGGCGTGGGCGGGGTGGGGCGCACGCAGATGACGGTGTCGCAGATGACCGCGGTCAGCACCGAGGAGTCGCACCAGCAGCGGCTGCACTGGCTCGCCGAGCAGGTGCTGGACTGGTCCGGGCTGCCGGTGCGGCACCTGCGTCCCACCGTGTTCCTCGACAACCCGCTGTTCACCACGCTGGCCGCGCGGTCGATCACCGCCGACGCGACCATCCGGCTCCCGTTCGGCCGCGGTCGGACGTCACCGGTCGCCGCCGCCGACGTCGCCCGGGTCGCCGCCGAGCTTCTCGCGGAGCCGGGGAACCACCGCGACCACGTGTACGAGCTGACGGGCCCCCGCTCGCAGGACATGGACGGGGTCGCCGAGGAGTTCTCCCGGGCGCTGGGCCGCCGGGTGACCTACGTGGACGTCCCGCCCGACGAGTGGGCGCACCTGGTGGAGACCCAGACCGATCTGGCTCCGTTCACACGCGACCACATCGTGACGATGGCGCGCCTGCACCGCCAGAACCGCTACGACCGGGCGACCGAGACCATCGAACGGGTGACGGGTCGGCCGGCCCAGACGGTCGAGGAGTTCGTGTCCGGGCTGCCCGCGTTTCTGCCTACCGCGACCGACCGGTCGACGGCCACGCCGCTGGGTTGACCGGCGCGGGGCTTGCGGCCGAGCTGGTGGACCTGCCCGCCGGCGCTGGCCTCGCCGACGCGGGCAAGGCCAGCGGAGTGCCTGGGGACGGGAGATGGTCCCGTCAGGCCACCGGAACGAAGGTTCGGAAGGATGCGGCGTCGCCGCCGAGGGCCACCGGGCGCTGTTCGGCGGCGACGTCGTGCGGCTGGCCGAGGCCGATCCGGCTGACCTCGGCGAGCCGCTCGTACTGCTTCTCGTCGAGGTGGACGTCCAGCGCACCGAGGTAGTCCTCCAGCTGCGCCACGGAACGCGGGCCGATCACCGGCACCAGTGCGGTCGACGCCCGCTCGGCGTGCGCGCGCAGCCAGGCGGTCGCCACCTGCCCGGGGGACACGTCGAGTTCGGCGGCGGTCYCGAGCACCGCGTCCACGACGGCGGTCTTGTGGGTGCTGTCCTCGGTGTGGATCACCCGGCCGAGATCGGTCAGCCGGCCTGCGCTGCTGGTGCGGTACTTGCCGGTGAGCAGGCCGCCGCCGAGCGGGGACCACAGTGCGGCACCCAGTCCCAGTGCCTCCGTCATCGGCAGGATCTCGCGGTCGGCGGTGCGCTCCACCAGGCTGTACTCGAACTGGACGGCGGTGACGGGCGCGAGCCCCCGCAGCTCGGCCAGGGTCGCGGCCCGGGCGGTGCGCCAGGCCGGGAAGTTCGACAGCCCGAAGTAGAGGATCTTGCCTGCGCGGACCAGGTCGTCCAGCCCGCGGACGATCTCCTCGACCGGGGTGACGGTGTCGGGGAAGTGCACCCAGAGCAGGTCGATGTAGTCGGTGCCGAGCCGGGAGAGGCTGCCCTCGACCGCGCGGGTGAGCGGGCGACGTCCGTTGCCGGTGTCGAGCACACCGCTGTCGGGCGTCAGGCCGAGGCCGTACTTGGTGGCGAGGGTGAACTGGGAGCGCCGGCCGGCGAGCAGGCGGCCGAGGATCTCCTCGGACTCGCCGAACTGGTAGCTCTCCGCGGTGTCGAGGAAGGTGCCGCCGGCGTCGGCGAACCGGTCGAGGATGCGGGCGGCCTCCTCCGGCTCGGCCCCTGTACCCCATCGGGTGCCGAAGTTCGCGGTTCCGAGTGCCAGCTCGCTGACCCGCAGTCCGGTGGACCGGCCGAAGGTGGTGTGCCTCATCTGAGCCTCCCGACGATGGGACTGGCGCCGCCGTGGCGCGCCGCGTGCCCACCAAGCAGAACGATCGGTCTACATCCAGGTACCCGGCGA
This sequence comes from Parafrankia colletiae, assembly GCF_001854655.1. Lineage (GTDB taxonomy): Bacteria > Actinomycetota > Actinomycetes > Frankiales > Frankiaceae > Parafrankia > Parafrankia colletiae. Next base: position 21,380 of record NZ_MBLM01000111.1, on the reverse strand, counting down.
CCGTAGCAAGGCCTGGATGGAAGTACAACGACCGGTCTACCCTGGCGCCATGCCGCCCGACCGGATCGCGCCCGACCGACAGCCCGTGACGTCCGGACCGCCGGCGCCGCGGGCGGCACCACCACCACCACCGACGCTGCAGCCGGAACCGACGCTGCAGCCGGAACCGACGCTGCAGCCGGAACCGGCACTGGCACAGGAACCGGCACAACAGCTGGTGCCGCAACCGGCACCGCGGCCCGCGAGGCGCGGCGGGCGGGGCGCCCGGGAGCGGATCCTGCGCACCGCGGAACGGCTCTTCCACACCGAGGGCATCAACGCCACCGGCATGGAACGGCTCACCGAAGCCGCCGAGGTCTCCAGGCGGACCTTCTACCAGCACTTTCCCAGCAAGAACGCGCTGGTCGAGGAGTACCTGCACCGGCTCGACGCCGACCTGGTGCCGCACGAACGCGTCCTGCGTCGCGACGACCTCCCGCCCCGTGACCGGCTGCTCGCCCTGTTCACCGCAGACCCCACCTGTGACGGCGGCGCCGGCGACACAGCACGGCCGGGGCGGGTCCGGGTGCGCGGCTGCCCGTTCCACAACGCCGCGGTGGAGACCGCCGGCACGCTGCCCGCCGTCGAGCAGGCGGTGATCAGGCACAAGGAGGCTTTCACCGACCTGCTGACCGACACCGCCCGCGCGGCGGGCGCCGTCGACCCGCCCGCGCTCGGACGTCAGCTGGCGGTGCTGTTCGAGGGCGCGACGGCCCTGGCCACCTCCCTGAACGACCTGGCCCCGCTTGCGGACGCCCGGGCGGCGGCGACCATCCTCATCGACGCAGCCCTCCACCGGCCTCCCGCGGGGCGCCGTCGAACGTCGTGAAGATCGTCGCGTAGCGGCCGCCCCGGGCCAGCAGCTCCTGGTGGGTGCCCACCTCGGCCACGCCGCCGTCGTCGACGACGACAACCCGGTCCGCGCCACGCACGGTCGACGTCCGGTGGGCGACGACGAGCACGGTCCGCCCGGCGGTGGCCGCGGCGACCGCTGCCTCCACGAGTTTCTCCGTCCCCGGGTCGAGGCCGGAGGTCGCCTCGTCGAGCACGACGACATCCGCGTCGAGCAGGCACACCCGCGCCAGTGCGACGAGCTGCCGCTCGCCCGCCGAGAGCAGGGAGCCGCCCTCGCCGACCTGGGTGGCGAGGCCGTCGGGCAGGGTGGCGAGCCAGTCGCCGGCGCCGACCGCCGCCAGGGCCCCGGTGAGCTCGCCGTCGGTGGCCGCGGGGCGCACGGCGCGCAGGTTGTGCGCGAGGGTGCCGGCGGTCAGCTGGCCGTCCTGGGCGACCATCACGACCCGTGACCGCAGCGCGCGCCGGGACACGTCCCGCAGGTCCACCCCGGCGTAGCCGACCCGGCCGGCGGTGGGGTCGAACAGGCGCGCCATCAGCTTGGCGAGCGTGGACTTGCCGGCCCCGGTCGGCCCGACCAGCGCGACCCGCTCCCCGGGCGCGAGCGCCAGGTGCACAGCACGCAGGACGTCGGGCTGGCCGTCGCCGTACCGGAAACCGACGTCCTCGGCGTGCAGGGGACCGACGTCCGGCAGCTCCCGGGTGCCTTCAGGCAGGTCCACCGGCTCGTCGAGCAGCGCGTAGATCTTGCGCAGTGCCGCGGCCGCCGACTCCAGCATGGTGACCAGGAAGCTCAGCGACTGCACCGGTTCGAACGCGAGCAGCAGGTAGAGCACGAAGGCGCTGAGCGTGCCCACGGTCACCGCGTCCCGCGCGGCGAGGCTGCCCCCGGCGGCCAGCACCGCGGCGATGCTGCCGACGGTCGCGAACTCCATCGCGGTGAGGTAGATGGACTGGATGCGGACCGCCGTGACGTTCGCGTCCAGCTGCCGGCGGCTGCGCCCCACCAGTGCGTCGGTGGCGCCCGTCTCCTGGCCGAACGCGCGCACGACCCGCAGGCCGGCGAGCCGCTCGGTCAGTGCGCTCACCGTGTCCGAGACCCGGTCCCGCACGGCGGCGAACGCCGCACGGGAGGTGCGGCGGAACCACACGGTCGCCGCGAACAGCCCCAGCGCCGGCAGCACGCAGACCAGCGCGAGCTCCCACGACAGCGCGACGAGCACCGCGGCCAGGAACACGAGCGTCAGCACCGCCTGGGCGAAGGGCACGACACCGAGCTGGACGGCGTCCTGCAGCGCGTCGACGTCGGCGGTCAGCCGGGACACCAGGACCCCGGCCGGAGTGCGGTCGAAGTAGCGCACCGACATCGCCATGATGTGGTCGACGGCGCGGCCCCGCAGCTCCCGCACGAACCATTCGCCGATCCGGCCCACCAGCTCGACCTGCAGCCGCGCGAGCACCAGCCCGGCGACAGCCACACCGAGGTAGAGAGCGCCGGCCCGCGTGATCACGCCGGTGTCCGGCCTGTCACCCACCAGCCCCTCGTCGACGGCGTAGCGCAGGATCCACGGACCGGCCAGCGCCGCCGCCGTGGTCGTCACCAGCAGCAGCGCAGCCAGCGCGACGGCCGGCCAGCGTGGCCGCAGCACCACCAGCGTCCGCCCCAGCAGACCGTCGCCGCGCGGTGGTCGGGCCTGCCGTCCGTCGCGTCTGCCCGGTCGCGGCGAGGCCGCGTCATGCTCCGTTCGGGGCATGGGCACCAGAACGCGCGGGCCGCCGGCAGAGGCCTCGCCGGGCGGCGACGTCACGGCACCGCCGGTACGGCGCGGTCCACAGGCACGCCGGAGCTGGATGGCTCGGTGCCAGGGGCCCTGCAGGCGGGTGCGTCAGAGCCGGGCACGCCGAGGTCCGGCACGCCCTGGCCGGGTACACCGGCGGGCTGGGCGGCCAGCACCTGCCGGTAGTGCGGTGAGCGCGCGAGAAGATCGTCGTGGGTGCCGGTGGCGATGACCCGGCCGCCGTCGAGCAGCACGACCCGGTCGGCGAGCCCGATGACGGCGGGCCGGTGCGCGACGAGAATCGTCGTCCGCCCCCGGATCACCGTCGCCAGCGACGCGACGATCTCCGCCTCCTTCGCCGGGTCCACCGCGCTGGTCGGGGAGTCCAGCAGCAGCACCGACGGGTCCGCGACCAGCGCGCGGGCCAGCGACAGCCGCTGGCGCTGGCCGCCGGACAGGCCGAGGCCGCGCTCACCGACCGGTGCGTCGTAGCCGCCGGGCCGCCCCTCCACCACATCCTGCGCGCCGGCCAGCCGGACCGCGGCCCGCAGCTGCTCCTCACCGGCCTCCGGCGCGCCGAACCGGAGATTGTCGCGGACCGTCCCGCTGAACAGGAACGCGTCCTCGAAGCCGACCCCCAGCCGGGCACGCAGCTCGGGCAGCGGCCAGTCCCGGACGTCGCGGCCGCCGACGACGACCCGACCGCCGCCGACGTCGTAGAACCGGGGAACCAGTGCGCCGAGGGTGGTCTTGCCGCTGCCGGTCGCACCCACCACGGCGACGCATTCGCCGGCCCGCACCACCAGGTCGAGCCCCCGCAGGACGTCCCGGCCGGGGGTGTAGCCGAAGGTCACCTCCTCGAACCGCACCTCGAGGCCGCCGCCGGGCCCGCGCGCGGCGACACCGCCGGGCCGCCGCGGCGGCTCTCGCGGCGGCGTCGGCTCCAGGGAGGACGCAGGCTCCTGCAGCGACGTCAGCTCCGCTGGTGACGTCGGCTCCGCCGGTGACGTGGGTGACGTGGGTTCCTGCGGCTCGTCGAGGACCGTGGCGATGAGTCCGGCCGAGACCACCGCGCGCTTCAGCTGGGACGCGGTCATGCCGGCGATCCGGAGCGGGCTGACGATCATCAGGCCGAAATAGCTGAACTGGACGAGCTCGCCGACGGTGAGCGCCCCCTCGGCGACCCGCAGGCCACCGATCCACAGCACGCCGACCATCCCGAACGCCGGCAGCAGTTCGATCAGCGGCAGGTACGAGGCACGCACCGAGTTCAGCCGCACCGCCGCCCCCTGCACCTGACCGGCCTGGTCGCGGACGCGGCGCCGCTCGTCGTCCTCGGTGCCGAGGCCCTTCGTGGTGCGGATCCCGGAGATCGACTCCTCGACGGCGCTGGCCAGCGTGGCGAGTTCGGACTGCAGGTCCAGCGCGCGCGGCCCCAGCGCCCGGGTGAACCGGACGGCGATGGCGAACACCGCGACGGCCGGCGCCAGGGCGACCACCGCCAGCACCGCGTCGATCCAGGCGAGCAGGACCGCGGCTCCGATCAGCATCACCATGTTCGAGACCATGATCGCAATGTTGATCACGGGCTGTTGGGCCTGCTGCAGGTCGGTTGTGGCCCGGGCAACCAGCACTCCGCTGGGATGGCGGTCGTGGAACGCCGCCGGCAGCCGTACCACCCGCGCCAGCAGCCGGTCCCGCAGATCCGCCTCCACGACGAAGGCAAGGCGCTGCCCGTAGTAGCGGCGCAGCCCGGCGAACCCGGCGCCGACCACCGCCAGGCCGGCGAACAGTGCGACCCCGAGCCACAGCTGGCCGGAGTCACCGCCGAGGACACCGGCGTCGACCGTGTGCGCGACGAGCAGCGGCGCGGCCAGCTTGGTGCCCGTCCAGAGCAGGCCGGCACCGATCCCGGCGGCCATCAGCCGCCGCCGGCGGCCCACCGCCGCCGTGATCAACGCCAGTCCCGGGCCGCCTCTCACCCGCCAGCGGTGCGGGACGGCGCGGCGGCCAGCGCTGCCGGGACCGGTGCGATGTCGTCGCGCCGGGCCGCCTCGCCGCGGTCGCGTCGGGCGACCTCCTCGCGCACCAGCGGGAGCAGGTGGCGGCCGTAGTCGATCGCGTCGTCGTAGGGGTCGTAGCCGCGGATCAGCAGGGTCGTGACGCCGATGTCGACGTAGTCGAGCAGCGCCGCGGCCACCGTCTCCGGCGTGCCGACCAGCGCGGTGGAGTTCCCGCCGCCGCCGATCGCCGCCGCCAGCGGTGTCCACAGCGCGCGGTCGTGCAGCTCACCGCTGGCCGCGGCGGCGAGCAGCCGCTGCGAGCCGACGTTCTGCGGCGCGCCGGCGGTGCCGGTGAAGCCGCGGAACTCCTTGAAGTACTCGGCGGCCCGGCCCACGTTCTCCCTGGTCGACGCCAGGATGCGATGCGCCCGCTCCCAGGCCTCCTCCTCGGTGGCGCCGAGGATCGGGCGGAACGACACGCTGATGCGCGGCGGTGTGGTGCGTCCGGCGGCGGCCGCGGCGGCGTTGACGGCCGCGATCTGCTGCGCCGTCTCGGCCAGCGGCTCGCCCCAGAGGGCGAAGACGTCCGCGTGCTTCCCGCCGACCCGGTAGGCGGCCTCGGAGGAACCACCGAAGTAGATGGGCAGGTGCGGCTGCTGCACCGGCAGCACCCCGGAGACGTGGTCGTCGAGCTGGTAGTACCGGCCGTGGTGGGAGAACGGCTCGGTCGCGGTCCACGTCCGGCGCACCACCTCCAGGTACTCGTCGGTGCGGTCGTAGCGCTCGTCCTTGTCGAGGTAGTCGCCGTCGCGCCGCTGCTCGGCGTCACTGCCACCGGTGATGATGTGGATCGCCACCCGGCCGGCGGAGAAGTGGTCGAGCGTGGAGAAGTAGCGTGCCGCGACGGTGGGGAACACGACCCCGGGCCGGTGCGCGACCAGGTACCCGAGCCGCTCGGTGTGCGCCGCCGCATAGGCGGCGACCTGCAGGTTGTCGACCGACCCGCTGCTGTACCCGATGAGGACGCGGTCGAAGCCAGCCTCCTCGTGCGCGACGGCGAACCGCCGGGTGAACTCGCGGTCCACGACCGGGCTGGCGGTGAACTGGCTTGCCTCGGAACCGGGGCGGGTGGCGATCAGACCGATGAACTCGACCGGCATGGCGGTGCCTCTCTCCACGCGGGTGACCCGTTGATGACGTGGCGACGAAGGGGAGAGTCGCGGGGCAGTGCCTACCGCGTACATCTCTAAGTCGATCGAAAAAATGAACTTAGACCCGCGGCGATGCACAGACCCGAAGTCATGTCTGCAGGCTGTCTGAGCTGGACCGATTTGTCAACATAAGGACAATCGGTCACGGAAATAACACACAGCGGCAGATTTTCCTAGCCGGCCCGTTCCACCAGGTCCGGGGTGAGCTCGTCGATGCCGCGGGCCCCGACGAGCGTCATCGCTCGTCGAAGCTCGCCGGTCATGGTCTCCAGCAGGTGGTGGACCCCGTCGGCACTACCCGCGGCGAGCGCCCACAGAGTGGGCCTGCCGATCAGGACCGCGCGGGCGCCGAGGGCGAGGGCGGCCAGCACGTGGACGCCGCCGCGGAGCCCGCCGTCGACGTAGGTCTCGGCTCCGCTGCCCGCCAGGGCCTGGGCGATCTCGGGCAGGGCGGTGGCGGTGGGGACGGCTGCGTCCAGCTGGCGGCCGCCGTGGTTGCTGACGACGACGCCGCGGGCACCCGCCTGCACGGCGGCCACCGCGTCGTCGGCCCGCAGGATGCCCTTGACGACGACGGGAAGGCGGCTGATCTCCCGCAGCCACCCGATGTCGTCGAAGGTGACGTCCGTGGCGGTCGCGATGTCCTCGGGTGCGATGTCGGTCAGGAGGCGACCGCCGTACCAGGGCGCGTCGGAACCCGGCCACGGGTAGGGGTAGGGGTAGGGGTAGGGGCGGTCGCCGAGGACCGGGGTGTCGACGGTGAGCACGAGCGCGCCGGCGCCGGCCTCCACGGCCCGTGCCACCAGGTCCCGGGTGACGGCACGGTCGCGCAGGACGTAGACCTGCGCCCACCAGGCCGGGCTGGCGTCCCGCACCTCGGTGTAGGGCGCGTCGGTCAGGCAGGAGACGCAGATCAGGGAGCCCGCCTTCGCCGTGCCGCGTGCCGTGGCGACCACGCCGCCGGCCTCGACCACGTGCTGGGCGGCGGTCGGGGCGACCAGGACCGGGGTCTCGACGGGAGTACCGAGGACGGTCGTGGCGGTGTGGACCTCGGTGACATCGCGTAGGACCCGGGGGCGCAGCCGCACGGCGTCCCAGGCCGGGGTCGCCTCGCCGAGCGTGTGGTCGGCGCCGGCGCCCTGTCGGAAGTAGTCGTACACGTCCCGGGGCAGCCGTGCGGCGGCCCTCTGCTCGAGTTCGTCTACCCAGGTCACGGGCTCAATTATCCCATTTTTCTACCGGGATAGTGAAGAGCACACGAGGTCCGGATACCCTCGCCGCCGCCTGAACCCCCGGGCACCCGGACACGGCACGCACGCCGACAGCCCTGGCCACCCGCGTCACGCGTCGACCGCAGTCACGCCACGGCGCACCCGACACCCGACACCCGGGCATGGAACTCGGCTGTTAATCACCTAAAGAATTTGTATGACTACTACTGGTTAGAATAGTGTCGATCGGCGGTCTATGGACGTGGTATCCAGATCGATCCGTCCAGCCCGGTACGCCGATCGGGGATGTGACGTATGCCTATGGCCGAATCCAGGGACGAATCCGGGGTGCGGGCCCGCCGGCCGGGGCCGGCGCTCATCGCGGGCGGGGTGTGCGGGGCGTTCGCCCTGCTCACCATGATCTGCGTGGTCGTGCTGCCCGAGCCCCACGACCTCCAGTCCGTCGATATGGCCTGCACGGGGGCGACGCTGGCGCTCACCGTCGTGCTGCTGGTCACCGCTCGGCGGGCACCCGAAGGCGATCGGCCGTGGCGCCTGCTGGTCGGCATCACCGCGTTCGGGGGGTTCCTGATCTCGATCCTGAACGCCTGGCACGGACTCGTCCACGGTGTCGACGTCTACAACGAGATCAAAATCAGCCACGCGACGTTCCTCCTGGCCTACCTACCGGCGCTGGCCGGTCTGCTGCTCCTGCCGTCCGACCTCGTGCTCGCCCGGGCCGGGCCGCGCAGCCTGCCACGGCGTCACAGCCGGCACTGGTACACCATCACCGTGCTGGACAGCACATTGATCGTCGGATCAGCCGCGCTGGCGGCCTGGGCGACTCTGCTCGCGCCGGTGATCCACCGGACGTCGCTGAGCAGACCCGCCCTGACCATCACCTTCAGCGCGACCGCCGTCGGGCTCATCCTCGTGGTGGCCGCGGCGCTTCTGGGGACGGTCCGCAGGCCTCGCTCGGTGCGGGTGCTGGCACTGCTCGGAGCGGGCATCGCCGTGCTGTCCCTGACCATGGGCGCATACCTCTACTTCGCCGCGGCCACCAACGGCAAGGTGCCGGCGGCGGTCCACCTGGGGTACCTGGTCTCCTGGCTGTTGCTGCTCCTCGGTGCGCTGGTGCGGCAACCGGACCGGCCGCCGGCCTCGGACGCCCGTCCGCGGATCAGATCCTGGGTTTTCGGGCTGCGCGCCGCCCTGCCCTACCTGGCGTTCGCCGCCGTCGGCGTGCTCACCCTCATCCGGCTGGCGGTCGGGGCGCGGCTCGACGACCTGGACCTGTACGGTCTGATCGGCCTGCTGATGCTGCTCGTCTCCCGGCAGCTGGCGACCATCGGCGAGAACACCCAGCTGCTGTCCCTGGTGGACGCCAGCCGACGCGAGCTGCACCATCAGGCCTTCCACGACCCGCTCACCGGTGTGGCGAACCGGGCGCTGTTCGCCGAGCGGCTGGAGCGGGCCGTGACCAGTCACGCCCGCCGGCACCGGCCGCTCGCGGTGCTGTACTGCGACGTCGACGACTTCAAGCGGATCAACGACAACCTCGGGCACTCCGCAGGTGACGTGCTGCTGCGGGCCGTCGCCAGCCGGCTCCGGAACGGTACCCGCGACACGGACACGGTCGCCCGCCTCGGCGGAGACGAGTTCGCCGTCGTCCTGGACAACGCGTCCGGAGACCCCGAGGCGGTGGCCCGCAGGCTCGCCTGCACGCTGCGCGCGCCCTTCCGGTTGGCAGGCCGCGGCTACCCGGTGGGGATCAGTCTCGGCCTCGTGGTCGCCGATCCGTCCAGCATCGGAGCAGATGCCGGTACCGCCGCCGGCGTCGACGGCGGGGCTGCCCTCGAACCCGCGCGGTCCGCGCGGTCCGTGCCCGCGACGCCGGTCACGGCGGACAGCCTGCTGCGGGACGCTGACATCGCCATGTACGAGGCCAAGAGCTCCAGACAGGGCGGCCTTGTCGTCCGGCGGGCAGGAACGCCCGCCGCCAGTTCACCTGTGCAGCTCGGCGGCCAGCTCGCGGCAGCGTTGCGAGGCGAGCCCGGCACCGGGACGCTGGATGTCGCGTACCGGCCTGTCGTCGACCTCGTGGACGGCCGTACGGTCGCCTCCCACGCGCGGGCGCGCTGGACCCACCCGGACCTCGGCCGCATCGAGGGCGGGCGACTGGGCCAGCTGGCCGACCGGGCTGGATTCGCCCGGGCTGTCGACATGTTCCTGCTCCAACGCTGCTGCCGCGACCTCGCCGGTGCAGCGGCAGACGCGGGCCGTCCGGACGGCCTGGGTGGTGCGCCTCACGTGGCTGATGACGTGCGTCCCGAGGATCGTGCGGTGCGGCCGGCCGTCCTCGTCCCCTTCTCGGCCAGCCGAGCCGTGGACGGACCGTTGGTCACCGACATCCTCGAGGTGCTGGCCGAGTACGGGCTGCCGGCCCACCTGGTGATCCCCGGGTTCAGCGTCGCCGCGGCCGGCGCCGGCCAACTCGCCACGGCCCGGACGATGCTCGGTCGGCTCCGCCGCCACGGCGTCCGGTGCGCCCTCACCGACGTGGCCGGCGACCCCGCGACGCTGAGCATGCTGGGGCTGCTGCCGGTCGACATCATCCGGCTCGACGAGACTCTCAGCGGGACTGACGAGACTCTCAGCGGGACTGACCGTGATGCGCAGGCCTYCTTCCACACCGGGGGAGAGAGCGACGTGGCGCTGGTCGACGCGATCCGGCGCGCGCTGGTGGCCGAGGCCGCGCGGCGCGGTCGCACTGTGATCGCCCCGGCCATCCGCGGCGAAGGACAGGAGCGCCGGCTCGCCGCTGATGGCTGCCATCTCGGCGAAGGGCCGCTCTACGATCGGCCTCACCAGAAACTGATGGCCGAGCTGTCGTCGTAGTACTGCTTGTTGCGGGTGACGAACTCCTCGATGCCCATCGGGTCGACACCACCGACGGTCCTGACGATGTCGTTGGTGCCGGCGAAGACACCGTTGCGGTAGTCGATCGCGACCGAGCGCAGATGCTGGATGATGTGGTCGCCGAAACCGCGGGCGTGCATCTGGTGGGTGAACTCGTCGAGGCTGACGGGCAGACAGGTGACCGGTCTGCCCAGCGCCCGGGACATCTCCGCGGCGATCTCGTGGTGGTCCATCTTCTTGCCGCGGCGGAGTTCCTCGGCAGGACCATGCCCGGCTGCGTGGGGACCGACTCGGCCTGCCGGGCGGCGTGGGAACTCCGGCAGGTTTCGACGATGTCCCGAAACAGGGAACCTTGTCCGTCTACCGTGTGATGCCGGCCGGGCGAGGGGGCCCGGCGCCGGAGGGGGGGCATTTTGTTCGGGTTCGAATTCCAGACGGCCAATGCGTTCGAGCCGATTCCCACGGGGCTCGCCGTACCCGCGGGGCCCGGGGTGGGGGAGCGGCAGACGGCCTGGCGGCATCTGGAGACCGGAACCACCCTGGAAGGGGACGAGTCCCGCCGCGCGGGTGCGAGCGCGGACCTCGAGTTCGTCACGCCGCCGTGCGAGACCCTCGACAAGGCGGTCGCGGCGACCGAGGCCGCCGTCAACCTGGCCAGAGCGATGCTGGCCGAGCGGCACGGGTCGTCCGGTGTGATCTTCCGGAAGGGTCAGGAAATCGCGGGCGGCGTCTGGCTGACGGACTGCGCGGTGCGCTTCTACGACGAGAAGTTCCGCGCGCAGGCGCAGGGGACCGTGGGCGTCCCGCTGAGTGGGTTCACCACGCTTCTGACCTCCGTCTGGAACCGCAGCGAGCGGCAGGACCAGGTGCGCTCCGAGGCCGGCGACATGAACGACCTTTTCGACAACCTGCCCGGGTACGCCGCGGCGAGTGCCAGGGAGTCGTCGAGGCTCTACGGCTTCATGGCCGCCTGCCACCTCTTCCTGCTCCGCGCGATCCGGTCGTCGCCCACCTCCTTCGCCGGCCAGGACGGGTCGAACGCCACGCCCACCGAAAGCAAGGCCTTCTTCGACTTCAGTCACAGCGCGGCGGCCCGGGYCGTCAACCAGAAGGTCTGCGAGCTGCCGGCGCCGCCGGCGACGGCCCGGATCCTGGTCGGCTCGGACTCCCCGAAGGACATGTTCGGGCTGCTRCACCGCACCGACTTCCACTCGATGTACATGTCGCTCGACGACGCCGAGCGGGCGATCCTCGACCGGCCGGTCACCGAGGTGCTCTGGCCCGAGGAATGGGGTGACATCAACGAGCTGCGCCTCTTCCCGCTGCCGTACCGGATCGATCCCGAGGCGACCGACACCGCGGTCCGTTCGGACGTCGAGCCGGTCACGCTGCCGGAATGGGTGGCGCAGCCGCGCCCGGCGCTGCAGCGCCACCCGGTCAGGTGGACCCTGCTCGAACACGGGCCGACGATCGCCGAGTGGTGGAACACGGTGCGGTTCGGCGACGTCATGCGCGGCGGTATCGGAAAGGACGTCGCCTCGCCGCCACCCGGTTTCCGCGGGCGGAACCCGCTCTACCACGGCGAGTTTCCGAAATCGACGCTGGAGGACAAGTCGTCCTACTACGGCATGGGTTCGTTCCCGATGGACACGGAGAAATCCACCGGTACCAGGCTCGCCGTCTTCGAGTACCGGGATCTCATGGCCGACGTGGATGTTCCGCCGCAGGAGGAGCTGACCCTCGACCACTGGGTCGACGTCGTCAGGATCTTCGCCGAGAACTACGTGCCGAAGTCCACCTGACCCGGCAGTACCCTGGCGAAGGAACCGGGCCCGGAGGGCGCGCGGGGAACACGATCGCTCCCGGCCTGGTCGACACCGAGACCACACGCCGCCGCCACCACTCCAACCTGGACGGGACCGTCGATGAGGACAAGCGCGAGGCGTTCCTCGGCCTCGGCCTCGGCCGCGGCCGAGGCGTCGCGCCCGCGCGGTCGGCGCCGGAACGGGAACCGGACCTGATGGCACGGCCCGCGCCCGGTGTCGAGCGGACGGTCACGCTCATCACCTTCCTGAGCAGGTATCCGGGCCGTGCCTTCGGCCTGTCCGAACTGGCCCGGCAGCTGGACATGAACAAGGCGACCGCCCACGCGATGCTGGCCACCCTCACCGACGCCGGCTGGCTACTGCGGGACAGCACGGACAAGAGCTACCGCCTCGGCCCGGCGCTGGTCGCGGTCGGGGACGCGGCCGCCGGCCCCGAACGCCAGGCCCTCGACCTCTCCCGGCCCCACCTGCGCCGCCTGCACGACGAGTTCGGAGCGCAGGCCATGGCGAGCACGGTCGCGGGCGGGGACATCGTCGTCCTCGCCGTCGAGGGCGACAGCCCGGAGCCGAGTGGCTTCGGATCCCGGCCCGGCAGCCGAGTTCCGCTGACACCACCCCTGGGCACGGCCTTCATCGCCTGGTCCGACGCCGAGAGCGTCGAGYGGTGGCTCCGCCGGCTCAGCCCCCGCCTCGACGACCACCGGCTCGACCTCTACCGCGATGCCATCAGGACGATCCGGCGCCGCGGCTACACGGTCGCGCTGGACGAGGAGCACCGGCACGGCCTTGCGCAGGCCCTGAACGCCTTCGCCGAGAACTACGGCGACAGCGACGTCCGCCAGGCGGTCGAGCGCGTCCTTGCGGCCATGGACGCGAAGGAGGACTACCTCGTCGTCGACGTCGACGGCATCGAGTCCCACCGGCTCGGCCTGGTCAGCGCACCCGTCTTCGACAGCACCGGCCGAGCCTGCCTGACCCTCACCCTGAGCGGCTTCCCCGGCGGCCTGAGCGCGAAGGACGTCGATCCCTGCGGCCGGCGCCTCCTCCAGGCGACCATGGAGATCACCAGGCAGATCGGCGGACGCTCGCCCGACGACGCCGGGGCCTGGCGACTGACGCCCACGTCAGACACTTCCAGTGACGCCCACGCCTGACACTTCCAACGCCTGACACCTCCACGCCCGGCATCTCCGGTACCTGGCGGCTCCAACGCCTGGCGCATCGCGTCGCCGGAGGCGGTCCGGCCTGTCGATGGCAGCTGACGCTGGTCACGGCGCTTGCGGTCGTGCACGCATCGACCGGTCCGGCCGACGGGCCGCAGCGCCGTCGACGGCCGCCTCGGCGTCTCGGTAAGGGGCTGGTCACCGGCGCGGAGGCCGTTGACCTCCCCGTTCTCCGCATTTATGGTTGGTTAAGATATCAACCGCACCGTTTGCTATAGCGAACAAGGATGTGGGGGCAGATCTGCTGAACCAGCTGGGTGTCCTTCGTCGCTCGACCTCGTATCACCGTCCAGTCCTCTCGCCGCGGTGGCGCCGGCGCTCCGCCGGGAACCGCCCGACCCGGGCAGGATTCGCCCTGACCATGCTGCCGCAAGCCCCTGCGCAACGGTGACGAGTACGCGTCTCCCGGCCTGATCACGACCTGCGGTCGAATCGGCCTGGTGACGCGAGGAAGAACATCCGCGGGGTAATTCCCCTGCCAGCTGGCTGCTGACCCGAGGGCCCGTGCCCGTGGGTTGTTTCCGCATGCGCGCATACTCGAAAGAAAGGCTGTCGATGCCACCGTCGATGCTTCGTAGAAAGGTTCTCGCCATCGCCGCCATGGGAGCGATGACGCTGGCCGCGTGTGGAGGAGGTGGTGGTGGTTCGGAAACCGGTTCCAGCGAGGCCGACGCGGGCACGCCGGTCGCCGGCGGAAGCGGCCAGGTCCTCATGGTCGGCGAGCCGCGGAGCCTGGACCCTGCTGCCCTGGGGAATGCCTACGCATCCCAGGCCGTGCTGGGGAACGCCTTATACGGGACGTTGATCACGGATGATGAATCCGGAGAGTTCCACTACGGGCTGGCCGAGTCGTTCACCACTACGGACAACGGTGCGACCTTCGCACTCAAGGTGCGTCCCGGCGTCACGTTCTCGGACGGCACACCGCTGAACGCCGAAGCCGTGAAGACCAACTGGGACCGGCTCAAGGACCCGGCCACCGGCTCCCCCTCTCGCGCGGAAGCCGCGTCGGTCACCTCCTCCGAAGTGGTTGACGACCTCACGCTGAAGGTCACCCTGAGCAACCCCACCCCGCGTTTCGCCGGTTCCATCACCACCTCCTCGCTGAACTGGATCGCCTCGCCCACCGCGCTGCAGAAGGGCCAGGAGGCCTTCGACGCGGCGCCGGCCGGCGCCGGGCCGTTCACGCTCCAGAGCTGGGCCCGCCAGGGCGCCATCGAACTGACGAAGAACCCCCGCTACTGGGACGCCCCCAAGCCCTACCTCGATCGGCTCACCATCCGGGTGCTGACCGACGCCACCCAGCGCTACAACACGGTGCTCACCGGCGGAGCCGACGTCACCATCGAGTCGACCTGGCAGAACCTCGCCAAGGCTGACGGCCAGAATCTGAGCGTCGACGTCCAGAGCCTCAACGGAGGCATCTACCTCGCCATGAACTCGCGGCGGGCCCCGTTCAACGACATCCGTGCCCGTCAGGCCATCGCCGCGGCCATCGATTTCGACGCGCTCAACAGCTCGGTTTACAACGGCGAGGCGAAACTCGCCGAAACCCTGTTCGAGAACACCTCCCCGTTCTACTCGGACAGCCCTCTGCGTAAGACGGACCGGGCGACCGCCCAGCGTCTCTTCGACGAACTCGCCGCCGCCGGGAAATCCGTCTCCTTCACCTTCTACTCGTTCCCCAGCAGCGAGAGCAGGATGATCGCGGAGAACGTCCAGGCGCAGCTCAGCAGCTTCAAGAACGTCAAGGTCAACCTGCAGGTCATCGACCAGTCCAAGTTCGGCGAGCTGCGCGCCACCTACGACTTCGACATGYTGATTTCCTCGGCCATGTTCCACGACCCCGAGCCCCGCCTGCTCACCGTCCTCGGTGGACGATCCCCGTCGAACCTCACCGGCCTCAATGACGCCGAACTCGACAGGGCGCTGCTGGCCGGACGCACCTCCACCAGCGAGGCAGACCGGAAAGCCGCCTACGAGACCGTTCAGGAACGGATCCGGGAGACCACGCCGCTGATCTTCATCGCCCGTGTCGCGAGCGGGGCCATCGCCGGCGAGGACGTCCACGGTCTGGTGCAGTACGGCTCCGGCTCTCTGCTCCCGGAGGAGATCTGGATCTCCAAGTAGCCCTCTGGTACCGCGCCCGCTGGCTGGCGGTACCACCCACACCCTGACCGTCGTCCGCACCGCCTCGGGGTCCACGGCCCCCGAGGCGGTGCTCCCTGTCGCCATCCACCGAGATCCACCGTGCGGGCCTAGCCGGGGCGCGGTCCGCCGCTCCCACTGGCCGTTCGGCCCGGCGCTCTCGGTTGTGTTCTGCCTGCTGCGGCGCCCTGCCGGACCCGGGACGTCGCCGCGCTCCGGTCGATCAGGCGCGTCCCGCGCGCGATCGGTCCGCGCTTGATCGGCCGGTGGCCAGGCGTAGCGTCAGAGGCCCCGGCGACCGTGTAGAGTCATCTGCGGTGCGGGCGAGCAGCCCAGAACCACACCTTGTCCGGGTGGCGGAATGGCAGACGCGCTAGCTTGAGGTGCTAGTGCCCTTTATCGGGCGTGGGGGTTCAAGTCCCCCCTCGGACACGATCCATTACCCCACGGTAACTTGTGTCGATCTTCATGTCGGCCCTTACCGTGTTGGTCGCGGGATGGTAGGTCAAGCGTAGCTGGAGCGAGTGGTACAGATCCGTCTTCTCGGCCGGCTCCGCCTCTGCTAGGGCGCTGACGATGTCGCCGAGTGACTCCACCATGCTACTGATCTCGTCGCGTGTCAGCTGCCGTACGTGGTTCTCCCGTGCTTCGCGGAGGTCCCGCTCGGCGGCAGTCTTCTCGGCCTGTACCTCTGCGATCCACCCAGTAACGATCGCCGGATCGGCTCCCGTGTCCAGAGCCGCCCGGTATTTCGTGAGCTTGGCGTTGCTCGCCTCGATCGTCTGGCGGGCTCGCTGCGCGGCCAGATCGTCGATGGACGGACTCGCCTGCGCAGCGGCCATGGCGTCCAGAGTCTCGGCCAGCCGGGGCGGGGTGAGCGTGTCCGCGAGCCACTTGTCGAGCGCCGGGACGAGGATGTCCTCGCGGACGTAGACGTTCCCCGGATGGGCGATCGTGTTGGCCAGGGCGTACTCCTGCGGATAGCGGCACCGGTAGTAGGTCACGCCGCGGGCGGTGTGTCCCTGCATCTTGCGCTCGCAGACCCCACAGTGAACCGCGCCACGTAGCGCATAGGGCTGGCGTGTCCGCGGTGTCTTCTGATCACCTGTACCTCGGCCCCGGCCCGCGAGAAGCTCCTGTACCTGGGTGAACGTCTCGATGTCGATGATCTCCGGGTGGACCGTCTCCTCTGACCAGATCCACTTGTCTGGGGGGTTCCACCGCAGCTTGGTGGTGTGTCCGAGGCCGACGTCCTCGACGTCGAGGAGTACCTCGTCCTTACGCTGGCGGTTCCAGACCTGCCGGCCGGTGTAGCGGGGGTTGGTCAGGATCGCGCGGACGGCCCCTTTCGACCACGCCTTCCCGCTGCGATGCGTGTTGCGGGCCGGGTCGTGGGCGGAAGGACTGGGGATGCTGTCCCGGGTGAGCCTCTCCGCGATCGCGAAGATGCCGCGACCGAGGAGGAACTCGGTGAAGATCCGAACCACGACGGGCGCGGCCACCTCGTCCAGCGCGAGGCCGTGGAGCTGCCGACCGTCCGCCGCCTTGGACGGATTCGGATGTGGGCCCAGATCGATCAACCGGTAACCGTACGGGGGTCGACCGCCCAGGAAGCGGCCTTCCACCTTCGCCTGGGCGGCCATCGCTGCACGTACTCGGACCTTTACCCGGTTACGTTCACCTTTGGACATCCCGCCGAAAACCGACATGATGAGGTCGTGGGCCTCGTTGTTGGGATCGATCGGCCCACCCACCTCGGGCACCCACAGAGGCACCCGGTAGTGGCTAAACAGCGGGAAGACGAGGCCGAACTGGTTGCCGTAGAAGGCGCGCTGCGGTTCGCCAATGACCACCGCCTCGAAACCGCGATGAGGATCTTTCAGATCCTGGAGGAGGGCGTTGGCCATGGGGCGCCGCTGCCAGGGAATTGACCTGGACTGCCCGGCGTCGAAGTACTCCGTGACGATCTGGCCGCCGTGCGGCTCGATCAGTGCCTTGGCGCGAGTTATCTGCCATGCCCGTGAGGATTCGGGATCCTGCTGATCCTCGGTGGAGCATCGGCCCTCGAACGCGAACCGGATCATCCGGAAACCCTCCTGTCTTTTTATTCGCCGTTCGTGACGGCCTATCGATCTTCCTTTGAAAATTTACCCTTCTCGGTGCGCCGCCGATGAATGGTGCGGATTACTTTCAGTAGGGCGATCGCGACCGGAGGTGTCATCGGTGGAGGGGTCGGCGGCATGATGACGTGGACCGACGATTCACGCTCCCCGCTTTGTCGACCGGTCATTGAGCCCAGCCCACCGCAGCGCCGAGGTAAGCCGATCCATGAACAGGATAAGGCCAGGAACTAGCTGAAGACAGAAATCGTTCCGACGCGTTCACCCAGTCACTTCCAATGCCCATCAAGCAACTCAGGCCCTGAACCATCGCCGTCAGTTCCCGTTCCTGGACTGGTCCGGGGGGCAATGGGAAACTCCCAGGGCGGTAGATGGGGGCTGAGGATCGCGGTCTTGGGGGTGGCGAGGAGTTGGGCGTGGAAGAACGTCCGCCCGTCGATGATCGGTTCGTGGGCGTCCGGGCAGATGACCCATTCCTCCGGGGGGACCGCACGACCGGCGATGGTGCGGCCCCAGACGGTGGCCCCGGTGTAGACGGGGTTGGTCAGGATGCGCGCGACAGCTTCGAGCGTCCAGGGGCGTCGGGTGTGGCTGTAGGGGTCGAGGGGGATGGGGTACCAGTCGGGTTCGACGGTGAGGCGGGTGACGATCGAGGTGTGGTTGAGCCGGTCCTCGATCCGCCAGCGGTAGATCATGCTGACGGTCGCGGCGGACGCGGGGTCGATGACGAGGCGGACCCGGCGGCGCATCACCCCGTTGGCGTCGGAAACGGTGACGCGGTGGGCACGGTAGCCGAAGGGCACCGGGCCGAGGTGGTATCCGGCGCGCACGAGGTCGATCTGGGCCTGGCGGGCGCGCTGGGTGGTCCAGGCGTGGTGGGCGGCGAGCAGCCGGGCCTGCCGGGCTGCGCGCGGGTGGGTGAGGCGCCACCACCGGCTGGGGCGGTGTTGCGGCTCGGGCGGAGCGGGCGGTAGCGCGGGAATGGGCAGCAGGTCAGACATGCGGGGCTCCAACCAGGAGGCAGAGCCGGCCGGGTGGTGCGCTCACCGCACCACCCGGCCGGCGCAGAGGGCTAGGCGGCCGGGCGGTGCGATGCGCTGAGGGCAGTGCGAGGTGCCGGTGGGGGCGGCGGGCCCGCCAGGCGCAGGTGGCGAGTGCGCCCGCCCTCGACGCCGAAGATGATCACGTCCTGGTGGACCGGGTAGGCGCGTGCCCGGCTGTCCGGGCGGTACACGCCGAGCTCCCGAACGTGGGGGAGGGCAGTGAGCGCGACAGCGCGCTGCACCGGCCGCCAGCCCGTGTCCCGGCCGGCGGCAGCGATGTGACTGGCCAGGTCCACCCCGCCCTCGACGTGGTACGCGGCAATGACGACGAGGTGCCCGCCGGGCCGGGACAGCTTCCGGTAGGCCGCCAGYCGTGCGCGCAGCCGGTCCCGGACCGGACCGTCGGAGTCGGTCGGTCCGATTGCGGTCAGGACCAGGTCGACCGGTCCGAGTCCGGTCCAGGACTCGCCGGTGGGGAGCGCGTCGAGGATCATCCCGTCGCCGCGGGCGCCGCGGGCCTTCGTCAGGGTGAGCGCGGCGCGGGCGGTCTCCCACCGGTCGGCGTCGGTGGTGATGCCAATGGCATGGCGGCGGGCGTGGACGGCTTCGGCGATGACGGTTCCCGTTCCGCAGTCCGGGTCGCAGACCGTGTCCCCGGGTCGGCTGTAGAGCGCGATCGCGTGGGCGGCGACCGCCGCTGACACCGCTGCCTCCCCGTAGGGGGAGGACGACACGGCTGCGGGTCCGTCGGTCGGCGGGGTGGTGATGGTGTGCCGGCTGGTCGGCCAGACCGTCRCCCACCGCGCGTCGCAGCGCCACGTTTCGACCTCGCCGGTCATCAGGCTGCGTCCCACGCCGGCGGCATCGGCGCGTTCACAGCCGTGAACAGTAACAAGTCGGAATGCACCCGCTGGGCGACCACGCCGGCGGGGATGGGCGTGGCGGGCCTGTCGAGCTGGCTCAGAGGGACCTCCAGCAGGACGATCCGATCGAGCAGCGCGAGACCGCTGCGGTCTGCCGCGAGGGCCAGTTCGACGGTGGGGTCGATCAGCCAGCCGCCGAAGCTCTCGCAGCGGCTGACGACGGCGAGCGTGCCGCCGACGGCCAGCAGACCGCCCCAGTCGATGCGGGTGAACCAGCCGATCCGGGTCGGTTCCACGACCGTGACGACCAGCAGAAAGCAGTCGGGGTCCGGACCGCGACCGGGCACGAGGTCCGGTCCGCAGGCGGACCCGGTCCATCGCGGCGACGCGTCGCCGGGCGCGGTCCGGACCTGGACGCGCCGCCCGAGTCGGGCGACGGTCCCGGCGCAGGCGACGAGTCCCTCGCCCAGTTCGTCGTCGCCGGGCTCGGCCGGCCGGGTGGGCTGGGACAGGGGCGGCTCGGTAAGCAGCAGGACCGGGTCGTCAGGTCGGCTGACGGTGACGACGAGGCGTTCCACGGCGGACGGAAGCCAGCCGGCGGAGGTCTGGTCGGGAGTGGCTGGCGGGCACGGCCAGACGGTCGCCGGCCGGCCCGCCGGGACGACCGGCAGGGTGTTGCGGTCGGACTCGGATGGGGTGGGCACTGATGGTCCTGCCTTTCACGACGGGGCGTTTCCGCGGTCGCAAAAGGAGACCGGCTGCTGTGCTGTTTTTTGCCACCACCCTCACGAATTTTTCCAAGATATTTCCCGCTGTGCAGGGTCTAGTCCGACCGGACTATTGATCGCTGTCATCCTGCTGGGAGCACCCCGGAGAGTGGCCCGGAAACTTTTTTCAAGATTTTTCTTGCCGGTGCCAGCGAGCGCCGTTTGGTGATCGCTGGGCATGTGCTAGCGATCACCGGTAGGGCGCTGGTGGCGTCGCAGAACCCCAGGTCAGAGGCCCGCTGTCAGGTCCGGGCCAGCTGCTGGCACGCGGCCGTGCTGGGGCGCAGGAAGTGCCTTGCATCGTCCCGCTGTGATTGTTCCGAATGCACAGCGATCTTTGCTGTTCATTCTCTGGGAGATCGCGCTGTCTTTTCGCTGTCTTTGATGTGGCGTCCTTGGGGCTGTCCGAAATCCACGACACCCGAAGGACGGCGAACAATGACCGACGAAACGTCTCCCCTTCCTGTGCGAACCGCTGGCGCGAACGCGCCCGCACTGCCTCTGACGACCTTGCGGGACTGCTTCGCGTTTCTGGTCACCGACCCCGACCCGCTCGCCCTGGACGGCACGCGGGTACCGGGTCTGCCGGACCGGCTGGTGGCGCTGGACGAGCTGCGCGACCGGCTGCTGGCCCGTTCCTGCCCGCAGGCCACCAGCGACGCCGCCTGGAAGGCGGTGATCCGCCGTGCCCGCGCCCGTCGCGGCGCGTGGACGGTCGGCGCCGCCGGGATGGCGCTGCCGGCGCTGCGGGCGGTGGCCTCCCGGCTCGGCGAGCACAGCGATCTCGACCCGGCCGACGTGCAGGCCGAGGTCCTGACCGGCTTCCTCACCGCCCTCGCGACCGTCCGCCTGGACCTGCCGCGGATCGTGGTGCGGCTGCGCTGGGCCGCCTACCGCGCCGGTCTGGACCTGCTCACCCAGTCGCTGGAGATCCCGCATCCTGACCCGGGCCTGTTCCAGACCCGCACCGTCGCCCAGACCCGAGCGGACAGTCCGCACGAGGTCCTGACCGGCGCGGTCGCGGACGGGGTCCTGACCGAGACCGAGGCCGCGCTCGTCGCCGCGACTCGGCTCGATGACGTCTCGGTCGCCGCCTGGGCCGCCCGCCACGCCACCCCGGTACGCACCGTCTACCGGCTGCGTGATCGGGCCGAGCGGCGCCTGGTCGATCACCTCGCCGGCCACCACGGGCCCGCGCCCGCTGACGAACCCCCCACCCGGCTCACTCGCCCACCGGCCAGCAGTGCGACGCCCGCAGCTGCGCCCGACCCGGCGGGGGTGCCCTCGGAGGTCGCGGGGGTGCTGGCATGAGTTGCCCTGTGTCAAGCCGCCGCTTGCCGAGCTTGATCGGTGACCGTTTTCTGATCTTGTTTGAGG
>NZ_MBLM01000110.1 GCF_001854655.1 Parafrankia colletiae | reverse complement strand
AATACAACATCACCGGCCGCTCACACTCCGACACGGCCTCCCGGAAAATCTGGATGCTCTCCGCCTCCAGCCGCTGCAGATGCGTCAGTCGACCCGTCATCGGCCCGCCCTTCCCGCCGGTGGCCCCACAGGGCCGGCCTGACCTCTCGTGATCTGTGGTCAGCGAGCGGCCCAGCGTGCCGCGCGCGCGGTGTAGTCGGCGAACAGCGGCCGGATCCCGTCGATGTCGATGCCGAAGGTGGCCGGTTCGGGGTGGACGTTGGCCTCCCGCTTCTCCGCGTTCTCCCGCCACCACCGCGCCATTCCGGCCTCGAACTCCTCGGTGACCGGCTCGCCCAGCCAGGCGTACAGCCCGCGCACCTCCTCGAGTGGCCTGCGCTGCATGGCCCGGAAGTCGATGTCGTAGAATCTGCCGTCGGCGCCGGAGTCCCGGAACGCGAGTGCGCGTTCCATCCCGACCGACCAGTGCTCGACGTTGAGCGCACCCAGGTAGCGCAGGTCGATCTCGTCGCAGTAGGACCGGGCCACCGCCGCGTACAGGTCGGCCGATGACACCATCACCTCGGCGGGGTCCCGGTGCGTCATCACGAACCGGGCGTCCGGGAACGCCTCGTCGAGCTGGGCCAGGAACAGCAGGTGGGCGGGGCACTTCAGCCGCCACGGCTGCGCCGGGGAACCCCACTGCAGCAGTTTCAGGACGCGCAGCTCGTACCGGTAGCTGGTGGTCAGGTCGGCGCTTTCCAGCAGCCACTTCGAGTACGACGGGACGTAGGCGAAGGCCTGGAAGTAGTGCGCCTTGAAATCGAGCGCCAGCAGGCCATGGCACTCCGTCGGCCCGGTCGCGCTGGCCGGGACGAGCTTGGCGCGCCGCGGCGAGCTCGTCGCGCGGAACTCGGCGTCCGAGCGGCTGTCGTCGAGTCGGCTGTCCAGGCCGTCGCCCGTGGAGGGCGGCGGGCAGGGTTGCGACGCCTCCCAGGTGCGCAGCGAACGGGCCCGCGGGTCCTCGGCGAGCAGGAACGACAGTGCCGTCGATCCGGTGCGGGGCAGCCCCAGGCCGATCAGCGGGGCCACGATCGCCTCGTCGTCGATCTCGGGGTGACGCCGGTACCAGTCCTCGACCTGCAGCCGCTGCGACAGCAGCCCGCCGAGCAGCTTGCGGAGCACGGCCTGCCCGGTCGTGTTCAGCCGGGCTTCCGTCTCCAGCGAGCGGGTGAGCCGTTCGAGACCCTCCCGGAAGGAGTCATCGCCGAAGTCCGTGAGGCCGGTCTCGGCCCGGGCCTCGTCGAGCAGCTCGTCCTGTAATCCCATGGTGATCTCCCTGGTCGTCCACGATCAGGCGCGCATGTTGGCGCCACCGTCGATGGCCCACACCTGGCCATTGATCCATTCGGCGTCGTCGGAGAGCAGGAACGCGACGGTCGCCGCCAGGTCGCTCGGGCGGCCCAGCCGGGTTGTCGGCACCTGGGTGAGGAACCGCTGCTGCAGCTCGACGTCGTTCTGCTGCGCCTGCGTCTCGCCCATCACGAGGCCCGGCATCACGCCGTTGCAGCGCACCCCCCGGCGGCCCCAGTTGCCGGCGATGTGCCGGGTGAGCGCGTGGACGGCCGACTTCGAGGCCGCGTAGGCGGGCCGGAGCTGGTCGCCGCTRCCGCCGCTGACCGCAGCGCCCGACGACGTGTTGACGATGCTGCCGCCGCCGTTCGCGAGCAGGTGCGGCAGCACGGCGCGGGACGTCCGGACGTAGCCGACCACGTTGACGTCCAGGGTGCGGTGCCAGACGTCGAGGTCGGTGTCGAGCAGCGTCCGGTCGCGCCCGAGGTTGCCCGGGGACAGGTCGGCCCCGACGTTGAACAGGCCGTGGACGGCACCGTACTCGGCGAGCGTCGCGTCGACCAGCTCCTGGACGGAGGCCTCGTCCGCCAGGTCGAAACGGACGGCGACGGCTTGGCCGCCGGCTCCGGTGATCTCCTTGGCGGTGGTCGTCGCCCCGTCGATGTTGATGTCGCCGACGACGACGTTGGCGCCCTCCTCGCCGAGCCGCTTCGCGGCCCCGGCACCGATGCCGGTCGCCCCGCCCGCGATGACGAAGGTCCTACCTGCGAGTCCGCGCATCCACCGTCTCCACAATGCTCCACCATGTCCGGGTCCGAGGTGACGTCAAAGGGCGCGGGCTCACCCCATCCACTGGCCGCCGGCCACGTCGATGGTCTGGCCGCACATGTAGTTGGCGGCCTCCGAGGCGAGGTAGGCAACCATGTTGGCGACCTCTTCGGGCAGGCAGACGCGACCCAGCTGGACCTGGTTCTTCAGCGCGTTCGCGATAGTGGTGCGGCCAGCGAGGTCACCCTCGTTCTGCGGGTCGAGGATCATCCGCTTCATGTCGGGCTTGATCATGATGCCCGGCGCCACACCCAGGACGTTGATGCCCCGGGGCGCGAACTCGTGGGCGAGGTTGCGGGTGAAGCCGATGACGCCGGCCTTGCAGGCGCAGTAGACCGTGAGGCCGGGCTGCTGGACGCGCCCGCCGACCGCCCCGATGTTGATGATGCGCCCGGACCCCTGCGGAACCAGGTACTGCAGGGCGGCGTGGGCGCCGTACATCATCATGGTCAGGCTGCCCAGCACCGTCCCGTCGATCTGGTCCTTCGTGAAGTTCTCGAAGGCGCCGGCCGAGACCATCACCGGATTGTTGACCATAATGTCCAGGCCGCCGAGAGCTTCCCGGCTTTCCGCCACGGCCTGGTGCACCTGGTCCCAGTCCGACATGTCCGCGCGGATCGGAACGGCCTTCACGCCCCAGCGCTTCTCGACCTCCGCGGCCCTGCGCTCGACCTTGGAGAAAGTCCGGCCGACAAGCGCGACATCGGCGCCGGAACCGGCCAGGCGATTGGCGATGGCCTGGCCCAGTCCGTCGCCGCCGGCCCCGGTGACGATCGCCTTCTGGCCCCTCAGGTCCAACAGATCGCTCACACGCTTCTCGATGATGTGCGTCGGGAGCCGGTCGAGCCCCATCGCCGCAGACCAGTCCTGTTCTTCCTGTTCCTCCACGCGCATGGGAGATCTCCTGTCGCCGTGCCGGCGAGGGTGTACCGCCCGAACGGCAGTACGCCCCGTCGCGACTGTTTCGAGCGATGCTAGGGCGATGTGGCGGCGGGCTGCCAATACAAAATTCGGCGCTCAGATATACAGGATCGGTATAACTGGGGTAACATCCGCGACATGGACACTCATCGTCTGAGGTACTTCTTACGCATCGCGGACGAGGGTTCGATCAACCGGGCGGCCAACACGCTGGGGATCGCCCAGCCGGCGCTGAGTCGCCAGGTACGGCTGCTGGAGGAGGATCTCGGCGTCACCCTGTTCCGGCGCACGGCCCGCGGCGTCCAGCTCACCGAGGAGGGGGAGCGGCTGCGTGCGACCACCGCCGCGCCGCTGCGCCAGCTCGAGCTCGCTATGCGATACGTGGGGTCCCCGCTGGCGCGGGTCGAGCGTGGCCTGCACATCGGCCTGCCGGCCACCGCCACCGGTATCCTCGCCTCCCCACTGCTCGACGGCCTGAGCGCGGCATTCCCCAGGGTCGACTTCCAGATAAGCGTCGCCAGCACGGACGTGCTCGTCGAGGGAATGTTGAAGGGCGCTGTCGACATCTCGGTCATCGACCCCGTCCAGGACGGCCGTCTCTTCTATCACGACCTGCTGGTGGAGGATCTCGTGCTCGTCGGCGGTCGTACGTCGGACCTGCAGCCGGGCACCGCCATCGAGTTCGCCGAACTCGCCCGCCGCCCGCTCATTCTTCCCGCGTCTCCGAGCGGAATCCGTACCAGCGTCGAGAACACCGCGCTGCGGCTCAAGCACCGGCTGCAGTCCCGATTCTCCACCGATTCGCTGCAGGTCACGAAAAGCCTCATCGAGGCGGGGCGCGGTTATGGTGTGCTGCCGCTGTCGGCGTGCGCCGCCGAGATCGACGCGAGGAAACTGCGTTATGCCCCGCTGTGCGACCCGTCCCTGACCCGGCAGCTGGGTGTCGCCGTCACCGCGAACCTCGAACTGCCCCGCGGCTTCGCCACCAGGGTCGGTGAGATCATCCGCGAGGAGGCGGCTCGGCTGGTCGGGTCCGGCGTCTGGGGCGCGCGCCTGTCCCCACCGCTGTCTGAGGCGTAGAGGTTTCTCCCCGTACGCAGAGGTTTGGGCTAGCATCCCGGCGTATGTCGTCCGCCCAGGTGGCGCCGGAACTGCGCGCCAGGCTCCGCCGCTCACCGCGACTGCCGGTGTACCGGGCACCGGTGCTGCGCTTCGCGCGGTTCGCGATCGGCCGGCTGCCGGCGCCCCCGTTCGCCGGGGTCACCGTCGAGCAGTATCCCGAGGTGGGGCAGGGCCTGCAGGTCTACCGTCCGGAGACCCGCCGTTCGGATGCCGCGTTGCTGTGGATCCACGGCGGCGGGCTGGTGATGGGCGCCGTCGCCCAGGACCACCGCCAGTGCGCGGGCACCGCCCTCGAGCTCGGCATCCCCGTCGTGGCCATCGAGTACAGCAAGGCCCCCGAGCACCCGTTCCCCGTCCCGCTCGACGACTGCCAGGCCGCCTGGGAGTGGCTGCAGGAGCAGGCCGCGGCACTGGGGGTGGACCCGTCGCGGGTGGCGGTCGGCGGTCAGAGCGCCGGCGGCGGGCTCGCGGCATCCCTGATCCAGCGGCTGCACGACCAGAGCGGCGGCCCCCGGCCAGCCGCCCAGTGGCTGCACGCGCCGATGCTGGACGACCGCACGGCCGCCCGTCGTGACCTGGACTCCCCGGCGCACCCGGTGTGGAGCAACCGGCTGAACCGCTTCGGCTGGCGCTCCTACCTGGGCGCCGACCCCGGCTCCGCCGCCCCGGTGCCGCCGTACGCGGTGCCGGCCCGGCGCGAGGACCTGGCCGGGCTCCCGCCCGCCTGGATCGGAGTCGGTGAGGTCGACCTGTTCCTCGCCGAGGACCGCGCCTACGCCCAGCGGCTGAGTGCCGCCGGGGTGCCGACGACCTTCCACGCGGTGCCCGGGGCGCCGCACGGCTTCGAAACCTGGGCGTCGGAGACGACCATCAGCGTCGAGTACCTGGCCGCCGCGCGTGCCTGGCTGCGCCAGACCCTCCTGGACGGGCCAGCCACCGGCACCTGACGGGCTGCCACCCGCACCTGACGGGCTGCCGCCGGCTCTGTCGGCCGGCGACAGCCCGCCACCGTGCGCAGTTCTCGCGTCAGCGGACGACGACGCGGGCGCGGGCGAGGTTCTGGACGAGCCCGTAGGGGCTGTCCCCGGCGCCGGCCCGCCGCGCGGTGACCCGGGCGACCGGGAAGTACGTTCCGGCCCGGTCGAACGTATGGGTGGCGGTCAGCCGGACCGTGCCGTCGGTCGGGTCGATCTCGGGCCGCTCGGCGTAGGCGCCGGTGCCGTCGAAGTCCCACTCCACCCGGACGATCTCGCCGGCCCCCGGCGGCAGTTCGGCGGTGACGGCGAGGGTGACCGGCTGGCCGGCGCGGGCGTCGGCGCGCGCGGCGGGCCGGATCTCGCGGTCGTCGACCTCGGTGACCCTGACGTCGACGACCGGCTGGACGCCACGGCGCTCGCCGGCGCCGGCCGGCACGTGGATCTGCGTCTCACCGTCGACCTCGTAGCTGGTGCTGGCCGGCGGCGCCGTCCCGTGGGTGACCCAGTCGTCGAGGTAGAGCAGGGCCTGCTGCAGCTCCGACAGGTACCGGACGATGTGGGTCTCGACGGCCGCGTCACGCGGCGGCACATGGCCGGCGTTGTCCATGAACCACAGCCGGTAGGAGCCGTCCAGGCCGGAACCGAGGTGGGTCTGCGCCGCCCGGCGGTACCAGTCGGCCGGCCACGGGAAGGCCTCGGTGTCGAGCAGCGAACCCAGCATGATCATTTTACCGTGGAAGGTGCCGGTGGGGACGGCGCCGCTGGCCGCCTGCGCGAACGTCGGCCCGACGAGGAGCGGGCGCTGCGGGTGGAGCGGCGCGCCGTCCGGGCCGCGGAACTGGTCCCAGCCGTACTCTCCGGGTGCCGGGACCTGGTGACGCTGGTAGTACTGCAGCGCGATGATCCACGAGTTGTCGAGACGGAGCCGGTCGCCGGGTCGGATCGTGTCGGTCACCGACCTGTCCGCGCCGGTCCCGAAGGTGATGGTGTTCCCCTCCACCGCCCCGAGGGGCACCGTCTTCCCGGCGGCGGCACCGCTGAGCACGACGAGGTCGGCTCCGGCCAGCTCCCCGGCCGGCGCGGCACTGAGAGTCAGYCTGCCGGGCGGCGCGGCCGGAATCGTCGGCGTGCCCTGGACGTCCCGCAGGGCTGGCCGGGCGGCGGTACCGGGGTCGTCCGCCCGGGCGGTGACCTCGGCCTCGTGCCGGACGCGCGCGGCCCCGGCGGACGACGCCGGGTCGGTGCCGGCGTAGCCCGGCTTCGACCAGAAGTCGTCGACATAGGTCGGGTCCAGAACGCGCACCCCTCCGCCGACCGCGAAGAAGGCACCGCCGTTCATCTTCTCGTGGTCCCACCAGCCACGCAGCGGGAAGCCGATCCGGGTCGCCTCGCGCAGCACCGCGCGCTGCTCCTCGTTCAGGCCGGCGTAGGGGTCGCCGCTGCCGCCAGGCTCCATCGCGTCCACGATCTGTGGGAAGACGGGCTTCAGAACCCGCAGCGCCAGCAGTTGCGTGGTCATGCTGCTCGGGATGGCGTTCGGCGTGCCGGGGACCATCGGCACCCCGCCGTCCCACACGCCTTCGGTGTTCTCCAGGGCGCCGATCGTCTGGTACGCACCGCCRCTCGCCCCGTAGATGTAGCCGCGGGGGCGGGCAGGATCGTCGTAGACCTGYGCCGCGACCGTCCGGGAGAACTTCGCCGCCGCCGCGTTGACCCGGTAACCGGCGATGTCGCCGGCAGCAGGCAGGCCACCGGCGTTGTTCGTGGAGACGACATACGCCCCGCTCGAGACGGCGAAGGCCACGGTGTTCGGTGCGGCCTCGTCGGTGGACAGCGTCGGATACGTCGAATGGAAGAAGCGGCCCTGATAACGCTCGGGGAAGTAGAGCGAGAACGTTGYCCTGGTGCCGGTGAAACCGCCGTGGATGTGGCGCACGTGGACGGTGACATCCGTGGAGGGGTCGGTGATGTCCTGTTTTTCGTCCCGGTCGACGAAAGGCTGGTTCAGCGTCGGGTCCACACACCGGTCGGTGACGAACAGGGCGGTGCCACCCTGCGGCCCCGGTGTGCAGGCGGGCCCCTGAAGTGCGCCGTCGCGCAGCTGTAAGGGACGTCCGACGTCGGCTCGCCCCGCTGGTTCGGCCGGGGAGTCGTCGCTGCAGGACACCAGTGTCGCCGTTGCCGCCAGGCTGACGGCG
This sequence comes from Parafrankia colletiae, assembly GCF_001854655.1. Lineage (GTDB taxonomy): Bacteria > Actinomycetota > Actinomycetes > Frankiales > Frankiaceae > Parafrankia > Parafrankia colletiae. The sequence goes on along the minus strand of NZ_MBLM01000110.1, from coordinate 148,566 downwards.
AGCAGCACCGCCTGGCCCGTCGTTCTCGTTCGGCCCGGCCGGAAGCCTCCGGGCCGGCCCCCTTCTCGCCAGTGCCGGCGCCCGCCACGGTTCGGAGCTCGTGTCATTCTCGACCTCGCCTCACTCTCCGGTCGGTCCTGGACCGCCGATGCGGACGGCGAGTGTAAGTTCGCCGGCTCCGGCCAATCGCCGGAACGTGCCGCGGTACCCCCGAACGTGGTGTTCCACGCCAGGCCGGCAGGGGCCGGGCAGATGAAGCGGATGTCGGTGCTGCCGGGCTGACCCGACCGCCATCGGTGCACGGGCATCCGCCCGAGGGAGTCGGTCTGCGGTGGCCGCCGCGCCGCCGGGACGCAGAGAATGCACGTGAGCTGGAACACCTCGAGCGCCGGCCAGATGCCAGTGACATGCGTCACCGAAGGATGGGGGAATGTGATCCGGGCAACCCTGATTCCTCGGCTCCGAGGGTTCGGTGGGCCGTTTTGTGTCGTGGGCCACGGGCGTGGATCACAATATATTCTTGTGCGAGTGGGTGCGTCTCAGGTCACGTCCAGAGGGCTCATAAAAGCTCCGGAATGAGCGCACCATAAAGACGGTGGCTGTGCGATCGGCCGCCGTCGCCAGTCTTTTCTCTGCACCTGGGAGCCTGCCGTGATGAACGTCGTCCACGCCTTCGCCCGTCCCGGCACACGCACGATGCCGGCTGTGCGCAGCTCTGCCCGTTCCTGGTTCTTCGGCCCCGAGGAGACCTTCCTGACCCTCGGCGCCCCCGCTGCGCTGCCGGAGCCCCAGGCCGTCGCGGGCCCCCGCCGCCCCGTGTCCGGCCGGGTGGAGCGGGAGCGCCCGGTCCAGCGTCGCCGGGTGCTGCGCTGGGCGCACTCGCACAGCTGACGCACCGCACTGACGCACCGCACTGACGCGCCGCACTGACGCGCCGCACAGTTCATCCCGCCGACGGGATGACGGCACTGCGGCCCGTTGACCTGTTCTCCGTACGCTGCGTCTTCCCATGGCTGTCTCCCTCGGTCACTCTGTCATCACTGCACCTTGCGACGCCCGGCTCGTGCCGATCAGCGGTATTTCGGTCACGTGTACGGGGCAGGGCAGCGGTGAGACCGAGAACGGGCGGCGAATCCGGCAGGTCAGGCCGGATCGCGTCGCCGCGTTCGAGACCGAGAGGACGCGGACATGRCCAACCTGGCGCAGCTCCTGGAGGACACCGCCGCCACCTGTCCCGACCGCGAGGCGGTTGTCCTCGGATCGTCGCGGCTGACGTACACCGAGGTGGACGCCGCCGCGGCCGCCGTCGCGAACCTGCTGGTTGCCCGGGGGATTCGTCCTGGCGACAGGGTCGCGCTGACGTGTGCGAACATTCCGCACTTCACGGTGGTGTACTACGGCATCCTCAAGGCCGGCGCGGTCGTGGTCCCGCTCAACGTTCTGCTGCGCCACCGCGAGGTGGCCTACCACCTGGGCGATTCCGAGGCCCGGGCCTACTTCTGCTTCGAGGGTTCCGCCGAGCTGCCCGTGGCGCAGGAGGGATTCGCCGGCTTCGCCGACACTCCCGGCTGCGAACACTTCTTCGTCATCACGCTGGACCCGGCCGCGCCGTCCCCGGTGGCGGGAACCTCGGCGCGCCCGGTGGAGACGCTGGCGCGGGCCGTCGCCGGCCAGCCGTCCACGTTCCCGACCGTCGCGCGCGACGATGACGACACCGCCGTCATTCTGTACACGTCGGGTACCACCGGGCGGCCGAAGGGGGCGGAGCTGCGTCACCGCAACATGCGGGACAACGCGCTCGCCGGGCGGGACCAGTTCGGCTCCGACATCTCCCGTCCCGACACCTACCTGGGCGCGCTGCCGCTGTTCCACTCGTTCGGGCAGACGGTCGTCCAGAACGGGGCGTTCGCGTTCGGTGGCACCGTGGTGCTGCTGCCCCGGTTCGACGCGGGCGCGGCGATCCGGCTGATGCTCGACGAGCGGGTGACGATGTTCGCCGGTGTCCCCACCATGTACTGGGGCCTGCGCAACGCGCTCGGGCAGGACCCGTCGATCGACACCGCGGCACTCGCGCGCAACCTGCGGGTTGCCGTCTCGGGAGGTTCGGCGCTGCCGGTCGAGGTGCACCGGCAGTTCGAGAAGCAGTTCGGCGTCACCATCCTGGAGGGGTACGGGCTGTCGGAGACCTCGCCGGTGGCGTCGTTCTCGCCGTATGGCGAGCCGCCGCGGGTCGGCTCCATCGGCCTGCCGATCCGCGGCGTCGAGATGACCCTTCTCGAGCGTGACACCTGGGACGAGCTCGCCGACCCGGCCGGGATCGGCGAGATCGCCGTCCGCGGGCACAACGTGATGAAGGGCTACCATCGGCGTCCCGACGAGACCGCGGAGGTCATCCGGGACGGCTGGTTCCGCACCGGCGACCTGGCCCGCAGGGACGAGGACGGCTGGTACTACATCGTCGACCGGTCCAAGGACATGATCGCCCGAGGTGGGTACAACGTGTACCCGCGGGAGATCGAGGAGGTGCTGGTGACCCATCCGGATGTGTCGCTCGTTGCCGTCATCGGAGTCCCGCACCCGCGCCACGGGGAGGAGATCAAGGCCGTCGTGATCCGCGAACCGGGTGCCACCGTCACCGGTGACGAACTGATCGGGTGGGCGAAGGAGCAGATGGCCGCCTACAAGTACCCACGGATCGTGGAGTTCGTCGACACGCTGCCGATGACCGCCACCGGCAAGATCCTCAAGCGCGAGCTCTCCTGACCGACCCCCTGGTCATCGGACGTCCAGGAGAGCCGTCACCGGAGCCTCGACCCCAGCCACCCCGACACCCTCGCCGCCGAGGATGCCGTCGCCTGGTGGTTCCACCAGGCCGGGYGTGACCTTCAGCTGCCCCTGGCTTCGATGGCAGCCACAGCCGTCAGCGCGGTTTGTTGCTRCCACCGAACGGCGGCCTTGTGCGCATAGGTCAGCGCCTTTCGTTCTGGCTGGACGAGCGGTTCGCGCCGCCGTTAGGCTCGCTCTGCTGGTCGACGTATAAGGACCATGTAGGTGACGGCGACTCCTGTCGCACGTCGGTTCAGAAATTTCGGAGATCACACTCCGCGGGTGGTTCTCCGGCGTTCGTCTGTTTCGTTCTCTCCAGCGGATCCTTCGTCGTCGCCTCCCTCCCGGGTGGCATGGCGGCGGAGTCCGTCACGTCTTCGTAAATACTCGGGCATGAATAATTCGGGGGTGTCTGGTGGAACTTGTGTCGACGTACTCACACCTGAGTGACAGGCTGTTCGCCGAGCAGATCATGGAGTCGATCAAAGAGCGGCACGGGGTCGACCTGCGAGCGATCTTCGCGAATGACGCACTGAGTGAAAGGAAGAAGGCCCGGATTGCGCGGGTCCGGCTCCTGGAGGCGCTCCTGGAGGAGGTGGGCCGGCCGGGCTCCGGCGCGACGGGCCTCGTAGCCACCGACTTCGACGAGGACACCGCTCTCGAGAGGATGCTGGACACCGAGGTCGACATCGAGCCGAACCTCTCGATGACGCGCAGCGATGCGAACTTCGTCATGGGTCTGCGGGGTGACGACGTAAGGCTGTACCTCAGCTCGCTCACGAAGCGCTTCGAGAACATGCAGAACGCCAAGACCCCGGGCCAGCTCGCGATCGAACTGGTGTCTGGCGGCCTGGTCAGCGTAGGCGTGCCGATGGCGGTCGAGACGATCAAGGCATTGCGCGCCGGGCAGGCCCTGCTCACCGCAATCCGCACCGGTATCACCAGCATCGGCCTCAAGACCGCGATCGGTGCCGTCGTCGTGGTCCTCGTCGGATTCCTGCTCTACCTGTTCCTCGAAAATCCGAAGAAGATCCTCGGAATGGTCATCAACGACACCGACGAGCACTTCGTCGTCAAGGACTGGGAGAAGGGGGTGGACGGGAAGAAGGCCGGCGACCTGTATCTGGCCTTCGGGCACATGGCCTCCTTCATGCAGGACAACGAGGGCGGGCTGATCTCACCGAAGGTGCAGATCAGGGCCCGCATCAACTTCGGGCCGAACGATCCTGAGAACCTCGTGTTCGCCGGAATCTACTTCGCCGACCGGAACTTCGGGATGCGCGGTGCCGAAGGAGTCATGATCTTCAGTTCTCCGAAGATCCGCTTCGCGCATCTCTTCGCTGTCCCGTATTTCGAGGACAACGGAACGTACATAGGCTTCGTCACCGAGGGCGAGGACATCGAGAAGATCTACAAGGACTTCTACGGGAAGCGGCAGGTCTCCGTTTCCTACACCGAGAGGAACTACCGGCTCGCCGCGAATGTCAACGCGCCCAGAGGCGGTGTTGTGGCCTGTATCGCCTCCATTGTCCAGTGACGGTCGGCGCTCCGCGGGCGGCGCGGCGAGGAAGCCCGACAAGGCCAGGTAGCCGGCGCTGACGGAAGCGCCGCGACAGGCCGACCTCACGACCGCGGTCGCGAGACCGGCGAGGACCGGTAACACAGACCCACCCGGTAGCGGCTTCGTCGAACCGGTCCTCGCTCGGCTCGCCCCGCGGCCCCGGATATCGCCATGGTCCGCGACCGCGCGGCGCCGCGCAGTGGTGCTCGGCCGGACCCGCCGAGGCGGTCGAAGGCGACCAGCGGGAAGCGGTTCAGCGGTCCGTGCCGCGCAGCGACTGCCAGACACGCTCGGGCAGGATGTCGGCCGCTGCGACGAGGTCGATATCGGCGGCGCCGGCCAGCCAGCGGCGCGCGAGCTCGGCCGGGGGGCCGATCAGCAGCATCTCGATCAGCAGGTCCGGCACGTCCACGATCTGGCCGGACCGGGTGTGCGGGCGTAGCCAGGCCAGCAGGCGGCTGATGCGCGGGGCTTTGCCGCCCGCGAAACGCTCGGCCTGTTCGGGCGTCCGCGGCGCGAATCCGGAGAGGTGGATCACCCGGGCGGCTGCCGGTTCCTCGCCCACGAACTGGAGGTAGGCGGTCACCGCGGCGCGGATGCCTGCCGCGGCGCCGTCCGTCTGCTCCACGGCGTGCACCAGGCGGTCGAGCAGCCGGTCCATGCAGCGGCCGTACAACGCGGCGGCCAGGCCGTCGAAGGTGCCGAAATGGTGGTAGAGGCTCCCGAGACTGGTGCCGCTGGCCGCTGTGACGGCGGTGACGGTGAAGCCGTCCGGGCCGCGGTCGGCGTACACGTCAAGCGCGGCGGTGAGGAGTCGCTCGACGGTGTCCGCGCCGCGTTGCTGTCGGGGGGTCATCGCTGTCCGGGGAGCATGACCGCGATGATCTCACCGGCCCGGTGGGTGGGCCACGGTGTCGGCCGGCGGGAGGGTCAGGGGGTGGGTCGGTGGGCGGCTGCCGACGCCGGTCAGGTTCGCGGCCTGTGTCCACAGCAGCCTGGCCAGGTCGGGGTCGTCGACGGGGCCGTGGAGCGGGGCCGCCTTCTCGATCTCGAAGTATCGCCCGGTCACGCCGTCGAGTTCGGGGGCGAGCGCCAGCCGGATGACCGGAGGCGCCCCCTGCTCGACGGGCGTCCAGAACCGCTTCACCGCCTTCAGAGCGAGCCCGAGCGGCCCCCGCCGGTCGCCGAGGCCGGTGCGGATGACTCCCGGGTGCACGGCATTGACGCGGATGCCGGTGCCGGCGTCCGCCCAACGGCGGGCGAACAGCGGGACCAGTGCCAGGTTCGCCGCCTTGGTGTTCGCGTAGGTGCGGATCGGGTGGAAGTCGTCGCCGCGCGGCGTCCGCTCCAGGTCGATCCGTGCCTTGCCGTACAGGCCGGCGGTGACCTGCACGACCCGGGCGCTGCTGGCGGCGAGCCGGTCCTCCAGCAGATGGTTGAGCAGGAAGGGAGCCAGGTGGTTGGTGGCGAACGCCTGCTCCAGCCCGTCGGCGTTCAGGGTGCGTGCGGCGGGCCAGATGCCGGCGTTGTGGACGAGGATGTCGAGCTGCGGGCAGACGTCCAGCAGCTTCGCGGCGGTGGCGCGTACCCCGGCGATGTCCGACAGGTCGCCGGTGACCAGCTCGACGTGCGGTGCCCGCGGTCCTCGGGTGGCGTCGAGCCGGGCCCGTGCCCGTTCGCCGCGCAGCGGGTCGCGGGCGACGAGGGCGACGCGCACCCCCGCCCGGGCGAGCTGCTCGGCCACCGCCTGGCCGATGCCGCGATTACCGCCGGTGACTACTGCCGTCGCCGGGTCGTCGTCACGAGCACTCCCGGTGCCGCGCTCGGTGTCGTCCACCCGGCGACCGTAGCAAGAACTAGAAAGTTTTTCTAGAAAGATTCTCTAGTTGGCGCGGGCACGGGCACGGGCGCGGTGCGGAAGGCGGCCCGGTCGACTGGCGCGGGCCGATCTGGCCCCCTCGCGGGCGACGGCGGGATCGACAGAGTCTCGCGGTGACGGCGACGGTCCGCTGATGGATGACGGTGTGCGCTCCAAGGGTCGCGGTGGCGTACAACCAGGCCCATGGCTGACATGGGGGGCGCACGCCGGCGGAGCGGGCGGCGCTGGCTGTGGATCGTGGCGGGGATCGCCGCTCTGGGGGCGGTGGCGGCGGTGGTGGGGATCTGGCACCTGCCGGATCGGATGTACACCGACCAGGCGGCGCGGGCGGCCCTGCAGAGTGGACTGCTGACCGCGGCCGCCGCGTTGACGGCGGTCGCCGGTGGTCTGATCGCCCTGGACGAGACGCGGCGGGCGAACGCGAACACGCACGTCCGAGAGCTCTATGTGGAGGCCGTGAAGCTCCTCAATGATCATGAGCGCGGAATCCGGCTGGCCGGGATCTACGCGCTTGAGCGCATAGCCGTCGACTCGCCCGCGGACCAGCGGACCGTCGTGGAGGTCCTGTCCGCGTTCGCGCGCGACCGCAGCGCCGATCCCGACCTGCGGCCTGCCTCCCCTGACCCGGCCTCGCCGGTGCGTGCGGCGGTTGACGTGCATGCGGCGGTGACCGTGCTGGCCCGCCTGCCCGGTCTCGCTGGTGTGCCCCGGTCGGATCTGCTGGGGGCTGACCTGACCGGCCCCGCCGCCCTGCATCGCCTCCAGGCCGTCGACGGGAACCTCGCGCATGCCCAGTTGGTCGGCGCGGATCTGACGTTCGCCCGGCTGGAGGGAGCGAATCTCGCCTTTGCTCAGCTGGAGGGGGCTGATCTGACGTCCGCCCGGCTGTTCGGGGCGAACCTCGCCTACGCCCGACTGGACGGGGCGAACCTCGCCCATGCTGGTTTGAGCGTGGCGGACCTCAGCTGTGCCCGGCTGGTCGGGGCCGATCTCACCAGCGCCTGGCTGGAGGGAGTCAACCTCGCCGGTGCCGAGCTGGGCGGGGCGAATCTCGCCAACGCTGTTCTGCACCGAGCGAACCTTCTGGATGCGCTCGGGTTGTCACAGTGGCAGGTGGATGTCGCCTGGGGAGATGGGCAGACGCAGCTGCCACCGGGGCTGAGGCGCCCGGCGTCCTGGGTGACAGGGGGATGACGCCATCGGATCCCGCGTTGCGCCACTCGCGTAAAGATAGTCAACGACGTTGACGGCTGGCCGCGAGTTAGATGATCTTGAAATCCCGCAGGCAGCAGTAATCCTGTCAACGACGGACGGATGCTCTGCTCCGCTGTGGTGTGGTGTGGTGTGGCCGGCCGGCGGGGGCCTTCGGCTCGCCGCCGCCTGCTCGGGGAGCCCGCCGCAGCGCGTGGGCTGGGGTCAGGCGCCCTGGGCGAGTTCGAGATCCGCGATGGCAGGCTCGCCGCCCGGGTGTGCGAGGACATCCCGCAGTGCGTCGGCGACCTGTTGCGAGACCTGCCCGGGCAGGCCGTGCCGGGCCCAGACCGCCAGCGGGAGGGGCGTGGGCTCGGGAAGGTCGTGGCGGGCGACGAGGCCTTCGGGGGTCTGGCCGAGGGTGGCCATCAGTGCGATGCCGAGGCCGGCGCCGACCGCGGCCTGCACCCCGGCCAGCTGGATGGCCTCCGCGCCGATCACCGCGGGGATCGCGTGGAACGACAGCGTTTCCAGCGCCCGGGTGCGCAGCGCGCAGGGCTGGTCGAAGGCCACCACCGGGATCGGTTGCGCCGCGGCGGGACGCCGCCAGGTGGGGGCGGAGTACCAGGTCAGCTCCAGCTCTCCGACCGGGTGCGCCCGGAGGTCGTCGGCCGGGCCGAGAAGCAGCGCCAGATCGATCCGCCCGGCGTCGAGCCCTTCGCGCAGCGAGGTGCCCCGGTCGATGCGGAACCGGACGCGGTGGTGGGGCAGCGACTGCTCCAGCGCGGTGGCGAGGAACGGCAGCAGCTGGGCGGCGCCGTGCTCGGTGGACCCGATGAGCACTGTCTCCTCGGCCTCCAGGCCGAAGTTGTGCAGGGTCTCGTCGTGCAGGCTGAGGATCCGCCGGGCCTGTGCGAGCAGATGTTCGCCGTCACGGGTGAGGCAGGAGCCGCGGCCCTGGCGCTCGACGAGGACCCGGCCGGTCGCGGCCTCGAGGCGGCGCACGTGCTGGCTCACCGCCGCCTGGCTGAGGTGCAGCGACAGCGCGGCGCGCTGGAAACCGCCGCAGTCTGCGACAGCGACGAAGCTGCGCAGCGGTGCGATGTCCAACGTCCGTCTCATGCCAGCCAGAGTACTCGGAAACGTACCATGTTCATCGGGAAAGTGGGAAATAATCACAGCCCGCGATAGATCGCCATTACGAACCATTGTTGGACATCTGGCCCTGGGCAAAGCATGCTCATCGCCATGACCCAGTTGACCACCGTGCTGCTCACGTGTTGTCGCTGGCTTGACCTTGCGCGTAGCCAGGCAGCCCGCTGTAGCTGACCCGAACCGGGTCACCGACCTGCGCTGCCCTTGTTCTGCTCCGCCGTCTCCTGACGCGTCGCCGTGCCCGCAGGCGCGGGACGTTCGTCGTACCGCACCGCCGCTGACCTGATCACCGGCCGCGCGGCCGGTGATCAGGTCAGCGGCCGCGCGAGGTGCAGGGCTCTCGCTTCCCACCCCACCCCACCGCACGCCCGTCGCCGCAATGGTGTCGACCCGGCGGACCGGCAGGCCGGCCGGTCCGCGCCGGCGGTCCCGACCGTCCGATCCCAGCTGGACGTCCGCAGTCCGACCGCGCGGACGCCGGCGGAGCTCCCGTGTGCTCGCGGCCCAACCACCAGGAAGGTTCCACCGAATGTCCACTCGCACGCTGAAGCTCGGGGCCGTCCTCATCGGAGTCGGCGGCCCCGGGCAGCACAACACCTGGCTCAGCCCGGAGATCCCGGGCAACGCCAGCGTGGACGTCCGCTGGTACATCGCCCGCGCCCAGGAGGCGGAGGCCGCGAAGTTCGACCACATCTTCATCGTGGACAGCCAGTTCATCACCGCGGACTCACCGAACCACTACCTGAGCCGGCTGGAGCCACTGACGCTGCTGTCCGCGGTCGCGGTGCACACCAGCCACATCGGGCTGGTGGGAACGATCACGACGTCCTACAACGAGCCGTTCAACGTCGCCCGGCGGTTGGCCTCGCTCGACCACATCAGCGGCGGGCGGGCCGGCTGGAACGTCGTGACCAGCGGCGACGCCGGAACGGCGGGCAACTACAGCCGCGACGAGCATTACGACTACACGACCCGGTACGGCCGTGCCCTCGAGCATGTGCGGATCGCGCAGGGCCTGTGGGACTCCTACGAGGCTGATGCCTTCCCCCGCGACAAGGAGCGCGGGGTCTTCTTCGACCGCAGCCGTCAGCACCCGCTGAACCACATCGGTGAGTACTTCTCGGTGGTCGGGCCGCTCAACCTGGAGCGGACCCCGCAGGGCCAGCCGGTCATCTTCCAGGCCGGCGACTCCGAGGAGGGCCGGGACCTCGGCGCGAGCATCGCCGACGCGATCTTCACCCATGCCCAGACGCTGGAACAGGCGCAGGCCTTCCGCACCGAGCTGCGGGCGCGGGCGGCGGCCAAGGGCCGCGACCCCGAGCAGGTGCTGATCATCCCGGGCATCTTCCCGATCATCGCTGACACCGACGAGGAGGCCCGGGCCAGGGAGGAAGCGACGTTGGGGGCGAAGAGCTTCGCCCGCGCGCTCGCGGAGCTCGGGCGTCCCTTCGGCTGGCACGACTTCTCGCAGTACGACCTTGACGCCCCGTTCCCGGAGGTCGGCGACGCCGGCGCGCTCAGCTTCCGGACCCAGGCGGAGGGGATCAAGAAGCTTGCGCGGGAGAACAACCTGACCCTGCGCCAGGTCGTCGAACACCAGCTCCGGGCGTTCCGCTCGCCGTTCGTCGGCTCGCCGCTCACCGTCGCGAACGAGATCCAGCGCTGGTTCGAGGCCGGCGGCTTCGACGGCATCAACATCATGGTGACGGTGCCGAGCGAGTTCGCCCGCTTCACCGAGCAGGTGCTGCCGATCCTGCGGGAGCGCGGTGTCGCCCGCACCGAGTACGAGTCGACGACGCTGCGCGGCAACCTCGGCCTGCGCGTGCCGGAGAACCGGCACACCGCGGCCCGGCACCAGTCCCAGCCCACAGGGATCGACGGTGCCGCGCCCCCGGAGGTCGAGGCCGGATTCGCGGACGCACCCGCCGCGGCGCCCGCCTCCGGGCCGGCGGAGTCGACGCTCGTCTCCTGAGTCCGCCATGAGCCCGCCTGCCGCTGAGCCCGCCTGCCGCTGAGGCGGCCACCCGCCTACGAGCCCGCCCCTTCGGTGCCCCGCCGGCCTCCTTGAGCCCTGTCCGCCTGCTCAGCCCTGTCCGTCTGGTTGGCGCCTGCCTCTTGCCCCTGTCCCGGTCCCTGCCTGTCTCCTGATGCCCCGGCTCGCCCGCGGGTGGCCGTCGCGATCTTCCACGAACCACGGTCCTCCCCTGCCGGAGCCTGAACAAAGAAAGAGAACCATGACCTCGGAGCGACACCTGGTATCCACGCACCGCCGCAGAGGTGGTGTGATCCTCGGGGCCCTGACGGCGCTCGCGGCCCTGCTTCTGGGTGCCTGCGGCAGCGGCGGGACCAGCACCGCAGCCGGGGCCGGTGGCTCGGCCACGCTGAAGTGGGCGTCCTCCTACTTCCCGACCCACTGGGAMCCGGTGGTCTCCGGCAGCGGCGCCCAGTTCCGCCAGCTCGCGCTGGTCTACGCGTCCCTGACCCGCACCGACACGAAGGGCAACGCGGTTCCCGACCTGGCCGAGAGCTGGGATTACAACGACGCCGGTGACGAGGTGACCTTCCACCTGCGGCCGAACATCACGTTCAGTGACGGTGCCCCGGTCAACGCGGACGCGGTGAGGAAGGCGATCGAGCGGGCCAAGACGCAGAAGGACTCGGCCCTGTTCGGGGACCTCACCTCGATCGAGTCGGTGACGACCAGCGGCGACCTCGACGTCGTCGTCCATCTCACCCAGGTCGACCACCAGATCCCGCTGCTGCTCGGCCAGCGGGTGCTGCAGGTCGCAAGCCCGCAGGCCGCCGCCGACCCGGCGAAGCTCGACCAGAACCCGGTCGGCGCCGGCCCGTTCATCGTCGAGCAGCTGATCCCCGGCACGAAGGCCGTCCTGAAGAAGAACGACAGGTACTGGGACGCGGCGAACATCCACATCGACCGGGTCGAACTCGTCTCGGCGCCGGACCCGGCGACCGTCGTCTCGGGCCTGCAGACCGGCGTCTACAACTTCGCCGACATCCTGCCGAGCCAGGCCAAGGCCGCGAAGGCCGCCGGCCTCGACGTCTTCGTGCAGCCCGGCTTCAACGCCTCCAACATCAGCCTGAACATCAACAAGCCGCCGTTCGACAACCCGAAGGTCGTCGACGCCGTCCGGCACGCGGTCAACCGCCAGGAGTTCGTCGACAAGATCACCTTTGGCTATGGCTCGGCGACGAGCCAGCCGTTCCCCGAGGGCTACATCGCCTTCGACCCGCAGTCGAAGGACCCGTACCCCCACGACGCCGCGAAGGCCAGGCGCCTGCTGAGCGAGGCCGGCTACGAGCCCGGTGAGATCAAGCTGGAGCTGGTCATCCCCTCCGAGAGCCCGGCCGCGGAGATCGTGCAGTCCCAGCTCGGCGCGGTCGGCATCACCCTCGACATCAAGATTGACAAGAACTGGACGACGCCGTTCTTCGCCAAGGACCTGACGATCTCGCTGTACGGCACGACCGGGCGTGACTCCGCGGCACAGACCCTCACCGCGCACTTCGGGCCGGACGGGCCGCTGAACCTCAGCTCCCCGTACGAGCCGGAGGGCTTCGAGGCGGCGATCGCCAAGGTCCGCGAGACGCCGCTGGACGCGCCGGACTACCCGCAGGTCCTGCAGGCGGCCACCCGCGCCGGGCTGGAGAGCAAGGCGCTGGTCTTCACCCACTCCCAGCCGAACCTCTACGCCAAGAACACGGCGATCTCCGACCTGCCCGCCAACCCCGGTCACGTCGAGTGGACGGGCGTCACCTTCGGCGACTGACCGCAGTCGCCGTCCCGCCCGAACGAGAGGAGGCAACCCCATGACGGTGAGCACGGCTGACACCCTGGTCGTGTCCGACCGACGTGGACGGGTCGCCGCGACCAGGGCGCGGCGGGCAGCCGTCCGCGTCCTGGTCACCCTCGCCCGCTCAGCCGCGATCTTCGTCCCCGTCTTCCTGGTGGCGACGTTCCTGACCTTCGCGCTGCGGGCGATCAGCGGACTCAGCCCGGCACAGATGCAGCTCGGCGAGAACGCCACCCCGGAGGCGGTCGCCCRCATCGAGCACGAGTGGGGCCTCGACCGCCCCTTCCTCGCCCAGTACTGGACGTGGTTCGAGAACATCCTGCGCGGCGACCTGGGCTCCAGCTGGTCGAACGGCGCCGACATCGACGAGCTGATCGGCAACGGCCTGGCTGTCAGCCTGTCGGTGGCGGCACTGGCCCTGGTCATCGGCGTGGTCGGCGGCTTCGGGTTGGGCACGCTGGCCGCGCTGCGCCGCACCACCTGGGTCGACCGGGCGATCACCGGCTTCACCACCTTCATGGCGGTCACGCCGCCGTTCGTGGTCGGCATCGTCCTGGTGGCGGTCTTCGCGGTGGGCCTGGGCTGGCTCCCGGCCGCCGGCTACGTGCCGGCGGCCGCGGGGGCCTGGCCGTGGCTGTCCCACATCCTGCTGCCCGCGCTGGCGCTCAGCTTCGACACCATCGCGGACGTCGCGCGGCAGCTCCGGACCGGCCTCATCGCCGCCTACCAGGAGAACTACGTGATCGGCGCGAAGGTGCGCGGGCTCAGCCCACGGCGGATCTTCTTCCGGCACGTACTGCGCAACGGCACCGGGCCGGCGCTCGCGGTCCTCGGCCTGAAGTTCCCCACCCTCATCGGCGGCGCCGTCGTCACCGAGTGGATCTTCGGCCTGCAGGGGTTCGGGCGGTTCGCCAACGACTCGGCGCAGGCCGGCGACGTGCCCGCCGTCCAGGGCGTGCTGGTCGTCTCGATCGTCCTGGTCGTCACTTTCAACCTGATCGTCAACGTGGCCCTGGCACGGGTCACGCCGGCCTCGCAGAGGGGCGTGTGAGATGGTCCGTCGCATTCTCGGCCTGCGGGCCGGGCGGGTCGCCGTGGGGATCCTGTCCGCGATCGCGCTGCTGGCGATCCTCGGCCCGGTCCTCGCCCCGCAGGATCCGTTCCTGACCCGCCCGGAGACCCTCGCCGGGCCGTCCTGGGCACACTGGCTCGGCACCGACTACCTGGGCCGGGACGTGTTCAGCCGGCTGCTCGACGGGTCGCGCACCAGCGTGCTCGGTGCCGTGCAGGTCGCGCTGATCGGCCTGGTGGCAGGTGCGGTCCCCGGCATCCTGTCGGTGTATCTGGGCCGCGCGTTCGAATGGCTGACCCTGCGGGCCGCCGACACTCTCATCGCCCTGCCGTTCCTTGTGTTCGCCGTGGCCGTCACCGCGCTGCTCGGCAACGGGATCTCCCAGGCGATGCTCGTCGTCGGCGTGCTCGTCTCGCCGCTGTTCTTCCGGGTGTCACGGGCGGCGACGCTCGCCGTCGCCCGGTCGCAGTACGTGGAGGCGGCGCTGATCTCCGGAGGTTCGGTCGGCTGGCTCGTGCGCCGCCATGTGTGGGGCAAGGTGCTGCCGCCGATCGCGGTGGCACTCGCCCAGACCATCGGCACCGGGTTCATCGTCGTCTCCAGCCTGACCTTCCTGGGCATCGGCGTGCAGCCGCCGGAACCGACCTGGGGTGGCCTGCTCGCCTCCGACCTGGGCTACCTGGCGTACCAGCCGTGGGCACCGGTGGTGCCGGCCGCCCTGATCATGGCGACGGTCTGGGGAAGCAACCTGCTGGCCGACGCGATCCGGGACGTCTCCGGCGAGGCCGGCCGGACCCTGGTCAACAGCCGCCGGGCCCATGCCCGCCGCCTCGACAGCCCCGAACCGCTCACCGCCGGAGGTACCACCCGATGACAGGGACCCTTCCCGACAACCCGGCAGACGTGGTCGTGCCGACGGACACGGTCGTGCCGACGAACTCCGTCGTACCGGCGGACGCCGGCCCCGCGGCGGCCGCGGTCGTGCTGGCGGTCCGGGACGTCCGGATCCGCGACGAGGTCAACGACCGCGAGATCGTGCACGGCGTCTCGTTCGAGCTGCGGCCCGGCCAGGCGATCGGCATCGTCGGGGAGTCGGGCAGCGGCAAGACGCTGACCTGCCGGGCGGTGCTCGGCATCCTGCCCGACCACCTCGTCGTTTCCGCCGGTTCGGTCCAGATCGCCGGCCGGGACATCGGCGGCCTGACCGAGCGGGAATGGACGGACCTGCGTGCGTCGACGATCAGCGCGGTCTTCCAGGATCCCGCCTCCTATCTCAACCCGTCCATCAAGGTCGGGCCGCAGATCACCGAGGTCCTGAGGGCCAAGCTGGGCCTGGGCCGGCGGGCGGCGCGGCACCGGGCGATCGAGCTGCTGGCGGCGGTGCGCCTGCGCGACCCCGAGCTGGTCTACGACCAGTACGTCTTCGAACTGTCCGGCGGGATGCTGCAGCGGGTCCTGATCGCCACGGCGATCGCCGCCGACCCGCAGGTCCTGATCGCCGACGAGGCGACCACCGCCCTCGACGTGACGGTGCAGGCGGAGATCCTCGACCTGCTGGCCGACCTGCGGGAGCGCATCGGGCTCACGCTCGTCGTCGTCTCGCACGACCTCGCGGTCGTCGCGCAGCTGTGTGACGAGGTCCTGGTGATGCGTCAGGGCGAGGTGGTGGAGCACGGGCCGACCGAGGACGTCCTGTACCACCCGCGGCACGAGTACACCAGGCTGCTCATCACCGAGCACGAGCAGTACGGGCTGGAACGGTACCTGGACGGGCCGGCCGCGACCGCCGTCGCGGGGGAGTCTCCGGACCTGCCGGATTCCCCCGAGTGGCCGGCGTTGCCGGTGCGGCGGAAGTCGCCGGATCGGAAGGTGCTCGACGGTGTCCGATGACGACGACAGCCGGCCGGTGCTCGACGTCGCAGACCTGGAGGTGCACTACGGCCTGCGGCGCAGGCGGCGCCGGGCGCTGCACGGCGTCTCCCTGACGGTGAACCGCGGCGAGACCGTCGGCGTGATCGGGGAGACCGGCTCGGGCAAGTCGACCCTGGCCCGGGCGGTGCTCGGCCTGGTCCGGGCCACCAGCGGACGGATCACCATCGCGGGGGAGGAGGTGACCGGCTACTCCTCGCAGCAGTGGCGGGCGCTGCGCCGGCGCGGTGTCGTCCAGTACGTCTTTCAGGACCCGCTGCGCAGCCTCGACCCGGATCTGACGGTCGAGGAGTCGCTGATCGAGCCACTGCTGATCCAGGGCGTGCCCCGCGCGGAGGCGGCTGCCCGCGGCCGTGCCTACCTGGCCCGGGTGCGCCTGGCGGACGACCTGCTCGGCAGGCTGCCCGGGGAGCTCTCCGGCGGCCAGCGCCAGCGAGTCGCCGTGGCGCGGGCGCTGGTCTCCGAGCCCAGCCTGATCATTCTGGACGAGCCGGTCAGTGCGCTCGACTCCGCCAACCGGGTGGGCGTACTGGAGATCCTCAAGGAGCTGCGGGACGCCGGGGTCTCGCTCGTCTTCATCTCCCACGACCTCGGCTCCGTCGTCGGCGTCGCCGACCGGATCGCCGTGCTCTACCAGGGCGAGATCGTCGAGGTGGGCCCCGCACGCACGATCATCAAGGCCCCGGGCCACCCCTACACCCGCCTGCTCGTCGGCTCGGCACCCACGCTGCGCTCCGCCTCGGCCAGCCGGGCCGAGCGCGAGGCACTGCGCGCCCTGCTGCACGCACGGACGGAAGCCGACCTCGCACCGGCGCGCTGACACCTGCCGGAAAGGAAACCAGATGAGCCGCACACTCCACCTCGCCCTGAGCGCCTACGGCGTCGGTGGCCCCGGGCAGCACGGCCTGTGGAAGGACCCGCGCGTCCCGGCGAACGCCAGCATCGACATCGACTACTACATCCGGCAGGCGAAGACCGCCGAGCAGGCGCTCTTCGACGCGTACTTCATCGTCGACAGCCAGTTCATCAACGCCGGTTACCCGGCGCACTACCTGAACCGGCTCGAACCGCTGACCCTGCTGTCGGCGGTGGCGACGCACACCCGGTCGCTCGGTCTGGTCGCCACGGCCAGCTCGACCTACAACTCGCCGTTCAACCTCGCCCGGCGCTTCGCCTCGCTGGACCAGATCAGTGGCGGGCGCGCCGGCTGGAATGTCGTCACCAGCTTCGACACCCAGACGTCCCGCAACTACGGCCTGGACGAGCACCTCGACTACGCCACCCGCTACGGGCGTGCCCTGGAGTCGGTGCAGGTGGTCCGCGGGCTGTGGGACTCCTACGAGGACGATGCCTTCCCGGCCGACGTCGAGCGGAACCTCTTCCTCGACCCGACCCGGCTGCACGCCCTGAACCACGTCGGCGAGCACTTCAGGGTGGCCGGCCCGCTGAACCTGTCGCGGTCCCCGCAGGGGCAGCCGGTGATCTTCCAGGCAGGTGTCTCCGAGGAGGGCCGAGACCTGGCCGCTCGGGTCGCGGAGGGGATCTACGCCCCCGGCGAGTCACTGGAGCAGGCCCAGGCCTACTTCCGCGACGTCAAGGCCCGCGCGGCGGCGCTCGGTCGCGAGCCCGACCACGTGGTGATCTTCGTCGGCGCGAGCCCCGTCGTCGGCGGTACCGATGCCGAGGCGCACCGGATCTCCCGCGAGATCTTCGACGCCGACAACGACTTCGACCGCAAGCTCGCCTTCCTCGGCCGCGCGTTCGGCGCGTACGACTTCGGCCAGCACGACCTCGACGCGCCGTTCCCTGATGTCGCGCACCTGGCGGAGAAGGGCGGACGTACCCACGGCCTGAAGCTCGTCCAGCGGGCCCGGGAGTCCGGGCAGACCCTGCGGCAGGTGGTCGAGACCGTCACCGAGTACCGCCCGTCCCCGTTCACCGGCGCGCCCGACACCGTCGTCGACACCATCGAGCACTGGTTCCAGGCCGCTGCCACCGATG
Organism: Parafrankia colletiae; assembly: GCF_001854655.1. Taxonomy (GTDB): domain Bacteria; phylum Actinomycetota; class Actinomycetes; order Frankiales; family Frankiaceae; genus Parafrankia; species Parafrankia colletiae. The sequence goes on along the minus strand of NZ_MBLM01000110.1, from coordinate 131,140 downwards.
GCCTCAACCTGCGCTTCCGTACTCTCGACGACCTCGATCGCTTCGTCGCCGACGTCGTCCCGCTCCTGCAGAAGCGCGGCCTGTTCCGCACCGAGTACGAGGGCGACACCCTGCGCGAGAACCTCGGCCTGCCGTTCCCCGTCAACCGCCACACCCTGGCGCGGGAAACCGCGGACCGGGAGGCGGCCGTCGCCGGCACGGAGGGCACGGTATGACCACCGTCGCGGCGACGGGCGGCCGGGACGTCCACACCGTGCGGTTTCCGCTGACCACGCCGCCGGCCGAGGTCGACGTGCTGATCGTCGGCGCCGGCCCGGTCGGGCTGTCGGCCGCGGTCGAGCTCACCGCCCACGGCGCCCGGGTCGCGGTCGTGGACCGCGCCCACACCGCCACCCTGGTACGGGCCGGCGCGATGGGCCACACCCCGCGGGTGGTGGAGCACTTCCGCCGCTGGGGCCTGCTGCAGCGGATCCGGGAGGAGTGGACCTTCCCGCCAGAGTGGAACCGGGGCATCCGGCTGGTCACCTCGCTCGTCGGCCATGAGCTGGGCCAGGCCCGCGGTGTGTCCTTCACCGGCCCGGGTACCGGACGGCACTCCTCGCAGGAGGCGTTGCGCCGCCCGCAGACAGCCCTCCAGCAGGTCTTCCTCACCCATCTGGCGGAGCGCGGCGTGTCCGTGAGCGGCGGCTGGCAGCTGGACGAGCTGCACGAACGCGCCGATCATGTCGCCGCCAGCCTGGCGGCGGTCGGCCCGCGGCCGCCCAACACTCCGGCGGATGGCAGCGCGGCAGGCGGTGGGACGGTCAACGGCGCGGTCACGAACAGTGACACCCGGCGGATCGACGTCCGGGCACGGTATGTGATCGGCGCGGACGGCGGGAGCAGCACCGTCCGCCGGCTGGCCGGGATCGATCGCGAAGGCGAGCACGCCCCCGACAGGCGGCTGCGCCTCGTCGTCCGCACCGGCGACATCTCCGGCGTCGTCGGCGCGGCGCCCAGCGGCACCAACGTCGTGTTCAACCAGAAGGCCGCGGGCTTCCTCGCCGCGATCAGCACCCGCGAATGGCGGGTGTACGCCGGGCCGTACCCACTCGACCACACCCCCGACGAGGCCGAGCTGCTCGACGTCGCCCGCGCGGCGTTCGGGTTCGACCTCGACCTGGAGCTGGCCTCGGCGACGACCTTCCACGACGCGACCCGGATCGCGCGGACGTTCCGCCGCGGCCGGGTGCTGCTCGCCGGCGACGCCGCCCACGTGCGCACCCCCGGCGGCAACCTGGGCGAGGGCTTCGGTGACGTGGTGAACCTCGGCTGGAAGCTTGCCGCCGTGCTCGCCGGCCAGGCGCCCGACACGCTGCTGGACTCGTACGACCAGGAGCGCCGTCCGCACAACTGGCGGGTCGCCGACCACGCGCTGGAGCGCGGACGGCGCTCCCGGGACCTGCTGGCCGAGCTGCGGGCGGGCGGCATTCCCGACGACGCCGACACCAGCGCCCAGGCGGCCGAGCGGCGTGCCGAGATCAGCGCCCACATCGGCCGGGAGCGGTTCGAGGCGACCGGCGTGACGTTCGACGAGCGCTACGACGCGTCCGCGGTGATCTGGTACGAGGCCGGCCAGCTGGACGCCGAGACGCCGTGGCGGGCGGACGTCTACGAGGATGACCCGCGCCCGGGCCATCGCGCGCCGGACGGCTTCGTCGACCCCTACGGCGACACGCTCTACGACCGGATCGGCAGCTCCTTCGCGCTGCTCGCGCTCGGTTCGGACCGCGCGGTGGAGGAGGCGTTCGCCACCGAGGCGTCCGCTCGCGGGCTGCGGTTCACCGTCGTGCACCTCACCGACCCGTCGGTGCGCGCCCTCTACGGCGCCGACAACGTACTCGTCCGCCCGGACCAGCACGTGGCCTGGCGCGGCGGTGAGCTTCCCGCCGGCGGCGCTGGCGCCGTCCTCGACCGCGTGCTCGGTGCCGGGAGTCCGGAGGTACCGGCCCCCGCCCTCCCGGTCCCCGCGGGCACCTCCGCTCTGCCGGCGTTGAAAGGCGTCCAGGCATGACCGACGTGCCTCCCGGGGGCGGCCGGCCGCGCTTCCGGCTCGGGTTCCTCACCCACGTCCAGGGGCGGGCCGGCGCCACGGCGGCCTACCGCAACGCCCAGGAGCTGTTCGTCGTCGCCGACGAGCTCGGCTTCGATGTCGGCTGGGTCGCCCAGCACCATGTGCCGCTCGGCGGGGGCGGCCTGCCCTCCCCGTGGACGTTCCTCGCCTACGCCGCCGCCCGCACCCATCGGATCCGCCTCGCCACCGCGATCACGATCCTTCCGCTGGAGGACCCGGTGCGCCTCGCCGAGGACGTGTCGGTCGTCGACACGCTCAGCGGTGGCCGGGTCGAGATCGGCGTCGGCAGCGGCGGCAGCGAGCTGGAGTACGCGGCCTTCGGCCGGGACATCACCCGCAGGCGCGAACTGACCAGCGAGGGCCTGGCGGTGCTGCGCCGGGCACTGGCGAACCAGGAGGTGGGCGCGGCGGGCTTCACCATCCAACCGGCCGCGCATGACTTCACCGACCGGATCTGGCAGGGCGTCTTCAGCGGGCCCGGGGCACGGTACGCCGCCCAGTCACGCTCGAATCTGCTCCTCAACCGGGCGACCTACGGCTACGACGAGCCCACCGACGAGGTGCAGCGTCCCTGGGCGGACGCCTATCTCGCCGCCTGGGACCAGCCACGGGCGCCGCGGGTCGGGCTGTCCCGGTTCATCTTTCCGGCCGCGGACCGCCGCACCGCGCTGGCCCAGATCGGCCCGGACGTCCTCGCCGCCGCCCAGCGGTTCGCCGAGCGTGGTGCCTTCCCGCCGGGCATCGACACCGACGAGGCGCTACGCCGCTTCCACTCCTTCTACGGACACCCGGAGGAGGTGACCGAGGCGCTGCGCCGGGAGCGGGTGCTGCCGGTGGCCACCGACCTGATCGCCCAGTTCAACCCGGCGGTGGTCGACCAGGACGCGGCCATCCGCGCGCTGGAGCTGCTCGCCACCGAGGTCGCGCCCGCCCTGGGCTGGCGCCCCGCGACGGCGCCCGATTCCGACCTGGCCGGAGTCTGACCTGGCCGGAGTCTGACCCGATGGCCAGCCGCCGGCCGGCACGCCACCTGCCCTGAACCAACCGCGTGTCACCGAGCCGCGCCGACCAGAAGTTCACGTCCCGTCCTCCGCGGTGCCGTCCTCGAGGGTGCTGGCCTCTGCGGCGCGGGCGCCGGTGTCCGCGGCGAGCGCGCCGCTGTCGTAGCGGCGCAGGAGGCGCTCCACCAGCGCGCGTGTCTCGGCGTGGCCGTCGGTGAGCCCCAGCGGGTCCTCGGCGACGAAGCCGCGCGAGACGGCGCCGATGAGGAAGAGCAGGGCGGCGGGCGGGATGTCGTCCGGGCCGGTGCCGAAGTCCGGCAGTCGGCTGGCGAGGAGTTCCGCCTGCTGCCGGCGGAACCGCCGGGAGTACTCGGCGATCTCGTCGCGGATGCTCTTGCGGTGGTTGGCGAGGGCCATGAACTCGGAGAGCAGCGCGGTGCGGGCCGGCTCCACACTGAGCTCCCACAGGGCCCGCAGCGGCTGCGGCTCGGTGAACACGCGGGCCTGCCGGGCGAGGTTCTTCTCCGCGCCGTACCGGAAGACGGCGAGAAACAGATCATCCAGGGTCGGGAAGTAGTAATGGATCAGAGCTGGAGTGACCCCGGCCGCCTTCGCGACGCTCCGCGAGCTCACCGCGGCGTAGCCGTCCTGCCGCATCAGGCGCTCGGTGACGTGGATCAGGAGCGCGCGGGTCCGGGAACTTTCGGCGCCGGTACGGCGGGGGCTGACCATAACCGCATTGTGGGTCACGCCGCGGGAGCCGCTCGCTGTACTCCCGCTCAGCTGCGGTTCTCCCGGCTGGGCCGGATCGTGTGGAAGCCGTCCGTGGCTCCGTGCAGCACCAGCGACCACCGGCTGCTGCCAGCTGAGGACCAGCGGTGCGACCACCAGGTCAGCGACGCGTGGGCGACGGAGAAGCCATAGGGCAGCGGGGTGACGGCCGGCACCCCCATCAGCAGCCGGTGGGCCGCCTCCACCGTCTCTCCGTGGGCGATGACCAGCACGCGCTGGCCGCGGTGCAGCTCGGTCAGCTCCCGCAGGCAGCCGCCCGCGCGGATGAGAAACTCGCTCCAGCTCTCCGAACCGGGCGCGAACGGCTCCTCCGGCCGGTCCGCGGGAGGCCCGCCGAACTCGGCGATGATGTCCGCCCACGGCCGTCCGTCCGCCTCGCCGTGATCGGGTCCGGACAGCCGCGGCTCCGCCGCCACCGGCAGGCCGAGCTCGTCGCAGACGATCTGTGCGGTCTCCCGCACCCGCAGCCGCGGCGCCGCGTAGGCCATGTCGATCGGCCGCGCCGCGTGCAGGGCACGCAGCGCCCGGGCAAGGCCCGCCGCCTGCTCGCGGCCCCGCGGGGTCAGCCCGGTGCAGCCGCGGTCGCCACCGGCGACCCAGGCGATGTTGCAGTGTGCCTCGCCGTGCCTTACCAGCAGCAGATCCGTGTCGGTGTCGGACATCCGGCGGCCCCCCGTCCCGTGGGTTCATCCCGAACCCTGCCGGTGCGAGCCGGCGTGGTCAGGTGAACGGGCGCAGCGGCGCGGACGGGTAGGCGGATCGCCCAGGTGCGGTGGCTTTGTCCGCTGCAAGGTTCACTGCGAGGTCCGCTGCGAGGCGCCCGAAGTGGCGTTCGACGGCGGCCAGCCAGGCCAGCGGTCGGCTGGCATGCGGGCTGTGGTCCGCCCCCGCGATCACCGCCAGGTGCGCGCGGGAGACGGCCCGGGCCAGGGTGTGCGCCGAGTCACGCAGGCTCGAGTCCCGCTCGCCGACGATGACCGTCGTCGGGCAGCCGATCTCGCCAAGCCGGTCGACCATCGACGGGTATGCCCCCAGCTCACGGCCGAACGCGACCAGCGCCTCCGGATCGATCCGGCCGAGGCCCTCGACCTGGTGGTCGGCAGCACTGCCGTGGCGCTCGGCCGCCCCGGCCCGCTCGTCGACGACAGCGAGCTCGCTCGGGCCGCCGTCGGCCGCCGGCTCCGGGTCATGCGCGCCGTGGACGGCGGTCGCGATCGCCGCGGCACCCTCCAGCAACGCGGACACGACCCGCCGGGCCGCCCCGCCCGTCGCGGAGGCCGGCTCGGCAGCGGTGTCGACGAGAACGAGGGAGCGCACCCGCTCCGGATGGTCGAGCACGTAGCGCAGTGCCACCACTCCACCCATCGAATGGCCGACCAGGTCGACGGCGCGCAGGCCGAGCGTGTCCAGCAGCGCGACGAGGTCCGCCAGCAGCAGATCGAAGGTGTAGGACGGGCGTCCGCCGGCGGCCCGGTCACTGGCACCGTGGCCACGGTGGTCGTAGGCGATGACCCGTCGGGTCGTGGCCAGCTCGGGAGCCACCCGTGCCCAGTCCGCGGTGGTCCCCGCGATGCCGTGGACGAGAACGACCGGGGTGGGGTCCGACCGGGTGGTGTCGACGGCCGCGGGGTGCAGGTCCTCGACGTGCAGGTCGAGGCCGGCCGCCACGCAGATCCGGCGCACCGCCGACCTTTCCGCGGGCCTTCCCGCCGCCCCGTCCGCGGACTGGTCCACCGGCGCCTCGGACGCGGTCCCGTCGGCCGGCCGGTCAGCCGTCTGGTCAGCTGTCTGGTCAGTCATGGACCGCACCTCTCGTCGGGCGTCCCGTCGTGTGTCCATGCCAGTGTGTCTATGCCGGTGTGTCCATGCCGGACTGGCGTCGGGGCGGGGCACGGAACCCCACCCCGACGCCGGATCCGGAGCCGGCCGTCACGCGGTTGACCAGCGACGGTCAGCCTGCCATCCGGCCGGGCAGTCTGCTGGCCGGACAGGTCAGCGGGTCAGCGGGTCGGCTGGTCTGCCGGCAGTCGACCGGGTCGATTGGGTCGACTGGTCAGGGAGCGTCCGCGTAGCGGAGGTAGGGCTTGATCTCCTCGACGTTGCTGAGCTTCGCCCGGGCGTCCTCGGTCGACAGGGCCGGCGAGACGATCACCCGGTCGCCGGGCTTCCAGTCCGCCGGGGTGGCGATCGGGTTGGCGTCGGTGGCCTGCAGCGCGTCGATGACCCGGACGATCTCGTCGAAGTTGCGGCCCACCGACTTCGGGTAGGTGAGCGTGAGGCGCACCTTGTTCGCCGGGTCGATGATGAAGACCGAGCGCACCGTGGAGGTGTCCCCCTCGCCGGGGTGGATCATCCCGTACAGCTCGGCGACGCTGCGGTCCGGGTCGGCGACGATCGGGAAGTTCAGCGGCGTGCCGCCGACCTCGCCGATGTCCGGGGCCCAGCCACGGTGGTCCTCGACCGGGTCGACGGACACGGCGAGCGCCTTGGTGTTGCGCTTGGCGAACTCGGTCTGCAGCGCCGCGGTCCGTCCCAGCTCGGTGGTGCACACGGGCGTGAAGTCGGCCGGGTGGCTGAAGAAGACCACCCAGGAGCCCTCCTTCCAGGCATGGAAGGAGATGTCGCCCTCGGTGGTGGCGGCAGTGAAATCGGGCGCGATATCGCCCAGCCGAAGGCTCACAGAAGAGTCCCTTGTTCGGTAGCGGTGCACGGACGTCCGCCAGGGCCGGCCGCCCTGGCATCCCTGAAACTACCCAAGCCGTCGCCGCCATCCGCTGCACCAGGCGTGCGTGATCAGCATCTCGGGGCCGGGCTGATCACTCCTGCGGGCATGTGATCAGATGTCGCGCGCACCCACGCGGGGTGCGTGGGGAGGGATTTCCGCATGCCGGAACGTGAGGATCAGCTTGACCTGCCCGTCCCGGTGGCAAGGCAGGCGAAGGCGTCACGGTCGCCGTCGCGGTTGAGGGCTACCGGGATACCGATGTCGGCCCAGTGGGCGGGGCTGGCCCTCGCGCTGTTGTCCGTTCCGGCGGGTGCGGGCGGATGGTTCCTTGCCGGCGTGCTGGGTGCCCCGCCGCCGGCCGGAGTGGCTGTCGGCGTCGCGATGTTCCAGCTCGTGCTGGGGTATCTCGTGCTTCCGGTGCTCGTCATCAGACGATCACGGCCGTGCGCGGAGCCGATGCGTGGCCGGGTCATGGCGGCGGCCGCGCGGGTCGGCAGGCCGCTGTCCGACGTGCGGATTCTGCCGAACCGGCGCGGTCCGGTGCACAACGTGGGGGCTGTCGGGCTGCTCGGCCGCGATCACGTGATCCTGGGGAAGGAGCTGGCAGCGGCCAGCCCGGCGGAGCTGGAGGCCCTGGCCACGCACCATGTCGCCAGGCTTCGCACGCCGGCCGCCCACCTCGTCCTCCCGGCAGGCACTGCGATCTGGGTGGCGTGCGCCACGCTGATCGGGTGGCAGGACGAAGGCGTGCCGCTCACCGTCCTGCTGACAGCGTGTACCGGAGTGCTGGCCTCCTCGTTTGCCCAGACCATGGGACTGCGGGYTGCGGACCGCCGAGCTGACCGCAGCACGGCAGCGGCGGTGGGCGCGCGCTCTCTTGCCGATGCGTTCGAGAAGCAGCAGCAGGCGGCAGCGCTGGTTCCACCCGGGTTCAGCCTGTGGCTCTGGCTTGCCCTGCCGCAACCCCGCCTGCCGGAGCGCCTCCTCCGTCTGTGGGCCGCACCGTCCGCTCCTTCGACGGCTGTACCAGCAGAAGTTGAACACGTTCAAATCGAGCGATAACGTGACCTGACGCGATCACCGACCCAGGGGAGTCCGGAGTGGAGACCGAGGACGGTGAACCTTCCGGCCGCTCCGGCCTCGGCGGCCGGCCCGCGGTGAGCGGGGGAAGGAACGCGGGGAAGGGCGCCGCGACGCGGGCGCTGATCCTGCAGACCGCGCTCGCGTCGTTCCGGGACCGCGGCTACGACCAGACGACGATGCGGGGGATCGCGCAGTCGGCCGGGGTCTCGCCGGGGAACGCCTACTACTACTTCAGCTCGAAGGAACAGCTGGTCCAGGAGTTCTACGCCCTGATCCAGGACGGGCACCGGCTCCGGGCCACCGAGGCGTTGCAGTCCCGCGGGTTCGCGGAGCGGCTGCGTGGGGTGCTGCACGCCGGCATCGACGAGATGACGCCCTACCACGCCTTCGCCGGGTCGTTCATCCGGGTGGCGATCGCCCCGACGTCGACATCCAGCCCGTTCAGCCCCGAATCGGCCGCAGCGCGGGACGCCGCGATCGGGCTGTTCCGCGAGGTACTCGACGGCTCCGACGCCCGCCCCGCCGGGCCTCTCGGCAGGGACCTGCCCGAGCTGCTGTGGCTCGCCTACCTCGGCATCACGCTGTACTGGGTGTACGACACCTCGCCCGGGCAGGCCCGCACCCGGCAGCTGGTCGACGGTTCCGCCCGGATGATCGCCCGGGCCGTCCCGCTCACCCGGCTGCCGGGCCTGCGCGGCGTCGCCGACGACCTGCACACCCTGGTGGCCGGCCTCCGTGGGAGGGCATCGTGAAGATCGTCATTGCGGGCGGCACCGGGCACCTCGGGCGCCTGCTCGCGCGTTCGCTCAGCGGCGCGGGGCACCTCGTGGTCGTGCTCAGTCGGCAGCCGGACGCGCAGGTGCCCGGCGCCCGCCTGGTGCACTGGGACGGGCGCACCGCGGGAGCATGGGCGGCCGAGATCGACGGTGCGGACGCGGTGGTCAACCTGGCCGGGCGCACTGTGAACTGCCGTTACACCGACGCCAACCTGCGGGAGATGATGAATTCGCGGGTCGACTCGGCCAGCGCCGTCGGCGCGATGATCGCCGGGGCGGCACGGCCGCCCCGGGTATGGCTGCAGATGAGCACCGCCACGATCTACGCGCACAGCCATGACCGCGCCAACGACGAGGCGACCGGCGTCATCGGCGGCTCCGAGCACGGTGTTCCGGCCTACTGGGCGTACAGCGTCGACATCGCGCGGAACTGGGAACGCGCCCAGACCGACGCTCCGACCCCGGACACCCGCCGGGTCGCGCTCCGAACGTCGATGGTGATGGCTCCCGGTCGGGGCGGCGCGTTCGACATGCTGCTCCGGCTGACCCGGTGCGGCCTCGGCGGGCCGGTCGGCGGCGGGCGGCAGTACATGTCCTGGATCCACGGCCGCGACTTCGCGCGGGCCGTCGACCTTCTTCTCGCCGACGACACATTCGCGGGGCCGGTCAACCTGGCTGCGCCGAACCCGCTGCCGCTGCGTGCCTTCATGGCGGGCCTGCGCGGTGCGGCCGGCGTGCGGCTCGGGCTGCCCGCCACGCGTTGGATGGCGGAGATCGGCGCCTTCGCGCTCCGCAGTGACACCGAACTTCTCCTGAAGAGCCGCCGCGTGGTGCCGGGCCGCCTGCTCCGCGCCGGCTTTGTCTTCGACTTCCCCACCTGGCCCGGCGCGGCCGAGGATCTGGTGGCCCGGGTACGTGACGGCGCTGGTGGCACCGGTGGCACCGCGGGCGCCTGATGCCGGTCCCATCCCGGCTCCGGCTTCGGGTGAGCGCGTCGCGGCCGGTGACCAGCGGCGGTGCCCACGTTGACGCGAACGTCAGGACCACCGGTCGGCTGAGGCCAGGCGCTGCGGGTCCCGCGATTACCAGGGGACTGGATGCTTGCTGAGCTGCCCGTTCTCGTCTACGTTGACGTCATGTTCTCCTAACATTGACGTCGACGCCAGGCAGAACCACGACGAGAACAGAACACGACGAGAACGGCACCACGACGAGAACCATGACCAGACAGAACCATCTCTGGCGCGATGTTCAGGAGTCGATGTGCGGGGGCGGGTACACGCCGGCCCCCGGGTTCCGGCCGCCCGACCTGTTTCGGAAGGCCTAGGCATGGCCCGGTTTCCCGGTGCTTTTCCGGGATGGCGGGCCACGGGCACCGCGCTGCACGCGAGTATCTTCACGTGCCGCGGCGAGAAGCAGTGCGAGGCCTTCACCGTAATGCCTTGACTCTCAGGAGCGCATCGTGATCACCACCTCCGAAGCCGACCCCAACGAATCGAACGTGCCGCGCTCGCGCCGAGGCGCCGAGACCAGGACGCGTCTCGTGAAGGCGGCGAAGTCGGTGTTCGAGGAAAAGGGCTTCCACGAGGCCCGGGTGGCGGACGTGGCCGAGCGTGCGGGCCTGTCCCACGGCTCCTTTTATCACTACTTCGACTCGAAAGACGAGATCTTCCGCGAGGTCGCGGCGACGATCGACACCGAGCTCAGCGCCGGAATGCGCATCATTCTCGACCGGGAGTCCACGGCGACCCCCCGGGAGCGACTCGCGGCGGCGATCCGGGTCCATTTCGAGGCCTACCGCGAAGAAGCGCGCATCATGAGTGTGATCGAACAGGTCGGGCGGCACGACGAGCGGATCCGCGAGCTGTGGGACGGCCTGTACTGGAACCACAACACCGACGTCGCAGCGTCGGTGGAGAACCTGCAGCGCCACGGGCTGGCCGACCCCGACCTCGACCCGGTGGTGACGGCAGCGGCGTTGGGCGCGCTCACCTGGCGCTTCGCCGAGCAGTGGCTGGTGCAGGGCCACCCCGACCGCCAGTTCGACGCCACCCTCGAGCAGATCACCCGACTCTGTGCGAACGCGCTGTGCCTTCGTGACCCGGTTCGTCCACCGCGCGCCGGGCAGGCACGGATGGCGCCGTTCGTGGAACCGCTCGCCGAGCCCGACACGGATGCGTCCACGGGGCGGCCGATGGTGCCGTCCGCCCCGGCCTCGGTGCCCTTACCCACCGCGCTGTCGGACCCGTTACCGGCGGCGCACCCCTCACCCACCATGCCGCCGCCTTCCGCACCGCYGCCCGCCGGGCCAGCGGCGCTACCAGCCCTCTCACCTGCGGTGCTGTCGGGCCCGTCCGGGCCGTCACCACGCACCGGCGGGCCGGCCGACCGGAGGAGAAGGCTCTACGACCTGACCGGCCGGGTCGCGATCGTCACCGGCGGCGGGACCGGTATCGGCGCCGCCACCGCCCGGCTGCTTGCCGAGTACGGGGCCGACGTGGCCATCGCCGCGCGCACCGTCGCCGACCTGGAGCGGACCTCCGCCGAGGTCGAACAGGCCACCGGCCGGCGCTGCCTGCCCATCCGCACCGACGTCAAGGTCGAGGACGATGTCGTCCGGCTGGTGGGGAGCACCGTCGACGAGCTCGGCCGCGTGGACATCCTGATCAACAACGCCGGCGGGACCCGGATGGGCCCGCTGGCGACCCTGCCGACCAAGGGCTGGGACGCCAGTTTCGACCTCAACGTGCGTGCGGCGTACTTCTGCACCCGGGAGGTCGGTCGTCATCTGATCGCGCAGGGGTCGGGCGCGATCGTCAACATCTCCTCGGACGCGGGTCTGCACGGAGTGCGGGGCGGGGCGCACTACGCCTCGTCGAAAGCCGCGCTGCAGATGTTCACCTCGGTGGCCGCCGCCGAATGGGGACCCCACGGGATACGGGTCAACTGTCTCGCCGTCGGCCCGGTCGCCTCCGCGCGGGCCGTGGCCGCCTGGCAGGTGGCCGGTATCGACACCGCCGAGTTCAGCAGTTCCACGCCTCTCGGGCGCCCCGGGACCCCGGACGAGGTCGCCCAGGCGATTCTGTTCTTCGTGAGCGACGCCGCGTCCTATATCACCGGGCAGACTCTGGCCGTCGACGGCGGCCCGCATATGGGCGGGATACGGGAGACGTGAAGCGGCCGCGTACTGCCCGCCGGATTCCGGCCGCGACGCAGAAGGAAAGCGGGAACCGGACGCCGGTCGTGAAGAGGAACCCGCTACCGAGTCGGCGCCCAGTCGCTGCGTCGAAAGCCTAGGGCACATCCGCGGTCGGGACGGCCGCGCGCGCTCCGCCCCGTCCGAAACGGTGACCACCGCGGGTACCTCTCCCGCGCACAGTCCATACTGAACGCACCGAATGAAATAAGCGCATAAAACGCACGGAACGCACCGTCCAGAAAAACACCGAGAAAGGCAGAACATGATTCGGGTAAAGCGATTACTGGTCGCGGCCGTCGTGTCCAGTATGGCGCTCGTCCTCGGCGCCTGCGGCGGCGGCGACGATGACACCGGCTCGCCCTCGTCGTCCTCATCGGGCCCGACCGGCCAGCCGGTGGCCGGGGGTGAAGGCCGGATCCTGATGCTGAGCGACCCGCGCAGCCTGGACCCAGCCACTCTCGGTAACAACACCCCGATCACCGCGGTGCTGGGGAACGCCCTGTACGGCACTCTCATGGTCGGCGACGAGGCCGGAAAGATCAGCTACACGATGGCCGAGTCGTTCGAGACGACCGACCAGGGCAAGACCTTCACCCTCAAGCTGCGCCCGGACCTGGTGTTCTCCGACGGCACGCCGCTGGACGCCGAGGCCGTGAAGTTCAACTGGGACCGGACCAAGGACCCGGCGGTCGGCTCGTCCTACGTCGCCGAAGCGTCGATGATGCAGTCGACCGAGGTCGTCGACGAGACCACCCTCAAGGTCACGATGGCCAAGCCGGTGTCGGCGTACGCGCAGGCCATCCTCACGTCCTCGATGAACTGGATCGGCTCGCCGGCAGCGCTCCAGAAGGGCCAGGCGTCCTTCGACGAGAACCCGATCGGCGCCGGCCCGTTCACCCTCGACAGCTGGACCCGCCAGGCGGACATCAGGCTGGTCAAGAACTCCCGCTACTGGGACGCGCCGAAGCCCTACCTCGACCGGCTCACCATCCGGTCGTCCCTCGACACCACCCAGCGCTACAACACGCTGGTCAGCGGCGGTGCCGATGTCGCCGCCGAAGCCGACTGGGTCAACCTGGACAAGGCCGCCGAGGCCGGAATGACCAGTGACCTGATGCCGCTCAGCGGGGGCAACTTCCTGGCCCTGAACTCGCGCCGGGCGCCGTTCAACGACATCCGCGCCCGCCAGGCCCTCTCCGCGGCGCTCGACATGGAGGCGTTCAACCTCGCCGTCTACAACGGCACCGCGCAGGTGCCCGAGAAGCTGTTCGCCGAGTCGTCACCGTTCTACGCGGACATCCCGCTGCGCAAGACGGACAAGGCCCTCGCCCAGCGGCTGTTCGACGAGCTCGCCGCCGAGGGCAAGCCGGTGACGTTCGCCTTCTCCGCCTTCCCCACCAGCCAGAACCGGGCGATGGCGGAGAACGTCCAGGCGCAGCTGAGCGGCTTCAAGAACGTCAAGGTCGAGGTGAAGATCGTCGACTTCTCGCAGGTCGCGGCGCTGCGCACGACCTTCGACTTCGACGCGCTCGTCTCGTCGGCGTTCTTCCAGGACCCCGAGCCGCGGCTGTGGACGGCCTTCCACCAGGACTCGCGGGCGGTCCTCTCCGGCGTCAAGGACCAGGAACTCAGCGATGCGCTGGACGCCGGCCGGGTCGAGACGTCGGAGGCGGCACGCAAGGCCGCCTACGAAACCGTGCAGGAGCGCCTGTCCGAGCTGACCCCGGTCATCTTCCTGACCCGCTCCGCGGCCGGTGTGATCGCGAACGAGAACGTCGGCGGCGTCCGCCAGTACGGCGCCGGGTCGCTGCTGCCCGAAGAACTGTGGATCAAGAAGTAGTCATCCACCCGGAACCGGACGGGACGGTCGCCCGCTCGCGGGGGCGGGGCGGGACGGCCGCGGTCTGACAACGCCCGGCGGGCGCACGGCGCACACCGCGCCGGGCGCCCGTCCGGGTCGGGCGCCCGTCCGGGTCGGGCTCGGCCCGGCCATCCTCGGCGGCATCGCCTCGGGAGCGTTCCGTCTCGACCGGCGGCGCTGGCTGGCGGCTCAGTAGCCGGCCGTGAGGTCGACTGCGCCGTGCAGCGGTTCGCCGGCCCGCCAGCGGCGCAGGTTGTCGACGAAGACCGTCAGGCCGGCGTTGAGCCCACCGGGCGCCGACCACGACAGGTGCGGCATGATCCGGACCCGCGGGTCGCGGCGCAGCGGATGATCGGCCGGCAGCGGCTCGGGATCGGTGACGTCCAGGCTGGCCCGGGTCACCGTCCCGGCCGCCAGTGCCCGGACCAGCGCGTCGGTGTCGACGATCCGGCCGCGGGCGACGTTCACCAGATGCAGCCCGGGCCTGGCGACGGCGAACGCGGCGTCGTCGAGCAGGCGATCGGTCTCCGGGGTCAGCGGCGCGGCCACCACCAGATGGTCCGTCTCGCCGAGCAGCTCCGGCAGGGTCCGCACAACGGTCACCCCCGGCACGTCGGCGGGGCGGCCACTGCGCCGCAGCGCCAGCTGGCGCGTCCCGAACCCGTGCAGCCGGGGGGCCAGCTCCCGTGCGATGGAGCCGAAGCCGAGCAGCCCGACGGTCCGACCGACGAGCGAGCCGAGCGGCGCGGTGAAGAACGGCTCGTTCGTCTCGGCCTCCCAGATGTCGGGCATCCGCTTCTCGGCGGCCAGCAGCAGGCCGACGGTCAGCTCGGCGATCGCCGCGCTGTTCGCGCCGCGGCCGCAGGTCACCGTGCGGCCGGCCAGACGATCGAGGGGGAACCCGTCGACCCCGGCGGACACGAAGTGCACCCACTGCGCCCGCTCGACCGCGGCCAGTGCGGCCAGTGCGGCCGGCGGGGAGCCCTTCAGCGACCAGGGCATGACGAGTGTCATCACCGGCCCCGCCCCACTCTCCACCGGCGGCAGGGGATCGCCGCCGAGGACGTCCACGACCTGCGTCTCGGCGCCGACCAGCGCGCGGAGCTGGCCGACGAACTGGCCCGGGATCACGACCGCGACCACGGCGGGCCCGAGCGGGGCCGCTGCGGGGGCGGTGGGTGCCCCCGGGCGGACGTCCGTGGACGTGGCGGGCGGCGGGGTGGGCGAGACGATCGTCATGTGTGGCGGGCTCCCGGAGATCGGTCGGCGGTCAGCGCTGCGCTGCGGCCTCGGCCGGCCGGTAGCGGTAGCCGACCCGCCGCACCGTCTCGATCTCGTGCCGCCGTCCGGGCCCGATCTTATTCCGCAGCCGGGTGATCAGGACGTCGACGCTGCGCTCGCCCGGGACCGGCCCGCCCTCGCCCTGGTTCCCCCAGACGTCCCGCAGCAGCACGGCGCGGCTGTGTACCCGGCCGGGGGAGCGGACGAGGAAGTCGAGGACCTCGAACTCCAGATAGGTCAGGTCGAGGCGCCGCCCGTCGGCGCGTGCCTCCCAGCTGGCCCGGTCGAGGTGGATGCCGGTCCGGCCGGGTACCGCGAGCGGGCGGGTCCGTGGCGGCGTGCCGGGGGTGGCGAAACGGCGGCCGGAACCCCGGTCGGCGCGCTGGCCGAAGAGCTGGCCGGTGAGGGTGGTCGTCGCCGAGGCGCTCGTCGCGGGGGTGGCCGTGGTCTCGTGAACGCGGATGTACTCGACAGGCATGGCGGTGCCTTCCTCGGGTTCTGCGGGCTGCCGGTGGGTGCGGCATCGCGGTCGGTGCCGGCGGCCGGCCGGCCGCGGGCGCCGGGACCGGTGGCCGGACGGAGATGCCGCGGCGGGCTGCGCCGGCACGGGCATCGAGCCCCGGTACGCGGGGCATGGCTGGGCCCGACGAGGAACGGGCCGGAGAGCGGGCGAACGCCGCTCGGATGGTGGCTGTCAGCCGGCCGGACAGGCAGCGGAGGCGACGCGGAGCAGATCGATGTGCGCCCGGGTCACGAGGAAGGAAGGCTGCCACACAGGAGTAACACAAACACGCCGGTCGACCGCCCGCCAACCGGTCCGGCCTATGACGTGGTTCACTTTTCTACTCGATGACTGAACAAAGGGGCGGTCGCCGGCTCGTCGCCCGACCCGAGGGGATGTCTCGCTGCGCCGAACACCGGTTGGTCGAGCCAGTCCAGCGAGCCGTCGCCGCCGGCCGGCGTTTCCGGGCGGTGGCGACGACGGCCCGCTTTACCTGCTCTCCTGTTCTGGTGGCCCGAAGAGCCGACGCGGGCCCGTCGCCGCGGCTACAGCGCGTTGGCCAGTCGGTCGGCGAGCAGGCGGGTGAAGCGGGACGGGTCGCGCAGCTCGCCGCCCTCGGCGAGCACCGCCATGCCGTACAACAGCTCCGCCGTGCCGGCGAGCACGTCGGCGTCGGCCTCGGCGCCCTGCTCGTGCGCCTTGCGCAGCCCGCTGACCAGGGGGTGCGTCGGGTTGAGCTCCAGGATGCGCTTCTGCCGCGGAACGTCCTGCCCCATGGCGCGGTACATCTTCTCCAGGGTCGGCGTCATGTCATGGGTGTCCCCGACGACGCAGGCGGGGGAGGTCGTCAGGCGGGTGGACAGGCGGACCTCGCGGACCTCCTCGCGCAGGCTCTCGGCCATCCAGGACAGCAGGGCGCTGAAGTCCTGCTCCCGCTGCTCCCGCTCGGCGTCGGTGCTCTGCTCCTCCTCCTCGCCCCCGAGGTCGACCTGGCCCTTGGCGATCGACTGCAGCGCCCGGCCGTCGTAGCGGGCGACCCGCTCGACCCAGACCTCGTCGACCGGGTCGGTCAGGATCAGCACCTCGTAGCCCCTGGCCTGGAACGCCTCGATGTGCGGGGAGTTCTCGACCAGCGACCGCGACTCGCCGGTCATGTAGTAGATGTCGCTCTGGCCGTCCTTCATGCGCTCGACGTACTGGCGCAGGGTCGTCGGCTCGGCGGCGTCGTGCGTGGAGGCGAGGGAGAGCAGGTCCAGGATCGACTCCTGGTTGTCGGCATCGTCGAGGAGCCCCTCCTTGATGACCGAACCGAACTCCTTCCAGAACGTCCGGTAACGCTCGGCGTCGTTCTCCTGCAGGGTGCTCAGCGTGCTGAGCACCTTCTTGACGAGGCGGCGGCGGACGAGCTGGATCTGGCGGTCCCGCTGCAGGATCTCCCGCGAGATGTTCAGCGACAGATCGTGTGCGTCAACCACGCCCTTGACGAAACGCAGGTAGTTCGGCATGAGCGCCTGGCAGTCGTCCATGATGAACACGCGCTTGACGTAGAGCTGGATCCCACGGCGGGCACCCTGCGTGAACAGGTCGAACGGGGCGTGGGCCGGCAGGAAGAGCAGGGCCTCGTACTCGAAGACCCCTTCGCCCTTCATGTGGATGATCTCGAGCGGGTCGGTCCAGTCGTGGCTGAGGTGCCGGTAGAGCTCGTGGTACTCGACCTTGTCGACCTCGTTGCGCGGACGGGCCCACAGCGCCTTCATCGAGTTCAGGGTCTGGACGTCGGTGCTGGTCGCACCGTCCTCGCCGGTGGTCTCGACGGCCATGCGGATCGGCCAGGCGATGAAGTCGGAGTACCGCTTGACGATCTCGCGGATCTTGCGCTCGTCGGTGTAGTCGAAGAGGTGGTCCTCGTCGTCCACCGGCTTGAGGTGCACGGTGACCGAGGTGCCCTGCGGGGCGTCGTCGACCGTCTCGATGACATAGGTGCCCTCGCCGGCCGACTCCCAGCGGGTGCCGCCGGTCTGCCCGGCGCGGCGGGTGAGCAGCGTGACGGTGTCGGCCACCATGAAGGTGGCGTAGAAACCGACCCCGAACTGCCCGATGAGCTCGTTCGCGGGCGTTGCCTCCTTCGACTCCCGCAGCTTGCGCAGCAGCTCCGCCGTGCCCGACTTGGCGATCGTGCCGATGAGGCTGACGACGTCGTCCCGGGACATGCCGATGCCGTTGTCCCGCACGGTCAGGGTGCGCTTCTCCCGGTCGACCTCGATCGCGATGTGCAGATCGGACGTGTCGAGGTCGAGATCACCGTCGACCAACGACTCGAGCCGCGCCTTGTCGAGGGCGTCCGAGGCGTTGGAGATCAGCTCGCGGAGAAAGACATCCTTGTCGGAGTAGATCGAGTGGACCATCAGCTGTAGAAGCTGGCGCGCCTCGGCCTGGAACTCCAGCGTCTCGATCCGGTTGCTCACGAAAGCTCCTCCATCGGAAAGGGGCATACGCCGACACGACGTCGGGGGGTGATGACACGGCCCGGGCCCGCGCCGGACCGGCGCTGCGCCGCCGCCTGCCGGCTCGTGAACGCGCCGGGACGCGCCGGGCGGCTGCGCTGCCCGGTGACCACGAACTAATGCCGTGACCGACAGGGCTCGCGGCGGCTCACGGTCACTGGGTACATGCCGGAAATCATAGGGGTCCGCACCGACACATCGGGGCCGCGCCCGGAGGATTCCACAGCGAGGCCCGCGCGCCGGCCGCCAGGTGAGCGGCCGGCGCGCGGGCGTCGACGAGGTCGGTCAGACCGGAGAGCCGGCACCCGCGCCGGCACCGGCCGCGGAGCGTGCCGTCCGTCCGAGGAGGACCACGGCGACGACCAGCCCGGCCACGACGGTGGCCGCGCCGTCGGCACACAGGGCGATCCGGATGCCGTCGAGCATCGCCCCGTCGGCGGCGGCGGTGCCGGGTGACCCGGTGCCGTCGGCGGTGACGACCGCGTTCACGATCGCGCTGACCACCGGGATGCCGACCGTGAGGGCGACCTGCTGCGTCATGGTCGCGAGGCCGGTGGCCAGGCCCTGCTCGTCGTCGGGCAGGCCAGTCGTCCCCGTCACCAGGTAGCCGACGATGCCCAGAGCGTGCCCGAAGAAGCCGATGACCGAGGCGATCAGCACCAGGGTGAGCGAGGAGCGACCGAGGTCGACGAACGCCAGCGCCGCGGCCGACGAGCCCTGGAGGAGCAGGGCGGCGACGAGCGCCGTCGGTGGGCTGATCCGGCTCAGGATCCGCGGGGCGACCAGGCCGGCGGTGAACGCCGCGGCTCCCGGCAGTCCGAAGATCAGTCCGGTGGTCAGCGCGGAGTAGCCGAGGAGCTGCTGCAGGTAGAGCGTCAGCAGGAAGACGAGCGAGCTGCCCATCGCGAAGATGACGAACCCGCCGGCGTTCGCGCCCGCGACCGTGCGTCGGCGCAGCACGGCGAGGGACGCCAGCGGGTGCGAGCTGGTCGCCTCGATGCGCCAGAACGCGACAAGCAGCGCCGCGCCCAGCACGAGCGTGATCCACACGACGGGCCGGCCCCAGCCGTCCTCGCCGCCGGTGGAGATCCCGTAGATGAAGGCCACCAGGCCGGCGGTGACGGTCAGCGCCCCCGGGACGTCCAGCCGCCCGCCCCGCTCACCGCGCCCGCCGGGGACGATCCTCGGGGCGGTGACCAGGATCGCGACCGCGATCGGCACGTTCAG
This sequence comes from Parafrankia colletiae, assembly GCF_001854655.1. GTDB lineage: Bacteria > Actinomycetota > Actinomycetes > Frankiales > Frankiaceae > Parafrankia > Parafrankia colletiae. The sequence continues at coordinate 112,076 of NZ_MBLM01000110.1, read as the reverse complement.
CAGGAACGACCAGCGCCAGCTGAGGAACTCCGTCAGCAGGCCACCGATGAGGGCACCGACGGTGAACCCGGCCGGCAGGAGGGCGCCGTTGAGCCCGAGCGCCCGTTGGCGGGTCGGTCCCTCCGGGAACATGGTCACCAGCAGGGACAACGCGGCCGGCGTGGCGATCGCGGCGGCCATCCCCTGGCCCACGCGGGCGGCGAGCAGCACCGCCGGCGTCGTGGCGAGGCCACCGACCAGCGAGGCGACGATCAGCAGGGCCAGCCCGGCCAGGAACATCCGGCGCCGGCCGGCGATGTCGGCCACCCGGGCGAACAGCAGCGTGAAACCGGCGGACGGCAGCGCGAAGGCGGTGACGATCCACTGCAGGTGGCCCTCGGAGATCCCGACGCCGGACCCGATGGACGGCAGCGCGACGTTCAGGATCGAGAAGTCGACCGCGAGCATGAACTGGGTCCCGAGCAGGAGCAGGAGCCCGAGGCGTTCCCGGCCGGTGAAACCGCCGGGGCCGACGGGGGGCCGCCCGTCGGCCGAGCTGCCGGGCGCAGCGCGGGACGGGCCCCTGGGCGGGTCGGCGGCATCGCCCGGATGCGTCTGGGGGCGCGGCTGCGCAGTGCCGCGCCCGGCCTGCGCCGGTACGGCGACGGGATCGGATGCGGCGGTGGTGTCGGTCATGCGCCTGACGATCGGGGGGCGCGCGCCAGGTAGCCACCGCCCTGCCGATGCCCTCCACCGCGGGGGTAGCCCTGGCAGGGTTACCTTCGCCGCGCGGAAATGTCGGTGGCCGGCATGAGAATGCTGCCATGACCGAGCTTGGCGAGTTCCTCCGTTCGCGCCGCGACCGGCTTGCGCCCTCCGACGCCGGGCTCGTCCGGCCTGGTGAGCGGCGGCGGGTGCCCGGCCTGCGCCGGGAGGAGCTCGCCCAGCTCGCCGGCGTGAGCGTGACCTACTACGCCCGCCTCGAGCAGGGGCAGAGCCGCAACGCCTCCGACGCGGTGCTCGACTCACTCGCCCGCGTGCTCCGGCTCAGTGACGACGAGCACGCCCACCTGCGCAGCCTTGCCCGCCCGGAGCGGTCGGCCCGCCGCAGCCGCCGGCCCGAGCGGGTGCGCCACGGCGTCCGGTTGCTGCTCGAGTCGGTGCGCGACTCGCCGGCCCTCGTCGTCGGCCGCCGCACCGACGTCCTCGCCTGGAACCAGCTCGGGCATGCGTTGTTCGCCCCGCACCTGGCCTTCGACGCGCCGGACCGGTGCGCCGCCCGCCCGAACATGGCCCGGCTGATCATGCTCGACGCGCATACCCGCGACCTGTACGTGCACTGGCGCCGCAAGGTCGAGGATCTCGTCGGCTACCTGCGGCTGGCGTCCGGCCAGTATCCGGAGGACGAGCAGCTCACCACCCTGATCGGCGAACTGTGCGTGAAGTCCGAGGAGTTCGCGTCGGGCTGGGCCCGCCATCCCGTCCGCGACTGCACCARCTCCGTGCGGGCCTACCGCCATCCGCTGGTCGGTGACCTGACGTTGCACGAGGAGACACTGCGCCTGCCTGACGACCCGGGCCAGCGCGTCGTCGTCCTGTCGGCTGAGCCGCAGTCACCCACGGCCGAGCGGCTCGCACTGCTCGCGAGCCTCGGCGCACCGCCCGCCCGCCCCCAGAACCTGCCGGTTCCACGCGAGCCTGCGGCATGTGAGCCCTCTGACGGGCGGGCGTCGTGAGCACTCCCACGATCGTCATGGACGGCATCGTCTTCGGCGAGTCGATGCGCTGGCATGAGGGGCGGCTCTGGTTCTCCGACTGGGGAGCGAACCAGGTGGTGGTGCTCGACGCCGACGGTGGGCACACCGTGGTGGCGACCGTTCCGTCGTTCCCGATGTGCATCGACTTCCTGCCCGACGGGCGGCTGCTCGTCGTGGACTCGGCGCGCGGCCGGGTGCTGCGCCGCGAGGCCGACGGCACACTCGTCGAGCACGCGGATCTTGCCGGCGTCTCCCGCCGGCCGTGGAACGAGATCGTGGTCGACGGCCAGGGCAGTGCCTACGTCAACACGATCGGCTTCGACTTCCCGGACGGTGAGTTCGCGCCCGGCCTCGTCGTGCGGGTCACGCCGGACGGCGTCGTCACCACGGTCGCCGACGGCCTCGCCTTCCCGAACGGCATGGCGATCAGCGATGACGGCACCGAGCTGATCGTCGCGGAGTCGTACGCGAACCGGCTCACCGCCTACCGCATCGCCGCGGACGGTGGGCTGCGTGACCGCCGCAGCTGGGCGGAGACACCAGGCGACCACCCGGACGGGATCTGCATCGATGCCGAAGGCGCGGTCTGGTACGCCGACGTCGGCAACCGGCGCTGCGTGCGGGTGCGCGAGGGAGGCGAGGTCCTGGCCGTGGTCGGCCTGGACCGTGGTGCGTTCTCCTGCACGCTCAGCCGCGGGCCCGACCCGCGTCTGTACGTGGTCGGGCAGAGCTGGGGCGGTCCCGCATCGGCGCGGCCCACCGGGCAGATCGTGGCGTTCCCCGCGCCGGCTCCCGGCGCGGGCAGGCCCTGACCGGCGGCTGACGGCCGGCAGTACGATCACATTTCGGTCGACATGGTCAGGGCCACGCGGCCACGGGCCCGGGGGAGGGCGTGGCGGTGCCCTTCACGCTGAGCCATCCGGCCGCGGTGCTGCCGCTGCGGCGCCTCGGCCTTCCGATGAGCGCGATGGTGACCGGGTCGATGGTCCCTGACATACCGGTGTTCAGCGCGGACCCGAGCCTGTACCGGTTCACGCACAGCGCGCTCGGCATCGTGACCGCCGCACCCGCCTTCACCCTGGTTGTGCTCGCGGTGTGGTCGTTCCTGGCCCGTGACGCCCTGGTCGACCTGGCCCCGGACCCGGTCCGGCGGCGGCTGGCGGCCCGGGCACGGCTGACGGGCCGTCAGTGGCTGCTGGCCCCCGCCGGCGCGGCCCTGGGCGCGTTGACACACGTCGGGTGGGACGCCTTCACGCACTGGAACAGGTGGGGTGTCCGCCAGGTGTCCTGGCTGAGCGCCCAGCACGGGCCCCTGCCCGGCTACAGGTGGCTGCAGTACGGCTCCAGCGTCCTCGGTCTGGTGATCCTCACTGCCGCCGTGGCGGTCCACCTTCGCGCGCAGCCGGCCGGTCCGCGGCGGCCACGGCGGCATCCGCTCGCGGTGGCGGTCCTCCCGGCCGCCCTCGCGGTCGCCGCTGCCGCGGGCATCGCCGCAACCCTGGCGTACGCGCCGCGCGGGTTGCACGCCGCCGTCTTCCACGGTGCCGTCGTCTCTGTGACAGCGATAGCAGCCTCGCTGACGCTCGTCGCCGGCGGCTGGCGGATCACGACGCGCCGCCCCGGCTGACCGCGCTGCCCCGGCTGACCTTTGCGGTGCGGCTGACCTTTGCGGTGCGGGCGGTGCCGTCGCGCAGCTGCGTGCCCGGCTCGCCGCGCTGCCCACCGACGAGGCGGATCGGGAGCTGGCGGACCTCGTCCGCGCGCACAGCAGCGCGGTGCTGGGCTTCCCGGGGGTGGAGAGCGTTCCCGCCGAACGTGCGTTCCGGGACGTCGGCTTCGACTCGGTCACCGCGGTGCAGCTGCGCAACCGGCTGAACCGGGTGACCGGGCTGAGTTCTCCGGCGACGCTGGTCTTCGACCATCCGACACCGCTGGCGCTGGCGCGGTATCTGCGGGGGGAGATCCTGCCGGAGTCGGTGCGGGCGGAGATGTCGGTCTTCGAGGAACTGGACCGTCTGGAGCAGGCGGTGACCGGTCGCGAGCACGAGGCCATCGCCCGCACGAAGATCCGGATCAGGTTGCAGTCCCTGCTGGCCAGCCTGGACGGAACCGGCTCCCCGGTACCCGCCGGGACCGGCCCGGATCTCGGCCTGGACTCCCTCGGCGCGGCCTCCGACGACGAACTGCTGAGATTCATCGACACCCAACTGCGCTGAGCCTGCGCCCCCGGGGAGGCTCGCACAGCGTCCACGCATAACCGGGCGAAGACGAGCCTGGTCGTGTCGGTTCGTGTACCTGCGCCTATCACGTCCAGCGACGGGTCCCGGCCGGTAGCGGCGCGGGTGCTTGCCGGGGACGGCGCCTGATCGCCGCGGATGGTGCCGCTGTGATGGGCAGTCCGGCTGGGGTGCGGTCGGCGGCGGGAGGTGGCGCGGCAGTCACCCTCGTCACGGTGATCATGGTTGTGGTTGTCGGTCTGACGTTCGCTTTCGGGTTCGGCAACGTCGTGCGACACGAGGTCGCACAGAGTGAGTGGAGTCGCCGTGTGAGGGATCGGAGGTGTCCGGTGGTGTAGTCCCGGGCCGGTGAGCCGCAGGGCCGATACTGGCGCCCTCGACCCCAGAAGGAGTCCGCCATGTCTGCACCACCGAGCAGTGGCGCTGCCGGCGATCCGCTCGCGGATTTGAGTACGACGTTGACCGCGGCCCTGAGTGCCGGCACCCGCGAGGCGTTCACCGCGCTGCTGACCGAGGACGTCCACTGGGGCGGCGAACACGGCGGCAACGAATGCACCAGCCGTGACCAGGCCGGGGACCACTACGCAGGCCTCCTCGCCGCCGGCATCACCCTCCAGCTCGCCGAGCTGCAGCAGACCGCCCCCACCGGCGAGGCCGAGCAGCTCACCGTCCGCCTGCAGATCCAGTCACCGGACCGCGACGATTTCCCGCCGCAGATGACCATCCGGCTCACACTGCGCGACGGTCTGATCGCCGACATCCGCGAACTCGACCAACCGGCAACCATCGAGGTGCTCTACTTCGACGGCTGCCCAAACCTCGAGGCGTTCCTGCCGCACCTGACCGCACTGCTCGCCGAACACCACATCGCCGCCCCGGTCACCCTGATCCGCATCCAGAACGATGAGCACGCCCAGACCCATCACTTCCTGGGCTCACCCACCGTCCGCATCAACGGCCAGGACGTCGACCCCGCCGCCGAGCGGCAGGTCCACGTGACGCGGGACGCGGCCAGTCGCTACGGGATGCAGTGCCGTCTTTACTCCACTCCCGATGGCACCGCCGGCACCCCGCCGGATGAATGGATCATCGAAGCGCTGATCGACAACCCCGCCCACGACGCCGCTGTCAATGCGATTCACAGCGGCGACTTGTCCGTCCTGCAACGACTCCTGACCGAGCACCCTCGCCTCGCCTCGATTCGTTTGCACCGGCACGGGGGCCGCACGTTGCTGCACGTCGCCACCGACTGGCCCGGGCACTTCCCGAACGTCGCGGCCACCATCACCGCACTCGTTGCTGCCGGAGCCGACCCGAACACCGGCGTCCTCGGCGAGCACCCCGAGACACCGCTGCACTGGGCGGCAAGCAGCGACGACGTCGCTGCCATCGACGCCCTGCTCGACAATGGCGCCGACATCAACGCACCCGGCGCCGTCATCGCTGGCGGCACCCCCATGGCCGACGCCACCGCCTTCGGTCAATGGCACGCGGCCCGCCGCCTACTCGAACGCGGCGCTGACACCAACCTCTTCGCCGCCGCCGCCCTCGGACTCGTCGCTGAAGTTCAACAACATCTCAACACCAGCCAGCCGACCGCCGAAGACATCACCAGCAGCTTTTGGGGCGCCTGCCACGGCGGCCACAAGGTCTCCTCCGACGGTGCCACCGACATTCGCGACCAGCAGGTCGACGCCCCCGAAGTACTCGGCAGCCGCATCGACGAAACGCTCGACGTCGCCAGGTCTGGTCACGTCGGTCTTCAGGCTGAAGACGTCGGAGTCGGCCAGGTGGAGGTCCGCCGTGGCCTGGGTGAGGGCTTCGGAGTCGCGTCCGCAGATCCCGATCCGGGCGCCCTCGGCCGCCAGGCGGGACGCGATCGCCCGTCCGATGCCGCGGGAACCCCCGGTGACGAGCGCGACCCTACCGTTCAGATGAAGATCCACTAGAGTGTGTCCGCCTGTCGATCACGCGCCGCCGAACCGGCACTGGTTTCGGGACGGGCCTTCTGTGCGCCACGGAGCATGCGGGCAAGGCTTGTCTGGCGCTCCCGCAGGTCTCGGACAGACGGCAGCGCCTGGTAGGAGCGCATCTCCTGCACGACTTCACCGGTGCGGCGAACGATCAGATCCAACGGCCGCTCGGTCGCGCAGATCTCCAGCGCTTCGACGGTCACGGCACACGCCCTGTCCGGTTCCTTCTGCCGCACCGCGGCGAGCGCGAGATCCACCCGGGCCAAAGCCCGTGCGACCGGCCAGTTCGCCGCTGCCGCGTCGCACAACGTCACTGCCTGCTGGGCGAAGGTCCGTGCCTTCTCGGGCCGGCCGAGCGCCGTGTAGGACGTGCCGGCGTAGAACGGCAGGTAGGGGTAGTCAAAGGAGAAGATGCTGGCCGCGGCCGGGTGGCGGCCGGGCCGCTCGGCGTACCCGGGTCGATGTACCGGCGGGAGGTCGAGCTGTCGGCCGGGCTGGAACCGCCCGGATCTGCCTGCCCACTGGCTGCACCGCCGGCGCAAGTGTCCGCGGCCGTGCCGTGGCGTTCCGTCGGCTTCGCGATTTCTTTACCAGTCGAGATGCGCCGCAGCTCAGTCCCGCGAGTGGTCCTGGGGTGGCGCGCTGCCTCCGTCGGCGGGTCGAGGGCTGAACAGGGTGCGCAGGGCGGTGAGGGCGCCGGGCACCGGCCGGTAGTAGGCCCAGACGCCGCGTTTCTCGCGGCTGATGAGGCCGGCGTCGACGAGGACCTTGAGGTGGTGGCTGATGGTCGGCTGGGTCAGCCCGAGGGGTTCGGTGAGTTCGCAGACGCAGGCTTCGTCGCCGCCGCGGGCGTAGATCATCGACAGGAGCCGTAGCCGGGTGGGGACGGCGATGGCCTTGAGTACGGCGGCGAGCTGGTCGGCGTCGTGGGCGGACAGGGGTGCTGCGGCCAGCGGGGTGCAGCAGGCCGCGAGTGCGCCAACCAAATCGCCGCCGGCGCTGTCCGGCCGGTCGATGGATGGTGGCGCGGGCATCGAGGTCGTGGCCATGGGGACCAGCATGYCACGGGGGATTGACAGCGGTCTATGTCCGCGGGCATGCTCCGTGACGTCAGGACATAGACATCGGTCAATGTGTGTGAGGTGATCGGGATGGCGCGGGTGCAKTTGGCGTTGAACGTGTCCGATGTGGACGCGGCGGTGGAGTTCTACTCGAAGCTGTTCGGGGTGGAGCCGGCGAAGCGGCGGCCGGGGTATGCGAACTTCGCGGTCGACGTGCCGCCGCTGAAGCTGGTGCTGATCGAGAACCCGGAGGTGCGCGGTAGCGGGGTCGCGGGAGCGTTGAACCATCTCGGTGTCGAGGTCGAGTCCACCGAGGAGGTCACCGCCGCAACGACGCGGCTGGCGGGCACCGGCCTGGAGACCGCGGTTGAGGAGAACACCGCCTGCTGCTACGCGGTGCAGGACAAGGTCTGGGTCGACGACCCCGACGGTGCGCCGTGGGAGGTCTACACGGTGCTCTCCGACGTCGTCGACGGGTCGATGCCGACGCTGCGGACGGTGGAGCCGGGCAGCGGGCCGGGATCGGCCTGCGCCTGCGGACCGGGGGTGGACTGCGGCCCGGCCGCCGACACCACCGACGTCGCCATCGAACCGGCGCCCGCCGGTACCCGCTGAACTCCGTGGCGGACATCGAGCTCGGCGGCCAGCCGCCGCTGGCGCGGCGGCTGGCCGCCGAGGCGGTGGGCAGCATGCTGCTCGCTGCCCTGGTCATCGGATCGGGGATCGCCGCGGTCCAGCTCAGCCCCGGGCAGGTCGGGTTGCAACTGGTGGAGAATGCCGCGGCGACCGCGGCCGGCCTGTTCGCGATCATCCTGATGGTCGGCCCGGTGAGCGGGGCGCATTTCAACCCGGTCGTCAGCCTGGTCGACGCCGCGTTCGGCGGGTTGTCGTGGCGCGACGCCGCCGCTTACCTGCCTGCCCAGGTCGTCGGCTGTGTCGCGGGGGCGGTGCTGGCAAACCTGATGTTCGACCAGTCCGCGGTGTCGATCGCGACGCACCATCGCGCGTCGGGGGGACACCTGCTCGCCGAGGTCGTCGCGACCGCCGGACTCATCCTGCTGATCTTCGCGCTGGCCCGGTCCGATCGGGCCGAGCGGGCGCCGGCGGCGGTCGGTGCCTACATCGGGGCGGCGTACTGGTTCACCAGCTCGACGAGTTTCGCGAACCCGGCGATCACCGTCGGGCGGATGTTCTCCGACAGCTTCGCCGGGATCGCACCCGCCTCCGCCCCGGCGTTCATCGCCGTCCAGGTGGCCGGCGGCGCGGTCGGCTACGGGCTGGTCCGGCTGTTCTATCCCCCCACCGCCGCGGCCCGCGGCCAGGCCGCGCAGATCGTGCTGCCCCATTCCGACCCGGCGGCGACCGTGAACGGTACGCAGCCGCATGCACCCCGAGGTGTGTCGTGACCGATCCCGCAACTCCCCTCCGGCTGGACGCCTTGACAGCGGTGGACCCGGCGACTGCCCGTGCGCTGCGGGCCAGTGTCGACCGGCTCGCCTACAGCTACGACACCACCTTCGGCGCCGACGAGGTGGAGGAGGTGTTCGTTGACTCCTACACCCAGCTGGCCCGTACCGCCCGGGTCACCCTCTACCTGCCGACCCTGGCCGAACGGCTGACCCGGGAACGCCTCGAAGCTCTCGGCGCCACCCGCGGGCTGATCGCGAAGAGGGTGCCGGAGGTGCTGTTCGTCTGCGTCCATAACGCTGGCCGCTCGCAGATCGCCGCCGCGTTCACCCGCCACTACGCCGGTGCCGCCCTGCACATCCGCACCGGCGGCTCCGACCCCGGCGAGCACATCCACCCCGAAGTGATCGCCGCGATGAAAGACGTCGGGCTCAGCCTGGAGGAGGAGTTCCCCAAGCCGCTGACCGACGACATCCTCGCTGCCGCCGACGTCGTCATCACGATGGGCTGCGGGGACCGCTGCCCGTATGTGCCGGGGAAACGGTACGAGGACTGGCCGATCGACGACCCCGACGACGCCCCGGCCGAGCAGGTCGCCCTCGTCCGGGACGACATCGACCGCCGGGTCCGCGCCCTGGTCGCCAGCCTGCTGCCCGACCAGGTTCTACCGCCCACCCGCACCGCCCACTCCTGAGCACCCCGCTCCTGACCACCCCCCACCGCGCCGAGCTGTGAAGGGATCTGGTCGCGATCGGCGGCGGCGAGGCGGGGATCTCCGCCTCGCCACGCGCCCGCGAACTCGACACCGGCCGCGGAACCCCCTGCCCACGACCGCCTGAGCCCCATCGGGTCGGCTGCCTCGTCCGCTTGCCACGACGGCGAGCCGGCGAACCAGCCACCATCCGGAACCACCCTCCCACGGAAGGATCACGCGTCCATGACCACGAAACCCTCGGTGCTGTTCGTCTGCGTTCACAACGCCGGCCGTTCCCAGATGGCCGCTGGCTGGCTCACCCACCTCGCCGGCGACCGCGTCGAGGTCCGCTCCGCCGGCTCCGCTCCTGCCGACCAGATCAACCCCACTGCCGTCGCCGCCATGGCCGAGGTCGGCATCGACATCACCGGTCAGACCCCGAAGATCCTCACCGTTGACGCCGTCGAAGCCTCCGACGTCGTTATCACTATGGGCTGTGGCGACGCCTGCCCGATCTTCCCCGGCAAGCGCTACGAGGACTGGAAACTCGACGACCCCGCCGGCCAGGGCATCGACGCCGTCCGCCCCATCCGCGACGAGATCCGTAGCCGCATAGAACAGCTCCTCGGTGAACTGCTCCCTCTGCCATCCTGACCTTCCCAGCGCGCCATCGCCCCGACCGCACCCCACACGACACCACCTGGCAGGTCACAGCACTCGTCTTCACCTACAGCACGTGCTGAACACCAGCGCCCGCCACGGCGGCTTCCAAGGATGCTGGCCTAGATCGTCCACCGTCCTCCAGCCATGAAACCAACCGGTGGCGGCCGAGCACGACGATGCACAGAACCGCCCTCGACCGGAGCTGACCCCTCGCAGGACCAGCTCAGGACCAGCCTTCGGGGAAGCCAGCCTGCGACTTGACCTTCGAGCCGGGTCGAAGGTTTACCGTCCAGGTCATGGGGACCTATCGCATCTCGCAGCTGGCGGAACGCTCCGGTGTTCCGGCCAGCACGCTGCGGTTCTACGAGACCGCGGGGCTGCTGCCCGCCGAGCGCACCCCGTCGGGGTACCGCGTCTACGACGACGAAGCGGTGCAACGGCTGGCGTTCATCTCCTCCGCGAAGCTCCTCGGCCTGGCACTGGACGAGATCGGTGATCTGCTGACGGTGTGGGAGCGGGGGGTGTGCGCGGCGGTCCGGGAACGGATGCTGCCGCTCGTCGCCGCCCGGATCGCTGACGCCGACCGGCGGGCCGCGGAACTGTCGGCCTTCTCGGCGCGTCTGGCCATGTTCCACACCGAGCTCGCCGAACCGGCACCGGCGGGTGGCTGCGGTCCGGACTGCGGCTGCCTGACCACCACCCCCACGGCGAAGCCGGGTCCGGTGCCGCTCACGCTCACCTCGGGGCAACCCGACATCCCCGCCGACGATCAGGCATGGCAGACCGCGCCGGTGGCCTGCACCCTCAGCAGCGGCGAACAGACCGAACGGGCCGCCCAATGGCACCAGCTGCTCCAGGAAGCAGACAGCCGGGAGGAGATCACCGACGGGCTGCGGCTGACGTTCCCATCCGGCCCTGACCTCGCCGCGCGGATCGCCGCACTTGCCGCAGCCGAGCAGGACTGCTGCGCCTTCTTCGCCTTCACTCTTCACCTCACCCCCACCGGCCTGGTCCTCACCATCCGCGCTCCCGAGACCGCCACCGCCCTGCTGGCCGACCTGTTCGGAGCGTCCGCATGAATCCGTCCACGTCTGCGACCCGTCGTTCGCGTCCGTGGTCGACGATCGGGACCGCCGCGGCGGCGGTCGCCGCCTGCGCGGTCTGCTGCGCCGCCCCACTGATCGCCGTGCTTGGCGCCATCGGCGCCGCGGCGACCGTCGCCGCCGTCTGGGTTCCCGCCCTGGCCTTCGTGGCGGTCGCCGCGCTGCTCGGCGCTGTCGTAATCCGCCGTCGCCGCCGGGCCGCCTGCCAGACAGTCGTCGGACCGGTCGACCTGAACCTGCCCACCCTCCGCAACCACCGAGACCCGGCGACGCCCACGTCACGCTGACCGGTCACCACCACACCTTCGGGCGGTGCAACGCCGGTGACCTGCGAAGATGACCGGGACAAAACCAGGCAGGCAACCATCAAGGAGTCCGACGCCGACGCAGAAACCGTCTGGCATGGTCGCCTGGATGGACGCGCATCAGATCGGCGTCTACCTCACCGCCATGACCGTCGGTGCCGTCCTCGGCCATACTGCACCCGGCCTCGGACCGGGTCTGGAACACGCGATCAATCCGCTGCTCGGGGCGCTTCTCTACGTGACGTTCCTCCAGGTCCCCGCCGCAGACCTGGTCCGCTCCCTGCGCGATGGCCGCTTCCTCATCGCCGCCCTGGTCGTGAACTTCGCCGTCGTGCCGCTTGTGGTCGCCGCGATGTTCCCGTTCCTGCCGAACGATCAGGCCGTCCGCCTCGTGCCACGACTACTCCCCGCACCCCACCCCACCGTCTGACTCCGGCGACCTTCTCGACGTCACCGGCCTTCGGGCCGGCCGACGCATGTCGCCGACTCCAAGCAGACCCTGCTCTGCACCTACCTGTCCGCCGTCCTGCTCACTGGCCTACTCCTCAACGCCACCCTCGGCTGGTCCTGGGCCGATCCGATCGCCGCGCTCGTCATCGCCGCCATCGCACTGAAAGAAGGCCGCGACGCCTGGCGAGGCGACCCATGCTGCCCCATCCCACTCGACAGGCCCCTCCCGGCGGATATGGACACCTGCGGATGCGGACCCGGCTGCACCTGCTGCTGAACCCGGCAAGCAACCTCAATCACCCACAGTCAGAGGCCGCCTATACCCGGCGGAGCGGCACTCGCCGCCACTGCGGCAGTACTCGGCCTGGCTGCCCGCGCAGGCCAGGCATGGCCGCCAGCGTCTGGGGAACCGTGCGCAGCAGTCCCGCGATCTCGGCGCCGCGTGGATGCCTGTGCGTGCTCCCGGCGGGGTGCGGAAAGGCTGGGCGCGGCCGGGCCGCTTCCGGGAGGATGGCGTCATGCACAAGCCCAAAGGCTCCCGGTTGTCGATCGGCTCCGAGGACTCCGTCCTCTGTCTGTGGTCGAAGGGGTCCGTGCTGTCGATCGGGTCGGTCGGCTCGGTGCTGTCGATCGGGTCCGTCGGCTCGGCCGTGTCCGTCCTCGGTGTGGGCTGCTACGCGTCGATCTTCAGCATCGGATCCTTCGCCAGCATCGGCTCGATCCACAGCGCCGCCTCCCGCTGGTCGGTGCTGTCCTGGCGGGCCCGCTGGGCGGCGCTCACCAACGGCTCCCCGACTCACCCCGGTCTGGATGTCGAGACGTCCAGACCGGGGTCGTGACACTTCGGGCGATCAGGCCTCGGGAATCTCCCGTCCCCAGGCGGCCCGCGTGATCGCTTCCGGCTCGGGCCCGCCGCGTGCCCCGGTGTCCAGTGTGTCGATCGCCGCGAGCTCGGTGTCGGTGAGCGTGAAGTCGAAGATGGCGAAGTTCTCGGCGATCCGGGTCGGTGACACCGACTTCGGGATCGCCTGCCGGCCCTGCTGGAGGTGCCAGCGCAGCATCACCTGAGCGGTGGTCTTCCCGTGCGCTTTGCCGATCTCGACGAGCGTCGGGTCCTCCAGGGTGCTGCGGCGGTCGTCGCCCCAGCCGGGGTAGAAGGTGATCCCGCCGATCGGGGACCACGCCTGGGACAGGATGCCGAGCTTGTCGTCCTTCTCCAGCAGGTCGGTGTTGCGGAAGTAGGGGTGGACCTCGATCTGGTTGACCGCGGGCACCACGGTGGTGGCGTCGAGGAGCCGGTCGAGGTGGTCGGGCAGGAAGTTGCTGACGCCGATGGCGCGCACCTTCCCGTCGGCCAGGAGCGTCTCGAGGGCCCGGTAGGCGTCGATGGTGAGGTCGAACTCGCTCGGCAGCGGCTGGTGCAGGATCAGCAGGTCGAGCTGGTCGACGCCGAGCTTGCCGACCGCCTTCTCGAACGCGTGCAGGGTCTCGTTGTAGCCGTAGTCGCTGATCCAGACCTTGGTCTCGATGAAGATGTCGTCGCGGGCGAGGCCTGACCGGCGGATCCCCTCGCCGACGCCGCGCTCGTTGCCGTAGGCGGCGGCGGTGTCGATCAGCCGGTAGCCGACCCGCAGCGCGTCCTCGACCGCGACCGCGGTCTCCTCGGGCGGAGTCTGGAAGACGCCGAAGCCGAGGGCGGGCAGCCTGACGCCGTTGTTCAAGCTCAGATCGGTGCTCATGCCTCCACGCTAGGTACCCGCACACCGTCCAGGGAGGTCGGGTCAGTACCCCCCTCGCCAGCCGGGACGCGGCGCGCCTCGATCATCCATCCTGCTGGTCGGCCGGCGCCAGCCCGATCAGCGGTGAGGCGAGCGCGGAGACGACAGGCCCGGCGACGAACACCTTCTGCCGGCGGGATCGACCTTTGTCGAGAATCCGCACAGCAGTTTCTGATCCCCACTTGGGAACAATGGGCTGTCTGGTCGGTATCCACGCCGAGTCGGCAGTCGCACGGCGTTCCGCAGACCGCCTGGGTAGCGTTTCCCCCGCGCTACCGCGACATGAAACCGAACCTGACGAAAGGGTATATCTGATGGCTCAGCAGGAGCAGCAGCAGCGCCAGCAGGTCGAGCAGCAGCTGCGCCAGAACTGGCGGCAGCTTCGTTACCCGCTGCTCGACCAGTTCGGTCAGGTCAGCGCCGCCGACCTGGACGCGGCGAACGGCATCAACGACCTGATCGCGCGGATTGCCGACCGGACGCACCACAGCGAGGGGTACGTCGAGAACCGCCTGCGGGAGCTGGTCAACGCGGGGGCCGGCCAGGGCCAGGGCGGCCAGTTCAACGAGCGTTTCGGCGGGGAGCAGAGCGGCGGCCAGGGGCAGCCCTTCGGTTCCCGGTAGCCGACGTGACCGCACCGGGCAGACGCGGCGGGAGACCGAACCGCCGGTGCACGTGGCCGGCGTCGCCGCCTGACCTGCGTCTGCCCGGTGTCGGTTCCTCCAGGCCCACCGCCTCCGAGGACGGCGTCAGTGGGCCTGATCCGTATCCGTCGACCGCGCCGCGAGCTGCGTCCGGAACTCCAGCAGGTCGTCGATCAGGGCCGCGGTCTCGGCGGTCTGGGGCAGCCGGCGGAGCTCCGCAAGTATCACGTCGGTCTCCGGCAATGTCGGAATGCTGTCCATGGACATCACCATTGACAGGACATCGTCCACGGAACACCCGCCAGTCAGGGTCAGGGGCGTCTTCTGTTCGGTCGGACGCCCAATGCTGCACAAGTGTTGTCCGGGACGATGTGGGGGTTGTTACGGCCGAGGTATCAGCCTGTTACTTTTTGCTGGCAAGCAGAACCATTACGATGCGTTCGACGGGTGATTCCCTCGTGATTCCGGCCACGTTCTCTGTTGCCCCGTCGCCGTGTCGGGATCTACGCTCCCGGGCTCTGCGGCGGGAGGGGCTGGCCGGCGGGCAGCCCGGCGGGGAGGACCAGCCTGACCGGGCGTAGCGGATGGTCGATCACGGTGACCGGATGGTCGTAGGTCTCGGTCAGGATGGTGCTGGTCAGGGCCTCGGCCGGCGAACCCAGGGCGCGTAGCCGCCCGCCGGCGAGGACAGCGACGGTGGTGGCGTGCGTCGCGGCGAGGTTGAGGTCGTGGACCACGACGACCACGGCGCGCCCCGCGTCCGCCATCCGGCGTGCCGTCATCAGGACGTTCTCGGTGTGCCGCAGGTCCAGGGCGGCGGTCGGCTCGTCCAGCAGCAGGACCGGGGTGTCCTGGGCGAGGACCCGGGCGAGACTGACCCGGGCCTGCTCCCCGCCGGACAGGTCGGTGCAGCGGCGGGCGGTGAGGTGGGCGACGTCAGCGATGGCCAGCGCCGTGCCGACGGCCGCGTCGTCCCGGTCGCGGTCCGGTGGCCAGGGCGCCCGGCCCAGCCGGACCACGTCCTCGACGGTGAACGGGAAGCGTGGCGTGCCGCTCTGCGGGAGCACCGCGCGCAGGCGGGCGAGCGCGCCCGGCCGGTAGCTGCCGACCGGGCGCCCGAACAGGCTGACCTCGCCGGTCGTGCGGGTGCGGGGGGCGGGGCGGTCACCGGCCAGCGCGGCGAGCAGGGTCGACTTGCCTGCTCCGTTGGGGCCGACGATCGCCAGCAGCTCCCCGGCGCGCACGGTCAGCGTGATGTCGTCGAGCAGCCGGGCCGCCGGAGTGTGGACGGACAGGCCGGCTGCGGTCAGGACCGGTTCACCGGGCGTGCCCCCGGGCGTGCCCCCGGTCGTGTCCCCGGCCGGGTCCACGGTCATGCCCACCCGCCGTGGGCGTTGCGGGTGCGGCGCAGCAGCAGGACGAACACCGGCCCGCCGACCAGGGCCGTCACCACGCCCAGCGGAACCTCCGCCGGTACGGCGATCGTGCGCGCGGCCAGGTCGGCGAGCACCACGGTGCCGGCACCGACCAGTGCCGAGGCGGGCAGCAGCATCGCGTGCCGCGGGCCGCCGACGAGACGCACCAGATGCGGGGCGACCAGGCCGATGAACCAGATGATCCCGGTGAACGCGACGGCGGCGGCGGTGAGCAGCGCGACCAGCGCGACCGCCTGCCGGTGGGTGCGCTCGACCGGCAGTCCGAGATGCGCCGCCTCCCGTTCCCCGAGGGCCAGCAGGTCCAGCGGGCGGGCCAGGCGCAGGGCCAGTACCAGCCCGACCAGACCGGGCGGAGCCACCGCCGCGAGCGCCGTCCAGGTCGCGCCGCCGATGCTGCCGAGGCTCCAGAAGGTGATGTCGCGCAGCTCCTGGTCGTTCGCGGTGAAGATCGCCAGGCCGACGAGGGCGTTGGCGACAGCGCCGACCGCGACACCGGCGAGCATCAACGTGATGATCTCCGTCCGGCCGTCCCGGCGGGCCGCGAGGTAGACCACGGAGGTGGCGAGCAGCCCGCCGAGGAAGGCTGCCGTGGGCACGGTCCACTGGCCGAGCAGGGCGGGTGCGGCGACGATGGCGGCCGCGGCGCCGGCGGCCGCCCCACCGGAGACTCCGACCAGGGCCGGATCGGCCAGCGGGTTGCCGGACAACCCCTGCAGGATCGCGCCGGCGCAGCCGAGGCACGCGCCGACCAGCAGCCCGAGCAGGACGCGGGGCAGCCGGATGTTCCAGATCACCGCGTCGTGCCTCGCGCTGACGTCCACACCGAGGGTGCCCAGACCGAGGTGGTCGGCGAGGGCGCCGATCACGGACAACGGTGGGACACCGACGGCGCCGGTCGCGGCGCTGAGCACCGCGGCCGCCGCGACCGCGATGCTCAGGAGGACGAGGGCCGACGCCGCGCGGCCGCGCCCCGACCTGCGGGGGCGCGGTCCGTCCACGGTCAGGCCACCCGCGGACGGCAGGCTGCGACGTCGCACGATCGAGGGGACGGCCGGCGGGGCAGAGCCGTCCGTTCCCGCCGGGTCCCCGGGCGTCGGCGCCGGGGCGCCCTCGGCCCGGGGCCGGGTCACCGCAGTCCCGGGTGGAGCGCGTCCACCAGCTCGTCGAGCGCGGCGGGGGTGCGCGGGCCCAGGCCGAGCAGTTCCAGGTCGTCGAGGTCGATGACAGCCCGGTTCTCGCCGGCGGTGGTCTGGGCGACTCCCGGCAGCCGGAGCAGCCCGTCGATCCCACCGACCGACTCCAGACCATCGCTGAGCAGCAGCAGCAGATGATCGGGATCAGCGGCGACCAGCGCCTCGGCCGTCAGCGGCGTGAACTCACCCAGCCCCGCCGCACTGCCGGCGTCGACGCCGTGGGCGGCCTCGATCAGCAGGTCCGCCCCGCTGCCCGCACCGCCGATCATGGCCACGTTCTGCTGGCCGCGCACGTAGAGGAAGGCGACCTTCGGCGAGCTCGTGGCACCCGAGGCCCGCTCGACGACCTCGTCCAGCTCGGTCTGCGTGGTGGCCGCCAGCGCCGCACCGCGGCCCGGCACACCGAGCGCCGCGCCGACGGCCCGGATCTTCGCGCCGACGCCGTCCAGCGACTCGGCGCCCCGCTCGACGATCACGGTGGGAACGCCCGCCGACCGCAGCTGCTCGATGACGGGGGGAGGACCGGCCTCCGGTGTGCCCACCAGGACCGTCGGCCGCAGGGCGAGAATGCCCTCCGCGGCGAGCGCCCGCTGGTAGCCGATCTTCGGCTTGGCCGCGGCTTCGGCCGGATAGGTGGCGGAGACGTCGGTCGCCACCACCTGGTCACCGAGCCCGAGCGCGAAGACGATCTCGGCGATCTCGCCGTTGAGAGGAATGATGCGGCTGACATCGGTGACGGTCACGTCGCCACCGCCGGCCGAAGGCACGGTCACCGGCAGCACGGGAGCCGCCTCGGTCGGCCCGGCGGTCGGCCCGGCGGATGGCGTCGCGGACGTCGACGACGAGGGTGCGGTCGACGGTTCCGCCTCGTCGGACGACCCGCAGCCGGCCAGCAGCATGCCGGCCACCGCGGCGACCGCGAGGACCGCCGTCACACGCAGTCGTGCCGACAGAGCCCTGGCCCGCTGCTGGCCGTGACTCCTTCGGCGGGCATCGGGTGGACGGCCCCCCGCCCGCCGGCCCGGATGTTCCTCCTGGTGCCGGGCGCCGTGCTCGATATCAGGGTCGGACCAGGTCACTGCCATCACGCTCCGCACACGTTCGGAATAGCCTCTTCCGGCCGCATCCGATTAAATTAAGTGAAGCTTACTTAAGCAAGTACTCGGCGGGATGTGGCGCGCCGCTCCGTCTGTCGACGCCACCCACGCCGCCCCTTCGGCCGGGCGCCACCCGCTCCGGCAGGCCGGGCTGGACGGCCCGCTGGCGGCGCAGTCGTGGCGACGACCGGTGTCGGCTGGTGCCCGCCGGGCGTCCGCTGCGGACGGACAGTGCGACGGTATGTGCCAGCGTGAACACACGGCAACGCACCGATGACCGAACGGCACGATGGTGCGTGCCGGCCCAGGGCGGCCGAGGTCGCGGCCGTCGGCCGGGCTGCGCGGACATCCCGTCGGCGTGTTCGTCGGCGGCAGTTATCTCGGGTACACCGAGGACATTCCCGCGTTCCCCGACGAGGTCCTCGGCCACCTGCTGACGGGCACGGCCCCCGCGGTGCTGTCCGGGCGGTTCGCCTACACCCTCTTCGAGGGGCCGGCGGTCACCGTTGACACGGCCTGCTCGTTGTCGTTCATCGCCCTGCACCTGGCCTGCCGGGCGCTGCGGAGCCGAGAGCGCGAGGCGGCGCTCGCCAGCGGTGTGACGGTGATTCTCCAGCCCGGGCCTGCTCGCGGAGTTCGGCCGGCAGGGCGGTCTGGCGGCGGACGGTCGGTGCAGGTCGTTGGCCGAGGCGGCGGACGGGACGGGGGGAGGGCCTGCTGTTGTCGGAGCGGTTGTCGRCCGAGACCCCGGCCAGGGCAGACCTCTCGGCGGTGGTGCACATCGCGGGCGTCCTCGACGACGGTCTGATCATCCCCCTGATACCCGACCGGCTGCTCACGGTGCTGCGACCGAAGGTCGACGCGGTGCTGAACCTGCGGGCCGCGACCGCCAGGCGCCCGCTGTCCGCGTTTGCCGTCTGGCTGTCGACCCTGCCCGACACCGGATTGCCAGAAACCGAGGTACCTGCCACCGAGCTGCCCGAAACCGACCTGTCGGCACCGTCCGGGCTGACTGAGATTCGTAGCGCGCAAGCCCCGTCCTTCGGGGCGGGGCTTGCGCGTTCACGCCGGGTGGCGCTGCCCCTCGATGTACTCGCGTAGTACGGACAGTGGCGCGCCGCTGGCCGACACGGTGAAGTACGACGGGGACCAGAAGTGGCCGCGCATGCTGTGCCGGTTCACGCGGTCGGTGAACTCGGAGCGCAGCAGTCGCGCCGAGACGCCCTTCAGCGAGTTCACGAGCGTGGACACCGCGACCTTGGGCGGGTACTCGATCAGCAGGTGCACGTGGTCGTCCTCCCCGTTGAACTCGATCAGGAGGGCGCCGAAGTCGTCGCAGACGTCTCGCATGATCTGCTCGCAGCGTTCGATCATCTCGGCGTTGAACACGCCCCGCCGGTACTTCGTCACGAAGACCAAGTGGACGTGAAGCGCGGATACCACGTGTCTGCCACGGCGATATCCGTCGTCTGTCGTCATGAGACCAAGTGTATGATGATGGTCGTGCCGATCGTGCGGTACCGCTACCGCCTCAACCCGACGCCAGGCCAACAGCAGATGCTCGCCCGGACGTTCGGGTGCTGCCGGGTCGTCTACAACGACGCGATCCGGTGTCGCGACGAGGCGTACAAGGCCGGCGAGAAGCTGAGCGCGTCGCAGGTCCAGACCCGTGTGATCACGGAGGCGAAGCAGACGAAGGTGCGGGAGTGGCTGGGGGAGGTCGCCTCGGTCGCCCTGGTTCAGTCGGTCGGCGACGCGCACAAGGCGCACCAGAACTGGCGGAACTCGCTGTCCGGCAAGCGCAGGGGACCCAGGGCCGGCCGCCCGCGCCGCAAGTCCCGCAAGGACCATCGGCAGTCGTTCCGGCTCACCCGCAACGGCTTCTCGCTCAGGGACGGCGGCGTCTACCTCGCCAGGATCGGCGTGGTCGACGTCGTCTGGTCAAGGGAACTGCCTGCGCCTCCGTCGTCGGTGTCCGTGATCAAAGAGCCGGACGGCAGGTGCTACGCCTCGTTCGTCGTGGAGCGTGTCGACACGGCGCTCCCGACGACCGACCGCGAGTGCGGTGTCGATATGGGACTCGGCGCGTTCGCGTCGATCGCCTACAGCGACGGCACCGACGAGAAGGTGTCGAACCCGCGCTACCTGCGTGCCGCCGAACGCAGGCTCGCCCGCGCGCAGCGGGCACTGTCCCGCAAGGCGAAGGGCTCGAAGAACCGGCAGAAGGCGCGCCACCGGATGGCCGTCGAACACCGGAAGGTCCGCGAGAGGCGGGCCGACGCACAGAACAAGCTCGCCCACCGGCTGGCCCGCGACAACCAAGCGGTCTACGTCGAAACGCTGGGCATCAAGGGACTGGCCCGCACTCGTCTCGCCAAGTCGGTCAACGATGCGGCGTGGGGACAGTTCCTCGGCAAGGTCAGGAACAAGGCCGACCAGTACGGCCGCCTCTTCCACCCGCTTCCCCGCCAGTTCCCGTCGTCGCAGATCTGCTCGGCGTGCGGGCACCGGGACGGACCGAAGCCTCTCAAGATCCGGGAGTGGGACTGCCCGCACTGCGGCACGCACCACGACCGGGACCTGAACGCCGCGCGCAACCTCCTCTTCGAGGGTCAGCGCCAGGTCGCCGCTGGGCGGAAAGGCGTGGCTGGGATGCCGCGCCAGGCGGAGACCGAAAACGCCCGTGGAGCCGGTGTTAGTCAGGACGGAAGCTCTGCTGTCGGCGTCGAAGCGGGAACCCACCGAGGCGATCGCGCGTGAACGCGCACGACGTAGTAGGAATCCCCGGGCCTTCAGGCCGGGGAGGACGTCAAACTGGTCACAAGACCCCGCCCGCCGAGACCGTGCCTGCCCAGACCGCGAGTGTCGAGATGCGGGTGGTCGAGGGCACATGCACCGAGCCGGCCCCCGCTCAGGAAACGGACCCTGCCTGATGACCAGCACCCCGCCCGACGACAGCCTGTGGCTCCGCCGGTTCCACTCCGCCCCGGAGAGCCGCGTCACCCTCGTCTGCTTCCCACACGCCGGGGGATCGGCCAGCTTCTTCTACCCCGTCTCCGCCGCGCTGCAGCCGATTCTGCAGGTCGCCGCCCTGCAGTACCCGGGCCGGCAGGACCGGCGGCACGAGTCCGGCCTGGGTAGCATCGCCGAGCTCGCGGAGGCCACGTTCGCCGCCCTGCGGCCGTCGTTGGAACGGCCGGTTGCCTTCTTCGGCCACAGCATGGGTGCCACCCTCGCCTTCGAGGTCTCCCTGCGGATGCAGGAGCGGCTCGGGCGCAGCCCGGTGACCCTGTTCGCCTCCGGCCGCCGCGCACCGTCCCGCCACCGGCACGAGACGGTCCACCTGCTCAACGACGACGGCATCGTCGACGAGCTGAAGAAGCTGAGCGGCACCGACCCCCGCGTGCTCGGTGATCTTGAGCTGCTGCGCATGATCCTGCCGGCGATCCGCAGCGACTACCGGGCGGCCGAGACCTACCGGTACACCCCCGGCCCCCGGCTGGACTGCCCGATCGTCGCGCTGACCGGCGACCAGGATCCGAAGGTCGACCTCGACGAGGCCCGGGCCTGGGCCGAGCACACCACCGGACCCTTCGAACTGCACACCTACTCCGGCGGGCACTTCTTCGTGGCCAACCACCAGACCGCGGTCATCAACCTGATCTCGGACCAGCTGCTCTCCCTGACCACCTGACCACCTGACCTCGTTACCCGAGTCGTGCCGAGCACCGAGGAGTCGCCCGTGTCCGCGTTATCCAGCCACCGGCCGCTGGACGGCCCTGACACGACCGCCGGCGCCGGTCAGCCACCCACGTCGCCCGTCGGGTCGGAGCCGGTCCGGCGGGTGGGCATCGTCGGCTGCGGCACCATGGGCGCCGGCGGATCGTCGCCTCGCTCGACCGCGGCGTCCAGAGGGGACGGCTGGCGCCCGCCGACCGCGACGCGGCGCTCGCCGCGATCGAGCTGACCACCCGCCTGGACGACCTGGCCGACCGGCAGCTGGTGATCGAGGCGATCCACGAGGACGAGGCGGCCAAGGTCGAGCTCCTGTCCACCCTCGACCGGATCGTGGAGGACCCGGACGCGATCCTGGCGTCCAACACGTCGTCCATTGGTCGAGGTGGTCTCCTCGGTGCTCACCAGTGAGGACGTCCGAGACCGGGCCGAGCACTTCGTCGCCACGGTGCTGGGCAAGGAGCCGATCCACTCGCCGGACCGGGCCGGCTTCCTCGTCAACGCGCTGCTGATCCCCTACGTGCTCGCCGCGATCCGGATGGTGGAGTCCGGGCTGGCGACCTCCACGGTCATCGACCAGGGCATGACGTCCGGCTGCTCGCACCCGATGGGGCCGCTGCGCCTCGCCGACCTCATCGGCCTCGACGTGACGGCGGCGATCGCCGACGCGCTGTACGACGAGTTCAAGGAGCCGCTCTACGCGCCCCCGCCGCTGCCGCAGCGGATGGTCGAGGGCGGTCTGCTGGGCCGCAAACGTGGCCGCGGCTTCTACGCCTACCCCTGACGGGCCGTGCCTCTGACGGGTTCTCGCGAGGGAGGTACGGCTATGCCGTCTCCTGCCGGCGGCGGGCGACCGGCGTCGTAGGCGCTGCGCGCGGCGGCGATGGCGGTGCGGTGTCGCTCGGCCCAGTCGGTCAGCGACAGCAGGGAGCGGTGCAGCTCCTGGGCCATCGGGGTCAGCGCGTAGTCGACCCGGGGCGGGACGGTGGGGAACACCGTCCGGGTCAGCAGCCCGTCGCGTTCGAGGTTGCGCAGGGTCAGCGTGAGCATCCGCCGGCTGATGCCCTCGATGGACCGCTCCAGCTCGGTGAACCGCACCGGACCGTGCGCTGCGGCGACGATCACCAGAACGCTCCACTTCCCGGCAACCCGGTCGAGCACCTCCCGCACCGGGCAGGCATGAGTGATCACTTCACTGGCGCTCGGTGCGCGGGCAGGCGTCATACGGGCCCCTCCGGCCGGTGGCCACGGTTCCTCCGGATGGCCTCTGTTACAGATCATGCCCCATGGGGGCTGGCAGCGCGGTCGGGTACCCGGTCAGATCGCATCCTCTCCCTGATCATCGACGAAGTCGCAGGATTCGTATCCAGCGGCGGATCGGCACTGTGCGATCTCGCGATCGTCCTTCGGGAAGCCAACAAACCAGCAGTGGTCACCTGCGAGGATCTCGGCATCAACGACGGAAGGAACGTCCTGATTGTGGAGGGCGGCAGCCACGTCAGCCAACGGGCCTCGGCACACGCGGCCGCACTTCCTGATTCGCGTGACGTGGCAGCCGGGCCCTGCGCCGAACCAGGCCGCCAGTAGCGCGAAGCCGTGGGCCCRCCGCACGGTCACACGCTGGTCGACAGKCGGTACCACCGTCGGTCGCGGCGGGTTCGTGGATCGGCGTTGCGGGGCCCTGTCCTGCCGGGATCTGCTCGGCGCGTTCCAGTGTCGGCGCGTGGCGGCCGGAGGTCCCCGTCGTTGGAGTGCGAAGGTGGCAGAATCAGTTTCCGTGTCTGGTACGGGGGCTGCGGAGGAAGATCCTCAACGATGGGATTTCTTCCTCTCCTATACTGCCGCGGACGGAGCCTGGGCGGAATGGGTGGCATGGCAGCTGGAGGAGGCCGGCCACCGGGTGCTGTTCCAGGCGTGGGACTTCGTGGCGGGCTCTCACTGGACCAGCCAAATGGAGGAGGGAATTGCCGGCGCCGGGCATACCCTGGCGATCCTCTCCCGGTCCTACCTGGGTTCGGTGTACGGGCGGGCGGAATGGCAGGCCGCTTATCATGCCGACCCGCGGGGGCTGCGCCGCAAACTGATCCCGGTGCGGGTCGAGGACTGTGACCGACCCGGTCTGCTCGGCGAGGTCGTCTCCTTCGACCTGTTCGGTCGTCCCGCCGACGCCGCCCGCCAGCATCTGCTTGACACGATCAGCCACACCCTCGCCGGCCGGGCGAAACCCTCGGCGCCACCAGCATTCCCCACCCCGACCCCCCCGTCGGATCCGCCGGCCACCGAACCAGCCTTTCCTGGCGCGGCGGTAGAGGAGTCCGTCAGCGTGTCGAGCGCCGCCCCGCGGGTGTCTGCCCCCTCCACCGAGCGTCCTGCGGCCGGACGGCTGCCCGCTGCCCGCCGGCCACCGGGCCTGCGGCGTTTCCCCCGCACACCCGCGAAGCCCAGCCTGACCACCGCGTGGCTCAGCCGTATCGGCTTGCGACGCCGTCGCGCCCTGGTCATCACCGCGGCTGTGCTGGTGGTCGCCACCTGCGGCACCGTACTGGCAATCAACGCCGCGCCGGGCGGGAGTCCGGGCGTGACCGGCGCTTCCCACGGGAACTCACCACAGCCCACTCCCGCTTATACTTCGTCGGCTACGCAGCCCACTTTTTCGCTACTCCAGTTTCTGCGGGGCGCGGGCGGTGCCGTGACCTCGGTTGCGTTCTCGCGTGATGGGCACATCCTCGCCAACGGCAACGACACCCACGAAGGCAGGGGAACGTTGCAGCTGTGGGACCTCGCGGACCCATCCGCCCCCAAGCCCATCGGCGCCCCCTTGCAAAGCGACTCCGACGGGGTGGCGTCGGTGGCGTTCTCTCTGAACGGGATCCTGGCCAGCGGCGGCAACGGCGGCACGGTCCAGCTGCGAAACGTCGCCGAACCGGACAACCCATTGCCCGGCAAGCCGCTGCGATGCGACAAAACGAGGGTGCATGCGGTGGCGTTCTCCCCGGACGGGAAGACCCTGGTCTGCGGCGGTGACGACGGGACGACACTCCTGTGGAACGTCACCACCCCGTCCRCCCCGAGCCAGATCGGCACCCCCCTGAAGGACCACAGCGACACCACAGGCGCCGTCTACGCGGTGGCGTTCTCCCCGAAAGGGAACATTCTGGCCACCGCCAGCACCGACGGCAGGCTACGGCTGTGGGACGCCGGCAATCCGGCCCCTGGCCAGTTGCCGAATACGTCACAGCAGGTCAAGGGTGGCGGAATACACGCGGTGGCGTTCTCCCGGGATGGGAGGACCCTTGCTACCGGCGACGGTGAGACAGCGCGGTTGTGGGACGTTTCCACCCGGCCCGCTCCGAGCCGGATCGGTGTCCCCCTGTCAGGCCACGACGGTCCGGTGTACGCGGTGGCGTTCTCCCCGGACGGGAAGATCCTGGCCACCGGCGGCAACGACGGCAAGATCCGGTTGTGGGACGTTTCCACCCGGCCCGCTCCGAGCCGGATCGGTGTCCCCCTGTCAGGCCACGACGGTCCGGTGTACGCGGTGGCGTTCTCCCCGGACGGGAAGATCCTGGCCACCGGCGGCAACGACGGCGAGATCGGGCTATGGGCAACGCCCTGACCCGACCGGACTCGACGCCGCCGACCGCGCCCGACTCCCTCGGCCGCGTCAGGCAACCGCGGGGCGATTGTCCGGTGCGGTGGCGCTGTCCAGTTGATCTGCGACCGGACTCCGCTGCGTCCGCAGCAGGGTGAGGGTGACCAGCAGGGCGCTGCAGGTGAAGCCGGCGGCGACCAGGAAGCCCAGGTGGTAGCCCCCGAGCAGGGCCGAGGTCTCGGACGCACCCGAGTCGGCGAGGCTGTCGGTGCGGGCGCTGACGACGGCGCTCAGGACCGTCAGGCCGATCGCGCCGCCGATCTGCTGGGAGGTGTTGAACAGTCCCGACGCGACCCCGGACGCTCCCGGCTCCACCGCGGACATCCCCAGCCCCATCACGGCCGGGATGGCCATCCCGACGCCGACACCCATCAGCACGGTGGCGGGCAGGACGTCGACCAGGTAGGTGCCGTCGGCTCGAGTGAGGGCCAGGCCGCCGAAGGCGAGCGTGATCAGGGCCAGGCCGCCGAGGAGCAGCACCCAGGGGCCGAACCGCATGATCAGCCGGGCGGACAGCCCGAGCGAGAACGCCGCGATCACGACGGCGATCGGCACGAACGCGAGGCCGGCCTGCAGGGAGGTGTAGCCCAGCACCCGCTGGACGTAGAGGGTGCCGTAGAACAGCAGGCCGAACATGCCGGCGATCAGCAGGAACTGCACCAGGTTCGCCGCGGCGACGGTCCGTGAGCGCAGCATCGCCAGTGGCAGCAGGGGTGCGGCGGCGGTGGCCTCCCGGGCGAGGAAGCCCGCCAGCAGCACGATCGACAGCGGGCCGAGCAGCAGGGTCTCGCCGGCTCGCCAGCCCACCTGACCGGCGTTCACGATGGTGAACACGAACAGCATCAGCCCGGCCGTCACCAGCGCAGCGCCAGGGACATCCACGCTGCGCCCCCGGCCCAGCCCGGGGCCGGTGTCCCGGGGCAGCGTGCGGAGCGCCCCGACGATCACCGCGGCGCCGASCGGTGCGTTGATGAAGAAGATCCAGTTCCAGCTGACGAGGTCGGTGAGCGCCCCGCCGATCGGTGGGCCCACCGCGGCGCCGCCCGCGGAGGCGAAGCTGTACGCGGCGATGGCCTGCGCCTGCGCGCGCGGCTCCGGCGCCATCGTCGCGACCATGCCCAGGATGCAGGCGGAGGCGACGGCTCCGCCGACACCCTGGGCGAACCGGAACCCGATCAGGGCCGCCTCGGACGTCGCGAACCCGCACAGCAGCGAGGCGGTGCTGAACAGGGCGACGCCGGTGAAGAACACCGTCCGGCGGCCGACCAGGTCCCCGAGCCGGCCGGCCAGCATGAGCAGGCCGCCGAACGGCACCAGGTAGGCATTGACGACCCAGACCAGGTTCGCCGACGAGAAGCCGAGGCTGCGCTGCAGGTCCGGCAGCGCGACGTTCACGATGTTCTGTTCGAGAACGATCAGCATCTGGCCCGCGCAGAGCACGGCGAGCGCCAGCCTGGGCGCCGCCAGCCCGGGTGATCCGCGTTCCCCTCGGATGGCCTGGGTCATGAGCCGTTCTCCTCACCGTGTCTGCGGTCAACAGACACGGTGGACGCACCGGGGAACGTGCGGAAGGAGGCACTTTTCCGTGCCTCCGTCACAGCGATGTGACCATCCCGGCCCGGCCGCGGAGCCGGGTGCCGGGTGGCAGGCGCAGGGTTCGGGCGCCTGCCACCCGCGGCGAACCAGCGGGTCAGCGGGTCAGTGCCGGGGGCCGCCCTTCGCGGTCACGGTGATGGTGACGGTCGCGGTGCCGGTGTGGGCCGGGAGCCTGGTGGTGTCGACCACCAGGAAGGCGCCGTCGTCCTGCTGCCCGTTTGGCAGGATCTTGGCCCGCAGCTGGAACGGCGGCGTGGTGTTCGTCAGACCGGCGATGCCGAAGTCGTTGTCGTTGCTGATGACGAGGGTGCGTCCGCCGTCCGTCGTCGCGACGCCCTCGACCTTGTCGTGGCCGAAGAAGCCGCCGGTCGGGTCGAGCGTGCTGACCAGGCCGGCCAGGTCGACGTCCAGCGTCTTGCGGACCGGGCGGATGCCGGCCGCCGCCAGGGTCGCCGTCGCGGTCGCCGTGTCGGTGCTGCCGACCGTAGCCTCGATGGTCCTCCCCGGAGTGCCGAGCAGCAGGCCGCCCTGGCTGGCCGCGTACACCGCACCGGGCACGGACGCCTTCGGGCCCACGTCGGTCGCGCCGGTCAGATCGATCGTGAAGATCCGCTTGAAGGCGCCCGGCTCGAAGTTGCCGTCCCGCTCGGTGACCAGGAACTTCGAGCTGCTGATCGCGGTGATCTCACTGACCGCGCCCACGTTGCGGACCGGGTCGTCCAGCAGGTACACGTACTCGTGGGTGGCCTTGGTGCGCAGGTCGTAGGTGACGACGCGCAGGGTGGGGACGGTCACCGGCCGCGGGGTGAGGTCCTTCTGCGCCAGCGCCGACTGCATCATCCCGACCAGCGTGGAGCCGTCCGGCGTGAGGGTCAGGCCCTCCATGCCGCGGTTCGGCATGCGGTTCGCGAGCTCCGCGGGCAGCGCGCCGTTGAACGGCGACAGCCGCTCGATCGCCCGGCCGTGACGGTCGAAATGGGTGATGTAGGGCCCGTACTCGTCGGAGACCCAGAACGTGCCGTCGCGCAGGGCGACCAGACCCTCGGGGTCGTAGCCGTTCGGGTCGGCGGTGAGGACGTTCCCGTTGATGTCGAGGATGGTCTCGCCGGTGCTCGCCTCGGTGCTGACCCGCCCGTTGTAGGGGGTGCCGTCGGCGGCCCGCAGCGGGATGGTCCGCAGCAGCACGGCGCGGCCGTCGACGAGGCGGAACCTGCCGATGGCCGGGGCGAACGCCGGCAGCGGCTCGATCTTCACCCCGTTCGGGCCGTCGACGTTCGGGCCGCGGTCGGTGAGGCCGTAGAACTCGTCCCGCGAGCCGGGCACCGGGTAGATGGACGAGCCGTAGGCGCCGCCCTTGATGGTGACCCCGCCGATGGTGGCCAGCGGCGCGACCTGCGTGGCGTACCGGGTCACCGCGTCGCTGACGGAGTAGGTGAACGTGTCGGTGCCGGTGAAGCCGGGCTTCGGCGCGTAGCTGAAGGTGCCGTCCGGGTTGAGGTGCAGCGTGCCGTTCGCCGGCGCGGTGTTCGCGACCAGGGTGACCGGGCGGCCGCTGTCGTTGCGCAGCACACCGCCGCCGCGGACGGTCAGCGTGTCACCGGCCGCCGTGCGGTAGGCGTCGCCCCGTGCCGCCAGCTCCTGCCCGGGCCGCGGTCCGCCGCCACCGCCCCCGCCGGCCTGGGCGACGCCCGCCCCGGCACCGAGCAGCGCGACAGCCAGTGCGCCCGCGGTTACGCTGGTGACGCTCCGACGATTCATCCGTTCCCCCTTCGCACGCGCGCCCCGTAGCGCGCGCCGTCGGCGAGCCTGCGCCGCCCTGATGGACGCATGGCGTCCCGCGCATGGCCCAGCCGTAAACCGCGCCGCACATGTCGGTTACCTGCGCAGCACGGAGGGCCTGCGCCACGGCGAGTCCGGGCAGCGCAGAACGTTGGCCCGCGGTTCACCCGGGGTTCGCACACCGGCCCGCCGTGACAGCCCCGGGCTGGTTAACGTCGCCGACGCAGCGATCACACAGACGTGACGGAGGAAATGTGCGCGACGATGCCGAGGACGCCGGTTCAAACCCCACCGAGAACCCGAGACTTTCCGACCTCATCGCGGCCCGGGTGAGCCGCCGGACGCTCGTCGGCGGCGGAATTGCCGCGGCCACCGCAGGCTTTCTCGGAGCGTCCGGCGCCACCGCGGCCAGCGCCGACGGCCCTGGCGGCGGCCACCCGGGTGGACCGGGTGGCCGCGGTGGCCCCGGGCGGGGTCTGCTCGGGTTCACCGAGGTCCCGACCAGCTCCGCGGACACCTTCGTCGTCCCCGCCGGCTACACCTTCCAGGTGATCGTCCCCTGGGGGACGCCGCTGGCGAGGAAGGGCCCGGCCTGGAAGAAGGACGCGTCGAACAGCGCGGCCGACCAGTCCGTCCAGGTGGGAATGCACCACGACGGAATGCATTTCTTCCCGACCGGGCGCGGCTCCGCCGAGAACCGCGAGGGCCTGCTCGTCGTCAACCACGAGTATGTCGACCAGAAACTCCTCTTCCCGGACGGCGACGCCACCATCACCCCGGAGAAGGTGGCGAAGGCGCTCGCCGCGCACGGCGTTACCGTCATCGCGCTGCAGCAGCAGGGCGGCACATGGGTCAATGTCGACTCCCGGCACAACCGGCGCGTCACCGGTGCCACCCCGGTGGCCTTCTCCGGCCCGGTCTCAGGCCGGCACCCGGAGCTCGCGTCGAACAACGCACCGCAGGGCACGCTGAACAACTGCGCGAACGGGTACACCCCCTGGGGCACCTACCTGGCCTGCGAGGAGAACTGGAACAGCTACTTCGGCACCACTGACGCCGCCTGGGCGCCCACCGCGGCACAGAGCCGTTACGGCGTGAGCGCGGCGGGCGGCGGCTACAAGTGGCACACCGCCGACCCCCGGTTCGACGTCGCCAGGAACCCGAAGGAGCTGAACCGGTTCGGCTGGGTCGTCGAGATCGACCCGTTCGACCCGAAGTCCACGCCGGTGAAGCGCACCGCGCTCGGCCGCGTCAAGCACGAGGGCGCCACCGTCGTCGAGCAGGACGGCCGGATTGTCGTCTACACCGGCGACGACGAGAACGGCGAGTACCTCTACAAGTTCGTCGGCTCCCAGCCGTGGCGCAAGCTGCGCCGCGAGGGTAAGAGCCCCCTCGACCACGGCACCCTGCACGTCGCCACCTTCGGCGCCGACGGGACGGGCACCTGGGTCCCGCTGGTGTTCGGCAAGGGCGCACTGACCGCCACGGCCGGGTTCGCCGACCAGGCCGACGTCCTGCTGCRCACCCGCCAGGCCGCGGACGCGGTCGGCGCCACGAAGCTGGACCGGCCCGAGTGGGTCACCGTGCACCCGAAGAGCCGCGAGGTGTTCGTCAGCCTCACCAACGGCACCTCCGGCCCGACGCCGGTGAACCCGCGGGCGGGCAACATCTACGGGCACATCCTGCGCTTCTGCGAGAAGCGCAACGACAGCACCTCGCTGACGTTCACCTGGGATATCGCCTTCTACGCCGGCGACCCGTCCTACCTGCCCGAAGGCGAGCACGTGCCGGCGAACCAGCCGCTGTTCGGCTCGCCCGACGGCCTGTGGGTCGACCGCGACGGCCGGCTGTTCATCCAGACGGACGTCTCGAACAGCTCGCAGAACCTCGCGTCCCGCAAGCATGACCGGATCGGCAACAACCAGATGCTGGTCGCCGACCCGGGCACCGGCGAGATCCGCCGGTTCCTGACCGGCCCGCGCGGCTGCGAGATCACCGGTATCACCGCGACGCCCGACGGGACCTCCCTGTTCGTCAACGTCCAGCACCCCGGTGAGTCCACCCCGGCCTTCGGCGCCCCGACGCCGGAGAACCCGCGGGCGGTCAGCAACTGGCCGGACTTCGACCCGGCCGGCCGTCCCCGTGCGGCCACCGTCGTCATCCGCCGCCGCGACGGCGGCAAGATCGGCACCTGACGCCCGTGTGTGGGTGTCACCGCCGTCCAGCCCGTGACAGGCTGGACGGCGGTGGCGGCACACGGATTTCCCCAGGAGAAGCTGCTCATGCCCTACGTTGCGCCTGACTCCGTCATCCTCATCACCGGAGCTTCGGGTGGCATCGGCTTCGAGATCGCCTCTCAGGCCGCTGCCGGCGGCGCGACCGTCGGTATGCACGGCTCGCGGCCGGACAGTGTCGCCGCCGCGGTCACGCGCCTTCGGGCGCTGCATCCCGACGCTCGCACCATCGCGGCTCCCGGGGATTTTCGTACCGAGGGCGTGATCGACGACGTGGTGGCCAAGGTCGTGACGGACGGGGGTCGGCTGGACGCCGTCATCCACTGCGCGATCACGGGCGCCGGCGGCACCACGGGGCTCTTCGCCCACACCGATCCGACCAGGTACGGGCTGGCAGCGCAGTACATGGTGGGTGTCTTTCAGCAGCTCTGCTTCGCTGCCCGCCCGCACCTGGCGAGGCAGGGCGGTGCCGTCGTCGGCTTCGTCTCGGACGCGGGGCGCTTCGCAGCCCCGCACCAGGCGATCATCGGAGCCGCTTTCGGTGGCATCATCGCCTTCGCCCGCAACCTCTCGACCGAGATCGCGCGGGATGGTGTTCGCATAAACATCATCTCGCCCAGCTACGTTGTCGACACGCCGATCTACGAGCTGCGGGCCGCGAAAGGGCGCACCGCGACCGCGGTGAAGCGGGCCGGCCTCGGGCTGCCGAGCCCGAAGGACATCGCGCCGACGGCACTTTTCCTCTGCGGTCCCGACTCGACGAAGATCACCGGCCAGGTCATCAGCATCAACGGCGGCCTGAACGCCTGAAGGGCGCGCCCTCGCGACCTTGGGAGTCAGCCCGGGAGCGCCTCGGAGGTCACCATCCAGAGATGGCCGTCGGGGTCGGCGATGACACCGGCGTAGCCCCAGGGCTGCTGACCCGGCCGGGTCACGACAGTGGCACCGGCCTGGCACGCCCGCTCGACCATCGCGTCGACCTCCGCCTCGTTCTGCGCGCCCACACTGAGCAGACACTCGCTGTGCCCCGCCTGCGCGACGCCACGGCCACCGATCACCCAGCCGAAGCCTCCGGACGGGACGAGCATCAGGCGCAGGCCGTCGTTCAGCGCGAACTGCAACGGCTCCGGGACGCCGTCGTCGGCCGGTTCACCGACGGGCTCGAAGCCGAACCCGTCGCGGTAGAACCGGTGCGACGTCGGTCGGTCCGCGATCGGCAGGCTGACGACGACAGGGCTGACAGGGCTGACAGGGGTCGCGGGCATGGGATTGGGCCTCCTCGGCACCTGGTCGGTTGACGGTCACGGTAAGGACTTCGCGCGAGCCACGGGCTCATCGATCCCTCCGCGCCGGGGGAGCTCCGTCGTGGGGGTAAGGACCTAGGTCCCGTTCTGTTCGCCTCCCGTACACGGACTCTGTTGTGCATGGGGCAGCAGACGATCGATGGCAACGAGGCGGCGACCTCGGTTGCGTACCGCGCGAGTGAAGTGATCGCCATCTACCCGATCACGCCTGCCTCGGGCATGGGCGAGCTCGCCGACGCCTGGTCGGCGAAGGGACGTCCGAACCTGTGGGGCACGGTGCCGGAGGTGGTGCAGCTGCAGAGCGAGGGCGGCGCCGCGGGCGCGGTCCACGGGGCGCTGCAGGCCGGGGCGCTGTCGACGACCTTCACCGCCTCGCAGGGCCTGCTGCTGATGCTGCCCAACATGTTCAAGATCGCCGGCGAGCTGACGCCGATGGTGCTGCACGTCGCCGCGCGTACGCTGGCGACGCACGCCCTGTCGATCTTCGGTGACCACAGTGACGTGATGGCGGCCCGCACGACCGGGTTCGCGATGCTCGCCGCTGCCTCGCCGCAGGAGACACACGACCTGGCGGCCGTCGCGCACGCGGCCACGCTCGCCTCACGCATCCCGTTCCTGCACTTCTTCGACGGATTCCGCACCTCGCACGAACTGAACGAAGTCACCCTGCTCGACGACGCGACGCTGGCCGCGCTCCTGCCCGCCGAGTGCGTCGACGCCCATCGGCGCCGCGCCCTGTCGCCGGACCATCCGGTGATCCGCGGCACCACCCAGGACCCGGACACGTTCTTCCAGTCCCGTGAGGCGGCCAACGGCTACTACGCGGCCGTCCCCGGCATCGTGCAGCGGGTGATGGACCAGCTCGCGGCGTCGACGGGCCGCGCCTACCGGCTGTTCGAGTACCACGGCCACCCGGAGGCCGAGCGGGTCGCGGTCATCATGGGCTCGGGGCGCTCCGCGGTGCGGGCCGCGGTCGACCGGCTCGTCGAGCGCGGCGAACGGGTCGGCTTCGTCCAGGTCCGGCTGTACCGGCCGTTCGACACGACGGCGTTCCTCGCCTGCCTGCCGCCGACGGTCCGCTCGGTCGCCGTCCTCGACCGGACGAAGGAGCCCGGCGCCGCCGGTGAGCCGCTTCGCCTCGACGTGCTGGCCGCCCTCGCCGAGCGTCCCGAGCGGATGCCGCGGGTGATCGGTGCCCGCTACGGGCTGGCATCCAAGGAGTTCACCCCCGCGATGGCCGCGGCGGTGTTCGACGAGCTGGACCGCGAGCAGCCGCGCCGCGAGGTCACCGTCGGCATCCACGACGACGTCACGAACCTGTCCCTGACGGTCGACGACGACGCCTTCCCGGAGCCCGACGACGTCCTGCGGGCCGTGTTCTACGGCCTGGGCAGCGACGGCACCGTCGGCGCCACCCGCACCACCGCCGGCCTGGTCGACGACCGGACGTCCCTGCACGCCCAGGCGTACTTCGTGTTCGACTCCAAGAAGTCCGGGTCGATGACGGTGTCGCACCTGCGGCTGTCCCCGGAGCCGATCGACGCGCCGTGGCTGATCCGCGATGCCCAGTACGTGGGCTGCCACCAGGCCGGGCTGCTCGACCGGGTCGACGTTCTCGCCGTGGCCGCCCGCGGCGCCACCATCCTGCTCAACAGCCCGCACCCCGCGGAGCGGGTGTGGGACCACCTGCCGGCCCAGGCCCAGCGGCACCTGCTCGAGAAGAACGCGCGGCTGTTCGTCGTGGACGCCGACCGGGTGGCGAAGGAGGCCGGCATCCCCGGCATCGTCAGCCCGGTGCTGCAGACCTGCTTCCTGGCACTGTCCGGCCTGTTCCCGGCCGCCGAGGCCGTCGACGCCGTGCGCGACGGGGTCCGCGCAGCCCAGGCCAAGCGTGGCGAGGACGTCCTGCGCCGCAACGTCGCCGCGATCGAGGCCGCACTCGGCGCGCTCGGCGAGGTCGACCTGCGCGGCCGGGAGGTCACCGGTGGCCCGCGCCGCGGCCTGGTCGGCGACCTGCCCGTGTTCGTCCAGCAGGTCACCGCGCGGATCGCGGCGGGGGAGGGGAACCTGATCCCGGTCAGCGCGCTGCCCGCCGACGGCACCTTCCCGGTCGGCACGGCCCGCTACGAGAAGCGTGCCATCGCCCGCGAACTGCCGGTCTGGGACCCGGAGCTGTGCGTGACCTGCGGCAAGTGCGCGATCGTCTGCCCGCACGCCGCCATCCGGATGACACTGTTCGAGCCGGAGCGCCTCGACGGTGCGCCGGAGTCGTTCCGCCACACCCGCCCGAAGGACGCCCGCCTCGGCCAGTACCGGCTCACGATCCAGGTCGCGCCGGACGACTGCACCGGCTGCGGGATCTGCGTCGAGGCCTGCCCGGCGAAAAGCCGCGAGATCCCGGACCACCGCGCCCTCGACATGGTCGACGCCGCGACCCGGTTCGACGACGAGCGGACGAGCTGGGCGTTCCACCAGTCCCTGCCGGCGGTCAGCCCGGAGCTGGCCCCGGCCACCAACGTGCGCGGCTCACAGCTGCGGGAGCCTCTGTTCGAGTTCTCCGGTGCGTGCGCGGGCTGCGGCGAATCGCCCTACCTGAAGCTGCTCACCCAGCTGTTCGGTGACCGGATCGTCGTCGCCAACGCCACCGGCTGCTCGTCGATCTACGGCGGGAACCTGCCGACCACACCGTGGACGACCAACGCCGAAGGCCGCGGCCCGGCCTGGGCCAACTCGCTGTTCGAGGACAACGCCGAGTTCGGACTGGGGATGCGGCTCGCGCTCGACGCCCGCACCCGGGAGGCCCGCCGCCTGCTGCGCTCGGTGGCGGGAGTGGTCGGCGACGACCTGGTCGGCGCGATCCTCGACGCCGACCAGTCGACGGAGACCGGGATCGGCGCGCAGCGCGCGCGGATCGCCGAGCTGCGCCGCCGCCTCGGCCACGCCGCCGGCTCCACCGGTTCTGTCGGTTCTGTCGGCCCCGCTGGTGCCGCTGGTCTCGCTGGTTCCGGGGTCGATCCCTGGCTGGACGCCGTCCTCGACGACCTCGTCGCCAAGAGCGTGTGGATCGTCGGCGGAGACGGGTGGGCCTACGACATCGGCTTCGGTGGCCTCGACCACGTGCTCGCCTCCGGGCGCGACGTCAACGTGCTCGTCCTCGACACCGAGGGCTACTCGAACACCGGCGGGCAGGCGTCGAAGTCGACGCCGCGGGCCGCGGTCGCGAAGTTCGCGATGGGCGGCAAGCGGACCCGGAAGAAGGACCTCGGGCTCGTCGCCGCAGCCTACGGAGACGTGTACGTCGCACAGGTCGCCCTCGGTGCCAACGACCAGCACACGGTACGGGCGTTCAACGAGGCGGCAGCGTGGCCGGGGCCGTCCCTCATCGTCGCCTACAGCCACTGCATCGCCCACGGCATCGACATGACCGCGGGCATGGCCCACCAGAAGGCGGCGGTGCGGTCCGGCTACTGGCCGCTCTACCGGTTCGACCCGGCCGCCGAGGCGCCGTTCAGCCTCGACTCGCGGGCGCCGTCCATCCCGTTCAGCGAGTTCGCGGCCACCGAGACGCGGTTCACCCGGCTCGGCATGGCGAACCCGGCGGAGGCCGACCGCCTCGGAGAGCTGGCGCAGGACGACATCCACGGCCGCTGGCAGACCTACGAGCGAGAGGCCACCCGCCGAGCGGAGAACTGAGCTGCGGCTGACCGACCTTCCGCCTGAAAAGCGGAAGGTCGGCGGTTCGACCCCGCCCCTGCCCACCACCTCTGACCAGGGGTTTTGTCGCTCTGTCGAGCACCTTGAAGATCGTTATGTAGCAACGGGTGTAGCAACGCGAGACGGTGGACGTCTACCGCGTAACCCCGCTGACCTGCATGAATGCTGAAACCTGACTGTCCGCCGCGATATTCGGGTCGTTGCTACACCCGTCGCTACAGTGCACGCCTATTGGGACGATCGCGGAGCCAGGGCACGCATCTGACCTGGGCCGATGAGCAGCATCGCGGCGGGTGACTGCCCGCTTCAACAGCGGACGCTCGAAGGCGAACGGCAGCGCAGACTCGGCTTCGGACCTTCCCGCAGCTGGTATTAGTTTTCGGTGGCGTACCGCCCTGCGCCGCCGGACGCGAGTTCGCTGCATCCGGTTCGCGCGCACCGCCCCGAGCTACGACTTGATGAGGTGGCTGGCGGCACGGATCCACGCGGTTGTCGTCCACGAGTCTCCGGACACCCCGGGGCGGTTCAGACAGCCTTGAGAACACGCTTCGGGCGGCGGCGAACGCAGATCTTGCCGAGGAGGTTCAGGGTACTGATCAGTCGGTTCGAGCGCTCGTCCTCGACCGGCCGTCGGAGCTGCCCAGGCATCTACTCGCGTCCGTCAGTGGCGCACCTCAGCGCTCCGCGAGCGCGACCCGGTCGACCTTCCCCGCCGTGGTCCGCGGCAGCACCGGGACCACCTCGATCTTCTGCGGCACCATGACGTCCGGCAGATGTTGGACCAGCCATCGACGCAGCTCGCGGTCGGTGGCCTGGCTCGCTACGTAGGCCTTCAGGTGGCACTTGATTGGATCGTCAGGGTTCCTCAGGACCACGGCCGCCTCGGTGACGGCGGGGTGTTGCTCGAGCAACGCCTCGATCTCGCCCGTCTCGATCCGGTGTCCTCTGACCTTGACCTGGCCGTCGACACGACCTCGGAACACGAGGGAGCCGTCGCGGTAGCAGGCGAGATCACCGGTGCGGTAGGAGGGGCTGGGCACGCCCTCGACGGGTCCGAATCTGGCTGCTGTCAGTTCGTCTCGCCCGAGGTAGCCGGTGGCGATGCCAGCTCCGCTGATCACCAGTTCTCCCACGCGCCCCGGTAGGGTCAACTCGCTGCCATCGCGGCCGATCAGGTGCACGGCAGATCCGGGAAGCGGCATTCCGAGATCGATCTGTTCCGGCTGCGTCACGTGGGCCGCCGTGGCCCAGATGGTCGCCTCGGTCGGACCGTAGACGTTCCACAGTTGGTCGCACAGGGGCAGCAGGGCCTCGGCGAGCGCCGGTGTCATCGCCTCGCCGCCGCACCACAGCCGGGCCTTCGGCGCGCCGGGCCAGCGCTCGGAGACGCACAGCCGGAAGTAGCTCGGGGTGGCCTGGATGACGTCGACGTTCGCGGCGACCGACGTGAGCAGGGACGTGTCCCACCTCGCCGCCGGGTCGGCGCAGACCACCGTGCCTCCGACCGTCAGCGGCAGGAGCAGCTCGGCCATGGCGATGTCGAAGGTGAACGCGGTGAGCGCGAGCATCGTCTCTCCGGCCCGCAGGCCCGGTACCGAGGCCAGGCCGTCGAGCCGTTCGATCAGGGCGCGGTGGGACACGATGACGCCCTTGGGTACTCCGGTCGAGCCCGAGGTGTACATCACGTAGGCCGAGTCGGCTGGGGCGACACCCCCGTGCGCGAACTCATGGTGGACCACGAGGTCTTCGCCGACGGCCTCCTCGACCAGGCGGGCCACCGGGCGGGCGTCGTTGGTCATGAGCGATCGGCGGGCCTGCGGCATCCGCGGGTCGACCGGCATGACGACCAGGTCCATCCTGAAGCAGGCGAGTGCCGCGACGATGGCCTGCTCGGCGTGCGTCACATCGACGGCGACGATGAGACCGGGGCCGGCGACCGGCCGCAACAGTTCCGCCACCTGCTCGACGCGGGCCATCAGCGCGGCGTAGGTCCAGGTGTGTCGTCCGCGGACTGCCGTACGGTCCGGGAATTCACCGGCCAGGTCCTCGATGCGATCAAGCACCTTCTCCACCGCGTACTACCTCTCGCCGCCGACGGGCACCATCTCGGTAGCCGCGTCTTTCGGTTCGTTCTCGGTGACGGGGTCTTTCGGTTGGTTCTCGGTCCGGCTTTCCGTTCTGGTGGTAGCCAGGTACGTGGCGAGCGCGACGAGCATGATGAGCGCGCATACCGCGCTGATCGCGCGGAGCTCCACATGGACCGATGTCTCGGAACCTTGCACCATGATCCCCAGGACAGCGACCCCGAGGGCGATAGCGAAGTTGCGCGTGGAGTTGAGCATGCCGCCGGCCACACCGGATATCTTCACGTCCACCGACCCGAGCAGGCGGGCGCCCAGCGGAGGAATCGCGAGACCGACTCCGAATCCCAGGAACGCGGCGTTCGCGACGACCCAACCGACGTTGTCGGGCCGAACGCAGATGAACACCGAGCCCACGAGGTTCGACGCGACTCCGGCGGCGATCGTCATGCGGGTACCGATCGCGCGCCGGATCCGCTCCACGAGGGTGGTCGACACGGCGCAGGCAAGCATCATCGGCAGGAACATGACGCCCGCCTCGAGCGGCGTGAATCCGTGATCGGCTCCGTAGTACAGGCCGAGGCAGTAGACCAGTCCGAAGTTGACGAAGACGATGAAGCCTCCGATGATCACGGCCGCCTGGAATTCCTTGTTCTTGAGCAAGGAGGTCGGGAGTACTGGGTCGACGAACCGCCGCTCGTGCCGGAAGAACGCGTACAGGCCAGCTCCGGAAACCGCCAGGAGGGCGGCGAGAAGCGACCACTCGAACGTGCCGGACGGGTGCTGCAGGAAGATGAAGCTGCCGACGAACAAGCCCGACGACACCGCGTAGAGAGCCTGCCCGTAGGCGTCCCACTTCCGTTGCGCCGCTGGAGCTTCGCTCGCCTTGTTTCGCACGTCTGGCAGCATCAGCCAGATGATCAGCGCAACGACCACGATGTTGATCACGAACACGCTGCGCCAGGTCAGGAACTGGACGAGGGTACCGCTCAGGATCGGCCCGGCGGACACGGCCACCGACTGGGAGAAGGTCCACAGGGCGATAGCGCGCCCCAGTTGCTGCGGCGGAACGCTGGAACGCAGCACTGCGAGGCCCGCCGGTGCGCACATCGCGGCTCCGACGCCTTGTACCGCGCGGCCCAGTACCAGCAGCCAGAAGTTCGGCGCGACCACGTYGATCAGCGAGCCGGCGCCGAAGACGAGGATGCCGTACATGAAGACCCGCGCGTGGCCGAACCTGTCCGACCAGGCGCCGCCGGACAACATCAACGTTGCGTAGGTCAGCGAATACGCGACGGYGACCCAGCCGAGTGACCCGGCCGACACGGCGAAGGCGTCCTGAATTCGGGGCAGGGCGACGTTGACGATGGTGACATYGAGCCCGAGCACGAAGCTCAAGATGCAGATCGACGCGAGCGTTCTGTACGCGGACAAGTTCATCCAGCCTCTTTGCAGTTTCACATGTTGACCCTTCAGTGTGGTGTGCCCGTCAGGGCGGGTGACCGGGGCGGCGGGTGGCATGGGCTAAGGCCCGCGAGTTCGGCGAATCCGGCCTCGACGGCGTCGAGCGCGGCGCGCACGTGGCCAACCGCCAGCGGGTCCGGGGCGTCCAGGGCGGCCTGCTGCTCGGCCCGCGTCGCGCCGTAGAGCATGCTGGTCGCCGCGCGGAATCGCAGCGCGCGGGCGTCGTCGCCGAAATGGACGCCGGCCAGAACCGCGACCCCGCAGTTCTCCAGCAGGTGCCGCTGCAGTGACTCCCCGCCGACGACGGACTTGCCGGCCAGCGTCTCGCGCAGCGGCTCGAAGTCCGGGTAGACGTAGAAGCCGCCGGTGGGAGGCCGGCACTCGGCGCCGCCGTGGATCACGATATCGTACATTGCCCGTGCCACCGCCCGGTGCAGCCCGCGGTCTCGCGCGAGCCGTTCGAGCAGCTCCGGGGGCTCGCCGAACGCGTAGGTGGCGACCTCCTGCATGGGGCCGGCCAGCGTGGACCAGGATTCGCTGGCGTACCCAGTGACGTCCGCCCGCAGTTGCGCGCCCCACGCCGTGTCCGGGAACCGGGCCGCGCCGATGCGCCAGCCGCCCA
Organism: Parafrankia colletiae; assembly: GCF_001854655.1. GTDB lineage: Bacteria > Actinomycetota > Actinomycetes > Frankiales > Frankiaceae > Parafrankia > Parafrankia colletiae. The sequence goes on along the minus strand of NZ_MBLM01000110.1, from coordinate 72,118 downwards.
GTGCGAGGCTCTTGCTCAGACCGGTGATCACCACGGTGCGGGATCGGGCCAGTTCGGCTGGGCTGAGTATCGGTGTCGCTGCCGGGTCGTGCACCAGGTCGCGGTAGATCTCGTCGGAGAGTAGGATCAGGTCCTCCTCCTCAGCGATCATCGCCAGCGTCTTGACCACGTCGGGCGGCGCGTGCGTGCCTGTCGGGTTGTCCGGCGACGTCAGGACGACCAGGCGGGGGTCGTACCCCTGCTGGCGGGCCTGACGTATGGTTTCGCGCAGGCGGTCGGGGTCGGGCACGCCACCGCACTCGGCCGGGATGGGCACGCCGAACACCCGCTTTCCGGCCAGCCGGGCCTGGGGCGCGTAGGTGACCCAGCACGGCTCGGGAACCAGCACGTCGCCGGGTATGGCGGCCTGCAACGCGAGCAGCAACGCCTTGCTGCCGGGGGCGACCACGACGTGTTCCGGGTCGGTCGGCAGGCCACGCCTGGCGAAGTACCCGGCAACCGCGGACCGGACCGCGGCGTCACCGGCGACCGGTCCGTAGGCGTTGCGGTCCGCCCCGGCGACGAGCCGTTCGACAAGGCCGGGGAACACCGGGAGCCTCGATTCCCCGAACCCGAGGTGAACGATCGACTCCCCTGCGGCCCTGCGCTGCGCGACGAGTTCGTCGAGCGCTAGGTTGGGCGAGATCAACCAGCTCATTGCGCCGCCCCTCGCACAGCCGCCGCGATGTCGGCGGGCGTGGCCGCATCGAGTTCCAGCTCGTCCAGCCAGGCGGCGGTATCGCTGTACCGGGCGCGGAAAGGCCGGCCGACGATTGAGACGTCCCGCGCCTGCAGGAAGCGGAGCTGAAGGAACCGGCCCTGCGGGGTCTCCTCGACGCCGTCGACGACAACCTTGCCGGGCCTGGTGGAAAGGACCGGGCCGCGCACGGTGCGGGCCAGGCCGGGAAGCGTCTGGTATCCGGCGCGGAAGATCTCCGCCATGCGGGCCAGCGGCACCTTGAAGTACTCGTGAGGTCCCGTGTCGCGGGCGACGAACATGTAGTAGGGCACCGCGCCTGCGGCCAGCTCGGCCCGCCACAGCCGGGCCCACACCTGCGCGTCGTCGTTGACGTGGGCGACCAGCGGAGCCTGACAATATACCACCGCACCGGTGGCCCGGATGCGCGACAGAGCCCGCTGCGCGATCTCTGTGGACAGCTCGACCGGGTGGCTGTAGTGCGCCATGATCGCCATCGTCCGGCCGCTGGCGACGACCTGCTCGATCAGCCGCAGCAGGTCGTCGGCGTCAGCGTCGCTGACAAACCGCTGGGGCCAGTACGCGACGGACTTGGTGCCGATGCGGATCGTGCGCACCGACTCGACGGCCAGGATCGGCTCCAGGTGCGCCCGCATCCGCTCGGTCGACATGATCATGGGATCTCCGCCGGTCACCAGGACGTCGGAGACCTCCGGGTGGTGGGCCAGGTAGGCGACCAATCGGTCGGGTCCAGGCGCGGCGAAGCGCAGGTCGGCATCGCCGACGAACTGGGCCCACCGGAAGCAGTAGGTGCAATAGGCGTGGCAGGTCTGGCCGCTGCCGGGGAAGTACAACACCGTCTCGCGGTACTTGTGCTGCATGCCAGGCAGGTCCTCGCCGTCCTGGCTGGGCACGTTGAGCTGCATCTGCCCGGACGGATGCGGGTTCATCCGAGCGTGGATGTCCGCGACGGCAGCTTTGATCTCCGCCGGCGAGGCGCCCTCGTGGTACACCGACCGGAGCAGCTTCTCGTCGGTCTCGGTGAGCATGCCGCGCTGCGGGAAGAACAGCTGGAACATCGGGTCGTCCGGTACCCGGTCCCAGTCGACCAGGTTGGCCAGGACGTAGTCGTTGACCCGGAAGGGAAGTACCTTCGAGACCAGCCGTACCGTCTCGCCCACCTCACCGGGCAGCCCGTAGCGGGAGGCGATCTCGTCGATATCCTTCGGTCCCCGGGCACGGAAGCGCGTCGTGCCCGGGGAGCTGGCAGCTAGCAAGGACATGCGGACTTCCTCCGGTCTGACTCGGGTTCACCGAACCCGAGTGGTGGTGCCGACGATCGTCAGCAGGTCAGCGACGCCTCGCGCTCCCCCACTCGGCGACCAGCACCTCAGCCATCTCCGCCAGCGGCGCGGGCCGCAACATCTCGTAGTGCCCGGCCGCGATAGTGAGCGATCGCACCGACCCGGTGACGAACGGCTGCCAGGCGGTGGGTTTCAGTTCGGCGTTGTCGGGGTGACCGGTCGCGCTGAAGAACAACACGTTCCCGTCGAACAGCGGAGGTTTGTGCGTCACGGCGATCCCGTCGTTGTGCGTGAGGATGGCGGCCAGCTCGGCGGCCCGTTCGTCGTCGACGTCAGCCAGTGCGGTGCCGTCGATGTACAGGCGGCGTACCGTCTCGACGTCCAGCGGTTCGCGCGGTTCGCGGGGGACGTCCGAGCCCGTCGGCACGCCGGCGTACGGGTAGCAGTCGATGAGCGCGAGCAGATCGACCTCCTCGCCGGCCTCGCGCAGCATCGCCGCGATGGTGTGGGCCACGTTCCCCCCGAACGACCATCCGGCCAGCCCGTATGGACCGTCGGGGCGCACCTCGCGGATCCGCTCGAGGTAGTCCAGAGCCATGTCGGTCAGGCTCGGCGCGAGCAGGCTCGCGTCCGAGACCGCCCTCGCCTGCATGCCGTAGATCGGGTGGTCGCGCAGGTGCCTGGCGAAGCCCGCGTAGCACCAGCTCAGTCCGATTCCGGGATGGATGAAGAACATCGGCGGTTGCTCGCCGCTCGCCCGGATCGGCAGGAGCACGTCCTGCGAGGTCGGCCGGTCGCCGATCTCGATCAGCTCGCTGAGCCGGGCCGCCAACCGGGCCGCCGTCGGATTCGCGAACACATCCCGCACCGACAGACGAACATCGAACGCAGCCCGAGCCCGAGAAGCCACCCGAGCCGCCAGCAACGAATGCCCACCCAACTCGAAGAAATCGTCATCCACACCGACGGCGTCGACGTCGACCGCCTCCGCGAACAGGCCGCAGATGACCTCCTCGACGGGGCTGGCTGGGCCGCGAACGGACGAATCCGAGACCGGGGCGTGTTCAGTTTCGCGGGTCGCCACGCGGAATTTCTGGACGCTCGCCTGTAGCAGCCGCACGTCGGCCTCGTCGACCACATTCACCGACCCGACCGGAACATCCATGTTCTCGGTCAAGATCCGCAGTAGGCCGGTCAGGCCGCGCGAGATCCGTTCCGCGGTCACCCGGTCGAACAGGCCGGTGTCGTACTGCAACACCCCCTGCACGCCCAACGCCCGACCATCGGCGGAAGTGTTTTCCGCGAACCCAAAGTGAAGGTCGAACTTCGCCGTGCCGGTATTGGCCGACATCGACTCGACATCCAGACCACCCAATACCAGCCCGGCGCCCGAACCCACCTGGAACGTCATCGCGACCTGGAACAACGGATGCCGGTTCAGCGCCCGCGGCGGAGACACGATCTCCACCACTCGATCGAATGGGAGGTCCTGATGCTGAAAAGCCCCCAGATTCGCCCGCCGCACCCGGCCGATCACATCACTGAAAGACGGTTCGCCGCCCAGATCATACCGCAGCACCTGAGTGTTGACGAAGAAACCGACCAGATCAGCCAATGCCTCGTCCGACCGACCCGCCACCATCCCGCCCAATGGAATATCGGTCCCACAGCCCAACCGCGACAACCAGGTCGCCAACCCCGCCTGCAACACCATCCACAAACTTGCCTGGCCCGCCACCGCCACACCACGCAACGCCTCATGCAACCCGGCATCGATATCGACCGGGACCCAGTCACCCGCACCCGCGGCAACCGCACCCCGCTTCCGATCGACCGGCAACGCCAACTCGWCCGGCAACCCCGCCAAGACCTCACGCCAATACCGTGCCTGCACCCCCGCGATACTGTCCACGACCTCCTCCCCGGCCAGTACCTGCGCTTCCCACAAGCTGTAATCGGCATACTGCACCGGCAACGGCACCCAACCCGGCATCTCACCCGCCGACCGCACCCGATACGCCGCATCCAAATCACGGTAAAACGGACCCAGCGACCAACCGTCACCAGCAATGTGGTGAATCAACACCAACAGAACATGATCCTCTGGCCCCACCCGGAACAACCACGCCCGAACCGGAAGCTCGACCCCCAGATCGAAACCCCACCGCGACGCCCCGTCCAACGCCGCCTGCAAACCCGACTCGTCGACATCGACCACCTCCCACAACCGGTCGACATCCACCCCCGCCACCGGAACCACCACCTGGAAAGGCTCACCRCCCTCCGACAGGAACAACGTCCGCAACGACTCGTGCCGACCCACCACATCCACCAACGCCGACCGCAACGCCCCGACATCCAACCGCCCGCGAAGCCGCAGCGCCGACGGAATGTTGTAAGTAGCATCCCGACCACCGGAAGCCTGATCGATGAACCACAACCGGCGCTGCGCCGACGACAGCGGAACCCGCGCCGGTCGCACACCCGCCACCAATGCCGGACGCGCCGCCCCCGCCCGACCCAGTACCGCCGCCAACCGCGCCGCCGTCGGATTCTCGAACACATCCCGCACCGACAGATCAACATCGAACACGACCCGAGCCCGAGAAGCCACCCGAGCCGCCAGCAACGAATGCCCACCCAACTCGAAGAAATCGTCATCCACACCGACGGCCGCCCGACCCAGCAACTCGGCAAAAACCGCGCACAACACCTCCTCCTGTACCGATGACGCCGCCCGACCACCCACCCGAACAGCCGCCGCCACCGGCGCCGGCAACGCCCGCCGATCCACCTTCCCATTCGCCGTGACCGGCAACCCGTCCAAAAACACGAAAGCCGACGGCACCATGTAGCCGGGCAGGGTCTCAGCCAGCGACCGGCGCAGTTCCTCCTCGTCGAGCCGGGCGAGCGGCGCAGGTACCACGTAGGCGACGAGCATCTTTCCGTCGCCGTTGCCGTGCGCCACCACGACGGCCTGGCCGACGCCGGGAAGTCCGGTCAGCGCGTGCTCGACCTCGCCGGTCTCCACGCGGTATCCCCGGATCTTCACCTGGTTGTCGGCCCGGCCGAGGAATTCCAGCAGCCCGTCGGCACGCCACATCGCGAGGTCACCGCTGTTGTACATCCGCCCGCCGGGCGGGCCGAACGGGTCGGCAACGAACCGTTGCGCGGTCAGGTCGGCGCTGTTGAGGTAGCCGCAGGCGACGCCGCTGCCGCCGATGAACAGCTCGCCGATCACACCTTCGGGCACCGGGCGCAGGTCGCGGTTGAGCACGTAGCAGCGAGTGTTGTCCAGCGGCGTCCCAATGGGAATCGGCCCCGCGGTCTCGCTCAGGTCCTGCACGCGGTGCGCGGTCGCGAACGCAGTGATCTCGGTCGGACCGTAGGCGTTGACGACGACCAGTCCGGGGCAGTGTGCGAGCAAGGTGGCGACCACGTCGGGCGGGACGACGTCTCCCCCGGTCCATATCTCGCGCAGCCCGTTGAACGCCTGGGGTCGTTCCTCGGCGAACACGCGGAGCAGCCCGGCGGTCAGCCAAGCCAACGTCACCGACTCCTCGCGCACGAGGCGTTCGAGGTCGGCGACCTCCAGCCGTCCGGGTGGAGCGAGCACGACCCGGCCACCGGTCAGCAGCGGAACCCAGACCTCGAACGTCGTCGCGTCGAACGTGGGCCGGGTGTGGTGCAGCACGCTCCTGGTCGCCGAGGTCCAGCTGCGGTCCAGCGCCAGCTCCGCCACATGCCGGTGCGTGGTCGCCACACCCTTCGGCTCACCGGTCGAGCCCGACGTATAGGTGATGTAGGCCAGCTGGTCGGGGAGCACATCCGTGCGGGGCGTGTGCGCTGGGAATCCGTCGGCGTCGAAGCCGATCGCGACGCAGCCGTCGAACTCCGGCGTCCGGTCCGACAGCAGCAGGCGGACGCCCGCCTCGCGCAGGAAAGACCGCTGGCGGGCGACCGGGTCGTCGGTCGACAGGGGCAGATAGACCGCGCCCATCTTGACGATCGCGAGGAACGCCGCGATGACGTCCGGTGAACGCTCGGCCAGTACACCGATCACCTCGCCGGCACCGGCACCGGCGTCGATCAGTCTGTGGGCGAGCTGGTTGGCGCGCGCGTCGAGCTGAGTGTAGGTCAGCCGTGCATCCGTCCCGACGACGGCGAGGTCGTCCGGGGTCCGAGCGACCTGGGCTTCGAACAGCGTACCGAGGGAGTCCGACGCCACCGGGCGGGCGGCGGTCTGCCACCTCGCCTCACTGCGCGCCGTCTCGTCCGCGGAGACCAGCTCGAGTCGAGAGATCGGCTCGTCGGGGTGGTCGAGGGCCTGCTCGACGAGCTGGACGTACCGGCTGACGAGCCGACTGGCGGTGGACCGGTCGAACAGGCTCGACCGATACGTCAGCGTGCCGCACAGCCTGTCCTTGTCGAGGTAGGTGCTCAGCTCCAGGTCGAACCTGGTGTTCCGGGCGGCCCACGACGAGCGGGAGATCCCGCCCTCGCCGAGCGCGGCGGCCTCGCCGTTGTGCAGGACCATGACGTCGAAGATCGCGTTGTGGCCGCTCTCCCGTTCCGGCTCGACCGCCGTGACTACCTGCTCGAACGGTGCCTGCTGATGGGCGTGGGCCGACATCACCTTGCGGTGGGCCAGCTGGAGCAGGTCGCGGAACGACATCGACCGGCTGATGTGGGTACGCAGCACGACCGTGTGCACGAAGAAGCCGATGACGTTGGAGAACCGGCGGTCCTCGCGACCGGCCAGCGCCGCCCCGATCGTGATGTCCTCCTGCCCGGAGTACACCGACAGCAGGGCCTGGAGCACGGCCGTCACCGCGCTGGTGAGCGTGCACTTGTGCCGCAGGGCGAACGCCCGCAGAGCGGCAGTGAGCGCGGGCGGCAGTTCGAAGTCGACGTGGTCGCCGATGAAACCGGGATCTGCGGATCGGGGTCGGTCGGTCAGCAGCCGCAGTCGTTCGAATCCGTCGAGCTCGCGCCGCCAGTACTCGAGGTGCTCCGCGACGGACTCGTCGGTGGTGGTGGAGCGCTGCCAGGCGATGAAGTCCTCGTATGTCGCGGCGAGCGGCGCGAGCGTGTCCGACCGGTACAAGGCGGTGAGATCCTCCGTCAGCACCTGGAGGGACCGGCCGTCGACGATGATGTGGTGGATCACCAGGCACAGCACGGCCGATCCGTCGGAGCATTCGACGACCAGCGCGCGCACCGGCGGTGCCGCCGCGAGGTCGAATGGTGCGGCAGCCAGTTCGTCGGCGTGCACCCGCCAGTCCTGCTCGCCCGGCTCGGCGGTCCGGCGGGCCACCGGAATGCGGAAGTCCGGCACCGGCGCGGCGACCAGCGTGCCGTCGCCGTCCGCGACGAACCTCCAGCGGAGTACGGAATGGCGCTCGACGAGCGCGTGCAGCGCCCGGTCGAGGACCTCGAAGTCGATGCCGTCGTGGAACCGCAGCGAGATCGGAATGTTGTATGCGGCGCTGGTCAGGTCGAGTTGCTGGACCAGCCACAGCCGCTCCTGCCCGAACCACACCCGCATCGATTCGTCGACCGTCGTGGACCCGGACTGCTTATATGCGACCACGCTGCGCTCCACTCCCTCAGACATGGCCGTCGTGGCCGGCGGTCCGGGTGCTGGCTGGACGGATGTCGGTCCAGTTCTTCCGTACATAGCCGAGGCATGCGATCCGATCCGCCGGGCCGTGGGCGATGGTCCACCCGGCGGGCGCGGCGATCGACGCGGGCCACAGGCTGTGCTGCAGCTCGTCGTTCACAAGCACCAGGTAGTCGAGGGCCGGGTCGTCAAGCAGCGAGGACATTGCTATCTCCTGACAATGCGTCACGCTGACAATGCGGAATCAATCAAAATTTGGGCGTCGACCTTTCCGTTGCGGGTGAGYGGGATTTCCTCGACCACCACCCACAGAGCGGGTAACATGTAGCTCGGCAGGATCTGTGACAGGTACGCACGCAGCGACCGCGGGTCGGCGTCGGCGCCGGGGTGCATGGCGACGGCTGCGACGAGCTGAACACTCTTGCTCTCCCGCTTGGCCACGACGATCACCGCATCGCGCACATCGGGATGACGGCCGAGGGCGGCGCTGATCTCCCCGGTTTCGATGCGGTGGCCRTCCAGCTTGATCTGGTCGTCCGCGCGCCCCAGGAACAGCAGGCGCCCGTGCGGGTCGAGGCGGACCAGGTCGCCTGTGCGGTACAGGCGCTCGTTCACGTCGGGCGAGAAATGCTCGAATCGGCGAGTGGTCTCGTGCTCGTCGCCGAGGTACCCGTTGGCGAGACCCACACCGGCCGCGTAGAGTTCCCCGACCGCGCCGGGGGGCACGAGTCGGGCGTTCCGGTCGAGGACGAAGACTCGGGTACCGGCGATCGGGCGGCCGATCGGAAGAGGTCCGTCGACTTCCGCGCTGCTGCGCACCGTGTGGGTGGTCGTGAACGTGGTGTTCTCAGTGGGCCCGTACCCGTTGGTGACCACCAGGCCGTGGTGCAGGTCGAGCATCCGTGCGGTCGATTCGTGCGGAACGACCTCCCCGCCGGACACGATCTGGCGGAGTCCGGCGAACGCGTGCGGCCGGGACCTGGCGATCAGCCGGAACAGGCTAGCGGGGATCCATGCCACCGAGATCTCGCGATCGGCGAGGAACGCCTCGAGGTGGCCGACCGACGGAAGCTTCGCGGGGTAGACCTCGAGCGTCGCCCCGGCGAGCAGTGTCACCCAGATCTCGTACGTCGACGCGTCGAAGGCCAGCGGCGCCATCCGCAGCACACGGTCGCCTGGGCGCATCTGCAGGTCCGTGGTGAGCGCGAGTCGGGTGACTGCCTTGTGCGGGACGACGACACCCTTCGGTTCGCCGGTGGAGCCGGAGGTGAACGCAACGTACGCCGCTCGGCCTGGATCGGTCGGCACGGGCGGCCGGGTCGGCCCAGTGCATGTGCCGAGGTCGGGGCCGGGCCGCCAGACCTCGACGCGGGCGAGCCCGCGCAGGCCGGGATGATCGGTCGACGCAGCGTCGACCACCGCGGCCGCGGGGGCCAGCTTGTTGATGATCCGTTGTGCCCGAGTCGGCGGCGCGTCGTCGTCGAATCCCGAGTACGCGGCGCCGAGGCGGATGATCGCCAGTAGCGCCACGACCTCGCCGACCGATCGCCTGGTGGCCACGAGCACCGTGGCGCCGGGCCGGACGCCGGCGTGCCACAGGGAGTCGGCATGCTGGTCCGCGGCCTGCGTGAGCTGCTCGTAGGTCAGCTCGACAGTCGCGTCGCGCACGGCGACCAGGTGCGGGTGACGGCTCACCTGGTCGAGGAACATGGTGTCGATCGCCACCGCGGGCACCTCGGCTCCGGCCAGCGAATCGAGGATCCGGCGGCGTTCCGGCGCGATACAGCGCACGTCTCGCAGGGCACCGTCGACGGACATGAGCTCGGTCACCGCCGCCGCCAGGTCGGCGACGAACCCGTGCGCGACGTCGGGCACGTCGGTCACGAAGCCGATCTTGGCCGACCGCAGATCGGAGTGGTCGGAGACGACGACGAGATCGACCGGGCCGCCGACGGCCTCATCGGTTGCCTGCGCACCGCGGGCGGTGGCGACCGTCCGGAGGAAGTCGCCGATGGTCATTCGGTCGTCGAGGTGAAGCCGGATCACCTGCGGGGCATCGGAACTGTTCGCGCGCCAGTCGGCGACGGCCAGCGCGACCTCGCTCGCGGCCGTCCAACGGCACAGGGTCACCATCAACGCCGCCATGACCAGTTCTGCACGATCCGGCACGAGGCCATCGAACTGAGCCGTCAGGTCGTAGGGCAGCCATTGCGCTACATCCGGTTCGTCGCGTCCCCGCACCACGGGAGGCGCGGTTGTCGCGTCAGACGACACGCTCGTTGCCCCCTGAATTGCGCCTGCGCTCGAACTGCACGGGCAGGTGATCAGGTCGACGGAAGATATGGCCCCGCTCGCGGAGACGCCAGAAGCCTGAACGAATGGTGTCCAGCGAGCCGTCGCGCCGGACGCCGCCGAACCGGAGGGACATTCGCTCGAACAGCGTGTCGAACTCGGCCAGGGCGAGCTGGATTCCCAGGCACGTGTGCGGGCCGGCGGAGAACGCCAGCATCCGACCTGCCGGGCGCTCCGGACGCCACGTGTCAGGGTCCGGGAACACCTCCTCGTCCCGGCTGGCACTGCCCAGCGACAACAAGATCGTCGACCGGCGTGGAACGTGCACACCGCGGATCGTCATGTCGGCGGCCGCGTACCGCAGGACGGTGTGGCTCGGCGGTTCCCAGCGCAGGGTCTCGCGGATCACCTGATTGCGGAACTCGGTGTCGGCCAACCGCGCCAGYTCGACCTCGTGGGCGAGCACGGCGTACATGATTTTGCCGATCGTCGCGACGCTGGTTTCGGTTCCGGCCAGCAGGAACAGGGTCGCCGTGCCCAGCATCGACCGGTCGACCGGCTCACCGGCCGGGAAGATGACGTCCAGCAGGGTCGCCCGCCCGCCCGCGCGCCGGCTGGCCAGGGCATCGATCAAGTAGTCGATCAGCTCCGATTTCGCGGCGAGGGCCATATCCAGCGAGGTCGCCGGGAATTCGATGGCCCCGGCGAGCGGCAGGACCCGCGGTCGCAGCCAGGCCGCATCCTCCGGTGGTATCCCGAACAAGCGGGTGACCATCGCGTAGGRCACCCCGACGGCAACCTCGTCCATGAAGTCGACGCTCGCGCTGTTCGCGGACACCATCTTCGCCTCGATGGAGTCGAGAACCTGGTCCACGGCGGGAACGAGTATCTCGGTGCGCAGCCGCTCCACCGACGAGCCCGCGAACAAGGGCATCAGCATCTTGCGCAGCGCGCGGTGGCTCGGTCCGTCGACGTCCAACAGCGTCGGGCCGAACAACCGGCGACTGCTGCGCATCGGGAACCCGCTGACGACCTGCCGGTCGGCTAGCAGGGCAACGACGTCTTCGAACTTCGTGACGAGAAAAGCCCGAAACGTCTCCGCCCAGTGTATCGGGTCGGTCCGGCGGAGTTCCTTGTATATCGGCCAAGGGTCGGAGAGAAACTCGTCGGAGCTGAAGTTCAAGGTGGTCGGTGTGTTGGCGATGCTCATGTGTGACCTTCCTCGGCCGACGACCCGTCCGGTGTCAGCGCAGCTCGGCTCGGCGCTTCATCTGACGGCCAGCCTGTTCTGAATTGAGCCTCATGGATTCGGCGGTGCCGTCGAATCCGCCGTGGAGCGCGGGAATCACCTCATTGGCGATCGCCGTCAGCTGGTCGAGGGTCTGTTGGTGCGGCATCCAGCCGGGCAGGAAAAAGTTCACCGACACCGGGTCGCCGAGGCGGTCGAAGAGGTCCCTGATCATGCGTGTGCATGTAACGGTGTCACCGACGATGAATGCACCGGTGTCGACGAGGTTCTCGAGCGATTTGCGATGCGCGACCTCGGAGTCCGGGATCGGCATGCCCAACACCGTCCGGTACAGGTCGCGGCGCTGCGCCGACCATCCGGGCATCAGTTCGTCCACACCCTTGGCCGCGGAGTCGGATATGTGGACGAACACGTTGCACCGGATGCGGGCATCCCCAGCCTTGTTCCGATACGTCTCCACACGCTGGACCAGCGAGGAGATCGGATCGGCATCCATACCCGGTCGAATCGTGCCCCAGGGCGGCACGACATGGACCGCCGGCGTCGTCGCGGTGTCGCTCAGCAGATCGATCGCCTCGTCGCCGAGCGAGGAGGCGAGCACCGTCTCGATGGCGCCCCRCACGGGCCGGAGCTGCATGACCGCTCTCTTCGCGGTGAACCACGGCGTGGTGGTGTCGACCGTCTGCCCGGCGATCAGCGCCGTCACGACGTCCAGGGCGGCGCGGAAATGGGCACGTATGGAACCCGGATCCACACCGATCATTTCCATGTCGTGGACGTACGTTCCGGTTCCGCATCCCAGGATCGCCCGACCATTCGTCAGGTGGTCGAGCAGCAGAATGCGTTCGGCGACATGAACGGGGTGATGGTAAGGAAGTGGAATCACACCTGTCGCGAACCGGATCCGGCGCGTCTCGCGAGCCATCGCCGCGATCATCAGGTCGGGCGAGCTCAAAATGCTCCAGCCGCTGGAATGGTGCTCACCCAGCCATATTTCGTCGAAGCCCAGATCCTCGGCCAGGCCGCACAGTTCGATGTCCTGCTGCAGGGCAAGATAGGGGTTGATCGTCGGATCGTGGAGCGGAGGCAGGAAGCAGCCGAACGCCTTCAAATGCACGATGTCGAGACCTAACTATGCTGTAGCGGAGGGGCTGGCGGACTTTACGTCTCGGCGACTCCCTGCAAGGGCTGCACCGTCACTGACGCGCCGGACTTCAGCAGGAGTTCCAGGAAGTTGTCGATGCTCGTCAGAGGCCCGTCGGCCTCCAGGTCGATGAACACCCCGAATCTGGTCTCGACCTTCTCGACGAATTCGAGGTACTCGATCGAGCTCATCCCGGTGCCCGGGAATTCCGTGTTCGCCTCGATACTGTCAGGATTCAGAGCGCCGCCGGAGACTCCCGACAGCAGAACGAAAATCTCCTGACGCAACGCGTCGCGTGTATCTTCCGTGCTCAACTGCCACCGCCTATTCGTTGGATCGCTTCATCCAGTGCGTGGCCCGACGTTGGTCGGTTGCACACTTCCTCGTTTGCTGGAGACCCGATGCCGGGCCTGCTTTACCGGCGCTGCCGGATCCAGGCGCCGTCGTAGCCGAGACGTTCGCCGTACTGGAAGATCTCCAACGTGTCGGTCAGCCCCGGATAGGGGTCTTCGTCGACGATGTTGCTTGGCGTCAAGAAAGCGAGGCCGGTGATGGTGCTACTCATGGACTGCCCACGGTGGACCCCTCGACGCCGAGATCCACCTTAGGGAGCCGTGTCCCGCCCGTCAATCTCTATCGAAAAAGTGGGAAACCTGTTGACGACGGAGAGATCGCGATGCTTCCATACCTAACGGCGCCCCCTCTGTTCTTACCCGGCGCCGTCACGTGGACGTTCGAACGGCTGTCCGCGGTGGTGGTCGTCCGACCCGGTCCGCAGGGCAGCCAGGAGCTGGTGGCCTACTTGGTCGCGGAGAAGGATGACCTGGACCTGGACGAACTACGAGCATTCGCGCAGGACCGGTTACCGAGCTTCCTTGTGCCGACCGTCCTCATGATGATCCCCTCGATCCCACTCTCACCGACCGGAAAAATCCACGCCGCCGCCCTGCCCGAATCGGTCTGGGGCAGTGCCAAGTACCCCAGACGGGCCGGCCGCTGGCACCTTGACCGAGGAGGCCCTGATCCAGATCTGGGCCCGGGTGTTGGACCGGCCGGATATCCGGGCCGGAGACGACTTCTTCCAGGTTGGCGGCCACTCTTTGTTGGCCATCCGGCTCGTCCGGGAGATCCAGGCACAGCTCAATGTCAAGATCTCGATACGGACTCTCTTCCGGGCACCGATGACGGCCGATCTGGCGCTCGTGATCGATCAGGCGTCGGCCGAGCGCTGACCGACCGTACTCTGGGGACATTGTGGACTTTGGATTGTTCTACTTCGCCAACGACAATGCGTCCGGCGTCGAGAGCTACCGGCTGCTGCTCGACGGGGCCCGGTTTGCCGACACCCACGGATTCGCCACCGTCTGGACACCCGAGCGCCACTTCCATGAGTTCGGCGGCCCGTACCCGAATCCGGCAGTGACCGGAGCGGCGGTGGCCGCGGTGACCGCCCGGGTGAACATCAGGGCCGGTAGCGTGGTCGCTCCGCTGCACCATCCGGTCCGGATCGCCGAGGAGTGGTCCATTGTGGACAACCTGTCCGGCGGCCGCGCCGGCATAGCCTTCGCCCCTGGCTGGCACCCGGGCGACTTCGCGTTGGCGCCGGACGAATTCAAGCGTCGCAAGGACGTCATGCTCGCGAACCTGAACCTGGTACGGCGGCTGTGGCGCCGGGAGGAGGTCGAGCTACCGACCGGCCTGGGTAGCACCGCGAAGGTGCGCAGTTTCCCGGCGCCGATCCAGCCGGAGCTGCCGTTCTGGCTCACCAGCTCGGGTAGCCGCGACACCTTCCTCCTCGCCGGTGAACTCGGTGCCGGCGTGCTCACCCACCTGCTCGGCCAGGATCTCGATGAGCTGGGCGGCAAGATCCGGGAGTACCGCGCCGTGGTCGCCGACCGGCACGCGGCGCCCGGTCACGTGGTACTGATGCTGCACACCTTTCTCGGGCCAGACCGGGCCACCGTACGGTCCGCYGTACAAGAGCCCTTCACGGAGTACCTCCGCAGCTCGGTCGGCCTGTCGACCCGGGCGGCCGGCGACCTCACCACGGGAGAGCAGCTCGAGCAGATGGATCCGGACGACCTCGACTTCCTTGTCCAGAGGGCTTTCGAGCGGCATTTCGAAGCGGATGGACTGTTCGGCACGGTGGCCGACGGGATGGCCACGCTGCGCCGGCTGGCCGCCCTCGGGGTGGACGAGGTTGCCTGCCTCATCGACTTCATTCCCGACACCGACACGGTACTGGCGGGCCTGAACTACCTGAACGAGCTGAAGGACCGTTGGAACGACGGTCGGGCGGCCGATGCCTGAGCGGTCGTGCCTCTACTGTACTTTCGCGGCGAGGGCCTCTTCCTCAGACTGGCCGGGGCGGGGCAGCGCGCGGATGGCCATCGCCAGCAATTCGGCCAGGGGTCGGTGCGAGTCGAGGCTCAGGTGAACCCCGTCGCTCCCGACCACCGCGACCTTGGCGGCATCGACGAAGACGGCGCCCTGACGCTCGGCCAATTGGCGTAGCCCGGCACCGAGCAACTGGGACTTCGCGATCGAGGCGGCATCGTAGGATCGGGGCGACCCCGGACCGAGTGGACATGCCGCGGGGATCACCGTGATCCGACCCAATCAGTGCAGGAACCTCCAGGGCCAGCAGTCCGGCCGCTGCCCTACGAGCCAGGACCACCGGATTGACCAGCGGCCCTTCGCCCCGCTCGATCCAGAACGCATAAAACGACCGCACGACCGCGTTCGAGTGCCGAATCGTGGCCACGATATAGCTGTCGTCCTGGAACCGCTTGCGGGTGATCGGGTTCACCGTTCCTGCCGTCATCGCGGAATCGGTTCGCGGCAACCGACGCCGCTTGCTGGTCCGCTGCAACCACAGCACGAAATCCCGCGCCTCCGCCGGACACGCCTTCGACCATTCCACCTCCACCGCCCGCAGAAACCGCCACCAACGCAGCAACGCAAACGCATAGCTGCGAATCGTCGCGGCCGAACATCCCTGCGCTACCAGGTCACGCAGGAATCGTCGGACCGGCTCGACCGGCCGATCCGCCTCGTCCACCACACAGAACGGCTCGACACCAGCCAGCGGGACAACCCGACCCCACTCCGGCAGATCGATCAGATCAATCACACGATCACAATTATCGGACATCCACACGCAGTCCTCTCACTCGGAACTGCGTGACAGTTACCGACGGGACACCACCCGCCGCCTACGACACGCTGATCGTCAGCCCGGTAGTCCGGTCAACGGTTCCAAGGACGGAGAGATCCACGGCGGGGGCGACCAGTGGCGCGACCCAGATCGGGACGCCGAGGCGTAGCCCCAGCGCGAGGACATTACCGAATCCGAACAGGAACGTCAGACCGACGACGGCGGYCATCGTCGCGGTGACGAGCTTGACGACCGCTGCCGTGACAGGGGTAGCAGCGTCGGTGTTCGGGTCTGCGGGTTTCGTCGTGGTGGACCTCACGCGTCACCACCCCCAGCCGGCAGTCGTAAAAGTGAGCCACGCCAACCCGACCTCGGGCGTGGGGTGCGGAAGGCTCTTCAAAGTCGGTGGGCTGGGCGCCACCGTGCTCTCTCGCCCGGAGGGCTGGGGTGCGCGAAAGCGCTGCCTGGCTGCTGGGAACGGCCCGTTCACGGCCTCGTCGAGGTGTAGCAACGGGTGTAGCAACGTGGGCGAACCGGCGCGTACGCCGGCGGCCTTCCACGGCCGAAAACGTACGTCGGCGGACGTTGAAATGACGGTCAGTTCGGCCTGAAAAGCGGAAGGTCGGAGGTTCGACCCCGCCCCTACCCACCCTTTTGACCTGCGGAAATAACGGGATTTGTCGATCACCGGTTGATCGTTTTATGGCAACGGGTATGGCAACAGAGTCGCGCGATCCCGGTGACAGTCTGTCTCAGACCCTGGTTGACCTGCAGAGACGGCGGAGTTGACCGTCCGCTTTCCGGGTGGGAGGTCACGAGGCCTGTGTCCACGGACGTTGCCACAAGCTATGGGTCTTGTATGGCAACGAAGCTCGTCTGGCCCGGTCGCGTCGGCGCCATGACCTGCGACGGTGCGCAAGATCGAGTCTGGTAGACCGTCCGCTTGTGCGGCGGCTAGGTCAGGTCGGAAGCGGAAATCAAGGACGCCTATGCGACCGTGCAGGAACGCTTGACGGAGGTCATCCCGGCGATCTTCGCCGTGCGGGCGGCACCCAGCACCATCTCGAGCCCCAACGTGGGCGGCATCGTTAAGTACGGCTTTGGTTCGCTGCTCCCCGTGGGTTTCAATGTTCGGCCGGGCCTTCGGGGCGGCGTGCTTCGGTGGCGCGGGATGAGATCCGGGCCTGGCAGATCATCTGCTGCCCGGAGTATCGACCAGGCGAGCCGGGAGACCGCCGGCCCTGTGATGACTGCGATGTAGCCCCACCCGCTCGGGGGACCAGCGGGTGGGGCTACATCGGACCCAGCACCGGACGAGCGCAGAGTAGCGGGTCCGGTGGCGCGGAGGGTGTTACCGCGGTGCGCGTCGCCGGGAAGGTTCCGATCGATAAGGGAAGGCCCGGTCACCAGCAGGTGGTGACCGGACCTTGATCGCCGGTTCGAAGCGCAGGGAGCCTATGAGTCGGCAGGCGGGGTGAAGCCGACCTGGGGCGCGGCGCTTGGCTCCCGCCCGACGCGGACGCCTCGGTCGCCTCCCGCACCGAAGGTGCGCCTTTCAGTCCATCAGTCCTCCGTGGAGCGCCTGTCGGAAATCACGATTCTCGTGAGCGGGGGGTAGAATTCGCGCCCGGCCAGTCGGTGTGATGACGTGACCGGTGGCGTAGGGGTCGGGATTGTCGCAGCCTGTCACGAGTCCGCCGGTATCTGTCCGGCCTGTCCGATGCCGAGTGGGCGGTAGTGGACCGGTTGCTGGCCGGTGGCGAAAAAGGACGTCAGGCCGGAGAAGCGCCCTCGGCGGGACAGGGCGGACGAGATTCTTTACGTGACGCACAACGGCTGCGTGTGGCGGGCGCTGCCGACGGAATTCCCACAATGACGGACAGAAAACGATGTTAGTCGAGCGGAGGCGTGGCAATGACGACCACGCTCATGCGACAGGCGGACTCCTCGGTCTGCCACCCGTGGTCGACACCGTTGAGCACCACCGCGTCACCGGGACCGAGCCGGTGCGGCCCGTCGCCCAGGATCAGGTCGACGCTGCCCTCGAGGATCACGTTGAAGTCGAGGCTGTCGGTGTGGTGAAGCCCGGTCGTGGTCCGCGGAGGAAACTTGATGAAATTCCAGCCAGCGGTGCCGGGTGTGGCCTCGACCTTGACCAGGTGGCCCTGCCCCGGCGGACGCGGGGGAGGCGGAGACGACGTGGTCCTGGCCGCCTGCACGACGATGATCCCGCCCTCCTCGAAGGGCACCTCGCTCGGAGTTCGGTTCTCGACCACGCAGGAGCTGCCGTCGTCGCTTACTCCAGTGATAAGTAGTCGCACGTGGATCCTCGAATCACAGGTTGTAGACGTGGGCGGCATTCTCGTGCAGCACCTTCCGCACGAGATCCGCGGGCAGATCGCCCAGATTCTTGCTGATCGTCTCTCGCGGTCCGGTCGCACTGGAGTTCGGCGCCGGCGCGAGGCAGGTGGAGTGCGGGAAGTCGGTCTCGAACATGAAGTTGTCCGGGTACAGCGCCGCCGGCGCACCCACATGAGGGTCGAACCAGAACGTGGCGTAGATCTGTCGCCGGAAGTACTCCGACGGCAGCAGCATGTCCGGGTAGTCGAGGTGGGTGGAAAGGGTGCTCCACTGCCAGTCGAGCGAATCGAGCAGGAACGGGATGTAGCCGATTCCGCTCTCCACCGAGACGAACTTCAGTGTCGGGTAACGCTCACAAAGGCGGCCAAGGATCAGTTCTGAGATGCAGTTGGCGTTCGCGAGCATGGACTGAGCGGAGATCTTGGCCAGGTCCAGCGTGCTGAACGACTCCGCGTTGGCCACGAGGCCCTGGTCCTCTTCGAAAGACTCGTTGAAGGCCGTGTGGAAGTTCACGGGCACGTTCATCTCCTGGCACATCTTCAGCAGCGGCTCCCAGTGATCTGAGCGCAGTGGCGGCAGGCCGGCCCGCTCGAACTGCCAGCCGAAGTTGAGGCCCCTGTGCCCGAGGGCGTAGCAACGCTCGAGCTCGGCGAGGCTCTGCTCGAGATCCCACCATGGAAGGTTGGTGAGCGCGATGAGCCGATCCGGAGCTGCCGAGCAGAAGTCGCTCAGGAAGTCGTTGTACGCCTGGACGATCTCGAGGCGGAGTTGTGGGTCCAACGTCAGCAGTCGGGCGGTGTGGAAGGAGATCATGTTCGGGTACAGCACCTGTGAGTGGATGCCGTTCTCATCCATCCAGGCGAGGCGCTCGTCGGCCTTCCACGCGCCGGGATGCGCGTCCTCGTAGTAGAGAGGTGTGTTGGGGTAGGGCGCCTTCCACCCCGCCTGCGCCTGGCCACCGACCGCGGTGCCTACGCGGGTGTCGCCGATGTACCAGGTGTCCCTGTTGTTGATCCGCACGATGTGCGGCACCTGGTCGCCCCACTTCTTCGACATCCGGGACGTCCAGAGGTCCGGTGGCTCGAGTACGTGGGCATCAACGTCGCAGATCTTGAGTTGGTCGACATAGGCGTCGTTGGTCAGGGTCACGTCGCATCCCCTCGGGAGTTCCGCGCATGCGGTGGATGACGACGAAGACTGAAGGAAATGTCAGTGGCTGTCAAGGTCTCCGAGCTTGAGATCCGACCGTCATGGTGTGTCCAGCCGGTCACCTGGACGAGACGGGCCCCGGTCGAGGCCCGCGTAGAGCGGCCTCAGTCGGTCCATCCCGTCGTCGACGAGCGCGGTGATGTAGCTGGCCATGCCCAGTGCGACCACCGCACGGAGCGCCGCCCGGAACACCCCGACCGTCGCGTACGCCGCCAGCCGCACCTCGAAGTCCTCGGAGGACCGGCCGGCGCGCCGGGCGAGCTCCTTGGTCAGGTCGTGCTCCACCGCCAGAAGCACCTCCAGCACTGCGGACGAGGCCTCCCGCTCATTGAGGACACGGAGCACGCTGTCGCGCCCGGCCTCGATGCTTGCGCGCAGGTGGTCGGTGAACGCGCGCATGGCCGCGCGTGCCACCTCGAGCAGCTCGGGCGCGTCCGAGGTGGCGAGCACGTCTTTCAGCAGCTTGCGCCGGACCCGCCAATCGTCGACGAGCACGTCGGATTTGGCGGGGAAGTAACGAAAAAATGTGCGCTCGGTCACGCCGGCGTCCTCGGCGATCGCCGCGGCGGTGGTCGCGACGTAGCCGTGGGTGCGGAACCGGTGGTGCGCGGCGACGAGCAGTCGCTGACGGGTCATCTCGCTCTTGCGCCCGCCAGCCTCTACGTGGGTTTCGCCCTCCACCGGATGCCCTTTCTCCCCTTCGACCCTGGAACATCATCCTATGACACTGCGGAACTGTCCTGGCAGCCATGATGCGGCCCGCGCGTGAGCGGGGATCTCCCATGTCACTGGGCGTTCTTGGCGTCTCAGGTGCACCGATCTGCCGTCCCTGGACGTGGAAGTTTTTTGTCTGCTACTGTCATTTTCAACATCAACGGGCCCGCGGGTTCGGTCGCGGAGTGGCGACCGGGCAACCGGGCCAGGCGAGAGGACCTTGATGACCAAGGGGCAGTCGGACAAGACGTACCGCGTCGTCCAGTGGGCGGCGGGGCGGATGGGGAAGAAGGYCATCCGAGGCGTCGTCGAGCACCCGTTCTTAGAGCTGGTGGGGCTCTACGTCTACTCGGACAGCAAGGTGGGTCAGGACGCCGGCGTCCTGGCGGGGATCGACCCGGTCGGCATCCTCGCCACTCAGAAGATCGACGACGTTGTGGCGCTCCAGCCCGACTGCGTGCTGTACATGCAGGAGGGCTTCGACCTCGACGACCTGACGCGGCTACTCAGCTCCGGCATCAACGTCATCACGACGCGTAGCGAGTTCTTCTACGCCTCGACGATGGACACGACCATCCGGGCCCGCATCGAGGAGGCGTGCCAGCAGGGCGGAACATCGATCCACGCCACGGGCAGCAGCCCGGGCTACAGCACCACCACGATGCCACTGACGCTCATCTACCCCATGCGGCGCTTCGACGAGCTGACCATCGACGAGTACGCCGACATCCCGGCCTCAGTGGGGCCCGACATGATCAAACTGATGGGCTTCGGCACGCCGGTCGCCACCAGCGAGTTGCCCGCCGCGCGGATAGGAACCGCCTTCGTGGGCTACCAGCAGTCGCTCGCCGCTCTCGCGGACGCGATCGGACTCCCGCTCGACGGCTGGGAGGTGCGTGCGGAGGCCGCCCGCGCCACCGAGCCCCACACGCTCTCGGACGGCTACGTCATCGAGAAGGGCACCATGGCCGCCCAGCGAATCACCGTCGCGGGCCTGCGCAACGGCAGACCGTTCATGATCTTCCGGGCACACTGGTTCTGCACCCAGCATCTCGACCAGGACTGGAACATGGGCGGCGAGGGCTGGCTGTTCACCACCAGGGGCGACGCGCCGATGCAGGTCCGGGTCACCTACGGGACGACCGACGAGGGGTATTCCGAGCACCTGGCCGGCTACACCGCGACCCCGGCCGTGAACACGATCCCGTACCTCGTCGAGGCCGAACCCGGCATCCGCACGATCTTCGACCTGCCGCCGATCATCCCCACCTTCGGGGCGAAGTAGACCAACATTCAGGTCGACAGGCCGGGGCCGACGCGCCTCGCCGCTGAAGGAAGCTTGTTGAATCGGAGATGCGTGTGGTCGACATCGATGGAGTGGACTTCTTTACCAGTAAAGAGCTGGTGGCAGACCCCTACCCCTACTACGACGCGCTGCGGGCGCGGTGTCCCGTGTCACGGGAGCCGCACCAGGGCGTGGTGATGGTCACCGGCTTCGACGAGGCGCTCGCGATCTACCACGACAGCGACCGGTTCTCCTCGTGCACGGCGGTGACGGGCCCGTTCCCCGGCTTCCCGGTTCCGCTCGACGGTGACGACATCTCCGAACTCATCGAGGCGCACCGGGACGAACTTCCCTACAGCGACCAGCTGCCGACCTTCGACCCGCCCAAGCACACCCAGCACCGCGCCCTGCTCATGCGCCTGCTGTCTCCCGGACGGTTGAAGCAGAACGAGGAGGCCATGTGGCGGCTGGCCGACCGGTACCTCGAGGAGTTTCTCGGCGACGCCCGGTGCGAGTTCATCGCCGACTTCGCCGGGCCCTTCTCCATGGTGGTCATCGCCGACCTGCTCGGCGTGCCCGAGGAGGACCATGACCTGTTCCGACGCGGTACGGGCCAGGCCAAGGGCGGGTTCGGCAGCACCGACGGTGAGCAGCTGGCCGACACGCCCCTGGAGTTCCTGTACGAGGCGTTCACCGCCTACGTCGAGGATCGTCGCCGGTCTCCGCGTGACGACGTCCTGACCCGGCTGGCGCAGGCCACCTACCGGGACGGCACGACACCCGAGGTCATCGACGTGGTGCGCCTGGCCGCCAACCTGTTCGCGGCAGGCCAGGAGACGACGGTGCGCATGCTGGCCRCCGCCGTGCAGGTCCTGGCCGAGGACGCCGAGCTCCAGCAACGGCTGCGGCACCAGCGAAACCTGATCCCCGGGTTCATCGACGAGATCCTGCGGTTCGAAAGCCCGATCAAAGGCGACTTCCGGCTCACCAAGGTGCCCGTCACCGTGGGCGGCGTGGACCTACCAGCCGGCACCACGCTGATGGTCCTCAACGGCGCCGCGAACCGCGACCCGCGCAAGTTCGATCATCCCAACGAACTGCTCCCAGAACGGGACAACGCCCGCGAGCACCTCGCCTTCGGCCACGGGGCCCACTACTGCCCCGGCGCGCCGCTGGCCCGCGCCGAGGGCCGGATCACCCTCGAACGCCTCCTGGACCGCACGACCGACATCCGGATCTCCGAGGCCGAGCACGGCCCCCCAGGAGCGCGGCGCTTCCGTTACCACCCGACCTACATCCTGCGCGGCCTGCGGAAGCTGCACATCGAGTTCACGCCAGTATGACGGCCACCGGAGACCTCGAAGGCAAGGTCGCGATCGTGACCGGTGCCGCCAACGGGATCGGCCGCGCGATCGCCACGCGGTTCGTCGCCGAAGGCGCCAAGGTCGTCGTCGCCGACATCGACACCGGCGGTCAGGGCGTCGCCGCGAAGCTTGGCGGGCGCGCCGCCTTCTTCACGACTGACGTCTCCGACCCCGCCCAGGCGCACGCACTCGTCGACTTCACCATCGAGCACTTCGGCGGACTGCACGTACTGTGCAACAACGCCGGTGTGTCCGGTGGACTACGGCGCTTCCTCGACGACGACCTGCGCGACTTCGAACGTGTAGTGGCCGTCGACCTCTACGGGGTCATGGCCTGCAGCCGCAGCGCCGCCCGGCACATGGTCGATCACGGTGGCGGTGCCATCGTCAACATCGCCTCAGGTGCCGGGGTCACCCCCGGAATCGGGATGCTGCCCTACCGGGCGGCGAAGGCCGGCGTCGTCCAGTTCACCCGCTGCCTCGCGGTGGAGGTGGGCGAGCACGGCATCAGGGCCAACTGCATCGCCCCCGCCAACATTTCCACAGACATCAACGCCGCCTTCGACAAAACCACCGTCACCCGCCTGCAGCCGCTGCCGCACCAGGGCAGAACCCGCGACATCGCCGAGGCCGCGCTGTACCTCGCCAGCGACCGCGCCGCCCACGTCACCGGCCTGGTCCTCACCGTCGACGGTGGCATGTCCCTTGGCACACCACCACGTCGCTGACAGAACTCGACACCATTGGACGCGCCTGCGTCCTTCCCACCGGAGCGATCGCTGGCAGTAGGAGCATGAACCCCAAGGCTTACAGGCTCAGCGCCCACTGTGTGTGGATAAACCGGCGGACCTCACGTTCGAGTTCACGATCCTCGGGGGCGCTTCCGAAGAACCCGCCGTGCGGCGCCGCTTCCAGGACGTGCAACTCAGCAGAGCCCCCAACCGCTCGCAGCGCCCGATGCATGCGAACGGTGTTGGACAGGAAGATGTCCCGCGTACCGGTCGCGAGCAACGTGGGTGGGAAGCCTGCTGAGAAGTCGCCGAACAACGGGGACAGGTACGGGTCCGAAAGATCGTGACCGGCAGCGTAGAGCAGGTTGGCGGGCATCAGACTATCTGTCTGGACAGTGTCAACGCCGAGGTTGGTCTGGAAGGAGTCGCCTGACTCGGTGAGATCGAGTTCCGGGGTGAGTAGGACGACGGCGGCGGGCATAGGGAGGCCTTCGTCACGCGCTCGCAGGACAAGTGCAGCCGCCAGGTTGCCTCCAGCGGAACCTCCGCCCACGACGATGCTCTCGGGGCGGTGATCCCGTAGCAGGGCGCGGTAGGCGGCGAGGCAGTCGTCGAGGGGCGTCGGGTAGGGATGGTCCGGCGGCATCCGGTAATCGATAGCCCAGGTTCGCGCGTGGACGCGGGSGGCCGTGGAGACGCCCATGGCCCGGCAGAGGTCGCCGCCACCCATGATCAGACCACCGCCGTGGATATCGAGAAAGACGCGCTCGTTGTCCGGAGCGCCGCGCGGTGTGATGACGAAGGTACCGACGCCGCCGAGGTCGATCTCCTCCACGTCGGCGGCGATGCGGGAGGCCCGGTCGACCAGGCGTGGCCGGATCGCCGCGTCCCTCGCTGCGATCATGGTTCGCCACGCCGCAATGTCGTCCAGTGGAGGGTAGTCCGGTAGTTCTATCGGGGCCATCGCCAGTACCGCCTGAGCCTCAGCGCTCACTGACCCAGGAACCGGGATGTCACGCGCTGGTACATGGACCGACGGCTGGATGTCCGTGGCGGTCATGCGAAACCTCCTCGTCGTGCCTCAATGRAGAGCTCACGTGGTGGACGCAGGCCACATCCCTGTCACGGGGCTGTAGCGACGCGTGGGGATTTATAGAAGGTCACGTCCTAATAGAAGGGCTCGTGCCGACCCGAGGTGACGTCCCGCAGCGTGACGCCACCGGCTTGGYCGGGCCTCTCGACTGGTCGTCGTGCTTCCACTTGCATCCTCCGGCAGCGGCTGCTCGGCCACCGGACGAATCCCGCYGACGATGCTCAGTGGTTCCTGCGGTCAGCCGTGGATCTGGTCGTCAGCCGTGCATGGTCCTGCCGCTGGCGGCGCACTGCTCGGCCGCATCGAGGAGGCGAATCAGGAAGCTCGGTCAGCGCGGGGAGACGCTGTCGAAGGCGGGCGTAGGAGACTCGCGGACGCCGCCGACGATCACGCCAACAGGCAGTGGCCGTTGAGCGGACACTCCCCCGCACAGGCTCATGGCGCTGCCCTTCGGCTTCCATCAAGTCCGCTGCCGGTGCGGAGCGCGGTGCTGGCGGTCAGCGTCCGGGCGGTGCGGGCGATACGGCGGCTGATGCGCCAGCCCTCCGTGGTTCGGATGAGGACGTCCTCGTAGCTGCCGATCACATCGACCCAATTGCCCGGATCGTCGGGAGTCACCATCAGAACGCCGTGGACGTAAGAGCGGACGGACGCCTGGTCTCCGTCGATCTCGATGACGATGTTTGAGATGCGGTGGAAGGTCGGGCCCATGTTCTCGTGGGTCCGTGCCATGGTTTCGGTGAGCGCGTCTGCGCTGGTGAACTGTCCGAAAGCGCCATAGTCGGCCTCGACCTCGGGCGTCCAGCAGGTTCGTAAGAGATTCCAGTCTCGTTGGTCGATTCCTGTGGCGTAGCGGAGCACTACATCGCAGATCCGTTCGCGGTCCTCTCGGATGTCGGACATGGCTGTCTTTCTGCCTTTCTCGGGACAGTGGGCCGTGAGCGTTCCTGGCGGGCGATGCAGCGGCTGGCTCCTACCTCACTGGCGGCGTGACGTCGGATCGAGGAATTCCGGGCGGCGGACGTCGAGGTAGCCCTCCACCGTCGTGGCGCACGCGACACGCACTATGGTCAATCTCGCCGACGAGCTGGTCCGGATTCGGATTCGGGTTCGACGGCAGGCTGACCAGGCGGGAGTGATGCGCGCCAAGCTGGCCGGACCGCGGCGTCGCACGGACGCAACCGGCCGGTCACGACCCGGTGCTGGCGCGGCTCGTGTGTGAGTGTCGGCTCATCGCGAGTACGGCGTCGCGGCGGCTGGTGGCGCCGAAGGGTGAGCCGCCGGTGGGGTTCTGGCTGCCGAAGATCCAGGTGGGCCCGTCGGCGAGATGGTCGAGTGCCTGTTTCGCGACGTCGGCTGGGTCAGCGGCGTCGCCGTAGGGTTCGCCTTTCGCGTCGAACACGCGGCGCATGGACGGGGTGTCGGTCTTGCCGAGCACGAGAGCGAGGACGTCGACTCCGCTCGTGCGCCATTCGGCCCAGAGTGCTTCGGCGAGCAGGAGATCGAAGGCTTTGGTGGCGCCGTAGGTGGCGAGGGTCGCGCCGCCGGCCCAAGCCGCGCCGGAGGTGACCAGTATGACGCCGCCGCGCTGTCGGGCGACCATCGGGGCGCCGAAGCGGTAGGCGGCTTCGACGACGCTGTCGCAGTTGCGGTGAATCAGCTTCAGGTGGGTGTCGAGGTCCTTGTCGAGAAAGGGGGTGCTGTAGTCGTCACCGCCGGCGTTGTAGACGAAGAGTCCGATTTCGAGGTCGGAGGTCGCGTCCGCGAGCCTTGCGAGAGCGTCCGGTGTGCTGAGGTCGAGCGCGACCGTACGGACCTCGACGCCGTACTCGGCTCGTATCTCCTCGGCGAAGGCTTCCAGGACTGTGACCCGCCGGGCGACCAGGACGACGTTGAGGTTCCGAGCTGCCATTTCGTGCGCGAATGCGGCGCCGACTCCGTCGGACCCGCCGGCGACAATGCCCCACGGTCCGTATTGTCCTGTCACAGCTGTCGTCACCTCTCGGTTCTGGGCGCCTGGTCGACGGCGCCCGTGGCGGTCAGGAGGTCGCGCGCCGCCTGCACGCAGCGGCGGGCTCGTTCTTCGGTCGGTTCGCCGGCCTGTGCCGCGGAGAGCATGGGAACTTCGAGGCCGATCACGATGTCCGGAGGGAGTACGGCGAGAATGTCCCGCAGCGGGAGCTCCCCCTCACCTGGCACCATCCGGTCGATCGAGTCCTCGCGGTAGACCGTGCCGCGCTGCCGGATCGTGTTGTCGCTGAGCTGTGCGTAGGCGATCAGGGTGGGATCGACCGCGGCCAGGTCCGCCGGGGTGTGGCCGGACCGCACCAGGTGCATGGTGTCGATGAGCAGCCGGAAGTCGGGGCGGGCGACATGACGGACCGCCGCCAGCGCCGAGTCGAGATCCCCGATGGTCAACGAGGGCGCGAACTCGATCGTCGTCTGCATCCCACGTTCGCCCGCCATCTCGGCGAGCGTCCCGAACTCGTCGTGGCTGCGGCCGAGGTCCGGGTCCATGGTGACGGTGTTGATGACCGCGGCACCGAGTCCGGCCATCACGTCCAGATCGGCGGCATACCCGCGCACGTCGCCGCCTGGACGAACGACGAACCCTTCGGCAAGGGAGATCGACACTTCCCGTTCGCGCATCGCGGCGATCGTCCGGTGGCGCAGCGCGGCGTCGTCGCGCAGCGAGAACGGCTCGTAGCCGTGTGGGTTCACCGGGTTGCCGACAAGCACGGCTGCTATGTACCGGCAGCCGAGGTCCGCGGCGAGGTGCACGAACTCCACCGGYGGCAGCCCGAGAACAGTCTGGTGCTCAAGGGCGAGCCGTCCCGCTGCGATCGGCACCGTGGTGTGCGTCGGCATTCAGTCTGACCGCATGCCGGCGACGAAACGTTGCGCCACGGCGACCAGTTCGCGCCCGGGGGCATCGCCGAGAACGTCGGTCATCAGCGTGACATCCTTGGTGAGCGTCAGATTCGCCGGTGAGTCGGCGAGGCCGGCGAAGGAAAGGGCACGCAACCGCACCCTGGAGGCTATGCAGACCGAGCTGCTGGTCGTGAGGACCGCCGCGAGGCCGCCGGGGTCGACGCCGAGCGACTCACCAGCCTTCATCGCGTCGTCCGCGAGCGCGATCTGCGCGGCGAACATCGTGTTGTTGATGAGCTTCGCGTATGATCCCGCCCCGACCTCGCCGAGGTGCACGACATGGTTGGACAGCGCTGTGAGGAACTCGGTGACGTCAGCGAGCGTCTCGGCGTCCCCACCGATCATGATTGTCAGCTCGCCGTTCAGAGCCCGTGGTTCCCCTCCGCTCACCGGTGCGTCGAGGACACGCAGACCGTGCGTCGCCGCCCGCTCGGCGATCGTCCGGATCTGCGTGGGGGCCACCGTGCTGTGGACGAGCACGACCGCGCCGGGCCTGAGGGTGCTGGCGAGGCCGTCCGGCCCGAACAGGACTTCTTCCACCCCTGCCGCGTCGAAGACGCAGATACCGACTGCGTCGACCGACGCGCCCATCTCCGCCGGGGTGGCCGCGGTGGTCACGCTGGTGCCCGCGAATGGTTCGAGCGAGGCCGCCCGGCGGGCGTAGACAGTCAGGTCGTGGCCCTGCGCTGCCAGGCGCTGGGCCATCGGCAGTCCCATGCTGCCGAGTCCGATGAATCCAACCTTCACGGTGTCCTCCCTGTGGTGGTGCCCGGCTTTCCGCGGCCTGCGGCCGAGGGCCGCCCGAAGGCGCGAAGCGCGTGGTCCGGGACCGGTCGGCCGGCTCGCCCTGCCCCGCCCGCGGTACCGGTGGTCATGGTGTCCGGGCGGACACACCGCTCGTCTGGCGGAGCACCTTCGTCTCGACCGCGTCGGAGGCCAGCACCGTCCCGATGATTCCCAGGTCCGCGCCCGTACTGCGGGCGACCTCGCGGACCACCGTGACGTCCTTGAGCATGAGGTCGCCGATGCGGCCGGGAATCGTGTCGACCGACGCGCCGCTGGAGACGACCGCGAGGGCGCGGCTCGCGCCGCTGCCGTGCTGGACGGCGGCCAGGATCGCCTTCTCCTCGATGCCGAGCGAACCCGCCAGGCGCACCGCGTCGATCGCGAGACCGACCTGCGCGACGAACAGCGCGTTGTTCACGAGCTTGACCCGCTGGCCGTCGCCCAGTCGCCCCACGAACATGATCGGTGACGCGTACGCCCCGAGAACCGGCCGCATCTCGTCCACCAGGGCTTCGTCGCCGCCGACCCACAGGGTGAGGCGGCCGGCGGCGATGTCGTGCGGGCCACCGGAGAGCGCCGCGTCGAGGACCCGTATGTGTCGGGCCGCCCCTGTTCGGCGAGCAGGCTCGCGGTCGCGGGATCCGAGGTGGTGTGCTGGACGAGCGTCGCACCGGGCCGCATGGCGGCGAGGGCGCCGTCGGGGCCGAGGCAGACCTGCCGGACCTGCTCGTCCCTGAGCACCACGACGAACACCGCGTCGGCATCCCGGACGGTCTCCGCTGTCGTGGCCGCCCAGCGCAGGCCATCGGCCTCCGCCGCCGCTCTGGCCTCCGGGCGACGTACGAGCACCGTGACGTCGTGGCCGGCGGCCCTCAGCCGGTCGAGGATCGGCCGGCCCATCCGGCCCGGTCCGATGAACCCGATCTTCACTGATCCTCCAGACGGCGTGCGGTCTCGACGGGGCCGCCGCCCGTCACTGCACCGGCGTGCCGTCGGCGGCACGCCGGGGTGGGGCGAGCATGGCGCGGTGTTCGGGGGTGCCGTCGAGGTTGGCGTTCACCCGCTCGCTGATCCGCCAGCCCTGCGGGGTGCGCGTCCAGCGCCAGGTGTTCGCCGACACCCGGGCCACCCAGAACCGGTCGGCGTCGGTATCCCAACGGATGTTCAGCGCGTAGCTGCGCCCCGTCGCCTCGTCCCCGTCGACCACGATGTGCGGCACGGTCAGGACGTGCCCGCAGCCGCCCTGGATCAGGCGCTGGTGACCACCGTTGACCATGGCGACGATGTCGTCGCGGCCCCGCATGCGCAGCTGGGGAACAGCGTCGAAGGTGCCGTCCTCGGTCCACAGCTCCGCCGCGGCGTCAGCCGACCCGCTGTCGACGGCGGGTCCGTACTGAGCGACGAGCTGCATGATCTCAACCTGGTCCTCGAGCCGCGCGATCCTCGTTGCCAGCGTCTCGACTGTGGCCCGCAGGTCCTCGATCTCACTCATGGATGACAGCCCTTCTGCAGATGCGCGGCCCGGACCTCGCCGGTCGCGCCGGTCGCGCTGATTGCGCCGGGCGGGGCGGTCGCGACACTAGGGCACGACGACGATGCGGACCGGCCCGTTGGCGTCGCGGGCGGCGTCCAGCGCCTCGGCGACACCGTCGAGCCCGACGGTCCGGCCGAGCATCGGTGTGACATCGAGGCTGCCCGAGCAGACCGCCTCGAAGGCCTCGTCCCAGTGCTGCATCGACGGGCCGCCACCGAACTGGATGTTGATGCCCTTCCGCTTCGCGGTGAGGGTGTGGAGGTGGTCGCCCTCCGGCGGACCACCGACCGAGAAGATCCTGGTGCCGCGCTCGCAACCCTTGATGATCGAGTCGAGGACTCCCGGAATGCCCACGCACTCGAACACGACGCATCCCGGCAGCCCGGCCACCGCCATCAGCTGCCGCATCGCCTCGGGCGGCCCGTAGGCCACATCACGCCAGGCCTGGTACGGCGAGACCTCGGCAGGATCGATGACCACATCCGCTCCCATCGCCAACGCGGTCTGCCGGCGCGAGGCGACGAAGTCCACCGCCAGGATCGGGCCGACCCCCAGCCGCTTCAGCTGCGCGATCGCGGACAGCGCGATCGCGCCGCAGCCGATGACCAGCGGCACTTCCCTCGCCGTCACCTGTGCCCGGGAGGCGGCCGACCAGCCGACCGAGATCGCGTCGGCGATGCACACGATCTCACTCGGCAGCTCGGAGGCCGCGACGCGGGTGATCGCCTCGTCGAGCAGGAGGTATTCACCGAACCCGCCGGGCGACTCCGGATTCTGCCCGACGATCCTGCGCCCGGTGCTCGTGGACAGCACCGGCAGCGAGCTCACCCGAGTACCGACGGCGATCCGGCGTTCGGTGCCGGGGCCGTAGTCGACGACCTCGGCGCAGTACTCGTGGCCCATCACGATGTCGACGTCACGGTCGTAGGTCGACATGCCGCTGTCATCGTCGACGCCCGCTTCCAGGTGGTCCATGAAGTGGATGTCCGACGCGCAGATCCCACACGCGAGCGACCGGACCAGCAGCTGGCCCGGACCCGGTACCGGGTCGTCGATGACGCGCGCCTCGACAACCCCCTCGCGCAGCACAGCGGCTCTCATCAGCTCTCCCCACGCTCGCGCCCAGCCTGTTCCCGTCACGGCACTGTAGCCGCACCGAAGCCAGTTACAGAAGACCCAGTCCTAAAAATATCCGGGAGACGGTGTCCTGGAAGTCGCGGGGGAGTGGGGCACGTCCGAACGCTCGGACCATACGATCGGTGGCATGGCAGAGCCAGCGCGCCGCCCAGGACGCCCCCGCGACACGAGCATCGACGAGCGCGCGCTGGCGGCCACCCGTGAGCTCCTCGTGGAGCGCGGCTTCGATGCCACCACGATCCAGGCCGTCGCGGCGCACTCCGGCGTGCACGCGTCGGCCATCTACCGTCGCTGGGGGTCACGCATCGAGCTGATCGAGGAAGCCACGTTCCCCGGGCTCAGCCCTCCCAGCGTCCAGCCGACCGGAAACCTGCACCGCGACCTCCGACGGTTCATCCGCGCCTACCTCGCGGCCTTCGACGCCCCCGCGTCCCGCGCGGCCGCGGCCGGCCTCCTCGCGTACCACCAGGCCTCCAGCCGCCCCCGACCGCCGGACCTCTACCTACGGGTCTCCGCGCGACCACAATTCCAGGACATCCTCCGCGCCGCACCACCCGGCACGATCGACCTGAACATCGACCCGGACGATGTCTTCGACATGCTCCTCGGCGCCATCCTCACCCGGACCCTGCTGGCCAGGATCACAGCACGACATCGCCCCATCGAGCGCACCGTCGAAATGATCATCAGACTGCTGCAGCCCCAGCCCAGCCGAACCGTCAATCAGGACACCTGAGGCGCCCCAGGGCGGGCAGCACGCGCAGCCCAGAAGTCCCGCCGCGTGGCGGCCTGCCTCGGCTGCGTCGCCCCGGTGAGCAGGTGGGCAGCTCCGTCGATGTGCCTGGCCGGGCACGTGGTCTGGTGCCGCTTCCGGAAGCGGCAGACCCGCGTCTCGACACCGGACGATAGACCGCATTCCACCGGCAAGCCTCACCGGGGACCACACTCCGTCACCACGTTGATCGGACACTCCCGCCCCGGCCTGCTGCCGACGGGCGCGGTCATCGAATGCCAGAAACGGATTTCGCGCCGTTCTGAACATTCCTGAGATTGTTCGGCGGCAGACAAACGAAGGCGTCGGTGGATGGACCGTGGCATCCATCCACCGACAATAAACGTTACGGTTCCGATGGCCCATCGTCTTGACCGGAGGAAAGATCGTCATCGATTTTGGTGTCGAGTCGGGCGTGGGTTGCGGTCCGTAGCTGCGTGACGAGGTGACGTGCGGTGGGCGCCCCGGCGTGGAGGCGCTTGCGGAGGGTTTCGGCTGAGATCGGCCGGTGATGTTGCTTCCAGTGCAGGGTGTCTTCGGCGCGGGCCCGGTGTATGAGGTCTTGGTCCGATGCGCGCTCATGGTGGCTGGAAGGCCGTGGCTCGACCGATTTACGTTGCCCCGGAGGCTGTGATTGTGATGCTGACTGGACAGGTAGATCAATGATGGGTGCTGTCTGCGTGGCGGGTGGAAAAGGAAACGTATCGACCGGAAATGTTTCTGTCGTCTGCATTGCTTGAATGAGCCGCGGTCCGACTTCCGCCCATCCTATGAGCAGGAGTGGGCCGACTGCGTCGAAGGCGGCCTTGCCGTAGTGGCCGGTGATCAGCGGCTCGGAGACGTTCAGCGCGAGAGTGACGATGCTGGCAAAGATGAGGAGGCGCCGCGCGGAGCGCTGTAGGTCGGCGGGTCCGCCGTGAAGGGCGAGGTGACGGATGCCGATGAGGAGCCCGACGACGGAGAGGTCGACGGCGGGTGCGACGAGGGGAGCGACCCAGAGGGAGACGCCGAGCCGAAGCCCGAGCGCGAGGATGCTGCCGAAGCTGAACAGGAACGTCAACCCGACGACGGTCACGATCACCGCAGCGACGATCTTCGCAGCGGCGGGGATGATCCTGCACCCTGGGATGAGGCCGGCGTTGAAGCCGCGGCTGCTGCCGCTTCGGCGTTCATCGGGTACCCCACGCAGCCGTCGTGGGTTGCCAGGTGCCGGCGGACCTCTTGGGCGGGGCTGCTGCCACACCGGTTGCCACACAGCGGTGCAGCGAAGGCTCGGCCGCGTTGCTGGTCCTCTCGGGGCCGAGCGATGTGTGGCAGTGCGTGTGGCAACGCGGGCCGGCAGAGGGGTACTCCAACAGCCAAAAGAGGACGTCAGGGTACGTGTGCGGACGTTCCTGGACGGTATGGACCGGCCTGAAAAGCGGAAGGTCGGCGGTTCGACCCGGCCTCTGCCCACTTTCCCCTGTCCTACCTGCGGGTTCGCGCCGTCGATGACCTGGGCTGCCGGATGCACAGTGCGCGGACAGAATTAAACTTTTTCTGCCTGTAGCGTGTACTGATCGAGGATCTGTGGACTGGCTTCCCCGGGCTTTGATCGGACTCGGCAGACCTTTCTGAAGTATCCGGAGCATAACTTCCGGTGCACTTTTCTGAGGCCCCCGTATCCCTTGTGGTCGAGGTCCGGTCTGCCGTGGGTCTGGCCGGTGCGGCCGTGCCGCGGGTCGCGGCTGAGGGCATCGGCCTGAGTCACGTGCTGGTGCGGTTGATTCCCGCGATGAGCCGACGGTTGGCGTTGCGCCGCTGGCCCCGCCTGCCCGGGGCCGGCGGCCGGCGGCTATTGCAGCAGGCGGTTGACCGCGGCGAGGACGGCGTGGACCGATGCGGTGAGCACGGATGTGTCCYGGCCGGCGCCCCAGCAGTCTGTGCCCTCGTGACTGATCTGGACGTAGGCCGTCGCGGGGCTGGTGCCACCGAGGCCCATTGCATGTTCGCTGTATTGGAGGATCTCCACCTCGATGCCGATCGCCACGAGCGTCGCTGTCAGGGCGGCCAGCGGGCCGTTGCCGATCCCCCGTGCCTCCAGGTCTCGGCCCGCGATGGACAGCCCGGCGATGAACTCGTGCTCGCCCACGGCCGTTTCGGTGGTCTGCCAGGTGGAAAGGGTGATCGGGCCGTCGTGCGTCGGCGCCAGGTAGCGGGCCCTGAACATCTCCCACAGCTCCTTGGGTGTGAGTTCCCGGCCGTCGCGGTCCGCGGCGACCTGCGCGGCTCGGGAGAAGTCGGACTGCAGGCCTTTCGGTAGGGCGAGCCCGTAGTGCAGGTTCAGCAGGTGCGCGATGCCGCCCTTTCCTGACTGGCTGTTAAATCGAATCAACGCTTCGTAGCTGCGCCCGACGTCTGCAGGATCAATCGGCAGATACGGTACGGCCCATGGTGCCTGGCCCACCTGCAATTCCTGTTCGGCCGCGTGCGTCGCGTGGTGCGCGAGCCCTTTGCTGATCGCGTCCTGGTGGGTGCCGGAGAAG
This sequence comes from Parafrankia colletiae, assembly GCF_001854655.1. Taxonomy (GTDB): domain Bacteria; phylum Actinomycetota; class Actinomycetes; order Frankiales; family Frankiaceae; genus Parafrankia; species Parafrankia colletiae. The sequence continues at coordinate 38,171 of NZ_MBLM01000110.1, read as the reverse complement.
GCGGTGTAAGCCAGCTCGCCTCCGTAGGGGTGCCGAGGATGGACCGGCATCCGGTTGCAATGCTCGACCGTGTCGCGGACGACGTCGATGTCCGAAAAATCGATCATCGGGTTGACGCCCTGGGAATAGAGGTTAAGCGCGAGGGTGACCAGGTCGACGTTGCCGGTGCGCTCGCCGTTGCCGAACAGGCAACCTTCGACTCGCTGTGCGCCGGCGAGTAGCGCCAGCTCCGCGCATGCCACCCCGGTGCCGCGGTCGTTGTGCGGGTGGACGGAGAGGATCACGRCCTCCCGCCGGTCCAGACTGCGGTGCATGTACTCGATCTGGTCGGCGTACACGTTCGGGGTGGCGATCTCGACCGTCGCCGGCAGGTTGTGGATCACTGGCCGTTGCGGACAGGCGTCCCACAGAGCGGTGAGGCCGTTGCAGATTTCCAACGCGAAGTCGGGCTCGGTCGCGTTGAAGACCTCGGGGGAGAACTGGAAGCGGACGTCGGGGAAGCGCGGGGAGTCGGCGAGCCGGGCCATGTGCCCCGCGGTGTCGCTTACCAGTGCGAGCAGGTCCGCGCGGTCGCGGCCGAGGACGACCTGCCGCCAGACCGGGGCCGTGGCGACGTAGAGGTGCACGACAGCCCGAGCGATCCCATCGGCCCTCGGCATCCCCTCGATCGACTCGAAGGTCCGTTCGATGAGATCACGCCGTGCCGGGGTGAACACCACCACCGTCACGTCCGGTGGGACGGCGTCGTCCTCGACCAGGTGCCGGACGAAGTCGAAGTCGGTCTGGCTCGCCGACGGGTAGCCGATCTCGATCTCCTTGAAACCCATCGCTACAAGCAGATCGAACATGGTTCGCTTGCGTGGCGTGTCCATGGGCTCGCGCAGGGCCTGATTGCCGTCCCGCAGGTCCACAGATACCCACAGGGGCGCGGACTCGATCCGCCGGGTCGGCCAGCCTCGACTGGACGGATCGACCCCTGCCAGCTCGACCCGTTCGTGGATGGGCTGGTACCGCTGGTGTGGCATGGAGCTGGGGCGTTGCGGATTCCAGCCGGGGGCCTGTGTCGGYAACGGCCCGCGGGGGCGGATCACGCTGGGGAAGCCGACCACGGCGGTCGGATTCGTACGGACGGGCGAATCGTGGACGGGCGCTGCAGCGGGGTGAGTCGCCGTTGGGTGAGGCATGGCCAGGTGATCGGTCATGAGGTGATGACCTTCCAAGGCTCGGTCGTGCATGGTCAACCGGCGACATGGCTCCCTCGCCGCGGCGGGGTGCCGGTCGTGTCAGGCCCCGTCGCGGCAGAGAAGAAGCAGCCGCATGCTCAGCGTCACCGGCGTACCATACTCACATCTCCGCTTGTCAGACAACCTGAGAGGTCAGGATGCCGCTCGACGCCTTGCGTTCGACGTCTCTCATCGACCAGGCGATCCAGCGCCTGCGCGAACAGATCATCAGCGGCGAGTGGCCGGTCGGCACCCGCTTGCCGGGGGAGGCCACACTCGCGGCGACTCTCGGGGTGGGCCGCTCCACTGTGCGCGAGGCGCTGCGCGCGCTGGCAGGCGCGGGGCTGGTGCGATCCCGGCAGGGGGCTGGCGTGTTCGTCATCGCCACGCAGCCGGCGCAGGACTGGCAGGACATGCTGCGCCGCGCCGAGGTCAGTGACGTCTACGAGGTCCGGATGCTCGTGGAGGTGCAGGCAGCACGGCTGGCCGCGCAGYGGCGGACCGACGCGGACGTCGCCGCCCTACGTGGAGCGCTGGAAGGCAGGCGCAACGCGGCGGTGGGAGGAGACGACCGGGCCTTCGTCGACGCTGACATCGCCCTGCACACGGCTGTCGTCGCCGCGGCACACAACCCGGTGCTCGACGGGCTGTTCGCCGAGTTCCTGCCCACGCTGAGTCGAGGGCTCACGGAGCTGGTCGACCTGCTCGGACTGCGCGCCACCGAGGTCAACCACGGCGACGCCGCACACGCCGCCCTCGTCGACGCCGTAGCCGCCGGGGACGGCGAAAGGGCCAGCGACGTCCTGCGCGCGGAACTGGATCAGACCCTGGTCCTGCTTCGAGCACCGACGATCTGAGGGAAGAGCGGCGGCCACTTGTGACGTTGTGGGGAAGGTCCGTCGTCGCCCCGGAAATCTGGCAGCCGCGAAGACACCCACGCTACCCGGTTGGCCCTCCTGGTAGCGTGGGTGTCGAGGAAAATCCGCCTGTCGCGGTTACGCTCGACGAGATGGTGGGAAAATGCGGGTSAGCATAACGTTTAGGCGTTTTGACCTGAGAAGCGGGAGGTCGGCGGTTCGACCCCGCCCATGCCCACCGCCTCTGACCAGGTTTTTTCTCTCCGTTGAGCACCTTAAACCTGACTATCCGCCGTGATATTTCGGGCCGTTGCTACAGTGCACGCTCAGCGGGGTGCGGACTTGCGGTAGCGGAGCCCGGGCACGCCTCTGACCTGGGCTGATGACCAGTATCGTGGCAGGCGACCGCCCGCTGCGGCGGCGGGCGGTCAGGTTGCATCGGTATTAGACCGCGCGGATGCTGTCGGCCGACCACCCGCTTGGAGTTACACGTAGAGCCCCGGAGTGACGGGACGACCATGTGCGGCGCTCTGCTCTGCGTCTACATGTCAGTGAGCGGCGCCTGCGCGGTCCGCATGATCCGGATGTCAGTACCTCCGCTGCGGACGGGATTCACCGCCTCGGAGGTGAAGGCCTCTGATACCCGCGGCAGCGGGTCGGAGTCGATGCCGAGTTCGTAGTGTCCGCGGCGGATGTTGCGAACGAGGGTTATCTGCGCCGCAGTAGGGCCATGCAGAGCGTCAGACCTGGACCGAACGCCATCGCGATTGCTGTGCCGCCGATGTCGAGTCCGTCGCGCAGTTGTTCGACGACGAGCAGCACGGTCGCCGACGAACAGTTACCTCGGGAGCTGAGGATCTGGCGGGTCGCCGCGGTCTGCGCCCTGTCCAGACCCAGTCGCTCCTCCACGACGTCGACGATGCGTGGCCCGCCGGGGTGCACGGCCCATCCCTGGATGTCGGCCCGCTTGAGTTCGAAGGGGTCGAGCAGTGCCGCGGTCGCCTCTTCGACGTGGTTCGCCAGGACGACGGGGACCTTGGCAGACAGCCCCATCCGGAACCCATGGTCGGTGACGTGCCAGGTCATCAGTTCTTCGCTGGCTGGAGCGGTCACGGCCGTGGTGTCGATTACGTCGAGACCATGCTCGGCGTCGGGCTGGAGCACGATCGCCGCGGCGGCGTCGCCGAACAGGGCGTGCGCGACCACCTGTTCCAGGTCTCGTTCAGGAGTGTCCGGCTGGATGTGCAGGGAGGTGAGTTCCACGCAGAGTACGAGGGCGGGTTGCCGGCGGGCCCGGACGAAGTCAGCGGCGGTTCCCATCCCCGGGATCGCCGCGTAGCAGCCCATGTGCCCGATCAGCAGCCGCCGTACCTGCGCTGACATACCGAGCTCACGGGCGAGCTGGATGTCCAGACCCGGTGTGCTGTAACCGGTGCACGACACGACGACGAACAGCCCGACGTCGGCGGCGTTCAGTCCGGCGTCCGTCAGGGCGGCTCTGGCGGCCTGTAGTCCAAGGGGGTGCGCATCCTCGACGTATCGCAGCATCCGGGTGGCTGTCGACCAGCCGCTGATGTCCTCGCGTCGCGGATCCACCACCCCGTGCCGGGTCCGGACTCCGCAGCCCATGAAGATCCGGCGAGCCATCCGGTCGCCTCGGTACCGTCGGTCGAAGACCTCGTCCCACAGGCTCTGCTGGTCGAAAACCCCAGGAAACGCTGTCCCGATCCCGGTGATCACGGCTGTCGTGCCCGGCTCTGCCCCGGCGCTCCTCGCGGGATCCCTGCTCGTGTCGGGAGTCTGTGCCCCCCTCACCACCGGGCCACGTCTGCGTCCGCGTCCGGGTCGCCTCCCAGCGCCGCGAGGCCCAACCAGTCCGCGCACACGTCCGTGGTCGCGGGTTGGAGAGATCCGCACCGAGCGTCCCGGTACAGCCGTTCCAGTGGGTGGCCGCGGCGGGTGACCGTGGTCCCGCACGCCTCGATGACGGAGGCCGCCACATCCTGCGCGGTCTGCCCAGCGAGCAGTTTCGCTCGCCATACCCACCGGTTCGTCGCCGCTGATCCGGGATCGGCCTCCACCCGCCGGGCGCACTCGTCGATCACGACGTCGAGCGCTGCGAGGGCGACGTCCGCGTGACCGAAACGGGCCCGAACGGCGGGAAGGCCGACCAGGCCCTTCGGTATCCCCGCCGCCGTCTGGCCTCGCGCGTGTTCGATTCCCGCGTTGAAGGTGGCTCGGCCGACCCCGGCGTAGACGGCGGCGTAGGAGGCCACCAACCACTGCGGCATGATCTGCGCGATCAGCAGGCTCAGCCCCTCCAGCCCGCCGACCAGCGCGTCCGCCGGAACCCACACGTCCAGGCGCAGGTCGTGGCTGCCGGTACCCCGCATGCCGAGGGTGTCCCAGTTGGGCTCGACGGTCACCCCGTTCCCGGCTGGAACAAGAAAGTGGCTGACTCTCGTCGCTGAGCCCGCCGCAGCCGCCAGGTGGTCTTCGTCCGGCTGTTCGCCTTCGGAATGATCTTCGGCTGCGCGCGCGGCGACGAAGTAGACGTCCGCGTGCGACGCACCCGAGCAGAAGGACTTGAGGCCGGTGATCCGGTAGCCGTCGCCCTCACGGCGGTAGGAGGTCCGCAGCGCGGACAGGCGCGAGCCGGCGCCCCGTTCGCTCATGGCAACGGCGATGAACGAGCCGCCGGCGGCCTGAGTCAACATCCGGTCGCGCGCGGAGAAATAGGACTCCGGCGCCCCCATCGCGCGGGCGAGCTCGTCCGGAGTCCCGACCAGCGCGCCCAGGACCGAGGTATGCATGTTCAGGGCCAGGGCGGTCGAGCCGCTGGCTTCGGCGAGTACCCGCGCGGCATTGGCCCACTGCGCGAAACCGCCGCCGTGACCACCGAACCGCCGGGGTACGAGCAGCCCCAACAGACCCGCCTGGCGCAGATCGTCGAGATCGGCCGCGGGCAGCTCCCCGCAACGATCTGCGTAGCCGGCGCGCCCGGCGATCGCTGCGACGACGCTGTGGGCGAGTTCCGCCCCGTCGGCGCGCGGTGCCCGCGATTGCGCTGGTACCGCGTCGTGTCCGCCCGGTCTCCGCACGCTCAGCTCCCGCACGCCCGGCTCCGGGAGGTCCGGCTCCGGGAGGTCCGGACCGGCTGACGGGCCCGGACCCTGAGCATCAGCGGACCGTTCAACGCTCATCGAAGTTCCCTTCTTGTCCCGACGGCCTGGTAGACACCCGCGGTGGAGTCGGTCGGCACCATTCGCACCGAGTCGGCCTGACGGACGAGCCAACGGACGTAGTCAGGAAGCGAGGGGCGAAGGCCACCAACGACAGTCATCTCGATGCCGCACCGATCCAGCGCCGCGCCCAACCGGTCGGGCGACACCAGCAGGCGCGGATCGTGTATTCGAGGCGGCGGGCCACCTGGCAGGCGCTCGGCGAGGCGCWCCAGACCGATCCGGCAGAACAGCGTGTCCRCGAGCGTGTCGATCACCAACGTTCCGCCCGGAGCGAGGACCCGCCCGATCGCCGTGCAGGCCGCGTCGAGATCCTCGAGATGCTCGAACATCTCGCCAGCGACGACGCAGGAGAACTTGTCGTCGGGGAATGGCAGGCGCGTCACGTCGGCTTGGACTGCCTTGACGCCGTGGTCACTGGCCTGGCGGAGTGCCAGCGAGGATAGATCGACACCGATGTGCCGCCATCCCGCGAGCTTGCCAGTCAGCACCCGCGCGAGCAGGCCGCCACCGCAGGCAAGGTCGAGCAGCGGGGCGCCGGTGTGAGGTGGGGCCGGGATGAGGCGGGCGCGCGCCTCGGCGAGCCAGTGCAACGCCGCGAACCGTCCGTGAGTGGGCCACCACTGGTCGGCGAGGTCGTCGTACTGCGCGGGATCGTTGCGGCGCCGGCGCGGCAACCGCCGTCGTCCGTTCGGGCTCGTCGCCGCGGGCCTTTGATCGCACAATTCCGGAACGGTTCGATATGGGTGAAACATCGATTCCGGCCGGTGCGTCGACCTGTTCACGTGGCTCCCCGAAGGAATAGTGGCAGAATCTAATGAGGTATTCCTGAGATGATGCGGATCTGTAGGGTCGGCCTGTTTCAATGAAATCGGTACAATAATCACATGTCGGAAACTTTCTCGTCCGGCCGTGGACCTTTCGTCGATCATCTGTCATCAGGTCAGGTCAGGTACGTGCCGGCGGCGACAACGAGCGCAACGTCGAGCGCGGCGACTGCCATCGCGATCCGGAAGGCATGGCGGTCGCCGAGCCGGAGACCCAGCACCGTCAGCGCCGTCACGGCGACGAGGACGGCGACGCGCCACGGGCTGAGGTCCGCCGGTCCCAGCACGGCGACAGCGGAACCCGTTGCGAGCAGGAGGGCAGCGGACCGCCGCGACCCGGCCGCCCCGAGGTGCTGCGGCAGGCCACGCACCCCGGTCCGGGCGTCGGTGGCGAGGTCGGGAAGGGCGTTCGCGAAGTGCGCGCCCGAGCCGAGCAGAGCGCCCGCCAGCGGCAGCCACCAGGGCGGTGCTGGATGATCAGGAAGCCCCAGTGCGACGAACGCCGGCAGCAGAGCGAACGAGAGAGCGTACGGGAGGACGGACAGTCTGGTCCCCTTGAGTCCCAGGTTGTAGACCCATGCACTAGCGACTGCGCAGAGATGGGTCCAGCCCGCCGGGCCACCCGAGGCGAAGGAGAGCGGAACGCACGCGACCAGCGCGACCATGCAGGCGAGGGTGACCGGCCCCGGCGCTACTCCGCCGGCGGCGATCGGCTTCTCCGTTCGGCCGCCCGCCGCGTCGCGCTCCTGATCGATGACGTCGTTACTCCAGCCAATCGACAACTGCCCCGTGAAGACCGCGGCCGCCACGGCGGCGATACCCGAGGCGGAGCGCCCGCTGGAGATCGCCAGTGCGGTGGCGAAGAGTGTCACCGCCGCGGTCGGCTCCGGATGACAGGCCCGCACCAGCGCAGCGAACCGCCCCGTGTCCGCAGGCGTCGCAGTGGTGGGCACCCGTTTCACTCCGCATCGTGCGGGCGGAAGACCCATACCGCCCGATTCGACCGGCGCGGCGACATCGATGGCCAGCGGACTACTGGCGGCCGATCTTCGCGACTGGTACACCACGGGTACGCCTCTGCGTTCATCGAAAAAATCTTGTCGACCCCCTTTGGTGTGGAACGTCCACATCGGTATCGAGCGGCGCGGACTCCTGGATGACGACCCAGAGCATCGCGGATCACGGCGAACAGCCTTTGTCGCAAGCCTTTCCTGGACCGCGGTCCGGTCCGGCAAGTGTGGCAGCAGAACCTGCCTGTGTTGTGCGTGTCGAGGCTGAGGGAACACGGCGGACCACGCCTACCGGCGCTGTTGCGTTGCGGGAAGGTAGTGCATGCCAGGGGCACCGGAGTGCGCTGGTTCAGATGGCCGCGGCGAGCTCGGTGAACGCGGTGGCCAGCCGAAGGCGGGGGTCTACATCGACGGCGAGTTCGTAGTGGCCGCGGCGGATGTTCTGGACCAGAGCGTGCCCTGAGCCGATTGCCTGGACGGACTGTAGCGTTTCATCCCGCGCATCGGCCGGAGCCGGGCTTTCAACCGGCCGTGATCGGCCTCGATTCGGTTGTTCTCCCGGACGGCGTCGATGTGGCAGGTCTCGGGGAGCAGCCCGTAGAGGAGCCGCAGGTAGACGGGTGCCTTGTCGGTGGTGACCTCGACCGGCCAGCACCCATGGGACAGCGCCTGGGCGGAGAATCGGCGGGCGGCTGCCTGGTCGCGGCGGGCGCTGGCGAGGACGTCGATGATCTGGCCGTGCTGGTCGACAGCCCGGTACAGGTAGGTCCACCGGCCGGCGAGCTTCACGTACGTTTCGTCGACGCACCACCTGTCCCCGGGCCGGTGCCGGCATGGTCGGACCGCCTCGGCGAGCAGGGGAGTGAAGCGATGCACCAACCGGTAGACGGTCACATGATCAACATCGATGTCGCGTTCGGCCAGAAGTTCCTTGACGTCCCGGTACGACAGCGCGAACCGCAGGTACCACCGCACCGCCAGCACGGTCACCTCAGGAGGGAACCGGAACCCGGCGAACTCCGACGTCGGAACCGGTGGACGGACACGACGTCGGCGCATAAATCGATCATGACTGATCGGTTGCCGAGACGGTGGACTTCGCCAACGCAACTGTGAGTTCATGGTGCGTGCCCTGGATGGCGGCCTGACCCGCAGCGCAACTGGCGTGATGCCTTCGCGCTGACCTGTCGGCCGCTGTCGCAAGCTGTCCCGGTTTCGTTCACAGGTAGGGCTTTGAACGGTTAAGCGAACTCATCGTTGACGTTGCCTCCGCCGAGTACCTGCTCGCGATGAAGTTGTTCGCAGCCCGCGTCGAAGCCGACGCCGAGGACATCGCGTTCCTTTATCGCAAGCTCGGCTACGCCACCGTCAGCGAAGGCCTCGACCTCGTCCAGTCCGTCTACCGCGGGCACCCGATCGATGCAAAGGTCCAGTTCCTCCTCGAAGAGATCGTCGATTCGCTCCACGACGACAGCGACGGCACAGCCCACGGCGGAGGCTCCGCCTGAGCTCGGCCAAGCGTGGGACGCCCGGTACCGCCGGGTCGTGTGCCCGGGGCCGTGCCCGCCACCCCGGCCCTACGGGCCATCCGGCAGTCGTAGTCGATGCGTCGGTCGTGGACGTACCCTGGTCTGTCCGAAGCCGCCGCTGCGGACGGCCCGGCAACTCGGACCTGCCCGCCGGCGGGGCAGCGGACCGTCTGCCACCGTAGGATTGAAGACAATCCGCCTGTCGCGGTTACGCTCGTCGAGGTCGTGGGAAAAAGCAGGTCAGCACAGCATTTAGGCGTTTTGACCTGAAAAGCGGAAGGTCGGCGGTTCGACCCCACCCCTGTCCATCACCTCTGACCGGTCCTTTTACCTCTCCGTTGAGATCAATTTGGCCGTGATCTCTCGGCCCGTCACTCTGGCACTGTCCATACGCGCGCTCGCCGTCCTGGCCTGCCTGAGCATCGCTCTCGACCTGGACCGCTTCCGACGGGTAACTCGATCTCTCAATTTCCTGGACGAAGCCGTCGCTGCGCTCGCGCACGCCGGTGAATCCGGGACCAGCTGGTCTTATTAGGGAGCCAGGTGCCAGCGGCGGCGCAGAGCGAAGGCGGCGGCCTTGGGTCGGYGGTCGCGAGTGAAGACGCCCTTCTTGTTGCCGTCGACCCGCATGATGCCGGGCTTGGTGGCGAAGTCGGCAAAGTTCCACACGTGCTCACCGACGACGGCGTCGATCCGATCGAAGACACGGTGGTTCATCTCCAGGTACTCGACCTGGTATTCCTCGCTCCACGGTGCCGCGGGCATGGTGTGCAGCCCGGAGACGGTGTCGGCGCCRTATTCGGTGACGATGATGGGCTTGCCGTGGGCTGCCCACGCCTCGAGCTCCGCCTGCCAGTTGGTCTCAGCGCCGGCCAGGTCGCCGGTGTTGAGGTACCAGCCCCAGTAGCGGTTGAGCATGATGACGTCGGACAAGGGCCTGAGCAGGTCCTTGTCCGGTGTCGCGAGCAGCATGTTCACATAGCCGACCGGCCGGGTGGGGTCGAGTTTGCGAGTCAGGGCGAACAATGGCTCGAAGTATTCCACCGAGGCCTGTGTGGTTGACTCCGGCTCGTTCGCGACGCACCACAGGACGACGCTGGGATGGTTCTTGTCCCGTGCCACGAGCTCGCGGATCGCCTGGGCGTGGACCTCGCGGCTGGCATCGTTGATGGTCTCGGGCGAGAAGGTTGGGAATGAGCGTCCGCTGCCCACGATGCCGCCGGCGATGGAGGCGTTCTGGCCGACGGCGGCGGCCTCGTCGATGACGACGAAACCGTGCCGGTCGGCGTAGTCCAGAACCTCCTCGGCGTAGGGGTAGTGCGAGGTGCGGAAGGAGTTCGCACCGGTCCATTCCATAAGCGCGAAGTCGTGGACCATGAAGACGTCGTCGTGGCCCTTGCCGCGGACGGGCAGGTCCTCGTGCCGGCCGAACCCGGTGAAGTAGAACGGCTCACCGTTGATCAGGAACGACGTTCCCCGGACTTCCACGGTGCGGATGCCGACGGGGAGCGCATAGGAGTCGATCACCTCGGTGCTGTCGACGATCTCCAGCAGCAGGTTGTACAGGTAACCTTCGCCGGGCCGCCACGCGTGTACGTCGGCCACTGTGAGGACGCCGGCTGTCCCGGCGGCCCTGGCCACCTCGGTTCCCTCGGCGTCTGTCAGGACGGCCCGGACGGTCAGCCCGTCGCCGTCGCCGTCGCCGTCGGCCACGTCGACCCGGTAGTCGACGGTGCCGGCGGTTCCCGCGAGGCCGGTCACGACGGTGACGTCGCTGATGTGCGCCCGTGGGGTGCTGTACAGCCAGACGGGCCGGTGGAGGCCGGCGTAGTTGAAGAAGTCGTGGAAGTAGATCTGCTGTCTGCCCGCGGGGGTGTCCTGGATGACGCCGGGCGGAACCGACTGCCAGGTCAGCTCGTTGCCGACCACCACGGTCACCYGGATCTCCTGACCCGGCTGCGCCAGTTCGGTGATGTCGGCCTCGAAAGGGGTGTAACCACCCTCGTGCCGGGCGACCTCGACGTCGTCGACCCAGACGACGGCACGGTGGGTGGCCGCGTCGAACCGCAGCACCACGCGTTGCCCCGCCCAGYCACGGGGCACCCGCACCGTCGTTTGATACCAGGCGTCCCCGACGTGGTCGTGCGTCGCGGTGTCGGCGAACACATCGTTGTAGCTGGCGGGTACCGGGACCTCCCGTGCTTCGGTCAGCCGCCCGCGCCACCAGCCGTCCTCGTGGCCGCGGGTCTGCGGGTCGAGGCGGAACAGCCAGAGTCCCTCGACTCGGCGGCGCTCACGGGTGGCACTGTCCTGGGGACGCAGCATCGGTGTCCTTCCGGAAAGAGACGCGGGAGCGCTGCGAGTGCGGGGTCGGCATCGAGGCTGACACGACCAGCCTCGGCCGGATCCCGGTCACGGCATCTGCGCAGTAGGTCATACGTCCGTGGGCCCCCGCAATGGGTTGCCGTCAGTTGCCCTTGCGGTCCGGGAGGTGCGTGGTCTCAGGCCGGCTGCTGGGAAGCGCTTGCCCGGGACGCCGGTGGATGCCTACCGTTGCCGCCCGGAGCCTGGCCGCAGGCCACGGGAGGCCTCCCGTGCCGGGGGCGCTGCGGATACTTGGCCGAGGAGCAGAGCGATGACCGAGCGGGACGTACCGCCGAAGCCACACACGGTGACGATCTACGACGTGGCCCGGCGGGCCGGTGTCGCTCCCTCCACTGTCTCACGGACGTTCTCCCGGCCGGGCCGGGTCAACGCCGTGACGGCCGCGCGCGTACGGCGGGTCGCCGCCGAGGTCGGCTACCGTGCGAATCCGGTGGCCCGGGCGTTGTCCACCGCCCGTACGAACATGATCGCCGTGGTCATCCTGGACATCGCCAACCCGTTCTATGCCGAGATCGTGCGGGGAGCGCAGGCGGCGGCCGCCGCGGCGGGCTACACGGTCGTCCTGGCCGACGCACAGGAGTCCGACTGGCTCGAGCGCTCCACGCTGGAACGTGCCGTGACCGCGGTCGACGGAATCGTCCTCGCCAGCTCTCGGATGTCCGACCTGGCCATTCGGATGATCTCCAAACAGAAGCCGGTGGTGGTGCTGAACCGAGGGGTTGTCGACGTCCCCTGCGTGGTGACGGACAACGCACGCGGAGCGCGCCTCGCGCTGGAGCACCTGAGCGGGCTCGGGCACGAGCACGTCACCTACATCGCCGGCCCGGAGGCGTCCTGGGCGGATGGGATGCGGTGGTCGTCATTACGGGAGTCGGCCGCGAAGCTGTCCGTGCGCCTCCGCCGGCTCGGTCCGTTCGCTCCCGACGTCCGAGGCGGCGTCCAGGCTGCCGAGCAGTTCGTCGCGCAGCCGACATCCGCGGTGGTCGCCTACAACGACCAACTGGCCATCGGCCTCGTCCGTAGCCTGATCACGCGGGGGATTGGAGTGCCGCGCAATGTGAGCGTGGTGGGCTTCGACAACATCGCCGCCGCCGACCTGGTCACTCCTGGGCTGACAACTGTCGCCGCCCCCCTGTACGCCCAGGGGATCACGGCGACCAGGCACGTTCTGACGATGATCGAGGGCGGCCGTGATCGGACCGGCCAGCCGGCGGTGCTGCCGGTGCGGCTGGTGGTACGCGGCTCGACCGCCGCGCCTCACCGGAGCCTCGACCCGCCTCGTCCTGGACGAGGCGTGACCACGTCATCGCCCTAGCGAAGCCGGAAGAGGATCTCGCCCGCGTCGGGGACGACGAATGTCCCGGGGTCCGCCAGACAGGCGGCGACGTCCACCTTGGCCGGCTCCAGGTAGTCGAGGTTCACCGCGCGGACCACGTCCTCGGGAATGCCGGTAGCCAGGGTGACCCGCACCCGGCATCGTTCGCCGACGCGCTCGTCGTAGGTACCCGCGCCCCGCAGATGGGTGGAATGAGCGAGCACGCTGCGAGGCACATGCCGGTAGCGGTCCCACTGCCTCACGAAGAAGTCGCGGCAGTGGTAGCCGATCTCCAGGATCTCCGGGTGGGTACCGGCGACCTGCGTGATGTGCGGGGCGTAGAGGATGACCTCGCCGCCGTCGGCGACCACGGGTTCGAGCTTGTAGAAGCCCTTGGCCGCGGTCCAGATGTCCTCGTACTTCTCGGGCATGACGGACAGCACCCGCCTGACCGGGGTGTCCAGGTACCGGACGTGGGTCTCGGCGGAGACCTCCGCGGCCGCCGCCCACGCAGCCCTCGGCTCGCCGAACGCCGCCGCGTGCAGCGCGCCGCTGCCGGACCGCGCCACGACGCACAGCGCCAGAGTGGTCGTCGGGATCAGCGCCACGGCCTCGTCGATGAGCGCCCGGACCGGTGTCGTGCCCGGCCTGCCGATGATGTCGGCGCTGGTGATCAGGGCGCCCAGCCAGTGCGAGAGGTCGATCATCTCCGGGCCGGCGACCCCGGGGAAGAAGTACTTGTTGCCGCCGGAGAAGCCCACGACCTCGTGCGGGAACACCGGGCCGACCACGAGGGCGACATCGTGCTCCACGACGGCACGGTTGAGCCGGACCGCCACGCTCTCAAGCAGCCGGCCCTCGGAGAGCTCGRCCACCCGCCGGGCGGGGATCGTGCCGAGCGAGACGAACGTCCGGGGATCCCACCACTCGTGGTTGCGGATCTCCATGCCCGGATAGCGGGCGGCCGGGTCTCCGGCGGGGTGGCCGAGGTGCCTGGCGAGCTGGGCCTGGCTCATCGCGGCGTGGGTGCCGAGGGCGACGAGTGTGGTGAGCCGGCTCGCCCGGCCGGCCAGCGCCGCGTGCACGGCTGAGAGCAGGAGCGGCAATGGGCAGCTGCGGGTTCCGTCCGGGACGATGACACAGACACTTCGGCCGTCGAGGTCGTGCCCGGCGAGCTGCTCGTGGACGAACGCGGTGACGCGGTCCTCGGTGAGCAGCGCGGCGGGACCGCCGATGACCGCCGCCTGGCCCGCCGCGTCGGTAGGGGGACCGGCGACGTGACCGGACTCGGGATCCGCGCCGGGGACAGTGGTCCTGGCCATGCCTCGTACCGTGCGCCCGGCCCCGGCTCTGGGCAAGGGCCTGGAGGCAAGAGATGGCAACACCGGACCGGCGCACACCGGAGGCAACAGACGGCAATCGATTGCCGCCCACGTCGGCGCGCACCAACGATGGCCRCTATGTCCGCCTCCGCAGCCCTCGCTCGGCACCCCGACCGACTGCTGCCGGCCGAGCCGGGTGTCCGTGCCATAGCCCGGCGGCTGTACGACTCCGTCCGCGACCTGCCGATCGTGTCGCCGCACGGTCACGTCGCGGCCCGCCTGCTGGCCGACGACGAGCCGTTCCCGGACCCCGCCGCCCTGCTGGTCACACCCGATCACTACGTCACGCGTCTGCTGCACGCCAGTGGCGTGACGCTGGGCGCTCTCGGTGTCGGGCGTGGCCCCCTGCCGGAGGAGGTGGCCCGAACGGTCTGGCGCCGCGTCTGCGCGCACTGGCAGGTCTTCCGGGGCACGCCGGTGCGGTACTGGCTTGAGATGGAGCTCGGAGAGATCTTCGGCGTTGAGGAACGGCCGTCGGCTGGGAACGCGGATGCGATCTACGACCAGATCGCCGCGTGCCTGGCCAGGGACACGCACCGACCGCGCGCCCTGTTCGACCGGTTCGGCATCGAGGTGCTCGCCACGACCGACGACCCGTGCGACGACCTGGCCGCACACGCGCGGCTCACCGCCGACCCGACCTTCACGGGCCGGGTCCTGCCCGCGTTCCGCCCCGACCGCTACCTCGAAGCGGCGCGACCCGGCTGGGCGGCAGCCGTGGCCCACCTCGGCGAGGTGGCCGACACGGACACCGGCGGTTACGGCGGCTGGGTACGGGCCATGGAGCGGCGGCGAGCCCACTTCGTCGAGCACGGGGCGACATCGGCCGACCACAGCCACGATGACGTCGGCACCGAGCCGCTGGCGCAGGCCGAGGCCGAACGGGTTTACCGGGCCGCGCTGACCGGCGACGCCACGCCGGCGGAGTGCGCGGCCCTGCGCCGGCACATGCTGCTGGAAATGGCGCGCATGTCGTGCGACGACGGGCTGGTCATGATGCTGCACCCGGCGGTGCGCCGCGGCCACCACGGGCCGACCCTCGCCACCCACGGCCCGGACACCGGTCACGACATCCCGATCCGGGTCGAGTTCACCGACGCGCTGCGGCCACTCCTGGAACGGTTCGGTACCCACCCGAACCTGCGCCTGGTCCTCTTCACCCTCGACGAGACGACGTACTCCCGGGAGCTGGCCCCGCTGGCCGGCTTCTACCCGTCGGTCTACCTCGGCGCCCCCTGGTGGTTCCTGGACGCCCCCGACGCCGTCCTGCGGTTTCGCGCCGCGGTCACCGAGACCGCGGGCTTCACCCGGACCGCGGGGTTCATCGACGATGCCCGCGGCTTCTGCTCGATACCGGCCCGCCACGACATGTCCCGGCGCCTCGACAGCGGCTTTCTGGGCCGACTCGTGGCCGAGCACCGGCTCGACGAGGACGAGGCACGTGAGATCGCGGCTGATCTGGTGACCAGACAGCCACGCGAGGTGTTCAACCTGTGAAGGCGGCTGGGCGGCTGCGCAGACAGGGTCCGGCCGCGCCGGTCCGGCTCGTGCACCTCGGGCTCGGCAGCTTCTTCCGCGCGCACCAGGCCTGGTACACCGACCGGGCGAGCGACACGGCCGGCTGGGGCATCGCCGCGTTCACCGGCCGACGCCCAGGCGTCGCCGCGGCGCTCGCGGCCCAGGACGGCCTCTACACCCTGGTCACCCGCGGTGCTGACGTCGACGACGTCGCCGTCGTCCGTTCGGTCTCGCGGGCCCACCCCAGCACCGACCACGACGCCTGGCTCGGCCACCTCGGCTCGCCGGATGTACGGGTCGTCACGCTGACGATCACCGAGGCCGGCTACCTGCGCGGCGCGGGCGGCGGACTCGACGCCACCAACCCGCGTCTCACCGCCGACATCGCGGCGCTGCGCGCCGACCCCCGAGCCCCGGTCGTCTCGGCGCCCGCCCGGCTCGTGGCCGGCCTGCTGGCGCGGCGGTCCCAGGACGCCGGGCCGCTGACCCTCGTGCCCTGTGACAACCTGCCACGTGCCGGTTCCGTACTGGCCGCCGTGCTGTGGGAACTGGCGGCCACCGTCAACCCCGACCTGCCCGACTGGATGGACGGACGGATCGACGTGGCGGAGACGGTGGTCGACCGGATCACCCCCCGGCCGACCGACGCCGACCGGCGCGCGGTGCTCGCTGCCACCGGGATCGACGACCATGCGCCCGTGGCCACAGAGCCGTTCACCGAGTGGGTGCTGGCCGGGGACTTCCCCGGCGGGCGGCCTGCCTGGGAAAGCGCCGGAGCGGTGTTCACCGACGACGTCACCCCGTTCGAGAACCGCAAGCTCTGGCTGCTCAACGGAGCCCACTCACTGCTGGCCTACGCGGCGCCGCCCCGGAGACACACCACTGTCGCCGAAGCCGTGGCCGACCCGGTCTGCCGTGAGTGGCTGGGGGAGTGGTGGGACACCTGCGAGCGTCACCTGGCGCTGCCGGCGCCGGCCGTGGCGGCCTACCGGGAGGCGCTCCTCGATCGGTTCGCCAACCCGCGGATCCGCCACGAGCTGGCGCAGATCGCCACCGACGGCTCCCAGAAGCTGCCCGCCCGGATCCTGCCGGTGCTACGACGCGAACGCGAGCACGCCCGGCTGCCCGCCGCCGCCGTCACCGCGCTCGGCGCCTGGCTGGCACACCTGCGGGGATCCGGCCCGCCGGTGACGGACGTCCGCGCCGCCCAGCTCGTGGCGCTGGCGGCCGGCAGCCTCGGCGACGCGGTGCCGAGGCTGCTCGCGACGCTTGACCCGGCCCTTCCGGATGACACCGAGCTGGTTGGCGCTGTCCGAGCCCAGGCACGCTCGATGCTCGCCGGCCGCATGTCACCGGCGTCGTGAACGCGCTGGTGAGGTGTCCACGCTAGGCGACATGCTCGGCGAAGCGCCGGGCCACCAGGTCCACCGTCTCGTCGCCTGGCCTCGCCCACAGGCCGAGGTTGAAGATCTCCACCTCGATGTCGCCGGTGTATCCGGTGGCGTCGACCAGGGAGCGGATGCGCCGGAAGTCGATGTGGCCGTCACCCGGCATGCCGCGGGCGTGCAGGGTGTCCGCCGGGAGCGGGGTGATCCAGTCGGCCAGCTGGAAGCAGGCGATCCGACCGGCCGCGCGCTGCAGCGCCGCGTCGAGGTCCGGGTCCCACCACACGTGGAAGGTGTCCACGGCTACGCCGACCACGTCCGGGTCGAACTGCTCGGCCAGGTCGAGCGCCTGGGCCAGGGTGGACAGCACGCCGCGGTCCGCGCAGTAGACCGGGTGCATCGGCTCCAGCGCCAGCCGGACCCGACGCTCGCGGGCGTAGGGGGCCAGCTCCTGCAGGGCGTCGGCCACCCGCCGGCGGGCCGACGGCAGATCCGTGGAACCCGCGGGCAGGCCGCCGACCACGAGCACCAGGCAGGCCGCTTCCAGCAGGGCCGCGTCGTCGATCGCCCGTCGGTTGTCGTCGATCGCCGCAGTGCGGGCCAGGCCTTCCGGCATCGTGAAGAAGCCACCGCGGCACACCGACGAGACCCGCAGCCCGGCGTCCCGCACCAGCTTCGCGCCCCGCGCGGTGCCGACGGCGGCCAGCGGTTCGCGCCAGATCCCGATCGACTCGATACCGGCGCGCGCGCAGCCCTCCACGGCCTCGGCCAGCGACCAGCGGTTGACCGTCTTCTGATTGAGCGAGAGCCGGATCATCGGTCGATTCCGTGGGTGGCGAGCAGGACGCGAACGCGGTGCGCGGCGAGGTCCGGGTAGGGCAGGAGACCGGCGCGGTCCGCCAGGACGAACGCCTCGACGAGATGCGGCAGGCCGCGCGCACTCTGCAGGCCGCCGACCATGGTGAATCCCGGCTGGTGACCACAGATCCAGGAGAGGAACGCGATGCCGGTCTTGTAGTAGTACGTCGGCGGCGCGAACAGGTGGTGCGCCAGCGGCACGGTGGGCGCCAGGGCCTCGTCATACCCGGTCTCGTCGCCCCGGTCGAGCGCCTGCAGCGCGTGCGAGGCCGCGGGGGCGATCGCGGCGAAGATGCCGAGCAGGGCGTCGCTGTGCCGGGCTCCGTCGCCTCTGATGAGGTCGGGGTAGTGGAAGTCGTCGCCGGTGTAGAGGCGAACCCCGTCGGGCAGCTCGGCGCGCAGCCGCTTCTCGTGGTCGGCATCGAGCAGCGAGACCTTCACCCCGTCGACGCGCGTCGCATGGTCACGGACCAGGTCGAGGAAGGTGGCGCTGGCACTGCCCCGGTCCGGTGAGCCCCAGTAGCCGGCGAGCGCCGGGTCGAACATCGGGCCGAGCCAGTGCAGAATCACCCGCGTCTCGACCTGCGCGAGCAGTCGGTCGTAGACGTGGCGGTAGTCAGCCGGCGAGGTCGACAGGCGGGCCAGCTGCCGACTGGCCATCATGATCGGCTGGGCGCCGGCTGACTGGACGAACTCCAGCTGTTCGGCGTACGCGCCGTACACCTCGTCGAGCGAGGACGCCTCAGGGACATGGTCGGTGCCGACGCCGGCGGCGAGCCGGCCCGTGGCGTTCGCGGCGCTGCGGCTGATCAGCTCCCGGGTCGCCGGCCAGTCCAGGCCCATGCCGCGCTGCGCGGTGTCCATCGCCTCCGCGACACCGAGGCCGCAGGACCACAGGTACGCGCGGAACGCCAGCGTGGCGTCCCAGTCCACGGCGGCGGGAGCGCCGGGGGCGTTGTCCCGGAGGGGGTCGGCGACGACATGGGCGGCGGCGAAGGCGACACGCGACCGGATCGGCCCCTCGGGCCGCTCCCACCGGGCGGGCTCGCGCAGCGTGTGCCGGTACAGCGATCCGTCGGCGGCTGGCAGGAGCACGCTCGTCATGCCGACAGCTCCCCGAGAACGACCCGCCGCCCGGTCGACGAGGACTCCAGACCGGCCTCGGCCAGCCGGATGCCGCGGGCACCGGCGAGGAAGTCATAGGGGTGGGGCTCGTCCGCAACGACGTGGCGGACGAACTGTTCCCACTGTGCCTTGAAACCGTTGTCGAAGACGTTGTTGTCGGGTACCTCCTGCCACTGCGCGCGGAAGGCCTGGGCCTCCGGCACGTCCGGGTTCCAGACCGGGCGGGGGGTGGYCACGCGCGGCTGGATCGCGCACCGGTGCAGCCCGGCGACGGCGCTGCCGTGGGTGCCGTCGACCTGGAACTCGACGAGCTCGTCGCGGTGTACCCGGACGCACCAGGATGAGTTGATCGTGGCGATGACCCCGCCGGTCAGCTCGAAGATGCCGTACGCGGCGTCGTCAGCGGTCGCCTGGTAGGCGGCCCCGTGCTCGTCGACCCGTTCAGGCAGGTGTGTCACCGCTCTGGCAGTGACGGCCTCGACCGCTCCGAAAAGGTTCTCCAGCACGTAGTTCCAGTGGCAGAACATGTCGACGGTGATGCCGCCACCGTCCTCGGCGCGGTAGTTCCAGCTGGGCCGTTGGGCGGGCTGCCAGTCGCCTTCGAACACCCAGTAGCCGAACTCGCCGCGCACGGACAGGACGCGGCCGAAGAAGCCACTGTCCACGAGTCTGCGCAGCTTGCGCAGGCCGGGCAGGTAGAGCTTGTCGTGGACGACGCCGTTGCGCACGCCGGCGTCCTGCGCGCGCCGGGCGAGGGCCAGCGCGCCCTTCACGGTCGGGGCCAGCGGCTTCTCGGTGTAGACATGCTTGCCGGCGTCGACGGCCTTCGCGATCGACGCCTCGCGCACGGAGGTCAGCTGCGCGTCGAAGTAGACCGGGTAGCTCTGGTCGGCGAGCGCGGCGTCGAGGTCGGTCGTCCAGCGGGGGAGCCCGTGCCGTTCGGCGATCGCGGCGAGCCTGGCACCGTCGCGTCCGACCAGGATCGGGTCCAGCTGCACCCGGCCGCCGCCCGGCAGCTCGACGCCACCCTGGTCGCGGATCGCCAGGACCGACCGCAGCAGGTGCTGCCGGTAGCCCATCCTGCCGGTCACACCGTTCATCACGACACCCATACGCTGTGTGGACATCCACCCCTCCAGGGAAAGCGCTTTCCAAAAAGTAGACGTTCGCGGGCGAGGAGGCAATGTGTTCCGAGGCGTCCAGGGTCGACTGGTTGGCAGGGGTTCCGGGTGCGGCTAGGCTCTGGGGAAAGCGCTTGCCGAGGAGGTGCGCCTGTGAGGTCGTCCGTTGCCGGAACGGGCCTGTGCTCGGTGACGTACCGTGCGCTGTCGGTGGGGCGGGTCGTGGAGCTCGCGGCCCGGGCAGGTCTTGGCGTGGTGGAGTGGGGGGCGGACGTCCACGCCCCGCCCGGAGACACGTCCGCGCTGGGTGAGGTGCGTGCGACGACTGCGGCCGGTGGGCTGTCCACCTGCTCCTACGGCTCCTACTGGTGCGCCGGCCGCGACGACCTGTCGGCGTTCGCCGAGACGGCGGCCGCCGCCACCGCGCTGGACGCGCGAAGGATCCGGGTGTGGGCGGGTACCGAGGGCTCGGCCGGCGCCCAGGACCGGCCGTCCGTCGTCGCGGCGTTGCGCGAGGCGGCCCAGTTCGCCGCCGGGCATGGCCTGCAGGTCGCTCTGGAATTCCACCCGGGCACCCTCGCGGACACGGCCGACTCGACTGTCCGCCTGCTCGACGAGGTCGGCCACGACGCTCTGTCGACCTACTGGCAGCCACCCGTCAACGAGCCCGACGCGGTCGCGCTAGCAGGACTGCGCACTGTCCGTGATCGCGTCAGCGCAGTGCACATGTTCTCCTGGTGGCCTGGCTGGCACCGCCTGCCGCTGACCGGACGGGAGTCGCTGTGGCGGGAGGCACTGGCGTTGGTCGGGCCGGTCGACCTGCTCCTGGAGTTCGTGCCTGACGACGACCCCGCCCTACTGGTTGGCGAGGCCCGCACGCTGCGCACCTGGCTGTCCTGACGCCGCCCCTGCCCCTGCCGGGGGCTCTCGGTGGCCGGGGGCTCTCAGCGGGCGGGGGTACTGGCGCGCACCACCACCTCGCCGCGGACCCGTCGGACACGCGGGGACCCGCCGGGCTCGGCGGTGACCACCAGGTCCATCGCGAGCGCGCCCATCTGCTCCAACGGCAGGCGGACGGTCGTGAGTCCCGGCGTGATGTCGCGCAGGGTGCTGATGTCGTCGAACCCGGCGACCGCCAGGTCGCGGGGAAGCTCGATGCCGTGGTCACGGCAGGCCGCCATCGCTCCCACCGCCATGACATCGTTGACCGCGAAAACGCACTGCGGTTGGAGGTCCCGGGCGATCAACTCGGTCATCGCCGCGTACCCGCCGTCGCGGGTGAAGGGCCCGGTCACCACCGCGGCCGGGAGGAGGCCGCCCCCGGCACGGGCGATGCCATCCCGGAAACCCTGGAGGCGGTCGCGGGCGGTGAGCAGCTCCGGCGGCCCGGCCAGCACGGCGAACCGCTCGTACCCCAGCGTGGTGAGCTCGTGGCCGAGCAGCCGCGCACCGGCGCGGTTCTCCACGACGATAGTGTCGACGGGGAACGACCGCTGGCTCACCGCGACCACATGCCCGCCGGCCTCGGTGAAAGTCCCGATCTCCTGCCGTAGCAGCTCCGTGGCATCCCGGTCGCGGGTGCGGCTGCCGACGAGGATCATCGCCCGGCCGCGCTGCCCGCGCAGCATGGCGATGTGCTCGGCCTCAGTGCCGTAGCGGCGCTGCGTGCTCACCAGAGTGACGAGCAGCCGGTGTTCCTCGGCTGCCTGCATCACCCCGGCGGCGATCGACGAGAAGTACGGATCGGCGATGTCGTGCACCAGCAGACCCACCACGTCGCTGCGCCCGCGCGCCATTGCCTGCGCCTGCGCGTTGGGAGCGTAGTTCAGCCTCCGCGCCACCTCGGCGACCCGCAGCCGCAGGTCCTCACCCACCCGCCGACTGCTGCCGTTCAGCGCGCGCGAGGCGGTCGCCAGCGACACGCCTGCCTCGGCAGCGACATCGGCAAGTGTGACCACGCCCGCACGCTCTCCGTTCAGGGGCCTCATCCTGGGTACGGCGTCCTCATCGGACGCCCGGCCGCAGCCTACGTCAGGCTATTCGCGCGAGATCGTCCCGGCGCACCGGATGCGCGAGTGGGAGGCCTGCGGTGAATCGCGCGGCCTCCTGGGCCACGGTGTGACCGAGCCGCGCGAGTTCGTTGCCGGCCGAGCCCGAGATGTGCGGGGTGAGGAAGACGTTGGGCAGTCGGTGCAGCGGCGACTCGGCGGGCAGCGGCTCCGGCTCCGTGACGTCCAGTACTGCGCACAGCCGGCCGCTGGTCAGCTCGTCGGCCAGCGCCTCCGGGTCGATCAACGCGCCGCGCGCGGTGTTGATGACCACGCCGCCGTCACGGATCAGGGCCAACCGGCGCCTGTCCAACATCCGGTAGGTCTCCGGGAGGTCGGGGGCGTGCACGCTGACCACGTCGCTGCTCCGCAGCAGGTCGTCCAGGGGCAGCAGCTCGGCGTTGAGCTCCGCCGCCCCGGCCGGCGTGACGTAGGGGTCGTGGAGCAGCACGGTCAGGTCGAACCGGCGCAGCAGGTCGAGCACCCGACGGCCGACGTGCGAGGCTCCGATGATGCCGACGCGGCGTCCGTGGTTGCCCACACCGGCCGGGTCGGCGGTCAGCAGCGGAGACAGCGGGCCGCCCTCGCGGTAGCCGTCGCGCAGCGCGAACGCGTTCTTGCCGCTGAGCAGGATGGCCGCCAGGGTGTACTCCGCGACCGGCAGGGCGTTGGCCGCCGCCGCGCTCGACACCGCCACGCCGCGATCCCAACAGGCGTCACTCACCAGACCGCGCACGCTCCCGGCCGTATGCAACACCGCGCGCAGCCGTGGGGCCCTCGCGAGTACCGCCTCGTCGAGCCTCGGGCATCCCCAGCCGGTGACCAGGACCTCGGCCTGCGCCAGGAGGGGTGCCAGCGCCGGATCGGCGAGGTTCACGGTCGCCAGCGCAGGGTCGACGTGCACGGCCTCCTGGAGCTGACGTAGGACCGGCGGCGGGAACAGTCCCGACAGAAACCGGGGTGCGAGCGCGAACAACGCGTCGGGCATGGTGCTCCCTGGGCTCCGGCAGCGAGGGTGGGTGCCACGCTAGCCAGCGCGATTCTCGTGGTCAACACTTTCGGGAAAGCGCTTACCGGTCTACAGTGGCCGACATCGCGCCACGCCGCCGGTACCGCCGTCAAGGGGCGCGCCTGAATACGTCGGTCAGAACGCTCCACGCGGATCACCCCCACGTCGATCGCGTCCCCGCCGACCGCGTTCGTGTCGATCACTGTCACCTGACGCATTGGAATCGAGATCATGCCGAAGAGTGAGCCGGGAACGGGTGAGAGCATGCTGTCCGGCCTGTCGTCCTCCCTCGCAGGTCTRCTGCGCGGGTGGGCGAGTGCGCCGGCGTCGCATCCGCTGCTCGGTGACTGGCGGCGGGCCGGGTACCGGCGCGGCGCAGCTGAGCCTCGCCTGCCGGGCCGCGTGCTGACGGCCGACGATCTCGGCCTGCGCGCGGGGAGCAGCGAGGACGTGAGCAGGATCCTGCAGGCGGCGCTCGACGATCTGGGAGTCCGGGGCGGAGGAGTGCTTCGCCTTGACCCCGGTCGGTATGTGCTCGACAGTCCACTGTTTGTTCACGGCTCGAACGTCGTGCTCGCCGGCGCGGGCAAGGAACAGACGACGCTGTACTTCACCCGACCGCTGCGGGACAGCCTTCACGACACGCCCGCCTGGTCATGGAGCGGCGGACAGATCTTCTTCGTCTCGCGTGAGCGACTGGCCACCCTGAGCTCCATCGACGACAGGAACTGGAGACCCGAATGCTGGGGCATCGAGGGGTGGGTGACCGGCCCGGTCCTCACCGCCGTCGCGCCGGCACCTCGCGGCGCCCACACGCTGCTGGTCAACGACACACGCGCGGTCTCAGCCGGCCAGATCGTCCTGTTGGAGGCTGATGATCCACCGGACAACCGGCTGTTGCGCGAGATCGCCGGCGACGTCCCCGGCGCCGCGACCTACGAGTGGGCCACCCGTGCCGATCGGATGCACCGGACATGGACCTGGCCAGTCGTGGTCAGCGAGGTGCTCTCGTCGCGCGTGGTCCGCATCGAGCAGCCCCTGAGAATCTCCCTGCACCGCGGGGCACCGGCCCGGCTGGTGGCCCTCGGCCCCACCGTGCACGACAGCGGCGTCGAGGGCCTGACCATCGAGAACGCGCTGTTGCCCCAGACCGTGCACCTCGAGCACCCCGGTTCCAACGGCGTGTGTTTCCACGCCGTGCACGACTGCTGGGCCAGGGACATTCACGTGCTCAATGCCGATGTTGCCTTCGGAATGACCACCGCCAAGTCGTGCACCCTGTCCGGTATCTCGGCCGGTGGCCGGTCGCTGCACCACTTTACGGTCTGCCGGGCGCAGTCGCACGACAACCTGGTCGAGGACTTSGCACTCGAGGATTTCACAGTCCCGGCGGTCCCGGGATCGTACCTGCACGGTATTAACGCCGAACAGCTGTCGAGTGGGAACGTGTGGCGACGCGGAGTCATGAGTACCGGCACCTTTGACTCCCACCGGGCCATGCCGTTCGAGAACCTCCGCACCGACATCGTCATCACCAACAAGGATGCTGTTCCGGGCGGTGCGCCCGACGCCGGGCCCTACTTCGGCGCGCGGACAGTGCACTGGGGTATCACGGTCACCAACGACCAGCGCCTCTGCATGGATATTACGGACCAGGCTCCACGGTCGCTCACGGCGGGGATCGTCGGGCTCACCGAAAGCGGTTCTCGCCTCAACGGTGCCGGTATCGATTTTCCAGGCGACCTGGAGTCAGAACGCCTGGAGTTCGGGACGGATCTCGGGCCCGCTCGGGATCTGCTCGATCTTCAGCGCACTCTGCTGCCCGTCCGATAGCGCGTCGCAGGCCGGCAACAGATGGCAACTGGTTGCCGCGCGCGGCAAGGTCGGAGCCCAATGATCCGGTCGCCAACGCCTGTCACCTGCCGGCCGTGCCGTGGAATGGCCAACCACCAGACTGAGCTTCTTCGCGGAGAGTTCCATGCCGACGTACGTCGCCCGTTTCCTCCGGACCGATCGACCAAGATCGTGAGCGCCCCCGCGAGTCCTGTTCCAGAGACCGTGTCCTCGGCGGCGGTGTTGGCCGCGGGACTGATCGACGCGGAGGCGGAGCGTCAGGAGCGTCAGGCACAGGCACGGCGTGAGGTGCTGTTCGCGGACGAGTTGCTGCCGGGTGTCGGCGGAGAGCCGTTATCGTTACGCCAGGGGCTGGCCGCGGGCGGGTCGTTGACCTTCCTGGTCCTGGTGCTGTTGAACGCGCTGGATGAGCTGGAGTCGGCGGCGCTGTCGGTGCTGGCGCCCGACATCCGGGACGCGTTCGGGCTGTCCGACGGCGCGATCGTGTTCATCTCGGCCGCGGCCGGCGCCTTCCTGGTGCTGGGTGCGCTGYCGATGGGCTGGCTGGCGGACCACTGCAGGCGCAGCCGGGTGATCGGCTGGGCCGGCGTCGTGTTCTCGGTGATGGTGCTCGCCTCCGGTCTGGCGGCGAACGCGTTCCTTTTCTTCCTGGCACGCTTCGGGGTCGGGGTGGCGAAGTCGAGTAACAACACGGTGCACGGCTCGCTGATCGCGGATGCCTATCCGATCGGGGTGCGTGGCCGGCTCTCGGCGTCGGTGTACGGGGCCGCGCGAGCCGCGGGTGCGCTGAGCCCGTTGCTGGTGGCGGGGATCGCAACCTTGGCCGGCGGGGAGAACGGCTGGCGCTGGCCGTTCTTCGTCCTCGGGCTGCCCGCGCTGATCGTCGCGATCGTGGCGTTCCGGCTGCCGGAGCCGCCGCGGGGCCAGCACGAGATGCGCTCGGTGCTCGGCGAGGTGGTTGAGGACGGCGAGGCGATGCCGATCTCGATCGAGGCGGCGTTCGCCCGGCTGATGCGCATCCGCACCGTGAAGACGGCGATCATCGCCTTCTCGGCGCTCGGTTTCAGCCTGTTCACCACCAGCGTGCTGGCCAACCTGTGGGCTGAGGACCACTACGGGATGTCGACCTTCCAGCGAGGTCTGATGGGGTCGCTCGGCGGTGCCGCCCTGGTCGTCGCGCTGCCGATTGTCGCGCCCCGTTACGACCGGCTCTACCACCGTGACCCCGAGCGCGCGGTGCGGCTGCTGGGACTGTGTGTCCTGCCGGGTGCGGTGCTRCTGCCGATCCAGTGGTTCATGCCTCACTGGGTCGGTTTCATGCTGGCCAGCATTCCGGGTGCGGTCTTCGCGTCGGTAGCGTTCGCGATGGTCGGCCCGGTGGTGCAGTCGGTGGTGCCCTATCGGCTGCGTGGTCTGGGGATCGCGCTGGCGGCGGTGTACATGTTCTTCGTCGGCGCCACCGGCGGTGCCCTGCTGTCCGGTCTGATCAGCAATGCCTACAACCCCCGGGTCGCGGTGCTGGTGATCGGCATACCCGCGACTCTGGTCGGTGGGCTGATGATGATCCGCGGCGGGTCGTTCGTGCGCAGCGACCTGTCGCTGGTGGTCGCGGACCTGCGCGAGGAGCTCGCCGAACGTGACCGGCAGCGGGCCGACCCCACCGGTGTCCCGGTGCTGCAGGTCAACAACATCGATTTCTCCTACGGGCCCGTGCAGGTGCTGTTCGACGTCGCGTTCGAGGTCCGCCGCGGCGAGACGCTGGCGCTGCTGGGCACGAACGGGGCCGGCAAGTCGACGATCCTGAAGGTCGTCTGCGGGCTTGGTACGCCGTCGCGCGGGGTCGTGCGGCTCGGCGGTCGGACGATCACCTACGTCTCGCCGGAGCAGCGCGGGACGTACGGGGTGCACCTGCTGCCGGGCGGCAAGGGCGTGTTCACCGACATGACCATCCGGGAGAACCTGGAGATGGCGGCGTTCCGGATGCGTCGCGACCGCACCGGCCGCGACCGTCGGTTCGCCTACGTCCTCGGCCTGTTCCCGGACCTCGCCGGCCGCCAGTCCCAGCTGGCCGGCTCGTTGTCCGGCGGTCAGCAGCAGATGCTCGCGCTCGCGATGGTCCTCCTGCACGACCCCGAGGTCCTGCTCATCGACGAGCTGTCCCTCGGGCTCGCACCGGCGGTCGTGCAGGACCTGCTGGTGATCCTGGCACGGCTCAAGGCCGACGGGCTGACGATCGTCGTCGTCGAACAGTCACTGAACATCGCCCTCGCCATCGCGGACCGGGCCGTGTTCCTGGAGAAGGGACAGGTCCGCTTCACCGGGCCGGCCCGCGAACTCGCCGAACGCGACGATCTCGCCCGCGCGGTCTTTCTCGGCCGGGAAGGCGGTTGATCCGTCATGCAGATGCCCACCACCCAACTGCTCTTCGACGGCGCCGTCACCGGCCTCGTCATCGGCCTGCTCGCGATCGGCATCGTGCTGGTGCACCGGTCCACCCGGGTCATCAACTTCGCCGTCGCCAACATGGGCCTCGTCGGCTCCGTCCTGTTCGCGCTCCTCGTGGTGCGGTGGAATGTGCCGTACTGGATCGCCCTGGTCATCGCRCTCGCGGTCGGCACGGCGTTCGGTGCCCTCGTCGACCTCGCCGTGGTCCGGCGGCTGTTCCGGGCACCGCGGGTGATCCTGCTCGTCGCCACCATCGGCGTCGCGCAGCTCGCCCTCACCATCGTCATGGGTCTGCCCGACCTCGACGACTACTCGAACGAGTCGTATCCGGTCCCCTGGAACGGGGCCTGGTCGCCGGCCGACGGCCTGCGGATCACCGGTGCGCAGCTCAGCGTCCTCGTCGTGGTCCCCCTCATCGCGGTTCTGCTCGGCCTGTTCCTGAGCCGCACGGTGCTCGGCCGCACGGTGCGGGCGGCAGCGAGCAATCCCGAGYTGGCGCGGCTGCAGGGCATCAGCCCGAAGATCGTCTCCACCGCGATGTGGGCGCTGGCCGGACTGATCGGAACGCTCTGCCTGATTCTGATCTCGGCGCAGAACGAGTCACTCACACAGATCGCCACCCTCGGCCCCACCACACTGGTGCGGGCGCTGGCCGCAGCGGTGATCGCCCGGATGGTGTCGCTGCGGATCGCACTGCTCGCCGGGGTGCTGCTGGGGCTGGGACAGTCGTTCATCCAGTTCAACTGGCTCGACCAGCCCGGGCTGACCGACCTCGTCATCCTCCTGCTGGTCCTGGCCGCGGTGTTCCTGGTCAGCCGCGGCCGCGACACGGAGACCTCGTCGTTCTCGTTCGCTCCCAAGGCCGCACCGATCCCCGAACGACTGCGTGACCTGTGGTGGGTCCGCCACCTCGAACGCGCCCCGCTGCTGGTACTCGGCGTGCTCGCCACCATCCTGCCGCTGGTGATTGCCCAGCCGTCGCGGCAGCTGCTCTACACAGTCATTCTCAGTTACGCGATCTGCGCCGCCTCGGTCACCGTGCTCACCGGCTGGGCCGGGCAACTCTCACTCGGCCAGATGGCCTTCGCCGGCCTCGGCGCGCTCACCGCCGCGGCACTCAACCGCGGCCTGCAGGTCTCGGCCGCGGGCAGCACCATCACGCTGAACGCGCTGCCGTTCCCCGTAGCCATCCTGATCGCGAGCCTCGCCACCGCCGCACTCGCGGCCCTGGTCGGCGCGGGGGCGCTACGGGTACGCGGGCTCCTGCTCGCAGTCAGCACCTTCGCGTTCGGGATCGCCGCCGAGCAGTACCTCTACCGCCGCGACCTGTTCCAGGATCCCGGCGCCCACACCGCCTCGTTCCCCCGCGACGCCGCCTTCGGCGTCGACGTCACCAGCCAGCGCGCCTACTACTACCTCGTCCTGATCGTGCTGGCCGTGGTGCTGGCCGTCGTCGCCCGGCTGCGCCGCTCCGGGGTCGGCCGCACCACCATCGCGGTACGGGACAACCCGACGACCGCCGCCGCCTACACCGTCGGTACGACCCGGGTGAAACTGCGCGCGTTCGCGCTGGCCGGCGGGATCGCCGGCCTCGGGGGAGGCCTGCTCGCCGGCGCTGTCCAGAACGTCCCCTACGCCGACCGGTACTTCCTGAGCACCGACTCGCTCCTGGTCGTGTCCATCGTCGTCATCGGCGGTCTCGGCTCGGTGTACGGCCCGGTACTCGGCTCGCTCTGGGTCATCGGCCTGCCGTCGATCTTCCCCGACAACGAGATCGTCCCGCTGCTCACCTCGAGCCTCGGCCTGCTCGTCCTGCTGCTCTACTTCCCCGGCGGCCTGGTCCAGATCGGCTACAGCGCACGCGATGCCCTCCTGCACCTCGCCGACAGGCGGCTCGGCCCCGCACCCGCCGCCGTACCGAAGGCCACCGCCACGAAGGCGCTCACCCGCACCATCCCACGCGAGCCGCTCCCCGCCGGGCGACCGGTCCTCGCCACCAGCGAGGTGCGGGTCCAGTTCGGTGGTCTCACCGCCGTCGACGGGGTGTCCCTGCACGTCGCGCCAGGCGAGATCGTCGGCCTGATCGGCACCAACGGCGCCGGGAAGTCCACCCTCATGCACGCAGTCGGCGGCTTCGTCTCCGCCACCGGCACCGTCGAACTCCTCGGCCAGGACGTCACGTCCGCCGGGCCCACCGCCCGGGCCAGGGCCGGACTCGGACGTACCTTCCAGACCGCCACCCTGTTCCCCGAACTCACCGTCCGCCAGACGGTGCAGATCGCCCTGGAGGCACGTGGCCGCACCGGCCTGCTGTCCACCGCTCTGCACCTGCCGCACACCTTCGCCCGTGAACGCGTCCAGCGGTCCGCTGCCGACGACCTGATCGGTTTCCTCGGCCTCGGCCGCTATGCCGACGCGTTCATCGCCGACCTGTCCACCGGCACCCGCCGCATCGTCGAGCTCGCCGGGCTGCTCGCCCTCGACGCACGGCTGCTCTGTCTCGACGAGCCGACCGCAGGAGTCGCCCAGCGCGAAACCGAGGCATTCGGCCCCCTCATCCAGGAGATCCGCCGCGAGCTCGACGCCGCCATGCTCGTCATCGAGCACGACATGCCTCTGATCATGGGTATCAGCGATCGGGTCTACTGCCTCGAAACCGGCCGCGTCATCGCCGAAGGCACCCCCGGCATGGTTCGCAACGACCCCAGGGTCATCGCCAGCTACCTCGGCACCGACGAACGCGCCATCAGCCGCAGCGGCAACGCGCCCAGCGTGGCGGAGGACACTCCAGCCCCTGTCGCCACCGGCACAGCCGCAACCACGTAACGCGGTGCACCTGTGCGGTGCACCGCACAGACGCCGCCCTCCCCACCCACGTACCTACCGCCGCCCATTCGCCGTGCCACCTTCGGGAGCTCTGTCAGATGACCTCACCCCGCCACCCTCGTAGGACTGGCAAATACCGCGCATTACTCGTCGCGGGAGCCGTTGCGCTCGCCGCCACCGCCTGCAGCGTCGAGTCGAAGGACAACGACGACACACCGGCCGGAGCCCCGACCGCCGCGACCTTCCCGGCCCCGCCGGCGCCGGCCACCTCCCGGGGAGTGACCGCCGACAGCATCAAGATCGGCTTCGTCTACCCGGACCTGTCCAAGGTCAAGCAGTTCGTCAGCGTTGACCACGGCGACTACCAGGCCGTCTTCCAAGCACTGGTGGACAAGGTCAACAAGGACGGCGGAATCGGCGGCCGAACCATTGTCCCGGTGTTCGGCGCGGTCGACGTGCTGTCCCCAGCAGGAGCGACGGAGACCTGCGTGAAGGTGACCGAGGACGAGAAGGTCTTCGCCGTCATCGGCAGCCTCAACGCCGAAGACGCGAACTGCTACGTGCAGACCCACAAGACACTGGTCGTCGGCGGCGACCTCACCGCCGCCCGCTACGCCAAGGCCCAGGCACCCTGGTTCTCCGACCTGCGTGGCGGCGACGAGCTCGGTGAGGGCCTGCAGCTGTACATCGACGCGGGCGAGCTGACCGGCAAGAAGCTCGCGGTGGTCGCCTACCGCGACGACCAGCCGACTCTGGACAGGACGGTGCTGCCCGCCCTGCGCGCCAAGAACATCCCCGTCACCGAGACGGGAGTCCTCGACGCCGACATCACCGACCCGGCCGCGGTGTCGTCGCAGCTGAACGTCTTCATCCAGAAGTTCCAGTCCGCGGGCGTCGACACCGTCCTCCTCGTCGGCGGCTCCCAGTCCAACTTCCCCGCCGAACTCCAGAAGACCGACTACCGCCCCCGACTGCTGTTCGCGAGCAACAACACCGCCTCTGCCTACGTCAGGACCGTCAGCAAGGGCGATCTGAGCGTGCTCGAGGGCGCGCTGACGCTCGGGCAGGCCATGAACTACACCGACCCGACCGTCAACACGTGCCTGCCCACCATCGAGGCCGCGATACCCGAGACCGCAGGAAAGATCATCGATCCGGCGCTCGTGCCTTCCGGCGAACCGGCGTGGGGCGTGTCCGAGTCGGTCGGCTGCCGCTACCTGACCCTGTTCCAGGCCATCGCTGAGAAGGCGGGCAAGGACCTCACCTACAAGTCCTTCCAGGACGCCGCCTTCTCCCTGGGCACCTTCCAGGTCCCGCTCCTGACCGACGCCGCGACATACAGCCGCGAGACGCCGAGCGGCAACATCCCACCGCGCATCTTCACGTGGAATCCGGCCAAGAAGGGTTTCTTCGTCACTCCCGGCTGACACGACCGATCACGCCCGGGGGCCTGCGCGTTCTGACCAGCCAGGCCACCTCGGACCCACAGCCGTCATCCCCGACTTCCCCATGACATCGAGAGGTTCACCGCTCATGAGCCAGTTTCCTGACGGTTTTCTGTGGGGTGCCGCGACCGCCGCCCACCAGGTCGAGGGCGGCAACATCAACGCCGACCTGTGGGTCGGTGAGTGGGCGCCCGGATCGCGGTTCGCCGAGCCGTCCGGTGACGCCTGCGACCACTACCACCGCTATCCCGAGGACATCGGCCTGCTCGCCGGGCTCGGGCTGAACGCCTACCGGTTCGGGGTCGAATGGGCGCGGATCGAACCCGAGGAGGGCTTCTTCTCCCGGGCCGCGCTCGACCACTACCGGCGAGTGGTCGGCACCTGTCTGGACAACGGCGTGACGCCGGTCGTGACCTACAGCCACTTCACGACGCCCCGCTGGTTCGCCGCGGCCGGTGGCTGGAACAGTCCCGCCGCCGTCGACCGGTTCGCCCGCTATGCCGCCCGCGTCACCGAGCACATCGGGGACCTGGTGCCCTGGGTCTGCACCTTCAACGAGCCGAACGTGATCTCCATGTTGGTCCACCTCCGACTGGCACCCGCCGCCGCGCGCGAAGACGGGCTCGGGCTGTCCGACGACACCGACGGTCAGCCGGCTCGGTCGGAGGGCCAGTCAGGATCGGGTGGGAGCTGGCCCGCTGCGAACATCGAGGTGATGGCGGCAGCGCACCGCAAGGCCGTCGAGGCGATCAAGTCCGGGCCCGGTGACCCCGCGGTCGGCTGGACCCTGGCCCTCATCGACCTCCAGCCCGCCGACGGCGGCGAACAGCGCTGGGCAGCGGTGCGCCAGGCCGCCGAGCTCGACTGGCTCGACGTCTCCCGCGACGACGACTTCGCCGGCGTCCAGACCTACACCCGGGAACGCATCGGACCCGACGGCATCCTGCCGGTACCGGACGGCGCCCCGACGATGCAGACCGGCTGGGAGGTCTACCCGCAGGCCCTCGGGCACACGGTGCGGCTGGCGGCTGAGCACGCCCGGGTGCCCATCATCGTCACCGAGAACGGTGTCGCCACTGCCGACGACGAGGCGCGCGTCGCCTACACCGCCGCCGCCCTCGAGGGGCTGGCCGAGTGCGTCGCAGACGGCGTCGATGTGCGCGGCTATCTGCACTGGTCCTTGCTCGACAACTTCGAGTGGACGTCTGGTTACGCTATGACGTTCGGGTTGATCGCCGTCGACCGGACCACCTTCGCCCGCACCGTGAAGCCGTCCGCCCGCTGGCTCGGCGAAATCGCACGTGGCAACCGGCTTTCCTGACCGAAGGAGATCGCAGACAGAGAAGGCCTGCGCTCGGCAACCTGTTCGGGGGCTTGTCGTCTCCAGGATCGGACCCAGCCTGCGGAGGGCGTCAGGCTCTGCTCAGGCCCCGCCTCCCAGCTGATCCTGCGCCTGCGCGACGGCGAGTTCGAGGTCTTCGAGCAGGAGGAACCGGCCGGCGACCAGTGCCTCGGCGGCGGCGCGGAGCGACTGGTCGTCGGGCGGCGTTGTCGGTGTCCGGGCGGGCAGGCGGCTACCTATCAGCTCGTACAGCACGTCGGGTAGTCCGTCCACGTGGAGACGGGGATTCCACCCGGTGTAGGCGGCCACCGCCGTGGCCACCGCGGGCAGCCGGATGCCGGCCACCTCGTTGCCGCTGGCATCCACCGTCGAGACCAGTGCCACCAGCGGCCGGCCGAGTTCGAGCGGCCACGTGGTGCTGTCGGGATCGATCTCCGGAGTCCACGGCAGGTGCTCGACATCCGGCACGGCGGCGTCGGAGAACCCGGCGARCACCTTCTCGCGCGTCGTGGCGGTGCCGTCTGCCTGGCGGGGGACGCGGCTGGACGAGGGTTCGACTCCCTCGCACACCCATTGCTCCAACTGGACGAAGAGCGCCCGCCGGATGAGAGAGGCGTCCAACGAGTGCACCGGGTTGGCTGCCGGCATCAGTTCCTTGTAGCCCCGGGCCGCGCCCAGATGGTCGGTGCCCGATATCAGGTGGACGCGAGCGTCAGGATCCTCGGGGAGATCCTCACCGGTGTGCGCATCCTGGTGGATGAGGGCACCGTCCCCACGCCAGTACTCCCACGAACTGTTGGTGAAAATAATCTTCGGTGTCCCGCCGAGAGCCCGCTGGCGGGTGAGCAGCGACGCGGTGTCGTGAGGAGCACCGTAGGCGGGGGTCAGGGGGTGGAGCAGGCCAGGCCGCCCGTAACGCTGGTTGAACTCGCCGCGCCGGGCACTGGCGACCTCGGCGAACATGCCGTCGAACACCTGCCTACCGCCCTCGTCGACGTTCAGGCCCTCGAACAGGAAGTGGCGAAGTAGGCGACCGCACTGAGAGGAGCCGGCGGCGAACACATGGTCGTACCGCTCCTTCAGGTGCGAGCCGACATCGCGCACCGCGAGCAGGCCGGCACCGACGACGGGCGCGGTCGCCGAGCGGTACACCAGTTCGTAGTAGTGGAACGGTTGGAAACCGCCGTCGACGGTGAACCGTGTCGGACTGGTGAACTGCCAGTGGGAGCGGGGGACGGTCTGCTTCGGGCCCAGTGGCGAGGTACGCACGGTGAGCGTGGCGTCGGGGTCGTGAACATCCGCGGTTGGGTAGTCCCGACAGGTCAGCAGCAGTGTCGAGTCGTTCAGTGCGCGATCGGGCGCAGGCACGTCGGGCCGGAACTCCAGCCGCATCCATCCCGGCTCGACGTCCGCGACGGGCGCTTCGAGGCCGAAGCACCCCTGGTCGCGGGGGATGTCCCACTGCCAGCCGCACCAGGCGATCGTCCAGCCGCGGTCGAGCAGGAAACCGTCGCCGCTGGGTGGGGCGACCTTCGTCCCGGTCGGAGCGGTCATCGACTCGCTCAGCGGGACGCCGGGCAGCATTCCCCGGTTGGGTACGACGAGCAGGGCGCGTCCGTTGCCACCGGCAGCCGGCCGCAGGAGGYAGACGTCGGCTTCGAACCGGACCCTGCCGTCGGTGTCCCGTGGCGCCCGGTTCAGGTCGACGATGCGGTCGTTGCCGCGGGCGCCGGGGTCGACGGCGAACAGGGCGGAGGCGATCACCCACTCGTAGCCGCGATCTTCGTATGGATGAGTGGCCTGGACGTTCAGGGACTCCAGCACAGTCTCCCTCTCACCTCTCACCCCGGCGACCGAGACGCGTCGAAGTCAACCTAGTACGGGAGTGCCTTTCGCTGGATGTCGAGCAGGTCGCGGCCGGCACCGAGGTCGGTGCCGAACTCCAGGCGCTCCGACTGAAGGTCGCCCTCGAAGTCGATGCCGGCGCCGTTGAGCCGTGACCCGGGCTGCGTCAGGCCGGTAATCCCGGCAGTGAGCGCCCGTGGGGCCTGGTCGGTGATGTCCATGCAGAGATTCTCGTTGTTGGTGACGCTGACTCCCCAGTGCACCATGCGAGCACCGAAGTAGGGGCCGGCGTTGAAGGCGCCGCCCGGCACCGCGTCCTTGTTGGTGATCAGGATATCGGTTCGGAGGTTCTCGAACGACATCGCCCGGTGCGAGTCGAACGTTCCGGTGTGCATTGTTCCTCGGCGCCAGACGTTGCCGCTGGACAGCGCCTCGCAGCTTAGGCCGTGAAGGTACGATCCGGCTGCGGCAGGTACCGTGAAATCCTCCAGCTCGAAGTCCTGCATGAGATTGTCGTGCGACCCCGCGCGGGAGATCGTGAAATGGTGCAGCGATCGGCCTCCAGCGGAGAAACCGGACAAGGTGCACGATTTTGCCCCGGTCATGCCGTACGCAACGTCAGCATTCAGAACATGGATGTCCCGGGCCCAGCAGTCATACACTGCCTGGAAACAGACGCCGTTCGAGCCGGGGTTCTGGTTGTGCGTCGTCTGTGGCAGGAGCTTGTTCTCGATGGTCAGACCCTCAACACCGCTGTCGTGCACGGTCGGTCCGATCGCGGTGATCCTGGCCGGTGTTTCCGGGTGGATCGAGATGCGTAGCGGCTGYTCGATCCGCAGCGTTCGCGGTGAGAGCACGTCCGTGACGACGACCGGCCAGGTCCAGGTGGTTTCGTTCAGCACGGGCGCGCGGCGCGGCCAGTCGTAGCTGGCCGCGCCGGGGATGTCGCCCGCGATCTCGCGGAGAAGTCGGTTGCCTGGCGGGTCCTCGACCTGGAGGAGCACCATTGCCCCGGGGGTGATGTCAGTGGTCTTGTCCACCTCGAGTACGTGGGTTCCGCGGACCGCGGGCGCGACGGTGGCGAGCTGCGGTCCGGGCAGCCACGTCTCTCCACCGCCGGCCGGCTGGCCGGGAGCACCAGCGCTGACGAGGCGTTCCTTCGGGATGAAATAGATCTGCCCGCCCGTCCACGACCAGCCGAAGGTGGCACGAATGCTGTCACGTAGCGGCCGGTTGAAGAAGAGGGTTGTCTTTTTCTTGCCCGCTCCTGCCAGCACGACGCTCGAGCCGTGGATGAACAGCGGGTTGTCGAGGACGTATCGCCCGGGGTCGAGCTTCAGGACGCCTCCACCCCTGGCTCCCAGGTCATCGAGCGCCTTCTGCAGAGCTGCGCTCACATCCTGAGGTTCGCCGGGGCGGACACCGAGAGCCCTCGCCGTGACCACATGATTGGGCAGTCGCGGCTCCCGCGTGCCGCGCCGGTATCCCACCCGACGCCAGTCGCCGAGGAGCGGATGGGACGACGGGGACGACTTCCAGGCCTCGACAACCCGTCGGAGAGAATCCGGCAGGCCGGATACGCCCGCGCCCGCCGAGGTGACCGTCGCCGTGACCTCTTCGGAGGCGGAATCCCCGCCTGCGTGTGGGATGAGGAATCCAGCGGCCGTGGCAGCCGAGCCGATTCCAGCCCCTGCAAGAATCATTCGTCGGCTTATCGGGTTTCGCGCTCCATGATCCGGGGTCGTGGTATCGGAGGGCTGCCGTGCTGCATCGTCATCCTGCACGTATTTCTCCCACACGTCGGTAGCAGCGGTCATGACCGCTGCCTGGCCCGGACGACTGCTCGTGACCCACGACTCTAGCGCATCGGGAAAGCGCTTGCCCAAGTTGTCCGAGTGTCCAGCCGACCATCCCCGGGCCGATTTGAGATATTCCCGCCACCGAGTGGGAGAGGATAGTGGCAGGTGGTGATCACATGCTCTGTCGTGTCTGCAGTGTGATTGCATTTGCTTGAGAGGGTGAGAAGTTGAACTGCGTAGGGGTGGCGATGGTTTCGGATGGATTGCGGCGTAGAGGTCGGAGGCTCAGGGCCGGCTGTGACGGGAGTCGCCGACGAGATCTATCCGTCGGCTGCGGCGAGTTCCTCAGTGAGCGCGGCCAGGAGCTCGTGGGGGACGGCTCCCGAGGGGGAGTGTAATCGGGCAGCGTCTTTCTGTTATAATTTCTGCCGGGGTGGTGTAGTCCTCGGAGGCCTCGTCCGCCGGGTGGGCTGATTGCTAGTGCCGCGTCAGGCAACGTTGGCCCGGTCAACGACCCGCTTGAGTTGCTGATCTTGGGCGTGGTTGTTCCGCCAGATGATGTACCGGCGGATCATGCTGGCCTGGGCGCGGTTGTTGCGGTGGTCGGTCCCGTCGAGGGCGAAGTAGCGCAGGGCGGTGAACTGGGCCTCGATCCTGTTCAGCCAGTGGAGTAGGTCGGGGTGTAGGCGATCTCGACGTTGGCCCCGGCCGCCCAGTCCCCGACCCGGCTATCAGTCTTGGTGGACAGGTGCGGGGAGAAGTTGTCGCAGATGATCGCGATCCGTACGTCGGGTGGGTAGAGCGAACGCAGGTAGCGGCAGAACGCCAGGAACTGGGTCCGGCCCTTCACCGGTTTCACATGCCCGTAGAGCCGGTCCCGGGCCAGGTCATAGGCGGCGAGCAGGTGCCGCACCCCCTGGGTGCGGCGGTAGGCGGCCCGCATCCGGCGCCGCGGACCGCGTTTCGGGTCAGCGTGCTTGCCACTGACACCGGCCCACATCCGTCCGGGGCGGGGTTGGAGGTTGAGCGGGCCGAACTCGTCCAGGCAGAACACCACCGTCGGCTCGCCCGCCTCGGCGCTGACCTGCCCGTCGGCGATCGCGTAGAGATGTTCGACGCGGGCCTTCTTCGGTTCGTACTCCGGATCCGTGCTGGCCTTCCAGGTCTTCAGGCGTTGAAAGGTGACGCCTTCCTCGCGGAGCAGCGTGCGCAGGCCCTCGTGGCTGATGTCGTCGACCACCCCCTCCGCGACCAGGAACTCCGCCAGCTTCGACAGGCTCCAGGTCGAGAACGGGAGCTGATGCTCCGACGGCCGCGACTTCGCGATCTTCTTGATCTCCCGGCGTTCCGGCAGGCTGAACTTCACCGGCCGGCCACCCGCGTACTTCGGGTACAGCGAGGCGAACCCGTCGCCGTTGAAGTTGTGGATCACATCGCGGACCCGGTCCTCGGACGTGAACGTCACCTCGGCGATCTTCGCTGGGGTCATGCCCTGCGCCGAGAACAGGACCATCTGCGCCCGGCGCCAGGTCACCACCGACCCGCTGGAACGGCGCACGATCCGCAACAGGTTCTGCCCCTCGTCCGGATCGATCTACCGGACCCGTACCCGTTCCGCCACAGCCCGGATCATCAGGCCGCCAACCGCGCCACTCACAACTCGGGGCAGACCTTCGCGGAGGCGGCGCTGGCTAGGGCTCGGTGCCGAAGGCGCGGAGAAAGGTCGCGGCTGCCTGTCCGGCGACGGCCCGCAGCTCCGCTTGGGGGATCTTCCTGGTTCC
>NZ_MBLM01000109.1 GCF_001854655.1 Parafrankia colletiae | reverse complement strand
GGCTCTCGACACCTCGATCGACACCATGTCCGCACTGCGTATCCCCGTCGTCGGCTACGGCCAGCCGAGCTGGGCCCCGCACACGAACATGTTCACGAACCTCTCGTTGCCAGCTCCGGTGACACTGGGGCGCTACATCCAGGCCAGCGGCGGTACCCGGGTCGGCGTCGTGATGACCGGGTCGTTGCCGAGCACGATCCAGAGCATCGAGCGGTACAACGAGGCGTTCCGGTCCATCGGGCTCACCACAACGGACACGGTCCAGTTCGCGAGTGCCACCGACAACCCGGTCCGGGTGGCCCAGCACCTGGCCGCTAACGGCGTCGACACGCTGATCGGCTTCACCCAGCCTCAGGACCTGGCCGCCGTCATGCAGGCAGCCCGTCAGGTGCGCCTGAACCTGGCCGCGACGATCTCGTTCACCGGGTACGACCGCACTGTGCTCTCCGCCCTCGGCCCGCAGCTCGCGGGGGCCACCTTCCCCGTCTACTTCCGCCCCTTCGAGGCCGGTGGGCCCGCCATCGAACGCTACCGGGAGGGCATGATCCGCTTCGCGCCGGAGACCACCCAGACCGACCAGCGGTACGCCCTGAACTCCTACGTCTATGCGGACATGTTCCTGCGCGGCCTCGACCTGGCCGGAGAATGCCCGACCCGCGAGGGGTTCATCAGTGCCCTGCGCAAAGTGAGCAGCTACGACGCCGGCGGCCTCATCGAGCCCGTGAACCTGGCAAGCACGGCGACCGAACCGCTCGACTGCTACGCATTCGTCAAGATCAATCCTGCTGGCACCGCGTTCGACGTCGCCCGCACCCGCCTCTGCCCCGACGGCACAGGCAGCTGACGCGACCGGAGGGGCCGACATCCCGCGCAACGCGACCGGGGTCCGGGCCCGGGCCCGGTCGACAGGCAGCACCTATTTCGCCTGATTCATCCTGCTACACGCAGATTGAACCTCCAGCCAAAGACGACTGTCTTGGAAATGACGCCGTCAACCCGAACACTGAAAGACATCCGTCTTCACCCATAACGAATCACCTGGGCTCGCCGCGGCCGGCCCCTCGGACCGCTCCTCTGAACAGGTCGCTAGCATCCTGAACCACAACATTAATGAGATGATCTAACAGTTGGTCGGGTTGACGGGCGGAGCCAGCCGGCTACATATCTCCGCAGGCACTCCATCGTCATCCTTCCACGCTCACGGAGGAATGCGTGCTCTTATCCAGGAGGAAAAGAAGCCTGGGCCTGGYGGTGGCTGCGGTTCTCGCCGCCGCCGGGGTGACCAGCTGCTCCGGCGGCGCGGGAAGCAGCAGCTCAGCCGCCTGCTCATCCCCCGGCATCACTCCCGACACGGTTAATCTCGGGCTGGTCGTCACCGACTCCGGTGTGGGCAGTACCGCTTTCACCTCGGCCCGCTCGGGAATCGATGCAAGGATCGGCCAGGCCAACGAGGAGGGTGGGGTACACGGCCGGAAGATCGCCTACGAGTGGCATGACGACGCGAACTCACCCGCCCAGAGCGACCGCGTCGTCGAGGAGTTCCTCCGCGACAACTCCGTGTTCGGTCTCATGGCGGTCACCCTCGCCCTCGGCAAGTCGATCGACACCATGTCCGCGCTGCGCATACCCGTCGTCGGCTACGGCCTGCCGACCTGGGCGACCCACACGAACATGTTCTCGAACCTGTCCTCGGCCGCCCCCACGACCCTCGGGCGCTACATCCAGGCGAACGGCGGCACCAGGGTCGGCGTCGTGATGACGGGAGCGTCGGCCTCCACGATCTCGGTCATCGAGAGGTACAACGAAGCCTTCCGGTCCATCGGGCTCGCCACCACCGAGACCATCCCGTTCTCCAGCGCGACCGACAACCCGGCCAGGGTCGTCCAGCGCCTGGCCGCCAACGATGTCGACGCGCTGGTCGCATTCACGGTCCCCGAGGACCTCGCGCGCATCATGYAGGCCGCCCGCCAGTCGGACCTGGGCCTGACCTCCGCGATCTCGTTCACCGGGTACGACCGCAGCGTCCTCTCCGCCCTCGRCCCGCAGCTCTCGGGCGTCTCCTTCCCCGTCTACTTCCTCCCCTTCGAGGCCGGTGGGCCCGCGATCGAGCGCTACCGGGACGGAATGGCCCGCTTCGCACCCGAAACCGTCCAGACCGACCAGCGGTACGCACTCAACTCCTACATCTACGCGGACATGTTCCTGCGTGGCCTCGACCTGGCCGGGGAATGCCCCACCCGCGAAGGTTTCATCAACGCCCTGCGCAAGGTGAGCGACTACGATGCCGGCGGCCTGATCGAGCCCGTGAACCTGGCCAACAACGCGACCGAGCCGCTGAACTGCCACGCCTTCGTAAAGATCAACGGTCCGGGCACCGCGTTCGACGTCGTCCGCACTCGACTCTGCGCCGACGGCACCGGCAGCTGACCCACGTCGGGGCCGGGAGCCTCAGGGGCCGGACAGAGGCAGGGGCAGGTCCCCCGCGCGGCGCGATCAGGCGGTCGCGGCGCGCGGGAACCGGCTCCTCGCCTGTGTGACCAATCTCGCCAAACCACCGCTCGGGCGCCGATCGGGTGGGACGACGGBAGCCCCACACAGGAGCACGGACCGGTCGCCCAACCACCCCAGGACACCCAAATCGGGCCGACCCTTACCAGGTGCATCAGCCCGCGCGCCACTCTGAGCCCGTCGACATACAGGGTGGCACAGCACACGTGGGACAGACGCCACCGATCACGCGCATGTCGTGGCTCGAACCGCGAGACTTGGGGACAACCGAACCAGACCAGTGAACCGGCGAGAGCGCTCCGATACCCGGGCGCGCGCCCGGAGGTGGCCGACGCCGTCACCCGGCAGTGCCATGGCGAGAGGAGCCCGGCGTGTCCGAGCAGGTCAGTACCCTGACCGTCACAGACAACCGCACCGGTCGGACGTACGAGGTGCCGGTCACCGACGGCACGATCCGCTCGAGTGCGTTCCGTGCCATCAAGGTCGACGACGACGACTTCGGCCTCATGGCGTACGACCCCGCCTTCACGAACACGGCGAGCTGTCGCAGCGCCATCACCTACATCGACGGCGACGCGRGCATCCTGCGCTACCGCGGCTACCCGATCCAGGAGCTGGCGGAGAAGAGCAGCTTCCTGGAGGTCGCCTACCTGCTGCTGGCTGGCGAGCTCCCGACCTCGGACGAGCTCGCCACCTGGGAAGACGAGATCACGCACCACACCCTGGTGCATGAGTCGATCAAGAAGTTCATCGACGGCTTCCACCACGACGCCCACCCGATGGGCATGCTCGTGTCGACCGTCGGCGCGCTGTCGACCTTCTACCCGGACGCGAAGACGATCGACGACCCGGGCCTGCGGCGGCTGCAGATCGTCCGGCTGATCGCGAAGATCACGACGCTGGCGGCGTTCTCGTACCGCCACTCCGTGGGCTTCCCGTACGTCTA
Source organism: Parafrankia colletiae (assembly GCF_001854655.1). Taxonomy (GTDB): domain Bacteria; phylum Actinomycetota; class Actinomycetes; order Frankiales; family Frankiaceae; genus Parafrankia; species Parafrankia colletiae. The sequence continues at coordinate 168,063 of NZ_MBLM01000109.1, read as the reverse complement.
CCCGGACAACGACCTCTCGTACGCCGGCAACTTCCTCAACATGATGTGGAAGGCCACCGAGCTCAAGTACGAGCCGGACCCGAACCTCGAGCACGCCCTCGACGTCCTGTTCATCCTGCACGCCGACCACGAGCAGAACTGCTCCGCGAACGCGATGCGTGCGGTGGGCAGCTCGCAGGCCGACCCGTTCTCGGCCGCGGCCGCGGCGATCTCCGCGCTCTACGGGCCGCTGCACGGCGGCGCCAACGAGCAGGTCCTGCGCATGCTCTCCGAGATCGGCTCGGTGGAGAACATCCCGGCCTTCATCGCGCAGGTCAAGGACGGCAAGAAGAAGCTCATGGGCTTCGGCCACCGGATCTACAAGAACTACGACCCGCGGGCCCGTGTGATCCGCCAGGTCGCCGACGAGGTCTTCAAGGTCACCGGCACCAACCCGCTGCTCGACCTGGCGATGGAGCTGGAGCGGATCGCGCTGGAGGACGAGTACTTCATCGCCCGCAAGCTGTACCCGAACGTCGACTTCTACACCGGCATCATCTACCAGGCCATGGGCTTCCCGGTCGAGATGTTCCCGGTGCTGTTCGCGATCGGGCGGATGCCGGGCTGGCTGGCCCAGTGGGAGGAGGGCCTGCTCGACCCCGAGCAGAAGATCGCCCGCCCGCGGCAGCTGTACGTCGGCTACGACGAGCGCCCGTATGTGCCGATGAACGCCCGGTCGGCAGCGACGGACTCCGAAAGCGACCCGATCGCCGCCCAGGCTGCTCAGGCCGCCCCCAGCCGCCCGCTGCGCTGACCTACCGGGGCCCCGCCCCAATCCCCCGCGGCCCCCGACTCGGACGACCGCCTCCGGCCATCTGGCCGGCAGGCGGTCGTTCTGCTTTTCCGCCTGGGACACAGTCGCCTGGCTGCGTGCGCTGACGCCGCTGCCGATCGTCCTGAAGGGGGTGCTCCACCCGGCCGACGCCAGGCTCGCCGTCGAGCACGTCGAGCACGTCGAGCACGTCGAGCACGGCGTGGACGGCGTGGACGGCGTGGACGGCGTGGACGGCGTGGACGGCGTGGACGGCGTGGACGGCGTGGACGGGATCATCGTCTCGAACCACGGCGGGCGGCAGCTCGACGGGGCCGTGGCGACCCTCGAGGCGCTGCCCGCCGTGGTCGACGCGGTGGCGGGGCGGCTACCCGTCCTGCTCGACGGTGGGGTGCGGCGTGGCACCGACGTGGTGACCRCACTCGCGCTCGGGGCCCGCGCCGTCGCGGTCGGGCGACCGGTCGTGTGGGGACTCGCCGCTGGAGCCCGCCCGGCTGCGTGAGGCGCTCGACGTGTTCGGCCCCGTGGTCTTCCACGGCTACGGCCAGACCGGGGCAGGCACGATCTCGATGGCCACCCCGTTCGACGTCCCCGGTTCGGTCGGGTTCCCACCGGAGGCGGTGGACGTCCAGGTGCGGGGTTCCGACGGGACACCGCTGCCCGCCGCGGAGGTCTTCACGGACGGCTGGGTACACACCCGCGACCTCGGCCACCTCGACGCCGACGGCCGCCTGTACCTCTCCGGGCGGACGAGGGACGTCATCATCGTCAACGCCGGCCTGCACTACGCCGGGCCGATCGAACGCCTGCTCGCCACCCACCTCGGTGCCGGCTGCGCACCCGCCAGGATCACTGCGATCGACGAGGCACCCCTGGCGCCCAGCGGAAAACCGGACAAGCGCCTGCTCCGACCCACGCACGCCCAGCCGGCAGAAACCGACCCAGCTTTGACGCGGGCTCTGAAGTGAGCTCTGAAGTGCTCGACTTCCGAGCACTTCAGAGCTCGACCCGGCGCTGTGGTCAGAGGCGCTCGACCACGTGGTCGATGGCGCTGGTGAGGGTCTCGACGTCGGACGGCTCGATCGCCGGGAAGYAGGCGACGCGGAGCTGGTTGCGGCCCAGCTTGCGGTAGGGCTCGACGTYGACGACGCCGTTGGCGCGCAGCACCTTGGCGACGGCGGCGGCGTCCACACCCTCGAAGTCGATGGTGACGACGACCTGCGAGCGCTGCGCCGGGTCGGCGACGAACGGCGTCGTGTAGGTGGTCTTCTCGGCCCAGTTGTAGAGGATCGAGGAGGACTCCGCGGTGCGCCGCACGGCCCAGTCCAGGCCGCCCTGCCCGAGCATCCAGTCGAGCTGGTCGGCGAAGAGGAACAGGGTGGACACGGCCGGGGTGTTGTACGTCTGGTCCTTGGTGCTGTTGTCCAGCGCCGTCGTCAGGTCCAGGAACGGCGGGATCCACCGGTCGGTGGCCGCGATCTCACCGAGCCGGGCCAGCGCGGCCGGCGACATGAGGGCCGCCCAGAGGCCACCGTCGGAGGCGAAGCACTTCTGCGGGGCGAAGTAGTAGACGTCCACCTCGGTCAGGTCGACGGGCAGGCCGCCGGCGCCGGAGGTGGCGTCCACCAGGTGCAGCGCACCCGCATCGGCCCCCACCGGGCGCCGCACCGGGCGGGCGACACCGGTCGAGGTCTCGTTGTGCGGGGTGGCGTAGACGTCGATACCCGCCTCGGGGGCCCAGTCGGGGTGGGTGCCCGGCTCGGACTTCACGACCGACGGGTCGGCCAGGAACGGGGCGCCTTTCGTCGTGTCGGCGAACTTCCCGCCGAACTCGCCGAAGACGAGGTGCTGTGAGCGTTCCCGCACCAGGTTGAAGGCGGCGGCGTCCCAGAACGCGGTGGCGCCGCCGATGCCGAGGACCACCTCGTACCCGGCGGGCAGCGAGAACAGGTCAGCGAGCCCCGAGCGAACCCGTCCGACGAGGTTCTTCACCGGCTTCTGCCGGTGTGACGTGCCGAGCAGCGACGAACCGCTGGCGGCGAGCGACTCCAACGCCTCGACGCGGACCTTGGACGGGCCGCAGCCGAAGCGACCGTCGACCGGCCGCAGCGACTCGGGCAGGACGATCGTCGGAGCGTCAGGCATTGACATCCCCCAGCGGCCGCGGTGCGGGGCCGATGTAGCGGGCGGACGGGCGGATGAGCCGGCCGGTGCGCTTCTGCTCCAGGACGTGAGCGCTCCAGCCCGCGGTGCGGGCACACGTGAACATGGACGTGAACATATGGGCCGGCACCTCGGCGAAGTCCAGCACCACGGCCGACCAGAACTCGACGTTCGTCCGCAGCGGGCGGTCCGGGTACCGGTTCGTCAGCTCCTCGATGGCCGCCGCCTCCAGCGCCTCGGCCACCTCGTAGCGGTGCGAGCCCAGGTCGCGGGCGGTGCGGCGGAGCACGCGGGCGCGCGGGTCCTCGGCGCGGTAGACCCGGTGCCCGAAGCCCATCAGGCGCTCCTTGCGGTCCAGGGCCGCCCGGACGTACCCGGTGGGGTCACCGGTGCGCTCCACCTCGTCCAGCATCGCCAGCACGCGCGACGGCGCGCCACCGTGCAGCGGACCGGACAGGGCGCCCACGGCGGCCGACAGCGCCGCGGCGGCGTCCGCGCCGGTGGAGGCGACCACCCGGGAGGTGAAGGTGGAGGCGTTCATGCCGTGCTCGGCGGCGGACACCCAGTAGGCGTCGACGGCCTGCACGTGCTTGGGGTCGGGCTCGCCACGCCAACGGATCATGAACCGCTCGGTGATGGTGCGGGCGCGGTCCACCTCCTTCTGCGGGACGGCGGGCTGCCCGAGACCGCGGGCGGACTGCGCGACGAAGGACAGGGCCWTGACGGAGGCCCGGGCCAGGTCGTCCCGCGCCTGCTGCGCGGTGATGTCGATCAGCTGGCCGAAGCCCCAGAACGGCGCGAGCATCGCCAGCGCGCTCTGCACGTCGACTCTTATGTCCCCGGAGTGCACCGGCACCGGGAACGGTTCGGCGGGCGGCAGGCCCGGCTCGAACGCCCCGTCGACGAGGAGGCCCCAGACGTGGCCGTAGTCGACCTTGCCGACGAGGTCCTCGATGTCGACGCCGCGGTAGCGCAGCGCGCTGCCTTCCTTGTCCGGCTCGGCGATCTCGGTCTCAAAGGCGATGACGCCTTCCAGGCCCGGCTTGAAATCGCTTGTCTTCTCGGCCATCGAGTCCGGATCTCCGCTTCTGTCTCGGCCGACCACGGGACGGGCCCTGCCGGAACCGGCCGGCCGGCCGCGGTATGCCGCGCCACCGGCCGGGTGCACGCCGACACGGCCGTCGTCGTCGCATCGGATCTGTCTAACGACGCAATCGTCCGTCTGCATCCTGCCCTGTGCGGGACGGTTACGCCACTGGACGGGACGTGATGAGTCGCGTTCCGCACGGGGCGGCCCACGACACCCCGGGACCGTCCGCGGTCAGGCCCGGTGACCAGCCGGAATGACATCCGACCAGGTGAGCGCCGTCACACCACCGAGGGGCTGTCAGGATCCGGGGCGTGACGCCCTCCCCAGCCGTGCCCGATCTCCCGGCGGCGCCCGATCCGTCCGGGCTGCGCCGCGGCTACCACCCCGGCCGGTTCGACGAGTCGATGCTCGCCGCGACCTGGGTCGAGCAGTTCCGCAAATGGTTCGCGGACRCATCCGACCCGGATTCGGGAATCAACGAACCGAACGCCATGATCTTTGGTACGGCGGACGCGGCCGGCCAGCCGAGTTCCCGCACGGTGCTGATGAAAGGGTTCGACCGGCGCGGTTTCACCCTGTTCACGAACTACGGTTCGACCAAGGCCCGTCAGGTGGCCGAGAATCCATTCGGGTCGCTGCTGTTCCCCTGGTATCAGCTGGAGCGTCAGGTGATCGTGGCCGGTTCGGTCGAGCGGGTGCCGCAGGCGGAGAGCGACGCCTATTTCCGTTCCCGGCCCCGGGGATCGCAGCTCGGGGCGTGGGCGAGCCACCAGTCGACCGTGATCCCCTCCCGATCGGTGCTCACCGAACGGCTCTCCGAACTTGAGCGCCGTTGGCCCGGAGGCGTGCCGGTGCMGGTTCCCCCCTTCTGGGGGGGACTACGCCTGGTGCCGACGTCGGTCGAGTTCTGGCAGGGCCGCCCGAACCGTCTCCACGACCGTCTGCGCTATCGCCTGATCGCACAGGGTGCGGAAGGTGTCTGCTGGGTCGTCGAACGGCTCGCACCCTGACCGGCCCGGAATCCCGGCGGCGCAATCCGCGTCCACGGTGCGGTCCACCGTCCAGTCCGCGGCGATGCCCGGCGTGATGCCCGCACGACCCCGCCACGACGCCCGCACGACGGTCATTCCGCACCGCAACCGAACACCGGCAGAACCGCAGCCGAACGGTGGCCGAACCGCGACCCGGACAAGCGATCAACCGGCGTCTACGCAGCTTCGCGGGAGGGACCTCCCACACCGCCACCGCGACGCGTTTAACACAGATGAACACCCAACGTTCTCGCTACACCAGACCCGCCCACTCCCTGACGATGCGGGCATTGGTACCTTTCTGTCTGCAGCCGTACCTGATCGGCAAACGCTGATCCGCGTCCCGCGCCGACATGCCGCCCTCCGGCCCGTCGGGCACGTTGACGGGTCGCCGGCGGCGGTCAACGGCGACCCGTCACACATCGAGGGAGACGGATTAATGCGGATCACCAGAATGCTGGCTGCGACGGCCGGCGTTCTCGGCGCGGCCCTGATCGCGGTCGCCGCCCCGGCCTCGGCGGCCACCACGCCGACGCCCGACGTGCCGACGACGACCACCTCGGTGTCGCCGACCACCACCCCCAGCACAGGCATCCTCGTCGAGACCTCGACGGCGCCCTCCGGGACGCCCACGGCCGACCCGTCGGCCAGCGCGGATCCCTCGGCGACGCCCAGCGTCGACCCGTCGGCGAGCCCGAGCGCCAGCACGGACCCGTCGGCGACGCCGACCGACACCGCGCCCGAGAGCGCCTCGCCGACCCCCACCGAGGGCACCGGGGACCCGATCCTCGACGGCTTCCTGTCCCTGCTGCCCTTCAAGGTGCCGCTGGACAAGGAGATCGACGGCATCGAGGACTTCGACGCCAACCCGCTCCTGCTCACCTACACCTGCGGCGACTCCGGGCCCGACTGGGTGCTGCGCAACAGCGGCGACAAGGCCCTCGGCTTCGGCTGGTTCGACACCAGCCTCGGCGCCGGCATCAGCGAGATCGGCCCGGGCGCCACCCTCAACCTCACCAGCCACGCGATGGCCGTGATCGCGTCCCCGTGGGACTCGGAGTCCGGCTACCTGCTCGTGACCGTGCCCACGGTGGGCGTCTCCGACTGCGAGGACACGGCGCCGCCGGCGACGGCCCCCGTCGCGCTGCCCATAGCCGTGCCGGCGACCAGCAGCGTCGTCCACGCCGAGCCGTACTACACCGGATGAGCAGCAACCACGAAGCGCCAGCCCGGCGCTGGCCCGGCCGCCGCGCCCTGTCCCGGACAGGAGCGGCGGCTGCGGCCGTTGTACTGGGCGGTGCGATTCTCACCGGCTGCGGCGGCGGAGACGACTCCGGCTCGGCCGCCGGCCAGGTGCCCGAGACCGTCCGCAGTCAGCTCGCCGCCGTCGCCGGTCTCGGGCAGGGAGCGAGCACCGTTCTGACCGCGACCGGGGCCGGCGTCGACATCTACCAGGCACCGAACGCGCCGCGGCCGACGTCCACGCTGTCGAACCCGAACGAGAACGGCGCCCCCCGGGTCTTCCTCGTCCAGGCGAGGATGCCGGGCTGGTGGCAGGTGCTGCTGCCCGTCGAGCCCAACGGCAGTACCGGCTGGGTGAAGGCGGAGCAGGTCACCGCCAGCCAGACGCCGTACCGGATCGTGGTCGCGCGCGGCGCGCACAAGCTGCGCCTCTACAACAACGACCAGATGATCGCGGAGGAGCCGGTCGCGATCGGCACCACCGACACCCCGACCCCCGGCGGCCGGTTCTTCCTGATGGAGCTGCTGCGGCCGAGCAACCCGAACGGCGCCTACGGACCGTACGCGTTCGGCCTGAGCGGATTCTCGACCAGCATGGAATCCTTCGGCGGCCGAGACCCGGTGATCGGCATCCACGGGACGAACGAGCCCGGCTCGATCGGCCGCGATGTCAGCCACGGCTGCATCCGACTGAGTAATGACTCGATCACCCGGCTGGCCCAGACGGTCCCGCTGGGGACCCCCGTCGAGATCGTCGCCTGATCGAGTCCGTCGCCTGATCGCGGGCGGCCCGGTCAGGCGGCGTACCGCCGGGGCCGGGCCGCGGCGGCGCACAGCAAAGGACCGTGGCGCGCCAGCGCGAGCTGCCCTCCACATCCCGCGCCAGCGCAACCACGTCCGGTGGAGCCCGTCACTTCCCCACCGGCGGGGCGAGGAGCCGAGCCCGCCGTCTCCCTGCCCGTCTTAAGGGTGGCCAATCCCGACCGGCCGAACCGGCGGACGACAGAATCGGAACGTGTCGGGTATCTGACACGTCCATCGCTTGCGGGTGCGCCAACCAGGCAGGTAGACGGGGGACCCGTCCGCCGGTCAGTCGCCGCGGTGGCCTCCGCTCTTCCGGGCCTGCTCATAGCGGTCGAGGGCCTCCCTGCGTTCCGCGGCGTGGTCCACAACCGGGAGCGGGTAGCCGTCCGGCGGACCGCCGGGGCGCTTCCACGGCTCGTGCACCTCGCCGGCGGGGAGTCCCCGCAGCTCGGGGACCCAGCGCCGGATGTACTCCCCCTCGGGGTCGAACCGGCGTCCCTGCGAGACGGGATTGAAGACCCGGAAGTACGGCGCCGCGTCGGTGCCCGTACCGGCCGTCCACTGCCAGCCGTGGTTGTTCGAGGCGAGGTCGCCGTCGACCAGGCGCTCCAGGTACCAGCGGGCGCCGTGGGTCCAGTGGACGTGCAGGTCCTTGCAGACGAACGACGCCTCGATCATCCGGATCCGGTTGTGCACCCAGCCCTCGGCGAGCAGCTGACGCATGCCGGCGTCGACGACGGGATAGCCGGTGCGGCCCCGTTTCCAGGCTTCGAAGGCGTCGCCCGGCGGCTCGTGGGCCATCGTCGCCAGGGTGTCCGAGAAATCGCTGCGGGCCGAGGAGGGGTGGGCGGCGAGGACGTCCGCGTAGAACTCCCGCCAGGCGACCTCGGAGCGGAACTTCTCCGCCGCGCCGGACAGGTCACCCGGGGACTCGCTCCCTCCTCCGCTCTCGCCCCTGCTCCCGCCCCTGCCGTCCGACGTGGCGGTGACCGCCTGGTGCAGCTCGTGCAGGACGGTCCTCGGGTGCACGCAGCCCCACTTCAGGTAGGGCGAGAGCCGGGAGGTGACCTCGGCGGCCGGCTCGTCGCGATGCCGCGCGTACCCGGCGAGGCTGTCGCGCAGGAAGGCACGCAGGCGTTCTCGTGCGGCCGCCTCGCCCGCGGCGGGCAGCCGGGTGCCCTCCAGATCCGGGTCGGCCGGGATGGCCGCACCGCTGCCGGGCAGCGAGCGGGGATCGAGCCAGTCCGGGTCTGCCGCCCCGGCCGCGGGTGCCCGCCAGCCGTGTTCCTTCCAGGCCCGGTAGAACGGCGTGAACACCCGGTAGGACGTGCCCTCCGAGCTGGTCACCCGGCCCGGAGCAACCGCGTAGGCGGAGCCGGTGCGCCGCAGTTCCCGGCCGTCGGCGGCCAACGCCCGGGCGACCCTGTCGTCCCGGTCACGGCCGTACGGGCCGTGGTCGGCCGCGATGTGAACCACGTCGGCGCCGACCTCCCGCGCGACCGCCGGGACGACCTCGTCCGGGCGGCCGGCGCGGACGCACAGCCGACCGGACAGCCGCTCGTCGAGGTCCCGCAGGCAGCGGTAGAGGAAGGCGAGACGCACCGGCCCGGACGGGCTGCGCAGCGCGTCGTCCAGGACGAACAGGGCCAGGACCGGTCCCTCGTCGGCGGCGGCGAGCAGCGCCGGGTTGTCATCGAGACGGAGGTCGCGACGCAGCCACCACACCGCCCGCCGTGACGTGGACGACCTCATCCCACAGACACTATCCAGATACGGAAAGTCACCAGCGAGGGCCACTTCGGTACCACACCATCCCGACCGAGTCCACGGCGTGGCATCACCTGACCGCGCCCCGTGACTGTTGTGCTGTCCAGGTGACACAGGCCGTGCAGTGGGATCAGGGCATTTCCGACGCCTGGTCGCGCATCGCGCAGACAGGCCTCAGGATCCTCGTGTTCGTGCTGCTCCTCGCAGCCGGCACGATGATCGTCTGGGCTCTGCTCCGCGCCGCCGACCGGGCCCTGGAACACACCGGTTTCGATCGCCTGCTCGCGCGGTCCGGCGCCGCCCGGCTGCTGCACAGCGACGAGGCCACCCTCCGGACGGGACTACTCCGCCTCGCGGCGGCAGCCTGCCTCCTCGCCGTCCTCCGCGTCGCGCTCGGGGTGTTCGGCCCCAGCCCGGCCGACCAGATGGCCGGTACGGCACTCGACGTGCTGGCGAAGGTGCTGCTCGCGTTCGCGATCGTGCTCGTCGGGCTGGCCCTCGCCGCCGCCGCACGCCAGTTCCTCACCGACTCGCTCACCGGGCTCCGGCACGGGCGCACGGTGGGCAGGGTCGTCGCCGGGATCGCTGTCCTCGCGTTCGGCAAGGCGGCCCTGGACGAACTCGGCATCGGCACCTCGGTCACGACGCCACTGCTCTATGCAGTGCTCGCCTCCTGCACCGGCGTGGTCGTGGTCGGCGTGGGCGGCGGGCTCATCCGGCCGATGCAGAGCCGCTGGGAGGAGATTCTCGACCACGCCGAGGACACCGCCCAGGAGGCTCGCGCCGCCTGGCGCACCAACCACGCGCCGACCCTCGCAGCCCCGTCAGCCACCGCTGGGCCGCCACACACAGCACCGCCGCCACACACAGCACCGCCGGCGCCCACAGCACCGCCTCCGCGCACGACGTCGCCAGCCCAGCCGCCGCTGACGCCGGTACCGGTACCTCCGCCATCACCGCCGCTGTCGTCGCCACCCCTGCCGTCGCCACCCCTGCCGTCGCCACCCCTGCCGTCGCGACCACCGGCGCGCCCACCGACTTCGCAGGCGTGGCCTGCACGGTCGGCGTCGCCACCGTTCACCGCCTCGACGCTGCCGACGGCACCGCCATGGGCCGGCAGCCCGCAGGCGGGCGGGTTCCTGACCGTGCCGGAGGGCGCGCCAGGGCCCACCAGCCCCGCGCCCGGTGCCGGCCCGGCGGGCCCCGCAGGCCCCTTGGTGGCGCCTCGGCCGGATTCGGCACGCGACCCGTACGGGACGGCGACCGACGACGCGCGCCGCGGCCCGCTGGCTCCCCAGCCAGCTGCGCGACACCCGTCCTTCCCGCCGCCGGGCGAGCGGCCTCGACCGGCCCGGCCGGGTGTCCCCACAACGTCCCGAACGGCTCCCGGAGCCCCGGACCAGCGGTCCTCGACAACCCCGCCGGCGGCCGGTCCGCGGGGGCCGGTAGCGTCCTCGAATCAGGCCATCCCACCCCCGGCGCCGGGCACGGCGCCCCGGCCCGTGCCAGCCGACCCAACACCCACCCCCCCTGTTCGGGGGGAACGGCCTGCTCCCTGACCGTGCTCCCGGCCGACCTGGAGGGGTGCGTTCGGCAAACTACGACGCGCCACGACGCCGGGTGGGGCACTCTGGGAAGAGAAGCACTTCGGGTCGCGGTACGGCGCCCGCGCCGCACCGCACGACGGTGGGAGACCTCCACGCCACGACGACAAGCGGACGAGCAGGACCTCGCGGAGGGCGACGCCTCGTCGGCGTCACGAGAGTGCGAGCGAAGGGACATCTCGGTGAACGAGCCATCTGACATGGAACGTTCACGGCTGCTCCTCGGATGGCTGGCGGCCCGCCGGGCGGTGGATCACTGCCTGTCCGACCTGCTGGCCGCCGGCCCCGCCGGTGAACGAAGGGTCCGCGAATCGCTCGCGAGGGTCGACGACCTGGAGACACGCGCACAGGTCGCGTTCGACCGTTATCGCAGCGCGGCCGAGTCCGCCGAGGCGGCGGGGCCCGGGGCCGGGCGCGCCCACAGGTGGGCCACCGACCCGTCCACCCCCGGCCCGGACGGGCCCGAGGATGGCCAGAGTGGCCGGGCGACCGGTGACCCGGCGAGGAACGACCGCGGCACCACCGCAGACAGAGGAGTCACCGCGGCTCCGGGCGGGGATCCCCGCCCGTTCGAGGCCGACAGGAGGAACGTCATGCCGCTGCACGTGAACCCACGCAGCATGACTCCGGCCGGCCGGGAGCAGGCCGGTCCCGATCCGGGCGCGGGCGATCGCTGGGCGCCGCGCGAACGACCCCGGCTGAATGTCGTCCGGGAAAGCGACCTTGCCCGTAGCAGTACTAATACGAAAAGTAATCAACGACACCGTTGATGCACGGCTAGGTCAGCGGCGCGTCAGAATACCCGTCGTGTCGGCCGCCCACCGCCGCCGCGTCGCCGCGGTCCGGCTTCTCACCTCACTCCTCGTCGCCGTGATACTCGCGACGGGCTGTGGCTTCATCGGCGGCAGCGGGAGCAGCGGCCGGGCGGGGTCGCCCGCGGGCCGCGGGGCGCCTACCCAGGCGCCGCCGACCGCCGGTCCCGATGCCTTCGAGCGAAGTGGACGCGGTGGTCAGATCCGCCTGACCCTGCCGGCGGATCAGGCGGCCCGGCCGTACCCGCTGGTCGTGGCGCTGCACAGCCTGTACCACGACGGAAGCGAGCCGCAACGGGGCTGGGGCCTGGACGAACTCGCGCGGTCGGCGGGATTCGCCGTCGTCTATCCGGACGGCCTGGACCTGTCGTGGAACGCGGGGACCTGCTGTGGCCCGGCCTCCGCCGGAGGAGTGGACGACATCTCCTGGCTGCGCTCGCTCATCGCGCACCTGGAGACCCGCTATCCCATCGATCCGCGGCGGGTCAGCATCATCGGCCTGTCCAACGGCGGCATGCTCGCCTACCGCTACGCGTGCGAACACGGCGACGAACTGGCCGGCTTCGCCGCCGTCGCCGCCAGCCTGCAGACCCTGAACTGCATCCCGCCGGCCCCGCTGACCACCGTGTCGATCCACGGCGGTCAGGACGGGCACGTCCCCTATGCCGGGGCGCTGTGGTCCGAGGCACTCCAGACGGGTATCACGCCCACCGACGTCAGCCTCGGCCCGTTCCGGTCGGTGGACGGCTGCCCACCGCCCACCCAGCCGGGCGACACCAGTTACACCGGCGCGGACGGCCGGCCGCTCGGCACCACCCCCGATCCGGTGGGGGYCACCCCGACCGCCGGCCCGGACGGGGGAGCTGCCGCGATCATCGCCGCCGCCGGTCCGGACGGCCAGGCAGTCCCCGGGATGCCGGCGTCGCCGTCACCTCAGACGGCACCCGCGCCGGCGACGCAGCCGGTCGCCATCCGGCACGAGACGGTCTGCGCGTCATCCGCCCGGCTCGTCCAGTACCTGCTGCCCGGCCTCGGTCACGGCTGGCCGGCCCTGACCGGGCCCACCGCCTTCGACACCGCCGCCGTGCTGTGGAGCCTCCTGCGGGACGCCCGGTCAGCCACCGCCGGCCCCCGGATGTGAGTGAGYCGGCCGGGCGGCCAGGCGGACGTCCGGTCAGCCCGCGGGCTGGAAGGACGTCCGGAGTGCRGCCATCAGGGTGTTGAGGGTGCCCGCCGCGTCAGCCGGCACCCGGGCGATGAGCACGTAGACCGATCCGGGGGCCTCCACCGTGCGCATCAGATAGGACACCCRCTGCCCGTCCCGGTCGTAGGAACCGGCGAGTTCCTGGGTCGGCGCCCCGTTCGCGTCGGTGGCACCGCCCGAACGGTCCTGGGTGAGACCGGTGACACTGCCGAACTCACCGGTCTGTACCTGGCTCAGCGCCGTGGGGGCGTCCCCTCCCGCCACCCGCGCGACCCCGATCATCTGCGGGCCGTACTCCGCGGGGGTGCCGACAGCCCCGGCGCCCGGCTCACCGAAGAAGACGCCCGTGTTGTCCCGGCGCTGCTTCCACGTCGGCGGATGGGAGAACGTGGCTCGCTGGTCGGGGTCCGTGTACGCCACCCAGTCGGCGGGAACTGCTGCCGGGGCCTGACCCCCCGCCGGGGCGCCTGCGGAGGGCGTCGGCGCACCGGCGGGCCCGGCAGACCCGGTAGGAGTGGCGGACGGCTCGGAGCTCGGGGCTGAGGACGCACTGTCGCCGCTGGGCCGCACCTTCTCCCACACGACACCCGCCCCCACCCCGACGCCGAGTGCCACCCCGAGCACGACCAGCGCGATCACCAGGCGGCGCAGGAAGGGCCCGAGCCCGGCGTCCTCGCCACCGGGCAGATCGTCCGCGTCGTCCAGGTCGTGGACGTCCGCCGGGAAGTCCGGCTCGTCGAAGCGCTCCGCGTCACCGAAGCCGTCCCGGCGGGCCGGCGATCCGCGGCGCGGCGCGCGACCACCGCGCTCCCTGCCGCTGCCACGGCCGTCCAGGCCGTCGCCGTCGCCGTCGTAGGCGTCGCTGTCGTAGGCGTCGTAGGCGTCGTCACGGTCAGCGACCTCGCGGCCGGGGAGCTCTTTCTCCCGGAGGCCACGGCCGGCACCGTCGCGGCCAGCGGGCCCGCGGGCAGTCCTGCCGCGAGTTGCCCCGCCGGGGGGTGTGCCGTACTCCCGGGCGGGGTCGTCCACCGGCTCGCCGCGGGGCGGCGCGCTCGATCGGGGCGGTTCCGGCCGGTACAGGTCCCCGCGAGGTCCCCGCGACCGCGGGTCGGCTCCGGCCACGTTCTCCGGCGCGGCCCACTGGCCGGTGGGCATGCCGGGCCCCGCGCCCGTGCCCGGGCCGGTGCCTGCGCCCGGACCCGCACCCGGACCCGCACCCGGACCTACGGCGCCACCGACCGGCGGCCGAGGGCCCGTGGGGCCCGGCGGACGGGTGGGTGTGCGGGCTGCACCCGCCCGCGGTACCAGCGCCCTCCGCACGGACGTACCGCCCGAGCGATGGGTCGTCGGCTCCTCCCAGCCTCCCTCCTGCGGCGGGCCGGCGGACGGGTACCGGTCCGCGGCGGGCCCTGTCGGCGCGGGACCCGGTGGCGGATAGCCACCGGTGGCGGGACCGGATCCATGGTCCGGAACGGGCGCGTAACCAGGACCGCCAGGACCGCCGGGACCGCCGGGACCACCGGGCGGGTAGCCGGGAGCGGGCGGGTAGTTCTGCGGGGGCGGGTACTGCCCGCCTGAGGGATACGGCCCGCCGCCTGGACCGGGACCGGGCGTGGGGGCCTGGGGGTATCCCGGCTGCGGCGCGTAAGCGCCGTCCTGATAGGCCCCAGGGCCCGGAGCGCCGGCATGAGGCGGGGCGCCCCCGTGCTGGCCACCAGGCCCGAAATCGTCCGGATACCGGTCGCGGGAGCCCGATTCGTTCCAGTAACCGTCGGGATCCGGGACACCCTGCGGGTGCTCCCGATAGGCCGGCCGGCCCTGATCGCCTGGACCTCCCCTCCATGCACCGTCCGTCACCAGACAACCTCCGATTCCGGGACATGCAGGAAATACCCCGCGCGATATACCGGTGTACCACGCCGTTGCGGAAGCGTTGCGCGAGCCCCCTTGACATTCGGGCCAACCGCCACACAAATCAGCCCGAGACCTTGTCCGCCCTTCCGCCACACGACCCGTCCCGGCGCGACGGATCACCTACTGCGCGCGGCGGTCGGACCGCGACGGTGCTCCGGCCATCACCGACCGCAGACATCACGCCTGGCGCACACCGTCACGGGCGGGCGTCCGAACGCCGCCGCGGTGCGGCATCCGCCCGTCCGACAAATGCATCATGGACCTGCGGGAACCAGCACCGACTGGCACAAACGTGCCGTTCACGGCCGAGATCCTCGGTCGGGCCACCGGTCACCGGGGCCGCGGGGCCCTCGAGGCGTTCCGGTTCGGCGATTCCGGGCGTCGCGCCCCGTTCATCCGGCCGGGGCGGTGATCCGCTTTGTGGGCCGTGCTTCCGGAAGCTGGCGCAATAGCCGGGCCGGGCACAGCGCGACATCACCGCGGCAGCGATGAGAAGCTCACGGACGACATCCACTGCCGCCCAGTGCGGGATCTCAGACGGGATCTCGGGACGGGGCGGGCGGCCACGGCGGCGGCATCCAACAGTGTGCGCGGCGGCGCAGCCGGCCGGGTGGCTACGAACGATGCGTCATCATGCCGGGGCCCGCCCCCGGCAACAGACGGCCACCGCACGGTCTGCGGCGCCTGCCGCGAGGCCGCCGGGGCCCCGGATCCGGCAGTATGTCCTGGATCCGACACCCGTTGCGGTGCCGGCTAAGCGGAACGTTGGTCGGAATTCAGGAATCGCTCAGGGTGCCGGGGGAAAGTGCCTACCATGACAGCCACGCACGACGCTCGGTCCCCCTGGGCTCCGCCCGCTGACGCGCCGGAGCGAACCAGGGCCGAGACGGCCAGTTCGGAGGGGCCGGTGGACCCGCGGTCGCAGCCGCACGAGCATCCGCGGCAGCCGGAGGCGCCGCCTCCCGGCGCCCCGGCGCCGATCTCCGGCCCTGCCGGAGCCGCTCCTCCGTCCGGCGCGTTCGCCTCGCCGGACACTCCGGCCCCGGCTCCGCTGCCGAACGCCCCCTACCCCGGTGCGGATGCGCCCGGGGGCTACCGCCCAGCGGGCGAGCACCAGCCGGGCCAGTTCCAGTCAGGCCAGTTCCAGGCCGGCTCCCAGCCGCCTGGTTCGCCCCAGCCTGGTTCGCAGCCGGCCGGGGCCCAGCCCCCGCAGGGCCGCCCGACCACGCCCTACGGCCCGCCTGCGCCCTGGGCGTCGCCGCAGGCGGCCGCGCACCAGGGCGCCGGCGGTGGGCAGCCCGGCACCCGTGACTCGCAGCAGCGCAGCGTCTGGGGAAACCCGTCCTGGGGCGCTCCAGTGCCTCCTGGGCCAGCGTCCGGCGGCCCGGGGCCCGGCTCCGGGGTCCCCGGCGGCCCGGACCCCTTCGGGCGGTTCGCACCCGCCACGCCCACACCGCCCCCGATGCGCCGCCGCCGCCTGGTCGCGGGTGCCCTGGCGATCGCGCTCGTCTCCGCCGGGATCGGCGGCGGTGTCGGTGCCCTGGTAGCGGGAGACGACTCACCCGTGTCCGTCGTGTCGACCGATTCGGGCCTGCGTCAGTCGACCGCCGGCGGCGGAGTCTCGCCGGCCGCGGACAACACCGTGTCGGCAGCGGCGCAGGCGATCCTGCCGAGCGTCGTCACCATCGCCGAGGAGTCCGGCCAGGAGGCTGGGACCGGGTCCGGCACGATCATCCGTCCGGACGGCTACATCCTCACGAACAACCACGTCGTGTCCGCGGCCGCGAGCGGCGGGACCCTCACGGTCACGATGCAGGACGGCCGGACCTTCGACGCGGAGATCAAGGCGACCGACCCGAGCGCCGACCTCGCTGTGATCAAGATCGACGGCACCAACCTCCCGGCCGCCACCTTCGGGGACTCGACAGCGCTACAGGTGGGCGAGCTCGTGGTGGCGGTGGGCAGTCCGCTGGGCCTCAACGGAACAGTCACCTCGGGCATCGTCAGCGCGCTGCACCGACCGGTGCGCACCGGTGACGAGACCGTGCGGGACCAGCAGAACACCGTCCTGGACGCAATCCAGACGGATGCCCCCATTAATCCGGGCAACTCGGGCGGCCCGCTGGTGAACAGCAGGGGCGAGATCGTCGGCGTGAACACGGCGATCGCGACGGTCGGCGGTAGTTCCTCACCCTTTGGTGGTGCACAGCAGTCCGGCAACATCGGGGTCGGTTTCGCGATTCCAGGCAGCTATGCGGAGAAGGTCGCCGGCCAGCTCATCAACAACGGCACTGCCCGGCACCCCTATCTGGGGGTAAGCGCCGCCACCGCGGGCGAGAACACCCGGTCGACCGCGGCGAGCGGGACCGGCGCCCAGATCCGCGACCTGGTCAGCGGAGGCCCGGCGGAGAAAGCGGGCCTCCGGCCGGGCGATGTCATCACCAAGGTGGGGGATCGGGCTGTCACGGACGTAGATTCACTGATCGCGGCCGTCAGGTCCCACGACGTAGGCAACGAGGTGGAGGTCACGTACCAGCGCGACGGGCAGACCGGCACAGTGACCGTGACGCTGCTCGAGCAGCCACCCAATTCCTGATCATCGTACGGACGTTCGCTTTCGGGAACACCAGGCTGATTCGACATCAGTCGGCAGGACCGGTCCACGCCGGCGATGCCGGCGCGGATACGGCGAAGATGCCATCGGATAAGCTGGCTCCGACGCCCGATGAAGGGGGATACGGCACCATGTTCAGCGTCAAGCTGACCATGGTGTCGAGGTGGCGACAAAAAATCTTCACAACCTTCACCCCGGCCAGATCAGGCACCTCCTACTATTGAGCCTGCCTGACCGGTGACCAGGACCGCGCCACAATGGTCGGGAACCTGGTCCCGGCGCCGAGGCCAGGAACGTCGTCCCGGGGAGAAGCAGACTGATGAACGACGACGCGGACCTCGTGGCCCGTGTTCGGCGTGGCGATCGTCAGGCTTTCAACGATCTCTACAACCGCTACGCCGACGACGTGTTCTCGATGTGCCTACTGATCCTTGGCGATCCCACCGTGGCGCGGGCAGCGGCCGGCACCGCGTTCGCCCTGGTGGCTCGAACGAGGCTCAACCCCCTGTCCGACCCCACCAGGCTGCGGCCGTGGCTGCTGGAGCTCGCCCGCGGCAGCGCGCTGGCATGGTCCGGGTCGCCGCAGGCACGCAGCGTCCCGGTGCCGCACGGGGTCTCGCCGGAGGAACTGCTGGACGGCGCGGTCGTCCCCGCTCCGGCGAGCCTGCGGGCCGGGTTGCAGCGCACCTTCGACCGCGCGGCGGTCGCCGCCGGTGCAGCCGCCGCGGCGGCAAGCAAGCGGGCCGTGGAGCGCACCGGGCCGGAGCCCGTGGGCTCGACCGGCAGCTCGGCAGCTCAGGGCATGGCTGCGCAGCCCCACCGCGGAACAGCCGCCGGCGGCGCACCAGCATTCCCGGGCGGCTCGGCCGGCCCGATACCGACACCGGCGGCGCGAGCGGCCTTCACCGCGTCCGGCGGGGCCGGCACACGACGCGGTCCCGGTGGCCCCGGAGCAGGGAAGGCCGGCTACCCGCACGACGACGCGGTCACGATCGTCTCCCCGTCCACCGGGCTGCACGCGAGCCCTGGGGACGGCCACGAACAGCCCACGCCGACCGGTGACAGCGATGCAGGCAGCCACGGCGCCCTCCCGCTCCTCGCCGTCGACCGGGCCATTCCGGTCCAGGAAACCCGTGGTGGCGGCGGCGCGGCCGAGTTCCGCGCACGCCCAGCCGTCGCGGTGGCGGCCGCGCTGGCGGTGGCCGTGGCCGGGCTCACCGCGGTCATCTCATGGCCCACCGGGCAGTCCGAGCTGGTCGCCGACACCGGGCCCAGCATCGTCGCGATCACGCCGTCACTGCCACCCGGCCCGCTGCCGACGATGACCCAGCCGCCGCTGGCGCCCGTACCGCCGCCCCCGACCGTCGCGGGCGTGTACACCAGCCGACCCGCCGGCCCCCGGCCGACCCAGGTCGTCCGCGAGGTCGACTCGGAGACCCGCCGCACCCCCCGGCCGACCAGGCCGGCCCCGGCCCCGGCTGCCCCGCCGACGAGCGCCGACGCCCCGGCGCCCACCACCGCTCCGGTGCCGCCCTCCAGCCCGCCCCCCACTCCGGCGACCCCGCCGCCGTCGACCGGCCCGGCGCCGACTCCCACCGACGGCCCGGTGAGCCCCCCGCCGGATGGCGAGGCTCCCCCTCCCCCGGTGACCTCACCGCCGACGACGGCGCCGCTCCCGGAGCCTCCGGCCTCGGCTCCGCCGGAGTCGCCGGCACCGGCGCCGGTGGAGAGCACGCTGCCGAATCCTCTCCCCAACTTCCCCCGGTTCCCCTTCCCCTGGCCGTCCACGGCGCAGCCCGTCGCGGTCTGACCCCGATCAGTGCACCGCGCAGCCGGATCAGCGCACCGTGTAGAAGACGGTCGTCACGTACTGGTCGAAGTCGTTGACACGCAGGGTGAACCGCAGCTGCCACTCGCCGGGCAACGGCACGCCGACCCCTTCGGCGACAGCGTGCCCGTCCGTGACCTCCGCCAGCGGGACCTCCAACGGCCCGACCCCGGCCGAGGGAAGAGTCAGCTCGCCGCTGGCCTCGACGAGCCGCTGCGGTCGCCCCTGCGGGTCATAGGTGTAGACGTGGATGGTCTGCAGCCCGGTTCTGGTCGGCGCGACCTCCACGTCGACGGTCAGCGGCCCGGCGACCGCCGTCCTGGAGAAGGGCGGGGCGTAGGAGTCCCGGCCGGGGACGGTGTTGACCAGCACCGAGGTGACTGCCAGCACGGCGGCCCCGACGATGATCTCGAAGACCACCCCGCGGCGTAGCCCGGTGACGGCCAGCGAGGTGACCGGCGCGGCTGACGTGGACTGGAAGTGCCGGCGGACCCACCGCCGCGCCAGCAGACCCAGACCCAGCACGCCGAGGACGAACCAGAGCTTGTACAGCAGCAGACGTCCGTAGGTCGTGTCGAACAGCGCCCCGAAGGCACCGACCTCCCGCCACGCCTGGACGGTCCCGGTCAGCACGATCAGGGCGATCGCGATCGTGGCCGTCCTGGACCAGCGGGGCAGTACCCGGGCCAGCTCGCCGGCCCAGCCCGGCTCGACGGGCGGGTCGAGGTCCGCCCCGATACCGGCGGGCGAGGACTCGGCCGGCCCCCCGGCAGCGTGGGCGGCACGGGTCGAGCGGGCGGACCCGTCGAGCAGGGCCAGGCCCAGGACACACAGCCCGCCCAGCCAGATCGCCATGGCCACGGTGTGCACGGTCATGACAGCCGTGGCCAGCCAGACCCGGTCGCCCGCGCTGGCGTGACCGATCATCGCCATGGTCGTCGCGAGGACGAGGCCGAGCCCGGCGAGCTCCACCAGGCCGCGGCGGCCGGCCCTTTCCCCGGCTCCGTCCCCAGCTCCGTCCCCGGCCGCGGCCGCAGCCACGGGCAGCCGGCGGAGCAGCGGCACCGCCAGCAGCAGCGCGAGCACGCGGATCGCCAGGAGCTGGCCGTACCGACTGTCGAGGGTCACAGCCAGCGGATCCAGACTCAGGACGTCGGACATCCCGGATCCGGCGCTGTACGGCCCCTGGAACAGCAGCATGCCGAGCGCGCCGGCGAGGCTGAGTAGCCAGCCGGCCGCGATCAGCCGGACCGGGCCGGAGCGGCGTGCCCCGGCCGGCCAGAGGACGCCTACGAAGAAGGTCGCGCCGATCAGCAGCGCGGCTCCGGCGAAGGCCACCAGGCGGGCCACCCCCAGGGACACCCCGACCGCACGGGACCCGCCGCCGCCGGAGGGAACGGCTGCCGCCGCGCCGGCGTCCGGCGGGCCGCCGACCCCGAACGCGAACGCACCGCCGACCGGATGGCTGTCCGCGGAGACGACCCGCCAGCTCACGACATACGTCCCCGGACCGAGACTGCGACGCAGCGCGACCGTTACCTCCGAGGCGGATCCGCCGCCCCGGGTGTCGCCCTCGTCGACCCGGGTGCCGGTGGCGTCCAGGACGCGGATCGCATCCGACTTGATCGAGACGGATTCGCTGAACGACAGCGTCACCCGGTCCGGCGCGGTGTCGAGAGCCGCCCCGCCGACCGGGCTGCTGCTGGTCAGCGTGGCGTGCGCGGAGGCCGGGAGGGCCGTCGCCAGCAACGCAGCGACGGCCAGGCCGAGCACCGCCAGCACCCGCCGGACGCCACCGGCGCGCCACGGTGCACCACGATCACGAATGGTCCCGGTGTCGTGGGCGGTCCTGCGGGGTCCGGTCATGATGTGTCCGTTCAGGGGGATGGGGTGCCCTGCGCCGAGGCGGAGGGCACCCCCGGGCAGGTCAGGCGCGGCGGCGGGTGCTGATCAGCGCGAAGGCACCGGCACCCAGCCCGAGCAGACCCAGGACCAGGCCGGTGATCCCGAGCGCACGGGCAGTGCCGTCCGACTCGGATCCGGCCGCGACCGACTGGCCCGCGCCCGCGCCTGTACCTGTGCCTGCTCCCGCGGAGGTGGTGGACGCATCATCGGCGGCGGCACCTGCGCCGGAGCCCTCCTCGGCCGCCGCGGTCAGCGCGATCGCCGGGGCGGGATGCTCCGGCTCGTCACCACCGGGACCGGCCACGTCGATCCACCGGACGATCTCGCCGTCGGAGTAGGTCTGGAGCGCCTTGAAGACGACCTGATCGACGTCCTCGGGCAGCGGACCGACCGAGACGTTGAACGTGTCGAACTCGCCGGGCCTGATGCCCGCGCCGTCCTGCGCGGTCCAGGTGATCTGCGTGACGACCTCGTTGATCTGCGTGCCGTGGGCGGTCAGCGGCCTGGACGGCGCTCCCTTGGTCGTCTCATACGTCCAGCCGGGCTTGGGCTGGACGGTGACCGAGGCGATCGGGGCGTCCGCTGGGAACTGCACGTCGAGGCCGGTGGTCGACGCCGAGTCGCTCTCGGTCGGGACCTTGAACGTCAGGGTGGCGTAGCCGCCCGCGGTGGCCTCGGGGGGCGACACGGAGACGTGCGCGGACGCGGGCAGCGCGAGCGCGACGGTGCCCGCCGTGGCGGCGAGCGTGCACAGCGCACCGCGACGGAGGCGGGCTGCTGCACGGCTGGTGCGGGGCATGGGTGACCTCCTCGAAGGCCCGTCAGGCCTTCCTTGCTGGTGATCGGACTGGTGACCCGAACACCGGGGTCGTCGTTCCCGGCCTGGCCGGGCGGGACGTCGTTCACGCAGGCGGCAACGAGCGGATGTGCGGCAGCCGTCAGGCGCCGCGCACCGCGGCAGGGTCAGCCACCCGTTCCGGAACTGCTCCGGTCACAGGCGGACCCGCACTGTTCACCGACGTCCACACACGGCACGTGTGCACGCGGACGTCCCCACCGACCGGCCTGATCAGCAGGCCGGCCGGGGACTCGACCCCGGTCGCCACCCGGGCGGGCCGCGCCAGCCGGCCTCGCTTCCCAGCAGCAGGAGGTGCGTGATCCAGCGGCGGCCAGGACCACCATGGGCCCCGCCGCGGCCGCCGCCGACCCGCCCCAGGGACGATGCCGCCAGGGCTGCCCCGCAGGCCACCGTCCAGGTCCCGGGGCCGGCGGCCAGCGCCAGCCGGGTGGCGGCCCGCAACCGGTCGATCATGGTCATGAGCAGGCCTGCCACCACCGTGACGAAGCGGTCCACGGCCTCGCGCAACGCGGCCGCCGCCCAGAGCCGCCGCTCGCTGCGGTGCAGCGCGACCGCCACGCACAGCGCGGCGAGAGCGTGGCCGCCGGCCATCGCGGGGCCGGGGACGAGCTCGGTGAGCAGGTGCGCGCCCGCGCCGGTGACCTCCCGGGACGCCTGGTGGCCCGGGTCGGTGGCCGGCCCGTGGTGGGTCGCCAGGACGAACGCCGTGTGCAGCAGCACCTGGGTGGCGACGACGCCCGTGGCCACCGTGCCCAGCGGGCGCTCCCGGCCGGCGAGGCCGAAGGCTATCCGGACGAGCAGCAGGCTGGAGACCAGCACCAGTGGGAGGGAGGGGCCGATGCCACCGGCGGCGACGTGGGCCGCGACCGCGAGGCACACCGAGGCCACGCCGAACACGGCCGCCCGCGCGAAGCGGCCCGTGTCACGTACGCCCCTCACGAGGGGTAAGCCTGCCATGAACCCACGGGTCGGGAGGCTGCGACCACATCGACTGTCATGGGACGGACACCTCGGACACTCGTGCCTGCCGGCGCAGCGCCAGCCACACGGCGGCGCCGAGCCCCAGGCCGGCCCCCAGCGTCACCGCGGTCAGGACGCGAGCCAACATGATCGGGCCGACCATCGGCGCCCCCGAGCGGACGAACACTCCCAGGTCCGGGACACCGCCGAGCACCGCGAGCAGCAGCCCCACGCTCACCGCCAGGTAACGGCCGATCTCCGCGCGGCGGGCGATGAGCACCGCCCCGGCCAGGCCGAACAGCCACACCACGATCTGGACGGCGTTGCCCCAGAAGAAGGCGTCGAGCCGACCGTCGGCGTTCGCCAGGGCGATCAGAGCGGAGTGCGTGACGTCCACCGCGACCAGGCCGGCGAGCACCAGCGCGACTGGCCAGCCGGCCCTCCGGACGAAGCCCAGCGCGACCGTGCCGACCAGGACGGCCAGCGAGAGCCCGACCCAGGGCAACGGCGACGGCCCGGGAACCCACTCCAGCCGGCCGCCGTACCGGACGTCCCGGCCGTCCACCGTCAGCGGCAGGGTCCAGTCGTGCACCAGGTGCCGGCTGCCCGGATCGGCACGGACGTTCGGTGGGTCGACGGAGCCCATCCAGTGGACCCGGTGGTCGTGCCAGAACGCCGTCGCCCGGCCGCCCGCGACGCCCGAGACCCGCACCCACTCCGGCTCCGCGGTCGGGTCGACGACGCCGGCCGGTCCGGCGTCGTCGCCCTCCCGGCTCGCGTTCAGATAGGTCGCGGATGAGCGCCGGTTCTCCCACACGCCGTGGCCGTCGAGACGTAGGTAGGGTTCGTTCTCATAGCCCTCGACGACGACCGGGACGCCCGCCGTGACGACCAGACGTACCCGACTGCCGTTCTCGACGACGCTCAGCTCCACACCCGGCACGCCCGGGTCCGCGGTGACGGTGGTGCGGTAGTTGGTCGGGCCGACCCCACCGACCGTGTGCGCCGCGGCCGGGCCGGCAAGCGTCACCAGCCAGCACACGCCCCCGAGGAGCACGGCGAACAGGGCCGCGGTTCGTCGGCGGGCCCGCCGCACCACGGCACGGYGGGTGACCCGTGCACTGACCATGACAATCTGAGCGTACGGCCACACGGAACATGGCGGGGCATATTCCGCCTGGCCGGCCGGCCAGGGAGGCTCCGAGAAAGCAGGTGCCCGTGACCAGCCACGGCGTCCGTCCCGACGGTGGCCGCGGCGGCCGCGTCGTCGAGCTCTACCGGTACCCGCTGAAGGGTTTCAGCCCGGAGGGGCTCGGCGAGGTGACGCTCTCGGCGGGCGACGGCGTGCCCGGCGACCGGATGTTCGCTCTCGCCCGGCCGGACACCGCCTATTCCGAGGACGCGCCGGAGTTCCTCCCCAAGACCCGCTTCGTGATGCTCCAGAAGGACGAGGCGATCGCGCGGGTCCACACGTCCTACGACCCCGCGACCGGGGTGCTCGCCTACGGCCTGGCCCGGGAGACCGGCGGGGAGACCGGGGTGACCGGGGTGGCGGTGGAACGGGCCGACCTGGCCAGCGCTCAGGGGCGCCAGGCGTTCGAGGAGTTCGTCCAGAAGCTGCTGGGACCCAGGCTCGGCGGCCGGCCGCGGCTCGTCGCGGCCCGCCCGCCGCACCGGTTCACCGACGCGGGCGGTGGCGGCGACGCGTTCATGCACGCCGTCTCGGTGATCAACCTCGCCTCCGTGCGCGACCTCGCCGACCGGATCGGCCAGCCCGTCGACCCGCTGCGGTTCCGGGCGAACGTCTACGTGGACGGGATCCGTCCCTGGGCGGAGCTCGGCTGGACCGGTCTGGAGCTCGGCCTCGGCGCGGCCCGTGTCCAGGTGCTGGCACGCACCCCGCGCTGCGCGGCGACCACGGTCAACCCCGGCACGGGCGTCCGGGACATCCGCATGCTCAAGGAACTGTCCAGCAACTACGGGCACACGGACTGCGGGATCTATGTCACCGTGCTCACCGGTGCGACGCTGCGCCCGGGTGCGCCGCTCACCCCACCGGTCGGGCACGAGGAGGACCTACTGTGCGGGTCGTGATCGCGGAGGACTCCGTACTGCTGCGGGAGGGCCTGCGCCGGCTGCTGACCGAGTCCGGCTGCGAGGTGGTGGCCACGGTCGGCGACGGTCCGGGCCTGGTCGACGCGATCGTCGAGCACCGGCCGGACGTCTCGGTGGTCGACGTCCGGATGCCGCCGTCGCACCGTGACGAGGGGCTGCGCGCGGCGATCACCGCACGGGGCAGGGTGCCCGGGTCACCGGTCCTCGTCCTGAGCCAGTACGTGGAGAAGCAGTACGCCAGCGAGCTGCTCGCCGACGGTGTCGGGGCGGTGGGCTACCTGCTCAAGGACCGCGTCGCCGACGTTCGTGAGTTCGTCGAGGCGGTCCGGCGGGTCGCCTCCGGCGGGACGGTGATGGATCCCGAGGTGGTCGCCCAGCTGCTGGTCAGCAGCCGCCGCAACGATCCGATGGCCGCCCTCACGCCGCGCGAGCGCGAGGTGCTGGGCCTGATGGCCGAGGGCCGGTCGAACGCGGCGATCGCGGGGGCGCTCGTGGTGAGCGGCGGCGCCGTGGAGAAGCACATCTCGAACGTGTTCACCAAGCTCGGGCTGGAGTCCTCCGGCAACGACCACCGGCGGGTCCTCGCGGTCCTGGCCTACCTGCGGGAGTCCTAGGACCCGTCCTGGTCCTGTCGGACCCTGTCCTGGCCTGCGCACGGCGCGGACAGGCACGGTTGTGTCGCCGGCGGCCTCTACTTTTGGGGTGCTCCCGCTCCCCGCGGGACGGGCCAGACCCTGAATGGTGGAGGTGGCCATGGTGCTCAGCACGTCACCGGTCCCGGAGACCGCCCCGGCGGCGCCGGCGCATCCGCTCGAACCGCTCTCGGCCGCCGAGATCAGCCGGACGGCCGCGATCCTGCGTGCGGGCGGAGACCTGGGTCCCGGGTTTCGTTTCGTTTCCGTTGAGCTTCACGAACCACCAAAAGCCGCGCTGGTGGCCCGCGAGTCCGCCCGCGACAGCACCGACGCGCTGGCCCCGCCGGACCGGCAGTCCTTCTGTGTCCTCTACGAGCGCGGGGCACGCCGGACGTACGAGGCCGTCGTCTCGCTGACGGCGGGCACGCTCGTGGAGCTGCGCGCCGTTCCCGGGGTGCAGCCGTCGATGCTCTGGGAGGAGTACCTGGCCTGCGAGAACGCTGTCCGGGCCGACCCCGACTGGCAGGCCGCGGTGGCGCGCCGCGGCGTCACGGACCTCTCCCTCGCCACGATCGACCTCTGGTCGGCGGGCTACACCGGGAGCGCCGACGACCCCACCGCGCGCCGGATCGCGCGCCCGCTCACCTTCGTGCGCACGGCGCCTGGGGAGAACGGCTACGCCCGCCCGGTGGAGGGGCTGCTGGTCGTCGTCGACCTGGACGCGATGGCCGTGGTGGAGGTGGTCGACCACGGCCTGCCGCCCGGCGAGATGGTGCCGCTGCCGCCCCGTCCCGGCAACTACGTACCGCAGCTGATGACCACCGACCCGCACAACGTGCCCGCCTTCGACCGGCTGCGGACGGATCTGCGCCCGATCGAGATCCGCCAGCCGCAGGGGCCGTCCTTCACCCTGGACGGGCATGTCCTGCGCTGGCAGAAGTGGGACCTGCTGGTCGGGTTCACCCCCCGCGAGGGCCTGGTGCTGCACCAGATCGCCTACACCGACCGGGGGCGGCGCCGGCTGATCGTCCAGCGCGCCTCGGTGTCGGAGATGTTCGTCCCCTACGGAGACCCGGCGCCGACCCACCGGTTCAAGAACGTCTTCGACATGGGCGAGTACGGCGTCGGCGTGCTCGCGAACTCGCTGCGGCTCGGCTGCGACTGCCTCGGTGAGATCTCCTACCTGGACGCGGTCGTGAACGACTCCGCGGGCGAGCCGGTGACGATCCCGAACGCGGTGTGCATCCACGAGGAGGACACCGGCATCGCCTGGAAGCACACCGATGCCCGGACGGGCCACGTCGAGGTACGGCGGATGCGCCGGCTCGTGATCTCGATGATCAGCACCGTCGGCAACTACGAGTATGGCTTCTTCTGGTACCTCAGCCTGGACGGCTCGCTGGAGTTCGAGGTGAAACTGACCGGTGTGATCTCTGCCGGCGCGGTCCGGCCGGGTACCTCGCCGGAGCACGGCGTGCTCGTCGCGCCCGGTCTGTACGGCCCCCACCACCAGCATTTCTTCAACGTCCGCCTGGACATGGAGCTCGACGGCGGCCCCAACTCGGTGGTCGAGGTCGACTCGGTGCCGGACCAGGTCGGCCCGGACAACCCGACCGGCGTCGCCTGGYGCACCAGGGAGACGCCCCTGCTGTCGGAGGCTGACGCCCAGCGCCGGGTCGACCCGTCCGTCGCACGGTTCTGGCGGATCACCAACCCGCGGGTCGCGGGCCCGCTCGGCCGGCCGGTGAGCTACCGGCTCGTCCCGGGGCACACCACGCCGCCGCTGGCGGACCCGACATCCCACCAGGCAGCCCGCGGGCGCTTCGCGTCCCGCAACCTCTGGGTGACGGCGTTCGACGAGCGCGAGCGCTTCGCCGCCGGCCGCTACCCGAACCAGAGCGCCGGCAACGAGGGTCTCCCCCAGTACGCCGCCGCGGACCGGCCGGTCACCGACACCGACATCGTGGTCTGGTACAGCTTCGGTGCACACCACGTGGTCCGCCCGGAGGACTGGCCGGTCATGCCCGTCACCCGGATCGGCTTCGAGCTGCGCCCCGACGGGTTCTTCGACGGCAACCCCGCGCTGGACGTCCCGCCCTCCCCCCACGCGCCGAGCGCAGCGGGGTGCGACATGGAGCCCGGTGTGTCAGCGGAGTGCGGTGCGGACGGCCACTCCGGTGCCGTCGTCCCGCCCGCGGACCGTCACCTCGGTGGGGGTGACGGAGCGCCGTCGAGAGACTGCTGACGGCGGCGGGGACCACGCGGCGCCGACACGACACGCACAGGCGCAAGGCACGTCTTGCCCCAGAACGGGGGTGCCTGTCCTAGGCTCCCGGAGTTGTGAGCCCTGTTCTCGCCTCGAGTCGGGCCGGGAACCTTGTCCGTGCTCTGATCATCATCGCCCTGCTGGTCCTGATCATGCGCACGGCCTACCTGCTCTGGGTCTTCCACACCCCGGCCTGGACGTCCCGCCCGCAGGACATCCACTACTGCGGCGGGTGGTACGAGCGCACCGAGACACCCGACCTGACCGGCGGTGAGGCGCGCAAGCTGGCCGGCGGCCGGCTCGATCAGGTCATGCGCTCACCGGTGCTCCGGCCGATCGCCGCGTACCGGCCCGGGTCGTCCTGTCCCCGGTACATCTTCGCCAAGGTCGGCTCCGACACCTACGTGTCCTACGAGATCACCGACGACTGACCCCCCACAGGCCGGCACCCCCGCCGCGTGTCCGCCGTCACCGGCCCGGATCAGCGGCGGCTGAGCTTGTCCGGATGCCTCGCGGCGGCGTGCACGTRCACCCGGGCATGGATGGACGTGCGCTGTGCCAGGGCCGCCCGGACGGCACGGTGCAGGCCGTCCTCCAGGTACAGCGTCCCGCCCCACTCGACCACGTGGGGGAACAGGTCGCCGTAGAAGGTCGAGTCCTCGTCCAGCAGGACGTCCAGGGCGAGTACCCGCTTCGTCGTGACGAGCTGGTCCAGCCGTACCTGGCGCGGCGGGATCGCCGCCCAGTCGCGCTGGCCCAGGCCATGGTCGGGGTACGGGCGACCGTCACCAACCAACTTGAAGATCACCGGCACCTCCTTCTCGGGGGCGAGAGACTGCCCGACCACGACAGCCTAGAATCCTCCGCTCGCGGACCCGATCGCGGTGCCCTTCCAGCCGCGCGTTGCGCGGACATTGATATTCCCGTCCGATGTTGATCTGAGACGGAGAACCAGAACCGGGCAAAACACTTGACCTTCTCCGAACCGCGGACTTAAGTAAGCCTTACCTGAAGATGGAGGAGGCCCGGTGACGAGTCCAGTCTCGGACGTCGAGATGCCGGTGCTGGCCGAACAGGCGAGGACGATCCTCGCCGGCGGCCGGCGCGCGCTGCTCACCCTGCCCTGCGCGAACGTGCGTGGCTGGGCCGGACTCATCGACGACGGYGGCGAGCCGTTGCTGATCGTCGGAGCGGACAGCCCACCTGTGAGCTGCGCCGGTTCCGGCCGCCGTGCCCGGGTCGACATCTGCGGCCACAACGGCGAGCGACTTGTCCTGGCCGGCGTGCTGCGGCTGGTCCCCGACACCACCGAGAACCTCGTCGAGCGCCTCGCCGACCTGGGTCGCAGCATTTCGGTGACGACCGGGGACCTCGACGACCTGCGCATCCTGACCATGTCGGTGGACGACGTCCTGATCTGCCTGCCCGAGGGGGTGGCCCGCGGCACGATCGGTGGGCGGTCCGCCGGCGGCGGACGCGGGGCCCGGTCCCGCTCCGGCGGCGGCGGCGGCGCGGTGACCTCCGCGTCCCGGGTGGCACGGGCCGGGCGGTCGGCGCGGGGCCTGCGCCGCGCGAACAACAACCGCCTCGACGGGCGCTGGTCAGCCCTCGGGCCCGCGCGCCGCGTCGACCTCCACTCGTACGCCTTCGCCGAGCCCGACCTGGTCGCCGCCTATGCTCCTGACCTGATCAGGCACCTCAATGACGAGCACGCCGCACAGATGCGGCTGCTGTCCACGCATGGTGTCGCCCTGACCGAACCCGCCGGCGCCGCCAGCGGGATGGCTGGCGGCGCCACCGCGACCGGCGCGTCCGCCGAGATCAGCCGGGACGCGGTGATCGGCGCGACCGTGACATCGCTGGACCGGCGAGGCCTGGACATGTGGCGGATCGACATCGACGGCGCCCGCGAGGTGCGGGTGGCGTTCCGGTCGCCGCTCGTCGAGCCGCGCTGCCTCGGGCGCGAGCTGCGGCTCCTGCTCGACGACGCCGAGAACCGAACCGACTAGCCGGCCCGGACCGCGCGGGCGGCGTGACCGCGGGAGCGGACATGTTCGACATCGACCGGACCACCGGCGCAGGCCACACCATCCCCTGCCTCACCTGCCACGGCGGCATCGACCACTCCACCGGCACGACCGGCACGACCGGCTGGCGCAGTGCAGACCCGGTGCGCCGCCCGGCCGATCCTCCGGGCGGCAGGCCCGGCGACGTGGCCGGCGACGTGGCCGGCGGGAGCACCCGTGGGCCGGCGCGCCCCGGTACCGGGGGTGGTGAGGCCCGGCCGGCGCTCTCGCCGTTCGATCCCCGGGTGACGGGCTGGGCGCGTGCGGTGTCCAGACCGGCCCCCAGACCAGCAGGATGAGGAACATAATCGGCAGCGGACGCCCCTGACCCTCCCGTCCGGAGGTCGCATGCCCCGCCCGTCGCCCCGCCAGCCCCGCCTGTCCTGGCCGTCCCGCCCGCCCTGGCCGTCCCAGCGGTCGTCCGGGCGATCGTCCTGGTGCGCCGTTCCGGCGCGGAGGACCTCCGCCGTACTGGGCGCTCTGCTGCTCGCCGGCCTTGTCGCGGCCGGCTGCTCCGGTTCGGGCGACAGCGAGCCGCCGGCACCCTCCTCCTCGGGTGGCACCGCGGCCGGCAGCAGTCCGGCCACGACAGCGTCCGGCGGCCCCGCCACCGCCCCGGGCCCGAGCACGCCGAGCGCCAGCCGCACCACGCGGATCCAGGGCGCCGGTGGCGATGTCGACGTGGGTTTCGTGGGCCTGCGGGCAGACGGCCGGCTCGTCCAGCTCGATCTGCTGTTCACGCCCCGCTACGCCCGCGATCCCGGCGCGGAGATCTCGCTCTACGAGATGGCCGGCCGGCGCGACGCGGCGGTCACCCTCGTCGACACCACGAACCTGCTCCGCTACAGCGTGGTGCAGGATTCCGGTGGGGCAGCCCTCGGCGCCGCCGCCGGAACCCTCCGGACCCGCAACAACGTCGCCGTGTCCGCCTCCTACATGTTCGCCGCACCGCCCCCGGACGTGACCTCCGTGGACGTCTACCTCAACGACCGGCTGATCGTCGACGATGCGCCGATCACCCGCTGACGGCGGCTGCGTACCTGGGCCCGGTGCTTCCCGCGTGGCCCTTCCGGCCCTCGTGTGCGCCGCCGGCTGCGTCCTCGGGTACCTGCTCCTCGGCGTCGGGGATGCGCCCGCGCTCGGTGCGGTCCCCGTTCCGGCCCGCTCCACGCCGCCGGCGGCGGTCGCGCCCGCGCCTGGCTTCCCCTCCGGGGCGCCGGAAGCACCGGAAGCCGTTCCCGACCCGCAGATCGCCGGATCGGTGCGCAGACTGGACACCGCCGGATCGACGCTGCCCATCGACCTGAGCGACGCCGTGCGGCCACTGCGTTCGGAGGAGCGCCGTGGGGGCAGGCTGACCGTCACGATCAGCGCGGACGTCCTGTTCGACTTCGACTCCGACGACCTGACCGACACCGCCCGGGCGGAGATCGCCCGACTCGCCCGGCAGGTGCCGCCCGCAGCCGGGACGGTCACTGTGCTGGGGCATACGGACAGCCTCGGCACGCCGGCCTACAACGTGATCCTCTCCCAGCGCCGCGCCGACGCCGTGGCGGGCCTGCTCCGCCCCGCCGTCCCGGACGGGACGCGGGTCTCGGCGACGGGCCGCGGCGGCGCCGACCCGGTGGCGCCGAACACCCGGCCCGACGGGCCGGACGACCCGGCCGGGCGCGCGCTGAACCGCCGGGTGGAGGTCAGCTTCCCGGCCGGGTGACGGCGACGTACCGGCGTTTGACATCCGCATCGACAACCGTTTTCATTTTCCCATGCTTCCCGTCCTGTCCCGATCCGGCCTGCCTCGCCCCGGCCTGCCTCAGCCCGGCCTGCCTCGACGTCACCGCGTGCCCACCCCCGGGGCACGTCCGGTCCTGGTGGTCACGGTCGCGGCCCTCGCCGCGGTCCTGGCCGGCTGCGGTGGCTCGGATGCGGGCGAGGGGGCCGGGGGTGACGGTGCCGCCCCGCGGGTCGTCGCGACGACGACCTACGCGGCGGATTTCGCCCGTGCCGTGGGGGGCGACGGTGTCCAGGTCACCCAGATCCTCCGGCCGGGGGTCGACCCGCACGACTACGAGCCCTCCCCCGCCGATCTGGAGGCGCTCGCGGAGGCGGATCTGCTGATCGAGAACGGCGTCGGGCTGGAGAGCTGGCTGGACGACGCGATCTCGGCCAGCGGATTCCACGGCACCGAGATMGTCATGGCCGACAGGGTGACGATCCGGCACCACGAGGACGACGGCGCGGAGCACGACGAGTCCGACGAGCACGGCGATGAGGACGGCGACCCGCATATCTGGCACGACCCGCGCAACGCCAAGGTCATGGCCACCAACATCCAGATCGGGCTCGCCACGGTCGATCCGGAGAGCGCGGCCGAGTACCAGGCCAACCTCGACAGCTACTCCGCCGAGCTGGACGAGCTCGACCGCTACACCGAGCAGCAGATCAACACGATTCCGAGCGACCGCCGCAAGCTCGTCACCAACCACGACTCGTTCGGCTACTACGTGGAGCGGTACGGCCTCGAGTTCGTCGGTTCGATCATCCCCAGTTTCGACACCGCGGCCGAGCTTTCGGGGCGCGCCATCGACGACATCGTCGAGAAGATCCGGTCGTCCGGCACGGTGGCGGTGTTCTCCGAGTCGTCCCTTCCGCCACGAACCGCACAGACGATCGGCAGCGAGGCGGGCGTGCGCGTGGTGGCCGGCGAGGAGGCGCTTTATGCCGACACCCTCGGGCCGGCCGGGTCGGCCGGTGCCACCTACCTCACGGCGGAGCGCCACAACACGGATACCATCGTCGGCGCCCTCCGGTGAGGAGAAGAGCTATGAACCGGTGTCGACCGTGACCGCCCCCACGCCGGCCTCCTGCCTGACCGCGCCGGGCGCCGCAGGCGGGTCGCCGGCGCCGGCCATCGCGCTCCCTGACCAGACTGCCGCGGCACCGGCGGTCGAGGTAGCTCCCGCGCCGTCCGGGTATGCCGCCGGGGAGGAGGCCTCGCCCGGCATCGCGGTCTCGTTCGACAACGCCGCCATCGCCTACGGCCGCACCACGGTGCTCCGCGGGGTGCACGGCGCGCTGCCCGCCGGTGGCACCCTGGCCCTCATCGGGCCGAACGGGGCAGGCAAGTCGAGCCTGATCAAGGCCGTCCTCGGCCTGGTCCCGGTGGCGGTCGGGTCGATCACGGTGCTCGACCGGGCACCCGCCGCGGCCCGCCGCGATGTCGCCTACGTCCCCCAGGCCGACGCCCTCGACCGAGACTTCCCGATCTCGGTCGGCCAGGTCGTCCTCATGGGCCGCTACCGCCGCATCGGTTGGTGCCGTCGCCCGGGGCGGGCCGACCGGGCCGCGGCACTGGCCGCGCTGGAGGCCGTCGGCCTGGCCGAACGCGCCCGGGACCGCTTCGGCACCCTCTCCGGCGGGCAGCGCCAACGCGTCCTGCTCGCCCGCGCGATCGCGGCCGAGCCCCGGCTCCTGCTGTTGGACGAGCCCTTCAACGGCGTGGACGTCGTCTCCCAGGACGCGCTGCTCGCCGCGCTCGCCACCGTCGCCGAGAGCGGCACGGCGACCGTCGTCTCCACCCACGACCTGGCACTGGCCCAGGTCATCAGCGACCAGGTGTGCGTGCTCAACGGCCGCCAGATCGCCTTCGGCCCGGCCGCCCACGCCCTCGCGCCCGAGCCGCTGCGGGCCGCCTACGGGGGTGCCGCGGTCGAGATCGGCGGGCAGAGCGTCATCCTGACCCGGCCGTGACCGTCACCGACCTGCTCATCACGCCGTTCGAGCGGCCGTTCATGACCCGGGCGCTGATCGAGATCGTGATCCTCGGTGCGCTCAGTGCCGCGGTCGGTGTCCTGGTGATGCTTCGCCGGCTGGCCTTCCTCACCGACGCGCTGACCCACGCTGTCTTCCCGGGAGTCGTCGCCGGCTTCATGATCGGCGGCACTGGCGGAATCGTCCCCGGAGCGCTGCTGGTGGCGGGCCTCGCCGCAGCCGGCTTCACCGCGCTGGCCTCGACCCGGCGGATCAGCGAGGACGCGGCCATGGCGATGCTGCTCACCGGCTGCTTCGCGGTCGGCGTCGTCCTCGTGTCACGGCGGGAGTCCTACACCGCCGACCTGACCGGCTTCCTGTTCGGTCGCCTGCTCACCGTCAACACCACCGACATCACCGTGACCGCGGTGACAGCCGCCGTCGCCGGCACGGTGCTGGTGCTCGCCCGCAAGGAACTGCTGCTGCGGGCCTTCGACCCGCAGGGGGCGCACGCGGCCGGCTACCCGGTGTGGCTGCTCGATCTCGTACTCAACCTGGTGATCGCGATGGTCGTCGTGGCCGCCGTCCGTGCGGTCGGGACGGTGCTGGTCATCGCCCTGGTGGTGATCCCCGCGGCGGCCGCCCGCCTGCTCACCGACCGGCTGGCGGGGGTGCTGGTCGTCGCGGTCCTGCTCGGGCCACTCAGCGGCTGGCTCGGGCTGGTCGTCAGCTACGACGCGTCCGTGCACCATGACGTGCGGCTGGCCGCCGGGGCCACGGTCGTCCTCGTGCTGGTCTCGATCTACGGTCTCGCGCTCGCCGGCAGCGCGCTGCGGTCCTGGGCGGCGCGGGGACGCACCCGGGCCGGCTCCGGGGGTTCCGGGGRCACCGGGGGTTCCGGGGGCACCGGGCCGCCCCGGGCCGTCGACGGGCCTCGGGAACTGTCGCGGGAGGCCGTCTGATGGCGCTGATGGACTCGCTGGGTGACAGCTACACCCGGCGGGCGCTGGCCGAGATCGTGATCATCGGAGCGCTCTGCGGCGCCGTCGGTGTGCATGTCGTGCTGCRCCGACTCAGTTTCCTCGCCATGGCGATGACCCATGCCACCTTCCCCGGCGTGGTGATCGCCTCGCTGCTCGGGGTGAACCTGGTGCTGGGCGCCGGGCTGTTCGGCGTCCTGGCCGTCGCCGCCGTCACCACGATCAGCGGAGTGTCGGGGGCGGCCGGAAACTCCGGCGGCGTGGGCGGTGCCGGAGCCGGGCGCGGAGGTTCCGGGGGCGGCCGGGACGTCAGCACCGTCACCGGTGTCATGCTCTCCGGCGGCTTCGCCCTGGGCGTGGCCCTCATGTCGGCTCAGGACGGGTCCAACCGCGATCTCAGTGCCTTCCTCGTCGGCTCGATCCTGACCGTCCAGCCGACCGACCTCGTGGTCAGCGCCGTCACGGCCCTCGTCGTGCTCGTCGTGCTCGTCGCACTGCGCAAGGAGCTCCTGCTCGCCGCCTTCGACCCGACCGCGCTGACCGCCGCCGGCTACCCCTCCAGGCGGCTCGGCCTCGTGCTGCTGCTGCTCGTCGAGGCGGCCGTGGTGACCTCGCTGCCCGCGGTCGGCACGATCATGGCGGTGGCCCTGATCGTCGGGCCCGCGGCCACTGCCCGCGTCTGGTGCTCGCGCGTTCCCACGATGACGGCGGTCTCGGTCGCGGTGGCGATCATCTGTGGCGTCGCCGGCCTCGCCGTCAGCGAGCAGTGGGACGTCGCCGCCGGCGGCGCGATCGTGCTGACCGTCGCCGCGGCGCTGGTCAGCTCCCTCGTCCTGGCCCCGCTCGTCGGGCGGTTCGGGCCCGGCGGTACGCGGGCCCGCTCCGTCTCGGTGGTGGCTGCCACCCACCAGGGGTGAGCCAACGCGCGTGGCACACCGTCGGACCAAAAACGTTCGACAGCGCATCTACCCTGGTGACATGGAGTTCGCCCAGTCCGACAAGCTCGCTGACGTCTGCTACGACGTCCGGGGTCCCATCCTCGACGAAGCGACCCGGCTGGAGGCCGCAGGCCAGCGCATCCTGAAGCTGAACATCGGCAACCCCGCCCCGTTCGGTTTCTCCGCGCCGCCGTCGGTCCTCGCGTCCGTCGTCGACAACCTGGCGTCGGCACAGGGCTACAGCGACTCCAAGGGCCTGCTCCCAGCACGCGAGGCCGTCGTACGCTACTCGGCCGGCAAGGGCCTGGCCGGTATCGGCCCCGACGACGTGTACCTCGGCAACGGCGTGTCCGAGCTGATCACCATGTCGTTGCAGGCGCTGCTGAACAACGGCGACGAGGTGCTGCTCCCGGCGCCCGACTACCCGCTGTGGACGGCGGTGGTCTGTCTGTCCGGCGGGCGCCCCGTCCACTACCTGTGCGACGAGTCCGCCGGGTGGAACCCGGACCTCGACGACCTCACCAGCAAGATCACGCCCCGCACCCGCGCCATTGTGATCATTAACCCGAACAACCCCACCGGGGCGGTGTACGACCGTCCCGTGCTCGAGGATCTGATCGAGATCGCCCGCCGGCACAACCTGATGCTGTTCTCGGACGAGATCTACGACCGGATCCTGTACGACGACGCGGAGCACCATTCCACCGCCACCCTCGCCCCGGACCTGTTCTGCGTGACCTTCAACGGCCTGTCCAAGGCGTACCGGCTGGCCGGCTTCCGCTCCGGGTGGATGGTGCTGTCCGGCCCCCGCCAGCATGCCTCCAGCTACATCGAGGGTCTGAACATCCTGGCGAACATGCGGCTGTGCGCGAACGTGCCCGGCCAGTTCGCGCTGCAGGCCGCACTCGCCGAGGGCGGCGGTGCCGGCGATCTCGTGCTGCCCGGCGGGCGGCTGCGCGAGCAGCGCGACACGGTGGTGAAGCTCCTCAACGACATCCCCGGGGTCTCCTGCGTGCCTCCGCGCGGCGCGTTGTACGCGTTTCCCCGTATCGATCCCGCCCTGTACCCGATCGACGATGACGAGCGCTTCGTTCTCGATCTGCTACGGAAAGAGAAGATCCTCCTGGTCCAGGGCACTGGCTTCAACTGGCCGAACCCAGATCACGTGCGGATCGTGACACTTCCGTGCGTCGACGACCTGACGGACGCCATCGGTCGCATCGGGCGTTTCCTCGGCGCCTACGCTCACATCTGAGCGCCTTGGGCCGGAGTTGTCCGGCGGCGACCGATCGCGGCGGTGTCCACAAGGACCACGCCCTGTGGATAGAACCTGTGGACAGTTGGTGGACGAATCACGCGCTCTGGTCGCGCCGGCAGATGCCGACGAAGACACGAAGGCGGCCGGAGTAGGCGCAGCGGCCGGGCGTTTGGGCACACGTGAAACAACGACGGGCACCGGGCGCCCCGGCCGGCCCCGGCCGGCCGGCCGCCGCCCTTCCGGCACCGTGGCGGCGGCGCTTGGCGCCGCCGCGCTGGCCGTCGCGGTCCAGGTGGTGTTCTGGCAGTGTTTCCGGCAGCCGCTCTGGTACGACGAGCTGTGGCGGCCGCACTTCGCCGGGGAGCCGGTGGCGACCTTCTGGTCGGAGCTCTCGGTCGCCAACACGCCGTCCGCCCTCGGGTCGATCGCGCTGCTCCGGCTGTGCGGCGAGGTGTTCGGGTGGCATGCCTGGTCGCTGCGGCTACCCTCCGCCGTGCCGCTCCTCGCCCTCGCTGCCGCCACCTGGCTGCTGGCCAGCCGACTGACCGGGCGGGTGGCGGCGGCCGGCGCTGTCCTCACCGTCACGCTGGCCGGCACCGTCGTCGACCTGGCCTCCCAGGTCAAGCCCTACACCCTGGACGCCGCCTGCGCGGTCGCCGTGGTGATGGTGTGGATGAGCGACCCGCCGTCCACGCGAGGGCTGGTCGCGCGCCGGATCGCCGCCGGAGTCCTCGCGGTCGTCTCACTGCCGGCGCTGTTCCTGATCGTCCCGCTGTTCGTCCACGACGCGGCCCGGCCGCTGTGGGCGCACCGCCGGCAACCCGGACGCCGGGCGCTCAGGGAGGCTGTTCGGGCGGCGGCCTGCTCGGCACCGGCCGTCGTCGTCGCCGGCCTGCACGCGCTGCTGTTCGTGACGCACCAGTCGGGCCAGCGAGCCAGCACCTTCTGGAACGACCACTTCCTCGCCGGGCGGGGAGCGCTGGATGCCGCGCGGTTCCTGCTCGACCAACTCGCGGCGACGGCGGCGGGCGCCCCACCGGGCATCGACCGCTACGACCCGAACCTCGTCCACCCGCTGACCGACTCGTCCGAGGCCCTGGTCGTCGCCCTCGGCGTCGCGGTCACGATCAGCTTCGTCGCCGGGGCGGTCACGCTCGGGCGGCGCCGGGACGGGCGGGTGCTTCTCGTCGCGTCCGCCGGCGCGGAGCTCATGATCCTCACCGCGAGTGCCTGGCGTTACTGGCCGTTCGGGGCGGTCCGACCGAACACCTTCCTCGTTCCGTTGCTCACCGTCGTGTCGGCGGTCGGCGCCTCCACACTCGCCCGCTCGGCTCTCGCCCGCACTGCTCCTGCCCGCACTGCTCCTGCCCACACCGCCGGGTCTCAGGGCGCCGGCCGCCCGGCCGAGGACCCAGACCCACGGCGCCCCGGGCCGGCATGGGTGCGGGTGCGGGGCATGGCCGACCCGGTGGTCCTCGTTCTCGTCCCCGTTCTCCTGCTCACGGCAGCCGTCCCGGTGGCAGCAGCGACAGGGCTCCGGCCGCTGTGGGAGGAGCGCACCGACCGCCGCCCGATCGACCTGATGGTGGACGCCACCGCCACCACCCGAGACCTGTACCGGCCGGGCGACCTGGTGCTGGTGGGCGGTCGTCTGGCCCGCGCGGGCTGGCTCTACGGGACGCGGCTCAGCCAGGACGGTGCTGTGTCCTCCGGTGCCCGGTCAGCCATCGCCCGCGGTGCGGCAGGAACGAGGAGGCCGCGGATCCCGGTCTCCGCCACGGTCTTCCTGACCGCGATCGGCGATGGGGGGGTCGGGCAGGCCCTCGATCTGCGGGCGCCGGGGCCGGGCGGCAGGGTGCTGTTGTTCGTCCTCGCGTACGACCGCCGGGRCACCGCACGTGCGCTGGGCGAGGCACGAGAGGCCGGCTGGTGCCCCGCCGAGACACACGACTTCGAGCTCACGGGAACGCTGCGCGTCCTCACCCGATGCTCCGGCTGACGCACTGACGCACTGACGTGCTGACGCGGCCCGACCCGGGCGGGTGGTGCGACACCGTGGTCCGCCCCCGGCACGCGTCAGGAGCTTCCGCCCGAGCCCTGTCCCTGGGCATCGTCCTGCGCGGGATCCGAGGCCGCGTCCGAGACCGCGCCCGGGGCAGTGCTGGGAGCGGGGCCGGTGGTGGAGGGTTCCCCGGAGCGCAGGGGGACGGCCACCGGCAGCCCCGCGCGGGTGGCCAGAGCCTGCCACTGGCGGTCGCCGTCCGCCAGCGCCGTCCGGACCCGCGTCTGCAACTCCGGCACCGGGATCTGGGTTCCGTCGAAAAGCTGGAGGCAGCTGGCGGCCGCTGCCGCATAGTGCTCGACACCGCCGGCGAGCATCTGCTGGGCC
The DNA here is from genome assembly GCF_001854655.1 of Parafrankia colletiae. Lineage (GTDB taxonomy): Bacteria > Actinomycetota > Actinomycetes > Frankiales > Frankiaceae > Parafrankia > Parafrankia colletiae. The sequence goes on along the minus strand of NZ_MBLM01000109.1, from coordinate 129,058 downwards.
TGCGCATCCGGACCAGGCTGCAGCCGGGCGGCGGCCTTCGTCCCGCCTGCCAGCTGAACACACTGGGGCTGCAGCGACGACCCGTCCTGGGCATCAAGAGCGGCCCGGACGGCCTGGATACTCGTGGCGATACTCGCCCGCACCCCCTGGGTGGAGGTGTACCAGGTGGTCAGCTGGACGGTGGCCGCGTCCGCGCCTACCGGGGCTGACGCGGCCGCGCTGCCGTCCGGGTCCGATCCGCTGGTCAGCACGCACCCGACCACCAGGACGACCGCGCCGAGGGCCGCCACCCCGGTCACCGCCGGAGACAGGGGCGGCTCGGCGACCCGCCAGAACCCCGCCCGCAACCAGGCCGGACGCCCCGCCACCCGCCACCTCCGCACCGCTCGTCACCAAGGCTGAACGCAAAGGGTACGGGAGGGTACGGCACGGGCCCTCACGCGTCCCGCGTGCAGCGCATCCGGGTTCGGACAGGTCACCTGGATGGGCCGGACCCGGACGGCGGCGGGCGGCACGGGCGAGGGAGACGGAGACCCGCCCGCCCCGAGGCCCGCCCGGGCACGGGCCAGGGACGGCCGCCACGCTCCCCGACGGGGCCGACCGGTGGAGCACAGGCGTTTCCTAGCAGTCCAGGAACTCCGGCTGCTGGTTGAGAACCTGCGCCCGCGACGACACGAAGGCCCGGTACTGCTCACTGCCAACCGCGGCCGGTGGGAAGACGGCAACCCGGTGGCAGTTCTGGAACGCCAGTGCCACCCCGAAGTGCCGCTCCAGGGCGGTGCGGATGGAGGTGCTGGCCATTGCCCGGAGGAGCTGGCCGCGGGCCGCCTCGTCCGGCGGGGGGACCTGGTTGTCGACGAACGTGACGGCCGGCGCGGGCCGCGTGCCCGCCGGGAGACCCGCGCCCGCCAGGTCACCCGAGCCCCCCGGGGGCAGCTCCGCGACCAACCCCTCGACCAGGTGGTAGGCGTACGGCAGCGAGGTACGGATGCAGGCGACGAACTCCTCATCCGTCATCCGGCCCGCGTTCGCGGCCGTGACGAGCTCGGGCGTGACTGTCAGGGACATCGGGATCCTCCTGCTGATGCGCGGGAAACGGCGACATGTGGCACCGACTACGTCACGCACGGTCGCATGAAATGAAAACCGTTGTCAACACCACACGCCTGATCCCAAGTGAGCAGTTCGCGCACACTCCAACCGGGCGAGGGAGATGAGAGAGTGGATGTCGTGGCGAAGGTGGAAGGCGACCAGGCGGGCGCCACGAACGACACGGACAACACGGACGGACTGCTGGCGGGCCCGGACCGACCCCTGACCGATGCCGGCACCCCCCCGCGCGGGTCAGGCAGGCGCACAGCGCCCGGCCGCGGCACCACGGTCCGCAACACTCGGCAGGGGGATGCGGTGTCGTCCGCGCTGGCGGCGACCAATGCCTTCACCAGCGCCCAGGATCTGCACGCCCGCCTACGCCAGGAGGGCCAGTCGGTCGGCCTGACCACGGTCTACCGGCACCTGCAGATGCTTGCCGACCGCGGAGAGGTCGACGTCCTGCGGCGTGACGACGGAGAGACGGTGTACCGCCGCTGCACGACCGGAACGCACCATCACCACCTGGTGTGCCGACGTTGCGGCCACACGGTGGAGATCGCCGGGCCCGAGATCGAGGCCTGGACGTCGGCCGTGGCGAACGCGGAGGGCTTCACCGACGTCGTCCACACGGTCGAGATCTACGGCACCTGCGCGACGTGCGCCGCCGGCGGCGCGTAGCCACCGGCGGCGCGGGAACGGGCAGCCGGAGCGGCCGGTGGAGGTCCGGCGACTCCGGCCGCCCGGGCCGGTGCGGTGGTGGGTCGTCGGCGGATGGCCGGCGGTAGCGCCCGGCGCGGCTGTCAGGTGCCGGGAGGGCTCACCCGGCTCAGCGACAGACGCTGCCGGCCCGCCCGAAATCGGGCCGGGAAAGATCGAGGTCCAGAACGTTGTCGCGTCCGCTGATGCCCTTCAGGTCGATGACGCACTGCCGGCCGTTCGCGGTGTCGGTCACCGCGATGCGTTGCGGACCCGCGTACATCGCACCGCTGTCCCAGGTCGGTTCACCGGTGCTGGTGAACACCGCGAACGACGAGATCGGATAGTCGCTCGATGATCGCGCGTCACCGCCGAAGATGAGGAACCTGACCCGGTCCCGGGCCGGCGTGCTGCCACCATCCGTGATGCGCCCGCCGATACGCGCCGTACCCGGATCGTTCAGCGTGGCCAGGGTGATGCGACCAACCCAGGCAGAGTACGTCCAGCCGTTTGCCCGATGACCGAAGGCATCGATGTAGAAACGGGAGTGAACGAACTCCTTGTCTCGGTCGACCTGCGGGTAGAACTCGAAGGAAAGACCCGCGGTACGGCTGCCCCAGCCCGTGTTCAGGGTCCCCCCGCGGACGAGGTCGGGCTGGCTGTCGCCCATGAAGTAGCCGTGTGGGAAGAGCAGGCTGCGCCCGGCCGCGAAACGCGTGTAGGTCGCGTAGCTACCGCGCTCCTGGCAGGCGTTGAGGTAGGTGTCGCCGGCGCCCGTTGCCTGGTTGAAGTTCTGGCAGGGCAGGTAGGGCTCCTGCGTCGAGCCGAGGACCAGGTCGACGCCGATGGCTCCGGAGATCGACACCGGATTGCCGTCCCGGTCGACGAGGCCCTCGAAGGGGACGGCGACGCCGTTGCCTCGGCTCGGGTCGGCGGCGTACTGGGTGGTGTCGGCGGCCCAGGCCGGGCTGGGCCCGCTCAGGGCGAGAAAACCGCTCCCGGTGACGAGCACGAGGAAGGCGAGAATTCTTCGGCGGCGGGGCCGGGCCGCCGGCCCACGGTGGCGATGCCTTTTCGGCGCGGTTCGCGACACGACACTCCCGGATCGACAGGGGGATGCTTGTCCCGGATCCGGCGGCCGGCGTCCGATGCTTTCAGCGAAATTCTTCTCGATTAGGACCGGCGCCGGACCTCGGCAGGGCACAGCAAACAGAACGGACGGGCAGCAGGACGAAAGGGATTGCCGGGGGTACCGTGTGAAGAAGTTACGGACAGCACGCACCGGCGGATGTTTCTGGCTTCCTGCGGGCCAAGGTACAACACAACAGATGCACCTGGTCCGACCGCGCCCGGACAATTACCTGAATGGGTGGGGCCGTCGGATCACACCCGTACGCACCCTGGTGCCCGGCCCGGCCCGGCACCGACGGGCGCCAGGCGGGTGTCAGTGAACCGCGGCGGAGCTCACCGGGGCGCGGTGGCGGCGAGGCCGGTGCAGCCGCGCAGGCCGTTCCACCGGTTCAGCGCCTCGGTGGCGGCGGCGCCGGTCAGCGGGCGCGGYGCGCCGTCGACGATGCGACCGGGCACCCAGTTGGCCGCGGTCACGGCCCGGCCCTGGAACGTCAGCTCCAGGACCCCGGTCTCGGTGTTGGGCCCGGAGCCCGAGGCGTAGAAGACGAAGTTCCCCAGCCCGTAGGCGACGTACACGCCTTCGGTGTTCCAGCCCGCGCCCTGCAGGACGTGGGCGTGCCCGCCGACGAGGGCGTCGGCGCCGGCTGCGACGAGCGGTGCCACCAGGCTGGCCTGCGCCTCGCTCGGGCAGGTCTCCCGCTCGATGCCCCAGTGCAGGTAGACGATCACCGTGTCCACGGTCGGCCGGACCGCACGGATGGCCGAGGCCAGCCGCTCGACGTCCTTTGCCGAGGCCAGACCCGGTTTGCCCGGGCCGGACGTCCAGGCCGCGGCGAGTTCGTCGTCGAGGACCTGGGTCGCGCCGAAGACCGCGATGCGCTGGCCGTTGACGCTGGTCACGTACGGGGCGTAGGCCTCCGTGTCGTCAGCGCCGATGCCGACGGTGGGGAAGGTCGCCGCCTCGGCGCTGCCCAGTGAGTCGGTGAGGCCGTCGAGGCCGTAGTCCATGCCGTGGTTGTTGGCCATGTTGACCACGTCGATCCCGGCTGCGCGCAGGGCGTTGAACGCCGTGGGGGGTGCCCGGAAGACAAAGGTCTTGGCGGCCGGTGTGCCACCGGTCGTCACCGCTGTCTCCAGATTGACAACAGCGAGATCGGCAGCGGTGAGGTTCTGTGCCATCGGTCCGATCGCGGTACCGGGATCGGACGCCAGCCGCTGACCCGCCGAACCCTCGAAATGCACGTCGCCACCGAACGCAATACGCACTGGATTTCCGGTCGGTCGACGTGGGCCGTTTCCAGCCACAGTTTGCTCGCTTTGTGCGGGTGATTGCGGCGCGGACGGCCGCGTGATCGGCCCCCCGCCGGCGGCGGCCCGGGCCTGCCCCCGGCCCGCAGCGGCCGCTTCGTCGTCGCCACCGCCGCCCATCAGGCCCAATGTCGCCAAGGTGACACAGCTGACGACAGCGAGAAGCGACCCGGCCAACAGCGGAGCTCCCCAGCTTTCCCGGAAACCACCGCGTACCCGCGGGCGGCGGGCGGGATCACTCCCGGAGATCGACCCGGGCCGGCCCGCTCTGCGCCCACCGGCCATTTGTTCGACCCCCGCCCACGAAATTCCGATGACCGAAAGTCACACTACCTCGATGCCGCCCGCCTGGCCTGCTCCCTCCATGCCGGCCCATCTTCCCGATCTCCACATCGCGATCTTCCGGAAGAACGGGTAAAACATCACCTGTGCCTGGCACGGCGAGCAAAGAATGGCCGGATCCGCCCTCAGCACGACAAGCGGCAAGCGCCGGCGCCCGGCGCACCGCGCCGGTCAACCCGCTGCCAGCGACGGCCTACAGCGACAGCAGCGCCGGGGCCAGCTCACGCCACTGGCGGCGCGGCAGCCCGCGGCGGTCGAAGTCGAGGACCTGTACGGCGACCTGGTCGGCCCCGGCGTCCAGATGTTCCTTGATCCGGCCGAGCAGGACGTCGACGTCCCCCCACGGGACGATGGTGTCGACCAGGCGGTCCGACCCGGCGCCGGCCAGGTCGTCGTCGGTGAAGCCGTAGCGGCGCAGGTTGTTCGTGTAGTTCGGCAGGCGCAGGTACGACCCGGTGTGCCGGCGGGCCAGCTCGCGGGCCTCCGCCGGGTCGGTGTGCAGGACGAACGCCTGCTCCGGCACCAGCAGCTTGCCGGCGCCGAGCAGCTCGCGGGCGTGCGCGGTGTGCTCCGGCGGCACGAAGTAGGTGTGCGCGCCGTCGGCGCGGTCCCGGGCGAGGCCGAGCATCTTCGGCCCGAGGGCGGCCAGCACCCGCGGCTGGGTGCCCGCCGGCGGCACGGCCCGGTACTGCTCCGTGGCCATCCGGTCCATCTCGTCGAGGTAGGCCCGCATCTGGGCAAGGGGCCGGGAGTAGACGGCGCCACGGATGTGCATCAGCTCCGCGTGCGAGACGCCGAGGCCGAGCAGGAAACGCCCGGGGTTGGCCTCGGCCAGCGCGAGCTGACCGGCGGCCATCGTCAGCGGGTTGCGGGCGAGGATCTGCGCGATGCCGGTGGCGATGGTCATCCGCGACGTCACGCCGAGCATGAGCCCGGCGGTCACCAGGACCTCGCGACCCTTGACCTCACCGGTCCACAGAGTGGAATAGCCGAGCTCGTCCAGTTCGGCGACGGCCTCGCGGACCGTCCCGGCCGGTGAGAAGTCGAACTGGCCGCTCCAGATGCCCACCTTGCCGAGCACCGCTCCGACCGGCGGCCGGGTGGGTGCCTCGAACGGGGCCGGCGGGGCGGGCGGGGCGGAGGGGCCGGGGCTGCTGGCAGCGTCGCGCGCGTGGTCACTCACGCGGGTCACCGTACCGAGGGGACCGCCAGTCACTCGCTGCGACCGTCCGGCTGCGCCGACATCGTCTCGCCGGGTTGCCTCCGCGGGAACGAGGGCTATGTTTGCCGGTGTGACGGAGCTGGTGCAGCTGCTCACCCCGGACGGCCGGCGGACGACCGCGGCATCCGCATCCGGTCCCGAGGCTGAGTACCAGGCCCATGTGGCCGATGTGACCGACGACGAGCTCGTCGGCCTGTTGCGGGACATGACGATCGTCCGCCGCCTCGACGACGAGGGCACCGCCCTGCAACGCCAGGGCGAGCTGTCTCTGTGGGCGAGCCTGCGTGGCCAGGAGGCCGCGCAGATCGGTTCGGGCCGGGCCCTCGGCCCCGACGACATGGCGTTCCCGTCGTACCGGGAGCACGGTGTCGCCTGGTGCCGGGGGGTCGACCCGCTGAATGTGTTCGGGCTGTTCCGGGGATCCTCGCTCGGCGGGTGGGATCCTCAGGAGCACGGTTTCGCCCTCTACGCGATCGTCGTCGGCTCGCAGACCCTGCATGCCACCGGCTACGCCATGGGGGTCACCCGCGACCACGGCGAGGGCGCGGTCATCTCCTACTTCGGCGACGGGGCGTCCAGTGAGGGGGATGTGAGCGAGGCCTTCGGCTGGGCGAGTGTGTTCTCCGCGCCGCTGGTCTTCTTCTGCCAGAACAACCAGTGGGCGATCTCGGAGCCGTACCGGCGGCAGAGTCGGGTCCCGGTCTACCAGCGCGCCCGCGGGTTCGGTTTCCCGAGCGTGCGGGTCGACGGCAACGACGTCCTCGCCACGCTGGCGGTGACCCGGTGGGCGCTGCAGCAGGCCCGCGCCGGGGCGGGGCCGGTGCTGGTGGAGGCGCTCACCTATCGGATCAATCCGCACACGACCGCCGACGACCCGTCCCGTTACCGCCCGGCGGACGAGCTTTCCACCTGGCGCCGCCGTGATCCGCTCGACCGGCTGCGGACGTACCTGCGGGCGCGGGACGTCCTGACCGACGAGCTGGAGTCGAGCATCGCCGCCGAGGCGGACGCCGTCGCGGCGGACCTGCGGGCCCGCTGCCTCGCGCTCCCCGACCCGCCCGAGGACTCCGTCTTCGATCATGTGCAGGTGACCGAGAACAGTCTGGTCGCCACCGAGCGCGCCGCGTACACGGATCTCCGGGGAGCGTTGCTGTGACGACCAGTGAGATGGCGACGGGGCCAGCCGCGGGCGCGCCGGCGAACACCGCCAGGCAGGCCGCTGTGGACACGGCTGTGGACGCGGGCCCCCGACCAGCCGGCACTGCCGCCTCCCTGGGCCGGGAGGGGACGGGCGGCGGCACGGCGGCCGGCAACGGCGCGGCCCCGGGGCGCCGGGCGGCGGCAGCCGTGGTCGACGGCAGTGGCACCGCGGGGGAGGGCAGCGCCCGCCGGACACTGACCCTCGCCAAGGCGCTGAACACCGGGCTGCTCGCCGCCATGCAGGCCGACCCGAAAACTGTGATCATGGGTGAGGACGTCGGCAAGCTCGGCGGTGTCTTCCGCATCACCGACGGGCTGCAGGAGCTGTTCGGCGAGGAGCGGGTGATCGACACGCCGCTCGCCGAGTCAGCCATCGTCGGCACCGCCATCGGACTTGCCATGCGTGGCTTCCGGCCGGTCTGCGAGATCCAGTTCGACGGGTTCGTCTACCCGGCGTTCGACCAGATCGTCAGCCAGCTCGCGAAGATGCACTACCGCTCGGCCGGCCGGGTCCGGCTGCCGGTGACGATCCGGATTCCCTACGGCGGCGGCATCGGCGCGGTCGAGCACCACAGCGAGTCGCCCGAGGCCTACTTCTGTCACACCGCCGGGCTGCGGGTCGTCACCTGCTCCAATCCGGCCGACGCACACCTGATGATCCAGCAGGCGGTGGCCTCGGACGATCCGGTGATCTTCCTGGAGCCCAAGCGCCGCTACTGGGAGAAGGGCGAGGTCGACACGACCCCGCTTGCCGACCTCCCGGCCGATCTGCGTACCGGCCTGCACAGCGCGCGGGTGGTCCGGCCGGGCGAGGACGCCACCGTGGTCGCCTACGGCCCGATGGTCCGCACCTGCCTGGACGCCGCGGAGGTCGCCGCCGCGGAGGACGGCCGATCGCTGGAGGTGATCGACCTGCGCTCACTGTCGCCGCTCGACCTCGACCCGGTGATCGAGTCGACCCGCCGCACCGGGCGGCTCGTGGCGGTCCACGAGGCGCCGTCGAACGTGTCTCTGTCGTCGGAGATCGCCGCCCGCGTCACCGAGCAGGCCTTTTACCACCTGGAAGCACCGGTGCTCCGGGTGACCGGCTTCGACACGCCCTACCCTCCCGCCCGGCTGGAGGACCACTACCTCCCCGACGTCGACCGGATCCTCGATGCCGTCGACCGATCGTTCGGCTACTGAGGAGACTGCGGTGTCCCATCGACAGTTCCGTCTACCCGATCTGGGCGAGGGCCTGACCGAGGCGGAGATCGTCCGCTGGCTGGTGGACGTCGGCGAGGCCGTGACCGTGAACCAGCCGCTGGTGGAGGTCGAGACGGCGAAGGCCGTCGTGGAGATCCCGTCGCCGTTCGCCGGGGTGCTCGTCGAGCGGCACGGCGAGCCCGGTGCCGAGCTCGCGGTCGGCGCCCCGCTGCTCACCATCGACGCAGTCGGCGACGAACCGCCGGGCGGCACCGCCGCACCGCCCCCGCCAGCCGGGGAACCCCGCAACGGAGCTGCCTCGCTGCCGGCGTCGCGCGCCGGAGAGACCATGGACGGAGTCACCGAAGGCGTCCCCGACGGCGCCTCCGGGGGCACTGCCGGGGGAACCGACGCCGAGCGGGCTGATCTGGCCGACCGGCCGTCGATGGCGGCCGGCCGCACGCCGATGCTCGTCGGGTACGGGCCGCGCAGCGGCGAGACCGGGCAGCGGCGCCGGCGCCGCGTCCAGGGCGGCCCGCCGACCACGTCGACCGCGACCGAGTCGACCGGCACGGTGCCTCGCCCGGGCCGGGTGGCGGCGAAGCCACCGGTGCGCAAGCTCGCGCGTGACCTGGGGGTGGACCTGACCAGCCTGGCCGGCACCGGCCCGGCGGGCACGATCAGTCGGGCGGACGTCGAGGCCGCCGCCAGCCCCGCGCCTGCCACCGCCCCGCTCCCGCCGGCCCGGGACGTCCCGGCGGCACCGTCGGCGCCCGCCATCTCCCCTTCGCGCTCAGCCCCCCCTGTGCACTCCGTCCCCCCTGCGGCCGCCCGGCAGGTGCCGGGCGCCGTCCCGGAGGACGCCCGTTTCGACGAGGCGTCCCGGAGCTGGCGGGTGCCGGTCACGGGGGTTCGACGCACGATGGCGCGGGCGATGGTCGCGAGCATGTTCACGGCGCCGCACGCCACCGAGTTCCTCAGTGTCGACGTCACCGAGACGATGGCGGCGAAGGAGCGGATCGCGGCCCTGCCGGACTTCGCCGGCGTGCGGGTGACTCCGCTGCTGCTGGTGGCGAAGGCGCTGTTGACCGCCGTCCGGCGGCACCCGATGATCAACGCGTCCTGGGTCGGAGACACGTCCGGTGACGATGCCGAGATCCGCGTGAAGGAGCAGGTGAACCTCGGGATCGCGGTGGCGGGGCCGCGGGGCCTGGTCGTCCCGAACATCCCCGCGGCGGGGGCGCTCGACCTGGTCGGGCTCGCCCGCGCGCTGCAGGGGCTGACCGAGGCCGCGCGGGCGGACCGGCTGCGCCCGGCGGACCTCTCCGGCGGCACTATCACCATCACCAATGTCGGGGTCTTCGGCGTCGACACCGGCGCACCGGTGATCAACCCGGGCGAGGCGGCGATCCTGGCACTCGGCGCGATCAAGCCGGCCCCCTGGGTGCACGACGGCGAGCTCGCGGTGCGCACGGTGGCCCAGCTCGCGCTCTCGTTCGACCACCGGGTGGTGGACGGCGAGCTGGGCTCGGYGGTCCTCGCCGACGTCGGGGCGGTCCTCGCCGACCCCGTGGTCGCTCTCGCCTGGAACTGAGCCCGACGCGCTGGTCAGCTCAGGTGCACGGGAAGGCGCCGGATCTCCGCACTTCGCCATATACACCCTTGAGGGAACAACGGACACATAGGGGTGCACAACGGAGAGAGGTGTCCAGCCTGGTACGGTTGCGCCTCACACCCGGCACCCGGCTCGACTTCCGCCACGAAGAGGTGAACGCATGACGCGCGTGGAGGCTCTGCAGGCCGCCGACGAGTTCGTCGCGAAGGTACTGACCTCCGCCAGCACCAGCGGCCGGTTCAACGGGGCGCTCAACCTGGCCGAGCGGGTGGACCTGACCCTGCGGGTCGCCCGGTTCCTGCTGGAGGGCCAGTCGTCCTCCGAGGCCGACGACATCCTCAAGCGTGACATGCGCAACGAGCTCGACCAGGCTTTTCCCCCGCTGCGCACCACCTGAGCCCGGTCGGCGCCCGTCCGCACGTCACACCCGCCCGTACGTCTCCCGGCTGGGGCCCGCCTGCCTTCCGGCCCGGCGCACGCTCCAGCTCAGCGCAGGCGCAGCCCACGCTCCGGCTCAGCGCAGGCGCAACCCACGCTGAGCCGGGCGCCGGGCCCGGGGCCGCTCGTCCAGGTGCACGTCGGTACGCGTCTCACGGACGGACTGGACGGAGCCGTCGCTCCCGGTCCCGGGGCGGACGGGGTCATGATGCGTCGGGGCCTCGACCTGCATGGACGGATCCACCAGCACGGTGTCGTCCACACTCACCGGCGGCGGCGTGCCGTGGTCGATGGACTCCTCGACGATCCGGCGGCGCCACTGGTCGCGGTAGAGCGTGACGCCCAGGCCCACCAGGCTGACGATCATGAGGATGACCCCGACAGCAGTGAGGTCGAGGCCGGACGGATCGGCGCGGACGGCGAACGCGAGCACGGCGCCGAAAGCGAGAAGCAGAAGGCTCAGCGGAGTTCCCATTGACTCCGTCTACCCCTGATCACCCACGATACAACCACGCTGCGCACATCCGGCGCCCGACGGACGCCCTGAGCGCCTCCGGCCTCGCTCGACAGCTGCTACGTCCATCGAGGTCAGCGGGGTCAGCGGGGTCGCAGCGCGCTCCGGGCAGGCCGGGTGCACCAGCGAGAAATCCGCGCGGGGTGGCGGCGGGCGCACTCGCCGGCCACCCCGCGCGGATCCCACTGCGTCAGAAGGCCTCTTCGGGCAGCTCCATCAGCCCGAGGCCGGTGCCTTCCAGCACCGTGCGGCGGGCCTGCAGCTCCGGCAGGACGTTGGCGGCGAACCAGCGGGCCGCCGCGATCTTGCCGATGTAGAAGGCCTGGTCCCGCCCGGTCGCGGAGCCGTTGCCCTGGGCCTGCAGCGCCGCCTCGGCGCCGCGCAGCAGCAGCCAGCCGATGATGACGTCGCCGAGGCTCATCAGCAGCCGGGTGGTGTTCAGCCCGACCCGGTAGACCTGCCTGCTGTTCTCGGCGCCGGCGGTGAGGAAGCCGACCATGGCTCCGACCATCGCCTGGCACTCCTCCAGGGCCTTGCCCAGCGCCTCCCGCTCGCCGCGCAGCGCGCCGTTGCCCGCCTCGCCCTTGGCGAACTCCTGGATCTGCCCGAGCAGGGCTGTCAGCGCCCGCCCCTTGTCCCGGACGATCTTCCGGAAGAACAGGTCCTGGCCCTGGATGGACGTCGTACCCTCGTACAGGGTGTCGATCTTCGCGTCGCGGATGTACTGCTCGATCGGATAGTCCTGCAGGTAGCCGGAGCCGCCGAAGATCTGCAGCGAGCTCGCGAGCAGTTCGTAGGACCGTTCCGAGCCGACGCCCTTGACGATCGGCAGCAGCAGGTCGTTCATCCGCTCGGCGTCCTCGTCCACCTCGCCGCGGGCCGCGGCCAGGGCGACGGCGTCCTGGAAGGTCGCCGTGTAGAGCACGAGGGCGCGCATCCCCTCGGCGTACGCCTTCTGCACCATGAGCATCCGGCGGACGTCGGGGTGGTTGATGATCGTGACGCGGGGTGCGGTCTTGTCCGAGGCCTGGGTGAGGTCCGCGCCCTGCACGCGCCCGCGGGCGAACTCCAGCGCGTTGAGGTAGCCGGTGGACAGGGTGGCGATGGCCTTCGTCCCGACCATCATCCGGGCGTACTCGATGACCCGGAACATCTGGGCGATGCCGTCGTGGACGTCGCCGACCAGCCAGCCGACGGCCGGCTCGCGCTCACCGAACCGCAGCTCGCAGGTGGTCGAGACCTTCAGGCCCATCTTCTTCTCGAGGTTGGTGACGTAGACGCCGTTGCGGGCACCGGGCTCGCCGGTCTCCGGGTCGGGCATGTACTTGGGCAGTACGAACATCGACAGGCCCTTGGTGCCCGGGCCGTGGCCCTCCGGACGGGCGAGCACCAGGTGGAAGATGTTCTCGGGGACGTCCCAGTCGCCGCTGGTGATGAAGCGCTTGACGCCCTCGATGTGCCAGGTCCCGTCCGGCTGCTCGACGGCGCGCGCCCGGCCGGCACCGACGTCCGAGCCGGCGTCCGGCTCGGTCAGCACCATGGTCGCGCCCCACTGGCGCTCGATGGCCCAGCGCGCGAGCTTCTTCTGCCACTCGGTGCCGACGTTCTCGAGGATGGCGGCGAAGGTCGGGCCGGCCATGTACATGAACACGGCCGGGTTCGCGCCGAGCAACAGCTCGGACGCCGCCCAGGCGATGGTCGGCGGGGCACCCATGCCGCCGAGGTGCGCCGGCAGGTACAGCCGCCACCACTCGCCCTCCTGCGCCGCGGCGTAGGAGCGGTGGAAGGACTCGGGCAGCGTGACGGTGCCGGTGTCCGGGTCCAGCGTCGGCGGGTGACGGTCCGCGTCGACGAAGGACTCGGCGACCGGCCCGGTGGCGACCCGCTCGAGCTCGGCAAGCACCTCGTGGGCGGTGTCGCGGTCCATCTCCGCGAAGGGCCCGGTCCCGAGCGTCCGGTCCACGCCGAACACCTCGAACAGGTTGAACTCGATGTCGCGAAGGTTGCTCCGGTAGTGCCCCATGGACGGCTCCTCCCCTCCGACCCACCGTGCGGTGCTCGGTGGCGCGGGCGTAGTTACTCGCTGGTAGGTGATGCCCATGCTACTCGCGAGTAACCAAGAAGGGGAGAGATCTCCGGACGAATGCCACATCGGTTCGGAGCGGGCCCAAAGCACACGGAGTCAGCAATGTCCGGCACGTCTAGTCTTGCGACCATGACGGAGGGCGGTGCGAGGGCCACGGCGGGCGCAGGCGAGCCCGACGGACCGGACAGGCCCGACAGTCCCGACGGGCCCCGCGACGGCGCCACGCAGGACATCCGGCTCGCGATCGTGATGACCGGCGGCGCCAGCCTCGCGGTGTGGATGGGCGGCGTCGCGCGCGAGATCAACCTCGCCACCGCCGCCCGGTCAGGTCACGCCCGCGGCTGGTCCGCCACCGACGCCGTCGTCGCCGGGCGCTGGGCCGCGCTGCTGGCGGCGCTGGATGTCGAGATCTCGGTGGACGTCCTCGCCGGGGCCTCCGCCGGCGGCATCAACGTGGCCCTGCTCGGGTACGCGAACGCCCACGACACCGACCTCGGGCCCCTGCACGACCTGTGGATCACGCTGGGTTCCCTGCGCGAGCTGATGCGGCGGCCGGACGGGCGGCGCTTCCCCTCGCTGCTGCGCGGGGACGAGATCCTGCTCCCGGCGCTGCGCCGCGGGCTGCACAGCATCGCCCCGCGGGCCGGTACCGCGCGCACGATCCGTCCGACCTCGGTGTTCATCACCACGACCATCCTGGGTGGGGAGTCCAGTCGCTGGTCGGACGACCTCGGCGGCATCATCCGCGACCGCGACCATCGCGGCCTGTTCGTCTTCGGCGAGGACGACCTGACCGACCCCGAGGCGGCCGCCCGCCTGGCGCTGGCAGCCCGGGCCAGCGCGGCCTTCCCCGGCGCCTTCGAACCGGCGTACGTCCCGGTGCGCAACTCCCCGGACGCCGACCATCCGGATATGGCCGACTACGTGAACGCGGCCGGCGACTTCTACGGCTCCGACGGGGGCATCCTGGTGAACCGCCCGATCGGGCCGGCGATCCAGGAGGTCTTCGAGCGGCCCGCGCGCGGCCGGCAGGTCCGCCGCGTCCTCGCCTACGTCGTGCCCGCACCGAACCCACCCGAGGACGCACCGGAGAACCCGGCGGGAAACCCGGCAGCGGACCACGGACCCGGGCAGCGCCCCGGCCTCCCCTCGGCCACCGAGACACTGCTCGGCGCGCTCGACGCCGCGCTGAACCAGTCGATCTCGGTCGACCTGCGGCGCATCCGGGAGCACAACGAGGCCGTCCGCGGCCTGCGCGCGACCCGGCGGGCACTGTTCCGGCTCGCGCCGGCCGGCGGGCCGCGGCTGACCGACCAGGACATCTACGAGGCCTACCGCGGGCGGGAGGCGGAACGCGCCGCGGATGCCGTGGTGGAGGTCTTCGACCGGATCGTCGTCGACGCGGCGGCCGGCCCGGCACCGCTGGACACCGTTCCCGCCGACGCCGCGGAGCTGCTGGCGACGGCCGGCGGCCGCATGGAGCTGCGCGTCGCCGCCGTGCGCGCCGCCCTCGCGCAGTTTCCCGACGAGCTGCCCGGTCAGGCCGACACCGGTGAGCTGTGGCGGCTGGGACGTCCCGCGGTCGACGCGGCCAAGGGCATCCTGATCGCAATGATCAACGAGGGCTACGTACTGGCGACGGACCCACGTGACCGGAGGGCGCTGGCGCACCTGGCCCGGGGGATCCACGGGGCTGTGGTCGCGCCCCGCGAGCAGGCCGGGGCCCACCTGCTGCCGCTCCCGTCGACCCCGGCGAACCGGGGGGCGTTCACGATCGTCCGCCACACGCTGCGCGATCTGGCAGGTGCGCCGTCCGACGCGGTGGTCGCCGAGGCAGCCCGGCGCTGGCTGCGCGGGGTGGGTGACGCCGAGACCAGCCAGACCGATCTCACCCTCGCCTGGACCACGCTGGGTTCACTCACCGAGAACCTGCGCGACCTGCTCGGCCGCATCGTGGCGCGCTCACCTGCCAGGGTCCTCGGCCGGTCGCCGGCCGCGGCGGCGTCCTCCAGGCCGGCGATGCCGACCGCACCGACCGCACTGCTCGCGTCCGCCGCGCTGCTGACGCAGCGGCCGCGCACCCATCCGAACGGGCTGAGCCTCGCCGCCCGGCGCCGGGTGGCCGCCCGCACCCTGGACGACTTCGTCCGGTACCTCCCGCCGCGACGCGGCGGGGCGGCCCTGGCCCTGCTTGACCTGCATCTGGTCACCCGCACCCTGACCGGAGCTGAGATCGTCGACCAGCCGGTGGAGCTGGTCCAGGTCAGCGCGGACGTCCGCTGCGACCTTGATCCGGGCCGGGCAACCGCGGCGCGCAAGCTGACCGGGCTGCAGCTCGGGAACTTCGGCGCCTTCGCGAAATCGTCCTGGCGGGCGAACGACTGGATGTGGGGGCGCCTCGACGGCGCAGCCTGGCTGGTCCGCATCCTGCTCGACCCGCGCCGCCTCGCCTGGTTACGCGACACCGCGGGCGGCCGGCCCAGCTCCACGGCCGACGAGGCGCGGTGGCTCACCGACTTCGTGGACCAGCTGGCAACGATCGCCGCGGTCCCGGCTCCCGGACCGGTACTGGCCGAGCTGGCCTGGCTGGACGATCCGGACGCACCGGTCCCGGCCGCCCTGCCGGAGACCGCGGCCTGGGTCGCCGCCGGTATCCAACGCGAGATCGCCGCGGCTGAGCTGGTCAGCGTGGCCACCGCCGTCCGCGCGGACATCGACGGCGCCGGTGCCAGCCCCGCCCCGAACCGGACTTTCCTCGACGCGGTGGCCGAACATTCCGAAGCCGGCGGCGACCGGGTCGATCCCGCGGCCACCGACGCCGTGCTGCGGACCTGCCGGGTAGCCGACGAACGGCTGACCGACCGGGCGAACAGCGCGATCCTCGTCGCCGCCGTCGCCCAGACCCTGGCGGTACTGACCGCCTGGCTCGCATCGCTGCGCGCGCTCCCCCGCCCGCTGCGCCCCGCCGTCGCCGCCGCGCGCACCGTCACCCGGCTCGCCCACGCGGCCGTGGACAATCTCGCCCGCCGCCGGTACCGGGTGACGATCACCACCGGCGCGGTGCTGTTCCTCGCCGGGCTCGCGGGGGCGGTCACCCAGGCCGGGCTGCTCGGCGGGCTGGGGCTGCTGGTCACCGCCGTCGGCCTGCTCATGATCGGCGTGACCAGCTGGCGGACGCTCACCGGCGGGCTCACGGTGGCCGGCGTCGGCGGGCTCGCCGTGCTGGCCGCCGCCGGGCTGATCCCGGCGGCCGGCGACCGGCTGTTCCCCTGGCTGCGTGACGACGCCGTCCCCTACCTCGCCGACCATCCCTGGGCCTGGGCGGCCGTGTTCACCCTGCTCGTGCTGCCACCGCTCTGGTCACTCGCCGACCTGCTGCGCCCGCGCCGCCGCCGCTGAGTCAGGAGACGTCGGCCCAGCGCATCGCGCCGTCCGGCTCGCGCAGGCAGGACAGCGGCCGGCCGTCGGCACCGGGGACGACCCGGCCGACGTCGGCCGGGTCACACTCACCGCCAGGCTCCGGACCGGTCGGGGTGCCCTGGGACGGCGGCCCGGGCGACCAGCGCCCGACCCCGCTCGGGTCGGCCCCGGTGATCTCCGGCTCCGGCACCGGCACGCAGTAGAGGACCAGGCCGTTGACGGCCGTCGCCGGCTCGGAGTCGCGGTCCGGGTCACACGCCTCGCCGAGAAAGACCGGGGAAGGCGCGACCGACGGCAGATCCGGCACCAGCGGCCCCGCCGAGCCGCCCGCGGCATCTCGATCGGCGCCACCGGCGCCACTCGCGCCGTCCTCCGCGCCGGACGTCCCGGCCTCGCCGCTGGACGGGGAGTTCGCCCCGTCGCCACCGGAGCCGGCCGTTCCGCCGGAGCCGGCCGTTCCGCCGGAGCCAGCTGCGCCTGCCCCGTCGGCGCTGTCGGCGCCATCACCCGGGGAGCCAGCCGGATCGGTACCGGCGGTACCCGTACCCGCGGCGGCGCCACCGGGGCCCCCCGGGGTCTGGGCCCCGGTGGCTGCCGGGTCCGGCGTCGAGTGGGGCTGGGTCGGGTCGGCCGCTGCCGGCGGCATGGGTCGGGAGCTGGCGGTGTCCGCTCCGGACTCGGCGCACCCGGCCAGCGCAGCGGTGAACAGGGCCCCCGCGACCACCAGCCGGCCGGCCACCAGCCAGCTGATCATCGGCCGACGCAGCGGGCCCCGGGGGGCCGTACCGGACGAGCGAGTCCTGGTCACCGCGCCACCCCCTCACAGGCCTGGCTGCCGGCCTGGGTTCAGCTTAGGTAGCTCCCGGCGCCGAACGCCGCTACTTTCCGGAAGCGGAGTTCGGGGGTGCCGGAACCGGCGGGTTCGCCGCGAGCGTCGGTGACCGGGCAGACGACCGACCCGGGACGGCGCAACAACGCCGCCCGCAGCAGTCTCTGTACCCCGGCGGCGCTCCTTTTCCCCTGCCGAGGGCAACTTCCCCTGCCGGCCGCAGCCAAGGCCTGCCCGCCACGACCGGACATCCGTCACACGCCGGGTCAGCCGCCACGAACAGGCCCGCGCGTCACCCTGCCGGCGTCACGAGGGTGGCGGCTGCCGCGGCCAGGGCCGGGACGGGGGCGAGCACGCCGGCGGTGGTGAGCTCTGCGGTCACCGCCGGCAGGTCGACCCGGGGGCGCGGAGGGAGGGGGACGGCGTCGGACAGCGTGCCCAGCTCGACCCAGCCGAGCAGCTCCTCGCCGCCGGTCAGCCCGAACACGGCGCGGACCTCGTCGCTGTCAGGCAGCGGTACCGACTTCCACGCCGAGGCGACGCCCTGGGCGTGCGCGGCCAGGCAGATGTTCTGCGCCGCCGCGGCGGCGGAGGCGTCCTGCTCGGCACGGGGGACCTTGGATCCAGGCACCCGGGAGGCGATCACCGCGATCAGGGCCGGCGAGCGGGTGGCCTTGCCCGCGGCCTTACGGATCACCGGTTCGGCCAGGCCACCGACGGCCTCGGCGGCGGCCGTGATCGCGTTCGCGAGGGTCGTGCGCGCCTCGCCCCGGACCACGACGAAGCGCCACGGACGCAGCATCTTGTGGTCCGGCGCGGTGGTCGCCGCGGTGAGCATGACCGCGAGCTGTTCGGATGTCGGGCCCGGCTCCACCAGCCGGGTGGCCGTGCGGCGGGTCATCAGGCAGGCCAGTGCGTCCACGGTGTTCCCTTCCGTTCGCAGGTCACGCTCGCCGCGGCCCGTCCACACGCCGGGTTCGGGATCGTTCACGCTCCGCGGGGGCGCCCTTTCCATTTCAATGAGGTGCCCTCACAATAGAGGATGCTCCGTGCTCGGACCTGTGACGCACGGCGCACAATCTGCCGAGAACAACGACGGAAGCAGCGAAGGGGACGACCGGGACATGCCCCCACCCGACACCGGAGACCCGCTCATCGACCTCGTGCTGGCCGTCGGCCACCAGGTGCGGCGTTCGGTCAACGAGGCACTGCGCGCCGGCGCCGGACTGACCCTGGCCCGCCTGAAGGTGCTGCGGCTCGTCGCCGAGCGCGGGCCCGTCCGGCCGCGCGATCTGGCCGCGGCCGTCGCCGTCGCGCCCCGCACGATGACCGAGACCGTGGACGGGCTGGAGGCCGACGGCCTGGTCTGCCGCCGGGTCGATCCCACTGACCGGCGGGCGATTCTGCTGGAGCTGACACCGACGGGGCGGACCGCGCTGGAGCGCGGGCTGGCCGACGCTTCGGGTGCCGTCGGGCAGTTCACCGGCGGCCTGTCCGACGACGAACGGGCCACTCTGAGCCGTCTGCTCGCCCAGCTGCGCGACAGCGCTGCCCCCGGAAACACACGGCCGTTACCGTGAGACGATCACAGGGCGTTCCGACCTGAGGAGGCCACCGTAATCAGATCCGTGACGGTGGATGACAACGCCCGCCAGGCCAGCGGTCCGACTCCGGCCCGGGCGGCCGCCTCGGGCGACGTCGTGGCGGTCCGCGACCTCACCAAGCGGTACGGGCGGGTGGAGGCGCTGCGGAACGTCTCGTTCACCGTGCCCGCGGGGGCGGTGACCGGTTTCCTCGGCGCGAACGGTTCGGGCAAGACCACGACATTGCGCATCCTGCTCGGCCTGGTCACGCCCACCAGCGGGCAGGCGCTGCTCCGGGACGGCCTCCGTCGGGAGCTCCGTTCCTACCGGAAACTGTCGGACCCGGCGAGGACAGTGGGCGCCGTGCTCGAGCCGACCGCTCACCCGGCCCGCAGCGGGCGTGACCACCTCCGCTGCCTGGCCGTGGCGCTCGGCCTGCCCCGCCGCGCGCGGTCGGCGGCCGTCGAGGGCGCGTTGGAGAGTGTCGACCTCGTTTCGGCCGCCGACCGCCCGGTCGGCGGCTACTCGCTGGGGATGCGCGGCCGGCTGGCCATCGCCTGCGCCCTGCTCGGAGATCCCGAGCTGCTCGTCCTGGACGAGCCCGCCAACGGCCTGGACCCGGACGGCATCCGCTGGCTGCGCCACTTCCTGCGCGAGTGGGCTGCCTCCGGGCGCTGCGCCCTGGTGTCCAGCCACGTGCTCGCCGAGGTCGCACAGACGGTCGACCACGTCGTGATCATCGACCGAGGCCGGGTGGTGCTGGCCGCGCCCGCCGGCGAGGTGGGCGCGGGCAGGGTCGAGGTCCGCACACCCGAGGCCGACCGGCTCGCCGGGCTCCTGCCCTCCCTGCTTCCCGGGGAGCGGGTCGTCCGTACCGGGCCCGACTCCCTCCGCCTGCCGCACGGCACGGCCGAACGGGTGGGCCGGCTGTGCGCGGGGCACGGCATCCCCCTCGTCGAGCTGCACACCACGGGGCCGGATCTGGAGCGGGCGTTCTTCGAGCTGACCGGCCAGTCCACCGGCGAGGGCCGATGACCGGCCCACACACGCTCGTCACCTCCGGCGGCCGGGCCGCCGCCCGCCGGTCGCGCGCAGGGGGTGCGGGGGGTGCGGGGCGGGGCCGGGGGCCGAACACATCGCGCCTGGTGGGTGCCGAGCTCATGAAGCTGGCCACCGGGCGGTGGCAGCTCGCCGGGCTGTGCGTCGTCCTGGCCGTGCACGCACTGCCCCTGCTGCTGTGGGGCGCCCAGGCCGATCCGGCCCTCGCCTGGAACGGGCTGCGCTCCCGCTCGGGTTTCCTCCTCGCCTACGCCATGATGTTCTTCGGCGTCGTTCTCGTCACCAGTGAGTACCGGTACCGCACGATCACCCACGCCTGGCTGGTCAGCCCGGGCCGGGTGCGGGTCCTCGCCGCCCAGGCCGCGACGGTGGTGCTGATCGGCACGGCCCTGTCCAGCCTGGTGTTCGCGGCCTGGTGGCTGCGCGGTGCCGGCCGGCACGGGGGCGCGGCCATGCGGTCGGGCCGTCCGGCGGAGGTGCTGACCGCCTACCTGATCGTGGTCGCCGTGGTGTGCGCGGCCGGCCTGACGGGCGTGGCACTGGGTGAGATCACCCGCGGTCTCGCCCCGGCTGCCGGTGTCGTCGCCCTGAGCGGCCTGGCCGAGGCCGCACTCGACGGGGCCCGCTTCCACGGCCCGGTAACCGCACCTTCGGGCGTGCTCCTGTGGCCCACCACCGAGACCCCGGTCTCGTCACTGTCCGCCGCGATCTCGTGGGCGGTGGTCCTCATCGCCGCCGCGAGCGCCTCACTGCGCCGGGACCTGCCATCCTGAACCAGGAACGGACCGAATCCGTGATGTGGCATAGGTCACTGCCCGCACGGCACGTCCCCTCATCCCCCACCTCTCGCCACCGCGATCGGCCTACGATCCCGCACATGGCGTTGTGCCCGACATGCGAGGAGGGGAACCCCGAGCGAGCACGCTTCTGCTCCGGCTGCGGGAATCCCCTGCCCGTCGCGGGTATCGGAGCCCGCAAGATCGTGACCATCATGTTCGTCGACATCACCGGGTCGACCGACATCGGCGAGAAGATCGACTCCGAACAGCTGCAACAGGTCATGTGGCGGTTCTTCACGACCGTCCGCGAGGTCATCTACGCGCACGGCGRCACGGTCGAGAAGTTCATCGGGGATGCGGTGTTCGCCGTGTTCGGCATCCCGGTGCTGCATGAGGACGATGCTCTGCGCGCCRTTCGGGCGAGCCTGGACATCCGCGCCGCCATGGAGGAACTGAACGCCGAGTTCCACCGCGACCTGAACCTGCAGCTGCGGGTGCGGATCGGTATCAACACCGGCGAGGTGACCGTCGCCGGTGGCGGCGCCACCGGCGACCCGGTGAACGTGGCCTCCCGGCTGGAGGAGGCCGCCCCGCCCGACGAGATCCTCATCGGTGAGAGCACCTACCGGTTCGTCCGGCACAGCATCACCACGAGCTCGGTCGGGCCGCTGGTCGTCCAGGGCAAGCRGGAGCCGGTGCGGGCGCACCGGCTGCTCGGCCTGCGCAACCCCGGCGTCGGGCCCGGCCTGCGGGAGCCGTCCCAGGGGTTCGCCGCGCCGGTGATCGGCCGCAACCGCGAGCGCCGCCGCCTCCAGGACGCCTTCGAGGCAGTCGTGGAGGAGCGGACCTGTCACCTGTTCACCGTTCTGGGGCCCGCCGGCATCGGCAAGTCCCGCATGGTCGGCGAGTTCTGCGAGGGCATCTCCAGCCGGGCGATGGTGCTCACCGGCCGCTGTCTGTCCTACGGCGAGGGCATCRCCTACTGGCCGCTGATGGAGATGGTGCGCCAGGCCACCGGCATGTCCGCCGACGAAAGCGCGCCCGACGGTCGGCTGCGGCTGAAGAACCTGCTCGCCGGTGTCCCACAGGCCGCCGAGGTGGTGGACGCCCTCGCCCCCCTCGTCGGCCTCGGCGGTGCGGAACTGGGCACCCAGGAGAGCTTCTGGGCCGTCCGCACGTTCTTCCAGGCGCTGGCCGAACAGCGCCCGCTGGTGCTCTGGTTCGACGACGTGCACTGGGCCGAGCCGACCCTGCTCGACCTCATCGAGCACGTGGCGGACTGGTCCCGCGACGCGCCGATCCTGCTGCTGTGCCTGTCCCGCCCCGAGTTGCTGGAGGAGCGCAGGATGTGGGGCGGCGGCAAGCTGAACGCCACCTCGTTGCTGCTGGCGCCGCTCACCGAGGCACGCTGCCAGCGGCTGATCCGCACCCTGATGGGCTCGGACGACCTCGACCCCGCGCTGGTCTCCCGGATCACCACCTCCGCCGCGGGCAACCCGCTGTTCGTCGAGCAGATGGTCGCCGCGCTCGTCGACGACGGCCTGCTCCGGCGGGAGGGCAGCCGGTGGATCGCCACCGGCAGCCTGCGCGGCGTCACCGTGCCGCCGACGATCTCCGCGCTGCTCGCCGCCCGGCTCGACCGGCTGGACCCGCCGGAGCGCCAGGTGCTGGAGCGCGCCGCGGTCGTCGGCGAACGCTTCTACCTCGATGCCGTCATCGAACTGTCCGACCCGGTCGAACGCCCCTACGTCTACGAGCACTGCCTGTCGCTCGTCCGCAAGGAGCTGGTCCACCCCGACCGCTCCGACCTGCCCGGGGTGGAGGCGTACCGGTTCCTGCACGTCCTGCTGCGTGACTGCGCGTACCAGACGACGTCCAAGCGCCAGCGCGCCGACCTGCACGAGCGGTTCGCCGGCTGGCTGCAGGCCCGGATGGTCGGCGGTCCCGGCGAGCACGACGAGCTGGTCGGGTACCACCTGGAGCAGGCCTACCGCTACCGGGTGGTGCTCGGTCAGCGCGACAACGAGATGGTCGAGCTCGGCCGGTCCGCGGCGACCTGCCTGATCGAGGCGGCCGACCGGGTCCGCCAGGGTGACGAGACCGGCGCCGCGCAACTGCTGAAGCGGGCGATCACCCTGCTGCCGGAGACCGACCCGCTGCGGCTGCGCGCGGAGATCGACCTCGGCTGGGCGCTGTACTCCTTCGGCCGGCTCTCGGACGCCGAACGGATCCTGCGGCAGGTCAGCGACCGGGCGCGCCGCGCCGGTGAGGACGGGCTGCGCGCCCATGCCCGCCTCGCGCACCTGCGCGTCCTGTTCGCCACCGACCCGGAGGGCCTGGTCGCCAGCACTCTCACGGAGGCGACCGCGGCGCTGGCGTCCTTCGTCCGCGACGGCGACGACGTCGGAGCCGCACTGGCCTGCCGCAGCCAGAGCGCCGCCTACGGCGCCGCCGGCCAGTTCGCGGCGGCGGAGAAGGCGATGGAGAACGCGGTGCGGCACGCCGAGGAGTCGGGGGTGCCACGGGCGGCGCACTCACTGCGGCGCGAGCTCGTCCTGCTGCTGAGCCTGGTTCCGGGGCCGGTGCCCTACTCGATCGCGAAGGCGGCCGCGGCGCTGGACAGCGCCGGCGACGACCGCGGCCTGCGCCGGGCGGTCCTCGCCCAGCTCGCGCTGCTCACCGCGATGTCCGACGACATGGAAGCCGCACGGACCCACCTCAAGGACGCCGAGGAGATCGTCGGTGACATCCGCGGCGCCCGCGCCGACCCGTTCCACAGCGGCTTCGTCGTCGCCCGGGTCGCGCTGCTCGCCGGCGAGCCGGAAGTCGCCGAGCGCGAGCTGCGCCGCAGCTGCCGGCAGCTGTCCCGGATGGGCGAACGGGCGCACCTGGCCACCCGCGCCGCGCTGCTCGCCGACGTGCTCGTCCGCCTCGGCAAGCTGGAGGAGGCGACGAAGTACGTGAACCGGTGCCGGGACGCCGCCGCGGGCGACCAGCTCCCCGCCCAGGCCGGCTGGTGTTCGGTGCACGCCCGGCTGCTGGCGATCTCCGGGCGCGACGCCGAGGCACTACGGTTCGCCGACACCGCCTGCGATCTCGCCAGCCGCACCGACGACATCGACGGGCAGGGCAACGCCCTGCTCGCCCGGGCTGAGGTGCTGTACCGCGCGGGGCGCAAGGACGACGCGACCGAGAGCCTCGAGGCCGCCGCCGCGCGCTTCCTGCACAAGGGAAACCGGGCCGCGGCGGCGATGGCCCGGCGGCACTTCGAGAGCCTCGATCAGGTCTCCTCCGGCCTCGGCAGCGGGTTGAGACGCGCGATGCCGTAGGCGAAGCCGGCCAGGTCGATCGCCTGCGTCGTGGTCGGCGCGAACGACGCCCCGCCGTCACCGAACGTGGCCGTGGCGAGAATGCCGCCGATCCGCAGATCGCTCGAGATCCGCGGGTTGAAGCTCTCCTTGTGCACCAGCTGGCCGTCCAGCCACATGAGAATCACCCCGTCGGCGAAACCCTCGAAGTTGAGTTTGACGCCCTGTTCGACGCAGGCCCAACGACCCCTCGGCCAGTACCACGAGCCTTTCCCGATCACATTCACCGGATGGTCCTCGCGGGCGGTGTTCGCGTACACGATGCCCTTGCCGCCCTCGCGCCAGGCGAAACGCGTCGCCAGTCCGCTGCGCATCGTCTCGGTGCGCTGGCGGTCCTTCACGATGGTCCCGAAGAATCCGGGCAGGCGGCCGCCCCTGCCGAAGTCGAACGTCTCCGGAAACCGCAGGTAGTAACGCAGGTACAGCTCGTAAGGCGAACGCAGCGTGTGATCGACGAAAAGCTGCGTCCCGCCGTAGGTCGGCCCGTCACCGTAGATTCTCGCGTCGGACGGGTTCATCGCGTCGACCGGGATCGTCACCCGCAGGAACTGCGGGAAACGCGGATCGTCCGACGCCATGATCGCGGCCCGGTCGAGCCCGAAGGACGACCGGGTCTGCGGGGCCAGCTCCCTGCCGAAGAACTCCCGCGCCGCAGCCGGGTCCGCCAGCGTGCGGCCCGTCGCCGCACCGATCGCGGGCGCCGTGGTGGCGGAACCCGCGGCCGGCGTCGCCGTGTCGGGCGGGAGGATCTCACTGGCCGGGTCGAAGACCTGGTCGTCGGTGAGCGCTCCGCACCCGGCGCCGGCAGCGAGGCCGAGCACGCCGAGGGACGAGGYGAGCACGGCCCGCCTCGTCCGGCCGCGGGGCTCCGGAGGTGTTGCTCCCGGCTGCCCCGGCCCGCTCATACGTTCGGTCGGCCGAGGGCGTGGTAGATCCAGCCGGCGCTGCGCCACAGCTGCGGGTCGAGGGTGTTGCGCCCGTCGACGATCACCGGGCGACGGACCAGGGGGGTCAGCAGCGACGGCTCGATCTCCCGGAAGTCGGCCCACTCGGTCAGGTGCAGCACGACATCGGCGTCGGCGACCGCCGCGGCGACACCGGTCGCGTAGCGCAGGTCGGGGAACTTGCGGGCGGCGTTCTCCATCGCGGCCGGGTCGTAGACCGTCACCCGGGCGCCGGCCCGGCGCAGGGTGTCGGCCACGTCGAGGGCCGGCGAGTCGCGGATGTCGTCGCTGTTCGGCTTGAAGGCCGCGCCGAGCACGGCCACCCGTCGCCCGGCGGCAACGCCGCCGAGGAGGTGGATCGCCAGCTCCACCGTCCGGGTCCGGCGGCGCAGGTTGACGGTGTCGACCTCGTCGAGGAAGCGCAGGGCCGGGCCGGCGCCGATCTCCTCGGCGCGGGCCTGGAAGGCGCGGATGTCCTTGGGCAGGCAGCCGCCGCCGAACCCGAGGCCGGCACCGAGGAACCGGCCGCCGATGCGGGTGTCGTACGACAGCGCCGAGGCCAGGGTCTTCACGTCGGCGCCTGCGACCTCGCAGACCTCGGACATCGCGTTGATGAAGGAGATCTTCGTGGCCAGGAAGGCGTTCGCCGCGACCTTCACCAGCTCGGCGGTGGCGAAGTCGGAGACGACGGCGGGTGTGCCCGCGTCCAGCGCGACCGCGTAGACCGCCCGCAGCGTGGCCTCCACCCGGTCCCGCCGCCCGGTGTGGTCACCGTGGTCGTGGCGGTCGGCGACGCCGTACCACTCGTCGTCGGCCGGCAGCCCGAAGACCAGCCGGTCGGGGCGCAGGGTGTCCTCGACGGCGAAGCCCTCGCGCAGGAACTCCGGGTTCCAGGCGAGGTCGACGTCGGGGGCCTCCCGCGCGAGCCAGCCGGCGAGGCGTACCGCGGTACCGGCCGGGACCGTCGACTTGCCCACCAGCAGCGCCCCGGGCTTCGGCCCGACGGCGAGCAGACGCTCCACGGCGCCGTCCACGTAGGTCATGTCAGCGGCGCCGGAGTCGGCACGCTGCGGGGTGCCCACGCAGAGGAAGTGCACGTCGGCGTCGGCCGTCTCCGCGAAGGAGGTGGTGAAGGCCAGCCGGCCGGTCGCCAGGTTCTTACGCAGGAGCTCTTCCAGACCGGGCTCGAAGAAGGGCACCTCGCCGTCGGCCAGCCGCCGCACCTTGTCCGGGTCGACGTCGACACCGACGACGTCGAAACCGAGCTCGCTCATGCAGATCGCGTGCGTGGCCCCCAGATATCCGGTGCCGATCACACTGATCCGCAGTGGTGCCGTCACCGTCTCGGTACTCACCGTCTCGGTACTCACTGACTCGGCGCTCATAGTGTGTCCCCCCACTCAAGCATCTGGCTGGGCCGCGGACGGCATTGTGGACCGCCCAGGTTTCGTTGAGATGAGCGGGGGCCGGCGGCGAAGCATGCATCCCCCCGCGTGTTCGAGGCACTACCTCAAGCAACAAGTTTGCCAGCCCGAGTTACGCCATTGTGACGGCGGGCCGAACGGGCAGAGCCTGCTGCTACTGTTCTGGCGGCTCAGCAAATAACACGTCTGAGCTACCACCGACGGGGGCGGTGGGGGCCGTGAACCTGCAGGCTGGCGCGCCTGTCGGTTCATCGTGCCCGTTCCTGCCCGTGCCCCCGGCGTTCTCGGTAGCCGACGTTCGGGGGGAGCGAAACCAGGCATGGAGTGGCTCGGCGACGCGGTGCAGTTCGTCCGCGATCACAGATCTCTGATCCCGCTCGGCATCGCCGGCGCCGTGTCCTGGGTGGTGTGGCTCAGCCGGCGGCTCCTCTCGACCAGATACAAGCCAATCCGGAACAACTTCCGGACAACCACGTCGGTCGTTGTCCCGTCCTTCCGGGAGGACCCCGACGTCCTGATCCGCTGCCTGGAGACCTGGCTCGCCCAGCAGCCGGACGAGATCCTAATCATTCCCGACGTCGAGGACCGGGATCTCATCGACCGCCTCGCCCGGCGTGCCGACCCGACGGTGCGGGTGATCCCCTTCATCCACGAGGGCAAGCGCTCGGCGCTCGGTGTCGGCCTGTCGGCCGCGACGATGGAGATCGTCGTGCTCTGCGACTCCGACACCGCCTGGGAGCCGGGTCTGCTCGCCGCCGTCCAGATGCCGTTCATCGACCCGCAGGTCGGCGGGGTCGGAACCCGCCAGAACGTGTACGAGCCGCGGAGCAGCGTGTGGCGCCGGGTCGCGAACTGGCTCGTTGACATCCGCTACCTCGACTATGTGCCCGCGCAGGGCCGGGTCGGCGCCGTCGCCTGCCTGTCCGGGCGCACCGCGGCCTACCGGCGCTCGGCGATCCTGCCCGTACTGCACAACCTGGAGCACGAGTTCTTCCTCGGCCGGCGGTGCATCGCCGGTGACGACGGGCGGTTGACCTGGCTCGTGCTCGCCTCCGGCTACCGGACGATGCACCAGCACACGGCACGTGCCATGTCGATGTTCCCGGACAACCTGCGGGCCTTCCTGAAGCAGCGGGTCCGCTGGAGCCGGAACTCCTACCGGACCTACCTGACGGCCATCTACAAGGGCTGGCTGTGGCGGCAACCCCTGATCACGCAGATCAGTGTGCTGCAGATCGTGCTCACGCCGGTGACGATGGGTGTGGCGATGACCTACTTCGTCCTGTGGATGTTCCGGCCGGAGCCGAACGCCCCGATCATCGCGGTCGCCTGGCTACTGCTCGGACGGCTCATCCGCGGGCTCTCTCACCTACGGGAGCATCCCCGCGACATCTTCATCCTTCCCCTCACCGTACTGATGATCATCGTCATCGCGCTGCCGATCAAGGCCTGGGCCCTCATCTCGATGAACAAGCAGGGCTGGCTGACCCGCCGCTCCGACCTGATCGGCGGCGAGGGACAGACCGACGCCTCGACCCGAACCGGCCCGGCAGCCCACCCGGCGGCCGTAACAGCTACGGGCGGAGCCCGATGACCCCGACGACCCCGCGCTGGAAGCCCCRCACCGCCCTGGCCGCCCTCGCACCGCTGGCAGTGCTGGCGGCGGTGACGGCGCTGACCACCCTGACCGCACTGCCGGCGCAGGCGAAGCCGGTGCCGCCGCTGCCTCCGGTCAGTTCCGGGGACGCGAAGCAACAGTCCGTCCTGGTCGACGCCGAGGACATCCGGATGCGGTCGATGTTCGAGCGGTTCGGCGTGCTGACCGCGCCGACCCTCGTCGAGGTCGCCGGCAGCCAGCCCACGCTGCTGTTGCCCGCTCGCAGGGCCCCCTACAGCGCCGAGGACGTCATCGCCGCCGGCGGCGGCCGGCGCGAGGTGGACGGGGCCGTGCTGTTCACCGCGCACGTCCTGGTCGGCCCGCAGGCCCGGCTGGTGATCGACGCCAGCGTCGGCACGCTGCGGCTGGCGAGCGGCGCAGCCGGCTTCACCTCGGTGTCCACCTGGCGCGGCGGACTGGAGTTCGCCGGTGCGACCCCGGACAACCCGCTGACCGTCATCGGCTGGGACGTCCAGAACCTCGAACCGGACAGCCTCACCGCGGACGGCCGCTCCTACCTTCGCACCATGGGCGGCGAGCTGATCCTGCGCAACGTCAGCGCCAACCACCTGGGTTTCTGGAACGGCCGGACCGGCGGTGTCGCCTGGACGGGAAGCAAGGGCGAGCCGAGTACCGGCGGGGCGGCGAACTCGACGTTCAGCAACAACATCTACGGGGCCTACGTCTCGGGCAGCGAGGGCATCCAGATGATCGGGGTGCGCCTGACCGACAACGAGCGCTCCGGCCTCGCCGTGCACCGGGACGCGATCACGACCCTCGTGTCGGGGGTCACCGCCGCACGCAACCACGGTGACGGCATGACCATCGACCGGGCCTCGGGCTCCCGGGTGATGCGCAGCACGGTCGCCGACAACAGCGGCGACGGCATCTCCCTGGATGGCCGTGGCCTCGGTGTGATCGCCACCGCGACCGGCGTCCAGATCAACCAGATCAGGGACACACTGATCGAGGAGAACACCGTCTCGGCGAACGGGCGGTACGGGATCAGGGTCGTCGGCGGCGAGAACACGATCGTCCGGAAGAACACGATCAGTGACGGGCAGCTCGGCATCATCGTCAAGAGCGGCGCGAACGGCACCCAGGTCACCGGCAACACCATCACCGGGCCGGACGAGGCCGGCATCCAGATCGGACCGGACGCCCGCCGCACCGCGATCACCGAGAACGCGGTGTCCGACAGTCGCCTGGGGGTGATCACCCAGGAGGCCACGACGAACATCATCAGCCGGAACAAGATCCGCGATGCCACCGAGTTCGCGATCACCGTCCGCGGGCCCGCGGACGGCACCGCCATCCAGTGGAACACCCTCGCCGGCGAGGGGTGGCGTGCCGTCGACATCCGCAAGGCCCTCGGGGTCCGCGAGGCCGACGTGCACCACAACAACGCGGAAGGCTGGGTGGAACGCGAGCCACAGCACTGGTACACACTGATCCGCCGGCATCCGGCGCTGGTCGTGTGGGGCGCCGTCGCGCTGTTCCCCATCCTCGGTGCCTGGACCCGGCACCGGGCCCGGCGTCGCCCGCCGATGCACCCCTACCCCGAGTCCGAGCTGCTGGTCCGGCGGCTCACCGGTGGCACGATGCGCCCGGATGCCGCCTACTCCGGCATTCCCGGCCAGCGTGGCGCCGCCGACGACCTCGCCCCGGCCGTGTTCGACCCAACCCCGTACGGCCCGGCCGCGTTCGGCCCGGCCACGCTCGTGCCGGTCGCCGGGAGCACCAGGACAGCTCCTGCCGGGGCCGCCGTCGCCACGTCCACCGCGCTCGCGCCGGTGGGCGCCGGCGCGGCGGGCAGGGGCCCTGCCAGCCCCGTGGTCCCCCAGGCACGGCAGCCACGGCGCTCCACCCGACCGCGGATCGACACCGCGGACACCGGCCCGCACGGAACGGGAATGACGGGTCGGCCCTTCGACGGCGCCGATCACAGCGCGGGACCAGCCCAGTGGCCCCGCACTGACTGGCCGGGCGGCCCGGCGGCACCCGAACCCGGACCGGCCGCCCACGGGCCCGGCAGCCGGTGGGCGGACGGCCGCCTTCCCGAACCATCCCGGCCGGCCCCCGAGCCGCCGTCACCGCACCCGCAGACCGAGCCGCCGTCACCGGCCACCGGCCCACACCACCGGCGCCGCCGGCGCTCCAGAGGGGACCACACGAAATGACGACCGCCCGCGCGGCCCGACCCCACCGCCGGACCGCGCGGCTGGCCGCGACCGGTGTCCTGGTGGCGGTGGCGGTCGCCCTGACCTCCTGCGGCTCGGACGGGTCCAGCTCCGGCGCAGCGCGCACCCCGGCCCCGGAGGAGACGGAGAGCCCCCTCGAGGTCGTGCCGTCCCGGCCCGCTCCGTCGCCGCGGGCCAGCACGGCCGCACCGACCGCCGCCGCGGCCACCGCCGGGGTCGAACGGGTCGAATGCCCGTCCGACGGGACCACCGTCACCGACGCCGGTGACCTGCGCAGCGCTCTCGCCGCAGCGAAGCCGGGCGACGTCATCCAGATCGCCGACGGTGTCTACCGGGGCGCGTTCAAGCTCACCGCCTCGGGCACCGAGGCCGAGCCGATCTGGCTGTGCGGGTCGGCGGACGCCGTCCTCGACGGCAAGGACGACGACGGTGACGACGACGCCAAGTACGTGCTGCACCTGGAAGGGGCGTCCTGGGTGCGGGTGGTCGGCTTCTCCGTGCGCAACGGCCAGAAGGGGGTGATCGGGGACGACGTCCAGCATTCGACCATCGCCCGGCTTCGCGTCACCACGATCGGCGACGAGGCCATTCACCTGCGCACCGCGAGTTCGGACAACACGGTCATCGGCAACGTCATCCGGGACACCGGCAACCGCCGGGAGAAGTTCGGCGAGGGCGTCTACATCGGCAGCGCCGAGAGCAACTGGTGCACCTACACCGACTGCCAGCCGGACCGCAGTGACCGCAACGCGGTGATCGGCAACGACATCGCCGGGACGACCTCGGAGAACATCGACATCAAGGAGGGAACCACCGGCGGGGTGGTCCGCGGGAACACCCTCTCCTCGGACGCTCTCGTCGAAGCCGACTCCTGGATCGACGTGAAGGGCAACGGCTGGCTCGTCGAGGACAACATCGGTGTCGGCGGCGGCACGCTGGAGGACGGCATCCAGACCCATGTCATCGACGAGGGCTGGGGCCAGCAGAACACCTTCCGCCGCAACACCCTCACCGTGAACGCGACAGGCTTCGGCGTGTACATCCACCAGCCCGACCGGTCCCAGAACATCGTGGCCTGCGACAACGAGGTGACGGGCGCGCAGTCCGGGCCGTTCAACACCGACTGCACCCGCGACTGACGCCGGCCGACCGAAAGATCAGGGGACCATGGCACGCAGGCGAACCTGCTCCTGCAGCCAGTAAAGCTCCTGTGCCCACAGGCGCAGCCGGGCGACGGCCGTGAGCTGCGCCGCCAGCGCACGGGCGACCAGGGGCCGGGCCAGGTGCTGCGAGGATTCGGGCGGCCACGGCCAGTCGGGGTCGTCCTGCGCCGCGCGCCGGTAGGCTGCCCCGCACAGCGCGACCTCGGCGAGGGCGAAGTCGACCTGCTCGGTCACCATCGTCAGTCGGGCGCGTAGGTCCTCGGTGCTGATGGTGAGCCTCCCCTGCAGTCCCGGAGATCAGCCGGCCGGGCGGATGTCGTCGGGGCAGGAGGACATCCCTCAGGGAAGAGTACGAGCAGTGGGGTCGGCTGCGCAGCACCGGATTGCCCACACTCCGGCGACCGGCACGCCGGGTGGGTGATTACCCGACACGGGTGAGTGCGAGGTCCGCGTCACCCGGAGCGTGAACTGACCTCCAGGTCGGGTAAGCGAACCTGCGGGGCGCCAAACCGGCGCCCGGACACCCGATCTCTGGGGGACCGGTGGACCTGACCTCATCCGAAATCCTGATCATGCTCAGCTTCCCGCTCCTCGCGATGATCGGGATGCTGATGATGAGCAGGGTGGAACAGAGCCTCTCCTCCGCGGGGCGGGCCGCCCGCGGAGGAGCCGCTTCCGACGCCGCGCCGGCCACCGACAGGGCACCGGTGGACACCAGGGACGCGCCGTCCACCGGCCCGATGCCGGCCAGCCCCGCGATACCGGCCAGCCCCGCGGTGGCGGTCGGCTCCCCGATCGCGGCCGTTGTCAGCGCGGCCGGCGTGACCGCGACCACCGTTCCCTTCGCGGGAGCGGTTCCGTCCGGCGGGCTGTCCCTGGGCACTGGTGTGGGTGGCGGCGCGACCTTCGGGTCAGTAGCCGCGGCGGCGGCCGGCCTCCTCGACCCGTAGCCGACCCGCGAGACCGGTCTCGCGGACGAGCTCACTGAAGGCGGGGGACGCCGCGCGGATGYGCAGTTCGGTGTGGACGCGGCGGAGCAGCAGCTCCGCGCGCAGGAGCGCGGCCAGGCCCGCGATGTCCACGGCCACCAGGTCGCCGACGTCCACCGTCACCAGGCCGCCGCCCCGGCCCAGGAGCTCACCTATCTGCTCGCGGAACCGCAGCCGGCCGACGGTGTCGAACTCGCCGCCGAGCTCGATGACGACGTCGTCCCCGATTCGCCGCACCGTCATCTGCGTGGCTGTCGACTCGACCCGCATGCCTGTCGCCCCCCGGAGATCTCCGTCCGTCACAGCACGGGCGTCATCCCGTCGGCCGGTCACCGAGAGTAACATGACCTCAGCTAATCGTTGAACTACTGTTACTCATTGCCGACCTCGGGCGGTGCCGGCTCAGACGGTGCCGGCTCAGACGGTGCCGGTGCGGAACCGCTCGATCAGTGCGTTGGTGGAGCTGTCGTGCCCCAGAGGAGCGGCCGGGTCGGTCAGCTCGGGGATGATCCGCCCGGCCAGCACCTTGCCCAGCTCGACTCCCCACTGGTCGAAGCTGTTGACGCCCCAGATGACACCCTGCGTGAAGACCTTGTGCTCGTACAACGCCACCAGCTGGCCGAGGGTGAAGGGGGTCAGGGCGGAGACCAGCAGCGTGTTCGTCGGCCGGTTCCCGGCGAACGTCCGGTGCGGGACCAGCTCCGGCGCCACCCCCTCGGCCRCCACCTCCTTGGACGTCTTCCCGAAGGCGAGCGCCTCGGTCTGGGCGAAGAAGTTGGCCATCAGCAGGGCGTGCTGGTCGACGTCGCCGACACCCGTGTGGTTCGGGCGCACGAAGCCGATGAAGTCGGCCGGGACGACCGTCGTCCCCTGGTGCAGAAGCTGGAAGTAGGCGTGCTGACCGTTCGTCCCCGGTGTGCCCCACACCACCGGGCCGGTCGGCACCTGTACGGGCCGTCCTTCAAGGTCAACTGACTTGCCGTTGCTTTCCATGTCAAGCTGCTGCAGGTACGCGGCGAAACGGTCCAGGTACTGGCTGTAGGGCAGCACCGCGTGCGCCTGGGAGCCGAAGAAGTCCCGGTACCACAGGCCGAGCAGGCCGAGCAGGACCGGCAGGTTCCGCTCGAACGGCGTGTTCCGGAAGTGGACGTCCATCGCGTGGAATCCGGCGAGCATCTCCCGGAAGTGCCCGGGACCGATGGCGACCATGAGGGACAGGCCGATGGCGGAGTCCATCGAGTACCGGCCRCCCACCCAGTCCCAGAACTCGAACATGTTGGCCGTGTCGATACCGAACTCGGCCACCTTCTCGGCGTTCGTGGAGACCGCGACGAAATGCGACGAGACGGCGTCCTCGCCGAGCGCCGCCGTCAGCCAGGAGCGGGCCGCCCGGGCGTTCGCAAGGGTCTCCAGCGTCGTGAACGTCTTCGACGCGACGATGAAGAGGGTCGTCGCCGGGTCGAGGTCGTGGGTCGCCTCCCAGATGTCCGTCGGGTCGACGTTGGAGACGAACCGGACCGTGATCGACCGGTCGGAGTAGTCGCGAAGCGCCTGGTAGGCCATGGCCGGCCCGAGATCGGAGCCGCCGATACCGATGTTCACGACGGTGGTGATGTGCTCGCCGGTCGCGCCCGTCCACACCCCGGAGCGGACCCGGTCCGCGAACGCGGACATCCGGTCGAGCACCGCGTGCACCTCGGGGACCACGTCAGCACCGTCCACCCGGATGACGTCGCCGGCGGGGGCGCGCAGCGCGACGTGCAGGACGGGCCGGTTCTCGGTCACGTTGACCCGCTCGCCGCCGAACATCGCCTCGATGCGGGCACCAAGCCCGACGCGGTTGGCCAGGGCCACCAGCAGTTCGATCGTCCGCGCTGTGACGATGTTCTTGGAATAGTCCAGGTGGAGTCCGTCCGAGTCGACACTGAATGACGCGGCGCGGTTCTGGTCGTCGGCAAAGAGCTGGCGCAGCGTCACCGCGGAGAGCTCCGCGTGGTGCGCGGTCAGCGCGGCCCATTCCGGGGTCTGCTGCGCACCCGCTCCAGCGGTGAGGGCGGTGGGCTCGGTGTTCACCATGACGTGGGGCCCTTCCTCGGCGGGGAGTTCGGAGGCAGTGCTGTCGTGCGGCTGCGTTCCCGGGCTCCCCCGGCACGCGCGCACGGCCGAACACCTGTCGACGACGCCCAGCATGCTGCAGTCGCGCATCTGACGCGTCTGCCGGGTCGCCACCCAGGGCGGAATGGGGGGTATGAGGCCGTAGTATCGCCGAGAACGCGCCGAAGCACCCCGGATTGGCCATCCAACGCGGCACCACCAGACGAACCAACCGCGGGGCTGCCCACGCACAATCCCGCACGATGTGGCCCTCGGGATGTCACCACCGCACGGTGGTTGTGGTGACCGCCCGGCAGCCGGTGACGGACGGAACCGACCTTGCTTATCGACAGATCTCTCGTGGAGGCGGCGCTCCCTGGCTACGCGGTCGAGGGAGACCTCGGCAAGGGGGGCTACGGCCTCGTGCTCGCCGGCCAGCACCGGCTCATCGGCCGCAWGGTGGCCATCAAGATCCTCCTTGACACCAGCGACGACCCGGATCTACGCGCGCGTTTCCTCTCCGAGGCCCGCGTGCTCGCGGAGCTYGACCACCCGCACATCGTGCGCATCCACGACTACGTGGAGCACCAGGGCACCTGCCTCCTGGTGATGGAGCTGCTCTCCGGCGGCACGCTCAAGCAGCGCATCACCGCCGGGAAGCTCACCCCGGAGACCATCTGCTCCATCGGCATCGCCGCGTCCGCCGCGCTCGCCACGGCGCACAGCCAGGGCGTGCTGCACCGCGACATCAAGCCCGACAACATCATGTTCGACGGCTCGGGYCTGCTCAAGGTCACGGACTTCGGCATCGCGAAGATCTTCGACGGGGCGGAGACCACGGCCAGCGCCATCCTCGKCACGCCCCGTTACATGGCCCCCGAACAGATCATGGGTGGGCGGCTCTTCCCCTCCACGGACCTGTACGCGCTGGCCGGCGTCCTGTACGAGATGTTCGCCCAGCGGCCGCTGTTCGGCCGGCAGATGGCGGTCCAGCCGCTGACACACCACCACCTGACCGTGATGCCCGAGCCGCTCACGATGGTGCCCGCCCCGGTCTCCGCCGTGATCATGCGCACGCTGGCCAAGGAGCCCGGCGCGAGGTTCGCCGACGCCGCCGAGTTCGCCCTGGAGCTGGCCCTCGCGAGCTCCAGGGCGTTCGGCCCGAACTGGATCTCCCGCTCGGACGTCAAGCTCCGGGTGGACGACGAGATCCGCGGCGCGATCGGTGGCACCACCAGCAGCAACAGCGGCGGATCCGGGGGCTTCCCGGCCGCACGCCCCGGCGGGGGCTACCCACCCGGCGGGCCGGGCTATCCGCCGGGGCAGCCTGGCGGCGGCTACCGCGGGCCGGTCCCGGGTGGGCCGGGCGCCGGCTACCCGGGCATGGGCACGCCGATGCCCGGTGCGGCCCAGCCGGGGCAGGTTCCCGGCGGGCCCGGCTACAGCCAGCCCGGCTACAGCCAGCCCGGCTACGGGCCACCCGGCGGCGGCACACCCCACCCGCGGCCGTTGACCGGCCCGGCGGGCGCGACACCTCCGTCAGCACCGCTGGGGGCGGCGGGCGCCACTCCCCATCCACGGCCACTGGGTCCGCCGCCCGGCTCCACGCCGCAGCCGCGGCCGCTCGGGCCGGGCCCCGGGCCCACCCGCCCCTACGCGCCTCCCGGCCAGCAGGGCCYGGGCGCCGCCCGGCCGACCAGCGCGCAGAACTACGCCGGCGCGGGCTGGGGCGGCGCCGGTCAGCGGCCGGCGCCGCGGCCCGGCGGCGCGGCCGCGGGCGGGCCGGGTCATCGGGCCCCGGGCCAGGAGGACCAGAGCCGCAACAACCGCATTCTGATCATCGCGGCGGTCGTCTTCGTCCTCGTGGTGGCGCTGACAGTCGGCATCGTCGCGGCCGTGTCCGGCGGCGGTGGCGACGACGACCGCGCAACCCAGGGCGGCTCGGGTAGCGGTGGGGACAGCCCGGCCGCCGCGGGCACGGCGTACAGCGGGCCGCCGGTAACGGTGCAGGGCCTCAGCCCCTACAGCCTCACCATCGACCCGCAGGGCGCCCTCCTCGTCACCAGCCTCTCCACGGACCGCGTCCAGAAGATCACCAGCACCGGTCAGGTCTCCGATCTCGCCGGCACCGGCTCGGGGGGCTACGCCGGCGACGGCGGGCCCGCCGCGTCCGCGCAGGTCGACGGCCCCGGCTCGGCGGTGCTGGACAAGGACGGCAACATCTACGTCTCGGACGCGCAGAACTTCCGCATCCGGAAGATCACCCCGGGCGGGACGATCACCACGATCGCCGGCACCGGCACCAGCGGCTTCTCGGGCGACGGCGGCCAGGCCACGGCCGCGCAGCTCAACAGCGCCGAGAAGGTCGCGATCGGGCCGGACGGGTCGATCTACATCGCCGACTACGAGAACAACCGCATCCGGAAGATCACACCGGACGGGATCATCAACACCATCGCCGGCACCGGCACCGAGGGCTTCACCGGTGAGGGGGGCCCCGCCACCGCCGCCACCCTGAACGGGCCGAACGACGTCGAGCTGGCCAGTGACGGCACGCTCTACATCGCCAACCTCGGCAGCAACACCATCCAGAAGATCACTACAGACGGGATCATCCACACCGTCGCGGGCAACGGACAGAAGGGCTTCTCGGGCGACAACGGCCCCGCCACCCGGGCGCAGCTGTCCGTCCCGTCCGTGACCCTCGGCCCCGGCGGCGAGGTCTACATCGCCGACTACGGCAACAACCGGGTCCGCAAGGTGGACCCGAACGGGACGATCACCACGATTGCCGGGACGGGCACCGAGGGCTTCTCGGGCGACAACGGCCCCGCCAGCGCCGCCCAGTTCACCGAGCCCAGTTCGGTGGCCATCGACGGCTCCGGCTCCCTCTACATCGCGGACGCCGGCAACGACCGGATCCGGCGCATCGCGCCGGACGGCACGATCACCACGATCGCCCAGTAGGCCGGGGCACGAACCATGACGTCCGTCGACATCGGCCGTGTCGCGGCCGCGCTGACCGGCTACGAGCTCGGGGGGGAGCTCGGGCGGGGCGGTTTCGGGGCGGTGCTCGCCGGTCGTCACCGACTGATCGACCGGGACGTCGCCGTGAAGGTGCTGCTCGAACCGAGCGGCGGCGGCCACGGCGGGCACGGGAGCGGGTACGGCGACAGCGGTGGCGACCTGCGCGACCGGTTCCTCTCCGAGGCCCGGGTCCTCGCCGGCCTGGACCATCCGCACGTCGTGCGCATCTACGACTACGTCGAGCACGACGGCCTCTGCCTGCTGGTGATGGAGCAGCTGACCGGCGGGAGCCTGAAGCACCGCGCGCTCGGCCCGCACAACCCGCGCGCGGGCTGCGCGGTCGGTCTGGCGGCGGCCGGGGCGCTGGCCGCCGCGCATGACCGCGGCGTGCTGCACCGGGACGTCAAGCCGGACAACCTGTTGTTCGCCGCGGACGGCACCCCCAAGGTCACCGACTTCGGGATCGCCAAGATCCTGGAGACCGCAGCAGCGACCACGACCGGCCTCGTCGGCACGCCTCGCTACATGGCTCCGGAACAGATCACCGGCGCCCGCCTCGGCCCGGGCACCGATCTGTACTCCCTCGGCGTCGTCCTGTACGAACTGCTCGCCGGCCGGACGCCGTTCCCCGCCGGCCTGCCCGTGCCCGCGCTGCTGCACCATCACATGTCGGTGGCGCCGCTGCCGCTCACCGAGGCGCCGCCGCCGCTGGCCGCCGTGATCCTCACCGCCCTCGCCAAGGAGCCGGCCTGGCGCCAGCCGACGGCCCACGACTTCGCCCTCGACCTCGCCGCCGCCGCGACGCAGGTGTTCGGCCCCGGCTGGCTCGCGGCCAGCGGAGTGCCGGTGCGCCTCGGCGACGACGTGCTCGCCGCCGCCGGCCACGCCCAGAGCTCGAATCCCACCGCGGCAGAACTGGCCGGCCGCCTCGGCGCTGCCCCGTCGGGTGGCCGCGGCATGCCCGGCTCACCGAGCGGTCACAGCGGGCCTGGCATGCCGCTCGGGCCGGCGGGCCCCAGCGGTCCAGGTACGGCTCGCCTGCCCGGCGGGCCGAGCTGGCCTGGCGGACCGAGCGGGCCCGGCGGGCCGAACGGACCAGGTGGGCCGGGTGGGCCGGGTGGGCCGGGTGGTTCAAGCTGGCCGGGTGGACCGGGCAGGCCGAGCGGGCCGGTGCCGACCCGGATCGACCCGTACGGCGGTGCCACCGGCCCGCGTACCAGGCGGCGGGCGCAGCACCATGGTCCGGGCGGCGGCGGGTACCGGCCCGGACGCGGGACCGTCGTCATCGCCTCGGTCACCGCGGTGGCGCTGCTCGCCGCGGCGATCGGGCTGGGCCTCTGGCTCACGGGCGGCTCCGATCCCGAGCGGCCGGCGTACGCCGGCGAGCCCGTCGACGTCCAGGGTCTGTACAGCGCGGAGGATGTCAGCATCGGCCCGGACGGGTCGCTGTACGCGGTCGACAGCGGCCTGACGTCCGGCGGGCAGGGCCAGGTCCTGCGGCTGCGGCCGGACGGATCCCTGAGCCGGATCGCCGGTGTCGGCCCGCCCGCTCCGACCCCCACCCCCACGCCGACCGGTGGGCCGTCCGCGTCGCCGCCCGTGAGCTCGCCGTCGCCCTCCCCCTCGCCCTCCCCGACACCGGTCCTGGGTGACGGCGGGCCGGCTCTGCGCTCGAACCTGATCGGCCCGCACGCCCTCGCGGTCGGCGGTGACGGCGAGGTGTACATCGCCGACACCGACGGCGGCYGGATCCGCCTCGTCAACGGAAAGACGATCACGACGGTCGCCGGCACGGCGCCGGACGAGGGCTTCGGCGGAGCGTCCGGCCAGGCAGCGAAGGCGGCCCTGAGCAGCCCACTCGCGGTGGTGGTCTCCGATGACGGCGTTCTCTACTTCACCGATGGCTACCGTGTCCGGAAGGTCACTCCGGACGACGGTCTCATCTCGGTGGTCGCCGGCAGCGCCGACACCTGGGGGACGTCCGGTGACGGTGGCCCGGCGACGGAGGCCATGTTCGCCAAGCCGGCGGGCCTCGCGCTCGCCGACGACGGGACTCTGTACATCTCCGACTACCGCGCCCACACGGTGCGAAAGATCACCCCGGGCGGCAAGGTCATGCGCGTCGCGGGCAAGCCTGACGAGTCCGGGCGCTCGGGTGACGGCGGGCCGGCCGTCAACGCCCTGCTCTCCTACCCGCAGGACCTCGCACTCGGTCCGAACGGCGAGCTCTACATCGCCGACTCCGCCAACAACGCGATCCGGGTCGTGTCCGTCGACGGTAAGATCACCACGTTCGCGGGTTCGAGCGAAGCCACCGCGAACATCGCGGACGGCGGCCAGGCCACCGAGACCCGGATGATGCCCCGCGGGCTGGCGGTCGACGTCTCCGGCGCCGTCTACGTGAGCGAGGGTGACGGCGGAGTCAGGCGCATCAGGCCGGACGGCATCGTGTCGACCGTGCTGCGGGCGGCGGAGGAGGATTAAAGCCACGCGCGGGCACGGAGGCGCCCGGGCATCGGACGGAACGGGCGGCATGGTCGACGGGCACGGTTCGGTCGACCGGCGGGAGGCGCTGCGCCTCGCCGGGGCGGGTCTGGCACTGCTGGGTCTTGGTGGGTTCGCCGCCGGTGTGACCGGGTGCGGCGGTGCGGGCGAGGAGAAGCCGACCGAGCGGGACTGGCAGCGCCTCGCGGAGAAGCTCTCCGGCCGCCTGGTCCGGCCGGGCACGCAGGACTACGCCACCGCGAGCCAGCTCTTCGATCCCGCCTTCGACCAGATCCGGCCGCAGGGGATCGCCTACTGCGCGTCGGCTGCCGACGTGGCGGCCAGTCTCGCGTTCGCGCGGTCAGCCGGGATTCCGCTCGCCGCCCGCTCCGGGGGGCACAGCTACGGCGGCTATTCCGCCAGCACCGGCCTGGTCATCGACGTGTCGCTCCTGAACGAGGTCCGCCCGGGGAGCCGGTCGGGTGCGGGCGGCCCCACCGCGGACGGCCCCGCCGCGGACGGCACGGCGGCTGCGGGAATCGCGGCCATCGGCGCGGGCGCCCAGCTCGTCGACGTCTACGACCAGCTCGCGCAGGCGGGGGCGGCGCTTGCTGCCGGCTCCTGCCCGACGGTGGGAGTGGCCGGCCTCACCCTCGGCGGCGGCATCGGGGTTGCCAGCCGGCGCCACGGCCTGACCTGCGACCAGCTGCTCTCCGCCGAGGTGGTCCTGGCCTCCGGCGAGATCATCCGGGTGGACGGCGAGCGTGACGCCGACCTGTTCTGGGCGCTGCGCGGGGGCGGCGGCGGCAACTTCGGGGTGGTCACCTCGTTCACGTTCGCCACCTACCAGGCGGTGCCTCTGACGATCTTCACCTACCGGTGGCCGTGGGACGCCGCGGCCGATGTGATCGCCGCCTGGCAGGACTGGAACCTGCGGCCGGACGCCCCGGACGATCTGTGGTCCACCTGCGTCCTCACGAGCACCACGAGCACGGGCGGCGCGGCCGCGACCGTGCCCGTGATCCGGGTCAGCGGCGTGATCAGCGACGTCGCCCCCGCCACAGGCTCCGGCCCGGGCGCACGCACACCGCTCGGCGGGTCATCCGGGTCATCCGGCTCGGCCGGCTCGGCCACGGCCGTCCCGCGGACGGCCCAGGACCTGCTCGCCCAGCTGGTGGACGCCGTCGGCCGCGCCCCGTCCTCGACCTTCGCAGCTCAGCGCGGCCCGCTGGAGGCCATGCTGATCGAAGCCGGCTGCGCGGGACGGACCGTGGCCCAGTGCCACCTCACTGGTCGCCGCCCCGAGGGCACGCTGCCCCGGGTGGCCCAGCTCGCGGCGTCGAACTTCCTCACCGAACCGCTGTCG
Source organism: Parafrankia colletiae (assembly GCF_001854655.1). Lineage (GTDB taxonomy): Bacteria > Actinomycetota > Actinomycetes > Frankiales > Frankiaceae > Parafrankia > Parafrankia colletiae. The sequence goes on along the minus strand of NZ_MBLM01000109.1, from coordinate 87,842 downwards.
GGCGCCGGTGCCGAGGCACTGCTGGACGCCGTCGAGGCACGCCAGCAGGTGCCCGGCCTGCGCTCGGGCGGCGTCGTCCTCGACTCCTGGGGCGGCGCCATCGGGCGGCTGGGCCCGCAGGAGACCGCGTTCGTCCACCGAGACGTGGTCGCGAGCGCGCAGTACATCGCCGGCTACGACCTCGGTGACGACGGCGACCTGCGCGCCCGCAACGCCGGCTGGCTGCGGGACACGGTGGCCGCGCTGGCTCCGCACGTCTCGCCGTCGGCCTACCAGAACTACATCGACCCGCAGCTGACGGACTGGGAGACCGCCTACTACGGGGCGAACCTGCCCCGTCTGCGGTCGGTGAAGCGCGCCTACGACCCGGACAACGTCTTCGCCTTCGCGCAGAGCATCCGCCCCGCCTGAGCGGGCACACCCCGCGACGCCGACCGGACGCACCCCACGACCGGCGTCACCCACCGTAGTCAGCTGCCCGACAAGGCTGCCGCTCCAGGCAGGGAGTCGACGTCACCTGCCCGGAGCGGTGAGGATCAGTACATCGGTTCGCCGGGACGTCGGCTACTGGCCGCCCCTGGTCAGTCCCCTGTCAGTTCCGTGTCATCGGGCGGGTCCGCACCCGGACCCCGATGTCTTCGGCCCCACAGGGGTTTCCCTGCCGAGGCGACCCTGCTCGATCGGCGGTTCGACACGCCGCCGGAGGCCACGGGGTGGGCCCGCGGACAGGCCTCCCGGACTGCCCCCGCGATCTCCACGGGCGGGCGGAGGACCACCCGTGGGCCGCACGGGGACCCCGCCGTGGCACGGCGGTTCCCCTTGCGACCACTACTCAAAGTCAGTACACACATGCTGTCGGCAACCACCGATCGTCACCACAGGCACCGGACCCCCGAGGGCACCGGTTCGCCCACGCTCTTCGGGAGGTCCAATGAAGCAGCTGATCTGGCCGTGGGGTGTGACCATCTTCATCATCTTCTTCATGGTCACCTCCCCTGGAGACGCCGCCGATGTGGTTCACAGCGCATTCGGCGCGCTGGGTACCGTAGCCGACGGGCTCAGCAGTTTCGTCTCGGAAACCGCCGCCTGAGGCCGGGGCGGCGGGGACGCCTCGGCAAGACCGGAAATACCCTCAGAAACTGCCGGCAAGGGGACGGGTGACCGCAACCACCGTCGTCCAGTCGGACAGTTCCGAAAGAACAACCCCCCACCGGGCGCCCTTCGCCGCAATGACCTGCCCGTTCCCGACATACATTCCGACGTGGCCCGGCGCGAGTGCCGTCCCGTCCGATCCGGGAATGAAGAGCAGGTCTCCCGGCTGCGGCTCGACGCCGGCGACCCGGGGGCCGAACGCAAGCTGATCCGTCGTCACGCGGGGAATGGAGATGCCGATCGTCCGGTAGGCCGCCTGCACGAGGGACGAGCAGTCCCACGCGTTCGGCCCGGTGGCGCCCCAGACGTAGGGCTTGCCGATCTGCGACCACATGAAGTCGAGCACCGGCTGGACCGCCTCCACCGACACCTCGGCACCGGTGTCCAGCGCGTCGCCGTACACCTGGGCCTGCGCCAGAATCGTACGCACATAGTTGCGTGTTTCCGGGTAGGGCGGCACACCGGCATAGGCGAGCACGGCACCGGGCCCAGCGTTGTAGGCGGCGAGCATATTTTCCTGAGTTGATCCGGGAACATTTTTCACCGACGCCACGACAGCACAGTCGTAACGCGCGGCGGCCGGAATGGCGTCGACCGGGTTCCACACATCACCGGTGCCATGAGCGGCCCAGGTGCCGGGCATGAACTGGGCTATTCCCATCGCCCCCACCGGGGACCGGGCCTGCGGGTTGAATCCCGATTCCTGCCGCAGCTGGGCTGCCAGCACGGCGGGCGTCACCTCGGTGCAGCCGGCCGCGTTCGCCGCATCCGTGATGAGCTGCACGTACTCGGTCGGGATCCCCTCGGAGTTCACGATCGCGCGGCTACCGGTCCGCTGCTCCTCGAGGAACGGCGCGGCGATCAGCAGGATCAGTATGGAGATCAGCAGGAAGACRCCACCGACGGTGACGAAGCCACCGACGCCCAGCCAGAGCAGCCAGCGCCCTCCGCGGCCCGGTCGCCGCGACGTTCCCACCATGCCCGTCGCCCGCCTCTGCCCGTCGCGTGTCCGTACTACCGGCCGGCTACCGGCCCGGCGCGTCGCCGGCGGCGTTCGCCAGGTCGGCACCGGCGATCCGCCAGGTGCCGTCCGTGCCGGCCAGCATCGTGACCGCCGGTGTCGAGACGGTGATCTCGGGCTGACCGTCGTTCGAGACCGTCTCCCTGCGCACATTCAGCAGGAGCGCCACCTGCCCGGATGTGGTGGTGTCGGCCGCCCCGACGGGTGTGACCGCGAGCACCGTGACCACCGACCGGGTGCCGGCGGCCCGCAGTTCCTGCCAGGCACGATCAGCCTGAGGGTCGTCCCGCCCCCCGTCCGTGCCATCCACACCCCCACCCGGGCCGGCTGTCCCGGTGAGCTTCGCGGCGAAGTCCGGGGTGAGACAGTCGCGGGCCCGTTCGACCCCGGCCACCGGGCCGGCGTCTGTGCGCGCGTCGAAGGACTGCCACTTCTGAAAGCAGCCCCGGGCCACAGCCTGCGGATCTGTGGGATCAACCGTGGCCTGAGGTTCCACGGTGGCGGTCGCGAGCGGCGGGCCGGGCGCCTGGCTGGCCCCCGGTGGTGGCCCACCGGTCGGCGACGGCGTCGGCTCGGTCGAAGCATCGTCGAGCGCCGCGCAGCCCACCGCCGTAACCAGGACGAGAGAGATCAATGTCACGCAGCGGGCAAGGGGGTGGCACCAGGAGCTATCAGTGTGCCGAACTGGTGTTCCTCCCTCGTGCCCACGTGGTCTCACTCGTGGCCGTCCAGCCAGTCCCGAACCCGGCCGCGCCGGATCCGCCACTGATGACCCACCTTGCGTGCGGGGATTGCCCGCTCGGACAGGAGCTTGAGCACGGTGCTCTCGGAAAGCCGCAACCACGACACCAGCTCGTCGACGGTCAGCACCTCGTCGTCGTCGGCCGGACGACTGGAACTCGGCATCCTCGCAGGTGGGGAACTCGAGACCACAGGAGCGACCGCCGGCTCGGCGGTCCTCGCCGCCGGCCGGGCAGGCATGCGCGGCGGGCGCGACGAACGCGACGAGGCCGCCGGAAAGCCGTCCTGCACCACCCAGGGCCCCCTTCTCGACCGGCGTCAACCAGCCGTTGTGCACCGGCGAGGGAGGCTAACACCGCAATGGCTACCCTGGCGAGCCCCAACTGGCGCTTGTCATACTCGAATGGCTCGTGTTACATCGATCCGACCGCAGCCAAGAGCAAGTAACAGTAAGTAACTGTAACTGGCACCAATTGGCCCAACAGCCACCAGCCCGGCTCCTGACCGAGATCCACCGGTCAGCCCAGACCAAGCGATACGGCCCAGACCAAGCAACCAGCCCAGACCTGCCAGGAGGGCGACGGCGCGTGAGCGATGTGCCACAGGCACCGTACGGTGAGGAAGGGGACGCGCGGCCCGTTTCACTGATTGGCGCGCGAATCCCCTCAGCCACGCCGTTCGCGGCCGAGCTCCCGGCTCGCGACGGCGAGAGCGAGGACCGTACCGGCGCACGGGCGGCCCGCCGCCGACACCGCAGGCGCGGCGACGAGGACGAGGCCACCGCCACCGACGGTGGTGACGGACCATGGCAGGACCAGGCGTTCCACCTCGAGGATGCGGCACCGGACGAGCCGGCCCCCACAGGCCGGTCCGGCATGTCGGGGTCAGGCCGGACCGGCATGTTCCGTGACACCCGTGACGAGCCGCGCGGCCAGGCCCAGCGCCGCGGCCGCCGGTTGCCCCGCACCCCGCCGAGCGCCGGCCGTGACGGCGCACCGGCCACCCCCGGCGATTCCGGCCGCAGCGAGGCCGGCCGCGGCGGGCGCACCGCAGCACCGCGTGCGCCCCGCACCGAACCGCCCGTCGCCGGGGAGCCACCGCGCCGCGTCGACGTCGCCCGCGTCCCCGCCCCGGTCCCCCCCGGCCGGTTCGCCGCGTCGTCACCGCTGCCACGGGTCACAGCCGCCACCCCGGCATCGGACGTCCCGGAGGACGAGCTGGCGGAGCGGAATCCGCCACGCCGCCCGGCGCTCCGGCGCGCGGCGACACCCCGCGCCGTCCCGCCGCCGACCCCCATGGGCCGCAAGGACCCGAGCTTCCCGCCCGCCACGGCGGGCTCCGTGGCCGCGCCCGCTGCACCCGCCGCGCCCTCGGCACCCACCAGCCCGGACACGGCGGCTCCCGCCGGCCGCACCGGTCCGGTTTCGGGTGGTGCCGGCCGAGGTGGTTCGGGTGTCGCGGGCGGAAGGGGCGCCTCCGGTCGCTCCGGTCTGTCTCGTTCCGGTTCGTCGGGGGGCGGGCGGCCCTCGAGCAGCGACCCGCAGGAACCACCGGCCCGCCGGGGCGGCGGGACCAGCGTGCCCCCACCGGGCCGCCGGCCCACCTCGGCCGGGCCGCGCCGTCCCGGCCGCCCGGCCGCCCTCGCACCGAGGAATCCCGCCACCGGCCCGCAGCCGGCGGCTCCCCCGCCCGCCGCCGCGCCCTCCACGTCGCCGCTCGCGGCTCCCCAGCCACAGCCACCTGCCGTCACGCAGCCGCCTCCTGCCCCCCAGCCACCCGCTGGCCCGCAGTCGCCGGCCGTCTTCGGATCGGATCCGGCGTCGCCCGCCGGCTGGAACGACCCGTCTGTGGGCTATGGGTATCCGAGCCAGGTCGGTGGCGGGCCGGAGCAGGTCTACCCGCCGGACGCCGTCCTGCCCGCCCAGGCGCCCGCACCCACGGCCGAACCGACCCCCGCAGCCAGCGCCGAGCCGGTGGGCGAGACGGCCTGGCCAGCCGAACCCGCGTGGCCGACCGAACCCGCGTGGCCGACCGATCCGGCCTGGCCCGGCGATACCGCGTGGTCAGGCGCTCCTGCGGAGGCCGCGCCCACGGAGGCCCCGCCCGAAACGACCGCGGCGGCCGCCCCGGCCTGGGACCAGGCCGATGCGTGGCACGAGGCATCGGCACCGGCACCGGCACCGGCACCGGCACCGGCACCGGGCGAGATCGTGGAGGCGCTTCCGCCCGATCTGACGGCCCCGCCGGCCGCTGCCGACCAGTACGGCACGCCCGGTCAGCACGGCTGGGACGAGTCGGCCCCGGCGGCGTCCCCGGTGCCGCGGCTGGCTGCCCCGACCAGGGTGCCCGCCGTACCCGAGTCGCCTGCGGCCTCGGAGAGCCACGAGGAGCCCACCTCTACCGAGGTGGTCCCCGGCGGGCGCCGCCGCGTCCCGACTCTCACCGCCGGAGACGAGGTACCAGCCGCGCTGCTGCGGCCGTCCACCCGCCGGCAGTGGCCCGGGCAGGAGAGCTGGGCCAGTGGGGACGAGCCCGAGCCCTGGGAGGAGATCCCGCTCCGGACCACCCTCTCGGACCGGGCGTCCAGCATCCTGCCCGGCTCGTGGCGGATCGTCGTGACCTCGCTGTTTCCCTATTCGGGTACCACCACGCTGACCGGGGTCGTCGGCCTCACCCTGGCGGGGGTGCGCGGTGAGCCGGTACTCGGCATCGACCTCCACCCGGGGACGGAGACCCCCGGGTTCGTACCGCCGACCTCGGCCGACAGCGTCGAGATCGACGAGTCACGCGGTGACAACCTGGTCAGCCGGGTCGGCAGCCAGGGGCTGGCCACAGTCGCCGACATCGCCCGCCTGCGCGGCTCCGGCGCAGGTGTTCCCTCCGAGGAGACGCGGGCGCTGATCGGCGCGCGCCGCGCGGGCAGCGTCTACGACCTGGACGTCCTGCCGGTCGACCGCCCTGCCGAGAACAGCACCGACGGCACYGGCACCGACGACCGGTCCCTGGTGCCGGCCGACGAACCGGTCACCCCGGCCATGCTGCACGCCGTCCTCGGCGGTCTGGCTCACGCCTACCCGCTGGTCCTCATGGACGCGCCCGCGGCTGCTCCGCTGACCCCCACCGCGCTCCGCTCCGCCGACGCGGTGATCCTGGTGACGCTGGCGACCGCGTCCGACCTGGAAACAACCCTCGCGGACCTGACCGACCCGGAGGGCGCACTCGCCGGTGTCGGTGTGCGGGCCCGTGAGCCAGCCGGCCGCGGGCATCTCGAGCCAGGAGCACCTGACGACGGGGCAGCGGATCCGGCGCCTTCCGGGCCCGTCGTGATCGCGGCGGTGGTATCGCCGCGGCGGGGCCGGCCCTCGCCCCGCGCGCGGAACGCCACCGCGCGGCTGGCCCGCCATGTCGACGGCATCGTGCGGGTCCCTTACGACCCTCGTCTCGACCCCAGCCGGGGCACCCCGGTACGGATTCCCCGGCTTCGGCTCGCGACCCGGCGGGCCTACCTGCGGCTCGCCGCCGAAACGGTGGACGCCCTCGCGGCCGTCGCCGACTCCGAAGGCGACGCGCAGGAGGCCGAAGCGCAGGTCACGACTCTGGTAGAGCCAACATCGGCAGTAGCTCGACCGACCGTCCGACCACCCGCCGAACTAGCAACACCCAACACCTCGACGCTGCCACACACTGCCGATGCTGATCACGGTCAGGTGCCGGGCGTATCATTTGGCGACCTGCGGCCCGGAAGCCCACCCGCGCGGGTGTCCGAGCCGGATCGTCCGGGCGATCCATCGCCCGCAGGAAGGGAACCACGATGATCGTCGATGCTGCAGCCGCTTCGGCGGCGGTCATTCTTGCCGCGGAAGTCAAGCCGGACAACACCAAGGCACCCGGCATCAATGCCCTGCAAGACCTGGTCAACGGTCTGGCAGCCTACGCGGTCGTCGCAGCCGTGGCCGCCGTGCTGTTGGGCGGAATCGCCTGGGCGCTCGGCGAACGGATGGGGCTCGACCGCGCTTCGGCGGTAGGCAAGAGCGGTGTCCTCGCCGGGTTCGGCCTCGCCTTCCTGGTCGGTGYCGCCGCAGCGTTCGTCAACTTCTTCCTCGCGACCGGCGCCTCCGCTACCAACGACTCCGGTGATGCGAACAGCATGCGCYCGCCGGCCGTGGTCCAGACGTTCACCCCAGCGCCCGCTGATGACATCGTCGATGACCCCGACGTGGTCCATGAGCTTCCGTCCAGCGACTTCTAGCCGGTTCCGGAGGTATCTGGCCTCCGACATTGCGATGATGACCCTGCCGGCAACGGAGGGGAGTGGGCGTTGGTGAGCCTGACGGAGTGGGCATTCGGGCGCCTGATCATCGTCATCGTCGCGACAGCCGCGGTGACCGCGATCGGGGCCGGTGGGATCGGTTACGTCGCGGGGCGGCATTCATCGGACGGCGGCCCCAAGACTCCGGCCGATTCCGAACCTGTCCCCGAACAGTCCGCCGAGGACGCCCCCGAGACACCGGCCATGGCGGTTTCGCCCACCAGTGAGGTCCCTGTGGCAGCCAGCGACGGCCCGGTGGGTGGGCCCACCCGGGTCAACGAGTTCGGGGTGCCCGTCGGCTACCCCCACACCGAAGCCGGCGCCATAAGCGCCTGCGGTAATTACTTCACCGCCTACAACAACGTCACCAATCGAGCGGAAGACAGAATCCGCGGATTCTTTGGCTCGATCTCAGATCAAACATCAGTAGAAACACTTGCCAGCGGAATACTGCAGGTCGACAAAGAAAACGCGGCGACACTCGGCGTCACGTCAATTCAGGATCCTCAAGTCAACTTCGACGCACGGCCTCTGGGATACCAGGTCCAATCATCTTCAGAGTCTGACGCAACAATATTTGTTTGGGGCGCAATCTCTCTCGGAATTTACGACTCTGTAGACCCAATTAGGCAGGCTCAGGTCCGCTGGGGCTCGGAGATTTGCCAGGTGCACTGGCAGGAAGACGACTGGAAACTGATAGACGCCGACGACGGCCCCGATGGCCCACTTCTTCATAGCCGTACCGCCGGAGAGTTTAGAGATTTCGTGATGGCTGGAGGACCTCAATCATGACGGGTGGTATTGCGGCCTCCACGCCAGACGAAACCGTAGTCCTGGCATGGACGCCACTCACACCTCTTCGGGATCTTGCCGGTGGGGCTGCGGACGATTTTCTGGACTCGGTCGGCAAGGCGTTCTGCAACATGGCGGCCGATCTTTCGGCGTCCGTTTTCAGCTTTGCGGCGCAGAAGACCGCTGTGGATCTCAATGCCCAGTATGTCGTCGACAACTACAACATCGTCTTCGGCGTCTCGATCCTGATCGTGACCGGTCTCTTCCTCTGTTCCTGCACCGTGGCTGCCCTGCGGGGCGACCCGCATGTGTTCGTGCGTGCTCTGGTCTCGACCGGTACGGCGATCATCGGGTCGTTCATCGCCCTGACGCTGCTGCAGATGATCCTCGCCGCCTCAGATGGCATGGCCGAGGCCTTCGGCAACGACAAGGAGCTGGGGGCGGACCTCGTCGCCCAGCTGAGAACATTGCCCGAACAGGGTAATTTCGCCCTCGACCTGGTGCTGTCGCTCCTGGTGGCCATCTTCTCCTTCACCCTCTTCGTGGTGCTGTACATCCGGAAAGTCGCGATCATCGTGGTGGCGGTTTTCATCCCGCTGTATCTGGCGGGGCAGCCGACCATGACGACCAGCACCTGGATCAAGCGCGCGGCGGAGATGCTGGTCGCCCTGATCTTCGCGAAGCCGGTCATCTACGCGATTTTTGCCCTGGGTGCGGGTATCGCCCAGGACCCGTCCGGCTCCACGGTTGACCAGACGCTGAGCATTCTCAGTGGTGTCGTTGTGATGATCGCGGCGGTCTTCTCACCGTTCATGCTCATGCACCTGCTGGGGTTCGCCGACGTTCAGCTGATGCGCGCGGTCGGATCGGCGGGCCGCCGGAGCGCGGCGTCTTTCGGGCATGGCGCGGGCGCACTGCTCGGCTCGACCTCGCGGGACACGTTCCGCGGAATCGGTTCGCGGCTGCAGACCAGGAACCGGGGAATGCTCGGCGATGCCGGCGTGGTCGGTGGTTCGGCGGTCCCGGCCGCGCGGCCGGCTGTGCGGCCGGGCCGCGGCGGGAACGCCCCGGCCGGACTGCCCGCGCGCGCCGGTACCGCCGGCGCGGTGCGTGCCAGGGCCAACCGTTCGGGCACGCCGGGTTCCGCTCCGGCCCGCGGTGGGCGTGAGGCGCCGGCGACGGCCGGCGTGCGGGCTGCCCGCAGCACGGTCGGTGCGGCCGCCGGGGCACCCCGGTCCGTCCCGGCGAAGGCCGTCACCACCCGCGGGGGTGGCGGCGTGACCCGGGTCGGCGGAGCTGGTTCGGGTGGCGGGCGGACGTCCGGAGGCGGCGGCCCGGTGGCGAGGCCGCCGGTGACGCCGCAGGCCACGCCGCGGGTCACCCCGCCGGCGCGTACCGGCGGCGGGTGAGCCGATCGTGATCGCCGAACGCAGCTATCGCTTCGGGCCCCTGGAGCGGGGCGGGGTTCTCCTCGGCATGCGCTGGCCGCAGCTCGCCCTGCTGATCGGCGTGATGCTGTCGATCCTGGGTGCGCTGCGCTCGCCGCTGATCTTCGTGCCGCTGTGGCTGCTGCTGGCGGCGGGGTTCGTCTTCGTCGCGTTCGTCCGGGTGGAGGATCGTAACCTCGACCAGTGGGTGCCGATCGTGTTCGGCTTCACGATGCAGAAGGTGACGGGCGAGACGGTGTTCCGCGGAGGCTTCTTCCGGCTCGGGCCGACCGAGGACCGGATGACCAGGACGGCCCTGCCGGGGCCGCTGTCGAGCCTGGTCATCCTGTCGTTCCCGGTGGGCGGCGGCCGGTATGTGGCCGTGGTCAAGGATGTGAAGAAGCAGACCTACACGGCCGTCCTGCAGGTGAAGGGCAGCCAGTTCGCGCTGCTGGAGTCCGGTGACCAGCAGGCCCGGGTGGATGCCTGGGGCGAGCTGCTGGCCGGGCTGACCGGCGGCGGCGGCAAACTGTCGCGCATCCAGTGGCTGGAGCGGACGCTGCCGGACTCCGGTGACCAGCTGCAGCGCCACTGGCGGGTGCGGGGTCATCACGACGACTCCTGGGCCGCGGAGGCCTACGAGCAGGTGATCGACGCGGCGGGGCCGGTCGCGCAGCGACATGAGACCTACCTGTCCTTCCAGCTGCGAGCCAAGGACGCCCGCCGGGCCATCCAGCGTGCGGGTGGTGGGGACGAGGCTGCGTGCGCCGTGCTCCTCGGCGAGCTGCGGACGATGGAGGCGGCGCTGGCGCGCGCCACGATCAACACGGTGGGGTGGCTGCCACCGCGGGCGCTCGCCGCGGTGATTCGCACGACCTATGACCCGTACTCGACCGAGATGATCGATGCCCGCGGCGGCGCGAGCACCGACCTCGCCGGTGGGCTCAAGGGGCTGCCGTCCGGCATCAACCCGGCGATCGCCGGCCCGGTCCGGGCGGTCAACGCCTGGGACCACTACCGCACCGACTCCGGCTTCCACACCACCTACTGGATCAACGGCTGGCCTCGCGTCCCGTCCCCGGCGGCGTTCCTGGCACCGCTGCTCATGGAGACGACCTGCCGGCGTACCGTTTCCCTGGTGGTGGAGCCGCTGCCGGGCCGCAAGGCGGAGAAGGCGGTGAACCGGCGGCGCATGGCGCACCTCGGTGAGCAGCAGATGCGGGACAAGGTGGGCAAGGTGACGACCCAGCGGGACGTCGCCGAAGCCGACGAGGTCGAACGGCGCGAGCAGGAACTGATCGCCGGCTTCGGTGCCTTCCGCTTCCATGGCTTCGTCACCGTCTCCGCGGACGATCTGGAATCCCTCGCCGATGCCTGTGGCGAGGCCGAGACGCTGGCGTCGCGCAGCCGGTTGGAGATGGTCCGCCTCGTCGGCGAGCAGGACCAGGGCTTCAGTGTCGGCGCGCTGCCGCTCGCGGTGGGGGTTTCGTGACGCCCGCTGACTCCGACGACGCCGGCTACGAGACCGGCCACCAGACCGGTTTCGACCCGGGATACGACTCCGGCTACGAGACTGGCTACGACCCCGGCTACGGCTACGACGCCAGCAACGAGGCCGAACCGGGCTGGCAGGCCAGTGGCTTCGCCGACCTGGGCGGCAGCCAGCAGAGCCGCCGGCGGCGGGCGAAGGCACAGGCAGCCCACAGCCGTCGGTCACGGCGCGCGGAGCGCGCGGCGGCGAACGCGGAGAAGATCGCCATGCGCCGGGCGCAGGCCGCGCTGCGGCGCGGCGTCCAGCCGCCGAAGCTGCTCGGCCCGTACGCCGGCCGGAACTACCACAAGCTCCGCCTGCCGGCCCACATGGAGACCACGGCACAGATCGCCGGGATCTACCCCTTCGTCGTCGATTCCGGGCTCGACGCGCCCGGCATGTACATCGGGCGGCACGTGTGGTCGGGCAACTCGTTCGACTTCGACGTCTTCGAGCTCTACCGGCAGCAGGTCATCGAGAACCCGAACTTCGCGGTGTTCGGCGCCGTCGGGTCACGCAAGTCGGCGCTGCTCAAGACGCTGATCTCCCGCGGGTCGGCGTTCGGCTACCAGGCCGCGGTCCCCTGTGACCCGAAAGGCGAGTACACCCGGCTCGCCCGCCGGCTCGGCTGCGAACCGACCTACATCGGCCCCGGCCTCTCCACCCGCCTCAACCCGTTGGACGCCCCGCCGCGCCCGCGGGGCATCGCGGACGCCGACTGGGCGCGCGAGGTGAAGCGGGCCCGCTCGTCGCTGCTGTCCTCGCTGATCGAGACGGCGAAGGGAGTGCCACTCACCCCCGCCGAGCACACCGCCGTCGACCTGGCGCTCGACGTCGTCACCCGGCAGATCACCGGGGCCGCGCCCGACCGCTGGGCCACCCCGCTGCTCCCGCACGTGCTGGAGGCGATGACCGACCCGACGGAGGAGGACTGCGCGGCGCTGCCGATGACCGCCACCGAGCTGCGGGACGCCTCCCGCGACGCGACGCTGACGCTGCGACGGCTCACCCACGGTGCTCTCGGTGGTCTCTTCGACGGCCCGACGACGTCCCCGCTGGACTTTGACCGGCCGATCGCCGTGCTGAACCTGGAGCGGGTCCAGGGCAGCGACGAGATGATCGCTCTGATCATGACCTGCGCACAGGCCTGGATGGAAGCCGCCCTGATGCGCCAGGACGGTGTGCAGCGCTACGTCGTCTACGACGAGTGCTGGCGGCTGATGCGCTTCGCCGGGCTCGTCCGCCGCCTCTCCGCCCAGCAGAAGCTGGCGCGGCAGTGGGGCTGTGCGAACGCGATCGTCGCGCACCGCATCTCCGACCTGCTCTCCGCGTCCCCCGACTCGGTGGAGATCGCCAAGGGCCTGCTCGCCGAGACGGCGATCCGCATCCTGTACAAGCAGGCGTCCGACCAGATCGCCGACACGCAGGAGGCGCTGGGCCTCACCGACGTCGCGGCCGACCTGCTCCCGCGGCTGGACCCGGGCTACGCCCTCTGGCTGATCCAGCACCGCGCCTTCTACGTCGAGCACGTCGTGGGCGACCTGGAGATCCCGGTGGTGCTCAACGGGTCCAAGATGCACGGCGAGGTGGACGACACCAACCTCGTGCCGGACGACCTCGACCCCAGCGAGCTCGACCCGCCGGAGCTCGTCCCCGCCCCGTGGCGGGACGGCGCCGACCACGGTCACGACCCCGCCGAGGAGGACGAGGAGAACCTCGTCGCCGGCCCCCGCTGGTCCGCTCCGCCGCTGGTGCGGGAGGGACTCCACCACATCCAGGTGGGAGACCCGCACGTCCCCGGCGAGGCGACGCCCCCGCCGACCTACCACGGGATGGGCCAGCCGCCCGCGGGCGGCGCCGGCGCACACCACTGACCCGCCTGCGTGCCCCGCACGCCCGGCGGGTCGGCGACAGGTCAGCGGCGGAGCATGCCGCGCAGCCGCGAGCGGGTCGGCCAGGCCGGCGGCGGCCCGGCCACCTCGTAGCCCGGCAGGACCCGCTCGGCGACATCCACCAGCAGCGCGACGTCGATCGGGCGCAGGACCACACCGGCCGACAGGATGTAGTCAGCGATCCCGGCCAGCGGAAGCAGCAGAACCCCGTCCACCAGCGCGAGCCCGTTCGGGACATCCGTGCGGGCGAAGGCCACGACCGGCTGGGCCTCGAGCTGCCACCCGGCGGGCAGTTCGGTCACGAGCTGGCTGGTGGCCTCCTCGCCCATCCAGGTGACGAGGCCGAGCATGGCGCGCAGCGGCACCTTGCCCACCCACACCCCGGCGACGTTCTGCCGCAGCGGGCCGCGGTGGGCGTCGGTCTCGATCACCCAGGCGCCGGACGGGCCGATCACCAGGTGGTCGATGTTGCCGGCGGAGTCGGCGAGCTGCCGGTCGTGCAGCACGGTGTAACCGGCCCGGCTGAGCCGGTCCAGCGAGCGGGCGGTGCGGCGCTCCGCCTCGGCGTCCACCCGCCAGGCCTCGATCTCCGGCGGAACCCGGTAGTACCGGACGGCGACCGCACCGAGCACGGCGAGGGCCGCGAGCACCGCGGTCTGCACCACCCGCCCGGCGGACAGGCCGGCGGCACCRCAGAGGAACCCGGCGAGCACGCTCGCGCCGACGGCAGCGGCCGCCGCGGTGACAGCGACCCGCCGCGACCTGTCACCGCGCTCGGCGGCGTACAGCTGCCGGCGGCGCTGGTACTCGGCCATGGCCGACCTGCCGGCCGACACGCGATCGTGAGTGTCCGCAGTCACCACCTCCTGTCAGCTCGGTGCCGTCGCCGTGCTTCGGCGGACCGCAGGGGGGTAACAGCGAGTCTGCCCCGATCCGGTCACCGGGCGCTACCAGCAATCTCCATCATCAGGGTCACACTTCCATCCAATTCGCAGTCACAACAGCCCGGAAGCGTGGAACATCCGGGAGAGCCACCGAAGACCCACAGCTCACCATCGGGAAGTGGCGGCCACCGTGATGCCTTGTGTCAGGTGGAGTCCGTCCCGACGCCGCCCGCCGAGGGGTAGCCGGGCCGTCGCTGTGGGGAGAACGCCCTCACGATAGGCGCCTCCTTGTGACCGAGGCGCAGGGAGAGGAGCCGCTCGATGCCACTCCGCTTGCCCCCTGGCGCTTCCGTAGACGGGCGAACGACCCGGGCCGGCCGCGACGGCCCGCGCACCCAGCCCGAGACGACCGACGAGGCAGATCACATGGAGACCACCTCCGCGCCCGCGGACGTGCTCCGGTCGTTCGAGGACATCGTCCGGGTCGCCGGGCGGGACGTCCTTGCCCACCCGCACGCCGAGCGGCAGGCGGCCGGCGCTGCCGGACCGGGCGGCGGACCGGGCGGCGGACCGGGCGGCGGACCGGCCGATGCCGGCGGCGCGCGCCGGGTCGGGATCGAGATCGAATCGTTCGTCGTCGACGTCACCCGCCCGCAGCGGTCCGTCCCGCCGGAGGAGACGGCGGCCGCGCTCGCAGCCACGACCGGAACCGGAACCACGACCGGGACCGGAACCGGGTCGGAGACGGAGGGGCGGTTGCCCGGTGGCAGCCGGCTCACCTTCGAGCCCGGCGGGCAGCTCGAGCTGTCCGGTCCCCCGCTGCCGATGACCGAGGCGGTGGCCGCGATGCGCGGTGACCTCCAGATCGTCCGCGAGGAGCTCGCCCGGGCCGGGCTCGGCGTCGCCGGGTTCGGCGTCGACCCGCTGCGGCCGCCGCGCCGGCACTCCACCGCCGCCCGCTACGTGGCGATGGAACGACACTTCCGCACCTGCGGGGGCGAGGCGGGCCTGACGATGATGTGCTCCACCGCCTCCGTGCAGGTCAACCTGGACGGCGGATCCGACGACGAGGACATCGTCGCGCGCTTCCGGCTCGCCCATGCGCTGGAGCCGGTCCTGATCGCGATGTTCGCGGCGTCACCGGTCGGCGCGGGGCAGCGACTCGGCTGGCAGTCCGGCCGGCAGGCGGTGTGGGCCGGGATCGACGCGAGCCGCACCGGGCCGGTCCTGCCCGACCTCGCCGACCTGACGGACCTCGCCGACGGGCCGGAGCGGCTCGCCGTGCTGTGGGCCCGCTACCTGCATGACGCGACGCTGATGATGGTCGGCCACGACGACGGCCGGTACCAGGCCGTCGAACGGCCGACGACGTTCGGCGCCTGGCTGGCCGGCGCGGGGCCGGTGCGGCGGCCGCCGACCGTCCAGGACCTGGGGTGGCATGCGACGACGCTGTTTCCGCCGGTTCGTCCCCGCGGCTGGCTGGAGCTGCGCTACCTGGACGCGCAGCCGTCCGGGCTCTGGCCGGTGGCGGTCGCCGTTCCGACGGTGCTGCTCGACGACCCCGACGCCGCCCGCGGCGCGCTCGCCGCCTGCCTGCCGGTGGCCGGCCGGGGCGAGGCCGCGGCCCGGCGCGGGCTGCGCGACCCGGAGCTGTTCCGCGCCGCGTCGCGGTGCATCGACCTCGCCGTCGCGGCTCTCGGCCGGGCCGGCGGTGACCCCGAGCTGCGGGCCGCGGTGGAGGCGTTCGCGGACCGTTACACCCGGCGGCGGCGGTCGCCGGCCGACGATCTGAGCGCGCGCTTCGCGGCGCGCGGGCCGACGGAGCTGCTGCGCGAGGAGGCTGCCCGATGCGTTCCGGTGCCCTGACCGACGGATCCGCTGGACCGGCCGACCCCGCCGGGGCGGACGGGGTGGCCGGGTTGGCCGGCCTGGAGGCCGCCGCTTCCGCTGGCCCGGAGGCGCTCGCGGCGGAGCTCGACGCCGCCCGCAGCCGGTCGCTCGGCTACACCGACCTCGCCGAGGACGACCTGCTGCGCCAGCACTCGCCGCTGATGTCCCCGCTGGTCTGGGACCTGGCGCACATCGGCAACTACGAGGAGATCTGGCTGCTGCGCGCGCTCACGGGCACCCCGGAGCTGCGTCCCGGTCTGGACGGCATCTATGACGCCTTCCGGCACAGCCGGGCGAGCCGGACGACGCTGCCGCTGCTCGGCCCGGCCGAGGCGCGGGGCTACCTGGCCGACGTCCGCGCGCGGGTGCTGGACGTCCTCGCCGGGCTGGACGCCGACCAGCTGCTCCCCGGGTCCGGCCAGGATCGCCGGGAACGGCTGCTGGCGGGCGCCCTCGTGTACGGGATGGTGATCCAGCACGAGCACCAGCACGACGAGACCATGCTCGCCACGCTGCAGCTGCGCAGCGGGCCACCCGTCCTGGACGACCCCGGGACGGGTCGCGCGGGCAGTGCTGGGGGTGCGGGTGGTGTGGTCGTCGACGACACCGCGGAGGTGCTGGTCCCGGCCGGCGCGTTCACGATGGGGACGTCCACCGACCCGTGGGCGTACGACAACGAGCGGCCGGCGCACCGTGTGCACCTGCCCGCCTTCCACATCGGCCGGTTCCCGGTGACGAACCGGGCCCAGCTGGCCTTCATCGCCGACGGCGGCTACGACGACGAGCGACTGTGGTCCGCCGAGGGCTGGGCGTGGCGCTGCCAGGAGGGGCTGACCGCGCCCCTGTTCTGGTCGCGGGACGGCGACGTCTGGACCCGGCGGCGGTTCGGGCGGGTGGAACCCGTCCCGCTGGACGAGCCGGTGCAGCATGTGTGCTGGTACGAGGCCGAGGCACACGCCCGGTGGGCGGGACGGCGGCTGCCCACCGAGGCCGAGTGGGAGAAGGCCTGCGCACACGACCCGGTCACCGGGCGTTCACGACACTATCCATGGGGCGACACCGATCCGACGTCCGAGCATGCGAACCTGGGCCACGGGCAGGCCAGGCCCGTGCCGGTGGGCAGCCGGCCGGCCGGCGCGAGCCCGTGCGGAGCCGAGCAGATGATCGGGGACGTGTGGGAGTGGACCGCAAGCGGATTCACCCCTTATTCCGGTTTCGCCGCGTTCCCGTATCGGGAGTACAGCGAGGTCTTCTATCCTCGAAGCAACGATCCGGCCCGGTTCCGGGTGCTGCGCGGTGGCTCCTGGGCCACTCATCCCAGTGCGGTCCGGTCTACCTTCCGCAACTGGGACTTCCCGATCCGGCGGCAGATCTTCGCCGGGTTCCGGCTCGCCCGCGACGCCGACGCCTCCTGACCCGCGTCCTGACCCGGAGGGGCCATCCGTCTGTGTGCCGTCACCTGGCCTGGCTCGGGGCCCCGCGCACGCTGGCGGAGCTGACCCTCGACCGCCCGTCCGGCCTCCTGCGCCAGTCGTGGGCGCCGCGCCGGATGCGGCACGGCACCGTCAACGCCGACGGCTTCGGCGTCGGGTGGTACGCGCCGGCGCTGCGGCCCGAACCGGCGCGGTACCGGCGCGCCGTCCCGATGTGGACGGATGCCTCCTACGCCTCGTTCGCCGGCACGATCAGCTCCGGCTGCGTCCTGGCGGCGGTGCGCAGCGCGACGGTGGGCATGCCCGTCGAGGAGACGGCCACCGCGCCGTTCACCTCCGGCACGCTGCTGTTGAGCCACAACGGCCGGGTGCACGCGGCCGCGGCGATGCGGGAGCTGCAGGCCCGGACGGACGGGGTGGTGGTGCCGGAGTCCCGCTGTGACTCGGCGGTCGTCGCCGCGCTGCTCTGGGAGCGCACGTCGCGGCTGCCGCTGGCCAAGGCCGTCGCGGATGTCGTCCTCACGCTGGGCGACCTCGCCGAACCCGACGGGACGCCCGCCCGGCTGAACCTGCTCGTCACGGACGGTACCCAGATCGTCGCCACGACCTGGCGGGACACCCTCAGCTACCGCGAGGACCCGGACGGCGTTCTTGTCGCAAGCGAGCCGGATGATGACGAACCGGGCTGGGTCGACGTACCGGACCAGCAACTCCTGGTGGCCGACACACGCAAAGTCACTCTCAGTAGCTTGACCTCCTAGGTCGGCTACCGTGAGTCGCACAAGGCAGACGGAGGACCCACGATGACATCCAGGACGCCGGCCACCGCCCGGGAAACCCTCGGGTCCACGTTCGCCGGAGCAGCCGGTGGCGGATCAGGCGACCCCGACAAAGCCTGTGACAGCAGCGGATCCAGAGGGTCCCGCGGCACCGAGGGTCCCGCCGGCGTCACGGTCGACCGCCACCTCGCCGCGGCGGAACGCCACGCCTCCCTCGCCGCCGACGTCCGCGCCGGTCTGACCTCGCAGCCCCGCGAGCTGCCCCCCAAGTGGTTCTACGACGCCACCGGCGGCCTGCTCTTCGACCGGATCACCCGGCTGCCCGAGTACTACCCGACCCGCCGGGAGCACGCCGTGCTCACCGCCCATGCCGACGAGATCGCCGCCGCCTGCCCGGCCATGACCCTCGTCGAGCTCGGCTCCGGCACCTCGGAGAAGACCCGGCTGCTGCTCGACGCCCTGCGCCGCCTCGGCACGCTGCGCCGCTTCGTCCCCTTCGACGTGGACGAGGCGACGCTGCTGCAGGCCGGTGAGGACATCCTGCGGGCCTACCCGGGAGTCGCGGTCCGCGCCGTGGTCGGTGACTTCGAGCGCCACCTGGGCAGCCTCCCCGGCTCGCCCGCGGGAGCATCCCCGGCATCCCCATCCCCTGGCACCCGGCCGGCCGCGGGCGGCGACCGGCGGCTCATCGCCTTCCTCGGCGGCACCATCGGCAACCTGCAGCCCGCCGCCCGCGCGGCGTTCCTGCGCGCCGTGCGTGACCAGCTCCGCGACGGGGACGCCCTGCTGCTCGGCGCCGACCTGGTCAAGGACACCGGACGCCTGGTCGCGGCCTACGACGACAGCGCCGGTGTCACCGCCGCGTTCAACCGGAACGTGCTCTCCGTGATCAACCGCGAGCTCGACGCCGACTTCGACCTGCGCGGGTTCGCCCATGTCGCGGCCTGGAACGCGGAGAACTCCTGGATCGAGATGCGGCTGCGCAGCGTCCGCGACCAGGAGGTCACCGTGCGGGCGCTGGACCTGGTCGCCCGCTTCGAGGAAGGCGAGCAGATGCGCACCGAGATCAGTGCCAAGTTCACCCTGGACGGGCTGCGGGCCGAACTCGCCGCGTCCGGCCTCGCCACCAGCTGCCAGTGGACCGACCCGGACCGCGACTTCTCGGTCACCCTCGCCGTCCCCGACTGAACCCGACTGCCCGACTGACCCCGGACCGGCCGACGGGGCCGAGCTGGACCGGCAGGGCCGGAACGGACGCGCTGTTCAGGAAGCCGCGCGCAGGTCAGCGCACCCGGACTCGTCCGGGAGCAGCGGTCGGAAGTGGACCGTCCAGCGCCGGCCACCGGACGTCCACGGGGTCGTGTTCATCGCCGTACGCGCGGCCGCCAGCAGCGCCGTCGTGTCGGGCCCGCTGGCGGTCACACAGCCCACCTCGTGGCCTTCGACGAGCGGCTCGCCCGGCAGCGCCGGGCCGGGCCAGGCTCGCTCCGCAGGGCGTGGGAGGCCACCTCCGCAGAAGCCCGGCGACTGGACACCACCGGACGGGCAGTCGCTGACCAGCGGTGCGGCGATCGCGGCGACGGCCGTCGGGGTGTACGGCTCGGCGTCGCCGCCGAGCGTGCCCGACAGGCCGGTGAGCGCGTCCAGCAGATCCTGGACGTCCCGTCGCGCGTCCTGCTGCGCTGCGGTCAGTCCGGTGCCGTCCGCCTCGGCCAGCCCCCGCA
Organism: Parafrankia colletiae; assembly: GCF_001854655.1. Classification (GTDB taxonomy): domain Bacteria; phylum Actinomycetota; class Actinomycetes; order Frankiales; family Frankiaceae; genus Parafrankia; species Parafrankia colletiae. The sequence goes on along the minus strand of NZ_MBLM01000109.1, from coordinate 68,267 downwards.
CCTGCGTCGTCCCGACGCCCTCCGGGGTCCGGACCGTGAACCGGGTCGACGAGACATCGGTGAGCGATGGCTCGCCGTAGTCCCGCCCGGCGCCGACGCCGGCCGCGACCGCGCGGTCGACGAGCCGCTGGACGTCCGCCGCCGAGATCCGCCGCAGCTGGACGTTCGGCAGCGCCGGGCCGGGGAAGATCGCCGCCTGCGGGCCCTCGGAGATCACCTGGCCACCCGGGTAGACGCTCACCACCGGCAGCCGGGCCGCCAGCATCTGCGAGGTGATGAGACCGCCGGCCAGGTCCACCCGCAGCACCGCGGCGTGGCCCACGGCGGACGCGACGACAGTGCCGGGGTCGCTCGTGCGGGCGGGGCCGCCCCCGCGGAGGCCGTCCGACCCGGTGGTACCACCGGCACAGGCCGCCACCACGGGGAGAAACAGGGGGAGAGCGACGGCCGCGAGTCGCACGCCGCGCAGCGTCATCATCGTCACGGTGCTTTGACGCGGCCGGTCCCCGCCCGGTTCCCCGGCTGCCGCGTTGCGCTCCGGACAGGTCCGGAGCGAACAGTCCTCAGGGGCGGGCGGAGAAGACGCGCACGTAGTCGACGATCATCCGCTGTGGGTAGTCGGCGGTGGTGGCCTGGGCGCCGCCCCGGTTCACCGCCACGTTGAGGATCACGTAGTGGTCCTTGTCCCACAGCCAGACCGGCACGTCGTCGCGGGTGACCGTGCGGATCGTCCGCCCGTCGAAGGTGAACCGCAGCTCGGACGGCGTCCACTCCAGTCCGTAGGTGTGGAAACCGGCGGCGAGGTCCACCCCGGCGTCGTGCATGCCGCCGCGACCCCAGGTCGCCTGCCAGTGGGCACCGGACTCGTCCACCCCGTGGACGTTGGTGTGCACGGTCGTGGGCGCTGTGGACACGGTCTCGACGACGTCCAGCTCACCGCTCGCCGGCCAGTCGACCTCCGGCATGTTGGAGCCGAGCAGCCAGATCGCCGGGAAGGCAMCCTGGCCGGTCGGCAGCACCGCCCGCGCCTCCAGGTAGCCGTACCGCATGGTCCGCTTGCCGAGCGTCTCGATCCGCCCGGAGGAGAACTCCGCGTCACCGCAGGACGGCTCCCGCCGCGCGGTGATCACCAGGTGGCCGCGGCCGTCGGTCGCCAGGTTCCGCTGGTCCGTGGTGTAGCACTGCATCTCCCGGTCGCCCCAGCCGGCGCCGGTCTGGGTGATCCAGGTGCCCGGATCCGGAGCGGCCCCACGGGGCCCGTCGAACTCGTCCGACCACAGCAGGCTCACCTCGTCACCTCTCGCGTGTCCTCCGGTCGCACCGGGCCTGGACGGCGCGACCGGGCTGGAGCCGCGCAGGCCGGCAGCCGGTGGGCCAGCCGAACCCGGCTGCCCGCTCCCACGTTCGGCTTCCGGCCCCGCGGAACCGGCTTCGCCGACGGGACGATCGGCTGCCCCGGCCCCGGCGCTGTCGGACTCGGCGCTGCCGAAGGCGGAGCCCACCACAGGGTCAGCGCCCGCGGATGGCGGCCGCCCGGAGACCTCGGCGGACGGGACCGCGGAGCGGCCGGAGGAGGAAGCCGGGGACCGGCCAGGCGGGCCCACGGAGGGGGCCGGGGGCCCGCCGGTGGGGATGCCGGCGGCGCCCAGGCGGGCCGGGCCGTCGTCGAGCTGCGGACGGGTGGTCACCGTGATGCCGGTGACCAGGCCGGCCACCACCATCCCGGACAGCAGCGCGGCCGCGGCGGCCGCCCGGGGGCGGGGACGGCGACGGGCGCCCCGAAACGGGGGGCGACGATGGGTCGAACGCCGGTGACGAGCCATGGCGAGGCGGATCTCCTCATGGTCAGCCCCCACGGGCCCGACCGCGACCGCCAGCTACCGCACAGATCACATCGTGATCGAACGACTACCCGACGTCGCTACGGGCGAACAACGCCCACCCTCACATACATCAGCCGATCGATCCAGTAACCAAAGGTGATCAACCAGTGATGAGCCGCACGTCACGCGCCGCACCGGTCGAGGCGGACGTCGCCATCGCCGCGTAGGCACGCAGCGCCGCCGACACGGGACGCTCCCGACCCACCGGCCGGTAGCCGCCGCCGGCCTCGATCTCGGCCCGCCGCGCGGCGAGCTCCTCCTCGGACACGAGGAGCTCCAGCCGGCGGGTCGGGATGTCGATCTCGATGATGTCTCCGTCACGGACGAGCGCGATCGGGCCGCCGTGCGCCGCCTCCGGCGAGACGTGGCCGATCGACAGGCCCGAGCTGCCGCCGGAGAACCGGCCGTCGGTGATCAGGGCGCACTTCGGCCCCAGCCCGCGGCCCTTGAGGAACGCCGTCGGGTAGAGCATCTCCTGCATGCCCGGCCCACCGCGCGGGCCCTCGTACCGGACGATGATCACATCTCCGGCCTTGACGACCTTGTTCAGGATCGCGTCGACCGCGGCCTCCTGGCTTTCGACCACCACCGCCGGCCCGCGGAACGTCCACTGGCTCTCGTCGACACCAGCGGTCTTGACCACGGCGCCGTCCGGCGCCAGGTTCCCGCGGAGCACAGCGAGACCACCATCGGCCGAGTAGGCGTGTTCGGCGGAGCGGATGCAGCCGTTCTCCGCGTCGGTGTCGAGGCTGTCCCAGCGGTTGGTGGAGCTGAACGGTTCGATGGTGCRCACCCCGCCGGGCGCCGCGTGGAACAGCTCGACCGCGTCCGGAGACGGGTCCGCGCCGCGGATGTCCCACCGGTCGAGGAACTCGCGCAGGCTCGCCGCGTGCACACTGTGCACGTTCGGGTCGAGCTTCCCGCCGCGGTCGAGCTCGCCGAGGATCGCGGGGATCCCGCCGGCGCGGTGGACGTCCTCCATGTAGTAGTCGGTCGAGCTCGGCGCCACCTTGCACAGGCACGGCACCGACCGGGAGATCTGGTCGATGTCGTCGAGGCCCACGTCCACACCGGCCTCGACGGCGGCGGCCAGCAGGTGCAGCACGGTGTTCGTGGAGCCGCCCATCGCGACGTCCACCGTGAACGCGTTGCGGAACGCCGCCGCCGTCGCGATCGAACGCGGCAGCACGGCCTCGTCGTCCTTCTCGTAGTAGCGCCGGGCGAGGTCGACGACGAGGCGGCCGGCCTCGACGAACAGGCCGCGCCGGGCCGCCGCCGTCGCCAGCGCCGACCCGTTGCCCGGCAGCGCCAGGCCGAGCGCCTCGGTCAGGCAGTTCATCGAGTTGGCCGTGAACATCCCCGAGCAGGATCCGCAGGTGGGGCAGGCCGAACGCTCGATCGAGCCGAGCTGCTCGTCGCTGACCGCCGGGTTCACCGCGGCGGTCATCGCGTCGATCAGGTCGAGCCGCGCGTGGGCCACCCCGTCGGTGATGACGGCCTGGCCTGACTCCATCGCCCCACCCGACACGAAGACCGTGGGGATGTTCAGCCGCAGCGCCGCCAGCAGCATGCCCGGGGTGATCTTGTCGCAGTTCGAGATGCAGACCAGGGCGTCGGCGCAGTGCGCGTTGACCATGTACTCGACACTGTCGGCGATGATCTCGCGGGACGGCAGGGAGTACAGCATGCCGCCGTGGCCCATCGCGATCCCGTCGTCCACCGCGATCGTGTTGAACTCCTTGGCGACACCGCCGGAGCCGGCGATCGCGTCCGCGACGATGGTTCCCAGGTCACGCAGGTGGACGTGGCCCGGCACGAACTGCGTGAAACTGTTCGCGATCGCGACGATCGGCTTGCCGAAGTCGTCATCCGTCATGCCGGTCGCGCGCCACAGGGCGCGGGCACCGGCCATGTTGCGGCCGTGGGTGGTGGTGCGGGAACGCAGAGCGGGCATCTTGACCTCTGGGCTGGACTGCGGGGCACGGAACACTGGAGAGGTGCTCGGGACGCCAGACCTGGGCAGGTGGGCACCGGTCCGTGCGTACACACGCGGGGCGCACCCCGATCCGAGGTGTGGATCCGGAGGTCCGCCACCGCAAAGGCTACGCCTCACCTCCGACAATCGGCCCTACCACGATCGCGGATCCCACTGGACCGCGAAGCGCACTGGACTGTGAGGCGCACTGGACCGCGAAGCGCGCTGGACGTCGAGCAGGTCGGAACCAGGACCTCGGCTGGAGCCGGGCGGCCGGGTGGGAACCCTTCAGGGCGTCCAGCCGCGGGGAGGTCCGGCGTCCGGATCGTCCCGGTCGTCCGGCTCGCCAGGCCCTGCGCTCCCCTGGTCCCCCGTTCTCCCCTCGGGCCGGTCGGTACGGTTCGCCCCACCGGACTCGGTGGCCAGGAAGTCCAGCCAGGTCGGGTCGATGTCCGGTTCAGGCTCCGGTGCCGAGTCCGCGGCGGGGCGGTCTCCGGTCGGACCAGCGGTGCCCGAACCAGGCATCTCGGGATGCTCATCCACCGGCCGCGGCCGCGGCGGCGGCCGGTGCGGCGGCGGGGGCGCGAAAGGCGACGAAGGCGGCGGCGGAGCGGCCAGCGGATAGCCGGGCCGGCGTCCGGCCCCGGGCCCGGGCCCGGGCCCGGGAGCGGACGGGCTGCCCTGCACGCCGGGCGTCCACCCGGGGTGGTCCGGCTGGCCGTGGGGCGGGACGAAGGGTTGACCGGGACGGCCCTGCTGCCCCGGTTGGGGGGTGTGGCCCGGCTGACCGGGAAAGCCCGGATAGCCGGCCTGGCCAGGCTGGCCCGGCTGCTCCACCGGCCCGGGATGGCCGGGATCCGCGGGCTGCTGCCCCGGATGGGGGCCGCCGGAGCTGGCCGGCCCACCGAGGGAGCCCGCCCCGGCCCGCGGACCGGATGCGCGGTTGAACCGCGCCACCGTCGTGCTGCCCCGCCGTCCCCGCCACCATCTGCGGACCGCCAGCACGAGGACCAGCGAGGCGACGGTGCCCAGGAGGGGCGCGACGTCCGGGTCGTCGTAGCCGACCAGCTGGTAGATGCTCAGCAGCCCGATGAAGGCGTAGCCGGTCACGAAGAACACGACCGGCCTGATCCGGATCCGCTCGACGACCCTCCGCAGAATGATCGCGACGAAGAGCCACACGAGGAAGCCGAAGAAGGCGGCGGTGAGCGGCGCGAAGACGAGGTACTCGAAGAAGGTGGCCATCGCAGATCAGGCGGGCCGGGTGCGGGCTAGGCCGACGTCGCCGGCGGGCCCGCCGGGTCCGCACGGTCGGCGATGGCCACCACGTGCTCCACCGCCGGAGCGCTGGCGAAGTACGGCGAGAGCGCCGCCCGCCACCGGGTGAACCGGTCGGATCCGCGGAACGTCTCGGTGTGCGCCTCCAGGCTGTCCCAGTCGACGAACAGCACGAAGCGGGACGGCGACTCGACGCCCCTGGTCATCCGAACAGACCGGCAGCCGGGCGTGGTGACCAGTTCGTGCCGGACGAGCAGATAGGCGTCCGCGAAGGCCTCCTCGCTGCCGGGCAACACGTCGAACCTCGCGACCTCGACAACCCCGGAGTCGCGCGGGGGAACACCGGAAACGGTCATGGCGTCCAGTCTGTCACCGCCCGGACGCCTGTTCAGGCCGGTGGCGCACGGACCCGCCGTGGGTGGTGGGTGGACAGTCAGTTGGCCATGTCGACGAAACGTGAGTAGTGCCCCTGGAAGGCGACGGTGACGGTGCCGGTCGGCCCGTTGCGGTGCTTCGCAATGATCAGATCGGCCTCGCCGGCCCGGGCGGACTCCTTCTCCACCGCGTCCTCCCGGTAGAGCAGGATCACCGCATCGGCGTCCTGCTCGAGGCTGCCGGACTCGCGCAGGTCGGAGACCTGCGGCCGCTTGTCGGCCCGCTGCTCGGAGGCACGGTTGAGCTGCGAGATCGCCACGACCGGAACCTCCAGCTCCTTCGCCAGCAGCTTCAGCGACCGGGAGATCTCGCTGACCTCCTGCTGGCGGCTCTCCACCTTCTTCGGCGACGACATGAGCTGCAGGTAGTCGAGGATGACCAGGCGCAGGTCGTTGCGCTGCTTGAGGCGCCGTGCCTTCGCCCGGATCTCCATCATCGTCAGGTTGGGGCTGTCGTCGATGTACAGCGGCGCCTCGGCGACCTCACCCATCCGCCGGGCGAGCCGCCCCCAGTCGTCGTCGGTGAGCCGGCCGGTGCGGATGTTCTGCAGCGACACCCGGGCCTCCGCGGACAGCAGCCGCATGGTGATTTCCATCCGGCTCATCTCCAGCGAGAAGATGACCGAGGTCATGCCGTTCTTGATGGACGCGGCGCGGGCGAAGTCCAGCCCGAGGGTGGACTTTCCGACCGCCGGCCGGGCCGCGACGATCCACAGCTGGCCGCTGTGCAGTCCGTTGGTCAGCTCGTCGAGATCGGTGAAGCCGGTCGGCACGCCGGTGAGTGCCCCGTCGTGGCCCTGGATGGCCTCGATCTCCTCCAGCGCGGGGTTGAGCAGCTCACCCAGCGGGGTGTAGTCGTCGCTGGTACGCCGCTCGGTCACCTCGTACACGGCGGCCTGCGCCCGGTCGACGACTTCACTGACGTCGGGCGCGGGGCCGAAGGCGAGCTGCACGATGCGGGTGCCGGCCTCGGCCAGGCGGCGCAGGACGGCCTTCTCGGCGACGATCCGCGCGTAGTACCCGGCGTTCGCGGCAGTGGGGACGCTGGAGATCAGCGTGTGCATGTAGGCGGGGCCACCGACCCGCTCCAACAGGTTCTGCCGGCCGAGTTCGGCGGCAACGCTGATGACGTCGGCCGGCTCGCCGCGCCCGTAGAGATCTCCGATGGTCTCGTACACGGTGGCGTGCGCCGGCCGGTAGAAGTCGGCCGCGTTGAGGACCTCGACGACGTCGGCGATCGCGTCCTTGGAGAGCAGCATGCCGCCGAGGACGCTCTGCTCAGCCGGAAGGTCGTGAGGCGGCGTCCGGTCGAACTCGACCGGTGCTCCGGACCCACGGGTGATGTCGGCGACGCTCACGCCCTGCTGCCCTCCCGCCCTTCGACGCCGACGGCCGCGGACCTGACACCCGCACCGCCGCCAGAACCGACACCGCCAGCAACACCGCCGGTAGCGATACCGCCAGCAGCGATGCCGTCAGAACCGGCACAGACCCCGACCACCAGCATCGAACATATGTTCGATGGACGCATGGGGCCTGTCAACTCGGCCGCCCGGCCACCAGTTCGAAGATCATTTCCCCCCGCCCGTCTGGACTATCCGGTCCTCGTGGATAGATGGCCAGTGTGGACGGCTCGACAGTAGGCACGCGCACGGGGCGGCTCCAAGAAGTTATCCACACCCCCTGTGGACAACCTGTTGGTAACTGGCCAAGTTCTGGGGAATGYCTTGGGACGGAACCCGGCATGACTGTGGACACGCAGGACGGCGGGAACCGGATCCGCAGCGCCCGCCGGTCGTCGGCGCGGCTCCGCCTGTGGACGAAAAATCGTCCGGGCCGTTCTGGGACCATCGTGGGGGCTAACCAGTTCGAGTCATACCGTCCCGGGGTCTGATCGTGTCGCGCAGGGAGACCTGCGCCGCACGCCGCGTACGAGCCGGCCGTGCGCAACCAGGTGAACAGCGTGCCCAGCCATCACGAGTCTCCTGCCACCCGGCACCGTCTGYCCCGACCACACGCCGGGGAACAGTGATCTACACGTGGCAGCGGCCCCGCACCGCGGCGCCGAAACACGCAGGCTCCGCCGGCTCCCGACCATGGTCGGGAGCCGGCGGAGCCTCGTCAGCACATCAGCCGGCGCGCCCGTGACGCACCGGTCCCGCGCCGGGCCTGGGGCCGAGTGCGGGGTGGCCGTGGCAGGCGCCCTAGGCCGCGACGACCTGGACGCTCACCTTCGCGGTGATCTCCGGGTGCAGGTGGACCGACACGGAGTGCGAGCCGAGCGCCTTGATCGGCGTGCTCAGCTCGACGCGGCGGCGGTCCAGGGCCGGGCCGCCGGCCTCGGTGACGGCGGCGACGACGTCGGCCGCGGTCACCGAGCCGAACAGCCGGCCCTCCTTGCCCGCGCGGCTGGTCAGCCGCACGGACAGACCGGCCAGCTGACCGGCGATCTCCTTGGCGTGGTCGAGGTCGCGGACGGAACGCGCGTCACGCGCCCGCTTGATCTGCGCGACCTGGCGCTCGGCGCCACGGGTCGCGAGGATCGCGTACTTGCGCGGCACCAGGTAGTTGCGCCCGTAGCCGTCGGCGACGTCGACGATGTCGCCGGGGCTACCGAGGCCCGGAACCTCCTGGGTGAGGACGAGCTTCATCGTCATCCCCCTCAGCGAGCCGTCGAGGTGTACGGAAGCAGTGCCATCTCGCGGCTGTTCTTCACCGCGGTCGCGACGTCACGCTGGTGCTGGCTGCAGTTGCCGGTCACTCGACGAGCGCGGATCTTCCCCCGGTCCGAGATGAACTTCCGGAGCAGCGAGGTGTCCTTGTAGTCGATGTAGTGGACCTTGTCCTTACAGAAGACGCAAACCTTCTTCTTCGGCTTGCGCACGGCCGCCTTGGCCATGGATGTGCTCCTACCTCGGTTTGAGCGCGAGTTCCGATCGCGCGATGTAGACACCCCGGCCTCAGAACGGGGGCTCGTCGGAGTAGCCACCAGCGGGTTGCGACCAGGGGTCGTCAACGGCACCGCCGGCGTAACCGCCGCTGCCCTGACCACCGCCGTAGCCGCCACCGCCGGGGCCGCCGGAACCGCCCTGAGCGCCACCGAAGCCGGCGCCAGCCGGGCCGCCAGGCCCGCTCTGGCCACCGCCGAAGCCACCACCGCCACCGCCGGGGCCACCCTGACCACCGAAGCCGCCGCCACCGCGGGAGGCCTTCGTGATCTTCGTGGTGGCGTACCGCAGGGACGGGCCGATCTCATCGACGTCTAGTTCGATCACAGTGCGCTTCTCGCCCTCACGGGTCTCGAAGGAGCGCTGCTTGAGGCGCCCCTGAATGATTACCCGCGCGCCCTTGGTAAGGGACTCGGCGACGTGCTCGGCGGCCTGACGCCAGATCGAGCAGCGCAGGAAGAGCGCCTCGCCGTCCTTCCACTCGTTCGTGCCACGATCGAGTGTGCGCGGGGTGGATGCGACCGTGAAGCTCGCGACCGCGGCCCCGTTCGGGGTGAAGCGCAGCTCGGGGTCGTTGGTCAGGTTGCCGACAACCGTGATCACCGTTTCACCGGCCATGATCACAACTCCCTGGCTGGACAGCCCGCCCCGGCGCGAGACGCGCCGTACGGGCGGGGTACGTCACGCTGCCGCCCGGCGCACGGGCTTCGGCGCCTTCGGCTCGGGCAGCCGGATCACCTTGGTACGGATCACGGACTCGTTCAGCACGAGCTGACGGTCCAGCTCGGCGACGACGGCCGGCTCCGTGTGCAGGTCGATGACCGCGTAGATGCCCTCGTGGCTCTTCGCGATCTCGTAGGAGAGCCGGCGGCGACCCCAGACCTCGACCTTCTCCACCACGCCGCCGCCCTGGCGGACGACGTTGAGGTACTGGTCGAGTGACGGTGCGACCGTGCGCTCCTCGAGCTCGGAATCGAGGATCACCATCAGTTCATAGTGACGTGACAAGGCTGAACCCACCTCCTGTGGACTCTAGCGGCCACGGATGACCCGTGGCAGGAGGGACCGCATGCCGGGGCGGCTGAGCTGTGTTTCCAGCAGAGCTGTTTGATCAGCAGAGCTGTACCGCCAGCAGAGCGCCGCACCGTCGGCACACGGCATGTCTGGACGAGATTACTCGACGCGCCCGCGGATGGACGGAAGGCTCAGCAGCCGGATCACCCGGAGCCACACCACGGCGACGCCGATGACGCCGGCCAGGTCGACGACGACCAGGAGCCCGTGGGCATGCCGGCCGGGCTCGGGCACCACGACGGCGAGGATCAGGAAGAGCAGCGCCAGCAGACCGGCGGCGATGGCCGGCACCAGCAGCGACGGCGGCAGGCGCCCGCTCGCGAGGCGTGCCGGGGGGGCGCCGCCCCCCTCCTGGCGCGCCGAGGTCGCGGAGGTCGCCGCCGGGCCCGCGGGGTCGTCCCGTCCATGGTCAGCCACGCACCCATCCTGGACCATGGGCGGCCGCGAGGGCGCGCATCCGATCACGGTGGTCGTGTCGCTCCGTCCTCGCGGGCGGGCGACGGCTTCAGTCGACCCAGTTCCCCTGCGTGAAGGCAACAACGAAGACCACCATGAGCGGCGCGCAGCACCACACGTACACACCGCGCACCCAGGGCCTCCGTGCACCCGCCCTGGCCAGCAGCAGATAGAGCGGGAAGGCGACGAGAATGCCACGGATTCCCGACGCGTAGTAGTTCGAGAAGCTCATCAGGATCGTCATGAGCCCGACGAACGTCGCCTCGCCCCAGCGCCGCGACCACAGCAGGACACCGGTGAGCAGCACTCCGACGACGACGGCGAGCAGCTCACCCCGCCAGAACCAGACGAACGTCGCCGCGCCGTTCCCGTCGAAGGCCGAGTGCCAGGTCTTCGACCAGCCGTGYCACGGCCAGTCGACGGCCCGGTTCCAGCCGGCGCGCATCGCGTCGGTGTAGGAGTCCCATCGCCCGCTCCGGGCCCGCAGGTAGAGGATGAACCCGATGATCGGCAGTGGGGGCAGCGCCAGGGCCAGCGCGGGCCGGGCGACCACCGGCCTGCCGGCCGCCCGCCGCACGACCACGTACTGCACGGCCAGGGCGGCGCAGAACGGCAGGCCGGTCACCCGCGCCGAGGCCGCCGCCGCGCCCAGCAGGCCGGCGAGCAGCCAGCGGTCGCGCCGCGCCGCCAGCCAGGACGCCGTGGCGAAGCCGAGGAACACGCCTTCGGAGTAGGCCGCGAACAGGAAGACGGCGTAGGGGAAGCAGACCAGCGCCAGAACCGCGAACCGCGCGTCCGCCTCGCCCACCTCGTCGGCCGCCAGCCGCCACAGCGCGGCCACCCCGAGAATGCCGACCAGGAACGAGACGACGAGGCCGGCGGCGATCCAGTCCGGGACGACGACGTGCACGGCGCGAATCGCCAGCGGCAGCCCCGGGAAGTCGACCTCGGTGCGGTCCGAGTACGCGTCGGAGAGATAGCCGTAGCGGGCCACCTTCGTGAACAGGCCGACGTCCCAGCGGTCCCACAGAGTGGTCAGGCCGGGGACGTCCCGGACCGGCCCGTTCGACAGGGCCCGGGCGCCGGCGAGCGACGCGATGACCACTGCCATCCGGCTCGCCACCCAGAGCGGCAGCGTCGCCTGCACGGCCCCGGGGAGCCGCGCCCAGCCGTTCCGGAGCCACGTGCTCGCAGACCCGGACCCAGGCCGAGACCCAGACCCACTTCCGCTCTCGGCACCAGGAGCGGGAGCCGGAGCGTCGTCGATGGCGACGCCGCCCATGGTCCCGCCGCGGCTCGGCGCGTCGTCGGCACGGCCGGCGATCCGCGCACCGCCGGTACTGCTGTCGGGTTCCGGTCCGCCCTGCCCGGGGGGGTTGGGCGGCGAGGATTCCGTGGTCATTCGACCGACGCGGGGACGCCCGCCGGCACGGCCTCCTGCGAGCGGCGTGGCCGGCGCGGCAGCAGCGAGCGCACACCGAACTGCCCGCCCCGGACGTCCGGCGCGCCGTCGAGCACTCCGCCGGCGGGGTCGTCCAGGCCGTCGGCGCGGACGACGTCCCGTTCGGGTCGGAGGATCTCCCGCACCACGAACGCGGCGAGGACACACAGGACCAGGTCGCGCAGGACCACGGCGCCGACGAACCAGCCGCGGTCGATGCCGTCGGCGCCCGAGGTGTCGTTGAAGATGAAGTGCATGAAGCGGGTGAACAGCACCCACAGTTCGCAGGCCTGCCAGACCAGGAACAGCCGCCAGCGGGGCCTGGCCAGCGCGACCAGGGGCAGCAGCCAGATCGTGTACTGCGGCGAGAAGACCTTGTTGGTCAGCAGGAAGGCGATGACGAGCAGCAGGACCACCTGCGGGACACGCGGCCGCCGTGGTGCGAGCAGGGCGAGCGCGAGGATCCCGGCGACGGCCGCCACGAGGAGCACCGCCGTGATGATGTTCAGCGTCCCCACCGGGATGCCGTGTTCGTGCACCGCGCCCAGCACCAGCGGCGTGGCGATCGCCGGGACCAGCCAGCACACGACGGCCGCCGCGACGATCGGCCGGGTCAGCCAGGGCCATCTGCGGATCGCCAGCCAGGCGGCGAGCCCCGCCAGCAGCAGCGTGACGGCCAGGACGAGCAGATGCACGGGAGCGAACCAGCCGGTGTCGTACTTGCCCGCGGCCCAGGTGAGCCCGAAGGCGAGCGAGTCCCAGTCGGCACCGCGCTCGGAGTTGAGCTCGAAGAAGCGCTGCAGGCCGTTGTGGGCGCCGGCGCTCTCACCGTCCAGCAGGGCGATCCAGTCACCGCCGCCCCAGAACGTCGACCAGATGCCGCCGCTGACCTTGGTCGTCCCGTCGAAGTAGCCGGCGGTCAGCCACACCGGCAGCATCACCAGCACCGCCGTGCCGGCCGCGAAGACCGCGGTGCGGGCCAGCTCCCGCATCCGCCCGGTCCGCAGGCACAGCGCGGCCAGCCCGACGAGGAAGAAGACCGGGTAGAGCTTGGTGACGATGCCCAGCCCGAACAGGATGCCGGCGAGCCGCGGGGCGCGCCGCGACCAGGCCAGCAGGCCACCGGCGGCGAACGCGACGGCGAGGATGTCCCAGTTGGTCAGCAGGTGCAGGACGAGCGTCGGGGCCAGCGCGAGGAGCGCCGCGTCCCAGACGCGGGTGCGCCCGGCGGTCAGCGCGGTACAGGCGACCGCGACGCAGGCGGCGAGGACGAACAGCAGCGCGGTGAAGTCGTAGAACAGGGCCGACCGGGAGTCCATCGAGTAGTGGTCGAAGACCTGGGCGCCGGTCGGGTCGGTGCGGAAGACCGCGGCCGGCGCGGAGCCGAGGCCGGCGAACACGGAGACGAACTGCATCGCCGCGCCGATGACCGGCGGGTACTCGGTGGGGTAGTCCAGGTAGGGGATCTTGCCATCGATCAGGCCCTCCTGGCTGTAGAGGGCGACGACGTCCGAGTAGCACATCCGGGTGTACTGGTACTCGTCCGACCAGTTGCGGGTGTCGCGGCAGCCGGCCTTCTGCACGTAGCCGAGCACGCAGCTGACGATCACCAGCAGCATCAGCAGGCGCAGCGGCGTCCACCAGCTCCGGTTCGCGCCGATGACGGCGTGCTTCCCCGGCGGACCGCCGATGAGCTCACTCGCGCCCGCGACGACCGGGTCGTGACGCGCCGGGCTGGACCGGGTGGGCGACGCCGGTGTCGTGGCCATGCGGGCCATTCTGGTACACGGCGTCCGTGCCCCGTCCGACGACACTTGCGGCGCCGGCCGCCCAGGTGYCGCGGGCGTTCCGCGGCGGGGCTCCGGGACCGGCGAGGGCATGGGCGCGGGGAACGAGCCGGCCGTGACGGCGCTGGCGGAGGAGCAGCGCCGTCACGGCCTCGCTCAGTTGTTGAACGGGTCCACGATGATCCCGCCGGGTGATCGTGACGGTCGAGGTCGGGTGGGTTGCTGCCCGGTCTGGCCGCCCTGCTGCCCGGTCTGGCCACCCTGCTGCCCGGTCTGGCCACCGCGGCCGTTGCGGTCATCGTCGTCGCCGAAGAGGTCCCAGCCACCGATCCCGCCGCTGGTGGCCGGCTGGGTCGGCAGCTCGGACGGCGGCGTCGTGGGAGCCGGCGCCGGGCTGCGCAGCGTGACCGCGCCGCCATAGGCGGGCGGGTCGAACCCGGTCACCGGCACGTCCTTCAGCGCGGCGTCCATGAAGGCCTTCCAGATCTTCGCCGGGTAGTTCCCACCGTAGACGCCGTCCTCGGCGCCCGGAATGCCCTTCAACTGGTCCTTGCGCTCACCCTTGCCGCGGAACATGTTCACGCAGGAGGCGATCTGCTTCGTATACCCGCAGAACCAGGCGGAGCGGAAGTCGTCCGTGGTGCCCGTCTTCCCCGCCGCCGGCCGGTTGTTCGCGAGCCTCGCATTCTTGCCGGTGCCGTGGTCAAGCACGGCCTGCAGCGCGAACGTCGCGTCCCGCGCGACGGTCGGCGGGATCACCGGGTCGCTGGTGGTCTGGCCGTCCCGCAGCGGCAGGATGTCCTCGCCCGAGCTGTCCTCCACCCGGGCGACGATGTGCGGGGTGGACCGGTAACCACCGCTGGCCAGGGTGCTGTAGACCTGCGTCATGTCCAGGGCGGACACACCGTCCTTGCCGAGGGTGACACCGGCGACGTCCTCGAGCAGGGTGCCCTCGTCGACGCCCATGTCGCGGGCGGTCCGGATGATGTCGTTGACCCCGACATCGACACCCAGCGGCACGTACACCGTGTTGATCGACTCCGCGGTGGCCTCGACCAGGTCCGGCCAGCCCAGATGGCCGGGCTCGCTCTCGTCGTTGTTGACGGGATAGTCGAGGACCGTCAGCCGGGCCGGCGCCTCGTAGGTCGACCTGAGGCTGATGCCCTCCTTCAGGGCCGTCACCAGGGTCACCGTCTTGAACGTCGACCCGGGTGGCACCCGCGCGCCGGACACGTTGTCAACGAACTGTTCCTGGCCGTTGTCGCCCTTGCCGTACAAGGAGCCGCCGTACCAGGCCAGCACCTCGCCGGTGCCCGGTTTCAGCGCGACCAGTCCGGTGCGCAGGTCGGGCACGGCCGCGTAGGCCTCCGCGAGCTGGCCGTCGACGGCCTGGAACGCCGCGGTCTGCCGCCCTTCGTCCAGGGTCGTGGTGATACGCAGGCCACCGCGGTTGATCTGGTCCTCGGTGATCCCGGCGGCTTCCAGTTCATCCTTCACCTGGTCACGGATGTAGCCGACCTGGTCGGAGGAGTTGTAGCCACCGCTTTCGTCCTTGTCCAGGACGGGCGGCGGCTTCTCGTTCGCCAGCGACGCCGGCGCCCAGCCCTGGGCGACCATCGTGGCGACGACATCCTTCCACCGCGACTCCGCGGGCCCCGGGTTCTCCTTGGGGTCCAGGTAGTTCGGCGACCGGATGAGACCGGCGATCACCGCGCCCTCACCGGCGGTGAGCTGGGCGGCGGGCTTGTTGAAGTAGCTCTTGGCCGCAGCCTCGATGCCGTACGACTGGCGCCCGAAGTAGATCGTGTTCAGGTAGAACTCCAGGATCTGGTCCTTGGAGTACTTCCGGTCCAGCTTGATCGCGAGGACGATCTCCCGCATCTTCCGGGTGAACGTGCGGTCCTGCGTCAGGTAGGCGTTCTTCGCGTACTGCTGGGTGATCGTCGATCCACCCTGGGAGATCTCACCGCCGGTGACGTTCACCCACAGGGCGCGGGCGATGCCCTTCGGCGAGATGCCGGGCTCGTTGTAGAAGTTGTAGTTCTCCGCGGCCAGCACCGCGTGCTGGACGTCCTTCGACACCTGGGAGAGCGGGACATCGGTGCGGTTCACCGTGCCGATCCGGGTGATCTCACCGCCGCTCCCCCAGGCGATGATCGACGTCTGGTCGGTTTTCACCTCGTCGGGCAGCGGCACCCGGGTGGCCGCATAGATCACCGCGATGCCGGCGACGAACAGCAGCGACCCCGACGTCAGGCCGATGAGCACCAGGCGCCGGAACCACCGCGGCCGGTTGCGCCACCACTTCGGGCCGCGCCGGCCCTGGGTGCGGCGCGCGGCACCGCGCCCGCCCGCCGCGGCCCGCCCGCCGGCCGCGTGCGCGGCGGTGGATCGGGGCCCCGTGCGCCCGCCCGGGTCACGCTCACCGGGGCGCGGCGGACCGCCCGGCCGCCGGCCCGGCGCCGCACGGCGCGGGCCGGACGCCCGGTCCACACCGTTCATGCGCGCCGTGGCCGAGGGCCCGGAGCCCGCGTCGCGGCCCATGTCGTCCAGCTCGTCGAGGCCTCCGGAGCCGCCGGAGCGCCCGGCGGCCCCGCCGGGCGTGACCTTGCGGTACACGGTGGCGTCCGCGGTGCGCTCGGCGACGTCGACCCGGCTCAGCGCGGCCTGGTCGACGGTGTCGTAGATGGCGTTGGGCCGGGCGGGCGGCTGCTCGGGCGTCGACGGGCGCCCACCCCCCGGGCGGACGGCCCGCAGCCGGGTGGTGGCGGCTGACAGCCGCTCGGTGCGGTCCCTCCGTTCGGGCTCGCCCCGCGCGCCGCGCTCGCCTCGGCCGCCTCTGTCATCGACGGCGGCCGGTCGGCCTGCGGCGCGCTCTGCGGCGGCCCGGCCGGCGACCGAACGCGGCGCACGGCCGGATGCGGGTGGTTCCCCGGGGCCGGAGCTGGCGGCGCGCGTCAGGTCGCCCCGGTCGGGGTCCTCGCGCCCGAACTGCCCGCGGGGATTGGAGACGCGGCCCGAGCCGGTCCGCCCGGCCCCGGTCTGGCGGGATCCGCCGCGATCGGAGTACCCGCGGCCACCTGCCGTGCCTGCGCCGGTCCCGCTGCCGGTCCCAGCTCCCGCGGCGGCAGCGCGGCCTGTCGCCGGCCTGCCGGCCGGACCGGAGCCGGGCCTCGCGGGGGCGTCCGCGCGATCGTCGACGCGGCTGTCGGCGCGACCGGCATGGCCGGCCTGGCCGGTGCGACTGGTGGAACCAGCACGTTCAGGGGTCGCCGGGCGGCCACCGGGCCGGCCAGAGGCCTGGCCACCGGTGGGAGCGGCCGGCGGGCCGGCGGGGGGGCGCTGCGCGGAGCGTCCGTCCGGGCTGGAGCCAGGGCGGGAGCGGGTGGCAGCCTCGGTCTCCCGGCGGCGGGCGGCGGCGCCCCGGTCGGGCGTCCAGCCACCGGCCTCGGCTTCGTCTGCGCCGGGCCCGCCGCGGCCAGCCGCGGGGGGCCCGCCGGCGCTGGCGGCACCCGGGCTTCGCCGGGCACCCGGCCCGCCGGGAACCGGCCCACCGGGTGGCGGTGGCCCGCCGGCCACCGGGGCGCCGGGGCGTGGCCGCTCGGCGCCCGAGCCCGGCGCGGCCCCACGCGGGTCCTCGCCGTCGCCGGCACGAGGCCCGATCGCCCTTGTGCCCTGGCTGTAGGGAGTGCTCACCAGCTACCCCATCCGTCGCCGTGAATCCCCCCGGTCACCGTGCTCATGCCATGGTCCGGCCGGTGCCGCATCCGGTGCGGCATACCGAGGGCGGCCGCACCCACGTGGAAACCCACATGGCAGACCAGAATCTCACGCCAGATCGGGACACCCGCGAGAGGGCACCTATGTGCGGGTGGCGCCGGAGCGCGCGGGTGTCAGGTGTCGGCGGCCCGGCGGCCGGAGTGCTTCCTCGCCGGCGGCTCGCCCGTGCCGATCACATACGAGGTGATCAGGTGGTTCCAGCCGCAGGGCTGGCACACCTCCACGACGTAGACATGCAGCTCGCTGTACCGGGCGGCGAGACCGGGGAGCTCCTTGGTCGCCCGCACCCGGCCGGAGCTCGGCCCCAGCTCGTCGCCATAGGTGTAGGTGACGTTGACGAGCGGGTCGCCGCCCCGGCAGACCGGGCACCGCTTCCTGGTGGGCTCGCCGTGGTATCTCGCGGCCCGAACCAGATACGGATGTGCGTCGCAGACGTCGCCGGAGGCGACCCTTCCTGCGAACAGGTCGCCCAGCGTCGCCCTGCGGGCGAGCGCGTAGTCGACGACCGACCTTGGACGCATAGCTGCCACGGTACGCCGACGCCGGACCCCGGGCAGACGGAAACGACAGAACTCGACGGGCCGGCCAGGCCGTCCCCCGCGGCCTCACGCCGGTCCCCTCCCGCCCCGAATCGCCGGCACATCCGGGTGCACGGGTTGGCTTGTCGACGTCGATCCGTCATCGCCCGGTCGCCGGTCCGCCATCCACTGTTGCCGTGGTCGTACCGGAAGGTCTATCCTCGATGTATCGCATCGATATGTCGGCGCGACAGGACAGCTCGATGCAGTTTCTCGATGCAGTACCTCGATACAACTGGCCTCAGGGCGACCTGGCCACCACGACCGGGAGGAGCGCGCGCATGTTGGAGCTGGCGGTGCTCGCACTCCTGTCGGAAAGCCCCATGCACGGCTACGAGCTGCGCAAGCGGCTTGCCGCCGTGCTCGGGTCCTTTCACCGCTTCAGCTACGGGTCGCTCTACCCCTGCCTGCGCCGGCTGCAGGCCTCCGGGTACGTGACCGCGGACGACGCCGGCGCCGCCGCCCGCATCGGGGGGCGCAGCCGGGTCGTCTACACCCTCACTGGCGAGGGCAAGGAGAAACTCGYCGAGCTGCTCGGCGAAGGCGGGCCGTCCTCCTGGGAGGACGAGATGTTCGGCGTCCGCTTCGCCTTCTTCTCCAAGACCGACGCGGCGGTGCGGCTGCGGATCCTCGAGGGGCGGCGTGGCCGGCTCGAGGAGCGTGGAGAGAAGGTGCGTTCGGCGCTGTCCCGCACCCAGAAGCGGCTCGACTCCTACACCCTCGAGCTGCAGCGCCACGGGCTCGAATCGGTGGAGCGCGAGGTCAGATGGCTCAGCGAGCTGATCGAGACGGAACGGGCCCAGAAGCCCGCATCCCCTCCCGGGGCACAGCTGTTGTCCACATCATCCACAGAGTTGTCCACAGGTTTGTCCACAGCTGAGGCAGCCTCGGCAGCGGACGGATCGGCGGGCGGCCCCCCGGGCGACCCGACGATCCGCGCCGACGGCCCTGACGGCGCGGGCACATCCCCGGGTCCCGAGAGCTAGCGCGGGCCTGGCCCCGCGGGCCCCGGGAGCAGCGTCCGTACGCACAGGCCCGGCGTCCGGAGGCCCGCCGGGCCGGGCAGTACCGGGCCGGGCCGGGCCGACAGCCGGTCCGGCGGGCCAGGCCACCGGCGCGGGCCCGTCCTCGGGCTCGTTTCCGGGTTCGTCCTGGCCGATCCTGCTCTGCCCGTCCAGCAGAGCACCTGCCAGTCAGTGAACGCCAGCATCCCATCCACCAGCCAAGGAGCGCATCCGTCATGGGTTCGGTACGTGTCGCCATCGTCGGTGTGGGCAACTGCGCCGCTTCTCTCGTCCAAGGGGTCGAGTACTACCGCGACGCCGACCCGTCCGCCCAGGTCCCTGGCCTGATGCATGTGACGCTCGGCGACTACCACGTCTCCGACCTGACCTTCGTCGCCGCGTTCGACGTGGACGCGAAGAAGGTCGGCCGGGACCTCTCGGAGGCCATCGTGGCCAGCGAGAACAACACCATCAAGATCGCGGATGTGCCCCCGCTCGGG
Source organism: Parafrankia colletiae (assembly GCF_001854655.1). Classification (GTDB taxonomy): domain Bacteria; phylum Actinomycetota; class Actinomycetes; order Frankiales; family Frankiaceae; genus Parafrankia; species Parafrankia colletiae. Next base: position 49,129 of record NZ_MBLM01000109.1, on the reverse strand, counting down.
CTGACCGTCGCCCGCGGGCACACCTTCGACGGCCTCGGCCGCTACTACCGCGAGACCATCGAGGAGTCCGACGAGGCCCCGGTGGACGTCGTCGCGGCGCTGCGCGAGGCCCGGGCCGACGTCCTGGTCTGCTACCTGCCGGTCGGGTCCGAGGACGCGGCGAAGTTCTACGCCCAGTGCGCCATCGACGCCGGGGTGGCCTTCATCAACTGCCTCCCGGTGTTCATCGCCGGTGTCCCCGAGTGGGCCGAGAAGTTCCGCGCGGCGGGCGTGCCGATCGTCGGCGACGACATCAAGTCGCAGGTCGGCGCGACCATCACCCACCGCGTGCTGGCGAAGCTGTTCGAGGACCGCGGCGTCATCCTCGACCGCACGATGCAGCTCAACGTCGGCGGCAACATGGACTTCAAGAACATGCTCGAGCGGGAGCGGCTGGAGTCCAAGAAGATCTCCAAGACGCAGGCCGTGACCTCCCAGGTGTCTCATGACCTGGGCAAGGACAACGTGCACATCGGCCCGTCCGACTACGTGGCCTGGCTCGACGACCGCAAGTGGGCGTACGTCCGCCTCGAGGGCCGCGCGTTCGGTGACGTCCCGCTGAACCTGGAGTACAAGCTCGAGGTCTGGGACTCCCCCAACAGCGCCGGTGTCGTCATCGACGCCGTCCGCTGCGCGAAGATCGCCCTCGACCGCGGTGTCGGTGGCCCGATCCTCTCCGCGTCGTCGTACTTCATGAAGTCGCCGCCGGAGCAGTACCGCGACAGCGACGCCCGCGACAAGGTCGCTGCCTTCATCCGCGGCGAGGGCTGAGCCCCGGCCGGGCCGAGCCCGGCGTGGTGCCCGAGCCGCCGCGAGTGCCCGAGACGGCACTCGCGGCGGCTCTCGCCGTTTCGCTCACCACGAGGGGACGGCCCTGCGGCGCGGTCAGTGGGGGATCTCGGTGAGTGCGCCGACCAGGACCCCGAAGATGTTGTTCGGGTCCAGCGCGGGATAGGTCTCGGCGCCGGTGGCCTCCGAGATCCGGGCGAGCGCGCCGAGGTCGGCCTCCGTCCCGTAGCCGATCGTGACGATCTCGACCGGGCGTCGCGGTGAGTACTCCTCACGCAGGGTTCGCAGCAGCTCGTCGAGGGACAGGCTGCCCGGATCGGAGTTCTTCCCGTCGGTGACCAGCACCACCTGGTTGGGCCGGCCGTCCAGGTAGTGCCCGGTCATGTACCGGAAAGCGGCGAGCGCGGTGTCGTAGAGCCCGGTGTCGCCGCGCGCCTCGATCGCGTCCATCGCGTCCACCAGGGCCTGCGCCCGCGTGGACGGGCCGAGCTGCTCGTTGATCGGGCCGAGCGGGACGAGCTCCGCCCAGTCCTGCTCCCCGCGCAGCCGCACGGAGAAGCGCCACAGCCCGAGCCGGCTGTCGTCGGCGAACAGCGGGAGCGCGGCCTTCGCCGCGTCGATGGCCACCGTCAGGCGGCTGCGCCCCGGACCACCGGGGACCGGTTCGTTCATCGAGCCCGAGGTGTCCAGGACGGCGAGGACGTTCGCGCGCTGGTGCACGCTGATGAAGGTCGCCTGCAGCGCGGCCAGCACCGACGCGGTCAGCGGATGTTTCTTCTCCAGGTGCGGTCGTGCGAGCAGGCCGATCTCCGGCCCGAAGGAGTCGGCGACGCCGTCCGGCGGTCGGAAACCGCTGTGCACCAGCGCTGACCTGCCCCGCGGTGACTGCAGCACCGTCAGCAGATCCCGCGCCATGCGTGTCTTCACCGGGTCCGCCGAGGTGCGACTCAGCTCGATGTAACGGATCTCGTCCAACGTCTGGCCGTCGTCCGGATAGGACGCGACGAGTTGTTCCCCGCCCGGCATCCCGCCGCCCGCGCCGCCCCCGCCGCCCGCGGCTGCGGTCGCGCCGCCGGCTCCCAGACCACGGTTGTGCTGGTAGACCACGCTCTCCGAGAGCAGGGCGACCGACATCCGCAGGCCTTCAGGGCTGTTGACGTCGGCGGCGCGCAACGCGGTGAGCAGGCCGGTGTCCGAGTCGGGCACCAGGCTCGCCCGGCGTTCCAGCTCGAGCACGGCCCGCCTGGCCGCCATATCGCTGGTGACGGCACGTTCCGTGAGCTGCTCGGGCGGGACGTCCAGCGCGAGCGAGACCGCGTTGGTCAGTGCGGTCAGCCCGGCCGTCGACGTCCGCGGGTCGGGCAGGCCGACGGAGAAGTCTCCCCAGGCCTCCTGGCCGCGGGCGCCCCAGAAGTCCTCGGCGCCGAGGAACTCCTGCAGCTCGACCCAGGAGACCTGGTGGCGTGGCCAGCCGAGCGCCTCCGCCATCGGGCGGGGCATCGCAAGAACCACCGGCGAGGTGGCGATCACCGTCCCGGAGTCGATCAGCAGCCGGTTGGCCGGTTCGGTGGTCCGGGCGAGAGCCAGCCAGTCGGCGGAGTCGGGCACCCACACGTCCGGGATCTCGCCGGCGCCCGGCTCGTTCCAGCCTCCGCGCAGGTAGGAGGCGGCCTTGCCGCCGTCGACGGTGTTCACCTCAAGGGAGGCGCAGTAGCCGAAGACCGCCGGGTGCTCGCTGCGGTAGGCCACCGCGGCCGCCTGCAGCGGTTCGGCCAGCGCCGGTGCGACGCTGACGGTCAGCGTCACGGAGCCGGAGCATCCCGCCGCCCCGGCTGTCACGCGCAGGAACAACCAGCCGCAGGTGAGAGCGCCGGCAGCGAGCGGAACGGCGGCCAGCGTGGCGACCCCCCGTAACGACGTTCCTGAGCGGCGGTACCGGTGCCGGGCACCAGACATCAGACCGGAACACCTCCGAAACGGGTGAACTACGCGAAGCGACCGTAATCGACTCTTCGAACAGCATCCGGGCGTCGGAGAACCGCAGTGCCTACATTGAGACGCCATTGCCGGTCGGCTGAATCCAGGGCCCTTGTCGGTGGGCGGCCCTGCGACACCCCTGCCCTGTCCGGCGACTGATGCCTGTCGCCGGCGCCTGTCTCCGGCGCCTGTATGCCTGTCGCCCGCGGCAACCACGCCGCCACCCGCTCCCACGGCCGGGCCGCCTTCTTCATAGGCTGCGGACGTGGCCTGGAGCAGCAAGCACTGGACCGGCAGCCTGCGTGCCCTGCTCGACGGCCGCGGATTCCGGCAGCTCTACGCCTGCCGGTTGTCGTCGCAGGCCGCGGACGGTGTCTTCCAGGCGAGCCTGGTCAGCTACGTCATCTTCTCGCCGGAACGTGCGACGTCCGCGGGCGCGCTGGCGACGTCCCTCGCCGTTGTGGTGCTGCCGTTCAGCGTGATCGGCCCGTTCGCCGGCATCGTGTTGGACCGGGTTTCCCGGCAACGCGTTCTCGTTGTCTCCTCGGTGGTCCGCACTGTGCTGATGGTGGTGCTGGTCGGGCTGATCCTCGGCGGGCGGACCGGTGCCGACTTCTACGCGACCGCCCTCGCCTCCGTCAGCGTGAACCGGTTCGTGCTGGCCGCGCTTTCCGCCGGTCTGCCGATGGTCGTCGACGTCGGCCGGCTCGTCACCGCCAACGCGCTGTCCGTCACCTCCGGCACCGTCGCCACCCTGCTCGGGGCCGGCGTCGGCAGCGGCCTGCGCGGCATCACCGGCGGCGGCGACACCGCCGTCGCCCTGGTCGCCGCACTGGCGGCGCTCGCCTACGCCACCGCCGCGCTGATCGCCGCCCGACCCGGCCGCGTCGCCTTCGGCCCGGTCGAGACGGTGCCCTGGCAGGGTGCCTGGTCACAGACCCGCAGCGTCGCTGTCGACATGGCGGACGGGGTGCGCTACCTGTGGCATCACGGCCCCGCCCGRCGCGCCCTGGCGGCGCTGACGACGTCCCGGGCGGCCTACGGCCTGGTGCTGGTCATGACGGTGCTGCTCTACCGCAACCACTTCACCGGCACCGACGGCGGGCTCGCCGGCCTCGCGGCGGTGGTCGCCGCCAGCGGCGCGGGAACGATCCTGGCCGCCGTCGTCACCCCCCGGGTGACCAGGCGCATCCCGAAGGCGACCTGGATCGCGCTGGTCCTCGTGGCGGGCGGCGCGGTCGAGATCGCGCTCGGGCTGCCGTTCCTCTCCCCGCTGTACGTCGTCGCCGGCCTGCTACTCGGCTTCTCCGCCCAGGCCAGCAAGATCTGCGTCGACACGATCGTGCAGGAGGAGACCGAGGACGCCTACCGCGGCCGGGCCTTCTCCCTCTACGACCTGCTGTTCAACCTCGCCTTCGTGGCCGCGGCCGCGATCGCGGCGCTGATCCTGCCCGAGGACGGCCGGTCGGCACCGGTCGTCGTCGCCGCGGGTGTCGGCTACTGCCTCGCCGGCGCGATCTACTTCCGGGCCGCGATGCGCCACCCGGAGGACCGGGTGATCCGCGGGGTCGGCGCGGCCCACCCCACTGTCGCGGTGCCAGGACCGTCGGCCGCGGACAGCGCTCCGCCCCCCAGCAGTTCTCCGCCCCCCGGCGGCGCTCCGTCTTCGGGCAGCGCGCTGTCCCCCGGCGGCACGCTGTCCGCGCCGCCGGGGACGACCGTGCCGCCCGCGACGAACCCGACGCTCACGACCTGACGGGCGGGCCCTCGGCTCCTCCGCCGTCGCCGGCTCCCCCGCCATCGCCGTCGCCGGCACTGCCGCCGTCGCGGTCCCCGGCCGCGTCGCCCGGAAGCGGGACGCCGTTCTCGCGCGCCCAGCGGAACAGTTCCGCCTCGGCGCCCTCACGGCCGAGCAGCCCCCGCTCGAACCGGACGTCGAGCATGTACGCCCGGGCGTGCCCGACGAGCCGCGACGGGCGCAGCCCGAGCAGCGACATGATGTCGTCGCCGGAGAGCTCCGGGCGGATGGCGGCGATCTCCTCGCTCGCGGCGAGGTCGGTGATCCGCTCCTCCAGGGAGTCGTAGGCGCGGGCCAGGTTCTCGGCCTTGCGCCGGTTGCGGGTCGTGCAGTCCGAGCGGACCAGCTTGTGCAGCCGGGACAGTTGCGGCCCCGCGTCGTGGACGTACCGGCGCACCGCGGCGTCCGTCCACTCGCCGGAGCCGTACCCGTGGAAGCGCAGGTGCAGGTAGACAAGCGAGCAGATGGCGTCGACGACGTCCTTGGGGAAGCGCAGCGCGACGAGCCGGCGGCGCGTCATGTCCCGCCCGACGACCTCGTGATGGTGGAAGGACACCCGGCCGCCGGGGACGTGCCGGCGGGTGCGCGGCTTGCCGATGTCGTGCAGCAGTGCCGCCCAGCGCAGGACCTCGTCGGGCCCGTCGTCCTCCAGCGCCATCGCCTGGCGCAGCACGGTCATCGTGTGCGCGTAGACGTCCTTGTGCTGGTGGTGCTCGTCGATCTCCATCCGCATCGCGCCGAGCTCGGGCAGCACCAGATCGGCGACGCCGATCTCGACGAGCCGCTCCAGCCCGGCGACCGGGTCCGGGCTGACGATCAGCTTGCGCAGCTCGTCGCGCACCCGCTCCGGCGAGACGATCGAGATGCGGTCCGCCCGCGAACGCATCGCGGCGACCAGCTCGGGGACCGGGGTGAGGCCGAGGGCGGCCTCGAAGCGGGCCGCGCGCAGGATGCGCAGCGGGTCGTCGTCGAAGGACGCCTCCGGCGGGCCGGGGGTGCGCAGCACGCCGCGGGCGAGGTCGGCCATGCCACCGAACAGGTCGACGAAGTCGTGCCCTGGGACGGACACCGCCATCGCGTTCACAGTGAAGTCCCGCCGGACCAGATCCTCACGCAGGCCGTCACCATAGGTAACGGTGGGATTGCGGGATGTCCGGTCGTAGGACTCGCTGCGGTAGGTCGTGACCTCGAAGCGCACCCCGCGGCGGGCCAGGCCGACCGTGCCGAAGGCGATGCCGGCCTCCCAGGTCGCGTCGGCCCAGCCGCGGGTGATCTCCAGGACGCGCTCGGGACGGGCGTCCGTGGTGAAGTCGAGGTCAGGGGCGTCGCCGGCGCGGCCGAGCAGCGAGTCACGGACGGACCCGCCGACCAGGTACAGGGCATGCCCGTGGTCGGCGAAGATCCGGCCCAGCTCGTCAGCGGGCGCGGGGACCCGCAGCAGCTCGCTCACCACCTGCTCCGCCGAATCCCGGGGATTGTCAAGACTGATCACAGCCACCTGTTCAGATTACGGGCGAGCGGGCCCGGAGCGACGGCCGTACCCGCTCCGACGCGCGCGGACGCCTCACGGGTTGCCGCCGAGATGCGGAACGTAGCCAACCGCGCGCTGAGGTGATACTCCCGGATGAAGCGGACACACAACGGGGCCGATTCGGCCGCTGCTCGTACGATCAGTGCATGCCCTCCCCGCGCAGGACGCCCGGCCGCAGGCCGCTGCGCAGGGTGGAGGAGACCTCCGCGGGTGGGCTCGTTCTCGATACCGTCTCCACCAGGGCCAACGCGGCCCTGATCGCCCGTAGGGATCGCCATGGTCACCTGTTGTGGTCCTTGCCGAAGGGGCATGTCGAGGYGGACGAGACCACGGAGGAGGCAGCCGTCCGGGAGGTCGCCGAGGAGACCGGGGTGACGGGAGCGGTGCTGGGCCCGCTGGGYACCATCGACTTCTGGTTCGTCACCGGGCAGGCCCGGGTACACAAGACCGTGCACCACTTCCTCCTGCTGCGGATGTCCGGTGAGCTCTCCGACGACGACATCGAGGTGGCGGAGGTCGCGTGGGTGCCCCTGTCCGAGGCCGCCGCCCGCCTGGCCTACGCGGACGAGCGGCGCCTGTTGGACGGTGTTCCGACAATTCTCGCCGACGCCTCGTGAGCGGATTCCTCCCGGCCCGGCGGTGCCGGCGGCGGCCGGCGGCGCGCCTCGCCGCGGTCACGGCCGTGCTCGGCACCGTGGTGATCGCCGGGCCAGGTATGGGAACGGGCGTGGCCGTGGGCGCCGCGGCCGGAGCGGAGGGCCGCTCCAGACAGGCTTCATCCACAGTTTCCACAGGACTGTCCACAGACTTGTCCACAGGATCAGCCTCATCTGTGGGAATCGCTACCGGCCCACCGGTGACCATCCAGTCCGTCACCCGGACATCTCCGGGCACAACCGGCACGGTGCCGTCAGGCACGATGCCGCCGGGAGCGAACCTCCCGATCCGCCTCACCCTCACTCAGGTCTCCGCCCCGAGCGCCGCCTCGCCTCTGCTTCAGGTCTCCGGTTCCGTGCTCGTCCAGGGCACCGACCGGGTGACCGGCCTCGGCATCGCCCTCGACGTGGGGTCGGCCGTGCGCTCCCGGGACGACCTGGGCCGGCTGAGCCAGGGCGAGCGGGTACCGACCGTCCAGTACCGGAATCTGGCCGGCGGGCTGCTGGACTCGGCCGGCACGATGCTGGGCAGCCCGTTCCGCGCGGAGGCGGATGTCTCCCGCTACGTCCCCCCCACCGGGGTCGCGGTGCACCCCGTGCAGATCAGAGTGGTCGGCAGGGTCAACGGCCGGGCCGAGGACACAGTGGCCACGGCGACGACGTTCATGGTCCTGTCCGCCCCGCGGGTGACGGCCCGGACGCAGGTCCTGACCGTGGTGCCGCTCGCAAGCCCGCCGCGGCTGCGCTCGGACGGCCTGCTCACCGACGACGGCCTGCGCGCCGAGATCGCCGAGGGGGGCGGGCTCCGCGAGCTACTCGAGGCGGTCTACGCCACCGCGGCGATCCTGCCCTCCGGCCCGCCGACAGTCGCGCTCGGAGTCGACCCCACCCTCGTCCAGGCCCTGCTCCTGATGCAGGAGGACTACTCCTTCGCGGCTCCGGAAGGGCCGAAGGCCGGCCGGGCCGACCCGGAGGCCGGCGCCTTCCTCGACATGATCAAGCAGTACGCCGACCTGGGCGGCACCGTCTTCGCCCTGCCCTACGGGGACGTCGATCTGCCCTCCCTCGTACACGCCGACCAGCTGGACGCGCTGCAGTACTCCGTCAACACCGGCCAGACCGTGATCGCCGAACTRCTCGGAGTCGACCCGCAGCGCATCCGGGACATCGCCTTCCCCGCGGACGGGATCGTCGACGCACCGACGGTCAACGTGCTCAGCGCCAACGGCGCCGGCACGGTGATCGTCGACGACGAGCTGCTGCCCGCGGCCCGCTCCGTCACCCACACCCCGTCCGCCGGGGTCACCCTGGCCACCGACACCGGTCAGATCCACGCGCTGGCCGCCGACCACCGGCTTGCCGACCTCGTCACCGGTTACGAGGGCAGCGAGGCGGACCGCGGTGTGGCACTCGCCCGGTTCCGGGCCGAACTCGCGATGATCACCTTCGAGCGGCTGCGGGCGTCACGGTCGGCGTCGGGGTCGGTCGTCCTCGCCCTGCCCCGTGACGCGAGCCGGATCCCCCAGGGCTGGCTCGCCGAGATCCTCCGCACCATCGAGAGCCCCTACTCGACCGCCATCGGCATCCAGGCGGTGACCGACCCCGCCCTGGACGGCACCCGGCAGCGCGCCGGGCTGACCTACCCCGAGGCGCTCCGGGAGCGCGAGCTGCCGGTCGACTACGTCGACGGCGTCGGCGAGGTCCGGGACAAGGTGCAGACCCTGGCCTCGCTCTTCTGCCCGGCGACCCCCGCGGCCCCCGCGGCCCCCCTCGCCTGCCAGCAGACCGAGCGCCTGAAGAACACCCTGATCACGGGTCTGTCAGCGGCCTGGCGGACGGACCGGCCGGCCGGAGTCTCGCTGGTCCAGCAGGCAGACGGTGAGGCCACCGGGTTCCGGGACGGCGTGCGGGTCGTCGGGTCACAGATGGTGAACCTCACCAGCAGCCGCGGCCGGGTGCCGGTGACCCTGGAGAACAGCACCCCATGGGACGTCACCGTCGTCCTGAAGATCGTCTCCAGCGACCGCGGGCGGCTCATCTCGGCGCCCGAGGTCGCCCGCCGCCTCATCGCCGGGCAGAAGGACCAGATCGAGATCGAGGTCGACGCGGAGAGCGCCGGCACGTTCCCGATCGACATCCGGCTGGAGACCGCCGACGGCAGGACGCTCGGCCCGGAGGCGGCCGCGCGGGTGCTGGTCCGGTCGACGGTCTACGGCGCCATCGCGACCACCATCACGGTCGGCGCGATCGGCGTGCTGATGGTGGCCGTCGTGGTCCGCCAGCTCCGCCGGCTGCGCGCGTGGTCCCGCCAGCGTGCCCTGGCCGGCGGTGCCGGGTCGCCTGACCACCCCGATCCCTCCAGGCCCGATGCCGGCCGTCCTGGGCCGTCCCGGGCCGGGTCCGAATGGGCCGACCAGGCGACGCTGCCGCTGCGGGGCAACCCGTCGGGCGCTCCGGAGCGGGACCCGTATCCGCCGGGCCTCGACCGGTTCCCCCACCATCCCGGCGACCCGGACCACGGCCCGACAGTGCCCTGGGGCCCGGACCGGCCGGCCGCACCCGCCGGCTCGGGGCCCCGGCCGCGGCGACGGGACGGCCGGTGACCCCGGCGGACCGGCCCAGGCGGCCCCCCCGCGACGGCCAGGACGGCCGCCAGCACGGGCGGAACCCCGACCGCGGCACCGCCGGCGACCCCTACGCCGCCGAGCGGGATCCCTACTCCGTCGAGCGGTACGCCGACCACGGCGACGAGCACTACGGGAACGCCGCGCAGCCACGTCCGGAAGACCCACCGTTTCCCGGTGCCGATGAGCGTCTGGACCGCTACCGTCCGAACGTGGCCCGACCCTCCGGAGACTCCTCGACGTCCTGGGACGACCCGGATCCGCGCCGGCCCCCCCGTCCCGCCAACGAGTTCGACCACCACGACCCCCGCGACCCCCGCGGCTACGAACGGCCGTACGACGGGTACGGGCGTGACGACTACCGGCACGACGGCTACCAGCCCGACGACGGCCCGCCGGTCGACTACCCGCGTGGCAGCTACCCGCCGGGCACCTACCCGCCCGAGGCCTACCCGCCGGACGATCACCCGCGCGAGGGCAGCCGGCGGGAGGACTACCAGTCCGGCGGCTACCAGTCCGGCGGCTACCAGTCCGGCGATCATCGGTATGAGGACCTTCCCTACGAGGACCGTCCGTACAACGGCCGCGAGTCCGGCGGCTACCCGCGGGACGGCGAACGCGGGCGCGGTGATCGGCACGGATATGACGGTCACGACGCGGCGCGCGGCGACCGCGGTCACGCCCCGCCGGGGTACGAGCAGCCCTCTCGGCAGCCCGGTCCGGGCTACGGCCCGCCCGGCGCGGACACGCCCGCCGGATACGAGCGCTGGTATGACGACGAACGCGGCGGCAGCGACCGCGGTGGCCGCTCGTATGACGTGGACCGGTATGGCGGTCCCCTGGCCGAGGGGCAGCGTCACGACGCCGCGGCCGACGACCGAGGGTCCCGACGCCCCTGGGCCGATGACGGTTACGACCAGGACGACGGCTACGGCCGGGACCGCGGTTACCGCCAGGAACCTGGCTACGACCAGCAACCTGGCTACGGCACGGACCGTGAGCACGCGGACCGCGGCTACGACTACGGCTACGACGATCGCGGCGAGGGCCGAGGCCGGCGCTCCCCGGACAGTCGGGCGGGCTCGTGGCACGCGGACGGAGCGCCCCCCACGGCCCGCGTGCCGTCCGGTTCCACCTACCCCGGTGGTCCGCCGGTGCCTCCGACTCCGCCCCCGGCAGCGCCGCCACCATCACCGGCAGCGGGCCGGCGGCCCAGCAGAGACCCGCACGACAGCGGGGCCGGCCGTATCGACCCGTATCCAGGCACGCCGCCCAAGTCATACCAGGTGGATGAGGAAGCGATCAGCGGGTACCCCTCCGGCCCGCACGCCCCCGTGGAGCGTCTGGCCGAGGAGCAGACCAGGAGGCTTCCGAGCGCACCGGCGATCCCGCCGCCGTCCGAGGGCGGGCCCGACGTGCGGCCGGCCCGCGCGCGCACCCCGGCCCCCGGTCCCCGCACACCACTGCCCGGCGGTGGACGCACGCCGCCACCGGGCGGTGCCCGCGCACCGCTGGCCGACGAGGACCTGTTCGAGGAACTTCCCGCCGACGACCGCACCGCCCGCCTGGCCCCGCCCGCAGCACCCCCGCCCTCCGGCAAGCGCCTCCGCCCACCGGCACCGGGGCAACCCGGACCACCACGGCAGCAGCGCCCGCCACAGCAGCAACGTCAGCCACAGCAGCAACGCCCACGGCAGCCGGGCGGGAAGCGGCCCGTGGCCGCCGCCAAGGGCACCGGCACGGGCAAGGGTGGTGGCAAGGCGGGCGTTGGCCTGGGCCGCGCCAGCGGGACCATGGCGATCGGCACGATCGCCTCCCGGGCCTCCGGATTCCTGCGCACCGTGGCCATCGCGGCCGCCATCGGAGTGGCGTCCGTCGGCGACGCCTACACCGCCGCCAACACCACGCCCAACATCCTCTACGACCTGCTGCTCGGGGGCATTCTCACCAGCGCCATCGTCCCGGTGCTGGTCCGCGCCTCGAAGGAGGACCCGGACGGCGGGGACGGCTTCGCCTCGTCCCTGGTGACCCTGACGGTGCTGGGTCTGGGCGTGGCGGTGGTCCTGGGCATGTTCGCCGCGCCCCAGATCATCGGCCTGTACATCAAGGGTGACGAGGGGCAGAAGGCRCTGGCGGCGGACATGCTGCGGTGGTTCCTCCCCCAGGTGCTCTTCTACGGGGTCGGGGCGACGCTCGGYGCGGTCCTCAACACAAGACAGTCGTTCGCCGCGCCCATGTTCGCGCCGGTGCTGAACAACCTGGTGGTCATCCTCACCTGCGTGGTGTTCATCTTCGCGCCCGGAGACAGGCCGCCGACGGTCGACGGGATCACCGACGCGCAGACCTACATCCTCGCCGGYGGCACCACGCTCGGCGTGATCGTCATGACCGTCGCGCTGCTGCCGGYCGTTCGCGCCGTCGGCTTCCGCTACCGGCCGCGCCTCGACCTGCGCCACCCCGGCCTGCGTGCGGCGTACCGGCTCRCCGGCTGGACGTTGCTCTACGTGGTCGTCAGCCAGCTCGGTTTCATCGTGATCACCAAGCTGGCGACAGGCGGCCAGGTCCTCACGATCTACCAGAACGCCTACCAGATCTTCYAGCTGCCCTACGCGATCATCGGCGTCTCGGTCGTCACCGCACTGCTGCCGCGGATGAGCAACCACGCGGCCGCGGGCAAGGACGCGCTGGTCCGCGAGGACCTTTCCACCGCGACCCGGATGACGGTCACCGCGATCGTTCCGTCGGCACTGTTCCTGCTGGCGCTGGGACGTCCGATCGCCGTCGCGATCTTCCACCACGGTGCTGTCGGGTACGACTCCGCGGTGAAGATCGGCGACGCGCTGAGCGCCTTCGCCGTGGCCCTGGTGCCCTTCTCGCTGTTCCAGGTGCAGCTGCGGGCCTTCTACGCCTACCGGGACAGCCGCACCCCCGCGCTGGTCAACATCGGCGTGGTGGCGACGAACGTCGTCGCCGCGGTGACGCTGTCCCAGCTGGCGGATGTGGAGCACCGCGCCGTCGTGCTGCCGCTGGGCTTCTCRCTGGCCTACCTGATCGGCCTGGCCGCCACCACCGTTCTGCTGCGGCGCCGGCTCGGTGGCATCGACGGGAACCGGATCGCGCGGGTGACGACCCGGGTGAGCGTGACGGCCGGCATCGGCGCCGTGCTCGCCAGCGTCATCGCGGACGGCCTGCGCGACCTGCTCGGGACGGGCTGGCTCGTCTCGGCGGTCGCGGTCATCCTCGGTCTGGCCGTGGGCGGCGTGGTCTTCGTCGTGGTGTCAGTCCGCAGTGGGCTCTACGAGATGACCGCGCTGATGCGCATGGTGGGCGGCAGGCTCGGCGCCGGGCGACGCGCTCCGGCCGCGGCCGGAGCCGGTGCAGCCGCGCGGCCGGCCCCGGCGGCCGGAGCGAAACGGCCACCGTCCGGTCGGGCTCCCACCGGAGGCGCCTCGTCGGGCCGCTCCTCCTCAGGCCGTTCCTCGTCGGGCCGGCCGCCGTCCGGCGGCGGCTCCTCCGGGCGGTCCGGGTCGGGACGGTCCGGCTCGGGACGATCAGGGTCGGGCGGATCCGGAAGGTCAGGATCCGGAGGGTCGGGGGCCCGAGGGTCGGGGTCGGGCGGCCCCGGGTCGGACAGGGGGCAGAACCGCGGACGCGGCGGCGGCCCTCGGGGCTCCTCGGGTGGACGCGGCGGGCCGCCTGGCGGGCGCGGGCGCTGAGCCCCGGCGGGCCGGCGGCCACGAATCCGTCGCCCTGTTTTCGGCCACCCATGGCACCAAGGTCGTATCCGCGGTTTGCCAGCCTGGGAGGACCACCGGGGGCACGACAAAGCCCCTTGCGGTTGGCGGCGGCGGGCCCGGCACTGCTTCCGATCCCACCCGGCCGTGTCCGCCATCCCGCGACACAACGACACGTAGCAATTACGTGTCGATCGCGTGAAATTCTCCAGCCATCCGGCAGGATCTGGAACGGAGAGTGTCGAGGAGAAAACTTCAATCGGATTCGTGTCGCCCGGGCCGCCGGCCCGCCCCATATCCGGGCCGGCGCGAGACGGTGTCCGTGGCGCATCGATAGGCACGCGGTTCCGGTGCGTGTGCCAACCTGGCTTGTCCGAAGACATCCGCGAGATGACTGGGCTCGCCTCGTACACTGAACACGCTGTGCGCGGGCCCCGCCCAACGTCGCCGGTGAACCAGGCGCAGCACCCAGGCTCGCGGCGCCTATGGGCGCCCGATGTCTGCCAAGGCGACGGAGGGTGTCCGGGGTGTTCGTTCACAGTGGCGGAACGCTGGGCGGATCCCCTGCCCGGTTCGGGTGGGGCAACCCGCCGTCGGGTCGGCCGGCGGGTATGCGGACGACGGAGGCGCTGTGGTCGACGGAAGCAACCGACCGCAGGGCGCGGACGTCGATAACGACGTGACGAACGAAGCGTCGGCGCAAGGCCCCGCCAGTACCGCCGTGCYGGCCGAATCCGTTCTCGACCGGCGCTACCGGCTGCTGGCCCCCCTGAACACCCGTGGTCCGGTCACGCTGTGGCGGGGCGATGACAACGTGTTGGCCCGTCCGGTGGCTGTCCGCATCGTGGAGCATCTCGACAGCGATGAACCGGACACCGAAGGCGAGATCGATCAGGCCGCTCTCGAGGACATCGCCCAGGCGCTCCTACGGGCCGCGATCAGCTCGGGGCGGTTCGTCCATCCCGGTGCGGCCTCCACCTATGACGCGACAACCACCACCACCGGGTCGGCACGTGTCTCCTACGTGGTGTCCGAGTGGGTGGAGGGGCGCACGCTGCGCCAGCTCGCCGCCGAGACACCGCTGCGCCCCGAGCAGGCCGGCGCCATCGTGCTGGCCGCGGCCCGGGTCCTCGCCGCTGCCCACGAGCGCGGCATCCACCACGGCGGACTCAACCCGGGTGACGTCATTGTCTCCGGCCACGGCACGGTCAAGGTCGTCGATCTGGAGATCGGCGGCATCCTCGCCGGGCTCGACGGCGCCRTCACCGGCGCCGAGCCCACGATCGGCTCCACCGAAGCGGAGGGCGGCGACGACGCGGGCGTCGGTACCGCCGGAGACCTGGCGGATGTGCGGGCTCTCGGCGCGCTGCTCTACGCCGGCCTCACCGGCACCTGGCCCCTCGTCGGCGAGCACGCCCTGCCGGCGGCCCCGACCTCCAACGGGCGGCTGCGCACCCCCCGGCAGATCAACAGTGCCGTCCCCCGCGACCTCGACGCGATCACGCTGGCCACCCTCGGCGACGAGCGGGCCGGCGCGCCGATCACCACGGCCGCCGACCTGGTCGCCGAGCTGGAGGCCGTCAGCCCGGTCGACCAGGTGCTCGACACCGGCCTGATGAGCCTCGGCGACGACGGCCCGGTCAGCACCGAGGCGATGTCGATGGACCCCTACGGCCCGGGCACCGCGGACTACCCGTCCAACGGCAGCTACCAGGGCACCGGGGGCTACCAGGACAGCTCCGGTTACAACGGCCGCGGCGGCTACGACTCGAACCCGACCAACGGGTACGGCGGCCGCGAGCGCCAGGGCTACGACCAGACCTCCTACCTGGGCCGCGACGGCTACGACCAGACGTCCTACGACGAGCGGGGCTACGGCGCCCGCGGCGGCTACGACGAACGCGACAACCGGGGCTACGACGACCGGGACCGCGGCTACGACGGCTACCCCGCCCAGCGCGGGCCCTCCGAGCCACGCCGCTACGACGGCGGCGGTCCTGTGCCGCCGTCCGACGGCCGGCGCGGCGGCGAAGCGGACGGCGCCGGTGGCACGGTCAGGCGTCTCCTGCCGTGGCTGGCGCTGCTGGTCGTCATCGCGCTCGTCGCCGTCGTCGCGGTGATCGCGCTCCAGCCGAAGGACGACGACGGCGAGCCCGGCGCCCAGGCCGGGCCGTCGGGTCCCGCGGTCGTACCCGCCGGGCAGAAGATCCCGCCCGTCGACGTCATATCGTTCGATCCCCAGTCGCCCGACGACACCGACGAGAACCCCGACTCCGTACCGAATGTCTCGGACGGTCAGCCGAGCACCTCGTGGACCACCAGCGGCTACAACCCTCCACATATGTTCGGCGATCCGTCGAAGACCGGCGTCGGGCTGCGGTTCACCTTCAGCGAGCCCATCTCCCCCAGCCAGGTGGTGGTCACCATTGGAGACCTCGCGCCGGTCTCGTTCGAGCTGAGGGCATCCGACACCCCCTCGGGGGCCATCGACGGCTACAAGGTCGTCGGCCTCGTGCAGGAGGACAAGTCGGGTCCGGTGACCATCGGCATGCCGTCCGAACAGACGGCGTACAAGTACTGGGTGGTCTGGCTCACCAAGCTGCCGACCGTGCAGGGCAAGTTCAAGGGGTCGCTCGCGGAGGTCGAGTTCCGGAACTGAGCGACGCGGAGGCGGTGGGCTGCGACGGGACGACGGTGACACCGTCTCCGGCAGGGCCGGAGGGGCGCGGCGCCCCCGTCCTTCCCGCGGGCGCTGCGGGCACCGGGGCGGACCTCGTGGATCGGACCGGGCCTGCTGATGTGCCGGACCAGGCTGCCGGCGTGGAGCGGGCTGCCGATACGGCGCGGGTCCCCGCGGCGGACCGGGCCGCCGGGGTTGCCGCGGACGCCGAGGCGCTGCGCCGGCATGTGGCAGGTGATCCGGAGGCGTTCGGCGAGCTGTTCCGCGCGCACGCGGACCGGCTGTGGACGGTCGCGTTCGTCCTGCTGCGTGATGCCGAGGACGCGGCGGACGCCGTCCAGGAGGCGATGCTCTCCGCGCACCGCCGCGCGGCCGACTTCCGTGGCGAGGCGGCCGTCGGCACCTGGCTGCACCGGATCGTCACCAACGCGGCCCTGGACCGCCTTCGCCGCCGCGCGGTCCGCCCGACAGTGCCCCTTCCGTCATCTCCTGACGGTGTCCCCTACGAGCCGGTGGACGCCCGCGACGCGATCGCCGAGCATGACACCCGGATGGACATCCGGACCGCGCTCGCCCTGCTCCCGGACACGCTGCGCGTCCCGGTCGTGCTGGTGGACGTCGAGGGGCGCCCGGTCGCCGAGGTCGCCGAGATGCTGGACATTCCCGTCGGCACGGTGAAGAGCCGCTGCGCGCGGGCCCGGGCCCGACTGGCCGCTCATCTCGGGCATCTCGCCCCCAAAAGCGCGCCGCAGCCGGCATTCGGGAACCCGGGGGCCTCGCCTTCCGTCTCAGATGAGGGACGGCGCGACGCACGGGACGGATCCGATGAGGGCATCACGGTGCCGGCGAGCGACCTGGCAGAGGCACCTGCGACGACGGAGGCGCCTGCGACCGGCCGCGGAACGGCGGGCAGCGGAACGGCGGGTGACATCGCCGCCGTCGATCCGGCCGCGCATGTCTCCGCCAGCCTCGCCACGGAGGCCGCCGTTGGCCCGGCAGGCTCCGGTAGTCCGGGGGGCACTGCCACGGCGGCATCCGGTGACGCTGGTCCGCCCGGGCCGGCCGGCCCGATCAGCCTGAACGAACCGACCGATCCGACCGACCTGACGGCCGGGCGGCCAACTCGCCGGAGGAGGTGATCAGCGGTGATGACGGACAAGCACGGCGCCCAGGACTCTGATCCCGGCTGGCACCTCGGCGACCCGACCGGCGCCGACGGCGCACACGGCCCCGGCCCCGGCGGCCTCACCGATCCGGACGCACCCGACGACGCTCTCGCCGATGACACGTCCTCGGTGACCCGGCGCGGCTCGCACCCCGACATCGAGGTGCTCGACGCCTATCTCGACACTCATCCGGAACCCCCGGGCCCGGGCCGTTCCCGGGTGATCACCGCGTCCCGGGTCGACCGGCACGTTCGTGGGTGCGTCACCTGCCAGGAGACGCTCGCCGCTCTGCACCGGGTCCGCGCGGAACTCGCCCGGCTGGCCACCATGACGATGCCTGACGAGGTCGCCGCACGCATCCAGGCGGCCCTCGCCTCCCGTTCCGGCGCCGGTGGTGATGACGCCGAGCCGGGACCCGGCCGAGGGCCGGCTGACAGCTCCGGCGAGGCTCGCCAGGCCGGCCAGGTCACGAAGGCAGGCCGACCCGGCGGCACGAACGGCACGAACGGCACGAGCGTCGGCGGCGCCCCCCTGAGCGGGCCTGGCACCGGTGGGATGCATGACCACCCCGGCGGCGCCGCGGTGCCTGGTGGGCTCGGCAGCCGCCGTTCCCGCGTCGCCGGCGGCCTCCGGCGGAGGCGGGAACGGGAGCCCGTCCGGGGCCGCGGCCCCGGCCCCGGGCTGGTCGGCGGTGGGCAGGACAGCCGTGCGCCGCGGCGCGGGCAGGCGGCGCAGGGCCGCGACCGGATCACCCGTGACTGGGTGTCGATCGCCGCCGCCTGCGTGGCGCTGCTCGCGTTCGGCACCGCGCTCCTCGCCGTGCGCGCGCTGACCGGCGGAGGCAGCGAGTCGTACTCGGCAGCGACCTCGGCCAGCGACCCGGCGGTGGAGGTCGCTGCCGACAGCGCGTCCGGGCCGGCGGCCGCCGCGGCGCCCGTCCCGGACGCGGACACCGACGCCCTGGCCGAGGCGCCGGGCGGCACCTTCGTGCTCGTCGGTGATTCCGACGAAGTGCTCCGCCCGGCGACCGTCGTGGCCCACGGCCACGCCCTGCTGGCCGGGCGGATCGCGGTGACGCGGCTGGCCTGGTCCATGGCGGGGGCGCCGTCCCCGCGGGCGGACGATCCGCTCGCCGCCCCGCCCCGCGCCGGCGGAAGCGGGCCCGGCGACGCGCAGGGCGGGCAGAGCACGCCCATGCGGAACACCCCGGAGTCCCTCGTCCGGCTGATCGACACACCGCAGCTGCGGATGTGCTACGACGGCCTGGCAGCGCAGACCGGCGGCACGGTGATCGCGCTGGACCGGGTCCGCTTCGACGACCAGGCGGCCATCATGATCGTTCTTTCGGTCGCGGGACAGCCGACGTCCACGCGGCTCGTCATCATCGACGCGCACTGCGGGGTCGTACCGGCGCACAGCGCTGTGTGGTACAGCGTGAACGCGAACCGTGCATGACCGGGTGATCATCGGTGGCTGTGGTGGAGTGCGCAGGACGGGCACGGGCGCGGACCGCCCGTGGGTGCCGGCCCGGCCCGGATGCCGCCGGCCACACTGACTCACCGAAGGAATCAGCGGCGGGTGCCGGGGGTTATGCGGGCAGACATCACGTCGACCCGGCACCCGCGGCCGGCACCGGCCGAAAAGCCGAACAGCAGCCGGCGGGGATCCGCCGGCGACCACGAAGGGAGCGGGTGTGGCAGGCCAGGGCAAGGACCAGGCGGCCCCGACCGCCGGGACCGAACGTTCCGGCGAGCGGGTCCTGGACGTCATCATCATCGGATCCGGGCCGGCGGGCTACACCGCGGCGATCTACACGGCCCGCGCGAGCCTGCGCCCGCTGGTGTTCGAGGGCGCCATCACCGCCGGCGGCGCGCTGATGACCACGACCGAGGTGGAGAACTTCCCCGGCTTCCCCGAGGGCATCCAGGGCCCGGAGCTCATGGGCAACCTGCGCGCCCAGGCGGAGCGGTTCGGCGCCGAGCTGATCCCGGACGACGTCACCGAGGTCGACCTCGCCGCGAACCCGAAGGTCGTCAGGGTCGGCGAGGAGACCTACCTGGCCCGGTCGGTGATCATCGCCACCGGTTCGGCCTACAAGAAGCTCGGCGTCGAACACGAGGACCGGCTGCTCGGCCGCGGCGTTTCCGCCTGCGCCACCTGTGACGGCTTCTTCTTCCGGGACCAGGACATCGCGGTCGTCGGCGGCGGTGACTCGGCGATGGAGGAGGCCACGTTCCTCACCCGGTTCGCGAAGTCGGTCACCGTCGTGCACCGCCGGGACAAGCTGCGTGCCAGCGCGATCATGCAGGAACGCGCCTTCGCCGACCCGAAGATCAGGTTCCGGTGGAACGCCGCGGTCGAGGAGGTGCTCGGCGAGAACAAGGTGTCGGGTGTGCGGCTGCGCGACAYGGTGACCGGCGCCACCGACGAGCTGGCCGTCACGGGCCTGTTCGTGGCGATCGGCCACAACCCCCGGACGGACCTCGTCCGCGACCAGCTCGAGCTTGACGAGGAGGGCTATGTGAAGGTGGCCCACCCGACCACGCTGACCAACGTCCCAGGCGTGTTCGCCTGTGGTGACGTGGTCGACCACACCTACCGCCAGGCCATCACGGCGGCCGGCACCGGCTGCTCGGCCGCCCTCGACGCCGAGCGCTACATCGCCGGTCTGGAGGGGGYGTCCGACACCACCGCGCAGGCCCCCCGCCAGCCGGCACCCGAGCTCGCCACCACCTGAGCTCTCCACCGCCTGAGCTCTCCACCGCCCTGGGCTCTCCGCCACCGAAGCCGGCGGGCCGAGGCGGCCCCCCGCCGCCGACGACCACCCCAGGCCCCTCACGCCCACCCCACCTCACCACCCCGACCCGGTACGCAACCCGCAAGGAGACTCCCATGGCAGGCGCCACACCGTCGGTGACGGACAACACCTTCGCCGCCGAGGTACTCAAGAGCGACAAGCCCGTGCTCGTCGACTTCTGGGCCGAGTGGTGCGGCCCGTGCAAGATGGTCGCGCCGGTCCTCGAGGAGATCGCGAAGGAGCACGGCGAGAAGCTCCGGATCGTCAAGCTGAACATCGACGAGAACCCGGAGATCGCCCGCCAGTACCAGATCATGTCGATCCCGACGATGGCCGTCTTCGTGAACGGCGAGGTCGACAAGACGATCGTCGGCGCGAAGCCGAAGGCCGCGCTGCTGCGCGACCTGGCGTCGTACGTCTGAGCGGGCTGCCGTCCGGTCCCCCGGCCGGCGGCCTGTGCGCCCGGACTCATCCGGCACCGACCTGATCTGAGCCAGAAACGACGGCCCGCTCCGCTCGGAGCGGGCCGTCGCTGTTTCCCCTCCCGACCCGACCCGGTCCCTCCTCGACCCGCCCGATCCCGGCCGGACCCGACGTCGGCCCCGGCCGGGATCCGGCCTGGCCAGCCCGCGACGCCACGTGACACCGTGGCTGCCTGCGGTACCAGAAAGCGGTCGCGGAACGTCCCTGGGGCACCAGATGGCGCTCAACGGCCCTGTACGGGCCGTGGACATGATCGAAAGCGGAACGCAGGGTCCTGACCCACCCATTGCCGTTACCTTCGATCACGCGCGGTAGTGACACCCGTTTTCCGCACGTCCGGCGGGGTACCGGACCAGCCAATCGTGCGTGAGTGCCGAAAGCCGGACGATGGGCATCGCCGTCCTCTCACGCCTGGGCCCATGCCCTAATCTGATGGCGGGATCCGGCGGCCGGACCGGTCGGCGCAGATCGGCGGTCCGGTGAACGCACAGGTGATGAAAGGTCTTTCTTCGTGAAGCTGCTGCGGCATGGCGACCGTGATCCCTCCGTAGCCGAGGCACGGGCAGCTTTCATCCACCTCGGCTTCCTGCCTGTCGCACCGCGCCAGCAGTCCAGCTCGTCARACGTCGACGCACCGGCCGATCAGGCCCGGCCGGCCAGCGCCCCGGATTCAGTCGGCACCACCGACTCGACCGGCGCTTACGACTCGGCCGGTGCCGCCGGTTCAGGTGGCGCCGCAGGTCTGGGCAGCACCGCCGGTTCGACGGAGACGTCCGATACGGCCGAGCTGTTCGACCGGGAGCTCGACAACGCGGTCCGGGCCTTCCAGCAGAGCCGTGGCCTCTCCGTCGACGGCATCATCGGCCCGGACACCTTCCGCGCGATCGAGGAGGCACGCCGCCGCCTCGGTGACCGCCTCCTCTACTACAGCGTCACGCACCCGTTCGTCGGCGACGACGTGGCCGCCCTGCAGGAACGTCTGTCGAACATGGGGTTCGACGTCGGCCGTGCCGACGGCATCTTCGGTGCCCGCACGGACGCCGCCGTCCGGGACTTCCAGCGCAACCGCGGGCTCGACCCCGACGGCCTGTGCGGCCCCCGGACCCTTCGTGAGCTCAAGCGGCTCGAGCGCACGGTCACCGGCGGCCGGCCGGACGTCCTGCGGGAGTCGGTGCGGCTGCTGGCCCGCGGGCCGTCCCTGCTCGGGATGGTCGTCGCCATCGACCCCGGCCATGGTGGCGATGACCCGGGCGTCACGAACGGCCCCCTGTGCGAGCGCGATCTGATGGCCGACCTCGCCTCCCGGCTGGAGGCACGTCTGCTGGCGTCCGGGCTGGAGGCACACCTGGTGCACGGCCCGCACGAGTCGCCCCCCGAGGCGGAGCGCGCGGCCCGGGCGAACGAGATCGGCGCCGACCTGCTCGTCTCGCTACACGTCGACGCGAGCGGTTCCAGTCAGGCGCAGGGCGTGTCGACCTACTACTACGGCCACGCGCGCGGGTCGTCGGCGGTCGGTGAGCGGTTCGCGCTACTCGTCCAGCGGGAGATCATCTCGCGGACCGACATGGTCGACTGCCGGGCACACCCCAAGACGTGGGAGCTGCTGCGCCGTACGCGGATGCCCGCGGTCCAGATCGACCTCGGCTACCTCACCAACACCCACGACGTGGCCGCACTCGCCTCGACCGAGTTCCGGGCCGCGGTGGCCGAGGCGCTGCTCGCCGCCACCCAGCGACTGTTCCTGCCGCCGGAGCAGGACCCGCCGACCGGTCAGCTGCGGGTCCCCCGCATCACGGCTCGCGCCTGACGTCGGCCACCGACGAGCCATCCGGCGGCCGTCCGCGGGTTTCACGTGGAACACGTCACGGCGTGCCCGTGGTCACCAGAGGCGCTGGGCGTCCTAGGCTGTCCGAGGTAAGCGAAAGGACCGGCCTGACGGGATCATCCCCACCGCTGGGAGGCGCTGCTCGATGAGTCGACGGATCGCGAACATCACGCTCGACAACATCGACGACATCCCGCTCCCCTGTCGGCGGTGTGTCTTCTGGGAACTCGATCCGGTCGCCCGCAGCCGGGCGGAGGAAGCGGGCGGCACCGACATCGAGAAGGAAGCCTGGGTGTCATCCGCGCTCCTCGAATGGGGCAGCTGCGGAAAAATCGTTTATGTCGACGACGTCCCGGCCGGATTTGTGATGTTCGCGCCGCCGGCGTACGTCCCGCGGGCCGTGGCCTTCCCGACCAGCCCGGTCAGTCCGGATGCCGTGCTGCTCACGACGGCCCAGATCGTCCCCGAGTTCACCGGCCAGGGCCTGGGCAGGGTCATCGTCCAGTCGGTGGCGAAGGAGATCACCCGCCGCGGCTACCGCGCCATCGAGGCGTTCGGCGATCTCAAGGGCTCCGGCACCCGCTGCGTGGTGCCTGCCGACTACCTCCTGGCCGTCGGGTTCAAGACGGTGCGCCCGCACCACCGGTGGCCCCGGCTGCGGCTGGAGGTCAAGAACGCGGTGAGCTGGCGGGAGGACGTCGAGGTCGCCCTCGAGCGCCTGCTCGGGTCGATGAACCCGGAGGGCGTCCTGCGCCAGGTGAACCCTGTCCCTGGAGCGATCTGAGGCCCGCCCCTGCGTTCGCGGGGCGGGACGAGGCAGGACGGGACGAGGCGAGGCGAGGCAGGGCGGAACAGGGGGGTGAACCGCAGGCCGGCCGTCGGGTCAGGGAACGGCCGTCGGCCGGGTCCGCAGGACCCAGGCGACCGAGAAACGGACCTGCGAGGAGACGGGCCTGCGGGGAAGCGGACGGATCAGGAGACGGCCGAGTTGGGCGACATCGCCTCGACGATGCGCTCCAGGTCCTCCAACGTCGCGAACTCGACGGTGATCCGTCCCTTGTTCCGGCCCATGTCCACCTTCACCCGCGTCTCGAGCCGGTCGGACAGCCGGTCGGCGATGCTGGTCAGCGCCGGGGCCGGCGACCGCGGCTGGCGCGGCGCGCGCTTGCGTGGCCCCTCCTCGCCCAGCGCCACGATCTCCTCCACCGCCCGCACCGAAAGCCCTTCGGCCACGATGCGGGTGGCCAGGCGGTCCTGGGCTTCAGGGTCCTCCAGGGAGAGCAACGCGCGGGCGTGCCCGGCCGAAAGGACACCAGCGGCCACCCGCCGCTGGACGGCCGGCGGCAGGCCCAGCAGCCGGATGGTGTTCGTGACATGCGAGCGGGAACGACCGAGTCGGCCCGCCAGCTCCTCGTGCGTGGCGCCGAAGTCCCGCAGCAGCTGCTCGTAGGCGGCCGCCTCCTCCAGCGGGTTGAGCTGCTGGCGGTGCAGGTTCTCCAGCAGCGCGTCGCGCAGCATGGCGTCGTCCGCGGTCTCCCGGACGATGGCGGGTACCCGGTCGAGGCCGGCGAGCCGCGACGCGCGCCAGCGGCGCTCACCCATCACCAGCTCATACCGGCCGGGCAGCAGCTCGCGGACCACGATCGGCTGGAGCAGGCCCACCTCCTTGAGGCTGTCGGCCAGCTCGGCCAGAGCATCCTCGTCGAAGTGGTTGCGCGGCTGCCGCGGGTTGGGGGTGACCGAGTCCAGCGCGATCTCGCGGAAGGTCGCGCCGGCGACCGGGGCGGGTGCCGGCCCGCGCTCCGGGGCCACGCCTGGCTGGTGGTAGGCATCCGCGGCTTCGGCGGACGCGGGGATGAGCGCGCCGAGCCCGCGGCCGAGTCCGCCGCGCCGCGCCGTCATCGGCGGGCCCCGTTCAGGTTCGGACCACCGGGACCCGCGTAGCCGCCCGACCCCGGGTAGCCGTCGGGGGCCGGCTGGGCGTCGGGGGCCGGGTAGCCGTCCGCGGCCTCGTAGTCATCGGCGGTCGGGTAGCCGTCAGCCGACGAGTAGGCGTCAGCCGGCGCGTAGCCGTCGCCCTTCGGGTACGGGGTGCTGCTCGGGTAGGCCGCGGCCTCGGCATAGCCGTCCACGCCGCCGCGCCGTTCCGCGCTGCGGAACTGCGGAAGGGGCGCGGCGCGGCGCTCAGCGGGCTGCTGCGGCCCGAAACCGGCGGAGGCGGTGTCACCGGCGGGGGAGTGCCCGTTCATGGCTCCGGGCGCTTGTGGGACAGGCCCGCTCGGAGCCCCGCCCCCAGGTGCGAGGGGACCGCCCTGCACGACGGGTGCCGGTGCGGCCCCGGCGGTGCTCGGTGCCGGTGCCCCGGCGGCGGGCGGAGTCTCCCGCTCGGGCGGGACGGCGGCGCCGCGAGGTGCTGCAGCCCCGCGCTCGGCGAGCTCCCGTGCAGCAGCCAGGTACGACAGCGACCCGCGGGACGCCGGGTCGTAGGTGAGGACGGACTGCCCGTAGCTCGGCGCCTCGGCGAGCCGGACGTTGCGGGGGATCGTGGTGTTCAGCACCCGGTCACCGAAATGCTCTTTCACCTCGTGCACGACCTGGTCCGCGAKCCGGGTGCGCGAGTCGTACATGGTCAGCAGGATGGTCGACAGCCGGAGCTCCTGGTTGAGATGGGCCTGGACCAGCTCGACGTTACGCAGCAGCTGACCGAGGCCTTCGAGGGCGTAGTACTCGCACTGGATCGGAATCAGGAGCTCACGGGCGGCGACCAGCGCGTTGACCGTGAGAAGGCCCAGGGATGGCGGGCAGTCGATGAGGACGTAGTCGACCTCGTTGCGCATGCCCTCGATGGCCCGCCGCAGACGGGTCTCCCGCGCCACCAGGGAGACCAGCTCGATCTCGGCGCCGGCGAGGTCGATGGTGGCCGGTGCGCAGAAGAGCCCCTCGGCTTCACCGGACTGCACGACGATCTCGTCGAGTGGCCGGTCACCGACGAGCACCTCGTAGATCGACGGAGTCCCGGAGCGGTGGTCCACACCCAGCGCCGTCGAGGCGTTGCCCTGGGGGTCCAGGTCCACCACGAGCACCCGGATGCCGTGCATGGCCAGTGCGGCCGCGAGATTGACGGTGGTCGTCGTCTTCCCGACGCCACCTTTCTGGTTGGCGACGGTGATGATCCGCCGCCGCCTGGGTCGGGGAAATGGCCGTCGTCGTTCCATCGTCAGTGCTTCCACCGCTGCTGCCGCCGCCGCTCCGATCGGGGTCGAGGAGTCGAGGGGGTCCAGCCCCGGGAAGCCGGACGCGTGGCCCGGAGCCCCCCCGGGTACCAGGCCACCCCAACCCGTCGACGCTGCTTCAGGTGCCCTCGCCATGTGATGAGGCATCTGTGTTTCACGTGGAACGAGACCGTCCACGTGCCGGTCGATCAGGAGTGCCCTCCCGTACTCGCCGTGGCTGTGTCGCCCGCCTGGCCTGCCGGTCATCCGCGCCGCGCCGTCCCCTCCCGCCGTCCCCGCGAGCCGACGAACGGGAGCGCACAGCGCGCAGCAGGCGGGTGGGTTCCTCCACCAGGCCAGCTCCGCACGTCACGACGTCCACCTCGCGCCAACCCTGGGAATCGAGATCACTACGCGCCGCCTGCAATTCCTCAAGGATTCGCGAACCGCGCAGTGCAAGCATGACACCGCCCGGACGAGTCATCGGAAGCAGTACCGCGCCAAGTTGCGCCAAAGGAGCCACGGCGCGGGCCACGGATACGTCGAAAACCCGACGTGGCGGCAGGTCTGCGAAGTCCGGAGCACGGCCACGCACAACGGTCACCTGTTCGTCCAGGCCAAGCTGTGCCACAACTTCGCCGAGAAACCGGCACCTTCGGTCCATCGGTTCGAGCAGGGTCACCCGCAGGTCCGGCCRGGCGAGCGCCAGGGGGATACCCGGCAGACCCGCGCCACTGCCGACGTCCACCACCTCGGGCGGGCGCCCGGGGGAGCCGGCGGCATCCGGCGCTGCCGCGGGGACGGCCTCGGCGAGCACCGCGCAGTTGAGGAGATGGCGCTCCCACAACCGGCCCGTCTCACGGGGACCGATCAGGCCACGTTCGACGCCGGCAGTCGCCAGCAGCTCCGTGTACCGGACCGCAAGCGGCAGGCGCGCACCGAAGACGGTGGCCGCGGCCGCCGGAACAGGCCCGACTCCACCGACCTCACCGCCGCTGCCGGCGACGTTGTCGGGGCCGGCGACGCTGTCGAGACGGTCGGGGCTGTCCGCGCCACGGGCGCTCTCTGGAGTGTCGGGGCCATCCTGACCGGTCACTGGCAGGCCGCCGTCCGGTTGTGTCGCGCGCGATCCACTTCCGCGGCGGGGTGGTGACGCGGCAGGCGCGCCCTCCCCCAATCGGGGGAGGGCGGTCCAGACAGGCCGGAGCGAGCCGACAACGGGCGACACCCGCGACGGGTCGGAAAGGTGGGGTATGGAGGCACAGAACCAGCATCCCTGCTCAACACGCGCTGACGGGCCAGGCGATGCCCAGGATAGGTGCTGTGTCGGGAATCAGGGCTCAGAGAGTCGTTTCGGGACGAGCGACCCGCCCGCCGCCGCCCGATGTTTCCCGTGAATCATTCCGCCGGCGCCGGACGGTCAGGCCGCGCAGCGCCCGTAGACCGTGACCGAACCAGTGAGTCGAAACAACCAGCGCTCGCCGGCGCACCATCCGTCCGCGCGCAGTGCGGCCAGTCCGGCGGCCATCTCCCGTTCCTCGATGTCGAGGATGAAGACCACAAGTCGCTCCGGCTTCCGGGGGCGCGCCAGCGCAGCAGCGAGCGGTATCGGGCGGCCGGCGTCGTCACGGAGATCGGCCGGCACGAAGACGGTCTCTGCGCGGGGGATCCGGGCCGGCTCCCGCCCGGCCGGTGTGCCCGCCGGCACGGGGGGCAGCCCGCCGGGAGACCGCGGCGCATCGTCGCTGACCTCCATGGCGTAGATCCAGCCGGGCCGAGCCAGACGCCCACCGACGACCACGACATCCCCTGGCCGGACCAGCCGTCGCGCGGCCACCGCCGCGTCGACTGTGAGGTCCATCCCGCGCAGGCGGTCCCGCCGCTCCCACAGCAGCCCGTCCCCGGACAGCCCGCCGGCGAGCGCCACACCCGCTGTCAGGACGACAGCCATCACCGCGGACACAGCGCCGGCAGTCCCACGGAAGCGGAAAGGGAGACCGTCGGAGCGGAGTGCGCGGCGGGCCACCCGGTCAGCGCCTACCAGCACGACCAGGAGAAGCAGCGGTACGAGAAACTGGTTCGTCCTGGTCGGGCCGAACGGCCAGAACCGGACGGCGCTCGCCGCGAGCATGAGCAGCTCGGCCCCCGCGACAACCCCCAGCACCCGCCGGCCGTCCGTCCGCCGGAGCAGCGCCGCCACTCCGACCGCGCCGAACCCTACCGTCGCTGGAGCAAGCAGCCAGGGCAGCTGGTGCGGCAGCTCGACGAACACCGGCAGGAGACTCGGGTCGAACCTGTCGATCCCCGGTGGGGATCCGGTGACGGTCAGCCAGAGCTGGTCAGCGACGAAGACGAGGGCTTCCCACGGGTCGCGCCCGGCGAGGAACTGGGTGTCCCAGTAGACGCCGCCGCGCTGCGCGGACTGGTGCCCGAGGAAGACAAGTGTGTGCGCGGTGACAAGACAGACGGCCGGCAGCGCCTCGACCAGGCGGCGTCTCCGCTTCCCGGCACCGGCCAGGACGTCCAGCGCGGTGAGCGGCAGAACCACGAAGACCGCGGGCACGGCACACAGGGCCACGACGCCGGCCGCCGTGCGCCTCATCCCGCGGGCACGTTCCTCGCGACCGCCGGGGGCCGGCCCCAGCCAGAGGAGGACGACGGCGACCACCGCGAGTGTCTCGATCGCGTATGGCTTGAGCTGGCTCGCCAGGTCGAGGAAGGTCGCGTTGAGGCACAGCAGGCACACCGCGGCGACGGCGGCGACGGGTCCGGCGAACCGGCGGACCAGGACGGCGATCGCGATGCCCAGTGCGGGGACCGCCAGCAGGCCCGGCAGCCGCAGCGCCCAGCCATGCCAGCCGAACACCTCGCCGGAAAGCCGGACGAGGCCGAGCCAGCCGAGAGCGGAGGGTGTGTTGGCCACCGACAGCTCGGACCACAGTGAGCTCACCGGCTCGCTGACGAAGTGCCCGCGCCAGATCTCGTCGTACCAGAACGGCCGGCGCAGGTAGGCGGAGAGGAGGACCACCGGACCCACCAGCGCCGCGACGACGAAGGCCACTGTCCACAGCCGGGCGCGCCCCGATGACCGGACCGTCTCGGCCCCACCAGGCCCGCCGGCGTCGCGGGCCGCGACCGGCGTGTCCGGCCTGCCCGTCAGACACCCGGCCTCGGCGGTCCGCGCCGGCACCGTCTGCGTTGCCGGGATCCCAGCGGCCGGGTCCTCCACCCGTGGCGAAACCACCCGTGCTCCCCGATCCCGTGCCGAACGCCCGGGGCCCCGGGCGCGGTGACCGCGCCGGGGGTTGCCCTTCACGCCGTGGCATCACTCGCACACGCAGGTGACATCCGCGCGGGTCTCAGGTCCGCCGTCGGTACCGGGCCCCGGACAGGTTCCCGCGACGGTACACGGCCGTCAGTCGGGCAGGACCACGACCCTGCGGCTGGGCTCCTCGCCCTCTGACTCGCTGTGCACACCATCGATCGAGGCGATCACATCGTGCACGACCTTGCGCTCGAACGGCGTCATCGCGGCCAGCTTCCGCGGCTCGCCGCTGTCGAGGACGCGGCCTGCGGCCGTGGTCGCGACCTTGCGCAGCTCGATCCGCCGGCGGGCGCGGTGACCACCGACGTCCAGCATCAGCCGGCTACGCATGCCGGTCTTCTGCAGCACCGCGAGCCTGGTCAGCTCCTGCAGGGCCTCCAGCGTCTCGCCGCCGGGACCGATGAGCTTGTCCAGCCCGTCGCCGACCACGGCGACGATGGCACGCCCACCCTCGACGTCCAGGTCGAGGTCACCGTCYATGTCGACGATGTCGAGCAGACCTTCGATGTAGTCGGCCGCGACCTCGCCTTCCTGCTCCAGGTCGGCCAGGCGGCGCTCCTCGGAGCGGACGGGGTCCGCGGACTCCTCGGTCGTGGTGGTGTCGGCCCCGGCCGCGGAGCCGTCCTCGTTGGCCACGTCGGCCTCAGGTCCTTCCACGGCCAGATCAGGTGCCGAACCGGTCATCAGCATTACTCCAGGGGAAAGTGGGCGGCGGTGCCGAGGGTACGGGACGTCCGAACGCCGCGGGGTCAACGCGACGCTGTCGGGGGCGACCGACGCGGACGTTCCGGGTCGTCCCGGCCAGACTGCCCGGACGATGCCTGTGGTCGGGTCCGGGACCGCTGCCGGGCGTGGGCCCTGGGACGTCGACCGGACACCTCGTGGAGCGCGCTCGGGGCCACCGCCCGTACATCACCGGCGCCCGCCCGGCCGCTTGCCCTTCCCACGGCGCTTCGCGGGCCGGGACCCACCGGGCGCGCGCCGCGCACCCGCGGGTACCGGCGCCGGGGTGGGCCGGGCTGTCTGGTCGGCGTCGGCGATGCCGTTCGTCCGGGGCGTGCCCGCCGCGGCGGGGACCGAACCGGCCTGGGTGTCGTTCGCACCCTCCGCCAGCCCGCTTGTCGCGCCCGCCGTCCCGTTGCCGCCCGCAGCACCGGGCTTGCCGCCGGCGGGAGCACCCTTCGCTCCTGCCGCGGCCGCACCTGCCTTACCCGCGGCACCGGTCTTACCTCCGGCACCAGGCTTGCCAGCGCCGGGCTTGCCGGCGGCGCCGGTCCTGGGGGCGCCGTTGCCGTTACCCGCGGACGCACCGGTCCGGGAACGTGTCCCGGGCGGGGCGGTCGACGGCCGGCTGCCCGACCGGGGCGTCGCTACCTGCGCGCCGGTGGCTCCGGCCCCAGCCGTGCCCTTGGTGAGAGAGACCTCGTCCGCCCGCGGACGGCTCTTGGACTTGGCACCCGCGCGGGCGCCGGGAGCGGGCCGGGACACCGCGGCACCGTCCGCCGAGCCGGGACGCGCGCCCGGCACCTTGCCGCCGCCGCCCGGCTTGATCGGCGGCATCTTCTTGATGACGAAGAACTGCTGGCCCATGCTCCACAGGTTCGTGGTGAACCAGTACAGCAGGACGGCGATCGGGAACTGGAAACCGAAGATCGCCAGCATGAGAGGCGAGCCGTACAGCAGGACCTTCTGGACCATCGCCTGCTGGGGGTCGACCGGCCCGGTGCGCGCCATGATCTGGCGCTGTGTGAGGAAGGTCGTCGCGCCCATCAGGACGATCAGTACGACCGCGAGAATCTTGGTGTTGGTTCCGTTACCGCCGAGGAAGTCCAGGAACTCCTGCGAGGAGGTGAACTTACCCGACAGCGAAATGCCCCACAGCTTCGCCGAGGCGATCTGCTCGACCTGATCGGCGGACAGGCCGACCCGGGGCCGCCAGACCAGGGAGCCGCCCGGCCCCTCGTTCATGGGGGCCAGGTGGGTGAAGACGTGGAACAGCGAGATGAACAGCGGGATCTGCAGCAGGATCGGAAGGCAGCCGAGGAGCGGGTTACCGTGCTCCTTCTGCAGCTTCATGATCTCCAGCTGCATCTGCTGCTTGTCGTGCCCGTACTTCTCCCGGATCTCCTTGATGTGCGGCTGCATCATCTGCATCGTCCGCTGGGACTTCACCTGCTTGACGAACAGCGGGAAGATCAGGATGCGGACGGAGATGACCAGCAGGACGACGGACAGCGCCCAGGAGAAGAAGCTGTCGTGGCCGAAGATGGGCCCGAAGCCCTTGTGGAAGAAGACGATCGCGTTTGCCGCGAGATGGTAAAGCGGATCCAACACCAGTCTGTCTCCTCACACCCGCGTTCCGCGACGGGAACCTTCGATCTCGGAACGCGTCCCCCGGCGGGGGGACGCAGTGCGATACCCGGGCCGGACATGCACCCGATTGGTGCCCCCGGCCGCCGCGCCGGGCACCGGGTCGTAGCCGCCCACCGACAGCGGCTGGCAGCGCAGCA
Source organism: Parafrankia colletiae (assembly GCF_001854655.1). Classification (GTDB taxonomy): domain Bacteria; phylum Actinomycetota; class Actinomycetes; order Frankiales; family Frankiaceae; genus Parafrankia; species Parafrankia colletiae. The sequence goes on along the minus strand of NZ_MBLM01000109.1, from coordinate 17,983 downwards.
ACCGGCGGACGGCCAGCAGGCCACCGACGACGCCGCCGTGACGGGTGATCGCCGCCAGGGCATAGGCGCTGCACGACGGCTCGAAGCGGCAACAGCCCGCGTTCCGCCCCGACCAGCCCGCGCGGTAGAGCCGTACCAGCGCCGCGAGCGACCAGGCCAACGGGCCGCGCACCGCACCGCTGGATGTCCGGGCCAGTGCGGGGAACCGGCTGGCTGTCAGGGGAGCGGCGAGACCGAGGTCGGCGAGCACCAGCATCACGGCCACCGTGCCGAGGGCCGCGGCCATGCTCATGTGGACCGGGCCGTTCGCTGTGGCCCCGTGGAGCGCGCGGAAGCGGCGGACCGCACCGTTCGGAAAGCCGAGTCAAGTGAGCTACCCAGCTCGACCGACGTCGCGCCCGCCGCGCCGGGCAGCGCCCGGATCAGCACCGCGGTTCCCCGCGGCAGGGACGACAGCCGCAGCCGGGTCTGCTCCCGCAGACGCCGACGGACGCGGTTGCGGACCACAGCGTTACCAACCCGCCGCCCGACAGTGAAGCCGGCCCGGGGCGGACTGTCCACATCGGTGTACACACTGTGGACAACGACTGACCCCGCCCGAACACGCCGCCCGGACCGCCCCAGTTCGGCGTGGTCCTGCTTTGTGCGTACTCGGGAGCCCCGGGGGAGCATGGCCGGACGGCGGCGGGCTCGTTCCGCYGTCAGGCGGAAAGCTCGTTGCGGCCCTTGCGGCGGCGAGCGGACAGGATGGAGCGGCCCGCGCGGGTCCGCATCCGGAGCCGGAACCCGTGGGTGCGGGCCCGCCGGCGGTTGTTCGGCTGGAAGGTGCGCTTACTCACGTGAGGACTCCGGAGACACAGGCGGGCGGGACACCGGCGGCACGCCGGTCATGGCTGACACCTCGGCTACGGGGCGAGGACCCGGGCCAACAGCACCGGGCACCCCCAARGCTAGGGGAGGCCGCTCGCCGAAGCCCACGTCCGGGAAGCCAGACCCTGCGTTTCGAACAGGCACTGAGCCGTTTCGAACAGGTGCTGAGCCGACCGTCGCCGTGGTTCGCCCTAGCCTACACACGATGCCACCAACGCCGGGTCCGTCCTGACCGCAGGCCACGCTCTCGTGGCCGATGCGTGGCCGATGCGTGGCCGTCGGGAGACCCCGATCCCGCCTGCAGTGCCCTGCTGTTAACGTTTGGTGCTCTGTCCGTGCCTCCGTGAACGTCCGCAACCTCCGTCCGCGCATCACCTGAACACGAACCCGTGCACCACCGGCTCCCTTCGCCCGGACGCAGGGTCGCGGGCGGGCAGCACCGCCACCTGTCGGAAACCACGCGCCCCCTGGCCCGGCCGCCACCCGATGTGGGCCGACCGCGGTGCCATACCCGATGCGGTGTCATGTCCATGCACAGGCTGTGGACGACGTTGTGGAGAACTTTCTCGGAGGAGCCGTGTGCCGCCGGACGCGACAGGCCGCAGAGCTGTTCCGGCAGCCCGGGACCGGCCGTGGACCGTGCCGACACCGCGGGGGGTCCCACGCACACCGGCCGTGGCGAGGCGGAACAATCCCCAGTAGCACAACCGCCCCACACCCTGTCACCRCCGCCCTGTTAACTGCCCCGTACGGTCCGACCACGAGACAGCGAACAGATCCTGAACCCCGCGAACGACCAGGAACCACCAGCAACTGCCAGCAGCGCCCCACCGCCGACTCCCGCCCAGGTCCGTCCCGGATCCCGTCGGCACGACACATCGCTCGTCGGCCGGCATAGTCGTCAGTCCGGCCCCGTTCGTCAGCACCGCAACATCCGACGGCAGYCGGGACAGAAGGACTGAGCACCGGGACAGGACGACCGCAGACTCTCAAAGACCACAGTCACAGCCAGAACGTCAGTGCAGCCACAGCGTCAGTGCCAGCCGGAGCGTCACAGTGCCAGCCAGCGACTCCGGCTCCGGCGGTCGCGTGGTCCGCCGAAGAGCCACGAAGAGCCACAAGGAGCCCCGCAGTGACCGACCTCAGCGCCGACTCCGTCGCCGGTCTGCCGTCCCGGGGAGCCGCGCCGACGTCCGATCCGGACCTGTCGGCGGTGTGGGAGGAAGCTGTGGCCGGTGTCGCGGACGGTGCGCTGTCGGCACAGCAGCGTGCGTGGCTGCGGCTGACCCGGCCGCTCGGCCTGGTCCAGGACACGGCGCTGCTCGCCGCACCGAACGAGTTCACCAAGGACCTGCTCGACTCCCGGCTGCGGCCGTTCCTTTCCACCGCTCTCTCCTCGGCCTATGGCAGGGAGATCCGGGTCGCGGTCACCGTCGAGCACACGCCGGACCCCGAACCGATGACCGGACCGCTCACCCTGCCGGGCACCGGGCCCGACGTCTCCCGGCACGTGCTGGGCGCCGACACCACCGCGGACGACAACGGCCGGGCCGACGGCCCGGCGCCCGGGCGGGTGTCACCAGGCCTCGGCCGCGATCCGTCCCCCCGGCCGTCCGAGCCGGCCCGGCTCAACCCCCGCTACCTGTTCGAGACCTTCGTCATCGGGGACAGCAACCGGTTCCCCCATGCCGCAGCGGTGGCGGTGGCGGAAGCTCCGGCCAAGGCCTACAACCCGCTGTTCATCTACGGCGACTCCGGTCTGGGCAAGACCCACCTGCTGCATGCGATCGGCCACTACACGGTCCGGCTCTACCCCGAGAGCAAGATCAAGTATGTCAGCATGGAGGAGTTCACCAACGACTTCATCGCGTCGATCCGCGACGACCGGCAGCTCGCCTTCCAGCGCCGCTACCGCGACATCGACGTGCTTCTCGTGGACGACATCCAGTTCCTGGAGAACAAGGAGCGGACACAGGAGGAGTTCTTCCACACCTTCAACGTCCTGCACGACACCGAGAAGCAGATCGTCATCAGCTCCGACCGCTCGCCCAAGCAGCTGTCGGCGCTGGAGGACCGGCTGCGCAGCCGGTTCGAATGGGGCCTGATCACCGACGTCACCCCGCCGGACCTGGAGACGCGGATAGCGATCCTGTCCAAGAAGGCGGCCACCGAGCGGCTCCCGGTGCCGCCGGACGTCCTCGAGTACATCGCCACCCACATCGAGCGCAACATCCGCGAGCTCGAGGGCGCCCTCATCCGGGTCGCCGCGTTCGCGAGCCTCAACAAGTCCCACGTCGACCGCACGCTGGCCGAGATCGTTCTGCGCGATCTCATCCCCGATGCGGCCAACCCCGAGATCACCGCAGCGGCGATCATGAACGCGACCGCAGCGTACTTCGGGGTCTCCATGGACGACCTCTGTGGAACGTCCCGCAGCCGGGTGCTCGTCACGGCCCGCCAGATCGCGATGTACCTCTGCCGCGAGCTGACCGACCTGTCGCTGCCGAAGATCGGCCAGCACTTCGGCGGCCGCGACCACACGACGGTGATGCACGCCGACCGCAAGATCCGTGGCCTGATGGCCGAGCGCCGTGCGATCTACAACCAGGTGACCGAGCTGACGAACCGGATCCGCGCGCAGGCCCGCCACGCCTGAACCGGCGCTCGTTCGGACTGCGACGACCGGTATGGCCGGGATGGCGTAGCGGAAAGGCAGCTGCGATAAATGCGGCCGAATCGGGCATAACGCGCCGCGCATCAATGACCCGTCTCTCCCGGACGAAGTAGGAGAGATACAGCCGGATGCGCAGCGCCCGGCACCCAGCGCCGACCGGCCCACGGAACGACCTTCTCCTTCCGCCGTCCACGCGGCTCACCATCGCCACTCCGCAACCCGCGATGCCCTCTCGGTTGTGCGTGTCGCGCCGCGCCCTTCTGACAGCGCCGTGCGCTGTCATGGGACGGCGTTCCGCCCACCGACGCCCACCGACGCCCTGYGGCGGTGCAGCGTCGCGGCGTCGCACCCGGCCCTGCGCCGCCGCCGTGGCCCTCGCCCCACGCGGCCGGCCGCCCGGYGTCCCCGCACCGTCCTCCTCAGCTCCTGAAGGCGGTGGCATGCGGCCCGCGCGGCGGGGGAGTGGTGCGGACGGCGGACTCGGGGCCTTCCACCCGTTACCCGCTATTCATCTAGTTTCCCTGCCAGAAAGCATGGAATGCCTATAACGGGCGAGAGCTGATGTGTGCGTCCGAACAGGGGTGCTCAACTCAGATCGGGTGTACCTGCCGAACGGGGACTCGTGCCATCTCCGACCGCGTCTCGATACCAGCCGAGAGGCCACTAGTGGTATTTGCCCACAGGTTGTGGAGAAGGCTGTGGATAAGTCGTCATTCTCGGCGCGAGACAGTTGATGTTGGTCAATGTCGGTCGATGCTGGTCATCCCGGGCTGGCTGAGCGTGCCCCGAAACTGCGGAACAGTGGTCTCGTGGCCTGTGGGTAGCCGGTGGATGAACGTGTGCACAGCCTGTGTGTAGCTGGGGGGGTGCTGTGGAATCGATCAAGCCCTGGGGATAAGCACCTTGATCATCCACATCGTCGCCCCCAGGATGCGCACAGGCCCGTAGGTGCCCTGAGCTGGGAAAACGCCTGTTTTCCACAGTATCCACAGCCCCTACTACTACTACGAGAGAGATCTTCTTCAGGAGAGAAAAAACGMGAAGCAGTAGGGGCTGGGGACAAGTGCTCGAAAACGATCTTGGAGTGGTCCACCCGCTCCGGACGGGCCGTTCGCCCACACCGCACCGATCGCCCGCCGAGACGCGTCGTCCCCGCCGGCGCCTCCCGGCAAACGCGTTCGCGCAAACGCGTCATGAACGTGCAGGAGCGCGCGCGTCAGCGGGCGGGTCCCAGGCCGCGTGGTGTGCACGGGTCATCGGCAGCGGAGCCGGACACCACGGCACCGCCGTCCGGTCACCCGGGTCGGTGTGCCACCCTCGGAACACAGACCACTCGCCGCACGCCCGGCCGGCTCTGAGATGCTGGATCGGGTCAGGCCCGRCATCGTGGCCGTTCGTCCGTCCCGGTTGGCCGGGGCGTGGCATYGGCGGTGGCGAGCTGGTTCCTGCGCGGCTCTACCGGTGATGTCAGGTTCCGCGGCTCGCCGCAGGCAACGGCGGACGTGGAACGACGGGAGGACATGTCCATGAAGTTCCGGGTGGAACGGGACGAATTCACCGATGCGGTGGCCTGGACGGCGCGCACCCTGCCGAGCCGGGCGACCACCCAGCTGCAGGTGCTGGCCGGCCTGCTGCTCGACGCCACCGGCCCGGCGCTCAAGGTCGCCGCGTTCGACTACGAGGTCGCCGCCCAGGGCGAGGTCGACGCGACGGTCACCGAGGAGGGCCGCGGCCTGGTCAACGGCAAGATGCTGGCGGACATCACCCGCTCGCTGCCCGCGGCCCCGATCGATGTCAGCGTCGACGGCACCCGCCTCGTCGTCGCCTGTGGCAACGCCAGGTTCGCGCTGCCGATGCTGCCCGTCGACGACTACCCGACCCTGCCGCCGATGCCGGAGATCACCGGCCACATCGAGGGCGCCGCGTTCGGTAGCGCCGTCGCACAGGTCGCAGTGGCGGCGGGCCGGGACGACACCCTTCCGGTCCTCACCGGCGTCCGGGTGGAGATCGAGGGCGACACACTCACCCTCGCCGCCACCGATCGGTACCGGCTCGCAGTGCGCACCCTCAAGTGGCGCCCGGCGTCACCGGATGCGTCCGGCGTCGCTCTCGTTCCGGCCCGCACTCTGCTCGACACCGCCAAGTCGCTGTCGGGGGCTGGCGTGGAGGTCGCCATCGCGCTGGGAACAGGCCCGTCGGGCGAGACCCTCGCCGGCTTCGCCGGGAACACCCGGCAGACCACGACCCGGTTGCTGGAGGGCACCTTCCCGCCCTACCGCAAGCTGCTGCCCGACAGCTCGCCGCTGATCGCTCAGCTGGAGATCTCCCCCCTGACCGAGGCCGTCAAGCGGGTGGCACTCGTCGCCCCCCGCACCGCCCCGGTGCAGCTGACCTTCACCCCCGACCATCTCGTGCTGGAGGCGGGCACCGGTGGTGAGGCGCAGGCGTCCGAGACCCTGCCGGTCACCTACGACGGCCCCGAACTCACCGTCGCGTTCAACCCCGCCTACCTGCTTGACGCCCTCGGCGCTCTGGAGTCCGACATCGTGCGGATCGGGTTCGCCAGCGACGAGGACGCGGCCCTGGCTGCGAACAAGCCCGCGATCCTCACCGGCAAGGGCGGCGACGACAAGACGGAGATCCCCGACTACCGCTACCTGCTGATGCCGATTCGTCTCAACGGGTGACGTGCATCTCACGCACCTGTCCCTGACCGACTTCCRCTCCTACCCGCGGCTGGATCTGCTGCTGGAGCCCGGGGTCACCGCGTTCGTGGGAGCGAACGGGCAGGGAAAGACGAACCTGATCGAAGCGATCGGATTCGTTGCCACTCTGGGTAGTCACCGGGTCGCGAACGACGCCCCCCTCGTGCGGGAGGGATGTTCGGAGGCCGTGGTCCGCTCCCGGATCGTCCGCGGCGACCGGGCGGCGCTCGTCGAGATCCAGATCATGCCCGGGAAGGCGAACCGGGTCCGGCTGAACCGGGCCCCGTTGCAGCGGGCACGTGACGTCGCCGGGCTGCTCGCCACGGTCCTGTTCGCACCGGAGGACCTGGCTCTCGTCAAGGGAGATCCGGCCGAGCGGCGGCGGTTCCTCGATGAGCTGCTCGTGGCCCGCTCGCCGCGGATGGCCGCTGTCCAGGCGGACTACGACCGGGTGCTGAAACAGCGGTCGGCGCTGCTGCGGACCGCCGGCGCCGCCCGGCGTGCCGGTAGCCGGGGCGACCTGCGCACACTGGAAGTCTGGGACAGACACCTCGCCGATCACGGGGCGGAGCTGCTCGCGGCCCGCCTGGCACTCGTCGAGGAGCTCCGACCGAGGGTGCGCAGCGCCTACGCCGCGGTCGCCGGGGAGGACTCGCCCACGGATCTCGCCTACCGTTCGAGCGTCCCCGACACCCCCCGGCCCGCGCCCGACGCACCCGACGAGGCAGCGGCCACTGGCCTGACGAGCGGCGACGCCGCCGGGAGCGGGACCGGGCACCACGACACAGCGGGCGATCGCCCAGCCGGCAACGACACAGCCGACGGATCCTCCGCGACGTCATCAGCCTCGTCCGGGGAGCCGGGGCTGGACGCCGCCCCGCCGCGGGACACTCCGGTCGCCCCGGCGGTGGGCGCTGGCGCGGATGCCCCGAACGACGCGAGGCCGGGTGCCGTGCCCGGCGTGGGTGCGGCGGGCGGAACAGACGGACACAGAACGGGTGGAGTCGGTGGAGCGGCCCGGCGGGCCGCGGACGCCAGTACGCGGGCCGGCCTCGCCGAGGCCATCCTGGCCGGCCTCGCCGAGGTCCGCTCTCAGGAGATCGAACGCGGGGTCACGCTGGTCGGGCCGCACCGCGACGATCTGCTGCTCTCGGTGAAGGGACGTCCCGCCCGGGGATATGCGAGCCACGGCGAGTCGTGGTCGTTGGCGCTCGCGCTGCGGCTGGCGTCGTTCGAGCTGCTTCGCGCGGATGACCGGGAACCGGTGCTGCTGCTGGACGATGTGTTCGCCGAGCTCGACGCGCGGCGCCGGGCGCGGCTCGGGACCCTCGTCGCGCAGGCCGAGCAGGTGCTCGTCACAGCGGCCGTCGGCGCGGACGTGCCCGCCGAGCTGGCCGGCACCCGGTTCGAGGTGGCTGCTGGCGAGGTGCGACGTGTCGGCTGACGACGCCGCCGCGTCCGCCGCGCGCGGTGCCGACCTCGCTCGCGAGATGCTGGCGCGCGCGAAGCGGGACGCACGGGCCCGCGATCAGAACAGGTTCGGCCCGCGACAGGGCCGCAGCTCCGGTGGCTCCGGCGCCCCTGCCGGTGCCGGTGCCGATTCCGTTGACGGCGACGGCACCGGGGATGCCGCCGGAGGTCACGGCTACGGCTCGCGGCGTGGCCGCCGGGGCCAGGAGCGCCCCGGTGATCCGCCGCCACGGCCACGGCTGCCGGGGATCGCACCACCGGGCCGGGAGTGGCGGACGCCGATGGCGTTCGGCTCCGCGGTCGCGCGGCTGGTGGCGGAGCGCGGCTGGCAGACCCAGACGACGGATGCCTCGGTGCTGGCGCGGTGGGATGTCCTCGTCGGGCCGGACATCGCCGCGCACTGCACGCCGGTCTCGCTGCGTGACGGCGAGCTGGAGCTGGTCGCCGAATCGACGGCGTGGGCAACCCAGCTGCGCATGCTGTCGCGGCAGATCCTCGGGATCCTGCGTCGTGAGCTGGGTCCGCACGTCGTCCGCCATATCACGGTGCGTGGCCCGGCCGCTCCTTCCTGGAGTCGCGGGGGCATGTCGGCGCAGGGTGGGCGCGGGCCGCGGGATACGTACGGATGACATTCCGGCTCCCGGGCCGCCTGCCGAGGGCGGGCCCGGTATCGCCCCGGACGGGCGCTGCGGACCTGATCGGGAGCAGTGTCCGGATCGTCCCGGTGGCGCCGCGGACCGGTCGCCCGTCGCAGACGGACGCAAGGCCACGGCCGATGTGGAGCCGGTAGGGGGCCACACCCGCCCGGAATTCGGGGCCCAGCGCACAGCTGAGAGGGCACCTTGCGTCCGTTGCGGCGGGTTGCCGGGTAGACTGAGGAGTACTTCCGTCCAGAACGAGGGGACCTGCCGCGTGGCCTACGACGCTAGTTCGATCAAGGTTCTCGAGGGTCTCGACGCGGTACGCAAGCGCCCGGGTATGTACATCGGCTCCACCGGGGAGCGGGGCCTGCACCACCTTGTCTACGAGGTTGTGGACAACGCGGTGGACGAGGCGCTCGCTGGCTACTGCGACACGATCACCGTGACCCTGCTGGCCGACGGCGGCGTTCGCGTCACGGACAACGGCCGTGGTATCCCGGTCGGCGAGCATCCTGTCAAGAAGATTCCCACGGTGGAGCTCGTGCTCACCACCCTGCATGCCGGTGGAAAGTTCGACGGCAAGTCCTACGCGGTTTCCGGCGGTCTGCACGGCGTCGGTGTCAGCGTCGTGAACGCGCTGTCGACCCGGCTCGACGTCGCGATCGAGCGGGAGGGTCACTCCTGGTTCCAGCCCTATGCGGGCTCCCGTCCCGCGGCACCGCTGGCGAAAACAGGAACCTCGAAGAAGACCGGCACGACGATCACGTTCTGGGCCGACCCGACGATTTTCGAGACCACCACGTACAAGTACGAGACGCTCTTCCGCCGTCTGCAGGAAATGGCCTTCCTGAACAAGGGCCTCTCCATCACGCTGCGTGATGAGCGAGGCCCTGCGGCGAAGGACCCGGCCAGGGCCGCGAAGGCGGTGGCGGCCGCCGCGGCGGCGGACGGTGCGGACGGCTCTCCGAGCGGCGTGGAGACCGACGCCGAGGGAGTGGCTGCCGAGGTCACGCCAGCCGTCGACGGTTCCGGGGCAGCGGCGGCGGAGCCGCTCGAGGCCGCCGAGCCGACCGAGGTCACCTTCAAGTACGACAACGGGCTGGTCGACTTCGTCGGTCACCTGAACGCGACCAAGGAGGCCATCCACCGCAGCGTGATCTCCCTCGAAGCCCAGGGCACGGGCATCGAGGCGGAGCTGGCGATGCAGTGGAACGGCGGCTACAACGAGTCGGTCTACACCTTCGCGAACACGATCAACACCCATGAGGGCGGAACCCACGAAGAGGGTTTCCGGGCCGCCCTCACCAGCGCGGTGAACGCCTACGCGAAGGACCAGAACCTGCTCAAGCCGGTGAAGGCAGGTTCGAAGAACTCCGACGAGCGGCTGTCCGGCGACGATATCCGCGAGGGCCTCACCGCCATCATCTCGGTGAAGCTCGCGCAGCCCCAGTTCGAGGGCCAGACGAAGACGAAGCTCGGCAACACCGAGGCCAAGAAGTTCGTCCAGGAGATGTGCTACGCCGCGCTGAAGGACTGGTTCGAGGTCAACCGGACCGAGGCCCGCGCGATCGTCAGCAAGGCACTCGACGCGCAGCGGGCCCGGATCGCCGCCCGCCAGGCCCGCGACCTCACCCGGCGCAAGGGCCTGCTCGGCGGCACCGGCCTGCCCGGCAAGCTGTCCGACTGCCAGTACACCGACCCGGAGCGCTGCGAGCTCTACATCGTCGAGGGCGACTCGGCCGGCGGCTCCGCGAAGGGCGGCCGGGACTCCAAGTACCAGGCCATCCTGCCGCTGCGCGGGAAGATCCTGAACGTGGAGAAGGCCCGGATCGACCGGGTCCTGAAGAACACCGAGGTCCAGGCGCTCATCCAGGCCCTGGGCTGCGGCATCCACGACGACTTCGACATCGCCAAGCTGCGCTACCACAAGATCGTTCTGATGGCTGACGCCGACGTCGACGGCCAGCACATCCGCACCCTGCTGCTCACCCTGATCTTCCGGTTCATGCGCCCACTGGTCGAGGCCGGGCACGTCTTCCTGGCCCAGCCCCCGCTCTACAAGATCAAATGGGGGCGGGAGGACTGGGAGTACGCCTACTCCGACCGGGAGCGTGACGGTCTGCTCGAGCGGGGCGTGGAGGCCGGGCGCAAGCTGCCCAAGGACGCCATCCAGCGGTTCAAGGGCCTCGGCGAGATGAACGCCACCGAGCTCTGGGACACCACCATGGACCCGGACAAGCGAATTCTGCTCCAGGTGACGCTGGACGACGCCGCCGTCGCCGACGAGCTGTTCTCCGTCCTGATGGGCGAGGACGTCGACGCACGCCGCAGCTTCATCCAGCGCAACGCGAAGGACGTGCGCTTCCTGGACATCTGAGCCAGCCCCCGTCGGGGTCGGGTCCGGGCTGACCGGGCCGACCGACCCGGCCCGGCGGGGCGATCTGGCGTTCCCGATCCCGGCGGACCCGCGAGTGAGCGGCCCGCGGATGGCAGGGCCCGGACCGGGCCACCCCCGCGACCCGGCGCCCGGCCCGCCCCCGCCGACTCATCGCTCCCACTGCCTGGAAGGACCCCGTGGTCGACGTCCTACCCCCGCCCCCCGGCGACCGCATCGAACCCATCGGCATCGAAGTCGAGATGCAGCGGTCGTACCTCGACTACGCCATGTCCGTCATCGTCGGCCGTGCTCTGCCGGAGGTGCGTGACGGGCTCAAGCCCGTCCACCGCAGGGTCCTGTACGCCATGTACGACGGCGGCTACCGACCGGACCGGGGGTACTTCAAGTGCTCCCGCGTCGTCGGTGACGTCATGGGTAACTACCACCCGCACGGCGACTCGGCGATCTACGACACCCTCGTCCGCCTCGCCCAGCCGTGGTCGCTGCGTTACCCACTGGTCGACGGTAACGGCAACTTCGGCTCGCCGGGCAACGACCCGCCCGCCGCCATGCGGTACACCGAGGCCCGGATGGCGCCGCTGGCCATGGAGATGCTGCGCGACATCGACCAGGAGACGGTCGACTTCGCGCCGAACTACGACGGCCGCTCGTCCGAGCCGCTGGTCCTGCCCAGCCGCTTCCCGAACCTGCTCGTCAACGGTGCCGGCGGCATCGCCGTGGGYATGGCGACGAACATTCCGCCRCACAACCTGGTCGAGGTCGCGAAGGGCGTCCAGTGGGCGCTTGACCACCCCGAGGCGACGCCCGAGGAGCTGCTCGAGGCCCTCCTCGGCATCGTCAAGGGCCCGGACTTCCCGACCTACGGTCTGATCGTCGGCCGGAACGGCATCGAGGACGCCTACCGCACCGGCCGGGGCAGCATCCGGATGCGCGCGGTGGTCAACGTCGAGGAGAACAAGGGCCGTACCCAGCTCGTCGTCACCGAGCTGCCCTACCAGGTCAACCCGGACAACCTCGCGGAGAAGATCGCCGAGCTGGTCCGTGACAACAAGATCACCGGAATCTCGGACGTCCGCGACGAGACGTCCGCACGGATCGGGCAGCGGCTCGTCATCGACCTCAAGCGCGACGCCGTCGCCAAGGTCGTGCTGAACAACCTGTACAAGCACACCCAGCTGCAGGACACGTTCGGCGTCAACATGCTGGCGATCGTCGACGGGGTGCCCCGCACGCTGCGGCTCGACCAGATCATCTCGTACTACGTCGAGCACCAGGTCGAGGTCATCGTCCGGCGCACGCGCTACCAGCTGCGCAAGGCGCGCGAGCGGCTGCACGTCCTGGACGGCCTGCTCATCGCGTTGGACCACCTGGACGAGGTCATCACCCTCATCCGCAACGCCGAGTCGGCGGACGCCGCCCGCGGCCAGCTCATGGAACGCTTCTCCCTCTCGGAGATCCAGGCCGTCGCGATCCTGGACATGCAGCTGCGCCGGCTGGCCGCCCTGGAACGCCAGCGGATCACCGACGAGGCCGCCGAGCTGCGGGCGCGCGTCTCCGACCTGGAGGCGATCCTGGCATCGCCGCCCCGGCAGCGCGAGATCATCGGTCAGGAGCTGGCCGAGGTCGTCGAGAAGTACGGCGACGAGCGACGTACCCGTCTCGTGCCCTTCGAGGGCGACATGTCCGTCGAGGACCTCATCGCCCGCGAGGACGTCGTCGTCACCGTCACCCGCGGCGGCTACGCCAAGCGCACCAAGACCGACCTGTACCGCTCGCAGAAGCGCGGCGGCAAGGGCGTGATGGGCGCGACGCTGCGCGAGGACGACATCGTCGAGCACTTCTTCGTCACCACGACCCACCACTGGCTGCTGTTCTTCACCAACAAGGGCCGGGTCTACCGGGCGAAGGCGCATGAACTGCCCGAGCAGGCACGCAGTGCCAAGGGGCAGCACGTCGCCAACATCCTCGCGTTCAGCCAGGACGAGCGGATCGCCGAGGTGATGGCGATCCAGGACTACCAGGCCGCGCCGTACCTGGTGCTCGCCACCAAGCGCGGACTGTGCAAGAAGACCGCGCTGACCGACTTCRACTCCAACCGGGCCGGCGGCCTGGTCGCCATCAACCTGCGCGACGACGACGAGCTGATCTCGGCCCGCCTCGTCGCTCCCGGGGACGATCTGCTGCTGGTCAGCCGCAACGCCCAGTCCATCCGCTTCCACGCCGACGACGAGCAGCTCCGGCCGATGGGCCGGGCGACGTCCGGTGTGATCGGCATGCGGTTCGACGAGGCGGACGAGCTGCTCTCCATGGACGTCGTCGTGCCGGAAAGCACTGCGGACCTGCTGGTCGCGACCAGCGGCGGCTACGCGAAGCGGACCCCGCTCGCGGAGTACCCCGTCCAGGGCAGGGGGGGCAAGGGAGTCCTCACCGCCAAGATCGTCTCCACCCGGGGCGGACTGGTCGGAGCGCTCGTCGCGGCACCCGACGACCAGCTCTACGCCATCACATCCAATGGCGGTGTGTTGCGTACCGTAGCCAAGGATGTCCGCCGGGCACAACGGCAGACGATGGGCGTACGGCTCATCGACCTGGAGGCCGGTGTGCAGGTGGTGGGTGTGGCGCGCAATGCTGATGCCAACGACGGTGACGGAAGCGACGAGACCACGGGGCCGGACGGGGCGGCCTCCTGAGCTCGGCCATCCGGCAGACCCAGATGGCCATGTCGCGCCTCGCCGGTGGAACGCCAGGACCACTGGGCGAGAATGCCCACGTGCGACCAGGAGTGGACGGGGAGTATCCGTGAGCGACAGTCAGAATGACCGGCCCGTCCGGTCGGCCGTCCACCGCGCATCCCCGGGCCGCCCGGAGTCACCCGTGAGCGGCGGCCGGCCGGACGACCCCGACCGGACGCGACGGCCGGACGGCACCGGGTCCGCGGGCCCCGGCGAGCCCCGCGCGACGGGCGCCGACGGCACGCCGGGGAAGGCCGGAGCGGGGAAGGCCGACCCGGCCGAGCCACCCGCGTCGGGATCGGCCGCGCGGAACCCGGCGCGGCCATCCACCGCCTCCTCGGCGCCGAAGCCGGCCACGCCGTCCTCCTCGGGCGCATCACCGTCATCTGCGTCCAACCCCGCCGCGGCGCCGCCGCTGCCGGCCTCGGCGCCGACGAGATCGGGCTCGCGTGGTGCGGGCGGCGGCAAGGGGAGCGGAGGCGCGGCCGCGGACAGCGCCAGCCCCTTCTTCCAACGGGGCAAGTCATCCTCGGGCTCCGGCACGGCACCGGGCTCCGGCACGGCACCGGGCTCCGGCACCTCGGTGGCGGCGAAGACGCCTGGTGGCAGCCCGCCCGTTTCGGGCCCCGCGCCCGCGGGCAGGGGAGGCGGAACCGACCGCCCGGCCCCCGCCCCCCGCGGCAGCGACACCGATCGCGGCAGCGGGGCACGACCTGCCCCGACCAGAACATCCGCCCGTGACACCGACCCCGCACCCGCCGGCGGCGCTGCCCGGAAACCGGCCGACGCCAGGCGCCGGACCAGCGCCGAGCCAGCCACCGCGACCACCACCGGCCAGGGTGGCACCCGGGCGGGCGGAACCGACACGACAAGAAAGCACGATGCGCAGACCACCGTCACGACCCCGGCGGCCCGCCCCGGCGCGCCTGTGGACCGGCCCCGGGACACCGACACGATCTCCCTGGTGCGCCCGAACCTGTCGAAACGCGGGACAGCTGCCCCCACGGAGCCGGGCGCCGCGGACGTGAGGAACCCCACCGACCGGGCGGCCGTCACCGAACGCATGCCCGTCGAACGCCGGCCCACCCCCGAACCGGCCCGGGTCGGCGCCGGTTCAGCCGCCACCCGGGCCGTCCCGGCCGACCGCGCCGCCCCCTACGACCGCCCAGGCGCGTCACCCGGCGCACCGCCGTTGTCGGGTGGCCTCGGCCCGAACGGGCTCTCCACCGAGCCGCTGGGGCCCACCGGTGCCCCCGGCTCCGCTCGTCCCGGCCCCCTCGGCCCGCCCGGCCCCCTCGGCCCGCCCGGCCCCCTCGGCCCGCCCGGACCCCAGAGCGGGCCGCGTGGCGCCCAGCGCGGCAGCCACGACAGCTTCGAACCCATCCGTGGCGACCAGCCCGACCAGGGCCAGCGCCGCAGCCCCGCCGGCAGCCGACGCGCCCGGCTGCGGCTCTCCCGCGTCGAACCGCTGTCCGTCACCAGGCTGTCGTTCGCGTTCTCCCTGTGTGTCTTCCTCATTCTGATCGTCGCCGTGGCGGTGCTCTGGTTCGTCCTCAACTCCATCGGCGTCTTCGACAGCGTCACCGACGCCGCCGACACGCTGACCGACGGCACCAACACCGACGTGTCCGGCTGGCTGTCCTTCGGCCGCGCGATGCAGATCAGCCTCCTCGTCGGCGCGATCAACGTGGTGCTGATGACGGCCCTGGCCACCCTCGGAGCGCTCCTCTACAACCTCTGCGCCGACATGATCGGCGGCCTCGAGGTCACCTTGAGCGACCAGTAGCGGATCAGCCGGAACCAGGGTGGCGGCGGCCGTCCCACAACCGCCGCCATCCTGTACTCTCATCACCAGCAAGGACCTATAGCTCAGTCGGTTAGAGCGCTTCCCTGATAAGGAAGAGGCCGGTGGTTCAAGTCCACCTAGGTCCACCCCTAGCTAGCAGGGCTTACCCCTTCCCTCCCTTCCGGTGAGTGGCGATCCGGCCTCGTTGTGGCCGGGGCCGTCCGGGATCCCCTGGCGGACCGGCTGATCGGTGCCGAGGATCACGCTCGCGACCTGGTTCGCAGCCTCCCTGTCGAGGCCGGGCACAATGTGGCTGTAGATCCGGAGGGTGAACGCGACGTCGGCGTGGCCGAGCCGCTCGGAGACGACCTTGGGATGCACCCCCGCCTTGAGCGCGGCGGTGGCGTAGGAGTGCCGGACGTCGTGTAGCCGGATTGCGGTCAGGCCTGCGGCGCGGGCGTGCTGCTGGAACCAGTCAGTGAGATCGTGTCCGGGACCAGCGGCCGGTAGGCGCTGTCTGTCTTCTGCTCCCCGTCGTCGGCCTTCCCGTCCACCACGACCCTCGGGATGCTCGGCGAGACGGCGCCCTGGTCCAGGTCGACGTCCGCCCGCCGCAGACCCGCGACGGCTCCACGGCGCAGGCCGGTCGTGACCAGCAGGAGGTACGTCGCATAGAGCCGGTCGTCCTTGACGTGATCGATGAACGTTCGCAACTGGGCCGGCGTCCAGACCGTGGGCGGTCGACGCCCGGGCTTCGGCGGCTCGGCGTCCTCGGCGACGTTGCGCGCCAGGTAGTCCCAGCGGACCGCGTCCCGCAGCGCACGGTGGAGCATCCGATGAACGGATGCGACCGACGACCGTGAGAGCCCCGGCCCTTGGGCGGCGCGCCCGTCGTACCCGCCCCTGGTTGAGAAGGTGTGCGTAGAGCAGGTTCAGGCGGACGGGGGTGAGTTCCTCGAGCGAGGTCGCGCCGATGACCGGCCTGACGTAGGTGTCCTTGGTCTACCCGGGGTCGGGCAGGGCGCGCAGGGTGGTCAGGGCCTGTACGGCCAGGGCGGTCCAGGGGTGGTGGGCGGGCAGGTGGAGYACGGTGCGCCGGGCGTGGCGGGCGAGGCGTCAGGCGAGGGAGAACAGCCGGTGGCGCAGGCGTTTYGGTTCCCAGCGTCGGGCGGGTGGCCGGGCAGGGCGAGGGTCTGGGTCCAGGCGAGGAGGTCCAGGGCCAGCGCGACGAGCGCGCACCAGATCCGGTTCTGGTCGAAGTCGTGCAGCGGGAGGTTGCGCAGGCCGGTGTCCTTGGCCGCGCGGATCCGGTCCTCGCAGCGTGCTCTGCGGCGGTGGCGCAGCTCGAGGTCGGYGAGCTGGCCGCGGGCGGTGTTGGTGGCGAAGGCGGTGCAGCGGTGGCCATCGACGTCGGTGAGGCGCAGCTGCGCGCCTGGGGAAACGCCACTCGCGGTCTCGGCTACAACACCCCAGCGAGGTCTACGCCGAGTGCCACGAACAGAAGGCCGGCCGCCTATAACCAGCCATTGCTGGCTGTCCGGGAACGCGGGGCGCATCAGGACGAGTCCTGAGCTTCCGTGCAGTCACGGACGCTCCGGACCGCACGGCAAAGCGTCCTCAACCGTGGCCTACAGGCGGGAGTTTCGCTGGCCCCGCGCCACAAGCACCGCCACACCGACTTCCGGAGCCCAGCTGTCAGACCCGTCGTACCCGTCCAACTACGGCGCCGGACCACACCGACAGTGTCACCCGCTCGGGCGCCCCAGACGGTGATAGCAGACCCCAACAGGGTCGACGGGGGCCGCCGATCACCTACGATCACCCCTCGCGGTTGCGATCCCGGGGAACCTAAGTGCTGAGCGAACCGCTATCGAGCCGGCCGACCTGCCCGTTCAGTACGCACCCCACCGGCCGAAGCTGCTCGTGGAACCTATTTATGCAGGTCAGATGGTTCGTGACGGAATGTGGTGGGGCGGGTGGGGCTCGAACCCACTACCGGCGGATTATGAGCCGCCGACAGAGTGTTCCACCGCGTACCGCTTAGTTCCAGAAATGTGTTCCCCTGAAATGGATTCCACCGATTGCCGTACCAGGACGTTCTTCTGTCTGTCTGCCGCGCCGTGTCTGGGAACGTCGTTTCATGCTTCGTGTCACGGGCCATGACGAAGCCCCGACGGATGACGATGGGGGTGTCGATGCCGACGCAAAACTGAACAGGCGTTGCCGACTTGGGTTCTAGTCAACGTCGCAACGTGGAGTGGTTTCGGAGGCTACCAGCGCTGCGAAGAGTTCGGCCGGTGTGCAGTCGTCGAGGACGCGCCGTGGTCTCCTGTTCAGTTCGTTCTCGACCGCCAGCAGGTGCTCCGGGGAGTGGACGCTGAGGTCGGTGCCTTTCGGGAAGTAGTCGCGCAGCAGGCCGTTCGTGTTCTCGTTCGAGCCGCGCTGBCAGGGCGAGTGGGGGTCGCAGAAGTAGACCTGGGCACCGAGCGAGCGGCTGATCGTGACGTGATGGGCCATCTCGGTGCCCTGGTCCCAGGTGATCGACCGCATCAGCGTCGCGGGCAGGTCGCCCAGCCGGGCCTTCAACGCCTCGTGCAGACTGCCGCTGTCTCGGCCGGGCAGATGCAGCAGCCGGACCAGGCGGGTCGTGCGTTCGACGAGCGTGCCGATCGCCGACTTCTGGTCTTTGCCGATGATGAGGTCTCCC
>NZ_MBLM01000108.1 GCF_001854655.1 Parafrankia colletiae | reverse complement strand
GTGCGCGGTCCGCGCCTGACCGGCCGCGGTTGCCGGCTGCCGTTGCCGGTCGAGGTTGCCGGTCGAGGTGACAACGGTGTCTGAAACGGTCCCGCTGTGGGTCGGGCGGCCAGAGGGACGTCGGGGCGGCCGGTCCGGGAGGGCGTCCGGGGTGTGGCGGCCGGGTGGGTGGACGCCGGTGGGGTGGGTCGGGTGATGGGGGCAGGCCTGGGCGGTCCTGCGACGCCGGCGCCGGTGGAGGGTGCGGGTGCGTCAGACCGGTGACCAGGGCTTCTGGTGTCTCCGCCGGGCGCGGAGAGGGTCCCCTCGGGGGCTGGGGTGGCGGATGGTGTCTCTTCGGGTCCGCTGTCTGTGAAGGCTTGCGAGACCCTCGTCGCCTCGATCCGTCAAGGGGTCGGCGGCAACGGACACGAGTGGCCCTTTAGCCGCGGGAACGCAACACACGACCTCGCGGCGAGAAACCGGCCACGGTGTCAGATCCCCGGGCGCGACCCGTGGGAACCAGGCCGAGATCGGGCCCACCCGACGACAGCATCCAGCCGCTGATCTCACGGTCGCCTCACGGCGACGGTCCGCGGGCGGCGCAGCCGGCGAGGTGGTCGTCCACCAGCCCGCAGGCCTGCATGAGGGCGTAGGCGGTGGTCGGGCCGATGAAGACGAAACCCTGGCCACGGAGCGCCTTCGCCAGCGCCTTCGACTCGTCCGTCACCGCGGGGACGTCGGCGAGTGTGCGCGGGACCGGCCGTGGGACCGGCGGCGCGAAGGACCACACGAGATCCTCCAGCGGCTCTTCCAGCGCGAGGACGGCACGGGCATTGGCGATCGTAGCCTCGATCTTGCGGCGGTTGCGGACGATGCCGGCGTCCCGCAGGAGGACCTCCACCGTGTCCGCGCCGAAGGCCGCCACCGCCGCCGGGTCGAAACCGGCGAAGGCGGCGCGGAACGCGGGCCGCTTGCGCAGGATGGTCAGCCACGACAGACCGGACTGGAACGCCTCCAGTGCCAGGCGCTCGAACAGGCCCGCGGTGTCCCGGACGGGCCGGGCCCATTCGGTGTCGTGGTACTCGACATACAACGGTGTGGACAGCGCCCACGGGCAGCGCAGCACACCGTCCGGACCGGCCACGACGCCACCGGCAGGGTCCATCGCCATGGCTGCCAGCCTCCCACCCGCCCGGCCGCTCTCCGCGACCGGGCGGCGGTGATCGGGAGATCGGGAGATCAGGGGATCAGGCTGGCGAAACCGGGCTTGATGACATCGTTGATCAGCCTGAGCCGCTCGTCGAACGGCAGGAAGGCCGACTTCATCGCGTTGATGGTCAGCCAACGGATGTCGGACCAGCCGTATCCGAACGTCTCGACCAGGGTCGCGAACTCGCTGGCGAGCGTGACCCCGCTCATCAGTCGGTTGTCGGTGTTCACCGTGACCCGGAAACGCAGGTCGCGCAGCAGGCCGATGGGATGGCGGTCGAGGCTGGGCGCGGCACCGGTGTGCACGTTCGACGACGGGCACATCTCCAGTGGCACCCGGACGTCCCGGACGAAGCCGGCGAGGTTGCCGAGTGTGGCCTTTCCGTCCGGGTCGACGGTGATGTCGTCGACGACCCGGAGGCCGTGCCCGAGCCGGTCGGCGTTGCACCACTGCAGCGCCTCCCAGATGGATGGCAGCCCGAACGCCTCCCCCGCGTGGATGGTGAAGTGCCCGTTCGCGCGCTGCATGTACTGGAAGGCGTCCAGGTGCCTGGTCGGCGGGTTGCCCGCCTCGGCGCCGGCGATGTCGAAGCCGGCGACGCCGGCCTCCCGCCAGCGCACGGCGAGCTCCGCGATCTCCAGCGAGCGGGCCTGGTGCCGCATCGCGGTCAGCAGCGCGCGCATGTGCAGGCCGGTGCCGACAGAGCCGGCCCGGAAGCCGTCCAGCACGGCCTCGACCACCTCGTCGAGGGACAGCCCCTGCTCGACGTGCAGCTCGGGGGCGAAACGGACCTCGGCGTAGACGATCCCGTCGGCGGCGAGGTCCTCGGCGCACTCGCGGGCGACTCTGGCGAGTGCGTCCGCGGTCTGCATGACGCCCACCGTGTGGCTGAACGTCTCCAGGTAGCGCACCAGCGAGCCGGTGTGCGCCCCGCCGCGGAACCAGGTGGCCAGCTTGTCCGGATCCGTGGTCGGCAGGCTGGTGTAGCCGGTGGCGTCCGCCAGTTCGACGACGGTCTCGGGCCGCAGCCCACCGTCCAGATGGTCATGCAGCAGGACCTTCGGTACCTGCCGGATCTCGGCCTCGGTGATCATGTCAACCACCCCGCTCCACGCGTGCCCCAAGCCGCCCCGCGCCGCCCCGCCGGTCGGCTGACCTGGCCTGACCAGGTCGTTCCCGCACGGTAGTCCACCGCCGGGGCCTCCGCCGGCGCCTTTGCGGCTGCAGCGCCGGCGCACCCCGGGCGTGTGCCGCCCGGGTGTCGGACGAGTGCCGGACGCGTGTGGCCAGAGGGTGGGGCGAGTGCCGGTGTGTGGTCAGCGGACGTGCGCGAGGACCAGCGGGGCGGCCGCGGGTGGGGTGGTGCTGATCGTGACCGCGCCGTCCAGGGCGGCCAGCGCCCGCGGGAAGGTCACCTCGTCGTCGCTGTGGAGCTCGAACAGCGGGGCGCCGGCACGGACCTCCTCCCCCACCGCCGCGAACCAGCGCAGGCCGGCCGACGGCGACACCGGGTCCTCCTTGCGCGCGCGGCCCGCGCCCAGCCGCCAGGCGGCGACGCCGACCGCCCGGGCGTCCAGCCGGGTGAGGTAACCGCTGGCGGGCGCGGGCACGACGCGGGTGAACGCGGGAGCGGGCAGCGCGGCGTCCGGATCGCCGCCCTGGGCCGTGACCATCGCGCGCCACACCGGGTAGGCCGCCCCCGAGGCGAGCACCTGCGCCGGGTCCGGCGCCGCCGCGCCGAGACCGACCAGGTCCAGCATGGCGCGGGCGAGCGCCACGGTGATCTCGACCAGGTCGGCGGGGCCGTCCCCGCGCAGCGTCGCGACGGCTTCGGCCACCTCCGGCCCGTTGCCCGCGGTCCGGCCGAGGGGGGCGTCCATCGCGGTGAGCAGGGCCTCGGTGCGTACGCCAGCCCGGGTGCCCAGGCGGACCATGGTCCGAGCCAGCTCGTGCGCGTCGTCGAGCGAGGTCATGAACGCGCCGGTGCCGACCTTGACGTCCAGCACCAGGGCGGACGTCCCCTCGGCGATCTTCTTGCTCATGATCGAGGAGGCGATCAGCGGGATCGACTCCACCGTGCCGGTGACGTCACGCAGCGCGTAGAGCCGGCGGTCGGCCGGGACGAGGCCCGGGCCAGCCGCGCAGATCACCCCGCCGACGTCGGCGAGCACGGCGCGGATCCGCGCGGCGTCGAGGTCCGCGCGCCAGCCGGGAATCGCCTCCATCTTGTCCAGCGTGCCGCCGGTGTGGCCGAGCCCGCGGCCGGAGAGCTGCGGGACCGCCGCGCCGCAGGCCGCCACCAGCGGGGTGAGAATCAGCGAGACCTTGTCACCCACGCCGCCGGTGGAGTGCTTGTCCACCGTCGGCCGGGTGAGCCCGGTCAGGTCGAGCCGGTCACCGCTGGCGATCATGGCGGCGGTCCAGCGGTCCAGCTCCTCGTCGGTCATGCCACGCCAGACCACGGCCATCAGGTAGGCGGCCATCTGCTCGTCGGCGACCCGGCCGTGGGTGTAGGAGTCGATCAGCCAGGCGACCGCGTCCCCGGGCAGGGCGGCTCCGTCCCGCTTGGCCCGGATCAGGTCGACCACGTCGTACGCGGCCCCGCCCGCCCCGATCGACCCGCCCGGCCCGGCCCGCCCGCCGCTCATGGCGCGGGCTCCGTCGTGGGCGGCAGGTCGGCGGGGCCGAAGGCGTCCGGGAGCAGCTCACCGAGAGTCCGGACCCCGGCGGTCGTCGCGAGCCGCAGCTCGGGGCCG
The DNA here is from genome assembly GCF_001854655.1 of Parafrankia colletiae. Lineage (GTDB taxonomy): Bacteria > Actinomycetota > Actinomycetes > Frankiales > Frankiaceae > Parafrankia > Parafrankia colletiae. The sequence goes on along the minus strand of NZ_MBLM01000108.1, from coordinate 475,681 downwards.
CCGTGCTCCTGGAGCAGCTGCCGGCAGCGGCCGCACGGCGCGAGGAAAGCACCGGTCCCGTCCACGCAGACGAACGCGACCAGGCGCCCGCCGCCGCTCGCCCGCAGCGCGGACACCAGCCCGCACTCGGCGCACAGTGTCAGCCCGTAGGAGGCGTTCTCGACATTGCAGCCCACGACCACACGGCCATCGTCGACCAGTGCCGCCGCCCCGACGCGCAGGCCCGAGTACGGCGCGTAGGCGTGCCGCGCCACCCGCACCGCCTCGGCGCGCAGCAGCTCCCAGGCGCTGTCGTCCACATGCCCTCCCGGCGTCGTCCCGCGGGGTCCCCGCGCCGRCCGGCACCTGCCCCGCGCTGGCCCCGCACCGGTCCGCACCGGCCTCGACCAGCATGCCCCACTGCCCGCGGCCGCCCGGGATGTGATCCCATGGGATGGGGAAGTGCCGGGTCAGTGCCGAGGGGAGACGACCACCGATGGCAGGCGCGCGCCACGACGCTCCCGAGCCCGCCGGCCAGCGCGCGCTCGTCGGGGGCCGGTACCGGCTCGACGGGGTGATCGGCCGCGGCGGTTTCGGTGTCGTGCACCGCGCGACGGACGAGCTGCTCCGCCGGCAGGTCGCCGTCAAGGAGGTGCTGCTGCTCACCGACGGCAGCGAGGAGGAGCTCGAGCTTGCGCGGGAACGGGTCCTGCGGGAGGCCCGGGCCGCCGGCCGGCTGCACCACCCGGGCGCGGTGGCGGTGCTCGACGTCATCGCCGACGGCGACATGCCGTGGATCGTCATGGAGCTTGTGGACGGCCAGTCCCTGTCCACGCTCATCGACGAGCGCGGCGCGCTCAGCGTGGCCGAGGTCTGCCGTATCGGCATCAGCCTCGCCTACGCCCTCGAAGCCGCCCACAGGCTGGGCATCGTCCATCGCGACGTCAAGCCGAGCAACGTGCTCATCACCGCGGACCAGCGGGCCCGGCTCACCGACTTCGGCATCGCCGTCAGCTATGGCGACTCCCGTCTCACCAGCACCGGGATGGTCCTGGGCTCGCCGGCCTACCTGGCCCCCGAGCGGGCCCGCGGCGACTCCGGGACGGCCGCGAGCGACCGATGGGGGCTGGGTGCGACGCTGTTCACCAGTGTCGAGGGCACCTCGCCGTTCCCCGGGACGGACCCGATGTCCGTCCTCGCCGCGGTGGTGCAGGGCCGCCGCGAGCCCTTCCGGGCCGCGGGGCGGCTGGCACCCGTCATCGACGGGCTGATGGCCTCCAGCGAGGCACGCCGGCCGAGCCTGTCGACAGCCCGCGCCCGGATGCGCGAGATCCTCGAGCATGACGGTCGCGGACGTCCGCTGCGGGCGCGCAGCCGGCCGTCCCGCCCCTCCGTCACCGGAGTCACGCCGACCGCGGGCACGCCGCAGCTCCCCCCGCCGCCCGAGGCCCGGGCCGAGACGGGCCCGGTTCTCGACGAGACCCGGATCCTCACCGGGCAGGCCGCCCCCACGGGCCCGACCGGTGCCGCCCCTGACGCGGACGAGGCTCCGGGCACCGCCGGGGGCGACGCGACGGTCCGGGTCACCGCCGTCCCCGCACCCACCGCGCCCGAATCCCCCGGATCGGCGTCTGCCGCGGACGCACCTGCCGCGGGTGCGTCCGCCGCGGGCACGCCCGCACTGGGCGCCTCTCCCGGGAACGTGACCGGCGCGGACGTCACCGTCATGAACCCCGCGGCCGCCCTCCCCGTACCCGCCATCGGGCCGGTGGGCCCGGACGCCCCCGGCTCCGCGCGGGAGCAGGATGGCGAGGCAGTGGACACGCCGGATGTGGGCACGGACGGGACAGACACCGCCGTGGTCCGTTCCCGGCGGACCGGCCAGTCGGGAACGTCGCCCCGCTTTACCTCAACCCGGCTCACCAGCAGGCTGGAGCGCATCCGCACCATGGACCGGCTGCGCGCCGCCGACACCCAGGCTCAGGACACGAACAGACCACGTCCTGCCGACGGGGCTCGCGGACTCGACCGCATGCGCGGACTGGACCGGATGCGCGCGCTCGGCGGGATACCGGCCCGGGCCCGGCCGGCCCAGGACGAGCCCCCGACGGCCGACGAAACGGGCCCGCGGGCCGCCGACACGGCGGACCGGACGGACGGGCCAGTCCCGTCTCCCGGGGCGCCCGCAGCCGGGGCAGACGGCCAGCGTGTGCCGGCTGCCGACCAGCTCCCGGCCGCGGTCCCGCCGGCCGCTCCCCGGCCGACCCGGCGGTTCCCCGCCGCGAAGGCAGCCACCGCCGGTGACGCGGCCACCGGCACCGGCACGGTCGCTTCTGCCGCGCAGGCGGCGGGAACCACCATTGCCCCCGCGCCTGGCGAGGTGTTCTCCTGGACCGCCCCCGGGGCGGACGCCGGCTCCGGAGGCGGTACGGGCGCCGGAGGCATCACGGATACCCGTGTGCACGCCGGCTCCGGCTCCGGCAGCGGCACCGGTGCCGCTGCCGGTTTCGGGGTCGCCGGGAGCGCCGATGACCGTGGCGGTGCGGGCGCCGACGCCGTGCGCAGGGCCGGTACACGCTCCGGAGCGGGGCGCTGGGCTGTGATTCTCGTCGCGCTTACCGTGGTGGCCGTGCTCCTCGCAGTCATCGTTCTCGCGCTGCGCGGYGGCGGCGAGGAGGCCCCCGGGCCAGGCCCGGCTCCGGCCGGGGAGGCGGACTCCGGCAGCGCGGCAGACGGGAACAGCGACGTCGTCGCCACCGATTCCACCCCGGTCGTTCCGGCGTCGGGATGGGTGTCCTACGTGGATCCGAGCGGCTGGTCGGTCGCCTACCCGGCGACGTGGGAACGCAGGCCGGGCCGCGACGGGGTGGGGAATGCGGACTTCGTGGATACTGCTACTGGTACCTTCATGCGCATCGGAAGTATCGCGAGGGCGAACACCTCTGCGATCGAGGCCTGGCGCAGGAACGAGACAAGCTTCCGAGATCAGGTGCGGGACTACCGGCGGGTACGGATCGAACCAGGCGACGGGGCTGACGGCGCACGGCAGGCCGACTGGGAGTTCACCTACGCCTCCGGTGGGGGGACGGTGCATGTGCTCAACCGTGGCGCTGTGCGAAACGGGCATGGATACGCTCTGTACTGGCATACGGCCGAGGGGCTGTGGGCGACGAACGAGCCGCTGATGCGTCAGCTCCTCTCGACGTTCCGGCCGGCCTCATGAGCGGTCGGATGTCCGATTTCCGTCTTGTCGGCAGGCGGGGTTGCGTCCGTCGCGGCCAATTCGTCTGTCAGACTTGAATCGATGGCCAGATCGGCGAGCGTGCCCCCCGACACTTCTCGGCACGGCACCCCGCGTTACGTAGCGCAGCGCTACCGCCTCGACGAACCTATCGGGCGCGGCGGCGCCGGCGTCGTGTGGCGCGGCGAGGACGAGCTGCTCCAGCGGCCTGTCGCTATCAAGGAAATCCTGGTGCCCATGGCCGGGGTGCAGGCCGAGCGGGACGCGATCCGCGCCCGGGTGCTGCGCGAGGCCCGGGCACTGGCCCGGTTGCACAGCCCGGCCATCGTCTCGGTCTTCGACGTCGTCGAGGAGCACGAGCGGCACTGGATCGTCATGGAGCTCATCGACGCGGACAGCCTCGGTGACACCATCAAGAACCACGGCCCGCTGCCCTTCGACCAGGTGGCCGCGATCGGCTTGGCGCTGGCCGACGCACTCGCCGCGGCGCACTCGGCCGGGGTCCTGCACCGCGATGTCAAGCCGGGCAACGTGCTGCTCGGCCGGGACAACCGCGTCCGCCTCACCGACTTCGGCATCGCGGCGACCGAGGGCGACGTCACCCTGACGGGCACCGGCGCCCTGGTCGGCTCCCCGGCCTACATCGCCCCGGAGCGGGTGCGTGGGTCGTCCGGCACACCCGCCAGCGACCTGTGGGGGCTCGGCGCCACCCTGTACTCCGCGGTCGAGGGCTGCCCGCCCTTCGAGGGGCCGGAGACCTACGCCGTGCTGAGCGCGGTCGTCGAGGGCCGCCGCCGGCCGTTCCGGCTTGCCGGACCGCTGCGCGGGCTGCTCACCGACCTGCTCGACCGCCCCGCCGAGCTTCGGCCGGACGTCGACGAGATCCGCCGGCGGCTCACCCCGATCGCGCGGAACGCCACCCCCGTCCCAGCGGTGGTGACGAACCCGCGGAGCCGGCAGGCGGAGCCCGCCGACGACGACGCCGTCTCGGACGACGGTCTGGAGAACCTGGCCGCGGGCCCCGCGGCGCACGGGAGCCTGCCGGGGCTGTCGAAGCCCCCCACGCCCGCGCCGCTGTCGCGGACCGACCTCCAGCCACCGCCGGCGGACGACATCGGCGCGACGGACCGGTTGCTGCCGGGGCACGAGATCACCCCGGTCCCCCCTGTCGGGCTGCCCGCAGCGAGCGAGACCCAGACAGCAGTCAGCTACACGCCCGCCACCGGGCCGCGGGCGACCGTCTCCACCGGCCCGCACGACGACCTCACGCAGATCGGCGCACTGACTCCTCCGGCGGACCTGTTCGACCAGGACGACGCGAACATGGCGGCCGGGCTGCTCTCGCTGGACAGGGACGGCGAGCGGGCGGCCCGCGGGTCGGCGTCCCACCGGGCGCCGACACCCGGCCGCGGTGAGCACCGCGGCGATCCCGCCCGCGGCGGGGGGCAGAGCGGGAAGTCACCGAGGCTGGCGATCATCGCCGGCGCGGCGGCGGCCGCGGTCGCCGGTATCGCGGTCCTGCTGACACTGCTGCTGTCCGGGGGCGGGGAGCCGTCGCGGGGAACCAGCGCGGAGGGCACCTCGTCCCCGCCCTCGCTCGCGCCGGAGTCCCCGGCCGTGTCGCCGACCCAGGATGTCGTCGTGACGGAGACTCCGACGCCGGACCGGCCGACCTACACCCGCGCGCCGCGCCGGACCAGCACCCCGCCGCCGCAGTCGCTGCCGGTCACGAGCGACCCGCCGGTGCAGACGACACCCCCGGTCAACGTCACCACGCCGCCGGTGTCGACCACGCCCCCGAGCACTCCGCCCGTCACGCAGACCCCGGATTCGTCCGCGTCGCCTGGCACCGGCCCGACGGGCCCGACGGGCACCACACCGCCGGCCGGCCCCTGACCAGCCGGGCGCCGTCCACCCCGGCGGCGCCGTATCCGAAGCGCTCGTCCGCCGTCGCGATCACTTGACACGCCTCAGGGCGACATTCAACATAAGGTGAGCTTCACCTAATCAGGGCGGTGCTCGGTACGGCCGAACCCCGCGGGCATCCGCGCGTCGTTCCTCGGCAGTCCCGGTCCCTTCCGGCTTGTTCTGCCGTCCGGCGCGCGGAGCCACGCGGTGACGGAGCCCCGAATCGCGCCGGCGCCAGCGTGGCCACCACCCCGAGCACGTCCTGCCTTTCTCAGCCGCGCCATTCCCCCGTCCACGCCGCCCGTCCATGCCGGTCGGCCTGCCCGCCCTGGCCGCCTGCCGCCAGCAAGATCCCGGCAACCTGCCCGAGCAGAGGAGAGACATCAGATATGCGGGTCGTAATGTTCGGATACCAGACCTGGGGGCATCGCACGCTGCAGGCGCTCCTCGACTCCCATCACGAGGTCGCCCTGGTGGTGACGCATGAGAAGAGCGACCACGCGTACGAGAAGATCTGGGACGACTCGGTCGCCGACCTCGCCACCGAACACGGCGTGCCGCTGGCGATCCGCAACCGCCCGGACGACGAGGACCTCATGTCGATGCTCAAGGAGGCCGAGCCCGACGCCATCGTCGCCACGAACTGGCGGACCTGGATCCCGCCGCAGATCTTCGACCTGCCGCGGCTGGGGACGCTGAACATCCACGACTCGCTGCTGCCCGCCTACGCCGGGTTCGCACCGCTGATCTGGGCTCTGATCAACGGCGAGCCCGAGGTCGGCGTCACCGCGCACATCATGACCGACGAGCTGGACGCCGGCGACATCGTCCTGCAGCACCGGGTGCCGGTCGGGCCGCGGGACACCACCACCGACCTGTTCCACCGCACGGTCGCCCTGTTCGGGCCGATGGCGGTGGAAGGGCTGGACCTGATGGCCACCGGGCGCACCGACTGGGCCGCACAGGACCGCTCGAAGGCCAGCTTCTTCCACAAGCGCTCGGAGCGGGACAGCCTCATCGACTGGACCTGGTCGGCGGAGGAGCTCGACCGGCTGGTCCGCGCCCAGTGCGACCCTTACCCGAACGCCTTCACCTACCGCAACAGCGAGCGGGTCCGCATCGTGGCCGCGGAGGTCTCGAAGGGCTGCTACGGCGGCACGCCGGGACGGATCTTCATCCGCGAGGGGGACGGCGTCGTCATCGTCGCCGGCGCGCAGGCCCGGCACGGGCGCAGCCGCGGGCTGCTCGTCCGCACGGTGCGCCTCGACGACGGCCGCGAGCTGGCGGCGACGGACTACTTCACCACCATGGGCGGATACCTCACCGACCGGGCCTGACCGACTCTGGCCGGGCCTGGCCGGCGCTGCTCAGGCCCGGTCGGCGCCGACCGGGCCTGAGCAGCGCCGGCCGGCCCCCGCACGGCGAAGCCGGGCGGTGCGCGATCACGCGCACCGCCCGGCTGACGTCCAGGCCCGCCCTGGAACGGAGGCGGTCAGCCGGTCGTGCCGGCGACCTTCTCCAGGGTCGGCTTCAGCTCGTCGAGCTGCCACGGGATGTTCAGGATGGTCGGATTGTTGACCGCGCCCGCGGTGAACGCGTCGACCTCCTGGGCCCGGCCGTCCACGACCGCCGGAATCTTCTGGTACAGCTCGTTCGCCTTCAGCTCGGTGCGCAGGTCCTCGGTGGCGAACCCGATCATCAGGAAGTCGGCGTCGAGCTCACCGATCTTCTCCATGCTCAGCGAGCGGTCGACGACGCTGGCGGTCACCCGCGGCGAGAGCTTCATCCCGAGCTGGCCGTAGAGCTGGACGGAGACGGTCTCGGGGTCGTCGATCACCGCGAGGCCGTTGGTCTCGTAGTAGTAGCTGTAGCTGAAGGTCTTGTCCTTGAGCCCCGGCAGGTCGGCGGCGGCGTCGCTGATGACCTTCTCGGTGGCCGCGACCGCCGTCGCGGTGTCCGCCTCCCGGCCGACCGCCTTACCGATCTGGGTGCTCACCTCCTGCCAGGTGGCGATGCCGGCCTCGCTCTCGTACGCGACCGTCGGCGCGATCTCCGCGAGCCGGTCGTAGTAGTCCTCGAGCCCGTAGAGGTTGGTGGCGAGGATCAGATCGGGGTCGAGCGAGGCGATCTGCTCCAGATTGAGGTCACTGCTGGTGTCAATGGCAGTACTGTCGGCGAGGTCGATCTCCCCTTCCAGCCACGGGAACTTCCCGTCCTCCTGGTAGGGGTTCAGTCCGTAGGCGATCGGAGTGATTCCGAGAGCCGCCAGAGTGTCCTCTTCATAGCTGAGCGCAATGATCCGCTTCGGCGCCTCGGGGATCGTTGTCTCACCGAAAGCGTGCTTGATGGTGACCGGGAATCCCGCCGCCGCCGCGGCTCCCCCGGCCTGGGACGTACCGCTGTCGTCATCGTCCCCGCARGCCACAGCCCCAGCCATCACCGCGCCGGCGACGCACAGCRCCGCCAACGATCTCACTATTCCCCGCACCGCTTCCTCGACTCTCTGCTTACGTAGCGACATCGTGACAAGGCATCCGCTAAGTGAATTTTGGTTAGCTTAACCTAATTAACAGGAAGTACGACAGTTGTTGTGTGCTGCCGCAACTGCCTCGCCCGTGTGCAGAGCAGCGACAACGCGCGAGTCCACGCGGCGGCCAGGTCCGCGAGGGCCTCGGTGGACGGCCCACCGGGGCCCGACGTCCACCGCGCGACCAGCTCAGGCCCGGCCGGCAGGTCGAGCACCCGGACGATGGCCGTCAGCGGGAACGGGTCGGGGCGTTCGGAGTTCCAGCCGGCGAACAGGCCCTCGTCCTCCGCCGCGACGTCCCAGTCGGCGGGTTCGGGGCGCGACCACCGCCCCTCGTAGTTGAGGTAGACCTCCGGCGACGTCGCCCGGGCGAGCACCGGTGCCGTGCGCGGGTTGAGGTGGCGCAGCAGCCCGTAGCCGCCGCCGTCGCCGGGCACCGCGGCCCGCCGCCGCTGGACGTCCGCCACCGCGGCGTCGAGTGCCGCGCCGAGCTCGTCGTCCAGAGGAACATCGGACGGGACGTCCAGCGGGTGGTGCGACCGGACGTCCGGCGGGGTGTGCGGCGCGACGGCGGGAACAGGCCCGCTCTCGCCCGCGCCGAGGTCGACCGGGCGCTGGTCGAGGCAGAGCGGGTAGACGTCGGCGAACCAGCCCACGGTGCGGGTCAGGTCCGCGTCCGCGGCGGTCGGCTCCCCACGGCCGTGGCTCTGCAGCGCCACGACGATCCCGCCCGCACCGCCCAGGCCGTCCGCCGCGCCTGGGCTGCCCGCCGCGCCGGCGCCGGCCGCGCTGTCTGCCTCGCCCGCTCCGTCTGCCTCGCCCCCTCCGTCTGCGACCCAGCGGCGGCGACAGTCGGCGATCGCCAGTGCGAGCGCGGTGAGCAGGACGTCGTCGACGCCGGCCTTCCACGCCGCAGGCGCAGTCGTCAGAACATCACCGGCCCAGCCGGCGGGAACGGTCACGGTCACCGCGCCCGCGGCGGCAGGCTCCGGCCGATCGGCGGCGGGCTCGGTCCGCAGCGTCACACCGGCGGGCGGGAGGGCCGGCACCGGGCCGGCTGGGCGTGACGGCAGCGGGGCGCCGCCCTCGACCGTCGCCAGCCAGAAGGCCAGCTCCGCCTCGCGGGCGGTGCCGCCGGCCCGCTCGGTGATCTCCGTGGCCCAGCGGCGGTAGGACGTCGGCACCGCCGGCAGCACCGGGATTCCGCCACCGGCGAGCGTCCGCCAGGCGGCGGCGAGGTCGTCGAGCAGGATCCGCCAGGACACGCCGTCGATCACCAGGTGGTGCACCAGGAGCAGCAGCCGGCCCGGGGTGTCGCGCCCGGCGTCGAACCAGACCGCGCGGACCATCTCACCGCCGTCCGGATCCAGCTCGCCGTCCGCCCGCCGGGCCTCGTCGGCGAGCAGCCGGCCGAGGTCGTCGCCGGTGCCCACCTCGACCCGCCGCAGCCAGCCGCCGACGCCGTCGGCGCCTGCCGGCGGGACGTCGAGGTACCACGCCTCGCCACCGTCGGCGCTGACCGCCGGCCAACCGTCGGGCAGCGGGCTGCGGGACGGGCGCATCAGGCGCGCCCGCAACAGGTCGTGCCGCTCGGCCAGCGCGGCCAGCGCGGCGCCCAGCACAGGCAGGGTGACCGTGCCCGGGACCTGCAGGAGGATCGGCGACGAGAACCCCTCCACGCCCGCGCCGGTGGCCCGCAGCGCGAGCAGCGGGGGCGTCGGCGGCACCACACCGACCCCGTCACCCGGCTGGCCGGCGTCGCCGGCGGTTCCGCCCGTTCCTGCGGGCAGGCCGAGCGCCGCCGCGAGCGCGGCGGGGGTGCGGTGCCTGAACACCTGCGCCGGCCGGATGTCGTGCCCGTCCCGGCGCAGCCGGCTCACCAGCTGCATCGCGATGATGCTGTCGCCGCCGAGGGCGAAGAAGTCGTCCTCGGCGCCGACCGCCGGTATCCCGCCGCCGCCCCGCAGCCCGAGAACCTCGGCGAACAGCGCGCACAGCCGCTCCTCCGCCGCGGAGGCGGGGGCCTGTCCGGCCGCCGAGGCGGCGAAGTCGGGCACGGGCAGTGCCGCCCGGTCGAGCTTGCCGTTGGGTGTCATCGGCAGCCGCCCGGCGACCGGCACGACCGCCGCCGGCACCATGTACTCGGGCAGCGACTCGGCCGTGTACACCCGCAGCTCGGCCGGGTCGAGCCCGTCCCGTTCGGGCACCACGTAGGCGACGAGCCGCAGCGGGCCGCCGCCGTCGGCCCGGGCGAGGACGACCGCCTGCCGGACGTCCGGGTGCCGCATCAGCACGGACTGGACCTCGCCGGGCTCGATCCGGTGGCCCCGGATCTTGATCTGGTCGTCGGACCGGCCGAGGAAGTCCAGGATGCCGCCGGGACGCCAGCGAGCCCGGTCGCCCGTCCGGTACAGCCGGTCGCCGGGGCCGCCGAACGGGTCGGCGACGAACCGGGACGTGGTCAGGCCCGGCCGGCCGAGGTACCCGCGGGCCAGCCCGCGCCCGCCCACGTACAGCTCCCCGACGACACCGACGCCGACCGGGCGCAGCGCGCCGTCCAGCACGTACGTGCGGGTGTTCGGATCGGGCACACCGATCGGCACCGGGCCGGACCAGTCCGGGTCCGCCCGCCACAGCGTGGAGTTGACCGTCGCCTCGGTGAGACCGTAGGCGGCGACCACCCGCAGGTGGCGCGACCAGCGGCGCACCGTCTCGATCGGCACCGTCTCGGTGCCCACCACCAGCACGGCGCCGGCCGGCAGCTCGCAGTCGGCCGGCAGCGCGGCCACCAGCGCCGGCGGCAGGATCATGTGGGTGGCGCCCTGCTCGGCCAGGTAGTCGGTCAGCTCCGGCCCGGCGACCCGCCGGTGCGCCGGCACCATGATCACCCGTCCGCCGACACACAGGGCCATGCACAGGTCGAACACGGTGACGTCGAACCCGACCGAGGCGAACTGCACGACCCGCGACGCCCGGTCCACCCCCAGCCGGTCCACGGCTGTCGCGACCAGGCTGCCGATGCCCTCGTGGGTGGCGATGACACCCTTGGGACGTCCCGTCGACCCCGACGTGTAGATCACGTAGGCGGCGCTGTCGAGCCCGGCGGGGGCGGTGGCCGGCCGGGTCGGCTCGCAGACGGCGAGCGCGGCGATCGTCTCGGGATCGTCGAGGAGCACCAGCTCGGGGCGCTCCCCGTCCGGGCCCAGGCCGCCGAGGGCGATCAGCTCCTCGGCGTGGCCCCGGGAGGAGACCACGAGCCGGGCACCCGCRTCGCCGATCATGAAGGCGACCCGGTCGGCCGGGTGGTCCAGGTCGAGGGGCAGGTAGGCCGCCCCCGCCTTCAGCACCCCCAGCAGCGCCACGACCAGGTCGGCCGAACGCGGCACCGCGACGGCCACCACCGACTCCGGCCCGGCGCCGCGGGCGGTGAGCAGGCGGGCGAGCCGGTTGGCCCGCGCGTCCAGCTCGGCGTAGGTCAGTGCGACGTCCTCGCAGACGACGGCCACCGCGGCCGGGTCACGGTCGGCGCATGCCTCGAACGCCGCGGGCCAGGTCAACTCGGTGACCTGGCGGGCAGTGCGGTTGAACCCGCTGACCACCAGCTCGTGCTCGGCTCCGTCCAGAACCGGCAGGGTCGACACCGGCGCTCCCGGGGCGGCAAGGACGGCCTCGGCCAGCAGCCGCAGCCGGCGGCCGAGCACCTCGGCGGTGCCGCGGTCGAACAGGTCCGCGCTGTAGGCGAGGCCGACCGCCAGCTCCGTACCCGCAGCCCCATCGGCACCCGCAGCACCATCGGCACCCGCGGCGCCGGTGGCCGGGCGCTCCAGGAAGTCGAACGACAGGTCGAACTTGGCGGTGGCGGCGCGCACCGGCTCCGGCCGGGCCGTGACCCCGGGCAGGTCGAGGCCGTCGGCGGCGTCAACCGCCGGCAGGTGCACGACCATCACCTGGAACAGCGGGTGCCGGGCCAGTGACCGCGGCGGGTTGACCGCCTCCACGACCCGGTCGAACGGCAGATCCTGGTGGTCGAACGCGGCGAGGTCCGCGGCACGGACCCGGCCGAGCAGCTCACCGAAGCTCACCGGGCCAGACAGGTCCGCCCGCAGCACCAGCGTGTTCAGGAAGAAGCCGACCAGCTCGTCGAGCCGCTCGTCGGCACGGCCCGCCACCGGGCTGCCGATCGGGATGTCGTCACCGGCGCCGAGCCGGTGCAGCAGCGTGGCGACGAGCGCCTGCAGCACCATGAACAGGCTGACGTCGTGTGCCCGGGCAAGCTCGCGCAGCCGGTCGAGCAACTCAGGGTCCCAGGTCAGCTCGACGACGCCGCCGCGGTGGGACGGCTCGGCCGGGCGGGCCCGGTCGGTGGGCACGGCCAGCTCGGCCGGCAGGCCCGCCAGCTCGCGCCGCCAGAACTCCCGCTGGGCGGCGACCAGGCTCGCCGGGTCGGTCTCGTCGCCGAGCAGCTCGCGCTGCCACAGCGTGTAGTCGACGTACTGGACCGGCAGCGCCGCCCAGTCCGGGGCCTCGCCGCGCAGGCGTGCCCGGTAGGCCGTCGACAGGTCGCGGGCCAGCGCCCGGTCGGAGCCCTCGTCGGCCGCGATGTGGTGGACGAGGAACTGCACCACGTGCAGGTCCGACCCGAGCCGTACCACGGTGACCCGTACCGGCAGGTCTGCCTCGAGGTCGAACACGCCGGCCGCGGCCCGTTCCAGATGCCCGGCCAGCTCGTCGCTGCCGGAACCGGCTCTCGCATCGGCGCCGGCGTCGGCAACGGCACCGGCGTCGGCCGGGGTGAGGTCGATCAGGTCGACGGCCACGTGCGCCTCGGCGGGGTCGAGGACCCGCTGGTGCGGCACGCCGTCCGGGGCGGGGAAGACGGTGCGCAGCGCCTCGTGGCGGGCGACGACGTCGTCGACGGCGGCGCGCAGTGCGTCGACGTCCAGCGGGCCGTCCAGCCGCCAGGTGACGGGGATGTTGTAGGTGGCGCTGGGCCCCTCGACCTGCCCGAGCACCCACAGCCGGGACTGGGCGTGCGACAGCGGCGGGCGGGCCGGCCGCTCGGCGGGCCGCAGGGCGGGACGCGTGGCGGCCGCGGCCCCCTCCAGGCGGGTCGCCAGGCCCGCGACGGTCGGCGCATCGAAGATCTCCCGCGGGGAGATCTCCACGCCGAACACGGCCCGGATGCGGCTGCGCAGCCGCATCGCGAGCAGCGAGTGCCCGCCGAGGGCGAAGAAGTCGTCGTCGGCGCCGACGGCGGCCGTGCCGAGGACGGCTGTGAACTGGTCGGCCAGCAGCTTCTCGCGGGCCCCGCGCGGGCGCCGGCCCACCGGCCCGGCCTGGTCGTCCGGGGCGGGCAGGGCCGCGCGGTCCAGCTTGCCGCTGACAGTGCGCGGCAGTGCGGCGACGGCGACGAACGCGGCCGGCACCAGGTGCGCGGGCAGTGTCCGGGCGAGTTCGGCCCGCAGCGCGCTGAGACCCAGCGCGCCAGGACCACCGCCCGCGGCACCGCCCATACCGTCGGCGACGACGTAGGCGACCAGGCGCGGGTCGCCCGGGGTGTCCTCCCGGACGACGACGGCCGCGGCGCCGACGCCGGGCAGCGCCGAAAGCGCCGCCTCGACCTCACCCGGCTCGATCCGGAATCCGCGCACCTTGACCTGGTCGTCCACCCGGCCGAGGAAGACCAGCGTCCCGTCGGCCCGGCGCAGCACCCGGTCGCCTGTGCGGTACATGCGCCCGCCGGCGGGGCCGGCCGGGTCGGCGACGAACCGGCTGGCGCTCAGCCCCGGCCGCCCGAGGTAGCCGCGGGCCAACCCGGGACCGGCCAGGTAGAGCTCGCCGGGCACGCCGTCCGGGACGGGCCCGAGCCCGGCGTCGAGCACGTAGGCGCGGGTGTTCGCGATCGGCCCGGCAGTGCCGTCACCGTGCCACCCGTAGGCGTCGACGCTGTATTCGGTCGGGCCGTACAGGTCGTGCGCGCTCACCCCGGGCAGGGCGCGCAGCCGCTCCCACAGCGGCGGCGCGGTCGCCTCACCGCCGACGAGCATCACCGCGGGCAGCCGGTCACCGTCGAGAAAGCCGTGGTGGGCGAGCTCCCGCAGGTAGGTCGGGGTGACGTCGAGGACGTCGATCCCGGCCTCGGTCACATATCCGGCCAGCGCCGCCGGGTCGCGCATCGTCACCTCGTCGACGACGTGCACGGTGTGCCCGGCGAGCAGCCACAGCAGCGGCTCCCACGATCCGTCGAAACTGAACGACGCGGCGTGGACGGCGCGCCACGGCTCCCCGTCACCGCGGCTGGCCACGGCGGGGTCGATCAGGTCCGCCCGGTGCGCCGTGAACAGGTTCACCAGCCCCCGGTGCGTGCCGACGACGGCTTTCGGACGTCCCGTCGTCCCGGACGTGTAGATCACGTAGGCGGCGTTGCCAGGCCGGGGCAGCGGCCGGCCCGCCGGCGCGGCGGAGCGGCCGCCGGCACCCGCCGCGATCTCCGCGGCGACAGCCGGGTCGTCGAGCACGATCACCTCGGTGCCGGAGCCGCTTCCGGAGCCGACGGCGGGGTCGGCCTCGGCGTTGATCGCCGGGAGCCGTCCGGCGAGTGCCGCAGTGGTGAGCACGAGCCGCGGTGCGGCGTCGGTGAGCAGGAAGGAGAGTCGCTCGGTGGGGTGGTCGGTGTCGAGCGGCAGGTACGCCGCGCCAGCCGCCATGACGCCGAGGAGGGCGGACACCATCCGGGCCCGCGGCAGCGCGAGGGCGACGACATCCTCGGGACCGGCGCCGCGGCCGGCGACCAGGGCGGCGATGGCGTCGACTCGCGCCGACAGCTGGGCGAAGGTCAGCTCCTCGCCCCCGGTGACCAGCGCCGGGACATGCGGGAAGGCGGCGGCTGTGGCGGCGAACAGCTCCACGGCGGTGGGCCGCGCGGGTTCGCGGCGCGGGCCGGCGAGCCCACGCAGCGCCCGCTCCCGCTCATCGCCCCGGGCACCGGCCTCCGCACCGGCACCGGACATGGCACCAGGACCGGACGTGGCACCCGCACCGGCAGCTGCCGGGCCGAGCAGGTCGAGGCGGCCGACGGGGCGGTCCGGCTCCCGCGCGAGCGCGTCGAGGAGGGCGGCCAGCCGGTCGGCGAGGCCGCGGGCGGTAGCGGGATCCCAGACGTCCAGGGCGTACTCGACGAGCAGGGTGATCCGGTCACTCGCGGCTCGGTCGACGAAGGTGACATCCAGGTCGAACTTGACCGTGCCGGCCTCGGTGAGCAGCCAGGTCGTCGGCAGGCCGAACAGGGTGTGCTCGTCCTCGACGAGGCGGTGGTAGCCGGTCATCACCTGGAACAGCGGGTTGCGCCCGGCCGAGCGGCGCGGGTTGGCCGCCGCGACGACCTGTTCGAACGGCACGTCCGCGTGGTCGAACGCCCCCAGGTCGGTCTCCCGGGTGCGGGCCAGCAGCTCGGCGAACGTCGGCTCCCCGGACAGGTCGGAGCGCAACACCAGGGTGTTGACGAAGAAGCCGATGAGGCGGTCGAGGGCGGTGTCGGTGCGGCCCGCGATCGGCACCCCCAGCGGGATGTCGTCGCCGGCCCCGAACCGGTGCAACAGGGTCGCGGTCGCCGCGTGGGCGAGCATCGACATGCTCGCGCCGGTGCGCGCGCACAGGGCGCGCAGCGCCGTCACGGTCGCGGCGGGCAGCTCTCGGATCTCCCGCCCGCCCGTGCCGCCGCGGACGGCGGGGCGCGGCCGGTCCAGCGGCAGCGCGATCTCCTCGGGCATGCCGCGCAGCGCCTGCTGCCAGTAGGCGAGCTGGCGGCCGGCGAGCGACGCCGGGTCCGCGGGGTCGCCGAGCAGCTCGGCCTGCCAGAGGGTGTAGTCGGCGTACTGGACGGGCAGCGGCTCCCAGTCGGGGGCCCGGCCGGCCCTGCGCGCCGCGTAGGCAGCGTCGAGGTCCTCCAGGAACGGCCGGTCCGACCACTCGTCGGTCGCGATGTGGTGCAGGACGACCGCGAGCACCGACTCCACCGCGGATCCGGGCGGCCCGGTCTGGAACACGGCGAGCCGCAGCGGCGGGTCGGACCGCAGGTCGAACGGTTCGGCGACGAACTCCTCGACCGCCCGCTCCAGCGCCGTCTCCGCCACCAGGCCGGCCCCGGCCGCCAGGTCGGCGCCCGTGGTCAGGTCGACGGCCCGGACCGGCGGGAGGGCCTCGTCCGGGGCGAGGATCCGCTGGTAGGCCTCCCCCTCGTGCTCCGCCACGACGGTGCGCAGGATCTCGTGGCGAGCCGCCACGTCCGCCGCCGCCAGCCGCAGCGCTTCGACGTCGACCCGGCCGTGCAGGCGGATCACCAGCGGGTAGTTGTAGGCGTCGGTACCGTCCGCGAACCTGTCGACCAGCCACAGGCGCTGCTGCGCCGACGACAGGGGTACGCACTCGGGCCGCTGCGCCGGGCGCAACTGCGGGCGGGGCGACGCCCCCGGTGACGCCACGTCGGGCGCACCGCCGGCCGCGGCGACACGCGCCGCGAGCGCGGCCACCGTCGGCGCCTCGAACAGGTCGCGGATGGCCAGGTCGGCGCCGAGGTCCACGCGGGCCCGGCTGACCAGGCGGGTGGCCAGCAGCGAGTGGCCACCCAGGGCGAAGAAGTCGTCCTCCACGCCTACTTCGGGCAGTCCGAGCACCTCGGCGTACAGGGCGCAGAGCGCCACCTCGGCCGGTGACGACGCCGGGCGGGAGGCAACCAGGGCCACCGACGGCTCGGCCGCGGGCAGGCTCGCCACGTCCAGCTTGCCGTTCGCGGTGCGCGGGATCTCCCGCAGCGTCACGTAGGCGGCGGGAACCATGTAGTCCGGCAGGACGGCGGTGAGATCGGCGCGCAGCACGGCAGCGATCGCGGCGTCGCCGCGGGCCGCCGTCGGATCGTTCGCGAGCGGCACGCTGGGCACCGGGACCGGGTCGGGCAGGTAGCCGTCGACCCGCGGACCAGCCACGACGGCCTCCGTGCGGACGAAGACCGCGTCCAGCAGCCCGGGATCAGCCGCCGACAGCGTCAGGTGCTGCTCATACCCGAGCCGGTCGGCCAGCGCGAACAGCTCCTCCGGGTCGACCGCGGCAGCCGGGCCCGCGGGCTCGGCGCCGCTGACGCGCGCGGCGAGGGCGAGCTCGGCGGCGACCCGCGCGTCGGGGATGCCGGCCACCCGCAGCAGCACCGGGCGCTGCTCACGCAGGTGCGTCTCGACTGCCGCCAGGTCGGTGACCTGCGAGCTCCCCCAGAGCAGGGTCGGCGCGCCAGCGAGACGCACCGGCGACCCGCCCGCGGACAGCGGCCCGCCCGTGGACGCCGGACTGCCCGCGGACGCCGGACTACCCGCGGACGCCAGCGCGTCCGGGGCGCCGGTCGCGGCGGGGCGGGAGAGCACGACGTCGAACCGGTGGCGGGTCAGCTCGTTGTGGAACGAGCCGCGTTTGACCCGCAGCGACACCTCGGCGCCGGTCTCCCGCGCGAGCTCGGTGAAGAACTCCGGTGCCAGCACCAGCTCCTTGTCGAGCCGGACCCGCCGGTCCACGGCCGCGGCGAGCCGGGTGAGGTCGCCGCCGCGGTCCGCGCCGCCGGAGCGGCCGGCCTCGATCGCCGTGTGGAAGGTTCGCAGCCGGGCCAGGTTCCGCACGTCGCCGACGAACAGGGCGCCGCCGGGCACGAGCAGGTCGAGCGCGGCGCGCAGGACCGAGCGCAGGTAGTCCGGGCTCGGGAAGTACTGGATCACCGAGTTGATCACGACGACGTCGAAGAACCCGGTGGGCAGGCCGTCGGTCACGTGCGCCGGCTGGCAGCGCAGCTCGACGCCGGACAGCCGTTGCGGGTCGGCGGCGACCTCGGTGCGCAGCTTGTCGATCACCGGGCGGGCGAAGTCCGTCCCCCAGTAGCTCTCACAGCCCGGTGCGAGCTGGCCGAGCAGCAGGCCGGTGCCGACGCCGATCTCCAGGATGCGGCGCGGGGCGAGGGCGCGGACGCGCTCGACGGTCGCAGACCGCCACTCACGCATGTGCTCCAGCGGGATGGGCTGCCCGTCGTAGCTGGAGTCCCACCCGGCGAAGTCCTCCTGGTGCACCGCGGTCGGGATCTGGACGTACTCGTCGCTGTAGACCTGCTGCCACTCGCCGACCTGGTCGGCCTCGACGGCTGCCCGGTCTGCGGCGGTCAGCTCTGCGGGCACCACGTAGGCGACCAGCCGGCGGGTCCCCGGCGCGCCGGTGTCGTCGGTGGCGACGACCGCGGCCTGGCTGACCCGGGGGTGGCGGTCGAGCGCGGTGGTGATCTCCCCAAGCTCCACCCGGTAACCGCGGATCTTGACCTGTTCGTCGGTGCGGCCGAGGAAGTCCAGGTTCCCGTCCGCTCCCCGCACGACGAGGTCGCCGGTGCGGTACATCCGCCCGCCCGGTGTGTGCGGGTCGGCGACGAACCGGGCGGCGGTCAGGCCGAACCGGTCCAGGTAGCCGCGGGCCAGCCCGTCGCCGGCGATGTAGAGCTCACCGGGGATGYCGTCCGGCACCGGGCGCAGCCAGCCGTCCAGGATGTAGGCGCGGGTGTTGCGGATGGGCCGGCCGACGGTCGGCGTGGCGCTGTCCGCGGTGCCGCCGCCAAGGGTGTTGATCGTGTATTCGGTCGGGCCGTACAGGTTGTAGCCGGCCGTGCCCTCGGTGTCGCGCAGCCGGCTCCACACCGCCTCCGAGACGGCCTCGCCGCCGAGCATGACCAGCGGCGGCCGGTGCCCCCCACCGGCGTGGTCGAGCAGGCCCAGCTCGATCAGGTGGTGGGCGTAGGTCGGGGTCACGTTGACGACGTCGATGCGGTGCGTGTCGCAGTACGCCACCAGCGCCTCGGCATCCCGGCGCAGGTTCTCGTCGCAGACGTGGACCTCGTGTCCCTCGACGAGCCAGAGCAGCTCCTCCCAGGACATGTCGAACGCGAACGAGACGGTGTGCGCGATGCGCAGCCGCCGCCCGCCGGCCGCCGCCACCGCGGGGGCGAAGATCTCCGCCTGGTGGTTGAGCTGCATGTTCGTCAGGCCCCGGTACGGCGTCACGACGCCCTTGGGACGTCCCGTCGAGCCCGAGGTGTAGATGACGTAGGCCGGGTGGTCGAGGCGGCCCGCGCGGTCGCGGGCGAACGCGCCCAGCTCGGCGTCGGACAGCGCACCCCCGTCGGCGGCGGCGAGCGCCGCGGCCGTCGCCGGGTCGTCCAGCAGCAGGCGCGCCGCGCCGGCCGGGGCGGCGGCGGGGCCGTCCAGGTAGGCGGCGGTGGCGGCGGTCGCCACCAGGAGCCCGGCGCCGGCGTCGGCGACCATGCCGAGCAGGCGGGCCGGCGGGTGGTCCAGTTCCAGCGGGAGGTAGGCGGCGCCGGTGCGCAGCACGGCGAACAGCGCCACGACCATGTTCACCGAGCGGCCGAGCCCGAGGGCCACCACCGTCTCCGGGCCCGCGCCGCGGGCCAGCAGCAGCCGGGCCATCCGGTTCACCCGCGCGTCGAGCTCGGCGTAGGTGACGCGCTCGTCGCCGAGGACGAGCGCGGTCAGCTCGGGTGTGCGGGCCGCCTGCGCGGCCAGCAGGTCGGCGACGGTCTCCGTCCCGACCGGGAGGAACGGGCGCGACCAGTCTGCGGCGAGCGCCGCCCGCTCCGCCGGCAGCAGCACCTCGACCGACCCGACGGGTGCGGAGACGTCCCGGACGAGCTCGTCGAGAAGCCCGAGGAACCGGTCGAACAGCGCGCGGGCACGGGTGACGTCGACGACGTCCGGGCGGTACTCCAGGCGCACGGTGATGCGCGCGCCGGGGAACAGCACGAACGTGAGCGGATAGTGCGTGTGGTCGATGCTGGTGCCACCGGTGATCCCGAACCGGTCGCTGCTCTGCTCGGTCGCCACCTCGTCGATGAAGTTCTGCAGCACGTACAGGGTGTCGAACAGCACGGTGCTGCCGGCGGCGCGCTGGATGTCGCCGAGGCCCAGGTACTCGTGGTCCATCAGCTCGACCCGCTGGTCCTGGACGCGGCGCAGCAGGGCGAGGACGGGCTCCTGCGGGTCCATCCGCACCCGCACCGGCACCGTGTTGAGGAACAGGCCGACGACCTCGTCGATGCCGTCGACGTCGGTCGGCCGGCCGGCGACGGTGGTGCCGAACACGACGTCGTCGGAGCCCACCGCACCGCCGAGGACGAACGCCAGGGCCGTGTTGAACACCGTGTTCACCGTGATGCCGTGCCGACGGGACAGCTCCCGCACGGCGCTCGCCGTCGCCTCGGGAACCTCGGCGGTGATCCGCCCCGGCTCGACCGGCGGCAGCCCCCGGGCCTCCGGGACGACCAGTGTCGGGCCGTCGAGGTCGGCCAGCGCCGACCGCCACGCCTCCCTGGCGGCCTCGGTGTCCCGAGCCTGCAGCCACACCAGGAAGTCGCGGTACGAGGCGGCCGGGACGGGCAGCCCGTCGTCGTCGCCGCCGCGCTCGTAGAGGCCGAGGAGCTGGTCGATGACCAGCGCTCCGGACCAGCCGTCCCAGACCAGCACCTGCCGGTTGAACACCAGCCGGTCATGGCTGTCGCCGAGGCGCAGCAGGGTCAGCCGCCACAGCGGCGGACGGGCGACGTCAAACGGCCGGGACCGGTCACGCTCGGCGATCTGCTCGGCCCGCACCAGCCGTTCCTGTTCGGGCAGGCCGGTGAGGTCGATCTCCGACAGCGGTGCGGGCACCTCCGTGACGACGAACTGCACCGGGGTGGGCAGCCCGTCACCGACGAAGCCGGCCCGCAGGGTCGGGTTGCGGCGAAGGAACGTCTCGCAGGCGCGGCGCAGCCGGTCGACGTCGAACCGGTGGCCGAAGTCGAGGGCGAACTGCGCGGTGTACGCGTCGCTGGAGCGGTCGAACGCCGAGTGGAAGAACAGACCCTCCTGCAGCGGTGACAGCGGCCAGATCTCGGAGACCGGGCCGGGGCTCGCCGCCTCGACCCGCGCCCGCTCCCGCGGCGACAGCTCGACGAGATCACCGGACGCCGGTGCCGGTGCCGGTGCCGGTGCCGTGCCACCCGCACCGGACACGGCCGACGGGTCGAGGGTGGACAGGGCGACCAGGGCGTCGCGCCAGGCGGCGCCGAGGGCCGCGGCCGAGACCGGGTCGATCAGCGTCGTCAGATGGGTGAATGTCGCCCGCAGGACGGGCCCGGCGGGTGTCTGCACGCAGACGGCGTCGACCGTCAGCGGGTAGGCGACGCCCATCTCCTGGTCCGGGTCGGCGGCCAGCGCGTCGAGCTCGGGGGCCGGCGCCCAGGCGTCCGCCGCGTCGGCGCCGAACCGCCCCAGGTAGTTGAACAGGATCTCCGGGCGTTCCAGCCCGGCCAGCACCGGCGCCGCGGCCGCGTTGGCGTAGCGCAGCATCCCGAACCCGGCGCCGCCGTCCGGGACGGCGCGCAGGCGGGCCGCGACGGCGGCAAGCGTGCCCGCCACCCCGACGCCCGCAGCCCCGGCCTCGCTGGTCCCGGCCGCGGTGGTCCCGGCCGCGGTGGTCCGGTTGTCGGCAGACAGCCGGACGGGTGCGATCGAGGTGAACCAGCCGACCGTGCGGGCGAGGTCGACCTCGGGGGCGATCGGGTCGCGGCCGTGGCGCTCGAGGTCGACGAGCAGGTCGGTCGCGGCGTCCCAGCCCTGGCCGTGCCGCCACGCGGAGACGGCCGTGCGCAGTGCGGCCAGCAGCACCTCGGTGACGTCCACCCGTGCGGCCGCCGGCAGCGAGGTCAGCAGCGGCGCGGTGACCTCCGCCGGGACCTCCACGACATGCCGGCCGGTCTGCGCGACGGTGCCGGCCGCGGCGGGAGTGGCGGGAGTGGCGGGAGTGGCCTGGGTCGCGGGGGCGTGGTCCAGCAGGCGGCCGCCCGGCGCGAGGGTCTCCGTCCAGTGGGTGAGCTCGGCGAGACGGGCCGGGTCCTGAGCCCGCTCGGCGACGACCCGGGCGAAACCGCGCAGGGACGTGCCGACCGGGTCCAGCCGGGGCTGCGAGCCGGCGCGCACCGCCGCCGAGGCGGTCTGCAGGTCGGCGAGCAGGATCCGCCACGACACACCGTCGACGACGAGGTGGTGACCGACCAGCAGCAGCCGCCCGGGGCGGGCCGGGCCGGCGTCGAGCCAGGTGACCCGCAGCACCACGCCGGTCTCGGGGTCGAGCGCCCCGGCGGCCGCGTCGGACTCGGCGGCGACGGCCGCGCGCAGCCCGGCCTCGTCGAGGTCGGCGACGTCCACCCGGCGCAGCAGGCCGTCCACCCGTACCGAGCCGGCGGGCCGGGTCTCCATCAGCCACAGTGCCGGCGTCGGCCGCAGCAGCCTGGCCCGCAGCGCGTCGTGCTGGTCCACCAGAGCCTGCAGGCTCGTACGCAGGACGTCCTCGGTGATCCCGGCGGGGACGGTCACCAGCAGCGCCTGGTTGAACCGGCGCACCGGCCCGCCCCAGCCGGCGAGGCGGGCGACGATCGGCAGCGGGGTGAACACACCGATCGCCTCGGGATCGGGCCCGGCCGCGGCCACAGCCGGAGGGGAGGCCGCGGCATCCCCCTGCGGGGCACCGGCGGCATCGCCCTGCCCGACGGACATGACGGACTCGGCGAAAACGGGACCGGCGGACTCGGCGGGGACGGCGAGGGAGCCGGCGGAGGCGGCGAGTGCGGCCGGGGTGCGGTGGGTGAAGACGTCCCGGGGGGTGAAGCTGATCAGCTCGCGGCGGGCCCGGTTGACGAGCTGGATGGCGCTGATGCTGTCGCCGCCGAGGGTGAAGAAGTCGTCGTCCACCCCGACCTGCTCCAGGCCGAGCACGCCGGCGAAGACGTCGCACAGCGTCTGCTCGCGGTCGGTGCGCGCCCGGGTGCCGGTGGACGCGCCCGCGAGGTCCGGGGCGGGCAGCGCGGCGCGGTCCAGCTTGCCGTTGCCGGTGAGCGGGAACGCGTCCAGCCCGACGACCGCGACGGGGACCATGAAGTCGGGCAGGGTGGCCGCGGCGTGCCGGCGCAGTTCCTCGGAGCCGACCTGGGCACCCGGGGTGAGCACGGCGTAGCCGACGAGCCGGAGCTGCCCCGGCTGGTCCTCGCGGGCCAGCACCACGGCCTGTTCCACCACCGGATGCGTCGCGATCGCCGCCTGGATCTCCCCCAGCTCGATCCGGAACCCGCGGATCTTGACCTGGTCGTCGGCCCGGCCGAAGTACTCGAAGCCGCCTGCCTCGCCGCCGGCGGTCCGCCGGGCGAGGTCACCGGTGCGGTACATCCGCGTACCCGCGGGCCCGAACGGGTCCGCGACGAAACGGGTGCCGGTCAGCTCCGGACGTCCCAGATAGCCACGGGCGAGCTGCCCGCCGCTGACATACAGCTCACCGACGCCGCCGAGGGGCACCGGCTGCAGGTGGTGGTCGAGGACGTGCACCCGCAGGCCGGGGATCGGCTCGCCGACCAGGCTGGCCCGTGCCGCCGCGACCACCTGCTCGTCCAGCCGCAGGTAGGTGACGTGGACGGTCGTCTCGGTGATCCCGTACATGTTGACGAGCACGGGCGCGTCGTCGCGGTGCCGGGCGTACCAGCCGGGCAGCCGGCCGAAGTCGAGYGCCTCGCCACCGAACACGACGTAGCGCAGCGCCAGTTCCGCCGGGACCTCCCCGGCACCGGCGCTGTCGGCCCCGGGGGCGCCCAGGGCTTCGTGGCGGGCGCGGTCGGCCTCRATGAGCTGAGCGAACGCCGACGGGGTCTGGCTGAGCACCGTCACCGACTCGCGCCGCAGCAGCTGCTCGAACAGCTCCGGGGAGCGCGAGACGTGGTGGTCGACGACGACGAGCCGCCCGCCGTACAGCAGCGGCCCCCACAGCTCCCAGACGGAGAAGTCGAACGACGCCGAGTGGAACATCGTCCACACGTCGGTCTCGTCGAAGCCGAACCACGGATGGGTGTGCGCGAACAGCCTGGTCACGGTCTGGTGCGGGACGACGACGCCCTTCGGACGCCCTGTCGAACCGGACGTGTAGATCACATAGGCGGCGTTGCCGGGACGGGCCCGCCGCTCGGGCGCCAACGGCTCGGACGCCTGCTCTGCCAGCGCGGCGACCACGGGCGGAGCGTCCAGTGTGATCACCGGCACCCTGGTGCGCGCGGGGACGGCCGGCAGTGCCTCGGACGTCGTCACCAGGCACGCCGGCGCCGCGTCGGCGATCATGTAGGCCAGCCGGTCGGCCGGGTAGGCGGTGTCGAGCGGCAGGTAGGCGGCCCCCGCCTTCTGCACCGCGAGCAGGGCGACGACCAGGTCGACCGACCGCGGCACCGCGACGGCGACGATCGACTCCACGCCGACGCCACGCGCGGCCAGCAGCCCGGCGAGGCGGTTCGCCGCGGCGTCGAGCTCGGCGTAGGTCAGCTGGACGTCGCCCCAGGTCACGGCGACGTTGCCGGGCACCCGCGCCACCTGGGCCTCGAACAGCTCGGGCAGCGTCACCGCCCCGGCGTCGGACAGCCCGGCCCCGGACGACTCGACGGCACCGGCCGCACCAACCGCAGCGGCCTCGCCGGCGGCGGCGGCCTTGCCAGCCGCACCGATGGCGCCGACGGGCTGCAGCGGGTCCACCGCCGCGGCGGCGAGCAGGGCGAGGAGGCGGTCGGCGAGCGCGGCGACGGCAGCCCCGTCCAGGCGGTCCGGCCGGTAGCTGAGGGTGAAGCGCAGCCGCTCACCCGGGATCACCCGGATCGTCAGCGGGTAGTGCGTGGCGTCGTGGCCGGTCAGACCGGCCAGGGTCAGGCCGCTGGCCGGCCCGAGCAGGCCGGCCTGGTCGAACGGGTAGGACTCCAGGACGAGCAGGGTGTCGAACAGCTCCGGCAGCCCCACCGCCGCGTGGATCTCGGCGAGCCCCAGGTGGTGATGGTCGAACGTCGCCGCCTGCTCGGCACGGACGCGCTCGAGCAGCCCGGCGAAGCTCTCCGCCGGGTCGACGGTGACCCGCACCGGCACCGTCGCGAGCAGCAGGCCCACCATCTCCGCCGCGCCGGGCAGCTCGGCCGGGCGCCCGGCGACGGACGTCCCGAAGACGACGTCGTCGCGGCCGACGGCGCGGCCCAGCACGATCGCCCACGCGGCGCGCAGCACCGTGTTGAGGGTCGAGCCGTGGGCGCGGACGAGCCCACCGAGCCGCGCAGTCAGGTCGGCGCCGGCGTGGCGCTCCAGCGTGGCGGTCATCTCGGCGCCCGTCACCTCGGCGCCCGTCATCTCAGTGCCGGTCGCCTCAGCGCCGGTCGCCTCAGCGGCGGCGAGCAGGGTCGGCTCGGTGACGCCGTCGAGGATCGCGGCCCAGGCGCGCCGGGACGCCTCGCTGTCCCGGGCGGCGAGCCAGCGCAGGTAGTCCAGGTAGGACGGGGCGGGCGGCAGTGCCGTCGCCGCCGGAGCGGAGACGTCCGGCGGGCCGGCCCCGGCGGCGGTGTAGAGCCCGAACAGCTCGCGCAGCAGCAGCGGCACCGACCAGCCGTCCAGGACGATGTGGTGCGGGCTGACCGCGAGGCGCCACTCCCGCGGGCCGGTGCGCAGCAGCAGGAAGCGCACCAGTGGCGGGGCGGTGAGGTCGAACGGGGTCTGGCGGTCGCCGCGCCCCAGGCGCTCGGCCTCGGCCAGGGCCTCCGCCCGCGGCCACGCGGCCAGGTCGACCTCGGTCCACACCTCGTCGAAGGCCGCCTCACCGATCCGCGCCGGCACGATCTGGACGGGGACGTCCCCGTCGTAGACGAACGCCGAGCACAGGTTCGGGTGCCGGTCGAACAGGGCCCGGGCGGCGGCCCGCAGCCGCGCCGGCTCCACGTCTCCGTGGACGTCCACGACAAACTGCAGGATGTAGGCGTCCGCCGAGGCGTCGTCGAGCAGCGCGTGGAACAGCAGGCCGGACTGCAGCGGCGACAGCGGCCAGACGTCGGCCAGGTCCGGGTGGAGCTCACGCCACCGCTCGACGTCGGCCGGGCTGACCCCGGCGAGCGTGATCCCGTCGGGGGGAACCGCGCCGTCGGTCGCCGCGCCGGCGGCGGTCCCGGCACCCGCCCCGGTCATGGCGCCCGCCCCGCTCACGGTGTCCGCGGTCGGGGCGGCGGCTGCGGCGAGGGCCGCGGGGGTGGGATGTGCGAAGACGTCCCGCAGGGTGCAGGTGAGCCCGCGGGCCCGCGCCCCGGCCACCAGCTGGAAGGCCAGGATGCTGTCGCCGCCGAGGTGGAAGAAGGCGTCGTCGGCGCCGACCCGCTCCACTCCGAGGACGGACGCGAACAGCTCGCAGAGCAGTTCCTCGGCCTCCGTGACCGGCGCACGCGACCCCGCCGCGGCGGCGAGGTCGGGACGCGGCAGCGCCCGCCGGTCGAGCTTGCCGTTCGGCGTCGTCGGCAGCGCCGGCAGCACCACGAACGCGGCGGGGACCATGTGCTCCGGCAGCGCGGCGGCCGCGTGCGCACGCAGCTCCGCCAGATCGGGCGCGGTGACACCGGCGGCACCGGCGGTGGCGGTGGCGGGGACGACGTAGGCGACGAGGTGACGTCCGGCCGGACCGTCGTCTCGGACGATCACGGCGGCGCGCCCCACCTGCGGGTGGGTGGACAGCACCGCCTCGATCTCGCCCGGCTCGATCCGGAAGCCACGCAGCTTGACCTGGTCGTCCACCCGTCCGACGACGTCCAGGTCGCCGTCGGACGTCCAGCGGGCCAGGTCACCGGTGCGGTAGATCCGCGCACCGGTACCGAACGGGTCGGCCACGAAGCGGGACGCGGTGAGCCCGGGGCGGCCCAGGTACCCGGCGGCGACGCCGTCGCCGCCGATGTAGAGCTCGCCGAGCATGCCGGGGGCGACCGGGGCGAGCCCGGCGTCGAGCAGGTACACCTGGGTCGAGCGGATCGGGCGTCCCACGGTCGGCCGGGCCCCGGCCGCCCCGGCCGCCCCGGCCGGCGGCACCGGGCCGGTCGTCGACCAGATGGTCGTCTCGGTCGGGCCGTACATGTTCACGACGTCGTCGGCGCGGGCGGTGAGCGCACCGGCCAGCCCGGCCGGCAGGCCCTCCCCGCCGCTGAGAAGGCGCACGCCACCGAAGCGCGCGTCGCCGGCCGCCGCGAGGATCGACTGCCACATCGACGGTGTCGCCTGCGCGAACGTGAGGGTGCCCGCGGCGAGCAGTGCGGCGAGGCCGGCCGGGTCGCGGGCCTCGTCCTGGCCGGCGAGGTGGACGGTGGCCCCGGCGGTCAGCGGGGCGAGCAGTTCCAGGGCCGCGATGTCGAACGACAGGGTGGTCAGCGCGAGCACCCGGTCCGCCGGGCCGAGCCCGAACAGGTCGACCATGCAGTCCAGGAAGTTCGTCAGCGCCCGGTGCGGCACGACGACGCCCTTCGGACGTCCGGTCGAACCCGAGGTGTAGATCACGTAGGCAGCGCCCGCCAGCGCACCGGGCCCTGTCAGAGCAGCCGGGTCCGCCGGGTCCGCCGCGTCCGCCGCGTCCGGGCCGCCGTCCGCGGCTCGCGGGACAGGCGCGGGTTCCACGGAGGCGGGTGCGTCCATGAGGACTGTCCTGGTCCCGGCAGGGGTGGGCAGGTCGGCGGCGAGCTCGCGGGTGGTCACCAGCAGCGCCGGTGCCGCGTCGTCGAGGACGAAGCTGATCCGGTCGGCCGGGTAGTCGGGGTCCACCGGCAGGTGGGCGGCGCCGGTGCGGGCGACGCCCACCAGCGCCACGAGCAGGTCGGGGGTGCGCGGCAGCGCCAGTGCGACGATGGTGCCCGGGCCCGCGCCGAGCGCGCGCAGCCGGCCGGCGAGCAGCTCGGCGCGTTCGGCCAGCTCGCCGTAGGTGAGGGAGGCGCCGGGGAGGGAGTCGTCGGTGGTCACGACGGCCGGGTGGCCGGGGTTCCCGCGTGCCTGCCGGGTGAACAGCTCGACCCAGGTCGCCGCCGGGCTGGGTGCCGCGGTGTCGTTCCACGTGGTGAGGATGYGGTGACGTTCGGCGGGAGTCAGCAGGTCGACAAAGGCCAGTGGGCGGTCCGGATGCCGCAGCGCCTGGTCGAGGAACGCCTCCAGGTGGCGCAGCATCGCCGCGGCCGTCGAGGCGGCCACCTCCCCGATGAGGAAGGTGGCTTCCAGGTCGAGGTGGTCGTCACCGATCTCGGCCATGACCCCGAGGGGGAACTGGGAGCTGCCGTGGTGCAGTGGTCGCCGGGAGCCGCGCAGCTGCTGGGCGGCGAGGTGCTCCGCGGCGGGCGTCCGCACCGCGAACATCGTGGTGAAGACGCTCCAGACTCCGTCGGAACGGTCCGGGTTGGCGGCGCGGACGACGTCCTCGAGGTCGACGTGCTGGTGGGCGAACGCGCCGCGGCAGGTCTGCCGGGTCCGCGCCAGCAGGTCTGCGAAGGTGTCGCCGGGCCGGACGCCGACCCGCAGGGCCACGGTGTTCCCGAAGTAGCCGAGGAGGCGGTCCGCGCCCGGCGCGTCCCGGTTGACCACCGGGGAGCCGATGACGAGGTCGGTGGCACCGGTGTGCCGGTGCAGCACCCCGGCGAACGCGGCGAGCAGCACCATGAACGGTGTGGCACCGTGGTCGGCGGCGAAGGCCCGCACCCGCGCCGCCGTCCCGGCCGCCGCCCGGTGGACGACCTGACCGCCCCGGTCGGCGTCGGCGTCCCTGGCGGCGGATGTCTGCTCGCCGCCGGTGAACCGCAGCGGTTCGGGCATCCCGGTCAGGATGCCGCGCCAGTACGCGAGCGCCTCGGCGTCGCCCGGCGCCACGCCCGCCGGGGCACCCGGAACAGCACCCGTGCCCGCGGCGGTGCCGGCGGTGGCGGCGGTGGCGGGCACGGCCAGGTCGAGGTACTGCGGTGCCTGGACGTCCACCGGTGCCGCGCCGGCGCCGGCGCGCAGCCGGTCGTAGTCGGCGAACAGCTCCCGGAAGAAGATCTCCCAGGAGGTGTCGTCCCAGGCCACATGGTGGGCGACCACGACGAGGACGTGCCGCTCGGACGCGGTGCGGATCAGGGTCACCCGCAGCGGCGAGGCGGCGGTGAGGTCGAGGACGTGGCGTGCGGCGCGCTGCGCGATCTCGTCGACGAGCGACTCACGCCCTCCCGCCGGCTCGGCGGAGACCTCGTCGGAGAGGTCGGCGGACAGGTCAGCGGAGACGTCGTGGCTGGACCAGCCCGGTTCCAGGTCGGCGTGCACCACCTGTTCGGGCTGGCCGCCGGGCGTGGAGCGGTAGGTCGTGCGCAGGATCTCGTGACGGTGGGCGAGCGCGCGCAGAGCGTCGTGCAGCGCGGCGGCGTCCACCGGGCCGGTGAGGTCGAAGGCGGCGGCCACGTTGTAGGCGGTGCTCGACGGGTCGAGCTGCTGCAGGAACCACATCCGCAGCTGCCCGGGGCTCAGCGGGTGGCCCGCGCCGGGCAGTCGGCTGCGCCGCGCGCCCACGTCGGCCGGCCCGGCCGAGGCGAGGCTCTCGGCCGCCAGGCGGCGGCGGAGCAGCTCGCGCTTGCGCTCCTGCGGGTCGGGGCTGGCCACGTGTCCACTACCTCCGGAATACGTCGCGGGCAGGCCGCGAGCCCCGCCCCGCGGCCCCGGCTTCCGTCCGGTCCGCGACCGGAGGCAGGGGGCCGCGGGCGGCGGCCGGCATCCAGAGGCGGGACGGACGGGACGGACGGGCAGGTGGGGCGGGGCGGAACGGACCGATCTCATGCGTGCGGGCCGGGCCGCCGAGGGCAGGGGCGGGCATCGGCCGGGGTCAGCGGGGTGGTGTCACTGTTCGAGCCGGCGACGCAGCTCCCGCTTGTCGATCTTCCCGACGGCCGTGTACGGGAACTCGCCGACGACGGCCAGGCGGTCGGGCAGCATGAACCGGGCCAGGCCGCGGTCCCGCAGGTAGTTCTTGATCTCCTTGAGCCGGACCGCGCCGCCCGCGACGGGGACGACAGCGGCGCAGACGCTCTCCCCCACGTCGGGGTCGGGCAGGCCGACGACCGCCGCCAGGGCGATCGCCGGGTGGGTCAGCAGGTGTTCCTCCAGCTCCCCGGCCGAGACGTTCTCCCCACCCCGGTTGATCACGTCCTTGACCCGGCCCTCGACCACCAGGTGGCCGGTCGGGAGCTGGCGGACGAGATCGCCGGTGCGGAAGAAGCCGTCGGCGCCGAAGACGGTGGTGTTGTGCTCGGCGGCCCGGTAGTACCCGCGGATGGTGTAGGGGCCGCGGGTCCACAGCTCGCCGACCTGCCCGGGGGCCACCGGGCGGCCGGACCCGTCGAGCACCCGGATCTCGTCGGCCTCGGCCAGCGGACGGCCCTGCGAGGTGAAGACGATCTCGTCGGGGTCGTCGAGGCGGGTGAAGTTCAGCAGCCCCTCGGCCATGCCGAAGACCTGCTGGACGCGGGCCCCGAGCGTCGGGGGGATCCGCTGGGCCAGRCCCTCGTCGAGCTTGGCCCCGCCTACCTGGACCAGCCGCAGGCTGGTCGTGTCAGGCCCCTCCCACCCGGCGGCCTCGACCCACAGCCGCGCCAGCGGCGGCACGGCCGCGGTGACGGTGACACGCTCACGGGCAATCAGGTCGAAGACGACGTCCGGGCTGGACGCCGACGCCATCACGACCGTGGCGCCCACGCCGAACGCGCCGAGGATCCCCGGGCACGCCAGCGGGAAGTTGTGCGCGGCGGGCAGCGCGACCAGGTAGACGTCGTCCGCGGTGAGCCCGCACACCTGGGCGCTGGCCCGGGCGTTGTAGGCGTAGTCGCGGTGGGTGCGCGGGATCAGCTTGGGCTTGCCGGTCGTCCCGCCGGAGATGAGCAGCAGGGCGATGTCGCCCGGCTCCCGCCCCACCCCGGCAGCACCGGACGTCGCGGCCAGGCGGGCGGAGCGCCCGGCTGCGGCGAGCTCGGCGAGCCCGGTGAACACGCCCCGGCCGGAGCCCGGTCCGGGGTCGCCGGCCACCAGGACGTGGCGCACCGAGGGGACGGCGTCGACCACCTCGCGGGCCAGCTCCCGGTAGTCGAAGCCCCCATGCCGGTCGGCGACGACGTACCCGACCGCGCCGGACAGGCGCGCGAAGTGCTCGATCTCCACCCGCCGGTGGGCGGGCAGCGCCATGACGCCGATCGCCCCGAGGCGCATCAGCGCGAACAGGACGGTCACGAACTCGGCCCGGTTGGGCAGGTGCACCACCAGGTGGTCGCCGGGGCCGATGCCGAGGGATGCCAGGCCGGCGCTGAGGTCGTCCACCGCCTCGTCGAGCGCGGCATAGCTGATCCGCTCGGCCCCCGAGACCAGCGCTGTGGCTGGCCCGAACCGGCGGGCCCACTCGCGCAGCAGGCCATCCAGCGTCTGGTCGCCCCAGTACCCGGCGTCCTGGTAACGCTGGACGAACTCGGCCGGCCACCGCACCCAGCCCTCGTCCGCCTCCCCCTGGTGGGGGGCTGGCACGGGTGCCGTCGACGGGGCGGTCATCGGGGGCCTCCTACGTCGCCGAGTTCGTCGGCGACCTCCTCGTCCGTCATCGCCGCGATCTCCAGGGCGATCGTGGCGACCCGCTCCGACCGTCCGGGCACGGTGTCGGCCGCGCGGATCCGGTCGGCGAGCGTCGCCACGGTCGGGGCCGCGAACAGGGAGCGCACGCTGACCGCGGTCGTGTCCAGCTCGTCGCGCAGCCGCCGCACCACGGCCGTGGCGAGGACGGAGTCGCCGCCGAGTGCGAAGAACTCGTCGGCGACGCCGAACTCCGTGATCCCCAGCACTTCGCGCCAGACGGTGTGCACGACCCGTTCGAGGTCGCTGCGCGGCGGCGTGTGGTCGCCGGAGCCGCCCACGGCCCGGCGCACGGCCGCGGTGACGGCCCGCCGGTCGATCTTCCCGTTCGCCGTGAGCGGCATGGCTTCGAACGTGACGACCAGGTCCGGCACCATGTGCGGCGGGAGCACCCGCCGCAGGCCCTCCCGTACGGCAGCCGACAGCTCGGTGCCTGCCGGGGCACCGGCGGGGACGATCCCGGCGCCGAGTGCGGCGGGATGCCCGCCGGCACCGTCGACGAGCACCGCGACGCCGGCCTGCACCTCGGGCAGGGTCGCCAGCGCAGCCTCGACCTCGCCCAGCTCGATCCGGAACCCCCGGATCTTGACCTGGTGGTCGCGCCGCCCGAGGAACTCGACCGTGCCGTCGGGCTGGTAGCGGGCCAGGTCACCGGTGCGGTACCAGCGCAGGCCGGCGTGCTCGACGAACCGGTCCGCGGTCCGCTCCGGATCACCCAGGTAGCCGCGGGCGACACCGTCCCCGCCGATCCACAGTTCGCCGGCGACGTGGTCGGGGCAGTCCCGCCCGAGCGGGTCGACGACACGCAGCCGGACGTTGCGCAGCGGCGTCCCGTACGGCACGGACCGCCACCAGCCGGGCACCGGCCCGGTGCCGGCGACCTCGCACACCGTCGAGTGGATCGCGGTCTCGGTCGTGCCGCCGAGGCCGAGGAACCGGGCGCCGGGAACCGCCGCGACCAGGCGGCCCGGCAGGTCGACGCCGACCCGGTCGCCGCCGAGCAGGACGGCGCGCAGCGACCCACCGAGCTCCACGCCGGCGGACAGCACCAGGTCGAGCACCGTGGGCACGCAGTTCAGGATCGTCACCCGGTGGTCGCGGACCAGTTCGGCCCAGCGCCGCGCCTCCCGCCGGGACTGCTCGTCGACCAGCACGACCGCACCGCCGACGGACAGCGGCGCGAACAGGTCGAACACCGACAGGTCGAAGTCGAGCGCCGACACCGCCAGGGTGCGGTCGCCGGCGCCGAGGCCGAGGCGTTCGACCAGGTCGTCGATGGTGTTCACCGCGGCCCGGTGCCCGACCTCGACGCCCTTGGGCTGGCCGGTCGACCCGGAGGTGAACAGCACGTAGGCAGGCCTGTCCAGCCCGCCGAGCTCGGTGGGCGCCTGCACGTCCGGCTCCGGAGCCGGACCGGCGGCCGGGTCGGTCGCCTGGTCCGCGGGCGGGCCGGCGGCCGGGTCAGTGGCCTCGTCGGTGGTCGCCTGGTCGGGCGCGATCTGGACGATTCCGGCGGGGACCCCGTCCCGCGGCGCGGTGGTGATCAGGACGGTGAACCCGGCGGCCGTCGCGATCCGCTCCACCCGGGCGGGCGGCTGCTCGACGCCCACCGGCACGTACGTCCCGCCCGCCGCCAGCACGCCGAGGACGGCGGCCACCTGGGACGGCCCCTTGGGCAGGCTGATGCCGACCAGGTCACCGCGGTGCACGCCGTGGCGCGCCAGCGCACCGGCGAGGGCCAGCGCCCGTGTGCGGAGCTGGCCATAGGTCAGGGCGGCGGGACCGTGCTCGCCGTCCCACAGCAGGGCGGGGGCGTCGGGAGTGTGCCCGGCCCACTCGAAGAACGCCTCGTGCAGCAGGCGGGACGACGACGGCCCCGCGGTGTCGTTGACCGCCCGGCGGACGTCGCGGGCCGTGCCCGGCAGCAGGTCGTCCACGGCGGCGTCCCAGGCACCGGCGGCATCGGCGAGGTCGCGGACGAGCCGCTCGAAGGCGCCGAACATCGCGTCGACGACCCCCGCCGGGAACTCGTCCTCGCGGACGTCCCAGTTGACCAGCAGGCCGCCGTCGAGCTCGGTGACCTGCGCGTCCAGCAGCACCTGCGGACCCTGCGAGATGATCCAGACCGGGTCGCCGAAGTGGCGGCGGACCCCGGTGTCGAACAGCTCGCCGAGCCCGAGCGCACTGGTGAACACGACCGGGGCCAGGACCTGCTCGCCGGTGCGGCGGGTGAGGTCCCGCAGCACCTCGACGCCGGAGTACTCGGCGTGCGCCGCGTCGGCGTGCAGCCGGGCCTGGACCTGGCGCACCCGCGCGGCGAACGGCAGCTGTTCGGTCAGGTCGACCTCGAGCAGCACCGAGCTGGTGAAGTCGCCGACCACCTGGTTGATGTCGGCATGGACAGGCTCGCGGTCGAACATCGGCACGTTCAGCACGAACCGCGACTCGGTGCTCCATCCCGCGAGGACCTCGGCGAAGGCCGTGGCCACCGCCATCGCCGGGGTGACACCCCGGCTGTGGGCGGCCCGGCGCAGCGCCTCACGGGTCGACGGCAGGAGGACGAAGTACCGGCGCGAGACCGTCGGACATCCCTGCGCCCGCCCGTCGGCGCCGGCGGCGCCCGCGGGACCGGCAGCCGCGGTGAGGTCGGTGGTAGCCGAGGCGCGGGGCAGGCCAGGGGGCCCGGGCAGGCTCGGGAGCCGGCCCTGCCACCACTCCGCCGCGGCACGCGCGGCGGCCGTCCGGTCGGGGCCACGCGCAGCGCGGTACTCGCGGTAGGTGTAGCCCGGCGGCGGCAGCTCCTCCGCCGGCCGGTCGTAGAAGTGCGCGAGGTCGGCGAGCAGGACGCGGTAACTGACCGCGTCGGCGGCGACCATGTCGACGTCGAGGTGCAGCCGGCTGCGGTTGCCTGGCAGCAGGCTCAGCGCGGTCGCGAACACCTCGCCGGCCTCGATGTCCAGCATCTCGTGCGACATCAGGTCGCGGATCTCGGCGAGCCGGGCCTGTGCCGCCGCCTCGTCCAGGTCGCGCAGGTCGTGGACGGTGAGCCCGCGCCAGCCGGACGTCTCCTCGATGACCTGGGCGCCGTTGTCGGTGACCCGCATGCGGAGCATGTCGTGGCGGGCGATGAGCTTCTCCACCGCGAGACGCAGCCGCTCGGGGTCGACGCCGTCACCGTCGAACTCGGTGAACAGGTGCGCAGCGACCTGGCCGAGCGGCTGGCCGCCGTCGCGGCCGACCCAGTAGGCGTGCTGCATGAGCGCGAGCGGGAACTCGCCACCCGCTCCCGGAGCCGCCTCGGTCGCCGGACCCGCCGTGGGAGGCGCGCCCGGCTTCCCCGCGGTGTCGAGTGCCGGCCCCGCGTCGGACTCGGCCGCGGTGCCGGCGGTCAGCCCGGGGCCGGCGGGGGTTGCCTCGTCACCACGGCCGCCGCCGCGCCTGCCGGTGGTGTCACCGTGGCGAGCCGGGGCACCGGCCGGGGCGGCCTCGGGCGCCCGGATGGACAGGATCTTGAACCAGCCGTCGACAGTCGGGTTCTCGGCGAGCTCGCCGAACGAGACCGGCACCCCGGCGCGGCGCCACCGCCCGACAGCCTTCATCAGCGCAATGGATTCCAGCCCCAGCTCGAACAGGTTCTCCTCGTCGCCGATCGCGGCGGGCTCCTCGTCCAGCAGCTCGGCGACCGTCGCCCGGATGGCCTCGATGTCAGACCCGGGCACCGGGCCGGCCGCGGCTGCGGCGGACACACCGGCCGGGGCGGGTGCGGGAGCGGAGGCCACCGGGGCGGGTGCGGCGACGAGGAAGCGGCTGACGCTACGCAGCTTCTCCCGGGTCTCCTCGGTCTCACGGACGGGATCGGACTGTGCCACGATCCCGGCGCCGGCGCGCAGCCAGGTCCGTCCGTCACGCTGGAACACGGTGCGCAGCACGAGCGCGGCGTCCAGGGAGCCGTCCGCTCCGACCATCAGCACCGCGCCGCTGTAGAGCCCGCGCGGGCCCGTCTCGTAGCCGGGGATCGCCGCGCAGGCGGCGACCTTGGGCACACCGGAGGCGGTGATGGAGGGGAAGACCGTCCCGAAGGCGTCCCAGGCGTCGCGGCCGGCGGCGAGGCGCCCGGCCACGCGGGAGGCGAGATGCTGGACACTGCCGCGTTCGAGCACGGTCATGAACTCGTCGACGGTCACCGAACCAGGCCGGCAGAAGCGGCTCAGCTCGTCCTGGCAGGCCTGCACGGAGACGGCGTGCTCGTAGATCTCCTTGGGGTCGGAGCGGAGCTCCTCCCGCAGCTCGCCGTCGGTGGCGCGCTCACCGGTCAGGGCGCGGGTGCCGGCCAGCGGCTGGGTGGAGACAAGGCCGTCGGCGGTCACCTCGACCACGGTCTCCGGGCTGAAGCCGGCGGCACGCAGGTAGCCGGTGTCCAGGAGGAACGACCGGGCGGGGGTGTTCCCGGCCCGCCCCGCCTCGTAGGTGGCGACCAGGTCGACGTCCCCGTCGACGGGGACGACCCGCGAGAGGATCACTTTGCGCAGCCGGTCGGCGCGGATGTCGGCGACCGCGGCGGCCACCGATCGCTGGTAGGCGTCGATCCCGTGTTCGAGGTCGACGGTGAGCAGCGGACCGGTGGCTGCCGGCGGCGCCGCCGACGTGACGACCCCCACCAGGTCGTCCAGGTCGTCCAGGTCGGCCAGGTCGGCCAGGTCGGACGACTCGGCCTCGCCGGCCTGACCCCGGTTGGACCGGTCCCGCGGGTCGTCGGCGTCCGGGGACCGCACGACGGCGACCCCGTCGGTCAGCCGCACCTCCCTGCGCGGAATGACCAGGTGCAGCAGTGGGTCGGGACCGGCCGGCACGGCGAGGCCCGCCAACAGGTGGCTGAGCTCGAACGCCGCCCAGCCGTACGCCCGCCAGTCCGTGAGGCCGAGACCGGCGAGGATGTCGGCGACCCTGCCCAGCGGGGCGGGGCCGGGTGGCTCAACGTGCCAGGGCCCGGTGCCGGTGCGGTGGCGCAGCTCGCCGGCCCGCAGCTCGATCTCGGCGAGCACGCCGACGCCGAAGGACCACTCGCCGGCACGCTCGTAGACCACGAACGGTCCGCTGGCGCCGCGGGCGAGGCGCGCGGCGACGGTGGCCGGCGGCTGGGCGAGCGGGACGGTCCTGCGATGGCTGTTCGACGGCGAGCTCACCGCGGGGTGGGTTCGTCAGAGCCGGTGGCGCCCGCGGACGCGGCGGCGGCCATCTGGGCGACCAGGCTGCGCGGACGCAGATCCGTCCAGTTGGCCTCGACGTAGTCCAGGCAGGACTGGCGGGTCTCCTCGCCGTGAACGACGGTCCAGCCGGCCGGGACGGCGGCGAAGCTCGGCCACAGCGAGTGCTGTCCCTCGTCGTTGATCAGGACGAAGAAGTTCCCGCTCTCGTCGTCGAAGGGATTCGTCGACATGCCTGCCGTCTCCTCGGATCGCACCAACAGAGTAAGGCCGACCTAAGTCGGCCTTAAGTGAGGTTAGCCTAAGGAGTGTGCCTTTGTCAGCTCTTAGGCGCGATCGCGGGCGACCTGCCCGTTCTGCGGTTGACCAGGCACGGAGGGCGCGGAATCGGCTGTGACGATCCGCCCGGCGACCARCCCGACGCGGCGCGGCAACCGGTCAATGGTGGACTGGCGGTGCGCGATGACGATCAGGGTCCGACCGGGGCGCAGGTGCTCCACCGCGGTCTCCAGCCGGCGTGCCACATCCGGGTCCAGATCGGCGGTGGCCTCGTCCAGTACCAGCACCGGCGGGTCGACCAGCGCGGCCCGCACCAGGCCGACGATCTGGCGTTCGCCCGCGGACAGCATCTCGCCGCGGGCCCCGACCGACGCGTCCAGCCCGCCGGGCAGGCCCGCCACCCATTCGGTGAGGCCGAGGCCGGCCACCGCCCGCTCCATAGCCGCCCGGTCGGGTTCACCCGGCGCCAGCGCCAGGTTCTCCGCAAGCGAGCCGGTGATGATGTGGACCTGCTGGGGCACCAGCACGATGCGACGACGGATCTCGGCGGGCGACACGGTGCTCAGATCGACCCCGCCGAACGTCACCACCCCGCTGTCGGGCTGGTAGAGCCCGCAGAGCAGCTTGGCGAGGGTGGTCTTACCGGAGCCGGTGGTGCCCACCAGACCGGCGCGGTCGCCGGCCGGGAAGGTCACCGACACCCCGCGGAGCACCTCGTCCCCCGTCGCCCCGTACCCGAACCGCAGCCCTGTGGTCACCAACTCCCCGCGCGCCGGCAGCACCCCGCCCTTCGCCGGCCCACCGACAGCAGCGCCCCCGACGACGGCGCCCTCCGCAGCAGGGCCCTCGGTGGCAGGGGCAGCGGCTGCCGGAACAGCAGTCGCCGGAACGTCGGTGGCCGGAACGTCGGTCGCGTCGAGCAGGTCGGCCAGACGCGCCACGCCCACCCGGGCGGTCTGCAGCTGCCCGACCAGCCGGGAGAGCCCGGCCATCCCCTCGAACAGGTTGCGGGTGGCCAACACGAAGACCACGACGGTGCCGACACCGAGATGGCCGGCCCGGGCCAGCCACACGCTCAGCAGCAGCAGTGTGGCCGTCGCCAGTCCTTCGAGCAGGTTGAACAGCTCCAGCCGGTTCTGCGCCCCGATCGTCCCGTTGGACGCCCGCAGCAGCTCGTCGTTGTCCCGGCGGAACCGCTCGACCCACTCGCCGGGACGTCCGACGACCACCAGCGCCTCGCCGGCGGCCAGCGTCTCGGTGAAGGTCGCGGTCATCGACGCGTCCGCCGTGGCCTGCCGGCCGAACGCCGTGCCGGCCACCCGGTCGAACCAGCGGACGACCGCGACCGCCGCGGGGAGGAACAGCACGATGAGTACCAGCGACAGCAGCGGCGAGTAGACGATCAGCATGCCCGTCGTCAGCACGACGGTGAGCCCGACACCGAGCAGGTTCGGCACCTGCTCGCGGATGAACAGGGCCAGGTCGGCGATCTCTCCGGTGGCACGCCGCAGCAGGTCCCCGGTGCGGTGCGCCTCCACGAACCGCAGCGGGGCGCCGGCGAGGCGTTCCACGACGAGGTCGCGCAGGTCCTGCACCACCCGTTCGCCGGCGCGGGCCAGCAGGACCTCCGACCAGCGCAGCAGCAGCATGCGGGCGAGGACGAGCACGGCGAGACCGCCGACCGCCCATCCCAGCGCCGCGCGGTCCCGGGCGATCACCGCGTCGACGCCGCGGCCGACCACGGGGGCGATCCCGACCACGGCCGCGGTGCTCGCGACCGTGACGACGAGCGCCAGCGCGAGCATGGCGCGGTGCGGGCGCAGGTGCCCCCACCCGTGGCGCACCACCCCGGAGGTGTCCGGATCCTCGCGCAGCAGGCGGATCTCAGCCACGGTGACCTCCGGTGGTGGGCAGGGCCGCCCCGTCGCCGGCCGGTGCCGTGGCCCCGCCGTCAGCGGGTGCGGTGGTCCGGTCGGGGGGTGGCAGGGTCACGACCCGGTCCGCGGCGGCGAGCACCGCCGGCCGGTGCGACACGATGACGAGCGCGCCGTCCGGGTTCCACGCGCGCAGCCGCCGCAGGACGGCCGCCTCGGTCTCGACGTCCAGTGCCGAGGTGACGTCGTCGAGCACCAGCACCGCGGGACGTCCGAGCAGCCCGCGGGCCAGCGCCAGACGCTGACCCTGCCCGCCGGACAGGGTGCCGCCGCGCTCGCCGAGCACGGTGTCGTACCGGTCGGGCAGGCTCATGACGAACTCGTCGAGCGCGGCCGCGTGGCAGGCGGCCCGCAGGTCGGCCAGCTCGAGGTCGCGGCCGAGGCGCAGGTTGTCGGCGATGGTCCCGGAGAGCACGAGCGGGCGCTGCGGGACGAGCCCGATCCGGGAGAGCACCTCGATGCGCGCCGCCGATCGCAGGTCGACCCCGCCGAAGCGGACGGCGCCCGAATCCGGATCGTCGATCCGGCACAGCAGGCGCGCCAGGGTGGACTTGCCCGACCCGGTCGGCCCGGTGACCGCGACGAACTCGCCGGGCGCGGCGCACAGGTCGACCGGCCCGAGGACGGTGCGCCCGTCGTGGCGGACCACGACCGCCTCGGCCTGCAGGACGCCGGCGGCGGGCAGCGGTACCGGGTCGGCGTCGTCGTCGGCCATCCCCGGGGTGCCGAGCACCTCGGCGATGCGGGTGGCGGCGACGCGGGCCTGGCCGCGGCCGGCCAGCAGGTCCACCAGGATCGCGACGGCCAGCGCGAGTGTGGTCATCCAGGACGTGAACGCGACCAGGCCGCCGATCGTCAGGTCGCCGCGGATCGCGGCGGTCCCGCCGATGCCCAGGCCGGCCGCGATCGCCAGCCGGGGCAGCGCCGACGGCACCGCGGACCACCAGGCCGACACCCCGGCAACCCGCAGCGACGAGCTGGTCACGGAGCGGGAGAGGTCGTGGTGGCGGCGGACCAGTACCCGCTCGCCGCCCAGGCCCCGCACGGCGGCGCTGGCGGCCAGCAGGTCCTCGACGGCGTCCGCGCGGGTGCCGTGCGCCTCGGAGAGCGCCTCGTTGGCGGCGTCGTAACGGCCGGGGAAGAACGCGTTGGCCAGGCCGACCAGCGGGACGGTGACGAGGCCGACGACGAGCAGCAGCGGGTCGAGCAGGCCCAGCGCCGGCAGGACGACGACCAGGGTGACGATCACCCGGACCCAGATCCCGAGGTTCTGCAGCCACATCCGGACGAGGTCGACGTCCCGGGTGACCCGCATCACGAGGTCGCCGCGCCCGAAGCGGGCCAGCGCCGGGCGGTCCAGCACGGTCACCTTGTCGATCAGGGCACCGCGCAGCCCGTGGGCGACCTGGTTGGCCGCGATGCCCGACCACCACTGGCCGCCCACCCCGCCCAGCAGGAAGGCGAGGGAGACCAGCGTGGTGACGAGCGCCCAGCGCACCGTCTGCCCGACGTCGAGGGGGGTGATCCCGTCGTCGAGGGCGCGCTGGATGCACCAGGGCAGCGCGAGCATCGCCAGCTGCTGGACGAGGGTGGCCAGCACGCTCAGCGACAGCGGCCCCGGCATCGAGCGGAGCTGTGCCCACAGGACGGTGTTGCCGGCTGACATGGTCATCTGGGACCACTCCAGGGTGGGTGCCCGGCCCGGGCGGGCGTCGCCTGAGGGCGCGCCCGGTGCGCGGGGCGAAGAGACGGGGTCGCAGTGCCTATGACGGGACAGCCACGCATCGCCACGCGATGCAACACCGATACTTTAAGTGAAGTTAACTTAAGCAATTGTTGATAGTCAATCGATACCGGCCTCACAGCCGCCGCCGCTGCCGGGACAGGAGCCACACCAGGTACAGACCGCCGACCGCGTTCGTCGCCACTCCCACCGGAAGCTGCGAGGGCGCGAACRCCCGCTGGGCGGCCAGGTCCCCCGCCACCACCAGCAGCGCGCCGAGCAGCGCCGCCGGGAGGAGTCCCGCGCCCGCCGTGCGCGTCAGGTGCCGGGCGAGCTGGGGCGCGGCCAGCGCCACGAAGCCGATCGGGCCCGCCGCGGCCGTCGCGCAGGCGGCGAGCGCCGCGCCCGTCCCGAGCAGGGCGAGCCGGGTGCGTTCCACCGGAACGCCCAGCGCCCGCGCGGTGTCGGTCCCCATCGCGAGCATCGACAGCCGCCGGCTCAGATAGAACGCGACCGGCAGCAGCACCGCCATGGCGATCGCGAGCGGACGGACATTGTCCCAGCTTCGCCGGTTCAGGCTGCCCAGCAGCCAGGTCTGGGCGGTGATCGCGTCGCCGAGCGTGGCCCGGGCGATCAGGTAACTGTTCACCGCCGTGAGCATGGACGCCATCCCGATCCCGACCAGGATCAGCCGCGGGCCGGCGACCCCACGCCGGAACGACAGCAGGTAGATCGCGACCGCCGTGACCAACCCACCGAGGAGTGCGCCGAGGGACGTCTCGTAGACGGTGCCGTGCAGGACCAGAATGACGAGGACAGCGCCTGTGGACGAGCCGGCGGTGAAACCGATGATGTCCGGGCTGCCGAGCGGGTTCGCCGTCATCGTCTGGAAGATCGCCCCGCTGACCGCGAGGGCGGCGCCCACCATGATCCCGGTGAGCAGCCGCGGCAGCCGCAGCGTGCGGACGACGAAGTCCGTTCCCGAGCTGCCCCGACCGAGGATGCTGTCGACCACCGCCCCGACCGAGACGTGGTAGTCGCCCGTCGTCATGGTCACGGCGCTGGTTGCCAGGATGGCGGCGAACAGGCCCGCGCACACGGCGACCACCCGGCCGTCGACCCGCAGGGACATCCGGTCGCCGCGGTCGCGCAGGACCCACCCTCGCGTCGTGGCCCCGCCCACCGCCCCGTCCACCGTTGCGTTCGCCGCCCCGCTCACTGCCGCCCGCGTCATCGCCCGCTCACCTCCCCGCACCAGCCGTGGCCGCGGTCATCGTCGCCAGGTCGACGCCCGGCCCGCTCACAAACGGCCCAACCGTGCGCGCCGACACAGCACGATGAACACCGGGGCGCCCACGAGGGCGGTGACGACCCCGACCTCCAGCTCGGCGGGTGCGATGATCAGTCGGCCCACCACATCGGCGAGGAGCAGCAGCGTCGGTGCGAGGACGGCCGAGTAGGCGATCACCCAGCGCTGGTCCGGCCCGCAGATCGCGCGGGCGACGTGCGGCACGGCCAGCCCCACGAAGGTGATGGGCCCGGCGGCCGCGGTGCCCGCGCCGCACATCAGCGCGATCGCGAGCACGCCCAGCACCCGGGTACGAACCACGTGGACCCCGAGGCCGCGGCCGGCGTCCTCCCCCATCGCCATCGCGTTGAGCGCCGAGGCGATCACGACGGCCAGCAGCACCCCCGCGCCGATGAACGGCGCGACGGCGCCGAGCTGCCCGAGGTCGGCCCGGTCGAGGGCGGCGACGTCCCAGAAGCGCAGCCGGTCGAACGTCTCGTGGTCGAGGAAGGCCACGCCGTAGGTGAACGCGCCGAGCACCGCGCTGAGCGCGGCCCCGGCGACGATGAGGCGCTCCGGCGCCACCGCGGCGCGGCCGGTGGCGCCGAGCACGTACACCGCGACGGACGCGGCGCCGGCGCCGGCCAGGGCGAACCAGATGTAGCCGGCGGGTGTCGTCACCCCCAGGAACGACACCGCGGCCACCACTGCCGCCGAGGCGCCCAGGTTGACGCCGAGCAGGCCCGGGTCCGCGAGGGAGTTGCGGGTCAACGCCTGCGCCAGCGCGCCGGCCACCCCCAGCCCCACGCCGACGACGAGGCCGACGAGCGTCCGGGGGACACGCAGGTCGTGGACGATGACGGCGGTCTCGGAGCGGTCGTCGTGCCACAGCACGTGCCACACATCGGCGAGCGGCAGCTGTTTGGCGCCGAGAGCGATGCTGAACAGAACCCCGGCCGCGAGCAGCGCGACCGCGGCGGCGAGCCCGAGCGGCCGGACGGCGCGGAGCGCCGGCGGCTCCGCCGGCCCGTCAAGGCCCCCGTCAGGCGGCGTGGGCGCCCGCGCCGCCTGCACCGTCTGTCCGGCCGGCATCCGGATTGCCGCTCCCTGATTCACCCCGCTATTTAGGTCAGGCTTACCTGTGCGAGTCAAATCCCTGCACGACGGACTCGCCACGGACCGTGCCCGCCGTCACCGACCGCCCTTGACCAGCAACGGGACGAGCCCACAGGATAAGTGAGGCTCACTTAATATGATCGGATTGGTTGAGGCCTTGGACATACGACGCGGACGGCGCCAGGCGGCACAGCACGGGACCGACAGCTCCCGAGGCCCCGACGGGACGGAGACCGCGCGGGCCGCGTCGAGCACTCCGGCCGCGTCGGCCACGGCCGACGCGGCCGGCGGCTCCGCGAGCACGGCCGCCGCCAGGGGCATGGCTGCCGCCGCAGCGGGCACGTCGCCGGGCGAGCCCCGGCTGTACGCCGAGGATCTGACCCTCGCCTACGAGCAGCGCGTCGTCGCCACCGATCTGGGCGTCCGCATCCCGGACAACTCCTTCACGGTGGTCGTCGGCCCCAACGCCTGCGGCAAGTCGACGCTGCTGCGCGCGCTGGCCCGGATGCTGCGCCCCCGCACCGGGGCGGTCTACCTCGACGGGGCGCTCATCCGGTCGCTGCCGTCGAAGGAGGTCGCCCGCCGGCTGGGGCTGCTGCCGCAGACCTCGATCGCCCCGAGCGGCATCCTCGTCTCCGACCTGGTCGCCCGGGGCCGCTACCCGCATCAGCGACTGCTGCGCCAGTGGTCGCGGCAGGACGAGGAGGCCGTCCGCGACGCACTCGCCGCCACCAACACCCAGGACCTCGCGGACCGCTACGTCGACGAGCTCTCCGGCGGACAGCGCCAGCGGGTCTGGCTCGCGATGGCACTGGCCCAGCAGACCCCGATCATGCTCCTGGACGAGCCGACGACGTTCCTGGACGTCGCGCACCAGATCGAGATCCTCGACCTGTGCGCGGACCTGCACGAGGAGAGCAACCGGACGCTCGTCGCGGTGCTGCACGACCTCAACCAGGCCTGCCGCTACGCCAACCATCTGGTGGCGATGAAGGCCGGCAGCATCGTCGCGCAGGGCGATCCGAGCGAGATCGTCACCGCGGAGCTGGTCGAGGAGGTCTTCGGGATGCCGTGCATCGTCGTGCCGGACCCGGAGACCGGGACGCCGCTGGTG
The DNA here is from genome assembly GCF_001854655.1 of Parafrankia colletiae. Lineage (GTDB taxonomy): Bacteria > Actinomycetota > Actinomycetes > Frankiales > Frankiaceae > Parafrankia > Parafrankia colletiae. The sequence continues at coordinate 431,813 of NZ_MBLM01000108.1, read as the reverse complement.
GTGYCCGCCGCCCGGGCGCGCCGCCGGCAGCTCGCGCGGGAGGCCCCGGCAATGTCGCACGGCACCGGTGAGGGCGGCGACACCCGCACGGGCCGGGCGGCCGTGGCCGCCGGCGCCCGCTGACCGCTCGCCAGGCGGACTGAGGCAGCGATCCGCCCACGCCAGATGTAAAGTTAGGCTAACCTATAGCTAGCCATCACAGAGGCGGACAAACGCGTCCACCCCGAAGCACACCGCCGCCGCCAGACCGGCGCCGCGCGCCGCGGCCCGCCGCCCCCCGGCCCGTCGGCCCGTCACCCGCCGATTCCGGCGGGCCGACCGACCCGATGTCCGCCATGCCCTGCGGCCACGCGAATCCGGCCCCACCAGACCCTCGTCGCTCGGGCCGCAGTTCACGCCCCAGCCGCACCGACCTCGGCGAACTCCTTGACAGGACAACATGYCATCCCGAACATAAGTTAAGTTAACCTAAATTCACGTCCAGCCGGACCCATCCGGTCAGATCAACCGACAAGAGGGGCAGCCGTGGGAGACCGTCCACCGACCGCGGAACTCGGTGTGCACGATGTCATCGGAGTCGGCTTCGGGCCCTCGAACATCGCCTTGGCCATCGCGATCGAGGAACACAACAGCAGCGTCTCCGCCGGGGCCGCCCTACGCGCGGTTTTCCTTGAACGCCAGCCCCGTTTCGGCTGGCACCGGGGAATGCTGCTCGACGGGGCCACGATGCAGGTGTCCTATCTCAAGGACCTCGTGACGCTGCGCAATCCGTCCAGCAGCTTCAGCTTTCTGTCCTACCTGCACACGCAGAACCGCCTGGTGGACTTCATCAACCACAAGACGATGTTTCCGCTGCGGTGCGAGTACCACGACTACCTGGAGTGGGCCGCCGGCCGGCTCGACGACCTCGTCGAGTACGACTCCGAGGTGCTCGACCTGCGGCCGGTCGTCCACGAGGGCGTCATCGCCTACATCGACGTGATCAGCCGCCGGCCGGGACAGCCGGACCGCACCGTCGTCCGGCGCGCCCGCAACGTCGTCATCGCTGCCGGGCTGGCGCCCCGGGTTCCCGACGGTGTGGTGCTCGACGAGCGGACCTGGCACAACACCGACCTGCTGCACCGGCTCGCCGCGCTGCCCACCACACCGCGCCAGCGCTTCGTCGTGATCGGCGCCGGCCAGAGCGCCGCCGAGGTCACCGAGCACCTGCACACCCGCTTCCCGCAGGCCGAGGTGTACGCGGTGTTCTCCCGGTACGGGCTGAGCCCCGCCGACAACAGCGGCTTCGTCAACCAGATCTTCGACCCGGACGCGGTCGGCGAGTTCTACCACGCCCCGGAAAGCGTCCGGGAGATGCTGCTGACATACCACCGCGGCACCAACTACTCCGCGGTCGACCTCGATCTCATCGACGAGCTCTACCGCCGCACCTACCAGGAGAAGGTCCGCGGCCCGCGCCGGCTGCACTTCCTGCGCGCGTCCCAGGTGGAGTCGTATGAGAAGCTCCCCGACGGCACCCGCCTGCACATCCGTCATCTRCCGACCGGCGAGAAGCGGGTGCTGGAGGCGGACATCGTCGTGCTCGCCACCGGCTACCACGCCCGCGACCCGCGGAAGGTGCTCGGYGGGATGGACTCGTTCTGCCTCGTCGGGCAGGACGGCCAGCTCCAGGTCGGCCGCGACTACAGCGTCGACACCACGCCCGACACCAGCGCCGGCATTTACATCCCGGGGGCGAGCGAGTACGCGCACGGGATCTCCTCGTCACTGCTGTCGAACATCTCGATCCGGGCCGGCGAGATCCTCGGCTCGGTCCTGCGCCGCCAGGACCTCGAAGCGCCCCTGGCCGCGATCGCGCCGGGCATCCCCCACGCGTCCCTGCCCGACCCGCCCTATCTCGACCCCCGGCCCAACGCCCAGCCGCAGAACTGACCCGGCGAGCCTCGCCTGAAAGGCGCGTTCGCCTCCGGCGAGAAGGCCCTGACCGACAGCGACGCGCTCACGGCGCGGTTCACCGCCTCCTCCGAGTCCCTCGCGACGGCGGTCGACCGCACGGGCACCATGCAGACCTACAGCGGCGACCGGATGAACCATCTGTTCGGCGCCAAGGTCGTCGGCGCCGTGATGACCGAGACCAACCACATCCAGCCCGCGGGGTCCGCGGCGAGAAGGCCGTCGAGCTGCCGCTGCTGCCCGGCGACAGCCTGTCCTGGGCCGAGCCCACCACCAGCAAGGCCTGACCACCCGGCCCGGCCGGGTCCCGCAGTATCTGATCACCGCCAGGCCCGTCACCGACGGGCCTGGCGTTTTCGCTGCACGGCCGCGCCCGCCGCGAACCCCGGCGTCCCGCTGTCAAGGGTGGCATCACGACGACCCGCCGGAAGCCACCCGGCCACATTCCTGTCGAATAGTCTCCCGACCATCCCATGTCCCGCGAACGACATCCTCGGAATTGGCGCGGAGCCGTTTTTCTCCGGCATCGTGTTGCTGGTCGATAAGGGGAGTCGTCGTCGTTCACGTACGACTCGGGTGCATATCACGGAGGCTGGAGATGGGCGGCATGCGACGAGGGCGGAACATAGTCCGGGCGGCGACCGGCTGGATTGCCGCGGCGGCGTTGGCAGTGCTCTTCGCCGGCTGTCAGGAGGGCAGCCTCGCGATCCCCCCGGCGACGGCGACGGCGACGCCGGGCGCCGCACCGGTGGCCGCGACCGTCCCGGCGGTCCCGCCCACGCAGGCCGCCGCGCCCGCGAGAGACCTGCAGGCCAGCGACTACGTGCTGACGGCCGCCCCGGAGACGGCGGGCTTCGAGAGCTCGGGTGGGGCCGACGAGCCCGACAGCGACAGCACCGCGATGCGCGCCGAGATCGCCGAGTGTGTCGGCGTCCCCGGGTACGACCCGCCCCCGCCGTCGGACGAGACGACGGGCGACACGTTCACCAACACCGAGGAATCCGAGTTCCAGGTTTTCAGCCGGGCAAAGATTCTGCCCGCGAGCCAGATCAGCCAGAGCGCCGAAATCGTTTCCAGCCCACTTTTCGGTGACTGCTACCGCGGGGCGCTGGAGGAGCAGCTCGCGGGCACCGACGAGAACGGCCTGACTTACGAGATCGTCGCGGTGGAGACACCACCCACGCCGCGCGGTACCACCGCGCTGGTCCGCACCACGATGGGCATCACGGACGAGTACGGCACCTACGGCTACGTCTTCGACACGATCTACTTCTACGTCGGCCAGGTGGCCGTCGAGCTCGACGTCACCAACGTCGGCGACGTCCCGCCGCCGGACATCGAGCAGGGTTTCATCGACCAGATCGCCGGCAAGCTGACCAACCAGTAGGCCGCAGGCGCGCCGGGCGCATGGTGACGGCGGGCATCCCTGCCCGACGGGCAGGGTCGGTCTCAGCCTGAGCACGGCACCGAGCTGCCGATTGAGCCACCGAGCTGCCGGTTGAGCAGAGACCCCCGCAGAGCGGGGCTCACACCCCGGCGCGTCCRCGGTGTGAGCCCGCCAGGATCGCGTCCGCGGCGGCGACGCGCCGACGGGCGGGAAAGGATATCCACAGCTTCTCGCCCGCCAGGCGGAGGGACCCGTAAGGGCCTCTCAGCGGCCCCAGAGCAGTCTCTCGTGGCAGGCGCGCCAGCGGTGCCTCCGCGCTCGGAGTGGCCCAGGCGAACAGGCCGGCCCGTAGTACCAGGATGGCGCGGTCGGTGACGACGATGATCCTGTTCTGGAGCCGGCTCATGTGCAGCCACAGCCCGGCCAGTATCAGCACCGAGAACACGGCGAGAGCGGCCATGGGGTACGGCCAGGGGAGGCGAGAAGCGAGGGGGAGGAACACGGTGCTTCCGAGCAGGGGAACCGCTCCCAGGTACGGGGGCAACCCGGTCTGAGCCAGGAAGACAGACTCGACCCGCTCCCCCGGGACCAGAAAACCAGCCACCCGGGCAGCGAGCACGTCGCGCAGCGCCACCAGACCCCCCGCCCCGAACTGATCCGGTCATTCCCGGCCACGGAATGCAGCTTATGGACCGGGCCCAGCCGCCCACCACCGCTTTCGGCGGTGTTCTCAGGGACCCCGCCGGTCAGGCCCGCTCAGGCCTGCTCGGGCCCGGCCCGAGCGGCATTCGCGGGTGAGCAGCCAGGCGAGGTACAGCCCGCCGATCGCGGAGGTCGCGACACCGGCGGGGAGCTGGCGCGGAGACACGACTCGGGCCTCAGCCGCTTTCGACCGCGAGGGCGAGCGGCAGGACCCCGGGTGCGCCTGCCGCGCGCAGGGCACGAGCCGCCACCGTCATCGTCCAGCCGGTGACGATCAGGTCGTCGACGAGCAGGACCGGGCCGGGCAGGTCACCCAGCGCGCCGGTGAGCGCGGGCGGCACCTCGAAGGCCGACCACAGACCGGCGAGCCGGTGCGCGCTGTTGTGGACCTGGCCGGCGAACGGCCCGGCGGCGATCCGGGGCAGTTCCCCGAGCAGCGGAAGCCGACCCACCTGGGCGATGCGCTCGCCGAGGCTGGCGACGAGCCGCGGCCGGGTCCTCGACGCGACCGTCACGACAGCGGCCGGGCGCCGCTCCCACTTCCACGCGGCGAGCATCTGCACCACGGCCTCGAACACGTCGTCGGGCACCGGCCGGTCGAGCCCGGCGACACCGGAGCCGGCGGTGCTGTTGGGATCACCGGACCCGGAGCTGTGCGCTCCCGGATCCGGGTCGGCGCGGCCGGCGCCGGCCGCGTACGGGTCGGTTCCGCGGGCGGCCGGCGGGCTGCTGAGCAGGGCCCGGAGGCGGCTGCCCCAGCCGAGGTCGTTGAGCCGGGCCAGCGCCCGGCCGGGAAGCGCGCCGGCCGCGGCGGGGATCCGCCCGGACGCCTCGACTCCCAGCGTGCGCATGCCCGTCGGCCACATCCGGCGCGCTTCGACGACGACACCGGGGCGCCGGAGCTCGGTGCGGGCGCCGGCACGCGCCTCGGCCGAGACCACGGACGTCCACTCCCGACCCGTGCACCGGTCGCAGCGGCCGCAGCGGCTCGCGTGCGGGTCGTCGAGGGCGCGGCGCAGGAACTCCATCCGGCAGGTCGTGGTCGCGATGTAGTCGAGCATCGCCTGCTGCTCCGCCGCGCGCGCTGCGGAGACCCGGGCGTAGCGGGGTGCGTCGTAGTCCCACCGCGCGCCGGTCGACTCCCAGCCGCCCTTGACCCGGCGCACCGCGCCGTCGGTGTCCAGCACCTTCAGCATCTGCTCCAGCCGACCCGGCCCCAGATCGACCACGGCGAGCAGCGCCTGCGTCGACATCGCCCGCGACGCCTGCTCCAACGCCCCGAGCACCACCCGCACCAGGTGCTCGGGCGGGAAGGAGGTGTCCGCGAAGTACTTCCAGATCGCCTGGTCCTCCGCGGCCGGCAGCAGGATCGCATCGGCCGACTCCAGCGCCCGGCCGGCCCGGCCGACCTGCTGGTAGTAGGCGATCGGCGAGTTCGGCGCCCCGACATGCACCACGAACCCGAGATCCGGCTTGTCGAAGCCCATCCCGAGGGCGCTGGTGGCGACCAGGCACTTGACCCGGTTGGCCAGCAGGTCCTCCTCGGAGGCGATCCGCTCGGCCGGCTCCGTCCCGCCGTGGTACGTCGCCACCGGGTGGCCGCGGGTCCGCAGGAACGCGGTGAGCTCCTCCGCGGCGGGCTTGGTCAGCGTGTAGACGATCCCGGAGCCGGGGAGCTCGGCGAGCCGGTCGGAGACCCAGCCGAAGCGTTCCTCGGCCGTGGGCAGACAGACCACGGTGAGGCGCAGRCTCTCCCGCTCCAGCGACCCCCGCAGGACCAGCGTGGCCGCCTCCGCCGAACCCGCGCCGAGCTGCTCGCTGACGTCCTCCACCACCCGCGCGTTCGCCGTGGCGGTCGTCGCGAGGACGGGCACGTCGGACGACAGCCCGCCGATCAGCGACCGCAGGCGGCGGTAGTCCGGACGGAAGTCGTGGCCCCAGTCCGAGATGCAGTGCGCCTCGTCGACGACCAGCAGCCCGGTCGTACGCGCCAGCTCGGGCAGGTAGTCGTCCCGGAACGTCGGGTTGTTCAGCCGCTCCGGGCCGACCAGCAGCAGGTCGAGCTCACCGGCCCGCAGCGCCGCGTACACCTCGTCCCACTCGGTGACGTTGCCCGAGTGGATCTCCCCGACCCGCACGCCGAGGCGCGCGGCCGCGGCCGCCTGGTTGCGGATCAGCGCCAGCAGCGGCGAGACGATCACCGTCGGCCCGGCCCGCCCGGCCCGCCCGGCCCCGCCGCCCAGACCACCGCGCAGCAGCGCCGTGGCGAGGAAGTACACCGCCGACTTGCCCCAGCCCGTGCGCTGGACGAGCAGCACCCGGCGCCGGCCGGTCACCAGCGCGTCGATCGCCCGCCACTGGTCGTCGCGCAGCACCGCCCCGGGACCGGCCAGGGCGCGCAGCATCTCCTCGGCCCGCTCCCGCGATGCTCCGTCCCCGCCGGCCGGGAGGCCGCCGGGCGACGCACCGCCGGATGCCGCCGGGAGAGTGCCCGTGCCGTCCGCCGCCAGTTCCGCCATACCCCCTGTCTACCGAACGCCACCGACAGTCCGGCGCTCCGACGGGTCCGCGGCTTCGGCGCAGGCCTCAGCGCAGGCGAGGCCTCAGACGTCCCCGGCCTCCCTCTCGAAGGCGGCAACCTGCGCGGCGRCAGCCCAGTGCAGATGGCGGACGGCGAGCTCCTGGTCGTTGAGCGGGAACTCCGAGACGGCCCGGGTCTCCAGCATCTTCTGGGTCGCCTCCAGGGTGTTGCAGTCCTGCAGCGCGAACTCCTTGAACGTCACGGCGGCCAGTTCCTGGCGCAGCCGATCGCTCGGGGTCTTCGGCGGGACGAAATACAGGGTGCCTTCGAAGATGTGCTTGTCGTAGGCGGTCGGCCAGTAGTGGTAGGTGAGGTACCAGCCCGGCGCCCACACCACAATCATGAAGTTCGGGAAGAAGACGTACGAATCGAGACCCCAGGCCTTGTGGCCGGCGGGGTTGACACCCGACGGAAGAGGGTCCAGCCCGGGAATGTCCGGCCGGTCCCACGGCCCGAAGTTCCCGCTGCGCAGCTTCTGCTCGATCGGCTTCACCATGTYGAGGTCCCGCGGCGGGGCCATCCCGCCCCACGCGGACTGCATCGAGTGCAGACCGTCGAGCTCGTAGTGCAGCGACTCGTAGCCGTAGCCCAGGAGCTTGCGTGACTCGTCGCCCACGTACTGCTTCGCGTGCAGGACCGGGGCGTGGTAGAACTCCGCGAACGCGTCGATGTAGAGCTTCCAGTTGCTGCCCACGTCGGCCCGGTACCGGTAGACCTCCGTCATCTCGCCGAACGGATAGCCCTCAAGACCAGCCGCGAAACGGCCGAGATACTCCCGCAGCGGCGCGGCCTCGTTGTCGAAGTTGACGAAGATGAAGCCTTCCCACACCTCGCAGCGCACCGGGACGAGACCGAACTTCGACTTGTCGAGATCGAAGAACTCGGACTCCTGCTGGACGAACGTGCACGCGCCGTCCAGCCCGTAACGCCAGGCGTGGTACTTGCAGATGAACTGCCGCGCCGAACCGCTCGTCTCCGCCTGCGGGAAGTCGTTCCAGACCAGCTTGTTGCCACGGTGCCGACAGATGTTGTGGAACGCGCGGACCTCGTCGTCGGTGTCCCGCACGATGATCACCGAGGCGTTCGCGGCGTGGATCTCCCTGGTGAAGTAGGCACCCCCGCGGGCGATCTGCTCCACCCGGCCCACGTTCAGCCAGGTGCGCCGGAAGATCGCCTTGCGTTCGAGCTCGTAGTGCGCCGGGGAGATCGAGTCCTCGAAGGAGACCGGACCCGTCCCGAGATCGGGGTAGTGCTCCGTCCAGCTGCCCTCGGTGGGCTTGGCGAAGTGGGCCATGGTCTGCCTCCGTGACTGCAACCAGGTGGGATGGAGGAAAACGTACGATGCCGTCCGGTTTTGGTCAACCACCCTGGATGCCGGTCCACCACCCCTGCCATCAGGCCTGACAGTGGTTGGAARCAGGGGCGGCACCGTGCCTCGTAAGCGGTGCGATGGGAGGCCTTGACGCAGAAGCCGACGGACTCGTACGTTTTTCCGGTGGAGCCCAGACAGAGCGACGGCGGACGGTCCCGGGCCGGYAGGCCGACGTCCGCGGAGGCCGCCCGGCTCACCGAGAAACTCCGTCGCGCAGCCGTCGACACGTTCCTCGAACACGGGTACGACGGGGCCACGATGGAGGCCGTCGCACGCGCCGCGGGGGTCACCAAGAGCACCCTGTACAGCCGCTACCCCGACAAGCGGACGTTGTTCATCGCCGTCAGCTCCTGGGCACTGACCCGCCAGGAACGCGACACCCGCGTCCTCGAACCGCTGCCGGACGACCTGACCGCCGCCCTCACCCTGATCGCCCGGGCGATCCTCGCCCGCTCCGTCGACCCGGACATCGTCCGTCTCAGCCGGATGGCCATCGCCGAGTCCCCCCGGTTCCCGGAGTTCGCCGCCAGCTCCCAGGCCACCACCTGGTCGCCGCGCATCCAGGTCATCATCGATCTCCTGCACGCCCACGAGCGCGCCGGCGATGTGACCGTCCCGGACGTCGCCCTGGCCGCCGAGCAGTTCTTCGCCATGGTCGGTGCCATGCCCGCCTGGCTCGCCGCCTACGGCATCTACCGCGCTCCCGAGGTCGAGGACGAGCGCCTCCAGCACGCCGTGCGGCTCTTCCTGAACGGGATCCTCACCCGCGGCACGACACCGCCGGCGGCGGCGAACCATCCACCCGCGGCCGAACCGGGCACGGCCCGGAGCGCAGCCACCGCCGAACCGCGTGTGCCCCCCGCCGCCTCCGCCGCCGGGCCGCGCGTGACATCCAGCGCTGCCGCCGCCCGGCCGATGCGCTACCAGCCGCTCGGCCGCGGTGGCCTGTACGTCTCCCCGCTCGCCCTCGGCACCGGTGTCCTCGGCGACCCCCACCGGGGCTGCGACCAGCGGACCGCGACCGAGCTTGTCACCCGTTACCTCGACGCCGGCGGGAACCTCGTCGACCCCACCGAGCTGCGCGACGCCGACGTCCACGCCCGGGCGGAGGAGATCACCGGTGCGGCTCTGCGTGGCCGGCGTGCACAGGTCGTGCTGGCCACCAGCGCCGTCGCGGCACCCGACCCGGCCCGTCACGGCAGCCGGAACAGCCGCCGCCACCTGCGCGCCGCCTGCGACGCCAGCCTGCGCCGGCTGGGCACCGACCACATCGACCTCTACCAGATCGCCGTCGACGACCCGGCGACCCCACTGGACGAGACGGTCGAGGCGCTGGACGATCTCGTTCGCGCCGGCAAGGTCCTCTACACGGGCGCCGCCGGCATTCCCGCCTACAGGCTCATGAAGGCGCTCGCCGCCAGTGACCGCACCGGCCGCACCCGCTTCGTCTMCCTGCAGGCCGCCTACGGCCCGACGGCACSCACCATCGAGCGCGAGCACCTCCCCCTCCTCACAGAGGAGGGCCTCGGCTTCATCGGCGTCACCGGGCCCGGGCCCGACCCGTCCGGGCACGGTCCCGGTCCCGGGCACCCGGCCATCGTGCGGGCAGTGGCCGCACGGCTCAGCTGCACGCCCACCCAGCTGGCGCTGGCCTGGCAGTGGACGAAGCCCGTCGCCTCGGTGCGCGTCGACGCCCGGAGCACGACCTTCCTGGACGAGGTCCTCGCCGCCACGAGCCTGGAGCTTCCCCCCGAGACCCTGACCGAGATCGACCGGCACACCAGACCCAACGGGATCAACGGGCCCGCCGACGGACATCCGCTCTGACCGGCACCCGATCCGACGGGCGTCCGGCCCGGCCCAGGTCCAGCGTCCGGACGGGCTCCCGCTGCCCGAGACGGACGTCCAGCGCAGCCATCACCTTCTCCCGCCGCGCACTCACCGCGCGGGCGGAAGACGTCGAAAGGACACGAACATGGCCGGATCACAGATCGGCAGAGTCGCCGTCGTCACGGGCGGTGCCTCGGGCATCGGACGTTCCTGCGCGCTGCGGCTGGCCCGCGACGGCGCCAAGGTGGCCGTGCTCGACCTCAACGCCGCGGACGCCAAGGAGGTCGCGGCCGAGATCCAGGCCGAGGGCGGCTCCGCACTCGCCGTCGGCGTCGACGTCGCCGACCGCGCGAGTGTCGACGCGGCCCTCGCCGAGACCCGTGAAGACCTCGGCCCGATCGCCATCCTCGTCAACTCCGCCGGGAAGACCGCCTCGAACCGCTTCCTCAACATCTCCCTCGAACTGTGGACGTCGATCATGACCGTGAATCTCACGGGGACGTTCCACTGCTGTCAGGCCGCCGTCCCCGACATGATCGAGGCCGGCTGGGGACGGATCGTCAACATCTCCTCCTCCAGCGCCCACAGCGGCCAGGCCTACATGACCCACTACGTGGCCTCCAAGGCCGGCGTCGTCGGCTTCACCAAGGCCCTCGCGCTCGAACTCGGCCCGAACGGCATCACCGTCAACACCATCCCGCCCGGGTTCGTCGACACCCCGATGCTGCGCGACAGCGAGAAGAAGGGCCGTTTCGGGATGAGCGTGGACGAGCACGCCGCCCGCACCCCGGTCCGCCGCGTCGGCCGCCCGGAGGACATCGCCGCCGCCTGTTCGTTCCTCGCCTCCGAGGAGGCCGGCTACATCACCGGCCAGATCATCGGCGTCAACGGCGGCCGCAACACCTGAGCCAGCCGCGACACCTGAGCTGGCCGCAACACCTGAGCCAGCCGCGACACCTGAGCTGGCTGCGACACCTGAGCCGGCCGCGACACCTGACCCGGCCGCACCGCGACCGCCGTCCGGACCCCGGGATGCCCGCCGTTGCAACGGGCACCCCGGGAACCCTCTCAACCCCGACCGAGCATGGCCTCCAGGGCGATGTTGTCCGGGTCGCGGAAGGCCAGCAGCCAGCCGAACGGCAGCTCCTGGGTCGGGGTGAAGACCGCGCCGGCCGCGGCGAGACGCTTCTCCAGCCCGTCCAGGTCGTCCCGCTCCGACACCGAGAACGAAAGATGATCCAGCCCCGGGCGCCGCTCGTCGAACAGCTCCGCGCTGCTCTCGTCGTGCTGCCGCAGGACGACGCTGAGACCGCCGGGAAGCACCCCGTGGGCGAACGACGTCGTCTCCCCACGGCCGCGGACCAGCTCCTTCCATTCCAGGACCGCCGTGTACCAGGCACAGCTACGCTCCAGGTCCCGAACTGTCAGACCCACATGCGACACCCCGTCGAACGGCATTGACGTCCTCCCTGCTGACCCGATGGCAACCGACATCGCGTCCCGCGGACCCCTCCCGGCCAGCCCCGTCCCCGGAGAACCGTTTTTGGAGAACCGTCTCTGGAGAACCTCGAAGGCCCGCCCGCCGGAGCCGCCCGCGGCGCGACGTGCCTCACTGTAGGAACGATCAGTCAGCCGTGCGCGACCCGAACGGCCTTCCTCCATCCCGCACCGGCCGGGACGTCGAGACACCGCGAGTCATCCGCCTCCCGCTCCCCCGCTCCCCCGTTCAATCCCGCCCATCGGCGTCCTTGCTGGGAAACAATAAGAATCCCGACCATCCGGTCGGCGGAGCGGGCAACGGGAAGCTGACACTGGAGGGGCGCCACATGGTCCAGACACTCGCGGGCAGGGTCGCCGTCGTGACCGGCGGCGCCTCGGGCATCGGACGTTCCTGCGCACTGCGGCTCGCCCAGGACGGCGCCAGGGTCGCGGTCCTCGATCTCAACGCGGCCCCCGCCAAGGACGTCGCCACCGAGATCCAGGCCGCGGGCGGCACCGCCCACGCCGTCGGCGTCGACGTGGCCGACCGCGCAAGCGTCGATCAGGCGCTGGCCGAGGTCCGGGAGTACCTCGGCCCGATCGCCATCCTCGTCAACTCCGCCGGAAGGACCGGCCACGACAGCTTCCTCGACATCACCCTCGACACGTGGACGTCGATCATGACCGTGAACCTCACCGGCACGTTCCACTGCTGCCAGGCCGCCGTCCCCGACATGATCGACGCCGGCTGGGGACGGATCGTCAACATCTCCTCCTCCAGCGCCCAGAGCGGCGTGCCGTACATGACCCACTACGTCGCTTCCAAGGCCGGCGTCATCGGCTTCACGAAGGCCCTGGCCCTCGAACTCGGCCCGAGCGGCATCACCGTCAACACCATCCCACCGGGCTTCGTCGACACCCCGATGCTGCGAACCGCCCAGGCCGGTTTCCTCGCCACGCCCCCACAGACCGTCATCGACCGCACACCCGTCCGCCGCGCCGGGCGCCCGGAGGACATCTCCGCCGCCTGTGCCTTTCTCGTCTCCGAGGAGGCCGGCTACATCACCGGCCAGGTCATCGGCGTCAACGGCGGCCGCAACACCTGACGGAGCACCCGCGGCGCAGCGCCCGTGCGTCAGTGCAGCAGCACCCGCAGCAGGATCAGGGCGAGCCCGAACAGGCCCGCGGTCATTCCGTAGGCGAAGGAGACCACGGCACCGCGCCCGGCGCGACGGCCGGCGAGCTGCCCCCACAGCACCAGCGCGGCCACCCCGGTCCACATCCCCGCCAGCGCCGCCGTCTGGATGGACGCCCCGGCGGCCGCCGCCAGCAACACCGCGGCCAGCGGAAAGAAGGACGCCGTCACCAGGGACCACTCATGCCCCAGCGTCACCGCGAGACGGTGCAGACTGGCCCGGCGGCTCCCGCTCGGCGGCGAGCCGAGGAAGTCGGCGTACACGTGGGCGAACCAGTACACGATCACCGTGATCAGCTCGGCGTAGATCAGGTCACTCAGCTTTGTCTGGCGCTCGGACTCCACCGCCAGCACCGAGTCGGCCACCACCGTCCCGTAGATGGAACCGGCAGGATTCCGCGCGAACGCGAGCAGGGGGACACGCCAACCACGAGCGGAGGCAGCCGGGCGGTCGACGATGTCCAGCTCAGACGCATCCACGCTCCCGGTGCTACCCGGGACACCCCCCATGCCACGCCGAGCCGTTACAGATCCCGCGGCCGAAGTCAGCTTCCCCGACCACCCCGGCTACCCCGCGGTCACCGGCCAGCGAGTGGGAGGCACCGACAGCGCGCCAGCGTCGAGCGGCGACCTCGCGACTCCCATGTCAACGACCAGAACCAATCAGCTGGTCAGACGAGGCAACATCGCCGGCGGCATCGGCACGACCGGCACGAGCTCCTCGGATGCCGAGCCAGCCGACTACGGAGCCGACGGCGAGGGACGTGACGGTCAGGACCAGGTGGACCGTGAAGAAGCTGGTCGGACCGTCATCCCAGGATCGGTCATCCTTCCAGATGTTCCGGAGGAAATTCGGCCAGATCGCCCACGTCCACACACCCACCGCGATCAGGAACCAGGACGCACGCTTCGACAGAGTCACCCGTCCAGCTTGCACCCGGGATCGCACTGGGCTCAGGTGAGCAACGTCCTAAGCTCCTCCGCCTCGATGCCCGCCTGGCGCAGAACAGAGGCGAGGGTGCCTGTCGCCAGCTCCCGATGAAGCGGGACGATCACAACCCGGGCGCTCTCCTTGTGCCGCAGCTTGCAGTGCGAGCCACGCGTCGCGGAAGGTGTCAAGTCAACTGAGACAGTTGGCTGTTGCTTGGCTGGTCGGGTACTGGCTGGTTGATCCACACGGTCTCGGGCAGGCGGGGTGGCCGTGGCCGGCGGGCGAACCGCTCGGGATGCGCCGTGTGGGCGCGGTCGAGGGTGGCCTGGCGGTGGGCCTGGACCTGGTCGGCGGTCCCGAAGTGGACCGAGGCGGGCGTGTGGAACCCGATCCCGGAATGACGATGGTCGTGGTTGTAGGCGGTGAAGAACCCCTCGCAGTAGGCCCTGGCATCGGCCAGTGACCCGAACCGGTCCGGGAAATCGTAGCTGTACTTGAGAGTTTTGAACTGCGCCTCGGAATACGGATTATCGTTCGACGTTCGCGGGCGGGAATGCGACCGGTGGACGTTGAGGTTGACAAGGAGTTCCGAGACCGGCCTCGAGACCATCGCCCCACCACGGTCGGCGTGGATCGCCCGAGGAGCGGTACCGTTCCGGGCGATGGCGTCGGCGAGGAAATCCTTCGCGACCACGGCGTCCTCGGCGGCAGCGACAAGCCAGCGGGTCACGTACCGGGAGTAGATATCGAGGATGACGTACAGCTTGTACCAGACGCCTTTGGCGGGCCCTTTCAACGCGGTGATGTCCCACGTCCAGACCTGGTCGGGTCCGGTCGCGGTCAGCTCGGGGCGGACCCGCGGCGGGTGGGTGGCCTGCGCACGGCGTTCCCGGGTCTGCCCGGCGGCCCGGGCGATCCGGTACATCGTCGACAGCGAGCACCAGTACCGGCCGGCGTCGAGCTCCCGGGCCCAGACCTGCGGGATCGCCAGATCCTGGTAGGCCGGGCTGGTCAGGACCGCCAGCACCTCGGCGCGCTCGGCCTCGGTCAACGTCCCCGGTGGCGGTGTCCGCGCCGGCCACGGCCCGTGCAGACGCCCCCCAGGCGCGGTGTGACGGTAATGCGTCGCCCTCGACCATCCGGTGTGGGCACACGCCCGGCTCACCGAAACACCGGCAGCACGTAGCTCACCGAAAGCGTCGTTCATGACCTGCTCTACGGCCGGTCGATGTCCGCGCTCTCGGAGACCTGTTCCAAGAGCGCGCGCGCTTTTCCCATGATATCCAGCGCGGTTTCGGTCGTCGCGAGCCGAGCCTTCAACCGCTGGTTCTCGCGGCGTAGCTTCTCCAACTCGATCTGCTCCGCCGACTTCACCGGTTTCTTCTCCGGACCACGCACCACACCACTCGTTCCTCCCAGGGCTCCCGCGTCACGGGCCCGGGTCCACTCCACCAGATGCGAGGAGAACAACCCCTCCCGCCGCAGGATCGCGCCTTTCTCTCCGTGCGGGGCGTTCTCGTACTCGGTGACGATCCGCAGCTTGTACGCCGCGCTGAACACCCGCCGCGACGGCCGCGGCGCCGGATCACGCTGCGACGGCGACCCGCCCGCATGCTCCCGCGAGTCTGACTCCATGAACACGAGGATCTCCGATCACGCCCCCCGTAGCCAACCCGCACCCAGCGGGTGTCTCACCCGAGGYTGACAGGGAGGGTCGCGACCTCCTCGAAGCCCGCACGCCCCAGAGCCGTCACAACCTTCGCCCCGGAAACCCGGGGCAGTGCAGGTGTCACGCCGACAGGCGGATGTCCAGCGGAGCGACGATGGGGCCGTCCGCGGCAGTCACGGGGAAGGGCTGATCCTCAAAGTACAGCTCCAACGCCTCGCGAAGATTCGCCAGCGACTCCTCGACGCTGCCGCCCTGGCTGGTCACCTCGACCTCCAGGGCCCGCGCCACGTACCAGTCGCCCTCATGCGTGACGACAGCCGTCAGCCGCGCCACTCGCTCCATGGAGATCAGCCTAGCCATACCGGCCGCACCTTGCGAAGTACTCACCGCCACCCCCTCGGGATGATCAACCGACCTCTGTCGACCATACGAGCGGGAACGATCTCCAACAGCCCGATACACACAAGAGACACAAGGCCACTCCCGACCCGCGGGAGTACCTAGGTCATAAGTGAATGTTCTACAAATTCGGCCAGATCGCCCACGTCCACACACCCACCGCGATCAGGAACCAGGACGCACGCTTCGACAGAGTCACCCCTCCAGCTTCGCACCCGAGCGAGAAGCCCCAACCGATCAAGAGCGGTCACACCGGGAGTGTCTGACTATCGGTGGATCAGACGGGCTCGGGAGAGGTGCAGCCGCGCAGACGGTTGACGACGAGGTCGGCATAGCCGGGTCTAGTCTCCCCGGCGCTGTCGATAGACGTACAGACGAAGCGGACCCGGGCTGGCGTGCCCACGCCGCGGAACCGGTCCTCGCTGCGGTCCTCGACGATGGTGATGCCACCTCGGGTGTCGCTGGTGAGCGAGTAGACGGTCGGATCGCCCTCTGTGCTGAGCGCGGTGCTTTCCAGTGTCGCTGCCCGCCCAGCGGCGACTGCCTCGACGAAGCACCGCCGTGCGTCCCCGGCAGCCAGGCTGYCCGGCCCGATCCGCTCGCTCCCACAGTCGACGACGGTCGGCGTGCCGGTGCCGCCGCTGGTCGACGCCGACGAGGACCGTGGCGGCGTCGGCTTGCCCGAGCCTTCACACCCGGCAACCACAAGACAGGCAAGCGCACCGGCAACCGTCAGCCTGCGAGCAATGCTCGTTGACGTCATGGCTTGTTGGACGCATGAACGAACATCGCGGTTCACCTTGACCACGAATTACTCCGCAGCGATGCGGGCCRAGGGTCGTCGCACGATCGCCGGCGTCAGCGACCGGAACTGATCAACTGATCAGACAAGGCGGCATCGTTGGGGGCACCGGGGCTGCCCGCACGGGCTCCGCGGATTCCGAGCCAGCCGACGACGGAGCCGATCGCGAGGGAGGCGACCGTCAGGACCAGGTGGACCGTGAAGAAGCCGGTCGGGCCGTCGTCCCAGGAACGATCATCCTTCCACACGTTCCGAAGGAAATTCGGCCAGATGGCCCACGTCCACACACCCACCGCAACCAGGAACCACGAGGCACGCTTCGACAGAGTCACCCATCCAGCCTCGCACCCAGATGAGCAGACGGACCAACCGAGCGCTGTCACAGCGCGTGAGGCTGGACACGCCAGGCGGTGCCGATGTCCCGGCCGCCGGAGCCYGCGGTCAGCAGCCACGTGCTCATGGGGACATCGTGGTCCGTCTCAGCGCGCCAACCCGGAACAGTCATGATCACCGTATGCTGAAGCACGAGAGGGGGTGGCCCGTGCACTTCACCCGCATCACGGTGAACCCGGCGCAGATGGGTGGGGTTCCCTGTATCCGTGGGTTGCGCATCCCGGTAGCGACGGTCATCGGAATGATCGCGGATGGCATGTCCGCCACCGAGGTCATCGCCGACCTGCCGGACCTCGACGAGGACGACATCCGCGAGGCACTCCGCTTCGCTGCCGAAGCCGTCCGCGAGCAGCAGCTTCCGCTGATCATCCCAGCGTGACCCCGACGTGCGCTTCCTCCTCGACAACAACCTGTCCAACACTCTCGCGACCGGCCTCCGCGAGGCTGGGCATGACGTCCTCCATGTCCGAGACGTCGGACTCGGCGCGGCCGACGACACCGCCGTCCTCGGCTTCGCGCGCGAGGAGCGACGAGTCCTGATCTCAGCTGACACCGACTTCGGCGGCATCCTCGCCCGAACCGGCCTCGACAGCCCTTCCGTGATTCTCTTCCGCCGTGAAGGCGGACGCCGCCCCACCGAGCAGCTGCGGCTTCTCCTCGCGAACCTCGACCAACTGGCAGAAGCGCTGTAGGACGGCAGCATGATCGTCCTCACCGACCGTCTTGTCCGGGTCCGGAAACTACCCCTGATTCCCTGATCCCGACCGACGGCCTCCGGCGCCGTACCTAGGTCATAAGTGAATGTTCTACAAATTCGGCCAGATCGCCCACGTCCACACACCCACCGCGATCAAGAACCAGGACGCACGCTTCGACAGAGTCACCCCACCAGCCTGGCACCGGCTGCAAGCCGTGGTCTCCGTGTGGGGGCGCGAGTTCGGACACGTTGATCGCCATAAGGTGGGCGGACAGAAAAAACCCCGGGGGCTTGCCGCCAGAGCCGTCAAGGGCATCCAGCGGTAGAGGCCATCCGGGGTGTCCACCTCGAAATCTAGAAGACCGGTAGCCCGATGTCGAATATCGGGACCCCGTCGCATGCCCTCGCTGTCCAGCTCCGGTGCAGGCTGAGCGCCGAACGCCTCGATCCGTACGAACGGACCTGCAACCATGACCTCGAGCGGGCAGTGGCCCTGTACGAGTGGAACAGCAGCATCAACGCCGCGTTCCACGAGGCCCTCGGGCTCTTCGAAGTCGTCCTGCGCAACGCCCTGCACGACCAGCCCACCCTCTGGCATCAGCGCCAGCGAAGGCCTGGCCGGTGGTACGACGACCCGGCCGGCATCCTCGAAGCCCATCGACGGCAGGACGTCGCCGACGCCTACGCCAGGTTGCGCCGCGGCGGGAAGGCCATCACTCCCGGCCGAACTTCTCGAACGGACTGAGACGACCAACGGCCGGCGGGTACTCGGCGCGCGGGGCGCCGGCCGCAGCGGCCGGCAGGACATCTCCGAACGCATGGAGGAGATCCTCGCCAACGAGGTGGCGTCATAGCCCTCGTGGTCGACGCCGGTCCGCTCTATGCGTACATCGACACCGACGATCAACATCACGAGGCCTGCGCGGACCTGCTGGAGACCCATCTAAACCGCTGATCAACCCACCCTTGTGATCACCGAGGTGGTCTACCTACTCGGTACCGGCTCGACGCACAGGCCGAACTACGTTTCCTCACGGGCTTCGCCTGGGGGCGTTCGGTGTCGAGACCATCCACCCGGTACCGAGGAACTGTCAGGTCTGTGGACCGCGTGTCGGACCAATGGAGATCAACCGAGCTGGTAGTGGCCGTTGGTGATGCCGTGCAACGCAACCTCGGCCGTGGCCGCGGGATCCATGTGGCTGGAATCCAGCACGTGGGGTTCGAGGATGTCGAGGCTGCTGAACTGGTGGTGCAGCGAGCGGATCGGTTCGGGGTCGGTCAACGCGTCGGTGGCGGTCCGGCTGGTCGCTCGGCGGAGCGTCGTCGCCTCATCGGGGCGCAGAACGAGATAGTGCAGCTCGATTCCGCTGGTCGTGCGCACGGCACGGAACGCGTCGAGGAACCAGGGGCCGATGATGCCGTCGCAGATGACGTCGTAGCCACCGGCGGCGTAGCCGAACGCGGTGTGGGCCACGATGTCGACGACGATCGTGTTCTGGTGATGTGCTTCGGGCAGGTAGGGCGCGACGGCGCCCTGCCGGATGAAGTGCCAGAAGTCGTCAGCGTGCAGATGCACACTGAGCGAGAGCCTGTCGGCCACCCGCCGGGCAACTGTGGTCTTGCCCCCGCCAGGCGGCCCGGTCATCACGATCACCCTGCCGGTCGTTGCGCCCGAGGCGCGGGCCGACGCCTCCGGCCGAGTGGGGCGGGGGCTACTCATGCCGCACGGGCTGAGGGCGTTCGGCGGATTCGCCTGCCTCGACCACCGCATGCCAGATCGCCCACGTCCGCACATCCGCCGCGATCAGGAATTAGGACGCACGCTTCGACTTCAGTCACCCGTCCAGCCTCGCACCCGCGCTGGCGGACCGGAACGTCTACCTGGAGCATACGAAGGGCGAGGTCGGTGGCCGACGAACGCGGGTGCCGTGGCGGGCAAGGCGTCTGAAGACTTCTTCATCATCGGAGTCGCCAATCCATTGGTCGAAGAGGATCTCGGGGCGAGTTCGGTGGAGACCGGCCTGATATCCGCGGCGGCGATCGCGGGCGCGATGTTCGGCGCCGCGCTGCTCGGCCCGTTGGCGGACAGGTTCGGCCGGCGCCGGGTCCTCCGCATCGATCTGGTGCTGTTCGTCGCGTTCTCTGCCCTGTGCGTGGTGGCCTGGGATGTCTGGTCCCTGATCGCCTTCCGGTTCGTGCTCGGACTGGCGATCGGCCTGGGCTATCCGATCGCCGCCGGGTATCTCGCCGAGACCTGCCGGCCCGATCCCGCGGCCGGTGGCTGGTCGGCGCTGCTTCGTCGTCTGGCTGCGCCGCAACGTACCGGAAAGCCCTCGCTGGCTGGCGCAGAACGATCGGGAGGACGAGGCCCGGCAGGTCTCAGGAACTGGGCCACAGGCCTGTGCGCGTCACTGACGCCGACCGGGACCGCGGCGAGCCTGTTCCGGAGGGGATTTCGGCGTTCATCCAGCCGGGCTGTTCTCCCGCCGCTGGCTGCGGCGAGCCCTTCTCACGTCCGTGCCGTGGTTCCTGATGGACGTCGCGACCTACGGGGTGGGCATCTTCACCCCGACCCTGCTCGCCGGCCTCGCGCTTGCGGGGCCAGACGCGACCTTCATCGCGGACGACATCACCTGTACCGAGGGGACCGCCATCCTGGATGTCTTCATGGTCGTCGGGTTCGTGGCGGCCATCCTGCTCGTCGCTGGACGATCTCGCCGGCGCCGAGGTTGCGAGGGTGGCGCCCCGCATCACCCCGCCGTAGTCGAGGAGCCACATCCGCACAGCCCACCGTGGCCAGTTCATGCCCACCGGCCCCACCCACGAGTCAGGGCTACCAGCCTCAGATCACGGCGGGTGGTGTGTCCGCGCCCCGGCGCGCCACCTGCCGTAACCAGCTGATCAGAGGGCCGTGAGGGTGACGTTCAGAACCTGCCCGACGGTCGGACGGTACATGGTGAAGTTCGTCGTGGGATAGGTTCGTTTACCTGCGATATCGCACCGCACCTGAGCAGTCGCGATACTGGGGAGTTGCGGGTTCCCGAAGGTAACCGAGAACTGCCCGCTCACCCCGACGGACGCGCCGTGGGACTCTCCGCCACCGGCGATAAGGATGGATTCGGCCGAGCCGGCCTGACACCGGACGGTACCCGCCGCCGTCAGCGGATTGTTTGTTGTACCCGCAGTCGCCGGTTGCATGGGAACAACGGCCAGCGTCGCGCCCACCCCGACCATCAGGCCCAGGGCTCTGATTCTCGAAAGTCCTCGCAAGACGCACCTCCAACGCACGCATCGGATGGATGACGGCATGGAGCTCGCATGCCCGACACAAACCGTTCACGCAAAGGGACGATTCGACCACCTGGAGCTACCCTCGGGCCTGCCAACGCAGGCCCGAGCACCTCGCCAGCGTGCCAGGCGTGCCTGCCCGCCGGCCCCGCGTCCGGCAGGGCCGTCGACAGGGTGCGTTCCGCGCCGGCCCCACCGGCGTTCGACACCAGGGGGGCCGCGCAGCCCCAGCCCCGAATCTGGGTGGCCAGCCCCCAACAATCCAGTGATATCAATGCATGTTTCTTATGAAGAAGACCACTGCGCAGGCGCCATTTTCTCCCGAGGGTACGAACGTTGCRACACGACAGGCAGTTCACAGCACCGTAGACGGATCAACCACTGCTCCAAACTGGCACGAACGGGTAGTGCACCACCAACGGGCTACCGGTGACCTCACAGACAAGAGCGAAACAACCAGATGGGAGGATGCGCGAACAGACCGAGAGGAGAAAACATGCTGGACCAGGCCGGGCCTGACGACACGACCAGCACGGTTGAACAACAAATCATGACATTGACGGCGTCGCACGGCCCCGCGGTGCGCCGACCGCCGAGGCTCGGCGCACCCGCCACCACCCCACCCGGCGGGCCCGCCTCACCAGTCGCTCTCCCCGGTGGAATCCCTGCCATCCCCATTCAGGCCTCCGCCGCTGACGCCGCCGCCGGCTACCGCACCCCCTCCGCTTCCGGAAGGCTGTCCGATCTTTCGCCGCTGGCTGACCGCGACGCCTGGGCACGGGTGCCTGTCGGGCGCTGCAGGGCCCTGGCCGGGCCCGTCATGGCCGTCCTGGTCGTGGCGATCGGCGTCGTGTACCTCGTCTGGCGCGCCGGGACACTGGACGGAACCGGGGTGGCCGGCCACCTGTTCTACACGGCGGAGGTCGTCAGCTACCTCGCGATCGTGTGGACGGCCGTGATGATGTGCCGAGTGCGGCCCGGATACGTCCGGCGCCCGCCGGCGCCGGCCGGCACCCTCGACGTCTTCGTCACTGTCTGCGGCGAGCCTGTGGAGATCGTCGAGGCGACACTGCGGGCGGCGTTGGCGATCGACTACCCGCACCGCACCTACGTCCTCAACGACGGCCGGATCGCCCGACGGGACGACTGGCGCGACATCGACGCGCTCGCCGCCCGGCTCGGGCTGACCTGCTTCACCCGGACCACCGGGTCGAAGGGCAAGGCAGCCAACCTCAACCATGCTCTCGCCCGCACCGACGCAGAGGCGATCATGACGCTGGACGCCGACCACATCGCGGTCCCCGACCTGGCGGAGAGGGTCCTGGGCTACCTGAGAGATCCGAAGGTCGGTTTCGTCTGCACCGAACAGCGTTTCGACCTCGGGCGGTACGACGTCCTCAACAACGCCGAGCCGATGCTGTACCGGGCGGTGCAACCGGCGAAGGATCGCGACAGTGCGGCGTCGTCCTGCGGGAACGGCACCCTGTATCGGCGGACGGCGCTGGAGTCCGCCGGTGGTTTCAGCGAGTGGAACATCGTCGAGGACCTGCACACGTCGTACGAGCTGCATGCGCGCGGGTGGCGCAGCGTCTATCACCCGGAGGCGGTGTCCGTCGGCATCGCACCGGCCACGGCGGCGGAGTACGCCAAGCAGCGCAGCCGATGGGCGATGGACGGGCTACGCCTGCTGCTGTTCGACAACCCGCTGCGCAAGCCGGGGCTGACCGGCTGGCAGCGAGCGCACTACCTGCATACCGGCATCGGGTATCTGGTGGCGTGCGTACAGATGATGTTCCTGCTCGGGCCGCCGATGAGCGCGCTGGCCGGGATGGAGATCGCCTCCGGGGTCTCGCTGACCGCCTACGTCCTGTACGCCCTGCCGTACCTTCTCAGCTCGATGCTGCTCGTCGCCGCCTACGCCGGCCTTCGAGGGGCACAGCGGACGATCGCGAGCACACTGTTCAACGCGCCCCTGTACGCGCTCTCGTTCGTCCGGGTCGTGCTGTCCGGGCGCCCCGAGTCCGGTGCCACCGCGAAGGCCGCGCTGCCGCGGATGTCGATCCTGCTGCTTCCCCAGGTACTGTTCGCCGCCGGGCTGGCCGCCACCATCCTCGTGGTCGGGCTCAACCCGGACGTGGCCGACCTGTCCGCGCTGGTGTGGGCGGGAATGCTCCTGGCCATGGTCGCCGGGCCGCTGTCAGCGCTCTCGGAGCGGCGGGCGGTGGTGGAACGGGTGCAGGTGCCCATCCGGGCGGTCATCGCGGTCACGGTGCTGGGCTTTGCCGTGACGGCCCTCATCGCCGGCTGAGCATGCTGCCGAGCGGATCCGGGGCGGGCCCTGGATGAAACAGTCGTTCCCGCCCATCGAGCCCCACGCGCAGGGGATGCTCGAGGTAGGTGATGGCAATCAGATCTACTGGGAGAGCAGCGGCAACCCGGACGGAAAGCCCGCGTTGTGGGTACATGGTGGCCCCGGCAGCGGYGGCCGCCGGGGCAGCCGAAGAATGTTCGACCCGGCCGTCTACCGGATCGTTCTCTTCGACCAGCGCGGCTGTGGTCAGAGCCGACCACACGCCTCCGACCCGGCCGTGAGCCTGAAACACAACACCACCGACCATCTGATCRCCGACATGGAGCGGCTGCGGGAGCAGCTCGGCATCCGGCAGTGGCTCCTGTACGGCGGTTCGTGGGGTTCGACGCTGATTCTCGCCTATGCCGAGCGTTACCCCGAGCGGGTCTCGGGCATCGTCATCGTCGGCGTCACCATGACCAGACCCGAAGAAATCGACTGGCTCTACCGCGGAGTCGGCTGCCTCGTGCCAGCTCCCTGGGAGGCGTTCCGCGACGGAGTACCGCCGGCGGACCGGGATGGCAATCTCGCCGCCGCCTACAACCGGTTGTTCAACAGCCCGGACGAGACGGTGCGGATCAACGCGGCCCGAGCCTGGTGCGCATGGGAGGACGCCGTCATCGCGCACGAGACACTCGGCACGCCAGGCCAGTACAGCAGCAAGCCCGACGATGCGCGGATGGCCTTCGTCCGCATCTGCGCGCACTACTTCGCGAACAATGCCTGGCTTGAGGACGGCCAGCTGCTTCGCGACGCACACCGGCTGGCCGGCATCCCGGCAGTACTGATCCACGGCAGGCTCGACYTCGCCAGCCCGCTCAGGACCGCCTGGGAACTCGCGAAGGCATGGCCCGACGCGGAGCTGAAGGTGATCAGTGAGGCGGGCCATACCGGAAGCTCCGCCACGCAGGATGCGATTCTTGATGCAATCGAACGGTTCAGCGTGAACACTCACCGGCCCGCCTGGTAGGTGATCTCGCGGGTGGAGTCCCTCGACGGCGGCTTCCGGTGCGACTCCATGGCCACCCCGCCGGCGTCCCTCGGCCCTGGCCCGCCCGGCCAGGGGCCGGCGGGGCGCCCACCACTCGGTCCGGTCACCCCAGCACCAGGGACGGGCGAGCATCCAGGTGACGCCATCAGGGCATGCCCGGCCCCCGTTCCGCCTGGGCCTGGGCCTGGGCTGGATATTCTTCTGGGCCTTCATTGTCTGGGCCTCGTCTGAGGAGTCGGCGAAGTCGGCGGATGCCAGGTCCGCACAGCATCACCCTGACCGGTCGGCGGAGGCGTCCAGAGCTCGCCTTCGCCGACCGTGTCGGCCGCACGCTCAGGGGCACGGCCAGCCAGCCCGCTCGTCGGAAGGTCTCCCGGGGCTGTCTCCGTCCGGAGGTCGTGCTGTCCGGAGGACCACTGGTCGCAGGGCATCTCCCTGCGGGAGGGTCGCGGGGCCGGCTAGCGTGTCCGTCCATGCTCGCCGTGTTCGGGTCGCCAGGCCGCTATGTCCAGGGACGGGACGCCACCGCCGCACTCGGGCCGGAGATGGCCCGCCTCGGCCTCACCGGCCCGGCGGTGATCGTCACCAGCGGGGCGCCGATGCGGCTGTTGGAGGACGCCTGGCGAACGAGCCTGGATGGCGCCGGAATCCCGTACACGGTGCACATGTTCGGCGGCGAGTGCAGCGACCAGGAGATCGACCGGGTCCTCTCGGCGGCGCGCGACCCGGAGGCGACGGTGATCGTCGGTGCCGGAGGCGGCAAGGTCCTCGACACCGCCCGGGCCGCGGCGGCGGCGCTGGATGTGCCGGTGGTGACCTGCCCGACGACGGCGTCCAGCGACGCGCCGTGCAGCGCGTTGTCCGTCGTGTACTCCCCGGACGGGACGTTCGAGCGCTATCTGTTCTATCCACGCAATCCTGATCTGGTGCTGGTCGACACGACCGCGATCGCGGCCGCGCCGGCCCGGCTGCTGGTCGCGGGCATCGGTGACGCGCTCGCCACCTGGTACGAGGCACGCACCGTCCGGGAGGCGCGGCGAGCGAACCAGCTGCACGGGGCACAGACAGCGTCCGCAGGTGCGCTCGCCGAGCTGTGCCGGCGCATCCTGTTCGACGACGCACCGGCCGCGATCCGGGCCGTGCGGGCCGGGGCGGTGACGCCGGCGGTGGAGCGGCTCGTGGAGGCGAACACGCTGTTGTCCGGGCTGGGCTTCGAGTCCGGTGGTCTCGCGGTTGCCCATTCGGTGCACAACGGGCTGACGGTGGCGGCCGAGACGCACCGTTTCCTGCATGGCGAGAAGGTCGCGTTCGGTCTGCTCGTCCAGCTGGTCGTCGAGGGGCGGCCGGAGGAGGAGCTGGCCGAGGTCCTCGCGTTCAGCGCCCGGGTGGGGCTTCCTCGCACGCTCGCGCAGGTCGGGCTGGCTGATCCGCCGATCGAGCTGCTGCGCGGCATCGCGGTACGGGCGCTCGCCGAGGGCGAGACGGCACACAACGAGCCCTTCGACCTCGACCCGCCGACGCTGGTGGATGCGTTGCTGGCCGCGGACGCGGCCGGGCGCGCCCGGTAGCTGCCGGGCCGGCGGGATGCTGTGCACCGGCCCGGAGGCCGCATGCTGGCGGGTGACCGGACGCCGACAGGCGACGCAAGGGCGACAGAGCTCACGGGGGACCCCATAGCGGCACAACCGCGAGGGGCGGTTATCCTTGACAAGAGATTTCCCATCCTCTAGCGAGGCTGACCAGAGGAGGTGGCCGCTGTGAGTCCTGGCGGGTGCTCCAGTAACAGCCGCTTCCTGCTGGTGGACGCCGGCTGACGTTCAGCCCGGCGACCGGCGTGGTCGGTGCCGTCTCCGCTCTCTGAAGCGGTCCGCACGACCAGTCAGTCCGGTCCGCGTCCATGACACCCGGTTCCTCGTAAGTCCCGGGTTTTTCCGGCAGGTGCGGCCGATCAGCGACGTGTCGGTTCGGGCCGCCGTGGGTTCTTCTCCTCGCGGCCTGCTCTGGAGTGCGTGTCGGCCTGCCCGTGTACGGCAGCCCGAACGCGGAGGGGACGTCTCCCATGAGCGTGAACACCACCACCCGCCTCGCAGTGCGACGAGGAGCCCACCCCGACCGGCTCGATGTGCCGGTCGCCGGACGCTCCCCGCTGATCTCCGCCCGGGTGGATCGTGAATCTCTGAGCCGGGGAGCGGAGACCATCGCCCGTTTCCTCGGTACCGGGCGATACCTCGCCATTCAGACCTGTGTGGTGATCGTCTGGATTGCGCTCAACGTGGCCATGCCGCTGCTGCGGTGGGACCCTTATCCCTTCATTCTGCTGAACCTGGCCTTCTCCACCCAGGCGGCCTACGCGGCGCCGCTCATCCTGCTCGCCCAGAACCGGCAGGACGACCGGGACCGCGCGTCGCTGGCCGAGGACCGGGCCGCCGCGATCCGGATGCGGGAGGACACCGAGTTCCTGACCCGCGAGGTCGCGGCTCTGCGCCTGGCGCAGAGCGACACGGCCACCCGGCAGTACATGCGGGGCGAGCTGTCACATCAGCTCGAGTCGCTGCGTGGTGACATCGAGGACCTGATCCGCTCGGCGCTCGTGCCGGTGGCGCCCGCGGCGCAACCTCTTGTGGCAACCCCGAACGGGTCCGCGGCGCTTCCGGCCCGCACGGTCGTGGCGGCATCGTCAGCGTCCGGCACGTCAACCGTCGTCCCGCCGACACCGGCGGAGCCAGCTCCGGCCGCCCCTGCCTCGACGGATCTCACGCCGTGGGATCGCGCCGGTCAGGGCACCGCGCCCACGCCGCAGACCGGTGCCCCATCCGAGACGACACCCGCGGACGCGGGTACCACAGGGGGCCATCTCTTCATCCCGACGCGAACTGGTTCGCGGGGCGGACGAAAGGTACCTATCCGCACGACCCGCACACGTATCCGAGACACGTGAGCCGGGAAACTCACCAGACGAAGATCGACCGGTAACGTTCGGTAGGTGCACGCCGGCCGCACGCGTCGCCCCTGCCCTCACCAGCCTGCCCCGCACCGCGTCCGGCAGGCGGTCGCCGCGACGGTGGGTCTCGTTGCCACGCTTCTCATCGCGCTCACCGCTGCCCCATCACCCGCCGCGGCGACGTCAGGCCAGGCGAGCACCGGTCTGGCCAGCACCGGGCAGGTGGGAGCCGGTACGGGTGCTCCTCTTCCGCCCTGGCCGCTGGCCGCCCGGGCGATCCCGGGTGAGCCGCTGGCCGCGGTGTCCCCTGCTGCTCGGGTACCGGCGGCGACTCCGGTACCGGCTGCGGCCGCGGTGACAGCGCCGGCACCCGCGGCAGGGGCGCCGGCCGCCTCCGGCGGGCCGGAGGCGAGCGTGTCACCGCCGGCAGGCATCACCGCCGAGGCCTGGTTGGTCGCGGACGCCACCAGCGGCGCGATCCTCGCCGCCCGTAACCCGGAGCTGCCGGACCTGCCGGCCAGCACGATGAAGATACTCACCGCGCTCGTCGTGCTGCCGAGCCTTCCTCCCGACCGCCAGGTGGCGATCAGCGACGAGGCGGCACGGGTCGACGGCACCCGGGTCGGGCTCGTTCCCGGCGTCCACTACACCGTGCGTGACCTGGCCACGGCGATGCTCATCGCCAGTGGGAACGACGCCACGGTGGCTCTGGTGGAGGCCGCTGGTGGTCRCCGGGCCGTCCTCGACCGGATGAACCGGCTGGCCGCCGAGCTCGGCGCCCGCGACACCGTGGCCGGGGATCCCACCGGGTTGGACTCCCCCGGCCAGCACACGACGGCCCATGACCTGGCGGTGATCGGCCGCGCGGCGCTCAACCAGCCGGTCGTGCGCGGCTACCTGACAATCCCGCGGGCCTCGCTGCCGGGGCGCGGCGACGAGCGTTTCGAGATCGCGAACCACAACGCGCTGATGAGCACCTACGACGGCACCATCGGGATCAAGAACGGCTACACCGTGGCGGCCGGCGCCACGTTCGTCGGCGCGGCGACCCGCAACGGCCGTACTCTGATCGTCTCCCTGCTGCGCACGGTCCCCGCCTATGCGGCGGATGCGCGGGCGCTGCTCGACTGGGGCTTCGCCCATGCGGCGGACGTTCGCCCGATCGGCCGCCTGGCCGACCCGGCCGCGCCCGGCAGCGACGCGGCCGCGGCGGGCGAACCGGGCCTGTCCGGCGACGCCGGCGAGGGTTCCGCGGGTGCCGGCGAGACGGCGGGCGGCAGCAGCGCCGGTGATCCTGCCGACGCCAGTGACGGCAGTGACGGCAGTGACGGCCAGGCCGGACTGGCGGAGGCCTCTCGGGCCGGGGGTATCGGAACGGTGACCTGGCTGGCCCTGGCCGTCACCATCGCCGCGACCGTGCTGACCCTCGCCGGACGCGCCCGCCGCCGAGCTCCCGCTCCCCGCCGGGGCGCCCGGCACGCCACCCGCACCGCTGCCCGACCGGCCCGCGGCCGGAGCCGGAGCCGTGGCCCCGGCCCGTCGTGGGAGCCCGCGCCCCCGCCGGGTCACCTTCCCGGCCACCGCCGTCAGCCCGGCCACAGCAGCAACCACAGTCTCAGCAGCGCCCGTGACCACGACCGCGACTACGGCGTCCGGCACGGCGACAGCCGTCAGCTGGGCGACGTACACCGTGGCGGCGCCCGCCGCCACGACGGCGCCGGTGACGGGGTTACGAGTCGGGTTACAACTCGGCAGCGGATCGCACGCGCCGCGGCTGGAGGGCAGCCCTGGCGAGCCCGGCCGGACGCCTCGACCGGCCCCGGCGAGGCGGTGGCGCGCACCCGGGCGCGCCAGGGCCCGCACCACCCGCCAGACGGCCCCCGGCACCTGGTCGGGCTTCCCTCACTACGTCCTGAACCACAGCAGGGCGATGACGGGGGCGAGAATCAGCGGCACCTCGAGACTCCGCCGTACGGCACCGTCCGCTCGCCCGCCCCGTAGGCCTCCGCGTACCTCCACGTACCTCCACTTACCTCGAGGGTCAGCGCCCGACGGGGGTCCGGTCGCGGTGGTGAGCAGCCTGCCGGCGGCGCAGCCAACGCTGCCGCCAGGACCCGACCTGGCCGGCCGCCCCGCCGGTGCGCAGCCGGGCTGCCTGACCATGGCCAGCCGTCCGGCTGGTCGGCCCCACCGCGGGCGTGCCGTCGGGCCCTGCGCCCGGGGCCGCCTCTGGTGTGCCACCGTAGGCCGCCGCTGCACGCTCGTCCGCGGACGTGGCCGGTCGGCCGTCACCAGTGGCCGCCACGCGTACGTGTCCGTCCACGGCGGGGTCCTCCTGGGAGCTGTCCGTCGAGGCTGTGCCGGAGGGGTCGACGTCCGAGTCGAAGGGCGCCGTCACGGCCCAGGCGGCGACGAACAGCATCCACCGCATCATGRTGTTGATCCAGATGAGCAGCCCGACGATGACGGCGAACGTCCCGTACACCGGGTTGGACGTCGTCTGGCCGACCAGCCAGGTGCCGAGGAGCTTCAGYAGTTCGACGCCGAGAGCACCCAGCAGGGCCGCCCGCAGCACCCGGTGACGGTTCGTGTGCTCCGGCAGCCGCCAGAAGATGTAGACGAACACGACCATGTCGAGGACCAGGGCGAGTGCGACCGCGAGGATGCCGGTGACCCAGGCTGCGGCGGTGTTCCCCTCGAGCCCGATCCAGCGCAGGAACCAGCCGGTGGCCGAGGTCGCGAGACTGGTCACGACCAGCGATGCGAACAGGGCGAGCCCGAGGCCGGCGAGGATCGCGACGTCCTTGAGCCGCCGCAGCACGAAGTTCCCGGTCTCCAGGCTCTGGTGCCAGATGATCCGGATGCTGTCCCGCAGCGCGGATACCCAGGCGAGGCCGGCGAGCAGCAGACCGGCGATACCGATCAGGCCGGCGCCGACCTTTGCCTGACCGATGCTCTCGACATCCAGGCGGTCGGCGAGACCGGGCAGATAGTCGTTGATCTTCTCGACGATCTTTGCCTGGGCGTCCGGATAGGCGTCCACCACGAAACCGGTGATCGAGAACACCAGCGCCATGATCGGGAAGAAGGAAAGGAAGGCGAAGTACGTCGTGGACGCGGCGACCCGGTCACCGCCGTCCCCCGTGTAACGGCCGTACGCGCGTATCGCGTGGTCGATCAGCGGGCGCCGGCGGCGTACCTCACCGACGGCACCTTCCACCGATGCCACGCCTGACTTCACCGCATCCCGTCGTCCTGCCACGTCGGCCTGCCACCCCCGCATGCAAACGGAAAATGACGCAACTGGCGCCAGGCGCAGTCATCTCCGCGTTCGTAGAGCTCGAAACCTGTCACCTCGAACTGCGCACGGTATTCGGCCAACAACTCGGCGGCGCGATCCATCGACTCCTCGTCGATGTCGTGGGCGACGGTCACGTGTGGGTGGTACGAGAACCGGGTCGGGCGATCCAGCGGGCCGGACCGAACAGCCTTCTCCAACAGCTCGCAGCAGGAGATTCCCATCGCGAGGGTCACGAACACCACCGGCGACAACGGGCGGAAGGTCCCGGATCCGCGCAGGTGGATGACGAACGGCTCGCCGCCGGAGGCGACCTCGGCCAGGTGACGTTCGATGGCCGGAAGCTGGGCGATCGGCACTTCGGTAGGGCCGAGCAATGTGATGTGCGGCACGATGAGCGCCGCGTTGGGGTCACCCACCCGTCTGCGCCAGTCCCGGAGCTCTGTGCGAAATGGCTCCGGGATCCCGATGGCCACTCCGATGGAGCGCATGGAGTCCTTCACCTGGCGCCGTTCCCGGCCGCCCGTGCGGCGGCTGACCAGGTGGCACGGGACAAGCTCTGCCGACCTACCATGGCGCCATCATGGCCCACGAGACCACGCTGTCTCCTCGGGACCAGAGATGACCTCGCTCCGCTACCGGACGTGGACGAATCGCACCAGGTCAGCCTTGCCGACCGTGTCCACAGGATGACAGATCGGCCAGACCGGGCGGGTAGATCAGGCCCCGGAATCCGCACGCACGCCGAGCTCGGCGAGGACCCCCGCGGACAGCACCGGCCACGCCGCGGCGGCCCATTCGCCGAAGTCCCGGTCGGTCAGCGCGACGCAGGCCACGGACGCCTCCGGGTCGACCCACAGGAAGGTCCCCGACCGGCCGAAGTGGCCGAAGGTCCGCGGGCTGTTGGCCGGGGCCGTCCAGTGCGGGCTCTTGTGCCCGCGGATCTCGAACCCGAGACCCCAGTCGTTCGGGTTCTGCGCTCCGAAGCCGGGCAGGATGCCGTGCAGGCCCGGGAAGGCGACCGACGTCGCCCGTTCGAACGTCGCCGCCGACACCAGGGTCGGCGCGAGCAGTTCGGCCGCGAACGCGGTCACGTCCGCCAGCGTCGCCAGCACCCCGAAGGCCGGCGAGCCGGCCAGGGCTGCCGCCTTCATGCCGAGCGGGACGAAGACGGCCTCGGCGAGGTAGGTCGCGAACGGGATGTCGGTGACCTGCTCGAGGTGACGTCCGAGCTCGTCGAAACCGGCGTTCGAGTAGATCCGGCGGGTGCCCGGCCGGGCCAGCACCCTGCTGCTGGCGAACGCCAGGCCCGACACGTGCGCCAGCAGGTGCGCGACAGTCGACCCCTCCGGCCCCGCCGGGTCGTCGAGGGCGAGGGCCCCCTCCTCCACCGCGACGAGCAGCGCGTAGGCGCTCATCGTCTTGGAGACCGAGGCCAGCCGGAACGGCACCTCCGGATCGCCGCTGAGACCGACCTGACTGACCTGGCTGGCCTTCTCACCGTCGTGCCCACCGTCGTGCCGCAGCACGGCGGCCGCGGCTGTTCCGACGGGCCAGTGGTCCAACTGCCGGAGCGCGTCCATGCCCGRCACTCTACGAACTGGCCCGGCCCCGGGCCGGCTCGGCACCCGAGGCGGTTCTGGCCGGGTACCGCACGAAACCGGTGCCTGGTCGGCGTCTCCTGCCGGGCTGCGACACTTGCGGACGTGCCCGACCCAGTATCCAGCCCGCACCCGCACACCAGGCCCGGAGCGGGGGGCGGCGAGCCCCCTCTGGACCTGCTTGTCGTGGGCGGTGGCCCTGCCGGCAGTGCTGCCGCGCTGCGGGCGCTGCAGCTGCGTCCCGAGGCGCGGGTTCTGATCGTCGACGCCGCGGAGTTTCCCCGCGACAAGACCTGCGGGGACGGCATCGCCCCGCACGGAGTGGACGTCCTGCGCACGCTCGGAGTCACCGACGTGACCCACGGCTACCGCCCGGTGGACCGGATGCGGCTGCGTACCCCCGGCGGCGCCGAGGTCGCGACCCCCTCCGAACGGGCCACCCATGTGATTCCCCGGGAGGTCTTCGACGCGCGGCTGATGGCCGCCGCCCGGGCCCGCGGCGCCGACTTCGCCCGCCGGCGGGTCCGGGCGCTGGAGATCGTCGCCGGTGACGGTGCGGAGCCGGTCGTCGCCGTCGACGGCGGCGCGCTGCGTGCCCGCGTCGTGATCGGCGCCGACGGCGCGCACTCGGCCGTGCGCCGGGCGCTCGGCATCGCGCCGAACCCGCCCGAAGGGCTCGCCATCGCCGTACGCGCCTACGCCGACGCACCCAAGGACGACCGGCCACCCGAGCAGCTCATCGACATGACGGACGAGGGCTGGCCGGCATACGCCTGGTCGTTCCCGATCGGTGACGGCCGGGCCAACATCGGCTACGGCATGCTCCGCTCGCGGCTGCGCGACAGCGACGGCACGCCGAAGGCCGTCCTGCACGGGACGCTCGCCCGCATGCTCCCGGACACCCCGGCCTACGCGGGCACGCTGCGGGCGCATCACCTGCCGCTGTCCACCCACCGCCCGAGGCTGCCGGACGGACCGGTGCTGCTCGCCGGCGACGCCGCGTCCCTCATCAACCCACTGACCGGTGAGGGGATCTACTACGCGCTGCTGTCCGGCTCGCTTGCCGGCCAGGCGGCGGTCACCGCTCCCGGGCCGGCTGCGGGACGGGCCTACCGGCGAGCCCTGGGCCGGGAACTCGGCCGGCACCTGAGACACACCACGCTGCTCGCCGACCTCGCCGGCCGCCACCGCCCACTGATGGATGCGGCGGTGCGCTCGGCCAGCCGGYGGACCGAGCTCTACGACAGCCTCGTCGAGCTGGGGCTGGGCAAGGGGACGATCCCCGCCGGGTCGCTGGCACGGCTCGCCGCCCGCCGCACCGCACGCGGCCTGCGCTGACCTCCTGCTGCCTGTGCCCGGACGTCGGCCCACAGGCCCCGAGACGCGGACGGTGCGGGCTGTGGGCCGACGCGGTCGTACGTGATCATGCAGTGTTTCGGTGTTTCGGTGTTTCGGTGGTGCGGTGGTGCGGTTCGGTGGTTCTGGGTCGTGCCTACAGGCTGGCGACGTCCGCCTGCTTGGCGCGCACGGCCTCCGCCGCGGTCTTCAGCGCGGCCAGCTCGCTGTCGGTCAGGCCGATCTCGACGACCTTCTTCACCCCACCGGCACCGATCTGCGCCGGCACACCGAGGTAGACGTCCGAGATGCCGAACTCACCCTGCACCCAGGCGCAGACCGGCATCAGCACGCCGGAGTCCTCGGCGATGGCCTTGACCATGCGCGCCGCGGCCGCGGACGGGGCGTAGTAGGCCGACCCGGTCTTGAGCAGCGCGACGACCTCCGCGCCACCGTTGCGGGTGCGGTCCACGAGCTCGTCGATCTTCGCGGCCGGCAGCAGGTCGCTCAGCGGCTTGCCGTCGACGGTGCACTGCGAGGGCACGGGGACCATCGTGTCGCCGTGCGACCCCAGCGTCAGTGTCCGCACCGACGCGACCGGGACGCTCAGCGTCTCCGCCACGAAGTTGGTGAAGCGGGCGGTGTCGAGCATGCCCGCCTGGCCGATCACTCGCGACCGCGGGAAGCCCAGGACGTTGGCGGCGAGCGCCGTCATCTCGTCGAGCGGGTTGGAGACGACGACGACGACCGCGTCCGGCGACGTCTTCGCGATGTTCTCCGACACCTGACGAACGATCTTGGCATTGACCTCGATGAGGTCCATGCGGCTCATCCCGGGCTTGCGGGGCAGGCCGGCCGTGATGACGACGACATCGGAACCGGCGGTGTCACCGTAGTCGTTGGTCCCGACGATCTTCGTCTCGAAGCCCTCGATCGACCGGGACTGGTTCAGGTCGAGCGCCTGGCCCTGCGGCTTGCCCTCGACGATGTCCGTCAGCACGACCGTGTCGAAGATGTTGTACTCAGCCAGTCGCTGCGCGGTCGTCGAACCGTAGAAACCGGCCCCTACGACAGTGACTTTTCCCGGCATTGGACTGATCAGCTCCCCAGTATCGCGATGATCGCCAAGGCGATCTCGGCGGTGCCCACGGCGGGGTCGGTACGCGCCGGCGAAAAGGTCGCAGGTGACCGACGTGCCCTCGTCCGATCGGATCGGCGGCGGCCTCGCCATCCCCCAGGGGGAGGCCGGTCGGTGCGGGCCGGGTGCCGCCGCCGGGTATCAGGGCTACGTGACGGTTCGCCATAGGCGCGGTTCGCCCCGCTCATCTGGGCACGGTTGTCCGATGACCTGCCGAGGCTATCGCGCGAGTCGGACAGACGGCAGGGACGGCGACGCGCGCCACGTCGCCCCGTCACGGTCCCCGGGCGCCCGCCGGCGGCAGGTACAGCCGGTGACGGGCCGGACCGCGATCCCAGCAGCCGGTTTCCGCGTCCGGACCCGGTCACCCGCCGACATGGGGAACCGCCAGGGTGAGGACGATCACAGCCGTACCCAGCACGACGAGGGTGACAGTGTCGAACAGCCGGCCACGGACGGCCAGCATGCCGACTTTCGGGGTGGGAAGACACAGGCGCAGCACGGCCCCCACCAACATCACACCACCCACGGTGAGGATGCCTCGCCGCCAGTGATCCTGGGAGACGAAGAGGAAGCCCAGCCCGACGCCGGCCAACACCCCGGCGAAGAGCACCCGACCGAACCGCCCGCCGGACGTCTCCGCCTCCGGCCCACCCGCGCCACCCGGCCGGGAGGACGATGCCGCTGCCCCGGACCCGGTCTGACCCGCGTGGCCCRCCTGCCGAGGCTGCTCGGCCGTCTGGCCCACGGCGACGCGCTGCGGAGGACTCCCACGCCCACCCGGCCCTCGCACCGTCGGCGGGGCGGCGGTCTCCGGCGACGCGGCGCCCGGTGGCCGCCTGTGGGCCGACTGCCCGTTCGGAGCCCACGGACCCGGCCCACCCGCATCCGGGGCCCGCACCTGGGGTGCCCGGGTATCCCGAGCCCACCTGTCCGGTGGCCGGGCCTCCTCGCGGTGATCCGGGCCCCACCCCGGCGGGACCCTCCCAGCTGGCGGCGCCGCACCCGGTGATGGCGTGCCCGGCGACCGCGCTTCGGGTGGCGGCCGGCCGCCCGGGCGCTCGCCCGGCGCCCGGGAACGGCGGCGCGGCAGGTCCTGCCCACCATCGGCGCCCTGGTGGGTCCGTGCCGCCGGTGGCCCCCAGGCCCCGGAGCCCAGCCCCGCTCCCTCGTCGCCCCACCCGGGCGGTCCGTTCCACCCGTCTGGCGCGCTGCCGCTCACCTRCTCCCGCCTCCTCGGCCCGTTCCCCCGCCGCGCCGCGCTGCCGGGTGCGGGTCGCGGGGAACGGCCACTCCGAGCCCACACAGTAGGCGCCACCCACCCGCCGTGGACAGGCAGCCGCCCACCCCACCGACCCCACCGCCCGACGGCGCACCGCCCCGTGGCAGCCAGCCCGGGTCGGCGCCGGAAAGGCGGACCATCAGCCCGGGGAGCAGCCGACGAACAGCCGGTTCCTCCCGGGCAACCGGCCCGGGATCACCGGAACCGACCGGTGCCGCGATGGCTCCGGCGTGGTACCCCGTCCGAGTATCTCCGGGCCTGCAGACGTCAACGTCATCACAACACGAACACTCGCCACGCCTGCCGCCCCGATTCGCCTTCGAGCTGCGGAACTCGCTGGCCAACGACACTCCTCAGCGCCCACAGGGAGTTTCAGGCCCTACCGAAGCACACATCATGCACTACGGACGACCGTCTCACGCCATCTCACCACCAACGACATAGCCCCCCCCGAGTGCACACGTCGTGCGCGACTGGGGGAGACTGCCGCCGCGGTCCCCAAATGGTAGGGAGTTCGACGTGGCAGACGAATCGCCGCACAGCAAGAAGCTTCAGGAACTGATGTTCCGGGCGTGGGAAACCTTCGGCGACGCCCGCCATCTCGACAGCGATGACCGGGTCTTCGTGCAGGCGCTCGCGCGCCAGACCGCAGACCGCATCTCCGTCCTTTACGGGGCGAGCTGGCGAGAGGCGCTCGACTGGGTGGCACAGCGGTACGTGCCCACTGCGGATCTGCCGGGCGGGACGACGCCGGCGACACCGACCAGCGCGTCCTCGAACGGCAGCCCGGCCGTGCCCCGGCGCGGGACGGCCGCCGCCGAGGTCGGTTCGACCTCCTGACCGCCGCCCCGGCCGCACTACGGCCCGGTTTATCCCCGGCCTGCACTCTCCCTCGCCCGCGGCCCCGCCGTAGCCCGCGCTGACGGGCGACGGCCGGACCAGGCGGTGGCAGGCTTCGGTGTCAGTGCGCGAAGTGGCGCACCCCGGTGAAGTACAGGCTTACTCCGGCCTCGCGGGCGGCAGCGATGACGCTCTCGTCGCGCACCGAGCCGCCGGGTTCGACGACCGCGCGCACGCCGGCGTCGGCGAGCACCTGGAAGCCGTCCGGGAACGGGAAGAACGCGTCGCTGGACGCCACCGCGCCCTTCGCCCGGTCACCGGCGCGGGAGACGGCCAGGCGGGCGGCGTCGACCCGGTTGACCTGGCCCATCCCGACGCCGACGGTCGCTCCGGCCGAGGCGAGCAGGATGGCGTTCGACTTGACCGAGCGCACCGCGCGCCAGGCGAAGCCGAGGTCGGCGAGGGTGGCCTCGTCCACCGGCGAGCCGGCCTCCAGGGTCCACCCGGACGGGTCGTCGCCCGCGACGTCGAGGGCGTCGCGGGACTGCAACAGCAGGCCGCCGGAGATCTGCCGCAGTTCCACGCCCCGTGGGTGGAGCGGGGGCGCGCAGACGAGGAGCCGGATCGACGGCTTGCGGGAGAGGATCTCCACGGCGCCGGGCTCGTAGTCGGGCGCGACGACGACCTCGGTGAAGATCTCGGCGATCTGCTCGGCCAGCTCGACGCTGACCGGGCGGTTCACCGCGATGACGCCACCGAAGGCGGACACCGGGTCGCAGGCGTGTGCCCTGCGGTGCGCTTCGGCCACGGTCGCGGCGACGGCGATGCCGCAGGGGTTGGCGTGCTTGATGACCGCGACAGCCGGGTCGGCGAAGTCGAACACCGAGCGCCAGGCGGCGTCGGTGTCGGTGTAGTTGTTGTACGACATGGGCTTTCCGTGCAGCTGCCGCGCCGAGGCGAGCCCGCCGCCACCGTCCTCACCGACGTACAGCGCGGCCCGCTGGTGCGGGTTCTCGCCGTAGCGCAGCACGCTGGTGCGGTGCCACTGTGCCGCGAGCACATCCGGCCAGCCGGTCTCCTGTGCCGTCTCGTCAGGTGCCAGCGCGCTGGCGAACCAGGATGCCACCGCGGCGTCGTAGGACGCCGTGTGAGCGAAGGCGCGGGCCGCGAGCCGGCGCCGGGTGGGCAGGTCGTAGCCGGATCCACGGACGGCGGCGGCGAGGTCGCCGTAGTCGCCCGGAGAGACGACCACCGCCACGGAGGCGTGGTTCTTCGCGGCTGCACGCAGCATGGCCGGCCCGCCGATGTCGATCTGCTCGATCGCCTCGTCCTCGCTCGCGCCGGAGGCGACGGTCTCCCGGAACGGGTACAGGTTGACCACAAGGAGGTCGAAGGGCTCGATGTCGAGCTCCGCCAGGACGGCGGCGTGCTCGGCGTTGCGCAGGTCGGCCAGCAGGCCGGCATGCACGCGGGGGTGCAGCGTCTTCACTCGGCCGCCGAGCACCTCCGGGAACCCGGTGACGGTGCTGACCGGTGTGACGGCCACGCCGAGGCGGGCCAGGCTGTCGGCCGTCGAGCCGGTCGACACCACCTCGACACCGGCGTCGACGAAGGCGGCGGCAAGCTCCTCCAGCCCGGTCTTGTCGTACACGCTGACCAGCGCGCGGCGCAGCCGGCGGTGGCCGGTGGCCACCAGCTCACCCGGGGCGTCGACCCGCGGCGCACCACCCGGAACCGCTCCGCCGCCCGTGCCGCCCTGACCGACCTCGGTCGTCGACGCCCCCGACATGACCCCTCCTGAACCGTTCACGATGCCTCCGTTGGCATGAGCTTCCATCGCTTCGACCTCGGGGGCCGGACCGCCCGATGCGGTGGTTCCCGGCGGCCTGCCCTCCCATGAGAGCTCACCGCGGACGAACCGGCCGATCGCGGCGACAAAGAGGCCACGCTCCACGGCCTGAATCCGGGCCCGCAGACTGTCCTCGTCGTCCTCGGGGCCGACCGGGACGGCCGCCTGCTCGATCACCGGCCCCGTGTCGACGCCCTCGTCCACCCAGTGCACCGTCACCCCGCTGATCCGCACTCCGGCGGCCAGCGCGTCACGCACAGCGTGCGCTCCCGGGAAGGCCGGGAGCAGGGACGGGTGGGTGTTCACCGTCGGGAAGCGACCGATGACCTGCGGTCCGAGGATCTTCATGTAACCGGCGAGCACCAGCAGATCCGGGTCGAAGCCGGCGATCCGCTCGGCGGTGGCCGCGTTGAACGCCGCCCGGTCGGCACAGTCCTCCAGCCGCACGGTGAACACCGGTACCCCGGCGGCCTCGGCACGCCGCTGCGCGAGGGTGCCCGCCCGGTCCGTACCCACCGCGACCACGCGCGCGTCGAACGCCTCGTCCGCGCACGCGTCCAGGATCGCCTGCAGCGTGGTGCCCGCCCCCGAGGCAAGGACCACTAGACGTGCGGGCACACAACCCTCCGTGAATCATGAAACGACCGGCCCCACCGGCGGTGGCATACCGGGCACACGCCCCCGCCAGCACGGGCCCGGAGCGGCAACGGTCCGAATGTACTTTCTCGGTGCCCCAGACACGCCGGACCAGCACGGAACGCACCCGGCACACCAGCCGTGCCGCCAACGGCCGGTGCACTGCCGCGCGCACCCGAGGAGGCGCCCCTCAGGCGGCCCAGCTGCCGCCCCAGCCCGCCTCCGGACCGTCCTGGTGCACCATCACCGCGGCCGGCGACCGCACCCAGTCGACGTCGGGGCCGGGGCCGTCGCAGGCACGGCGGCCGTGCACCCCGGCGGCGCCGGCGGCGCCGGCCGCCTCCGAACCAACCGCGGCATCGCCGCCCGCGAGGAGGCCACCGTTCTCGCGACGGTACCGGCGAAGGGCACCGCCGACGCCGGTGGCCGGCGGCGTCCGCCCGGGAGCGGGTGCAGCCACGGCCTCCGCCTCGCCGAGATCCAGCCCGTCCAGCAGGTCGCCCGGCCGGCAGTCGTAGAGCTCCGCGAGCCGCGTCAGCGTCAGCGCGGACGGCGCCCGGCCACCCCGCGCCGGCCAGACCTCCCAGTACGAGATCACTTTGCCCGTCTTCACCGCACCGGCACCGGGCCACCGCTCGTTCCACCGGCGGGCGACGTCCTCCTGGGTCCAGCCGTGCGCCAGCCGGTACGCGACACGGGCGTTGAGCCGGTGGCCACGGCGCAGTTCCAGGGCGATGCGCCGATAACTCCAGCCGAGCTCACGCAGCCGGGCCGACTCGGCCCGCAGCGCCTTCGAGGTGCGTGGCATCCCACCTCCCAGATCTGATCAACAGAATCCGGAAGCTATCGGATGGGGCCGACATTCCGGTCCGGGCCGACCCACGCCCGTCCGACTCCTACGATGTCGTCCAGGGACGAGCCCCGGACCGCCGAAGGCCGGCTGCGCCGCGGGGAAACGGAGAGATCGGTGTCCAACCCGCCTGATCACGACCCCGTCGGCCCGCCGGGATCCGCCCCGGTGCCAGGCTGGCAGGGCCACCACGAGACACCGCCCGGCAGGTCGTTCCCGGACGGCCTCCTCGCCCGCTACACCCGTCGCGGCACCGACCCCGGTCAGCTGCCGCCGCCCGGCCGCGGCACGGGGCGGCTGGCCCTGGCGCTGGGCGCACTCGCTCTGGTCACGAGCGTCTTCATCATCGGCGGGGTGGTCGGCGTCGCCGCGATCGTGGTGGGCATGCGGGCACGCGCCCACGCCCGGCGCAACCGTGGCGGCGGCGTCCGGAGCAGCCTGGGCGGCGGGCGCGGCGGGGACGCCACGGGCGCAGGTGGTGGCACCGGGACCGTCGGGCTGGCCCTCGGCGCGCTGTCGCTGCTGATCGCGTTCACCGTCGCCAGCGGGATGTGGGTCTTCTACGATCGGCACGGCGACGATCTGCACGACTATCAGGAATGCCGGCGCGGCGCCCGTTCCGCCCAGGAGCTCGACGACTGCAGCCGCCGCTTCAACGACGCCGTCCGCACCGATCCCACCTCGAACGGCTGACCGRCACGGCGCGCCGCCAGTTCCGCCACACAGGACACGAGCACGGCCACCACCGCGAGCTCCGCGGCCGCGGCCAGGCCGACCGACCAGGCCGTCGGCCCGAAGCGCACCGACCCGCTCCCGATCCGGCCGGCGGACGACGCTGCGGCGAACATCATCAGCAGCCCGCTGACACCAGCCGCGGCGAGCATGCGGCCCAGACGGCTCCGGTGGCCGGCCCCGGGTGTTCCGCGCCGTACCGACAGCGCGAGCATCGTCCCGGCGATGACGGGCACGACGGCCAGCACGAGCCAGCCGCCCTGGGGCAGCGGACCGGGTGGCAGCRCAGCGAACACCGGCAGGTCGGGAAGCACCGCCACGTGTACCTCGTCGGGCCGTACGAAGCCGCTGCCGGTCCCGAATCCCGGGCCGAGGGTGTAGGCCAGCGCCCACAGAACGAGGTTGGGCAGGATCGCGAGCTGGATCGCCGCCAGGCCGACCCCACCGACGACGCCGGCCTCGAGCTCGCGGTCCGTCGCCGCGATCTCCGGAAGGGTGGCGGCCAGGACCAGCGCGACGCCGAACGCCGACACGGCGATCATCGAGGTGAACGCGGCCAGCGCCGCCGCGACGGGCACCCGGACGGAGCCTGGCAGCGAGCGCCAGGCCGACCGCAGTGCCCCGTAACCGGACAGTACGCCGATCGCCGCACCCGTCAGGCTGAACGACAGCGCTCCGACGAGCACCGAGAAGATGTCCGGACGAGCCGCCGGCGCCGACACGATCAGAGCGATCACGAGGACGAGGATCGTCTGGGTGCCTGCCACAAGAGCGACATCGCGGGCCACGGCACCCCACGGCGGCGTCTCGACCCGCGGCGGGCGGGCCGGCCGAAGGCCGAGGCCCCGGGGCCGCAGACCCCGCTCCGGTGGGAGTCGTTCGAGGCCGGTGGTGGCCGTCCGGTGACCGGCGGTCGTCGCCGCGAGGATCGGCAGGAGTGCGAGGCCGAGGGGGAGCAGGTCGACCGGTCCGCCCGGCAGGCGCACGGTGGCGCCGTGCGCGAGCAGCCACAGGTCCGCGCCGATCCGTGAGGCGTCCTGCGGCCCGGCGGACGAGCCGGTGTCCGTCCCCCACACGACGAGCACGATGAACTGGATGAGAACGAGGCCGGCTGCGCTGGTCGCCACGGCGCTCACCACCGAGCGACCGTGGCGCGCCCAGGCCGCCGGCAGGGGGCTGGGCATGGCCTGTTCCTCGGTCAGATGGCTTCCGGGCTGCGCCCCCGGGGCAGCTCCGGTCGGCGCACCGGAGTTTCGGAGGGAAGCAGCCACGCCGGCAGGCTTGCACGGACGGAGGACCACTTCCGGGACAACACGCCGGGATTACTGAGAACGACTCACGTCGGTAACAGGACAGGGAGAAAACCCCACGCCGGCAGGCCGGGCCGATAAGGTTCCCGGCCCTGTGCCCCCACTCAGGTGGCGTGTTCACCGGCCGCCCGGCATCCGGGCCACCGCCTGCGCGGCAGCTGCCCCACGGCCGTGCACAAGCCTACGGCCGCTGCGGGCGCCGCACGGCCCAGGCGCAGGCAGCCAGCTCGGCGCTGGTGCCCGCCAGGGCCGCGTACAGCCCGGTACCGGCGGTGGCAGGCATCCGCGTCCTGCCCGCCATGGAGCGGGCGGGCAGGACCGGATCGACGAAGGCGGGCATCGTCAGCCAGACGACCACGACGGCCAGCACCGCGCCGCCGGCCAGCAGCATGGCCGTGCCGGCGGCCGGCACCGGGAGCCGCCCGCGGGTGGCCACCCGGCCCAGGGCAGGGACCCGCCGCGCCGCCGCCGGCAGGACGACCACGGAGGTCAGCCCGGCGCCGAGGCCCATTGCCAGGATCGCCGCAAGGCCGAGATCCGATCCGGCGGCGGAGCTCCGGTAGGAGCTGTCGACCGGGACGGACCAGGGCAGGAAGACCGACAGGACGACCAGGAGACCACCAGCGAGGATTCCTGCCCTGGCCAGGCCAGGGCCGAAGTGGTCGCCGGAGCGCGCACCGGTGCCCTCGGCCGTCGGAACAGCGAGGGCTGGTGGCGGCCGGCGAATCGACTCAGCGGTCGGAGGGCGGCTGACCATAGCCGGGCTGCTGCTGGCCATAGCCGCCCTGCGGGGGCTGCTGACCGTAACCCTGCGGAGGCTGCTGACCGTAGCCACCGGGCTGCTGCTGGCCGTACCCRCCCGTCGGCGGCTGCCCGTAGCCGGGCTGCTGCTGACCATAGCCAGGCTGCTGCTGCTGGCCATAGCCGCCCTGCGGGGGCTGCTGACCGTAACCCTGCGGAGGCTGCTGACCGTAGCCACCGGGCTGCTGCTGGCCGTACCCGCCCGTCGGCGGCTGCCCGTAGCCGGGCTGCTGCTGACCGTACGGCTGCCCGTACCCGGCGGGCGGCTGGCCGTAGGGCGGCTGGTTCTGGCCCGGGTAGCCACCACCGGACGACGGGGGGTTACCGGCGACACCGGACCCGGCGCGCAGGTTCAGCACGTTGAACACCGTCTGCACGATGGCCGCGATGAGGACGATGAACAGGCCGAAGGAGGCCCCGCCGTCGTAGCCGCTCGGGAGGGACGGGTAGGCGATCCACCGGATGATGATCAGGAGCACCGCCAGGCCGGATGCACCGGCCAGCACCGCGGTCAGCGGGACGGGCAGCGTGGGCAGACGCAGGTTCGCGAACGTCAGTGCCGAGACGAGGCCCGCCACCGCGATCACCAGCAGGATCGCCAGCCAGCCCCAGAACCAGCCTTTGGGATCGGTGCTCCACCCGCTGAAGCTGTCCGAAACGGATGAGCCGAAGAAGTCCGTGCTAATGGAGAACCACGGCAGGAAACTGAAGATGAACGTTGCGGCGCCGGCGCCGATCACACCGACGTCGTTGGTCGCGACGCTACGACCACCGATTTGTACCACGACAGGAATCCCCACTTCGTCTGGTCGGTCGGTCAGGTGGGCCGACCATCTTCCCACGACCCATCCTGACCGCAACAGGAGTCTTACAGCAAGGCCGCAAGACGGAAAGCGTTCGCGTCCGCGCCCCCCGCCCCGCGACCCAAAAACTCCTGGACCGCCCGACGCGGGGGCCTCCCTCGTGGCAGAAGAAGACCCCCCGCGAACAGTGTTACAGCGACCGCATGATGTCAGCCATCAGCCGTGCGGTTTCGCTCGGGGTCTTGCCGACGCGCACGCCGGCCTTCTCCAGAGCCTCCTTCTTCGCCTGCGCGGTGCCCGAGGAGCCGGAGACGATGGCGCCGGCGTGGCCCATCGTCTTGCCCTCCGGGGCGGTGAAACCCGCGACGTAGCCGACGACGGGCTTCGTCACGTGCGCCTCGATGTGGGCCGCCGCGCGCTCCTCTGCATCTCCGCCGATCTCGCCAATCATGACGATCGCCGCGGTGGCGGGATCGGCCTCGAAGGCGTCGAGGGCATCAATATGTGTCGTCCCGATGACAGGGTCGCCACCGATACCGACGCATGTGCTAAACCCGAACTCACGCAGTTCGTACATCATCTGGTAGGTGAGCGTGCCGCTCTTGCTCACCAGACCGATCCGCCCACCCGGGGTGATGTCGGCGGGGATGATGCCGGCGTTCGAGGCACCGGGGCTGGCGATACCCGGGCAGTTCGGGCCGATGATCCGAGTCGTGCCCTTTGACTGGGAGTAGGCAAAGAACTCGGTGGTGTCATGCACCGGCACGCCCTCGGTGATCACCACGGCGAGCGGGATCGCGGCGTCGACGGCCTCGATCGCGGCGTCCTTCGTGAACTTCGGCGGAACGAAGATCACGGAGACGTTCGCACC
The DNA here is from genome assembly GCF_001854655.1 of Parafrankia colletiae. GTDB lineage: Bacteria > Actinomycetota > Actinomycetes > Frankiales > Frankiaceae > Parafrankia > Parafrankia colletiae. Next base: position 387,507 of record NZ_MBLM01000108.1, on the reverse strand, counting down.
GGTCTCGGCCATGGCGTCGGCCACCGACCCGAAGACCGGAACGCCCTCGACCTGCTGACCGACCTTGCGCGCGTTCACACCGGCGACGACCTTGGTGCCCGCGGCCAGCATCCGCCGAGTGTGCTTGCTGCCCTCGCCGCCGGTGATGCCCTGCACCACCACGCGGCTGTTCTCGTCAAKCCAGATTGCCATCGGTTGTGTCCTCCGACCCAGGTCAGGCCGCAGCCGCGGCGAGCTCGGCGGCGAGCTTCGCCGCGCCGTCCATCGTGTCCACCGGCTTGACCACCGCGAGGTTGGCCTCCTTCAGAATCCGGCGGCCCTCCTCGGCGTTGTTGCCGTCGAGGCGCACCACCAGCGGGGTGGTGACGTTCCCAACGATGGCGAGAGCCTGGACGATGCCGTTCGCGACGGCGTCGCAGGCCGTGATCCCACCGAAGATGTTGACGAAGACGCTCTTGACGGACGGGTCGCTCAGGATGATCGACAGACCGTTCGCCATGACCTCGGCCGACGCGCCACCGCCGATGTCGAGGAAGTTCGCCGGCCGCTGGCCACCGAACTCCTCACCGGCGTACGTCACGACGTCCAGCGTCGACATGACGAGGCCGGCACCGTTGCCGATGATGCCGACCTGGCCCTCGAGCTTGACGTAGTTGAGGCCCTTCTCCTTGGCCTTCTGCTCCAGCGGGTCCACCGCGGCGACGTCGACGAGCTCGGCGTTCTCCGGGTGCCGGAAGTCCGCGTTCTCGTCCAGGGAGACCTTGCCGTCGAGCGCGATGACCCGGCCGTCACCGGTGAGGATCAGCGGGTTCACCTCGACCAGCGTGGCGTCGGACCTGACGAACACCTCCCACAGCTTCACCAGCAGCGTGGAGGCGCCGTCGAGCGCCGCTTCCGGCAGCTTGGCCGCGACCGCGATCTCGCGGGCCTTCGCCGCGTCGACGCCGGTCAGCGGGTCGATGTGGATGCGCGCCAGGGCACCGGGATTGGTGGCAGCGACCTCCTCGATCTCCATGCCGCCCTCGCGGGAGGCCATGGCCAGGAAGGTCCGGTTGGCGCGGTCGAGCAGGAAGGAGGCGTAGTACTCCTCGGCGATGTTGCTCGCCTGCTCGACGAGGACGGAGTGGACCGTGTGGCCCTTGATGTCCATCCCCAGGATGTCCGACGCCCTCGCGAACGCGTCGTCCGGTCCGTCGGCGACCTTCACACCGCCGGCCTTGCCGCGGCCTCCGGCCTTGACCTGAGCCTTGACGACCACCTTGCCGCCAAGCTCGGTCGCGATCTCACGTGCCTGTTCAGGGGTTGTGGCAATCCTCCCGGTGGGTACCGGTACGCCATGTTCGGCGAAAAGCTTCTTCGCCTGATATTCGAAGAGATCCACGGTCCGTCCAGTCGGATGCGGTCGGTCAGGGGATGCACAGAACGCCTGCGAGCCTACTGACGAGGCTCCTGGGACGCTCGGAGCCGGACAGCGGCCCGACGTTGATCCCGGTCACCTCCCTGACCGCGACACCCCCGACCCCGACCCGTCACAGGGGACCCTCGACCCAGCGGGCCCGCGCGCTTTCGTGGCGGCTCCCGTGCACGCAGAACCGCGTCAGACAGGCATGTTTCGGTTCAATTCGCGGCCCGGACAGCCGGCGGCACCGGCAACCGAAGGGGCACCACCCAGCATCACGCCGCGTGGCGGACAGTCACCGGGCTCCGACCCTGCCGGAGGCCGCATGTTCCCATAGCCCGACGGTGGACGTGGATATGTCCGATCTCACACGCCCCGATCCGTACACTGATCAGCCTACGGAGGGGGCGAACGCAGTCAGATCCGCGTTATCGGTCAGAAAACCACCCAGACCGCGGTGCCGATGACAAGAGCACTCACGATGCCGAGCCAGCCCAAACCGATGCCGAGCGTGGCGGCGAACGTCCCGCGCCGCGGATGACGGCGCAGCTGCAGCCGGGCGACCAGACCCAGAACCACCGCGGCGATGCTGCCCACCCCGAAGATCCACAGGATGCCGAGGGCAAGAGAGAGCAGTGCGCAGGTGTTCCACTGCTCCAACAGCCGCATCCGCACCCCCGCCACCCCCGCCGTGCGCGGGCCTGGCGGCGCAGGCGGCGGCCCGACGACCCGGGGCCCGGATGGCAGCCCAGCCGCCGCTCCCGACGGGTCCGGACCCTGCCCCATCTGCCACGACCGCGGATCCGGTGGCGCGGTGAGCGGGACGGCATCAGCCGGGCGGAAGGTCGGCTCGCCGCGGTTCGGGGCCTCTCCCTTCCCCTGGCGGTGCTGCTCCCACCCGACGGCCGGCGGTCCACCGGGCAGGGGGCTTCCCGGCGGCCGGCTTCCGGGCGGCGGGCTTCCGGGCGGCGACGCCGGCAGCGGGTAGCTCGGCGGCGACATCGGGACCCGCGCCGCCGGCTCGGAGAACGACGGGGGGCTGGCCGGAGGGACGGGATGGGCCGGCGGCGGCTGTCGCGCCGAGTCGCGTGCCGGGCCCCACGACGGACTCGTGCCCCGCCCCGCGACACCCGGGCCGGAGGTGGCACGGAAGGACGACGCCGGGGGTGGCGGGCCGACGGGCCCCGCACGCTGCGGCGGCTGAGGGCTCGCGACCGGAGTCGGGCGCGCCGGGGTCGGCGAGTCGGGAGCGGAGACCCCGAAGGCGGGAGACGGCCCCGTCCAGGTCTGTTCCAGGACGGATCCGGCGGCCCGGTCCGCGTCGGCGACGCCGTGGACCTCGTGGCCGACCAGCGCGGCCAGCACACCGGCCGGGCCCGGCCGGTCCTGCGGTGCCTTCGACAGCGCCTGGGCGACCAGCCCGCGCAGGTAGCCGGGAAGATGGTCGAGATCGGGCTCGTCACGCTGGACGCGCTGCGCCAGCAGGTCGGGAGCCTCAGCGTGGAAGGGGTGCCGCCCGGTCGCAGCGTAGGTCACGCAGCTCGCCCAGGCGAAGACGTCCGCCGCGGTCCCGGCTGCCTCGCCGCGCATCTGCTCGGGCGCCATCCACGCGAGAGTGCCGATGACGTGGCCGCTGCGCGTGAGCGTCGCACTGTCGGTGAGCTGGGCGATCCCGAAGTCGATGACCTTCGGGCCGTCCCAGGCCAGCAGGATGTTCGACGGCTTCAGGTCACGGTGGACAACGCCCACCGAGTGAATGGCCACCAGCGCGTCCGCGAGCCCGACCGCCAGCCCGCGCACCAGGTGGGGTTCCAGCCGCCCCCGGCGACGGACAGCGTCGGCCAGGTTCACACCTTCGACGTACTCGGTCACCATCCATGGCTGGGACGCGGTCGTGTCCGCGTCGAGCACGCTGGCCACGGCTCCGCCGCGCACCCGCAGCGCCGCACGGACCTCACGCTCGAAGCGGAACCGGAACTCGGCGTCCTCGGACAGCTCAGCGGCTGCGACCTTGACCGCGACCGGTTCGGAATCCGGAGTGAAGCCGAGATAGACGGTTCCCATGCCACCGGAACCGATGCGGTTGTGCAGCCGGTAGCGGCCAACCTGTCTCGGGTCTTCCTCCGTCAGCGGTGTGAGCATGACTCCCCTCGCCCGGGCCTGCACCGAACATGACCGCTCCAGGAGCAGAGCAGACCAGAGTATTCCGAACCATATGACGCATGAGGAAGTGGTCGGCGACGGGTGGCGACCGGCGCGGCGACCGCGGACGGAGCATCCGGGACGGCACCCGCGACGCGCATTCCGGACGGACCGACCACTGCCCGTGCCGGCGGGGTACCCATGCGAGACCGATCCCACACAGCGTGGCACCGCTGACCCCGGCAGCAGCGAACATCTGTAGGCATGGCGCAACGCAGGAGCATCCCACCGGCCACGGACTGGCGGGCCGCGCTGCTGGCCGATGTCATTCGCCGGCCCGCCAGCCCGGGCGCGCCCAACCGCCTGCACTGGCCGGACTACGACGGCCGGCCGGCGCTGTGGTGGGGAACCGGCCCGGTCGAGGGGGTGCCGGCGGTTGTCGCGGTGTGGGACTTCACCGTCCACGGGGGCAGCTTCGGCGAGGCCGACGCGGCCGCCTTCACCGCCGCGGCCGGGGCGGCGGTCGCCGGCGCCTGGCCGCTGGTGTCTCTGGTCCGCAGTGGCGGGACCCGTCTTCAGGAAGGCGTCGCCGGACTCGTGGGCCTGGCCCGGGTGTCCCTCGCCCTCGGCGACGTGGCCCGCGCCGGCCTCGCGCACATCGCTGTTTCGGACCATCCCACCACCGGTGGCATGTGGGTCACCGTGGGGTCCCGGGCTGATCTGCGCTGCGCGGTCCTCGGCGCGACCGTCGGCTTCGCCGGACCCAGGGTCGTCGCCGCCGTGACCGGTGAACTGCCACCGCCGAACAGTCATACCGCGCTGTCCGCACAGGCCGCGGGGCTGGTGGACGCGGCCGTCGAGCCGTCCGAGGTCGCGGACTGGCTCCGTCGGGCACTCTGCTCGGTCGGACCCCCGAGACCAGCGACCGCGGTCACCCACAGGGCTCCGGCCGACGGCGACGGCGACGGCGACGGCGAGAACGGCAACGCGGAAGACCACCGCAGCGGGTGGGAACAGGTACAGGTCGCGCGGCGCGGGCCCCGCCGGGCCGCCGGGCTCATCCTCGGCGACCTGCTGCCCGACGGCGTGGACCTCGCCGGTCCGGACCGGACGGTGCGGGCTCGGGCCGGCCGGCTGGCCGGCACACCGGTTGTCGGAGTCGCCCTGGCGGCCGGACGCGACGAGGCACCCGGCCCGGACGGCTACCGCCTGCTCACCCGCGCGGCCGACCTCGCCGGGCGGCTGGGACTGCCCCTGATCACCCTGGTCGACACGCCCGGGGCGGCCTGCGGGCCGGCGGCCGAGGCGGGCGGTGTCGCGAGGGAGATCGGCGCGGCGATGGCAGCCGTGCTCGGCTGTCCCTCCCCGACGATCTCGATCGTTCTTGGCGAGGGCGGTTCCGGCGGTGCGCTCGCTGCCTGCTGCACCGACGTCGTCCTGCTGTCTCCCGACGGCTATCTGACCGCTCTGTCACCGGAGGGCGCAGCCACCACCCTGCGGATCACCCCGGCCGCAGCCGCGGACAGCGCAGGCCTGCTTCCCCGCGACCTGACCAGGTTGGGCTTCGCGGACGGCGTCCTCGCCCGCAGCGACACCGATCTGCCCGGTCTGACACACCGCGTCAGGGATCTTCTGGATGTGCTTACCAAGAGTGACAGCTACGTCCGCCTTGCGGCAAGAAAGACGAAATGGTCGACAGGCTTGGGTGGCTTTCAGTAGCGTCGGTCACCCGCCCTGCCACCAACGCAGGCCCGCACGAAGGGGACGGTCATCGACACCCGGCTGTTCACCCGGATCGCAGCGCCCCAGCTCGACGGGATGAAGGGGCTCGTGGTCGAGGCGGCCTGCATCGCCACCCATGCCGTGCTCTACCCGGCCGCCGTGATCGGGCGCCGGCGCGACGGTGGCCCGGCCGACCACTACCRCCTCGGCGATCTGACTCCTCTGCAGCGGGGGTTGATCGTCGGGGACCCGACGACCGCGCGCACACCGGTGCTGCTGGTGCACGGTCTGGTCGACAACCGGTCGGTGTTCGCCCGACTGGAGCGCTCCCTGCGCCGGCGCGGCTTCACGACCGTGACGGAGATCGACGTCCCGCTGTTCGCGACCAGTGTCGAGGCCGCGGCGGAGCAGCTCGCCGAGACGGTCCGCCAGGTCGTCGGGCGGCACGGGCATCCCGGCGTGCACATCGTCGCCCATTCGCTCGGCGGGCTCGTGGCCCGCTACTACGTGCAGCGGCTCGGCGGCGGCGACCACGTCCGCACCCTGGTGACGCTGGCGACGCCGCACAACGGGACCCGACTCGCCCGCCGGCTCCCCCGGGTGGTCGCCTACCGGGTCCTGGCCCAGCTGCGGCCAGGGTCGTCGCTCCTGCGTGACCTCGACGAGCCGGCGCCCGGGATCGGGACCCGCTTCGTCGCTGTCGCGGGCGGCCTGGACACGATCGTCCGCCCGGACGAGGCGAGGCTCATCCACCCCGACCTGATCGCCGAGAACATCCTGGTGGACGGGGCTGGACACCACAGTCTGCCGTTCAGCAGCGCGGTCGCACACATGATCGCCGGCGTGCTGGCACCCGCCCCCACACCGGCACGGACGTCCGCAGATCGGCACGAAGGTGCTACACCTTTGCGGCTAGTTGGAAGCATCTGTCCGAAACGGACGGTGTAGCCTCCTCCTCGGTTTATGGGATCCCTCCTCCCGACCGGTCATCCGGCGGGTGCCTTGCGACCATGGGAGTGCGCGTTGACGCGACCGCAGTTCCCGAGATCCGAGCACGGAGAACGCCGACGCAGAAATGCCCCGCCCGTTGACGGGCGGGGCGCGTCCGTGCCCGGTAGATCGGGATTCGCCGCCGTTCAGCTACGGCGTACAGGAGTTGCCACGGCGGTGGTTTCGACCATCGGCCTGGCCATGATCAATACGACCGGCATCGCGCATTCCGAGGCGCCGGCGCAGCTGGAGGCCGGTCCTCCCGGCACCGTGGTCGGAGCGTCCTCGCTTCCGGCCGGCAGCAGCGTGCAGGCCGGCGGCAGCGCCGTGACCACGCAGGTCGTGGTCGCCGCCGGCGGCACGGACGATCTGCACGGCGACGGCTCCGTCGACGGCGAGGCCGCGGAGGCGCAACGCCGGCTGGGTGACCTGCTCCAGGCCCGCGACGAGATCGTCGGCCGGGAGGCCCTCGCCGTCGTGGCCCAGCGCAACGCGGCGATCGCCGCGGAGGCGGAGCGGGCCGAGGCGGCGCGCTGGGTGCGCCCCATCGAGGCCCGGATCACCCAGGGCTTCGGCGGCTCGAACCATCACATCGGGGTGGATTTCGGCGCCACCCACGGAACACCGATCCACGCCGCGCATCGCGGGACGGTGATCTATGCGGGCTGGGAGACGGGATACGGGAACTTCGTGCAGATCATGCACGAGAACAACGTGGTCACCAGCTACGGCCATCTCTCCCGTATCGATGTTCGGCTTGGCCAGGAGGTCGCCACCGGCCAACAGATCGGCCTGGAGGGCAACACCGGCAAGTCCACCGGGCCGCATCTGCATTTCGAGGTCCGACTGAACGGCCAGTACGGGACCAAGGTCGACCCGCTGACCTGGCTCGCCGGCCACGGCGTCCATTACTGACCGCCGGGCCGCCAGCTCCGGGGCAGCCGGTGAACCACGATCCCGCCGGTCCCGGCTGGTCGCGGGGCGTCCCGCGACCAGCCGGGGTCCGTCAGAGCTTCTCCACCGGGGCGTACCGCAGCAGCAGGTCCTTCGTGCCCGTGCCGGAGCCGAAGTCCACCTTCGCCTGGCGGGAGTCGCCGACCCCGCTGGTCGCGACGACGACCCCGAGGCCGAAGGTGTCATGGGTGACCCGGTCGCCAGGGCTCAGGTCGACGATGGGGCGGCTGGCCGGCCGGGCGCTCCGCGCCGCGAACGGGGAGTTCTGCGGCCGGGGCCCTGCCCCGCCTGACCCAGACCCGGACCCACCGGACCCGAAGCTGCCGGACCCGCCCGAGCCGCTGGAGAACCGGCCACCCGCGGGGGCCGGGGCCGGCTCGGGTAGCCGGCGCCAGTCGACAAGCGACTCGGGAACCTCGCCCAGGAACCGCGACGGCGGGTTGTAGGCCGGCTGCCCCCAGGCGCTGCGCACCTGTGACCGGGTGAGGTAGAGCCTGGCGCGGGCACGGGTGACGCCGACGTAGGCGAGCCGCCGCTCCTCCTCCAGCCCGGTCGGGTCGCCGAGAGTACGCAGATGCGGGAACACACCGTCCTCAAGCCCGGTGAGGAAGACCACCGGGAACTCCAGACCCTTGGCGCTGTGCAGGGTCATCAGCGTGACCACCCCGTCGGAGCCGTCGTCGTCGGGGATCTGGTCGGCGTCGGCGACGAGGGACACCTGCTCCAGGAACTCGGCGAGCGTGCCCTCGGGGCGCCGCTCGGCGAACTCCTGGACAACCCCGACCAGCTCACGCAGGTTCTCGACCCGGCCCTGAGCCTCGATCGTGTCCTCGGCGACGAGCTCGGAAAGGTAGCCGGTCCGCTCCAGCGCGGCTTCGATCACCGCCAGCGGGCCCTCGGGCAGCAGCTCGCGCAGGCCGTCGAGCAACGCGGCGAAGTCCCGAACGGAGCGGGCCGACCGGGTGGCGACGCCGGGCACCTCGTCGACCCGGGTGAGCGCCTCCGCGAACGGGATCCGCTCCCGCTCCGCGAAGGCCGACAGCATCGCCTCGGCGCGGTCCCCGATGCCCCGGCGGGGGACGTTGAGGATGCGCCGCAGGTTCACCGTGTCCGTCGGGTTGGCCAGTACCCGCAGGTAGGCGAGGAGGTCACGGACCTCACGCCGCTCGTAGAAGCGGACGCCGCCGACGACCCGGTAGGGCAGGCCGACCCGGATGAAGATCTCCTCGAACACGCGGCTCTGGGCGTTCGTCCGGTAGAAGACCGCGACGTCTGCCGGCCGGGCCAGCTTCTCGTCGCCGAGACGGTCGATCTCCTCGGCGACGAAGGCGGCCTCGTCGTGCTCGTTGTCGGCGACGAACCCGACGATCCGCTCGCCGTCACCGGCGTCGGACCACAGGCGCTTGGGCTTGCGCTGGGCGTTGCGGGCGATGACCGCGTTGGCCGCCGAGAGAATGGTCTGGGTGGACCGGTAGTTCTGCTCCAGCAGGATGACGGCCGCGTTCGGGAAGTCCTTCTCGAACTCGACGATGTTGCGGATGTTCGCCCCGCGGAACGCGTAGATCGACTGGTCGGCGTCACCGACCACGCACAGCTCCCCCGGAGGAACCGCCCCGGACGGCGGGACCGCACCGGCACCGGCCTCGGCCCCTGTCCCGGGGTCGCCCGAGTCGGCCGCACCTGCCCGGCCCGGCCGGCCGACGAGCTCGCGGATGAGGACGTACTGGGCGTGGTTGGTGTCCTGGTACTCGTCGACCAGCACATGCCGGAACCGGCGGCGGTAGTGCTCGGCGACGTCCGGGAACGCCTGGAGCAGGTTGACCGTGGTCATGATCAGATCGTCGAAGTCCAGCGCGTTCGCCTGCATGAGGCGTTGCTGGTAGGCGGCGTACACCTCGGCGACGGTGCGCTCGATGTGGTTCGCTGCCCGGTCCCTGGCCGCCTCCCAGTCGACGAGCTCGTTCTTCAGGGCGCTGATGGCCACCGCCAGCCCTTTGGCGGTATGCCGCTTGGGGTCGAGATCGAGATCCCGGGTGACCAGAGTGATCAGGCGCTGCGCATCCGCCGCGTCGTAGATGGAGAAGGAGGAACCGAAACCGAGGYGGCCGGCCTCCGAGCGGAGGATGCGCACACAGGCCGAGTGGAAGGTGCTGACCCACATCGCCCGGGCCCGCCCACCGACAAGGKCCTCGACCCGCTCCCGCATCTCGCCGGCGGCCTTGTTCGTGAAGGTGATCGCGAGGATCTCCCCCGGTCGTGCACCCCGGGCCGCCAGCAGGTAGGCGATCCGGTGGGTCAGCACCCGGGTCTTACCGGACCCGGCACCGGCGACGACGAGCAGCGGGGCGCCCGCGTGCACCACGGCCGCGTGCTGCTGGGGGTTGAGCCCTTCCAGCAGTTCGTCGGGGTCGAGGCGGGGCGGTCGGGGGCGACCTGCGCCGGCCTCCAGCACTGCCGGGCCGAAGCCGGGGTCGGGCCGATCACCGCCTGTGGCACCACCACGCGGCCCAGGGCCGCCAGGRGCCGCCGGGCCGCCCGGCGAACCGCCGTCGACCAGGCCCCCGGGGCCGAAGGTGTCGTCGAAAAGAGTGCTCATCAGACCTCGATCGTACGTTCGACGGACGAACCGCCCGGCGCCGTGGTCAGGCCGGCCACCGCGTCATGATGCCGGGCGGGTCCGACACTTCCACCGCCGGCCCCGGTGTCGGCGGCCGGGTCTCATCCCGCCCGCGCGGCGGCGAGTGCCGCGACCCGCCTGTCGACAGCCGGGTCGAGGTTGCCACCGGAGAGGATGACGGCTGTCGGCCCGGAGGCGAGGTGCGGCATCCGCAGCAGTGCGGCGACTCCGGCGGCACCCGCGGGCTCCACCCGGTGGCCGGCACGCCGCAGGACGACCATCCCGTCCCAGAAGGCGTCCTCGTCGACCGTGACGACGTCATCCACCAGTCGTGCGGCCAGCGCGAGGGTCAGTCGACCGGGGGCACCTACCGCCATCCCGTCCGCGACGGTGCCCGCCGGTGGCCGCTCGCGGCCGTCGCCGGCCGTGGTATCGGACGCGCCACCCCCGGGTGGCACGGTCAGGCGGCTGCCGGCGTGGAAGGAGGCGGCGAAGGCGGGCGCAGCAGCCGCCTGGACACCGATCACGCGGACATCCGGGCGCTGGTTCCTGATCGCCACCGCCAGCCCGCACAGCAGGCCGCCGCCACCCACCCCGGTGATCACGGTCGACAGGTCCGGGATCTGCTCCAGGAGCTCCAGGCCGACCGTGCCCTGGCCGGCGACGACCGCCTCGTCATCGAACGGGTGCACCAGGAACGCGCCGCTGTCGGCGGCGAAGGCGGCGGCTGTGCGGATCGCGGCGTCCACGCCTCCCGGGACGTGCTCGACCCGGGCGCCCAGGCTGCGGGTCCGGGCCACCTTGGCCGGGTTCGCGCCCTCCGGTACGAAGATCGTCGCGGCGGCGCCGAACCGGGCAGCGGCGAAGGCGACACCCTGGGCATGGTTGCCCGCGCTCGCGGCCACCACCCCCCGAGCGCGGGCCCGCGGGCCCGCGGCAGCGATCCGGTTGTAGGCGCCACGCAGCTTGAACGAACCGGTGTGCTGCTCGTGCTCGCACTTGAGCCAGACCGGTGAGCCCGGGTCCCCGGTGATCCCCGGGGCCACGACGATCCGGGTTCGGCGCGCGACACCACTCAGGCGGGCCGCCGCTGCCCACACGTCGGCGGTGTCGACCGGCAGCACGGCCCCGCCGACCGACCGGGTGGCGTTGTCCCGCCCGCGGGGGCCGGTGCGTGCACCGAGCGCATGGCACGCGGACGGCGCCGGACGGGCACGGTCCGGGCGGGGCAGGCCCACCCGCATGCTGATCCGGGCGGAGGCGACCACTGCTCCGCCCTGGCGATCTCCGGCGCCGTCGGCATCATCCGTGCCGCCCGGATCGTCTGCGGGGGACGCCGGGGCAGCGATGGCCGGCGGCCGATGTACCGATGGTGATGTCATCAACACTCTCCTGGTGGCTCGGCGGCCACCTCCACCTGCGGCCGCGGCAATCAAAAAAGCCCCCCGCCATAGGACGGAAGGGCTCGGCGCGCGACCCGCTCGGGGCGGTCGCGCGCCTACGTAATCACCATGAGGGACTGCGGCACCTCTCCAGGGTGCGCCGTGACCGGGACGTAGTCAAACCAGCCCTACGCCCGTCCACGCACGTACTGCCTGGACGGGCGCCCGTTCGACCCGGCACCGGGTGGCGCGCCCAGGTCACACCGACCTGAGCCGGCCATCCCGCGCGGAACCGCGCCCCGCGCCAGGCGTTCGCCCGTCACCGCGTGGTTCGCCCGTCGCCCACGTGGACGGAGGGGCGGCTGGCCCACCAGCCCGACACCTGATCGAGCGCCTACGGCGACCAGCGCTCGAGGGAAGGGCGATATTGGCGCCGAAGCAGAGAAGAGGGGTTGCTCTATGTCAACAACTTCGGCGTTAGGGGCCGATTATCCCCTAATGTCCGGTTCGACAACGAGTGAACCGTTACCGGCGCATAGAGTGACAATGCCGAGCGGCCAACAAGCGGCGAGCCTGCGCGTGAATCATCGCGCCACGAACGCCGCGCGAACCAGCGGCCGAACCCGCAACCAACCGGCGCGAGAATGAGCGGCTGACACACCCACGGGATGTCACCGCGGAGTGTGCAGATCCCGATGACCCACCACAACCGAACAGCGGCCACCCCGTCCGCCGGGACACGGCACTCACCCCGCCGGACGGGACCTACCGCGCACCCGGCGGGAGCGCGGCCACAATCCGCGTACCCTGGCAGCCGCTATCGGACGCCAGCGGCCGCATCCGCATGAAATCCACGACTGCGACACTGACCGACACCGACCGCCGCAATGGCGAAACATGTATTTCCCAACACGACACATCGCTGCATACGCCCTGCTGACGGATTCGGCGAGGCCCACCGCACCCCCGGCCGGGTCCACGCGCGTGGCCCCGTCGCAGCCAGGTTCCGCCGCACTGCAGCCGCACCGCCGCCACAGCGGCAACAGCGGTGCAGCTGCAGCGCGGCTGCAGTGCGGCGGTGCAGCGGCGGCTCGAAGCGGGCGCAGGGGCGCGCGAACCGGCCCGCCCGCAGGCCTCAGCGAGCCGCCGACAGCGGCCCGTTCGCTACTCCCACTCAATCGTGCCGGGCGGCTTCGACGTGATGTCGTAGACAACCCGGTTGACCTGTGGGACCTCGTTGACGACCCGGTTGCTGATGCGCTCGAGCAGCGCCGCCGGCAGCCGGGCCCAGTCCGCCGTCATCGCGTCCTCGCTGGTCACTGCACGCAGGACCACGGGGCAGCCGTAGGTCCGTTCGTCGCCCTGCACCCCCACCGACCGGACGTCCGCGAGCAGGACCGCGAAGACCTGCCAGATCTCCCGATCAAGACCCGCCTTGCGGATCTCCTCGCGTACCACCGCGTCGGCGGCGCGCACGATGTCGAGCCGTTCGGGCGTCACCTCGCCGATGATCCGCACGRCCAGGCCGGGGCCGGGAAACGGCTGCCGCCAGACGATGTCCTCGGGCAGTCCGAGTTCCTCGCCGAGCCGGCGAACCTCGTCCTTGAACAGCGTGCGCAGCGGCTCCACCAGGGCGAACTGAAGGTCGTCCGGCAGCCCGCCGACGTTGTGATGCGACTTGATCTTGGCGGCCGTCGGCGAGCCGGACTCGATGACGTCCGGGTAGAGCGTGCCCTGCACCAGGAAACCGATGTGCGTCCCCTCGGTCTCGGCGGCGCGGGCATCGAGCTCGCGGGCGGCCTCCTCGAAGACCCGGATGAACTCCCGACCGATGATCTTGCGCTTCTGTTCCGGGTCGGTGACTCCCGCCAGCGCCGCGGCGAACCGGTCGGCCGCCTTCACGTGAACGAGGTCGACGCCGGTGGAGGCGACGAAGTCCCGCTCGACCTGCTCCGCCTCGCCGGCCCGCAGCAGCCCGTGGTCGACGAACACACAGGTCAGCGCCTCACCGACCGCGCGCTGTACCAGTGCGGCGGCCACCGCGGAGTCAACTCCACCGGACAGCCCGCAGATGAGGCGTCCGCCGCCGACCTGCCTGCGCACCGAGGCGACCGCCTCATCGACGATGTTGAGCATGGTCCAGGACGGCCGGCAGCCCGCACCCACGAGCAGGAAGTGACGCAGGACGTCCATCCCGCGGTCGCTGTGCACCACCTCGGGGTGGAACTGCACACCGTAGAGCCGACGGGCGGGGTCCTCGAACGCGGCGACCGGCGTGGACGGGGTGGAGGCGGTGACCCGGAAGCCGGGCGGGGCCGCGGTCACGGAGTCGCCGTGGGACATCCATACCTGCTGCGACGTGGGCAGATCCGCGAAGAGCACGCCAGGGTCGTCGACGCGCAGGCGGGTCGCGCCGTACTCGGCGGTACCCGTGCGGGCGACCGTTCCGTCCAGCGCCTGGGCCATCACCTGGTGGCCGTAGCAGATCCCCAGGACGGGGACCCCGGCGGAGAACAGCGCCGGATCGACCCGCGGCGCACCCGGCGAGTACACCGACTTCGGGCCCCCTGACAGGATCAGCGCTGCCGGGCGGCGGGCCAGGATCTCCGCCACCGGCGTGTCCCACGGGACGATCTCCGAGTACACATGGCACTCACGAACGCGGCGCGCGATCAACTGGGCGTACTGCGCACCGAAGTCGATCACGAGAACCGTGTCGTATCCGGGATGTGCATCGGTGGAGCCATAGCTGCCACGAGGTGACTCGTTCACCCATCAAGCGTACGGAGCCCGCGGCGGGCCCGCGCCGGGTGGCACGACCGCCGGCACTGCCGCCACATTGGAGGTGTCTTCGGACCGCCCGGACGAACCAGCCGGCGAACCACCTCCGAAGACCATGAAGCCCGGATCGGATCGCAAAGGTCGGAGAAGGGCACCGGTGAGTGATGCACCGGCCGACCGACAGTGCCCGCAGAGATGGGCATCGGTGACAAACGTGGACGGCAAACCGCCACAACTGGCCCGCGCTCCACAACGGGCGTACGGTGGGCGCCTTTCGGGTGCTCACTGTGTACCGCTAAGGTGCGTTGTGAGGGACATCCGGGCCCCGATACCGAGCCATCCTGGTACGACCTGTTCCGGGAGGCTGGCGGAGAGGTTGCGAAGGTACGTGCGCAGACAACCGATGGCCAGCACCACGGGCATGGCCGCAGATCAGCCGCCGATGCCGGCTGCTGGTTCGCCCGTCGAAGGCGACGGGCATCACGACGACCAGCCCCCCATGCCGCCGCGCCCGGAAAGATCCGGCCGCCGCGGYCTCCGCCAGTTGGTGACCGACCCGACCAACTGGCGGGTGCGCACCAAACTGATCGCAATTCTTGCCGTACCGGTCGTGGCCATCCTGGTCAACTCGTCGATCCAGGCGGCGTCGGTTCTGACCAGCACACGTGATGTCAACCGAATCCGCGATCTCATCGAGATCAACAGGTCGGCCGCGCCTCTGATCTACGCCCTGCAGCAGGAGCGGACGTTCACCACCAGTTTCGTGGCCACCCGTCCCGGCGGCGTCGCGCCGTCGGTTCAGGTCCTGCAGACCGCGGTGGACGACGCCCTCGCCGGCTACCGGAGCACGGCCGACCGCCGCCGGGGCTCCTTCGGGCCGGAGGTCAACGAGGCGCTGGTCAACGCTGACACGGCGCTGGGCCGGATCGAGGGCATCCGTGCTTCGGTCGTGCGGATCGCGGACCCGGACTCGGTGCGCACCGCCTACAAGCCGATCATCGACTCGCTGATCGACCTTGTGATCCTCATCCCGCAGGGAAATGACGATCAGGAACTACTCACCAGCGTCAACGCCAATGATCACCTTGTCCGGGCGGACGAGGAACTCGCCAACGCACAGGCACTTGCGCACGGTGTCATCGTCGGCGCGCAGCCATTCTCGACCGACGACTACCGTGAGTTCCTCACCACCTACTCGCAGCGCACCGAACTGATTCGCGCATTCGAGAAAGATGCGACACCCACCCAGCTCGCTACCTACCGTGACAATGTCAGTGTTGAGAATCCGGACATCGCACTCACCRCTCTGTATACGGAACAGATTCTCGACGCTCCCACGGACGTGCCGCTGACGACACCGGCGGCGCCCGCGTCCGACAAGTGGGCGCGCGTGACCAAGGAGACCCTCGACCGCAGCAACGAGGTCAGCGCCGGTCTGGTCAACGACGCCGACGACCGGGTCGACGAGCTGCGCGGCGGAATTCAGCGCGGGGCACTGCTCTCCGGTCTGCTGATCGTCTTCATTCTCGCCAGTGCGCTGCTCGCCGCCGTGGTTGTCGCCCGGTCACTCGTCCGGCCCCTGCTCTCGCTGCGGACCGCCGCCCTCGACGTCGCCGGGCGCCGACTGCCCGAGGCCGTCCGCCGGTTGCGGGACTCCAGCGACCAGACCCTCAACGACGAGATCGAGCCGATCGGTATCGACTCCGACGAGGAGATCGGTGAAGTCGCGCGGGCGTTCGACGCGGTCCACCGCGAGGCGGTCCGGCTCGCCTCCGAGCAGGCCGTCCTGCGGAACAACGTCAACGCGATGTTCGTGAACCTCTCCCGGCGAAGCCAGGGCCTCGTCGAGCGCCAGCTTCGCCTGATCGACGACCTGGAGAACCGCGAGCAGGACCCGGACCAGCTCGCCAACCTCTTCAAGCTCGACCACCTCGCCACCCGTATGCGGCGGAACAACGAGTCCCTGCTGGTTCTCGCCGGGACGGACACCGCACGCCGGTGGACGCACCCGGTGCCGGTCAACGAGGTCGTCCTCGCCGCCATCTCCGAGGTGGAGCAGTACACCCGGGTGAAGCAGACCGGCGCCGCGCCGGTCTCCATCGCCGGCAGCGGTGTCAGCGACGTGGTCCATCTGATCGCCGAGCTGCTGGAGAACGCCACCTCCTACTCGCCGCCCGTCACCGACGTCGCGGTGTCCAGCCACTCGCTGGGCCCCGGCGCCGGCGCGATGATCGAGATCGAGGACCAGGGCATCGGCATGCCCGCCAAGGAGCTCGAACGGGTCAACGAGCGRCTCGCGAACCCGCCGGTCGTCGACGTCTCCGTCTCGCGGACGATGGGTCTGTTCGCTGTCGGCCGGCTGGCCGGCCGCCACGGCATCCGGGTCCAGCTGCGCGAATCCGCCTCCGGCGGTATCACCGCCGTCGTCCGCCTGCCCGCCAAGCTGGTCACCGGCGACAGCGGTGCACTGCCGAGCGGACCGCGCCCGGCAGCGATCGCCCCCGCGAACGGGCGGGACGCCGGTTCGGCCGGCGGCCGCGGCCCGGCTGGTCCGCCCGCGCTTCCGCCCGCGCCCGAGCGCAACGGCATCGGGTCGGGCCTGCAGACCACGAACTTCAACCCGATCGTCGACCCGGCGACCGCCTCGGCCGCAGGTGGCTCGTCCGTCGCCCCCGGCGGCAACGGTGCCGGGTTCGGACAGGCACCGGGCGGTGGCTTCACCAGCCCCGGCGGAGCATCGCTGTTCGGCGGGCCCCGCCCGCCGCGGCCCGACTCCGCCGAACCGGGTGGCCGCGGTGAGCGGGGCGGCTGGGGCGAACGGGACGA
The DNA here is from genome assembly GCF_001854655.1 of Parafrankia colletiae. GTDB lineage: Bacteria > Actinomycetota > Actinomycetes > Frankiales > Frankiaceae > Parafrankia > Parafrankia colletiae. The sequence continues at coordinate 370,694 of NZ_MBLM01000108.1, read as the reverse complement.
CCGGGCCGGGCACAACGGCCAGTTCGCCCGGGACACCGGCAGCGGGCCCGGCTCCACCGGGCCCGACCGGTTCGACGCCGGCCCGCCTGCCGGCTTCCCCGACCAGGGGCGGACCGGCGACGAGGATTCCGCCGAGTACCCGCTCGAGGCCTTCGACTCCGGCTCTCTGCCCCACCGGGGCGGTACCGGCTACGACCAGGGCGGCTACGACCAGGGCGGTTACACCGAGGAGCCGCACACCGGCGAGCACCCCTACACCTACCCGCTGGAGACCGGCGGGCGGCGGGCGGAGACCGGGCCGCAGCAGCACACCGGGCCGCGTGGGTACACCGGCCCGCAGGAGCTCACCGGTCCCCGGGAGCACACCGGCCCGTTGGAGCTCCCCGGGCGCCTGGACCGGTCCGGCCCGAACCGGGTCCCGGACGCCGGGCGAGGGCTCACCGACTCCAACGGCTACCCGCTCGCGGACGTCCGCGGTGGGGACGACCTGTCCGGCCCGCTGCAGATCGGGCCGCCCTCGGGGCCGAACCAGGTCTACAGCGAGCCCGACACCGACGCGCTGTCGCGCCCGGGCGGGGTGTTCAACCGCGGTGCCGGGCGGCCCGCACCCGACACGGGTGACCCGTTCCCGCGCACCGGCCCGGGCCTGGCTGCGGCTTTCCGCGGGAACCGGGAGATCGGCCCGGGCGAGACCGGCCCGAACCAGAGCTCCACGTTCGGGCGCGCCGAGGACACCGGCGAGACGGCGACGGACGAGCTGGAGGACGACGACACCTTCACCACGCCGATCTTCGACTCGGTGTCGGCCTGGTTCCAGCGCAAGACCCCGCCACCCGCGAACGGCGCCGGCAACGGCGTGGTGAACGGCCGGCCCGCGCCGGCCCGCCCCGCGCCGGCCCGCGGGCAGGCCCCGGCGGGCCCGCCCGTCCAGGCCACACCGCTCCCCCGGCGGGCCCAGCCACAGGCTCCCGCCCGACCGGGCACCGGCATCCAGCCGCCGGGTGCACCGCGGTCACCGCTCCGCGGCGAGCCGGCACTGGACTCCCCCGGCCGGGGGATCCGCCGCCCTGGCCCCGGCGTGCAGGTCCCTGCCGCCGCGGCTCAGGCTCCCCGCCAGATGCCGCAGACCGGTCCGCAGCCCATGGCCCCCGCCGGACAGGCACCGGACGGATCCTGGTCGTCCGCGGGCGACGAGGGCTGGAAGGCTGCGGAGCAGCTCCGCCAGCCCAGTGCCGGCGGCACCACCCGGTCCGGGCTTCCGGTTCGAGTTCCCATGACCCATCTCGTGCCCGGCAGCGCCGAACCAGCGCCCAGCCGGCGTCCCCCCGAGCCGGCGGCGACACGCTCCCCACAGGCCGTCGGTGGCCGGCTCGCCAGCTTCTACCAGGGCGTGCGGCAGGGACGTGATGTCGGAGTTGACACCACGAGGAATCCCCGACGTGACGCGCAGGAGGAACGGTGACACCCGTGAGTTCCGAGGCCCAGAACCTCAACTGGTTGATCAACAACTTTGTTGACCGGGTTCCGGGCGTCGCCCACACCGTGGTGGTTTCCGCCGACGGACTGCTGCTGGCCGTCTCGGACGGTTTCCCCCGGGACCGGGCCGACCAGCTCGCCGCGGTGGCGTCGGGGCTGGTGAGCCTCACCGGCGGCGCCGCCCGGGTCTTCGAGGCCGGTGCGGTGACGCAGACCGTCGTCGAGATGGAACTGGGCTTCCTGTTCATCATGGCCATCAGCGACGGGGCCAGCATGGCCGTCCTCGCCGCACCGTCCTGCGACATCGGGCTGGTCGGCTACGAGATGGCGTTGCTCGTCAGCCGCGCCAAGGACGTCCTCACGCCGGCCCTGCGGGCCGAGCTGCAAGGGACGCTTCCGCGGTGAACGGTAAGTCCAGGGAGTCAGGGTGAGCATCGATCCCGAGAACGCGCCCGGACCGGTCGTCCGTCCCTACGCGATGACCGGCGGGCGAACTCGGTCACGCTACGAGCTCGCCATCGAGGCACTCGTCTTCACGACCCCGCTCGGTGAGGAGCGGGCACTAAGCCTCAACCTGGAGCAGCAGACCATCGCCGCGATGTGCCGGCAGGTGCGGTCAATCGCTGAGATCGCAGCCGGTCTGAGGGTGCCCCTCGGGGTCGCCCGCGTCCTGGTAGGCGATATGGCGGACGAAGGCTTCGTCCGCGTCCACCAGCAGCCGGACCGCGATGAGGCGCCGGATCTCGCGTTGCTCGAAAGGGTTCTCAGTGGCCTTCGAAAGCTCTGACCACCGACGGGTCAACTCCGCCGTCGCCACGACCTCGGTCAAGATCGDGGTGGCGGGTGGGTTCGGCGCCGGCAAGACGACGTTCGTGGGCTCCGTGTCCGAGATCGTCCCGCTGCGCACCGAGGCCGTCATGACCGAGGCCGGCGCGCACGTCGACGACCTCACACACCTCGTGGACAAGACCACCACGACCGTGGCGATGGACTTCGGCCGTGTCTCCCTCGACGAGGACCTGATCCTCTACCTGTTCGGGACACCCGGGCAGTACCGGTTCTGGTTCATGTGGGACGACATCGTGCGCGGCGCCATCGGCGCGATCGTGCTGGCCGACACCCGGCGCCTCGCCGACTGCTTCGCCGCCGTCGACTACTTCGAGCAGCGCCAGCTGCCGTTCGTCGTCGGGGTGAACTGCTTCGACGGCATCCTGCGACACTCCATCGAGGATGTTCGGGAGGCGCTGCAGATCAACCAGGCCGTCCCGATCATCACCTGTGACGCCCGCAACCGCGACTCCACCAAGACCGCCCTGATCGCGGTGGTCGAGCACACGATGACGCGCGCGGCGGCGCGTACCTGACCCGAGGCAGCGGGGTCGACCACCCCGCGGCCCGCACGATGGCTGTGACAACGGCGTGGGGGGTGCCTCCCGAAACGGGATGCACCCCCCACGCCGTCTGCGTCACCGGGACCGGCTGTCCCCGAACGTCAGTTGCCCTCCTGGGACCTCAGGTCGATCATCCTCTGGTCAGGCTCGACGGCGACGTTGAGCCCGGGGGTGGTGGCGCTGACGACGTGCAGGCCGAACTCGTTGTTCTGCTGCGTCCACACCCCGCCGGCCAGCGGGACACTCGCGACGTTCTTCGGCAGCTGTTTCGCCTGGTCCCCGAAGGTGACGGGGCCGACAACAGTGCGGGCCTGCTGCAGCCTGGAGATCGCATCGGCGATCCCCTGCGGCTCGTCGATGGATTCGACGGTGACGAGTGCCTGCGCGAGCACCTCGAACATCGCGTGGGTGAACCCCAGGATCGGGGACCAGGGCCGCCCTTTGTCGTCGTTGTACTCGGCCGCGATCTCCTCCGCCGTACGCTGGGTGAGATAGCTGCGGAACTGGTGCCGCGGGGACCAGCCCACCTCGGTCGAGAATCCCTTCGCAGCGGTACCGAAGGCCTGCAGGTCGTCGCGGAAGAGAAGCGCCCGCGACAGGCACACGATGTGCGGCCGATAGTTCTGCTCGTTCAGCTCACGCCAGAACGCGGAGAAGTCCGTCACATTGGGCACGCCGGCGATAATGGATACCTCGTTCTCGACGATGTTCCGCACTATCGACGAGTAGGAGCGGGCGTCCACGTTGTAGCGGTAATCCTCCGGCCGCCCGACGATCTGGAAGCCTTCCTCGCCCAGTTTGGGCAGACCGTAGTCGACATTGGCGAACGCGTCGCCCTCCTGGTCCCGCGGTAGCAGCAGCGCCACGCTGCGGGGGACCTCCAGCGGGCTCCACATGCCCCGGTAGGCCGCCCGCAGATCGGCCATGCCCCAGTTGAGGTGGTAGGTCCAGACGAACGGCCGCTGCGGATCACCGCCGCGAGCATAGAACCAGGCCTCCCACGGCACCGCGGACGAGATACAGGGAACTCCCTGTGCCTCGCAGATGTCGGACACCGGGTTCACGTTGTCCGCGGTGCCACCGACCAGGACGACGTCGACGCGGTCGGTGAAGATGAGGTCGGCGGCGGCGGAGGCGGCCCTGTTGCGGTCGGACTGCCCGTCCCGGACGAAGATCTCCACCGGCAGCGTGTTCCTGCCGACCCGGATGCCGTCCTTGAACTGGTTCCGCATCCGCTCGACAACATGATTGTCGACGTCGGCGAAGTTCCGCAGTGCGCCGGTCTGCGGGCTGACCATGCCGATACGTACCGCACGACTGCCGCTGCCGCTCGAACCACCGCCGCAGGCGGCCAGCAGGGCAGCCGACGGAACCGCGGCCGCGGCCATTCCCGCCGCCTTGAGAAGGCCCCGGCGATCGACCAGCCGCCAGCCCTCCGGACGCATCTCGACGCGGGGGCCGGCCGGGCTCTCCGGCGCCGTGACCAGGTCCGCTCCGCCGGGATCAGGGAGGCCAGAACCTCCGTGGTTCAAGATTTCCTGAGCGGCGTGCCGCCGCCTGGTACCAGCAACACGGTCAGACCAGAACATGACACACGATCCTGCCCCATGACTGGAATATGCAATTCACCGGGTCCGCGGACCGGCGGGTCGCCAGGAACATCAGATAGCGTGCCGATCCCATTTGTCGGGCTTCTCCGGTAAGCCCTCACGCAGCGCAGCGAGGTCGATCCGCGGCGCTGACGGCGATCGCATCCGGCACTCACCTCCGGGGTCTCATCACTGCACCCGCATTCCACAAAGAGCGCACTTCGTGAGGGAGAACCCTGCCCCGCGTGGCGGAGGAGTACGGAGGCGGATCAGTTCGCGTAGCAGGCCCGGTCCGGCTGGTTCTGCGCCGCACGGAGGAAGAGGGTTCCCTCCGCCCTGCCGCCCGCTCCGCGACCGGGGGAAACGAGGCTGTCCCCGGACACTCCCGCGAGCGGGCCGCTGGTGAACTGAACGGCGGCGACCGTGGTGTCCGGATTATCGCCCTGCGAGGGAGCCATCCTGTACTCCCCCGGGGTGTTGTTCCACCGGTACGTCARCCCCGTCGGCTCGACGACGAACACGTCCGACAACGGCTCGCCGGCGGAGTTCACATCAACCATCAGGCGGCAGCGCCAGGTCCCGTTGACCAGGGCCCTGCCCTGCAGCGCCTCCTGTGTGGTCGGCTCCTGGGCGACCTGGCTGGCCTGCGGCRCCGTCGGCTCCGGCGATGACTCCTCGCCGCTGTCCCCGCCCATCAGCACCGTGTACAGCCCGACCACGAGCAGCGACACCACCAGGGCGATCGCCAGCGGGCCGATCCAGCCATGCTTGAGCCAGGCGAACCGGTCGGCCTCCGGCGACGCGGAGTTCTCGTCCGGCTCGTCGTGAAGATCCGCGGGTTCGAGCACACCGACCGCTCGGGTCCCACGGCGCTCCGCCGCGGCACCGCCGCGCGGACCGGTCCCGCCGCCGCCGCGGCCACCGTCACCACGGCCGCCGTCGCCGCGGCCACCAGCGCCGCGCGCGGCGGACCCACGGCTGCCGGTGCCACGACTACCCGTCCCACGGCTGCCGGTACCGCGGTTGTCAGGCCCGTCGAGCCCGTCCGCCCCGTCCGCACGGTCCAGACCTGCCACGTCGGTGGCACCCGTGTCCCGGCCACGGCGCCCCGCACGGCCCGCACCGCGCGCCGCCGACCGGCGGTTCTCCGGGCGCAGGTCCTCGACGTCCAGCGCGCCGGCGGCGGACCGGTCCCGGCGCGGTGTGCGGGTGCGCCCCGCGGTCCCCGTCTCGTCCAGGCCGGTGTCGTCCCGTGCCTCGCCCGGCCGGGACGACCCGCGCCGCGGCGCCGGTGTCGAGACGGCCTGCAGACTGTCCGTGTCGGTCACCGGGTTCGGGGTGCGCCGACGGTCGGCCGGCACCCCTCGCTGCCCGGTGCGGCGCACCGAGCGGGACGGCTGCCAGCCCGGGTCCTCGTCCCGGTCGGCCCCGCTTCGCCCGCGGCCCCGGCGGGTCACCAGCGACGTCATCTCGACCGCGCTCTCAGGACGCCTCCCGCGGCCCGGACCGGTCGTGGTGACAGCCGGGCTCGCGGCACCCTGGGGACCCGTACCGGCCCCGGCACTCGGCGGGGCCGTTCCCGGCCCCGTGGCCCCGACGGCACCGCCGGTGCCCGGCCCACCGGAACGGCCCGGGGGCAGCGCCGGGACGTCCGCGCCCGGACGGAAGGACGGCCGCGCGGTGAGCATCGTGTCCTCGACCGGCGTGCCGGCCGGCAGCGCGCGCCAAGGCCCGGACGGCCCCGACAGGGCGCCGGGTCCAGCGCCCGGACCCCCTGGACCCGGCCGGCCCGAGCCTGGCCCGTCCACCCGGGCCGGCACCCCGTTCGGCAGCGGGCCGGACAGCGGATCCATGCCAGGCGGCAGTGGCTCGGCACCGCGGCGCCGCGCGGGCAGGTAGTCCTGCGGCACGTCGCGGCCCGGGACGCGCCATGGGCCCGACGCCTCACCGCCACGTGGCTCACCAGCCCGATCCGCCATCGGCAGTCCTGGTGACGACGGGGTGGACCAGGAACCGGAGGGAAGCGAGGCCCGCGTGCGCGCCGGTGCCGGGCCCGTACCACTGTGGGCTCCTCCGGCGGCGCCGGTCGTGCCTGCCGTGCCGGCCCGTGACCCGGACCCGCCCCCGATGGGCATTCCGCCGGTGACCGCCGGGCCGCCGAGCGGGTACGGACTCGCTGGCGGAGGATTCCCCGGTGGCAGGCTCGCCGGCGACGGCGCGCCGGGTGGCAGGGCGCCGGCGGGGCGCAGGGGTCCACCGGGCGGCGGGGCGGATGATCCGTGGGCAGGCCCGGACTCGACGCCGTACCCACCCGGGCCGCCGATGCGGTATCCACCGGTGTCCGTTCCACCCAGACCAGTTCCGCCCAGAACATAGGAGCCGGAGCCGCTGGCCGGGCCATGGCCGGGCGGCGGATCGGAGCGGGTCGGGTATCCGTCCTGCGGCGGTCGCGCGACCCGCGGCAGCCCGCCGGTCGGCGGACCCTGCCGGGGCGGTAGCGAGGCGCCCATCTGCTGCCCGGTGCCCGAACCTGCGCCGTTCCACGGGTCGACGGCCGCCCCGGGCCCGGTTCCTTCGGGCTGACCGGAGTACCCGGCCGCCGGTCGGCGGAACCCGCCGGTCTGGTAGGGCCGGGGGAATCCGCCGGTCTGATCCGGGCGAAGCGGGCCACCGCTGCGCGGCCGGTCCGTATCGGAATGCGGCTGCCGTTGTGGCGGCTGTGGCTGTGGCGGCTGCTGCGGCTGCGGAACGGCCGCGCCGTAGCCCGGATAGCCGCTCTGCTCGCCTCCGATACGCACCGATCCGGTGGCCGGACCGACAGGACCGGTCGGGCCGGCGGGAGTGACCGGGTGGTCCGGCAGAAGGGGTGAACGCTCGGTCGGATAACGCGGCGGGGGCGTGGACTCCACGTAGCCCCGCTGCGCCGCGCCATAGCCGGGAGGTGAGCCGAACACATCGGTGACCGGTGCCCCGGGCTCAGGCCTCGCAACGGCCGGCAGGCCTGGCGGCAGCGGAACCGCGTTGGACGGAGCGGGGGTCGCGCCACGGCCGTCAGGAACACCACGGGACGTCTCGACCTCGACCGCCGGACCAGCAGCCAGCGGCGACGGGCCGCTCCACGTCGAACTGACGTCGAACGGGTCGCTGCTCGGCGCGCCACCGACGACGACACCACCAGCCCCGCCCACGACCGGACCACCGCTGACGACCGGACCGCCACCACTGACCACGGGGCTGCCACCGACGATCACGGGGCCGCCTGCCGAACCGGCGCCGCCGCCGACATCAGGACCGGAGGACGGCCACGGGGTCGTGTCCCACCCGCCGCCGGACGTCGGTGCCGGGCGGTAGGCCGGAGCCGCCTCCTCGGGTTCACCGACCCGCTCGACGGCGAAGAAGTCATCGTCGCGACGGCCGCCGGAGGGTCGGTCCGTGCTGTCTGTTGTCACGGATCAATCACCCGCCTGCCACCGCGATGGTTGGGCCCGCGTCGCCCGGCACCAGACCCGCATCGCGCTGTCGCAGCCTCGTCGACTCCGCTCATCGACCGCCCTCGCCGACGAGGCCATGACTGCGACCGCGAATGTGGCCACGACCGTCCCGCACGCCCGAAACGGACCGCGGAATCGACCGAGACGAACGCGAATCGGTCGCAAACGGGATCATCACACTGTACACGGACGCTCTCATCGGAGATTGCGGCAGGCCGTGTAGATCTCGCGCACGATGCGCTGGGAGCTGTCGGAACTGACGTCCCGATTGAGGGCCAGGTACTGGTCCTGGGTGTACTGGCCCTCCAGTTTTGTCAGGGTGCAGGTGCAGAAGCGCTCGTTGCCGTCGCTGACGTTGAGGCATTCGTTGATGTAGGTCTGGCGGAGCTTCGGGTCGTACTGGCCCTCGGCAGCCACCGGGCCGGTCACCGCGGGCGCGTCGTCGCCGCCCAGGACGATGAAACCGGCCACTCCGAGTGCGGCCACGAGCGCGACCGCCACCGCGACAGCGGCCACCGCCGGCCGGCGCAGCATTGCGGCGAGCCGGCCCGGCAGCCCACCACGGTCCGCCGCGACCCCGGCATCGCCGCCGCCGTCAGCAGAGCCGGGGCCGCCGGGGTCGTCCTCCCAGCCCGCGGACGGGTCCTCCAACATTCCCGGCTGGCGCTGCGCGCGCGCCCGCCGCACCGGCGGGCGGCGCGAGGATGCCGGAGCGTTGTACCAGGCGTCCTCGTCCTCGTCCTCGTCCTGGTCGGCGTCGCCCAGATCCGCGTCCGCGCCCAGGGCGGCCTGCGGCCCGGATCCCGCGCGCGACCCGGCACCGCCGGGCGAGTCCTCGGCCCCGAAGACGGGACGCCCAACGGACGGCTGCCGGGGCTGGACTGTCCGCCGAGGAATGCCCTCGGTGTGCTCAGGCAGCTCGGATCCGCTCTGCGGATCTTTCTGGAGCGCGGGAGCGGCGGGACCTCCCAGCACGCGGGGGGCGAGCGGATCCGTGTGCTCCGGATTCCTGGTCCCCAGGTCGGTGGTCCCGGGGTGGTCGGCGGTGCCCGGTGCCCAGTTCTTCGGGACGGAGACCACAGGATGGGCACCGCTCCCGAACGGATCGACACCCAGCGGATCGGCGGTGGGGCCGGCACGGTCGACGCCGCGGCCAGCCGGTGTGGCGTGGTCGAACGGGCCGGTGCCGGCCAGGTCTACTGCTCCCGGCCCGGTACGGGCCGGGCCCGGCCGGGTCGCCTGCGGGCCGGTCTGGTAGCCGACGAAGGTTCCCGCCGTGGGCGTGGGCCCGGTGTAGGCCTCACCGGTGAAGATCGGGCCGGTCGGGGCGGGGCCACCAGGGCCACCGTCTGGCGGCGTCCAGCCGCCACCGGCCTGGCGGGCGGCCTCGCCGGGCGAGGCCGCGTCCGGCGCGCCGACACGGAAATCCGTCGTGTTCTCGCCGGTCGAGGCCGGGGCACCCACCCAGTAGCCGCCGCGCCGGGGGCTCTCCGCCCCACTCCCCTGGCCCGGGCGTGCCGGCCCGGCGGAGACCGCCGCGGCGGCGCCCGTGGCAGCAGAGCCCGCCATGGGCAGGTCGGAACGCGACGCGACGTTCGCGAGCCGCCAGGTCTGGGCGGGTTCGTCCCAGACGTAGGCGCCGTCGTCGCTGACCCAGCGGCCGTTCTCGTCGAGGCGCATCAGCCGTCCTTCACTCCGGAGACGGACGGCTCCCAGAGTGCCACGACGGATCGGCACCCACGGCGCCCGGGTCGGCCGCATGGCATCCGCATGCCGCGGGCCGGTCAGGCACCGCCCCGTCAGCCGCCGGCGGCGACCATGATCTCGGCCTTCTGGAACTCCTTCAACGTCGCGTAGCCCGTAGTGGCCATGGCCGTGCGCAGCGCTCCGGCGATGTTCGCCACACCGTCCACGGCGTTCCCCCCGGCTCCGGTGAGGATCTCCGCCACGGAGCGGGATGCCGGCAGCTGTGCCCACCGCCCGCGCGGCAGATCGGAGTGGAGCATCTCCATCGACCAGACAGCGCCCTGGCCCGGGGCGTCCACTGCCTGCGCCAGCAGCGAATCCACCATCACCGCGTCGGCACCGCACGCCACGGCCTTCGCCACGTCCCCCCCGCTGCGCAGGTCGCCATGCGCGATGACGTGCACGTAGCGGCCACCGGACTCGTCGAGGTAGCGCATTCGCGCGCCTGCGGCGTCGGCGATGGCTGTCGCCAGCGGCACACCGATTCCGAGGGTTGCGGCCGTGTCGTCGCCCAGCCCGCCGCCGACGCCGACGATCACCCCGGCAGCCCCCGTCCGCATCAGGTGCAGTGCGGTGGAGAAGGAGGCACAGCCACCGACGATGACCGGAATGTCGAGCTGTCCTATGAACTGCTTGAGATTGAGCGGCTCGGTCCGCCGGGACTGGTGCTCCGCCGACACCGCCGTGCCATGGATGACCAGGAGGTCGACGCCGGCCGCGACGACGTACGGACACAGCGACCGGACCTTCTGCGGTCGCAGCGCGGCGGCGGTGACGATGCCCGCCTCCCGCATCTCGAGCAGCCGGGCGCCGATCAGGTCCGGCTGCACCGGAGCGGTGTACAGCTCGCGCAGCCGCCCGGCCGCCGCGAGTGCGCCGGCCTCGGCGCCGAGCGCCGCCACCTCCGCCAGCAGTGGCTCGGGCTCCTCGTGCCGGGTCCACAGCCCTTCCAGGTGCAGGACACCGAGCCCGCCCAGCCGCCCGAGCGCGATCGCCGACGCCGGCGAGGTCACCGCGTCGGCCGCCGCGGCGACGATCGGCAGGTCGAAACGGTAGGCGTCGATCTCCCACCCGAGCGACACGTCGGCTGGGTCGCGGGTACGCCGCGAGGGGACGATGCCCACGGCGTCCAGGCCATAGGCCAGCCGCGCGCTCTTCCCAATACCGATCTCGACGTCAGCCACCGTGTCCGGCCTCCTGGTCAACCTTGGCTAGTTCCGCCGACCATCCTGCCCGTCCGGCCGGCGGCAGGCCGTGACGAGAGGCAGCCGGGCTCACCGGGTGTAGTTCGGCGCCTCGACGGTCATCTGGACGTCGTGCGCGTGGCTCTCGGTGAGGCCCGCGGAGGTGATCCGCACCAGCTGGCTGTACTCCTGCAGGTCGTGGATCGTCGCCGAGCCGGTGTACCCCATGGCCGCCCGCAGGCCGCCGATGAGTTGGTGGGCCATGCCCGCGAGCGAGCCCCGGTAGGGCACCTGGCCCTCGACGCCCTCCGGGACGAGCTTGTCATCCGACAGGACGTCGTCCTGGAAGTAACGGTCCTTCGAGTAGGACCGGTTGCCCCCACGGCTGCGCATGGCGCCGAGTGAACCCATCCCGCGGTAGGACTTGTACTGCTTGCCGTTGATGAAGATGAGCTCGCCCGGGCTCTCGTCGACGCCGGCGAGCAGACTGCCGAGCATCACCGTGTCGGCCCCGACCGCGATCGCCTTCGCGATGTCGCCGGAGTACTGCAGGCCGCCGTCGCCGATGACCGGAACGCCAGCCGCCCGCGCCGCGCGGGCCGCCTCGTAGATCGCCGTGACCTGCGGGACCCCGACACCGGAGACGACCCGGGTGGTGCAGATGGAGCCTGGCCCGACCCCCACCTTGACCGCGTCGGCGCCGGCGGCGACGAGAGCGGCAGCGCCGGCGGCGGTGGCCACGTTGCCGCCGATGATGTCCAGCGGCCGGCCGTTGGCGCCGGTGGGCATCTCGGCCTTGAGTCGGGCGATCATGTCCGGCACGGCGCGGTGGTGGCCGTGCGCCGTGTCGACGACGAGGAAGTCGACCCCGGCCGCGACGAGGACCTGGGCACGTTTGAGGGCGTCCTCACCGACGCCGATGGCGGCTCCCACCACGAGGCGCCCGTCGGCGTCCTTCGTGGCGTGCGGGTACTGCTCGCGCTTGGTGAAGTCCTTCACCGTGATCAGCCCGCGCAGGCGGCCGGCGTCGTCGACGATGGGCAGCTTCTCCACCTTGTGGCGTTGCAGCAGACCCAGGGCGTCGTCCGCCGACACGCCCACCGGGGCGGTGACCAGCGGCATCGGGGTCATCACGTCGCGGACCCGGCGGGTGTAGTCGCGCTCGAAGCGGATGTCGCGGTTGGTCACGATGCCAAGGAGCAGACCGTCCGGCTGGGTCACCGGGACGCCTGAGATGCGGTACCGCGCCATCAGGACGTTCGCGTCCTCGATCGTCGCGTCCGGCCCGCAGGTGATCGGCGCGGTGATCATGCCCGACTCGGACCGCTTCACCATGTCGACCTGCTGCGCCTGCTCGTCGACCGACAGGTTGCGGTGCAGGACGCCGACGCCGCCCTGGCGCGCCATCGCGATCGCCATCCGCGCCTCGGTCACCGTGTCCATCGCGGAGGAGACCAGTGGCACGGCCAGGGAGATGTTGCGGGACAGCCGGGTGGACGTGTCCACCGATGACGGAACCACCTCGGACGCGGCCGGCAGGAGGAGCACATCGTCGTAGGTGAGGCCGAGCATCGCCAGCTTCGGGGGAAGGGCTGCCCCCTCAGCCCCGGGCGCGGACCGGACGTCCGCCGCCGGGCCGGGTGCCGGGTCGATGCGGGGTTCTCCGGCCGCACGCGTGGTCGAGGTCGTCGGAGTGGCGGCGGAACCGTCCATGGCACCTTTCCGTTCGCGTCGGCCCCGCGCCTGCGGTGGCTACCCCGCGGCGCGTGGGGGATCCCGCACCCGGCTACCGGGCGAGCCGGCCCACACTCGGTGGACATGTCAGGGGCAGACGCAGGTCAGGAGCAGCAGACGCAGGTCGGGGAGGACCTGTCGCGCATGCGGCTTCGTGCGCGGCCCGCCGGTCGGGCGACGGTGATATCCCCATCGTAGAGGCCCGGCATCGGCCCCGAACGCCCCCGCGTGACCGAGAGCACCACACAGGCCACGGACGAGCCTCCCGGCCGCGGATCGCACCCTGCTCCGTACTCAGCCGGCCCGGCCGCGCCGCGACCAAAGCGGAATACTGGCTCGCTAGCACAAAGAGCGCGGACCTGTCCCCGGAATCGGGCGAAAGGGATGCCGACAACAGGCAGACCGGGCACGGACCAGGAGCTCGGGGATCCCCACGACACATCCCGAGAGCAGCGCAGGCACCACGGGAAGCCATCCAGGTCGGGACAGATTCGGGCATCTGGAACGAATGCCCCGCACGTCAGTGCCGGACTCGGTATCGGGACCACTAAGCTGTGGCTACAAGCGTAGCGTGTTCCTCGTGAGCAACGAGCCCCTCGACCCCTTCGCGGGCGACCCCGAGGACCCGGCGGCCGAGCTCGCGCAGCTCGATTCCGCCGAGGATCTGGACCTGCTCGAACCGCTGTCCCTCCGGGAGCGGGAAGAGATCCTCGCCGAGCTGGGCGACCTCGACGTCTTCCGGACGCTGCTCGAACCACGTGGCTACCGGGGCCTGGTGGTCGACTGCGAGGGGTGCGCCGAGCCGCACTACTTCGACTGGGACCTGCTGGCCGGGAATCTGCGCCACCTCCTCGACGAGGGGCGCACCCGGGTGCATGAGCCCGCCTACGCCCCGGACCCGGCCTGCTACGTGAGCTGGGACTATGCGCGCGGCTTCGCCGACGGCGCGTATGAGGCGTCGGCGGCCTCCGAGGCGGACACCCGCTGACCCCCGGGCGGCCCACCGCCGCCCCCGCCCCGGCCGACCGGTCCACCCGGCCGCCGTTCGAAGGTCACTGATTCCGGGCACGCGCAACGCTGCGCGTGCCCATTTTTCTTGTGCCTGTTCCCGCACCGTGCCCCGCCGCACCGTGCCCCGCCGTGCCGTGCCGTGCCGTGCCGCTGCGCGGGCGCCGGATCGCGGCCCCAGCCCACGATCGGTGATCATCTTCGCCTGCGCCGGGAATTCGGATGCTGATTCGTGTTACGACCCTGGCGACGGGTAGGCGTCAACTGCCGGCGGCGCGCGCATCCGCCACCTGTCGACTGGTTGGCGGCGACCTGCGCGGTGTCGGTACCCGGCGTGGTCGGACGTCCACGGTTGTCGCTGGTCGCGCCGTCCCGCCCGCTCCCGGCCTGATCTGCGTCGGGAGCGTGGTCCGCCAGCAGGAAGACGGCGCCGGTCGACCGGGTGAAATTCCAAGATCTCCAGTCGATGGCGGGCGGCTACGGTGACCGGGTAGTCGCGGCGCCAGCCGCTCAGGTCGAAAGGGGGGTCAGGCCTATGACCGACGTCCGACGACTTCCAGGCCCCGGCGCGGAGAAGTGGGAGTGGCAGCTCCACGGTGCCTGCCGAGGCGAGAGCACCGAGCTCTTCTTCCATCCGGAGGGGGAGCGCGGCCCGGCCCGTGCCGCCAGGGAAGCCGCAGCGAAGGCCATCTGCGCGCGTTGTCCGGTTGTCCGGGCCTGCGGGGAACATGCCCTAGCCGCCCGGGAGCCCTACGGAGTATGGGGCGGGATGAGTGAGTCCGAACGGGAGGCGGTCCTGACCGGACGCACCCGCCGGGGTGCTGCCCGTCATGCGCCGGCGAGGCCAGGTCTCGCCCCGGCCTGCTAGACCGGGCCGTCGGATGACGAGATCCCCGGGTCCATCCCCGTCGAACGGGACGGACCCGGGGATCTCGCGTTTCTGGATCATCGGCACCGACGACCCACGAAGATCGCGCGGCGCGCGTGGCAGCGAGCCGGCCGGTTCGGTGCTCCTTGCGGGGACATGTCGCCCCAACCCCGGCGACCACCCGCGACGGGTGAGCGGCCCGCGATCAGCTGTCAGGTGCGCGACCTCGGGTGGCGCCCCGCCCCTTCCAGACAGCAGCAGGCCACCGGCATCGGTACCGGCGGACGGCGCACCGGCGCCGGGCGGAAAAACGGACGAGGCCCGGTCGGTACCAGTCTGACTGGTACCGACCGGGCCTCGTCCGTGCCCACGTCACCGTGATGCCCCGTGCGGCCGGCGCGCTGCTGCGCGACCGGCCGCACGGCTACCCGGACGGATCAGAAACCCGGGCCGTGCGAGTGGGAGTGCCCGTGCCCACCGTGCGAGTGGCCATGGCCGTCGCCGGCCTCGGCCTCCGCCGGCTTCTCCGCCACCAGACCCTCGGTGGTGATCAGCAGCGCGGCGATCGAGGCCGCGTTCGCCACCGCAGAGCGGGTGACCTTCACCGGGTCGACCACACCGGCGGCCACCAGGTCGCCGTACTCGCCGGTCGCCGCGTTGAAACCGTGGCCGGTCACGCCTTCGCGCACCTTGGACACGATCACCGCGCCCTCCAGCCCGGCGTTGCGCGCGATCCAGGTCAGCGGTGCGTCGAGCGCGGCACGCACGATCCGCACCCCGGACCGCTCGTCACCGGTACGACCGAGGTCGCCGTCGAGGGCCGTGGCGGCGTGGACGAGGGCGCTGCCGCCACCCGCCACGATGCCTTCCTCGACCGCGGCCCGGGTCGCCGAGACGGCGTCCTCGAGGCGGTGCTTCTTCTCCTTGAGCTCGACCTCGGTCGCGGCGCCGACGCGGATGACCGCGACACCACCGGCGAGCTTGGCCAGGCGCTCCTGGAGCTTCTCCCGGTCCCAGTCGGAATCCGAGAGCTCGATCTCCTGCTTGATCTGCCGCACCCGCTCGCTGACGGCGCCGGCCTCGCCACCGCCGTCGACGATGGTGGTGACGTCCTTGTCGACGACGATCCGGCGGGCGCGACCGAGCTCTGCCAGCGTGATCGAGTCGAGCTTGAGACCCACCTCGGCGGCGACGACCTGGCCACCGGTGAGGGCCGCGATGTCCTGCAGCATCGCCTTGCGGCGGTCCCCGAAGCCGGGGGCCTTCACCGCGACGACCTGGAAGGTCTTGCGGACCGCGTTGACCACGAGAGTGGACAGCGCCTCGCCCTCGACGTCCTCGGCGACGATCAGCAGTGGCTTGCGCTCCTGCACGACCTGCTCGAGGATCGGCAGGATCTCGGTGAGCGCGCCGATYTTGCCGGGGTACAGCAGCACATAGGCGTCCTCGAGGACGGCCTCCATGCTCTCGGCGTCGGTCACGAAGTACGGCGAGATGTAGCCCTTGTCGAACTGCATGCCCTCGGTGAGCTCGAGGTCCAGACCCATGGTCTGGCTCTCCTCGACGGTGATCACACCGTCCTTGCCGATCTTGTCCATCGCTTCGGCGATGAGCTCACCGACCTGGCTGTCCTGCGCCGAGATGGCCGCGACCTGGGCGATCGTCTCCTTCTTGTCGACCTCGATCGCCRCTTCCAGCAGCGCCGACGACACGGCCTGGACAGCCGCCTCGATACCGGCCTTGAGCGAGAGCGGGGAAGCGCCCGCCGTCACCTGCTTGAGGCCCTGGCGGACCATCTCCTGGGCCAGCACCGTCGCCGTCGTCGTGCCGTCTCCGGCCACGTCGTTGGTCTTGGTGGCGACCTCCTTGGCCAGCTGCGCCCCCAGGTTCTGGTAGGGGTCGTCCAGCTCGACCTCACGCGCGATCGTCACACCATCGTTGGTGATCGTCGGCGCGCCGTACGACTTGCTGATGACGACATTGCGACCGCGGGGGCCGATCGTCACCTTGACCGCGTCAGCGAGGGCGTTGACACCCCGCTCGAGCGAGCGGCGAGCGTCCTCGTTGAACGTCAGAATCTTCGGCATACCTGTTGTGTCCCTCCGACACCGCTACCTGGCGGAACAGGAAGGGCGCGCCCCGCCGTGGTACCCGGTGGAGACCGGGGACCACCGGTGGGACACGCCCCGCCTGCTACTTGCCGGCGTCCGGCTACTTCTCGATGATCGCGAGAACGTCCCGAGCGGAGAGCACCAGGTACTCCTCGCCCGCGTACTTGACCTCGGTGCCGCCGTACTTGCTGTAAAGCACGACGTCGCCGACCTTGACGTCGAGCGGGACGCGCTTGCCGTCCTCGAAACGACCCGGGCCGACGGCGAGGACGGTGCCCTCCTGCGGCTTCTCCTTCGCCGTGTCCGGAATCACGATGCCGGACGCGGTGGTCGTCTCGGCGTCCGAGGGCTGGACCACGATCCGGTCCTCGAGCGGCTTGATTGCAACCTTGGTGGCGGTGGTCGTCACGATCGACCTCCCCCTTCCTTCGCTGGATGAGAGAGCGACCCTGGCGGCCTGCCGTCGCGGGTGAACAGGCGCCTGTCGCTGGCACTCGCGAGTGCCGAGTGYCAACCTAGCACCCGCACCACGGACGTCAACCAAGACGGTCGGATCTGTCAAGACCGGCATCGGCTCGCTCGAACTGCCAGGCGTGCGCCGACCCCGCCGTGAGCTCGTCAGGCGGCGCCAGCAGCGGCTGTCCGGCGGCACCGGAAGGCTCCTCGACGCCACCACCGATGTGCAGGAGGACCACAACCAGGCCCGCCGACTCGCCTCGCCCGAGGTAGATCTCGGCGACCCGGCCCGCCACCGCGGAGCGGACCCAGCGCTCCAGCTCACCGACCCGCCCCGGTGCCGCCCGGGCCTCCCACATCCAGGTGGTCATCAGCGCGACCGCCGCCGGGATCAGCCGCGCGGCGCGGCGCGCCCACGGCCCCGGGCGCGCCGCGCGCCACCACCACCGGCGCCATCCCCGGCACCGGCGTCGGCACGAGCCACGCCCGGCCGACCGGGACCGCCGGCCGGCGGCACCTCCGGGCTCAGCGTCGCCTCGACGGCCACGCACGCCGCGGCACCCTTTGTCGGATCCATCGCGACCAGATGTTCCGAGACGACACGCGCGAGCGCCGTGAAGGTCTCCCGCTCCGTGGGCGGCAGCGGTGCCAGCACATGGTCGTCGACGGCCCGCAGCGCGGACCGCGCCCGCTCGTGCGCCCGAACCCCGCGCTCCGTGGCGATGATCATTCGGGCCCGCCGGTCGGTCGGGGCGGGGCGCCGCTCGACGAGACCAGCCTGCTCCATCTCGTCGACGAGCCGGACCATGACCGTACGGTCGATGTTGAACCGGCGGGCGACCTCGATCTGGTTGTGCGCGGCGCCCTCGACCGCCGCACCGAGAACGTAGAAGCCCTTCAGCCCGCCCGGAAGCCCACCCATCGCGGCGAGCGACGCGACCAGGTAGCCGTGGTGGATCTGGYCGACGATCCAGCCCAGGTCGGCCCGGACGCGGTCGGGCAGGTCGAGATCCGCACCGGCGGCGGCGCACGCGGCGTCGACAGCCGGCTCGCAGGCGGAACCGGAGCCGGGCTCACGAGCGGAGCCGGGATCGCAGGCGGCAGGCACAACGAGCCCACAGGAGTCGTCGTCACCAGCCGGGCGCGCGTCGACCGACGCGGCGGCCCGCGACGGCAGCGCCGAGATCTCTCCCAACGATCCCTCCACGCTCACACAGTACCCCGATCACCTCGGCATCCGATCATCACAACAAGTCTTCCCCACAGATAGGTGTTGACACAGATTATCTTCGAGGTTGACTATCTGCCTGACCACGAAATCGGACCGTGGGCGGGGCCACCCAGTCGTCAGCCCACGGATCAAGGAGAGCCGCGATGTCCCACCTGCTGCACGTCGACTCCAGCCTCGYGCCCGAAGGATCGGTCTCCCGCGGGATCGCCGCGGCGTACGTCGAGGCCTGGCGCGACCGCAACTCGCAGGGAACCGTCACCCACCGGGACCTGGCCGCCACCCCGCCCCCGCACCTGAGCTGGACGCTGGTCTCGAGCGGCTTCGCCGACCCCGAGCAGTTCACCTCCGAGCAGGCGGAGGCGGTGCGGATCCGCGAGGAGTACCTCGCCGAGGTCGAGAAGGCGGACGAGTACGTGATCAGCGTGCCGATGTACAACTACTCGTACCCATCGACGATCAAGGCGTGGCTGGACCAGATCATCGTCATGGGGCGGACGGCGGGCGGCGCGGCCGGCGACGGGGTGCTGGCCGGCCGCAAGGTCACGGTCGTGACGGCCCAGGGCGGCTCGTACGCCCCCGGCACACCCAAGGAGGGCTGGGACCACCAGGTCCCCTACCTGCGCCACGCCTTCGAGGTGCTCGGAGCGGACGACATCGAGTTCATCACCGTCGTGATGACCTTGTCGACGGTGAACCCCGCGCTCGCCCAGTTCAAGGACGTCTTCCAGGCCTCCCTCGAGGCTGCGGAGCTGTCCGTCCGGGAACGCGCGGCGGCCTGACGGCGCCGCGGCGGAGGGCACCGGAAGCGAGGGTCCGGGACCCCGAGGGTSTCGCGCGACGGAGGGTCTACAGCGGCAGCGTGGAGGTCGCGGGCAGGTCCCACGGGGACGGTGCCACCCCGGCCTCCACGCGCAGCGAGCCGAGGGCGGCCACCATGGCTCCGTTGTCGGTGCACAGCCCCGGCCGCGGCACCCTCAGCTGGATGCCGGCCGCCTCACACCGGAGCGCGGCCAGTGCCCGCAGTCTGCTGTTCGCCGCGACACCACCGCCGATCACCAGGGTGTCCACCCCCTGCGACCGGCACGCCGCGACGGCCTTCGCGGTCAGGACGTCCGCGACCGCCTCCTGGAAGGAGGCGGCAACGTCCGCCACCGGCACCGGCTCACCGGAGCGATGCCGTGCCTCCACCCAGCGGGCCACCGCGGTCTTGAGGCCGGAGAAGGAGAAGTCGAAGGTTCCGTCCCCCGCCTTGGCGCGGGGGAACGCGATGTCCGCCCGCCCGTCGCGGGCCGCCGCGTCGATCGGCGGACCGCCCGGGAAGGGCATCCCGAGCAGGCGCGCGACCTTGTCGTAGGCCTCGCCCGCGGCGTCGTCCACGGTGGCCCCCAGCGGGACCACCGGCTCGGTCGCCAGATCGGGCACCAGCAGCAGCGAGCTGTGCCCCCCGGAGACCAGCAGCGCCACCGAGGGGCGCGGCAGCGGCCCGTGCTCCAGGGTGTCCACGGCGACGTGCGCGGCCAGGTGATGAACGCCGTGCAGCGGAACGCCGAGCGCGAGGGCGTAGGCCTTCGCCGCCGCGACACCCACCAGCAGGGCACCGGCGAGACCGGGGCCCGCTGTCACCGCCACTGCGTCCACGTCGCGGTGCCGCAGGCCCGCACGGTCCAGCGCACGCTCGATGGTGGGGACCATCGCTTCCAGATGCGCGCGGGCCGCGATCTCGGGGACGACACCGCCATAGCGGGCGTGCTCGTCGACGGACGACGCGAGCGCGTCGGCGATCAGCGTGCCACCGCGGACCAGGCCGACGCCGGTCTCGTCACAGGATGTCTCGATCCCGAGCACCAGTGGGCGTTCCGTCACGGTGCCACCTTCACGACGTCGCCCCCACGTCCCGTCCGCACGACGTTGCCTCCGCGTCCCGCTCTCATGACGTGGCCCTCACGACACTGCCCTCACGACGCGGCCCTCGCGTCCCGGTCGATCGCCGCCTCGGTCTGGTCGAGCATCGACCCGTATCCCACCGTGTCGATCGGCCGGGCCCGCATCACGTAGGCGTCGCCGCCCGACGGCTGGTAGTACCCACGGCGGACGCCGAGGTCGACGAAACCGAGCCGGGCGTAGAGGGCCCGGGCCGGACGGTTGTCCGTCCGGACCTCCAGCCCGCAGCTGCGCGCGCCTCGGCGGCGTGCCTCCCGCAGCTGCGCGATCATCAGCCGGCACCCGACGTGACGGCCCCGCATCGCCGGCACCACACCGATCGTCTGGATGTAGGACTCGTCCCCCTGCAGCGCCAGCCCGGCGTAGCCGACGATCGAGCCGGCCGACATGGCGATCAGATAGTTCCTGCTGTCGCCCTGGGCCAGCTCGGACCAGAACAGCTCAGCCGACCAGGGATCGAGGGTGAAGACCTGCCGCTCCAGCACCGCGATTCCACCCAGATGCCACCAGCGCATGGGAACCAGCTCGACGCCACCCACCGCCGGCCCCGAGGCCGGACCACCACCGGCCACGTCAGCCCGCCACGGTGACGGTCTTGGGAGGCCGGGGTTCCGCGGCATCGGGCCGCCGCAGGTAGAGCGGCACCAGCGGCGCCGGTGTACGGCCACCGAGGATGTCCGCCGCCACGCAGCGCACGAGGACCGCCGGCGCCGGCGAACCAGGCACGAGCGGCCCGTCCGCCCCGTCCGCCCCGTCCGCCCTGTCCGCCCTGTCCGCCCTGTCCGCGCTGTGGCCGAACTCCGCGAAGACCTCGGGATAGAGGGCGACACCGGGGCCGGTCACCCGCGTGGCACCGGACGCTCGCAGCTGCGCCACGACCGCGGCCGGGGCACCGACACCGGGCTCACCGACACGCGTCCCGTCCTGGTAACGGGCCCAGAAGACCTCGCGGCGGCGGGCGTCCGTGATGACACCGACCGGGCCTTCGGTAACGGTGCCGATCCCGTCCAGGGAACAGACTCCGTGCACCGGGATGCCGAGCGCGGCGCCGAACGCGGCCCCCGTCACCATGCCGACCCGCAGGCTGGTGAAGGGCCCGGGGCCGGCGCCGACGACGACAGCGGCCAGGTCCGGCGGCCGGATGCCGGCCTCGGCCAGCGCCTCGGCGACCAGTGGCGCGAGCAGTTCGCCGTGGCGGCGGGCGTCCCACACTGCCCGCTCGAACAGTGCCTGCCACTCGAACAGTGCCCGGCCCGCCGCGGCCTGGTCCTGCGGCGCCTGGTCCTGTGGCGCCCGGTCTGCCTGCCGCCGAGGGTCGACGGGCAGCGCACCCAGTTCGACCAGCGCGACCGCACACGCCGGGGTCGAGGTGTCAAGCGCCAGGACAAGCACCCGTCCAGCCTACGGATCCGCCGTACGGCGCCCGTGGGCGGCACGCCAGCCCGCCCGCACGCGGCGACRCCACCCATCCCCCAGGCCGTCGCTCCGTAGACGAACCATCAACACCGCCGATTGGGCGCCCGCGTCGGTGCCGCCGTCAGAGGCGACCARCGGAACGCCCGGTCGGAACGGTGCGCGAGCTTTCCGACGGCCCGGCCGCGAACCAGGCGGAATTCCGGTGAAACGCACCCGGCAGGAATACCTGGAGTATGACCGGATGGAATAACAACGCGAATGCGAAAAGGGTGCGCCAGAACGATCGCCCGCCACCCGCCGGATGTGAACGCCACGCAACGCGAGGCGGCGCCGGGGTTGCCCGCAGGCAGCCCCGGCGCCGCCGGGAAATCACAACAGATGCACCGTGATCAGGATGGCCTGCCGAACGTCGGAAGCCCCCCTGGAACACAACCCGGGCCGGCTTCGGTCGGCGCCGGTCGGCGCCGGGGTCGATGGCCGTGCCGGTCGCGGCGTCGATGGACGTGACGGTCCGCTAGTGGGTGCGCCGGCCCACCGCGCCGGAGGGGCGGTGGCGCAGCCGTGGGTCGGCACTGATCGCCGGCAGGCTTGCACGCCCGTGGACCACCGCGCTGGCGCTCCCCGTGGTCCGCGTCGGCCGGGGACCCCGAGGCGGCAACGGCAGGCCCGCCGGGGCACCGGCGGGAGCTGCGGGAACGGGCGGGAACGGGGCCGCCGCGGAGGTCATCGCACCCCCGGCGAGCGGGGGGAACCCCACGCGCATCGGAGACCAGCCGGTGAAGCCGAGCATCCGCAGCGCCGAGGCGGTGAGCTTCTGCGCCGCCTGTTCGGCCGACCAGCCCAGGGTGTCCAGCAGGTCGACGATCACGCGCTCGTCGAAGACCGACGCCCACAGCAACACCGCGTAGTCGGGTTCCTGCGGAGGCAGCACACCACCCTCCACAAGGCCCAGGACGACCGGCGACAGCACCTCGTGCAGCCGGGAGACCAGGTCGTCCTGGCCGCGCAGCCGGGCGAGGTAACCCTGCGCGGACCGTACGTGGACCGCCGCGCGGCCCCAGCGGGCCACCGAGCGGACCCACACCTCGCAGACCACCTCGAAGTTGCCCAGGTGGTCGTCACCGGTGGCCAGCGCCCGGATGTCAGTCACCAGCCCGTCGATGAGCTGAAGGTAGTAGCCGTCGAGTGCGTCGTGGACGTCGACGAAGTGCCGGTAGGCGGTCGCCGTGGAGACGCCGGCCTCGGCGGCGAGGTCCACCAGGCTGAACCGGCGCCCGTTGCGGGCGAGGAGCCGCCCGACGGCGTCGAGCAGGTCCCGCCGGCTGGCAAGGAAGTCACTACGTGTCCRGCGGGACCGGGTCGAGCGCTCTACCGGAGCGTCTACAAGGTCGACAGCGGTGCTGCTGCGCACGCGCTCCCCTCTCCCGGCCCCAAAGGCCATACGGTTCTCCGCGGCCATGACGCGGCTGGGCCGCCGCATGCATGAACTTCGCGCCTACGCCGCCAATATAGCGGAACAACTCATCAACTACGGAACGTTGACTATTTGTCCTCAAGGGCGGCTTGGCATGGCACGCCACCCCGCGACGCGGTATGGGCGGACGCCGGGACAGCGCATTAACAGGGGGACATCTCAGCTTAACATGATCTAGGAGGCCCCCGGCGCCGTGTCGCGGTTCACTTCCCGCGCACGGACCCTTTCCAGACCTCGTCACCAATTAACTGCCATCGGCAGTCCAATGTTCCTGGAATCACTTTCTCGATTACCCGAACATGCCCACCCGAAAAGGTGCTAGACCGGCCACGCCGCAGCCGGCGGCACCGGGCCGCGCCGGTCCGCGTCGGCCGGACGTCCGGCCGACGTTGGGCTCCCCCGCGGGTCGGCCCGGCCGCGCTCCATACCGCCGGGCCCGCAGGACGGCCCGGCATGGATCGGATCGAGGGCTCCGGCGACCAGGCACGTCCGGATCACCGGCGCGACGCTGCTGGCGACGGCCCACCCGGCCCGGCAGCGGGCCAGGTCCGGCAGCGCGTGCCGGGCCGGACGGAACACGTCGACGGATTGACCCGCCGGGCCTGGCGTCCACACGCCGTGCGGGGCGGGCAGCCGGGCGCCCCGCCGGCTACAGAAAGCCTGTTCAGGGGCACCACACGGCTAGCGCTCCCGCGGGCCCCCGGTATCAGGACGGGGTGGGCGCACCGTGCCGGTCAGCTCGCCGGCAGGTCGGCCGCGGCCAGTCGCTCCGCCCAGTCCGCCCCGACCGGACGGAGGAGGACACGCCGCACCTCACCCTCCTCGTCGCCTGCCGGGCGGCGGATCTCCACCCGCAGATGGGCACCCGCCAGCTGCTCCACCAGCCCCGCGCCCCACTCCACGACGCATACGGACCGGTCGACGTCGGCGTCGAGATCGAGGTCGTCGACCTCCGCCACCCCACCGAGACGGTAGGCGTCCACATGGACGAGTGGCAGGCGGCCGTCGGTATGGACGCGAGCGAGGACGAACGTCGGTGACGTGACCGCCCCGCCTATCCCCAGGCCGCGTGCCAGCCCCTRGACGAAGACGGTCTTCCCCGCGCCCAGCGGCCCGCCGAGGACGATCAGATCCCCGGCCCGCAGCACCAGCGCGAGCCGCGCGCCGATCGCGCGCATCTGCTCTGGATCCTCGACCTCGATCTCCGCGACGGCGGGCATCGTCATCCGTTCGTGTCCGTCCGGTTCATGACGGGGTCGCCCGGGCCGACTGGRTGGGCGAAGGGGCCGTGGTACGACGCGACCCGGCACCGCCTCTCCTGCGTCCGTTCCCGCGTCTGAGGGGCCTGGCACGCGCAACGAGGTCGCGGATGGCGGCGTTCGTCTCCGCCGGACGCTCGAGCATGATCGCGTGGCCGGCTCCGGCCTCGACCCGCAGCTCGGCGTCGGGCAGGAGCTCGGCGAGCTCGCGGCTGTGCTCGAGCGGCGTCATGAGGTCACCGTCGCCGACGAGGATCATCGTCGGAACGTCCCGCAGGCCGRCCACGGCGCTCACCTTGTCATGGTCGAGCAGCGTCGACATGAACGCGGCCATCACCGGGATCGGCGTGTCCCCCACCATGGTCTCCAGGAAGGAGACCACGGATGGTGGCACATCGCTCCCTCCGAAGGCGATCCGCCGGGTGATCTCCCAGGAGAAGTCGCTGCCGCGGCGGCGGGCCCGTTCAAAGAGCGACGGGGCACGCTGCATCCCGACCGTCAGGGTCGGCAGGACCCGGCGCACCCCACTCGTGATCACCGCCGGCAGGCCCAGAGTCAAYCGGGCCAGGTCCCCCGCGCTGGTCGACAGGAGCACCACGCCGGCAACCCTGTCCCGGAACAGCTCCGGGTGGGTCCCCGCCAGGGCGATGATCGTCATGCCGCCCATCGAGTGGCCGACCAGCACGATCGGCCCCTCGGGGACCCTCTCGGCCAGCACCTGGTGAAGGTCGGCGGCAAGCTGGTCGATCGTGCAGTTCCCCGCCTCGGAGGGGCCGGAGCGCCCGTGCGCCCGCTGGTCGTAGAAGACCATCGGCCCCAGATCCCGCAGGGCGCGGTACTGGAACACCCACGAGTCGCCGTTGACGCAGAAGCCGTGCACGAAGACCAGAGTCGGAGTGGCCGCGCCGTCGTCGGCAGCGGTGCCCGGCGCCGGGCCGGGCTCCTGCGCGGTCTCCTCCACGTACAGCGGCACCGCGTCCGCCGTGGTGACGACCGTCGAGACACGCCCGCCGATCGGGCCGACGCCCTCCTCTGCCGGCAGGTCGGGCAGGTCGCGGTGGCGCCGCACGACGCGGCGTTCGGCGATCAGGCCCGCGGCGACGACCGCCCCGACCAGGCCGACGGTGCCGCCACGTCGGGCCGCCTGCGAGCCCACCACCGTGCCGGCAGCCCGGGCGACGGCACGGGCAGCGCCACCCACGGATGGAGCACCCGCCATCGCCAGCCACCTCTTCCTGCCGAGCGTTCCTGCCGAGCGGCCGATCCGATCCCCACCGATCCCCACCGAGACGACGGCGGGCACCGAAAGGACAACAGCCGCAAAAAAGCACGCGACATACCGATAATGCCCGATGGTGCCACCATGKCGGGCAGGACGCCCTCGACGGCAGCCCGGTGGCCGGCCCGTCCTCGCCGCGGTGGGCCACGCCAGAGACCACCGACCACCGCAGGGACGGCCGGAGAGCACCCGTGTGCGCGGATACAGGCGGATAGCCGACAGGGGCTCCCGGAGATCCACCGGGACCCGGTCCGGATCCTCCGCTAGCGTTGAACGGGTCGAGCCGTGCGGTTGCGACAAGGGGAGGCGTCGTGAAACTGCGGTGGCGGAAGAGCAGGCCGGCCGCGTCGCCGGTCCACAGCGGCGCTGTCGACGTCGAGGACGACCTCGACGAGCTGGACCAGCTGGGCGGAGAGCTCGGCATGGCAGAACCGGCCGGGCGCGCGCCCGCGGCCGGCGGGCCGGTCATGCTGACGCTGACCACCCGCACCGAGCTGGAGAAGGCCGCCGAGCGCGCGGCGAACCCGCAGCCGGTACGCCGCCGGATGGAGCGCGGCATGTTCGGCGGTGCCGCCACCGGTCACTCCCACGGCGCTGAGGGCGACGGGGGCGGAGGCTGTGGCAGCGGGGGCTGCGGCTGCTGAACGGGTGGAAGGGCTGACCGGGTGCGCGGCTGACCGGTCAGCCGCGCACCCGGGTCTCAGACGTAGACGCGCGGCACCCTGGCGCCGATGCGGGTGACGATCTCGTAGTTGATGGTGTCCAGCGCACGCGCCCAGTCGTCGGCGGTCGGCTCGCCGCGGTCGCCCGGGCCGAAGAGGATGACCTCGTCTCCGGCGGCGACCGGGTCGACGCCGACGTCCACGACGAACTGGTCCATGCACACCGTCCCGGCGATTCGGCGGCGGCGCCCGCCGAGCAGCACCTCGGCGGTGTTGGTCGCCGTGCGCGGGATGCCGTCCGCGTAGCCGAGCGGGACGACGGCGAGGTTGGTCTCGGCCCGCGTCGTGTACCGGTGCGCGTAGGAGACGCCGGTGCCTTCCGGAACCCGCTTCACCAGGGCCGTGCCGGCGCGCAGTGTCATCGCCGGGCGCAGGCCGAAGGTCGAGGGCGGGCCGACCTCGGGGCCCGGCGACAGCCCGTACACCGACACCCCGGGCCGGACCATGTCGAAGTGGGCCTCCGGGCTGACCAGGGTCGCGGCCGAGTTCGCGAGGTGTCGCAGGCGTGGGGTCAGGCCGGCCTTGCGGGCGGCGTCCACCGCGTCACCGAACCGCCCGATCTGCGACTGGACGGTCGGGTGGCCCGGGCTGTCGGCGAAGGCGAAGTGGCTCCACACCCCGACGACCTCGAGCAGCCCCTCGGCTTCCAGCGCCGCCGCGGACTCGCACAGGTCCGGCCAGACCTCCCCGGTGGCGCCGGCCCGACCGAGACCGGTATCGATCTTGAGGTGCACCCGGGCCGGCCGACCGACCTGCCGCGCCGCGGCGGCGAGCTCATCGAGCGCCCAGCCCGCCGAGGCGGAGAGGTCGATGTCAGCCGCCACCCCGGCGGCCAGCCGCTCACCGGGCACGGCCAGCCAGGAGAAGACCGGCGCGGTGATCCCGGCGGCGCGCAGGCCCAGTGCCTCCTCCAGGAAGGCGGCGCCCAGCCAGGTGGCGCCGGCCTCCAGCGCGGCCTGGGCGCAGGGCACCATGCCGTGCCCGTAGCCGTCGGCCTTGACCACGGCCATGGTGACGGCGTTGCGTGCCCGGGCCACCAGAGCCGCGACCGAGTCGCGCACAGCGTCCAGTTCGATGGCCGCGTAGGCGCGCGGCGGATGCGGCAGGCTCACCCCCTGACGCTAGCAAGCAGGTCCGCGATCACCTCCGGTAGCAGCGCCGGCAGGTCTCCGGCGGCCAGCGGGCGCGGACCGCGCTCGGCCGCCGAGCCGTGCAGGAAGGCGCCTGCCGCGGCGGCGAGCGCCGGCGGCAGTCCCGCGGCGAGCAGCGACCCGACCAGGCCGGTGAGGACGTCCCCGGTCCCGGCTGTGCCCAGCCAGGGCGTCCCGGTCAGGTTGACGAACGCCGCGCCGCCGGAGCCCGCGACGATGGTCCGGTCGCCCTTGAGCAGGATGGTCGCGCCCAGCTCCGCGGCCGCCTCGCGGACCGTGCCCAGGCGGTCCGTCGCGAGACGGGCCGGCAGGTCGGCGGCGTCCCAGCCCAGGGCCGTCGCGACGAGCCGGGCGAACTCTCCTTCGTGCGGGGTGAGGACGACCTCGGATGCGCTGCCCGGGCCGGCGCGGTCGTGCAGCAGGCGGGGCCGGGCGGCGATGAGCCTGGCCAGCGGCTGCAGTGCACCCGCGTCAGCGAGCAGGCCGGTGTCGGTCTGGTCGAGCAGGGCGGCGACGAGCCGCCCGGTCGCCTCGTCCGGGGGGAGCCCCGGTCCGATCGCCCACGCCTGCACGCGGCCGGCGGCCAGTGCAGCGTCGGCGTCGCCGGGCGCGATCACCGTCACCACCGTTTCGGGATGCGCCCGGCGGATGTGGGCGGCGGCCTGTTCCTCGGCGACGACCCGCAGGTAGCCTGCGCCGCCCCTGAGCGCGCCACCGACGGCCAGCACGCCCGCGCCGGGGTAGCGGTCGCTCCCGCCGACGAGGCCGAGCACGCCCCGGGAGTACTTCGAGTCCGCGGCGGACGGCACCGGCAGGAGGCGGGCGACGTCCTCGCTGCCGAGAGCACGCAGGTCGGCCGTGGGCAGAGCCAGCCCGATGTCGACCAGCTCGACCCGCCCCGTGTGGGTGGAGCCGGGCCCGACCAGCAGGCCCCGCTTGTACGTGCCGAAGGTGACGGTGCTGCTGGCCCGCACCGCGCCGTCGGCCACCGCACCAGTGTCGGCGTCGACGCCGCTGGGGACGTCGACGGCCACGGTGCGCGCTGGCGGCGCCAGCCGGGCCAGCAGCACGTGTGGTTCCCGCAGCGGGCCTCGGCCGCCGATACCGAGCAGCCCGTCCAGGACGAGGTCGGCCGAATCCAGGAGGTCGGCAGCCGCGTCGCCGCCCAGCCCCTGGTCCGTCCCCTGGGCTGACTCGATCCGCTGGCCCGACGCCGGGCCGGGGCCGGTGCGGTGCAGGCGTCCGCCGGCGGCGAGCAGGGCGGCTGTCGCCTCCGGATGGGTCCGCCCCGGTGCCAGCACGTGCACGGTGGCTCCGCGGGCGGCCAGCCGCGCACCGGCCCACAGTGCGTCCCCACCGTTGTCGCCCCCGCCGGCGAGGACGACCACGCGGGCTCCGTACACCCGGCCGAGGCGACCGACGGCATGGGTGACCAGCCCGGACACGGCGCGCTGCATGAGCGCGCCCGGAGGCAGGGCCGCGAGCAGCGGCGCCTCGGCGGCCCGGACATCGGCCACGGTGTGAGCTTCGATCATGTCGCCATGCTCCCGGCTCGGCCGCCCGCGCGCCCGCGGCCACCCCGTGGCGCGCCCGGCGGGTTCGGGGCGGTCGGGCCGCCGGTCGAACCGCCGGTCAGACCGCTCCGTGCTGGCGGCCGTGCCAGGCGACGGTGGCCTCCCACAGAGCGTCGGCGACCGCCTCGCTCTCGTCGGCGGCGTCGAGCAGTGTCTCCACCAGCTCCGCGCGCGGGACGCGGCTCAGGAAGACCCTGATCGCCGCGTGCACGGGGTCGTCGGCGAAGAGGTCCTCGGTACTGCCTTCCTCGTCGTCCTCGTCGTCGTCGGCCATGCCGGCCGAGCCGGTGGCGACCAGCGCCACCGCGACGGCGTGCCGGCAGAAGGCGCCGCCGACACTGTCCGTACAGGTACAGGTGGAACCCGGCCCGTCGTCGCCCGCCACGAGCCGGACCTGCTGGTGGCCGTCGTCGTCGACGGTTCCCGAAGCGTTGGTGGGGCGGATCCGGAGCTGCTCCACCCGGCCGAGCAGCGCCAGGCTGACGCCTTCCATGAAGACGGCTGTGCCCGCCCGCTGTGCGCAGGCACGCTCCTCGAAGGCGGCCTCGAGCGGGGTGACCGCCTCGTCGCCGTGCCCGTCGCCCTCGGACGCCGAAATGATCATTCCTTAATCCTACGGAACCAGCGCGGGAGCGCGCCGGCTAGGTGCTGAGTTGGACTAGCCGACCGCTCCATCGCGATATATCGTGAGCGTACGCGAAGCAACGCGAACCTTGATCCAAGGAGATCACCATGAGTTCACATGCCATTCCTGACTGGGATGCCCGCTGGGAGGGTTGGAGCAGGTTCTTCCCCTTCGACCCGTCCCGAGTGGTCGAGGCTGCCCGCCAGGCGGCGTTCGCCGAGGCCGCCAGAGGCGCCGACCGCAGCCGTGACCGCCACAGCCGGATGCACGGCGAGCACGGCCACGGCGAGCACGGGCAGCACGGCCACGGCGGGCCCGCGGGGCGCGGCGGAGGCCGGGGCGGCGGGCGCGGCAGCCGCCAGAATGTGCCGTTCGGGCCGGGCGGCTGGCCGTTCGGCCGCGGGTTTCCCTCGGGTCCGGGCTTCGGGCGCGGGGCCCGGGTCGCTCGCGGCGACGTCCGTGAGGCCCTGCTCGCCCTGCTTGCCGAGGAGCCCATGCACGGGTACCAGATGATCGGCGAGCTGGCCGCCCGCAGCGGCGGCACGTGGCGGCCGAGTCCCGGCTCCGTCTACCCGGTGCTGTCGATGCTGGCCGACGAAGGCCTCGTCCGGGCCGAGGAACGGGACGGGCGGCGGGTCTTCCACCTCACCGAGGCGGGCCAGGCCCATGTCACCGCCCGGGCCGGCGCCGCGAAGCCGTGGGAGACCGCGGCGGCGAGCGCGGCCGACGACGGCACCGCCGCACTGCGCACCCTCGCGTTCGGAGTGGGTGCCGCCGTGATCCAGGTCGCCCAGGCCGGTGACACCGACCAGATCGCCGCGGCGCGCGAGCTGCTCGTCGAGGCCCGCCGGGGCCTGTACCGGATCCTCGCCGGCGACCTGGAGCATTCCGCCGCGACGTCGGAAGCCGCGGAAGGCGGCCACGACGAAGCAGGCCGGACGACCGGCGCCACGGGTGCCACCGGCGATGACGGGCGCGCCGGCGGCGGCCCGGCGAAGGACCTCGGCTGAACCGACTCCGGCGCCACCGCCCGGTGACGCCGGACCCGACAGCCCGGAGCGGGGCACCCGCCGCCGCTCCGGGCCCTGCCGGAGCGGCCGGCTATTCGACCGTGACGGACTTGGCCAGGTTGCGGGGCTGGTCGACGTCCAGGCCGCGCGCCAGCGCCAGCTCACAGGCGAAGACCTGCAGCGGCAGCGTCGTGACCAGCGGCGCGAGCAGAGAGGACGTGGCCGGCACCCGGATCAGGTGATCGGCGTAGGGCTCGACCGCGGTGTCGCCCTCCTCCGCGATCACGATCGTGCGGGCGCCCCGAGCCCGCACCTCCTGGATGTTGGACACCATCTTGCCGTGCAGGTTCGCCCGCCCGCGTGGGGACGGGACGACCACCACCACGGGCAGGCCGGGCTCGATGAGCGCGATGGGTCCGTGCTTCAGCTCCCCGGCGGGGAAGCCCTCGGCGTGCATGTAGGCCAGTTCCTTCAGCTTCAGTGCGCCTTCCAGCGCCACCGGGTAGCCGACATGCCGGCCGAGGAACAGCACCGCCTTCGCACCCGCGAGGCTGCGGGCCAGCTCGCGCACCGGCTCGACCGTCCCGAGCGTGCGCCGCACCAGCTCCGGCATGCGCTGCAGCCTGTCCACGTAGGCCGCGACCTCGTCGCCGTACAGGACACCGCGGGTCTGTGCCAGGAAGAGGCCGACAAGCAGGCAGGCCGCGACCTGCCCGAGGAACGTCTTGGTCGCGGCGACGCCCACCTCGGGACCACAGCGGGTGTAGAGGACGGCATCCGACTCACGCGGGATCGTCGAGCCGTTGGTGTTGCAGATCGCCAGGACGCGCGCCTTCTGCTCCCGGGCGTGCTTGACCGCCATCAGGGTGTCGAGCGTCTCCCCGCTCTGGCTGATCGCAACCACCAGCGTCGACCGGTCCAGCACCGGGTCGCGGTAGCGGAACTCCGAGGCCATCTCGACCTCGCAGGGCAGCCGCGTCCAGTGCTCGATGGCGTACTTGGCGATCAGGCCGGCGTGATACGCCGTCCCGCAGGCCACGATGAAGACCTTGTCGATGTCACGGAAGTCCTGGTCGGAGAGGCGCTCCTCATCCAGGACGATGGAGCCCTCCGGCGAGAGCCGCCCGCGCAGCGTGTCGGCGAGCGCATCCGGCTGCTCGCTGATCTCCTTCAGCATGAAATAGGGGAAGCCGCCCTTCTCGGCGGCGCTCGCGTCCCAGTCCACGTGGTAGCGACGGCCCTCGATCGGGGTGCCGGCGAAGTCGTAGACGGTCACGCCGTCGCGGCGGGCCTCGACGACCTGGTCCTGCCCGATCTCCAGGGCCTCCCGCGTGTGCGCGATGAAGGCGGAGACGTCGCTGGCGAGGAACGCCTCGCCGGCTCCGAGGCCGACTACCAGCGGGCTGTTGCGCCGCGCGCCGACGACGACCTCGGGATGGTCCTGGTGCAGGACGACGAGCGTGAAGGCGCCCTGGAGCCGGCGGCAGACCGCGCGCAGAGCCTCGGTCAACGGATGCGGCCCGGCACCGGCAGCACCACCCGCGGCGCCGGAGCCGCCCGCCGTGCCGGCAGCGGCAGCGGCGACGGCGGCTGCCGCGGTGGTGGCCGTACCGGCGGTGCTGCCGGTGCTGGCGGTGCTGGCGGTGCTGGCGGTCTCGCCGGACGCAGCGCGGGACCGGGCGATCTCGATTTCCAGCAGGTGTGCGACGACCTCGGTGTCGGTCTCGCTGGTCAGTTCGTGGCCGCTGTTCTCCAGCTCCGCACGCAGCTCGGCGAAGTTCTCGATGATCCCGTTGTGGATCACCGCGACCATACCGGTACAGTCGGTGTGCGGATGGGCGTTCACGTCGGTGGGACCACCGTGCGTCGCCCACCGGGTGTGTCCCATGCCGGTCGTTCCCGGCATCGCGTCGCTGCCCTCGTCGAGGACCTTCTCCAGGTTCGCCAGCCGCCCGGCGCGACGCTCGGTGCGTAGCACCCCGGCGCCGACGACGGCGACACCCGCAGAGTCGTAGCCGCGGTACTCCAACCGGCGCAGCCCGCTCAGCACGACCTCGAGGGCCGGCTGTGCACCGACGTACCCAATGATCCCGCACATGTTGCTCAGCGTACGCAGTCCGGTCCGGGTCCTGAGCATGGACCACTCGGATGCCGGAGATGTCGGCGCGCAGCCGCGCCCGTCCCGTCACAGCGGGTGTGTTTCACCCGCCGCCGGCCAGGTCAGCGCAAGGCGTGCTGGACGACGTCCGCCAGCCTGCCCGCGACCGCCCGGGCGAGCTGGTCGGTGGGTGCCTCGACCATCACTCGGACCAGCGGCTCGGTGCCCGACGGCCGTAGCAGCACCCGGCCCGCACCGCCGAGCTCCGCCTCCGCCTCCGCGACCGCCGCACGCAGTTCGTCGGACGTCTCCGCGCGGGCTCGGTCGACCCCACGCACGTTCACCAGCACCTGCGGCAGGCGGGTCATCACCTTCGCCAGCTCGTCGAGCGGCTGGCCCTTCTCCGCCATCCGGCCGAGAATCTGCAGTGCCGTCAGCAGCCCGTCGCCCGTCCCCGCGTGCTGCAGGARCAACACGTGCCCGCTCTGCTCGCCGCCCAGCGAGTAGGAGCCCGCGCGCATGGCCTCCAGCACGTAACGATCACCGACCGGGGTGGTGACCACGGCGATCCCGGCATCCCGCATCGCGTGGTGGAAGCCCAGGTTCGACATGAYGGTGACGACGACGGTGCGGTGTGCCAGCTCGCCGCGCTCGGCGAGGGCCAGCGCGCAGAGGGCGAGGATCTGGTCACCGTCGACGATCTCGCCAATCGCGTCGACAGCCAGACAGCGGTCGGCGTCGCCGTCGTGGGCGATGCCCGCGTCGGCACCGTGCAGGCGGACGGCGTCCCGCAGGCTGTCGAGGTGGGTCGCCCCGGAGCGGTCGTTGATGCGCAGCCCGTCGCCGTCGGCATGCAGCGGAACGACCTCGGCGCCGGCGGCGCGCAGCACCCGCGGAGCGAGGTCGAAGGCGGCGCCCTGGGCGCAGTCGACGACGACCTTCAGGCCGTTCAGGCTGCCCCTGCCGGCCGGCAGGCTGGTGAGCAGGTGGTCGACGTAGCCGTCGACGAGCATGCGGTCGTCACGGACCCGGCCGACCGCGGCCCCGACGGGGCGGTGGCCGGCAGCCGTGCCGGACATCCGGCGTTCGATCGCGTCCTCGACCTCGTCGGGCAGTTTGAGACCACCGGCCGCGAACAGCTTGATCCCGTTGTCGGGCATCGGATTGTGGCTGGCCGACAGCATCACGCCCAGATCGGCACCGGTCGAGGCGACCACGTAGGACACCGCCGGTGTCGGCACGACCCCGACCCGGACGACGTCCGCCCCGGACCGGGCGAGACCGGCAACGACCGCGGCCTCCAGGAACTCCCCCGACGGCCGCGTATCCCGCCCGACGATGACCAGCGGGCGGTGGTCGGCCGCCGAGGCCGACCGGGCCACCGGCACCCCGTCCACGGGCTGCCGGGGCGGCGCGCCCTGGCCCGCGACCTCCTCGACTGCGGCCGAGGCCAACGCGAGCGCCTGCTCCGCCGTCAGATCGACGTTCGCGACACCGCGCACGCCGTCGGTACCGAAAAGCCTCGCCATTGAGGCCTCCCCTGCAGTCGCGGCGGCACCGGCGGGCGCCATCGGCACGCCGCGCGGAGATCGGCAGAAAACCATCGCACGCCTGACGGCCCGACAGGCCAGGCCTGCCGGGCCGCACCCACCGTAACCGGTGGGTGGCGAATCAGCGCTTGCTGTACTGCGGCGCCTTACGGGCCTTCTTCAGGCCGTACTTCTTCCGCTCCTTGATCCGTGAATCCCGGGTCAGGAAGCCGGCCTTCTTCAGCGTCGGCCGGGATTCCTCCTCGGCGATGATCAGCGCGCGGGCGATCGCCAGGCGCARCGCGCCCGCCTGCCCCGACACGCCGCCGCCGTGCAGGAGGGCGACCATGTCGTACGACTCGGCCTTCTCCAGGATCTTCAGCGGCTCGTTCACCAGCTGCTGGTGCACCTTGTTGGGGAAGTACTCCTCGAGCGTGCGCCCGTTGAGGGTCCACTTGCCCGTACCCGGGAGCAGCCGCACCCGGACAACAGCCTCTTTGCGCCGGCCAGTGGCACGGGGATTGCCCTGGGCGTCGGTCACGACAGCCACGTCGCGTTCCTTCCTTGTCTGAAACAGATTGCTCGAGGCCACCCGAAACGGCTCGATCGGTCATGTCGGGCCGTCAGTCGGACGGACGCCGTGCGCCCATCCGCGTGCTTCGGGATGCCCACCGAGCCGCGACTACTGCGCGACCTGCTTGATCTCGTACGGGACGGGCTGCTGAGCCTGGTGCGGATGAATCGGGCCCGCGTACACCTTCAGCTTGCTGCCCTGCGCCCGGCCGAGCCGGTTGTGCGGCAGCATCCCACGGATCGCCCGCTCGACGATCACGTGGGGGCGGGTGTCGAGCAGCTCACCGTAGGAGGTGCTGCGCAGACCGCCCGGGTAGCCCGAGTGCCGGTGGAACTGGGCCTGCTGACGCTTGTTGCCCGTCATCGCGACCTTGCCGGCGTTGATGACGATGACGAAGTCGCCCGTGTCGATGTGCGGGGCGAAGTACGGCTTGTTCTTGCCACGCAGGAGCTGGGCAGCCTGGCTGGCCAGCCGACCGAGCACGATGTCGGTGGCATCGATGACGTGCCACGCGCGCTGTACGTCCGCGGGCTTGGGCTGGTACGTGCGCACAGGTCTGCCTTCTCGTTCGGACGAACTCGCGGGGAGCCTCGTCGTGTGTCGCCAGCAAGGTGCCCAGCGGGACATGGAGAACCGCGGGGCGAGATGCACTGCCAGAGGTATGGGGCCGACCTCAGCGCGCAGAGCTGGCCATACCAGGCCGCCACACGGAGCTGAAGGTCCGCAGCAGTCTTTGAGGTTACCAGGCGATCGCCGCGGCAGGACCGACGGCCCTCGCGACCGGCGGGGCCGCCGTCCCGCATCCGCCTCACGGACGTACCCCGCGGCAGGCCCGGCACCAGGCCTGCCCGGCCCCCGAGAACCCGGACCTGACACACCGACCACCCGACCCGCTGTTCCCGACCCGCTGTTCCCGACCGGCGCGCGCCCGACGTGTCCAGCCCGGACCATCGACCTCGACACGCCGACTGACCGGTACATATGCCGCGTTCGGATATTCTCTCGCAGACATCCGGACGCGTCGGCTTCGCAGCAGGCCACGAGGCGCTCCGCCAAGCCTGACATGACATACCGCGCCACAGACCGCGCCGACCGTGGGCTCCCACCTCGCGGCAGGCACACCGCGGCGGGGCGGGCATCTCGGCAGCGGGGCGTGGGATGAGCGAGGAGGAGCCCATGCCACCCGATCCCGCGGACGACCTGCCCTTCGAGGTCCGGTCGGGCTCGGGTGACCTGGGCCCGGACGGCTCGGGCCCGGACAGCTCGGGCCCGGACAGCTCGGCTGGCCCGGCCCAGGAACCGCCCGCCGGCGGATGGACCCCGCCGGTCGAGGATCCGCTGTTCGGTCCGCTCCCCACCTACGTCACCGGCGCCTACCCGCTCGCCGGCCACCAGCAGGGCGGCTATCCGATCGCCGGCCACCTGCCGACCGGCCCGCTGCCCGGGTCCGGCACGCACGGCGCCGCCGGTGTCCACGGCGCCCAGTCGGCCGGCTGGCCGGGTGACCCGGGCCAGGCGGTCGGCACGGGCGGCCAGACTTCTCCGGCGGAGCTCGGTCCCGAGCAGACCGGAGGCTTCTCCTTCCACCTGCGCACCGCGACCAGCCCACTTCCGGTCCTCGCGCCACGTCCCGAGGCCCCGGCCGTAGGCCAGGCATCTGCCGGCAGGCCGCCTTCGGCCACGACACCGGCTGGGCCGCAGGAGCCACCCACCGGTCCGATCGCCACGCCCTATCCCGAGGAGGACGCCGCCCAGTCGCGGCCGGGCCTGCCTGGTGGCGAGCCGCGGGCCCGTTCGACGAACCTCGCGAAGCCGGCCAGGACGCGGGTCGCGCTGAGTCGTCAGCAGACCGACCGCGACGACGCCGACCGCGACGACGCCGACCGCCGCGAAGCTGTGGAGGGTGGCGAGAACGGGCCCGGCTCGCGGGCCCGTTTCGGCGGAGACGTCAGGCGTTTCGAGGTCCCCGAGGAGGAGCGGGCCCCGCAGCAGCGAGGCACACGGCGGCTGATCGCGGTTGTGGCCGCGGTCATGCTGACCCTGGTTGCCGCGGGGGCCGTCATCGTCCTCGCCCGGGGTGGCGGCGACGGCACCTCGGGCACCCCGACGCCCACAGCCGCGGCGCCGTCGGTGGACCCGAACTTCATCAACAGCGCGGCCTCCGACTCCAGGCCGGTGGCGGCGAACGAGTTCTTCCCCGACCGCGAGATCACCGTCCAGGGCCACCGGTACACCCGGCTCGGCTCCAGCCTGGTGTCCGGCTGCCCGGACCGCAGCGGTGAGCTCGTCACCGCCCTCACCGACGACTCATGCACCCAGCTTGTCCGCGCGCTGTACCTGACAGCGCCGGCCGGGGGCGGCCCGCAGGTGCTCGCCGGCGTCTCGGTGTTCGTCACGGATGCGCAGAGCACCGCGCAGTCGGCCGCGACGATCGCTGCCCAGGGCCGGGGCGGCGTGACCGCACTGCCGATCCCCGCGGGCTCGATAGAGAACGCACGGGTCCTCGGCCCGGCCGGGGACAACTCCTGGCGAGCTGCGATCGCCCGCGGGCACTACATGATCCTCACGCAGCTCGCCTACGTCGACGGCAGCCAGGGCGGGCCCGACGACCCGGCGCTGCGCAACACGATCACCGACCTGGGGCTGATCGCCGTCGAGCCGATCGCCCAGCGCATGGTCGCTGGTGGGACCGGTACCGCCGGCGGCGGGCCCTCCCCCGCGACCAGCCCGGCCGGCCGCTGAACCGGCCCGGCACCCTGACGCACAAAATGGCTGGCCCGCAGGGCTCCCCGGCGTGCCGTCCGGTCAGCCGGAGGAGGTCGTCGGGACTCGTACCGCCCGGGTCACCCGGGCGCGTGCGGCCAGCAGCGCGTCAGGTGGGTAGCGGACCTCGACGAGCGTCAGGCCGTGCGCGGGGAGCACGGTGACGGCAGGATCGCGCACACCGCGGCCGAGCACACCGGCCGCCCATTCCGGTCGCTGGCGTCCCTCCCCCACCGCTACAAGCGCGCCTACCAGGGCGCGCACCATCGAATGGCAGAACGCGTCAGCCTCGACGTCGGCCAGGATCACGCCGTTGGCGCTGCGGGAGACGTCCAGGCGCAGCAGTGTCCGTACCGTCGTGGCGCCCTCGCGCCGACGGCAGAAGGCGGCGAAGTCGTGCTCCCCGAGCAGCAGCAGCGCGGCCTCCGCCATCGCGGCGGTGTCCAGCGGGCGCGGGGAGGCCAGCGTGTCGAAACGGCGCAGCGGGTCCGCGCCGTAGGGCGCATCTGTGATCCGGTAGACGTACCGGCGGGACAGCGCCGAGAAGCGCGCGTCGAAGCCGGCCGGGGCGGGGGCGAGGCCGGTGACGCGGACAGCGCGGTCGAGCACCCCGTTGAGCCGGCGGGCCAGCCCGCCGACCGGGGTACCAGCAGGAAGATCGACATGCGCCACCTGACCGATGGCGTGCACGCCCGAGTCGGTGCGGCCGGCCACGGTGAGGCGCACCGCCGGCAGCCGGGCCACCCTCATCAGCGCGTCCTCGACGTCGCCCTGGACCGTGCGCTGCCCTGGCTGACGGGCCCACCCGGCAAACGGGGTGCCGTCGTAGGACAGATCCAGTCGCAGGCGGAGCAGTCCCTCGATCGGGGCTGTCGGGGTCACCACTGCCATCTGGCCAGCCATCAGGACCTCCCACACCGCAACACGGCAGTCCCGGAGCCCTGACGCCCGGCACGGCCCTCGTCCCCCGCGGGGACCTACCTGGACCCTCGTCCTACAGGGGGATCTACCCGGACCATCGTGACGAACTCCGGGCACACACGCAGGAGCCCGCCGCCCCACCACGGGCGACGGGCTCCTGGTCGATCAGAGGCACCGACTCCGCAGCCGGCCACGAACCAGGCCGCCACGACAGTCGGAACCGCTCAGCTCTCCGGCTTGGTCTCGGCGCCGGTCTCGTTCTCGTTGCTCACGGCCTCGACGCTGGTGGCGTCGGCGGCCTTCGCGGCCTCGGCCTCGGCGGCAACCCCGGCAGCCGTCGGCGACTCCTTGCGGAGGTCGTCAGCGGCCTCTGCCGTGGCGCCGGTCGGCGCCTTGCGGGCGGCGAACCGCGTCCCGCGGGCACGCTCGGCCTCGGCGACAGCCGACTGGCCGACGGTCAGCGCCTCGACGAGCTCGATGCGGGCCATCGGAGCGGCGTCGCCGCGGCGCGGGCCGAGCTTCACGATGCGCGTGTAACCACCGCTACGGTCCGCGTACCGCGGCCCGATCTCGGTGAAGAGCGTGTGCACGACCGAGTTGTTCCGGACGACCCGCATCACCCTCCGCCGCGCGTGCAGGTCACCACGCTTCGCGTGGGTGACCAGGCGCTCGGCGTAGGGGCGCAGCCGGCGCGCCTTCGCCTCGGTGGTCGTGATGCCACCGTGCTCGAACAGCGCGGTGGCGAGGTTGGCCAGCAGCAGCCGCTCATGTGCGGGGCTGCCGCCGAGCCGGGCGCCCTTGGTTGGCGTGGGCATGATGGGTGCTCCTCGTTCCTCTCGCTGTTCTCCGGGCGCTGCCGGGAAGCACGGCTGGGCCCCCGGTGGACGTGCGCCTCGGGCCCCCGGTCATCCGGGGGCCCGGGCCACACGGTCGGATCAGTACTGTTCGGTCTCGACGAACTCGCGACCGTCGTCGGACGGGTCGGAGAACGACGGGTTGTACGTGTCGGTGCCATAGGTGTCGACCGCCTGACGCGGGTCGAACCCGGGCGGGGAGTCCTTGAGCTGAAGGCCCATGGCACCCAGCTTGGTCTTGACCTCGTCGATCGACTTCTGCCCGAAGTTACGGATGTCGAGCAGATCAGCCTCGCTGCGGGACACCAGCTCACCGATGGTGTGGATGCCCTCGCGCTTGAGGCAGTTGTAGGAGCGGACGGTCAGGTCCATCTCCTCGATCGGCAGCGCCAGGTCGGCGGCCAGGGCTGCGTCCGCCGCGGACGGGCCGATGTCGACGCCCTCAGCCTCGGCGTTGAGCTCCTGGGCCAGGCCGAACAGGCCGACGAGGGTCTTGCCCGCGCTGGCCATCGCGTCCCGTGGCGAGATCGACTGCTTCGTCTCGACATCGACGATCAGCCGGTCGAAGTCCGTCCGCTGCTCGACACGGGTCGCCTCGACCTTGTAGGTCACCTTCAGCACCGGCGAGTAGATGGAGTCGATCGGGATGCGGCCGATCTCCTGGCCGGGCTGCTTGTTCTGCGCGGCGCTCACGTAGCCGCGGCCCCGCTCGACGGTCAGCTCGATCTCGAGCTTGCCCTTGTCGTTGAGGGTCGCGAGGTGCAGGTCGGGGTTGTGCACCTCGACGCCGGCCGGGGGTGCGATGTCCGCCGCGGTGACCTCACCGGGGCCCTGCTTGCGCAGGTACATCACGGTCGGCTCGTCGTTGTCGGAGCTGACGACCAGTTCCTTGAGGTTCAGGATCAGGTCGGTCACGTCCTCCTTGACCCCGGGGACCGTGGAGAACTCGTGGAGGACGCCGTCCACCCGGATGCTCGTCACGGCCGCGCCCGGAATCGACGACAGCAGGGTGCGGCGCAGCGAGTTGCCGAGGGTGTAGCCGAAGCCCGGCTCGAGCGGCTCGATCACGAAACGCGACCGGAACTCGGTGATCGGGTCCTCGGCGAGGGTGGGACGCTGAGCGATCAGCATGAGATCTTCCTTCCGCACACGGCGACCGCCATATGACGCCGTGAATGCCCCGGAACGCGGGGCCGGCACAGGGACATCCGTCCATCCCTGTACCCCCCAACAGTACGCCGAGCCACGATCCGGCCCGGCGCGCCGCTGGTGAAACCGGCTGCCGGCCGGCGTGGCCGGCAGCCGGGCAACGACTACTTCGAGTAGAGCTCGACGATCAACTGCTCCTGCACCTGGGTGTCGATCACCTGGCGAGCGGGCAGCGAGTGGACGAGCAGGCGCATCTGGCTGGGGATCGCCTCGATCCACGGCGGAACGGTACGGCCGGTCCCCGCGGTCTCGCGGGCCWCGATGAACGGGGTGAGCTCGCGCGACTTCGGCGCGATCTCAACGATGTCGTTCTCGGTGACCCGGTAGCTCGGGATGTCGACCTTGCGGCCGTTGACCTGCACGTGACCGTGCCGGACCGCCTGGCGGGCGGCGTCCCGGGACGGCGCGAAGCCACCCCGGTAGACCACGTTGTCCAGGCGCGACTCAAGGATCTTCAGCAGCTCGTCACCGGTCTTGCCGGCGCGGCGGTTCGCCTCGTCGTAGTAGCCCCGGAACTGCTTCTCGAGGATGCCGTAGATACGCGCGCACTTCTGCTTCTCGCGCTTCTGCAGCAGGTACTCGGAGTCCTTCGTGCGGCCCCGGCCGTGYTCGCCCGGCGGGTAGGGCCGGATCTCGATCGGGCACTTCGGGGTCTCGCACTTGCTGCCCTTGAGGAACAGCTTCGTCTTCTCGCGGCGGCAACGCTTGCAGTCCGCGCCGGTGTAACGGGCCATGCTAGTCCTTCTCTCTCGTATCCCTGGCGCGGACTTCAGACCCGGCGACGCTTCGGCGGGCGGCAGCCGTTGTGCGGGGTGGGCGTGACGTCCTGGATGGCGCCGACCTCGAGGCCGGCGGCCTGCAGCGAGCGGATCGCCGTCTCCCGACCGGAGCCGGGGCCCTTGACGAAGACATCGACCTTGCGCATCCCGTGCTCCTGCGCCTTGCGGGCCGCGTTCTCGGCGGCCATCTGCGCGGCGTACGGGGTCGACTTGCGGGAGCCCTTGAAGCCGACGTGCCCGGCCGAGGCCCAGGAGATCACGTTCCCGCTCGGGTCCGTGATCGAGACGATCGTGTTGTTGAACGTGCTCTTGATGTGAGCGTGCCCGTGGGCGATGTTCTTCTTTTCTTTGCGCCGGACCTTCTTGACGCCGRCAGTGCGTGTCTTGGGAGGCATAAACCCGTGGTCTCCGTCTGTGAGGTCGTCGGTCAGCGGTCGGCGCCCGGGTRCGCGTGGCCCGGGCCGAGCCGATGACTACTTCTTGCCGGCCTTCTTCTTCCCGGCGATGGYACGGCGCGGGCCCTTGCGGGTGCGCGCGTTGGTGTGCGTGCGCTGGCCGTGGACCGGAAGGTTGCGGCGGTGACGGAGACCCTGGTAGCAGCCGATCTCCATCTTGCGGCGAATGTCCTGCTTGATCTCGCGGTTGAGATCGCCCTCGACGCGGTAGTTGGCGTCGATCCACTCCCGGAGCTTCTGGACCTCTTCGTCGCTGAGGTCACGGACCCGGGTGTCGGGGTTGACGCCGGTGGCGGCGAGGGTGTCCCGAGAGCGGCTGCGGCCGATCCCGAAGATGTAGGTCAGCGCGATCTCGACCCGCTTCTCGCGGGGAAGGTCTACGCCGGACAGGCGTGCCATGAAACGGTGGTTCCTTCCTGCATCCGGAGGTCTCGGACGACGCCGCCCCCGCCCTGCCCGGCGACGAGCCCGCCCTCACGGCGGACGTCGACCCGATAACAGA
Organism: Parafrankia colletiae; assembly: GCF_001854655.1. Lineage (GTDB taxonomy): Bacteria > Actinomycetota > Actinomycetes > Frankiales > Frankiaceae > Parafrankia > Parafrankia colletiae. The sequence goes on along the minus strand of NZ_MBLM01000108.1, from coordinate 328,274 downwards.
CGAGGCCCCGGCCTCCGACCGGGGGTGGAACCGCTGGACGCGGTCTGGCGTCGCTCCTGACGGCGGACCATCGGCCCGCCGGGCGGCGGCGGGCTACAGCCCGCCACCCGTCATCAGCCCTGGCGCTGCTTGTGACGCAGGTTGTCGCAGATGACCATGACACGCCCGTGACGGCGGATCACCTTGCACTTGTCGCAGATCTTCTTCACGCTCGGCTTGACCTTCACGGCCGCACGAACCTCCACACGCAGCCGTGGGCCGCGCTCGCTGATGAAATGACGATTACTTGTAGCGGTAGACGATGCGACCGCGGGACAGGTCGTAGGGCGAGAGCTCCACCACCACGCGGTCCTCGGGGAGGATCCGGATGTAGTGCTGACGCATCTTGCCACTGATGTGGGCGAGTACTCGATGACCGTTCGTGAGCTCCACCCGGAACATGGCGTTCGGGAGCGGCTCCACCACTCGGCCCTCGATCTCGATGGCCCCGTCCTTCTTCGGCATGTCCTCCGCTGTCCTGACGTCGACGCTGGGATGACGGCCCGGACGCGCAGGGCAGACACCCACCGCGCCCGGAAAGGGCGCTCACGCAACACCACCGCGCTGGATCATCGCCTCAACGGCGACACCCGACGACGCTGGAGACCGTCAACTCATGAGTGTACGTGCCGGCTCCGTCAAGGGCCAACAGGGGCCTGGCCCATCCTCACACCATGCGTCCTCACGGGGCGGTCGGCGCGTCCGCGGGCTGCCCGCAGACCACTCCGAGCTCGGCAAACCGCGCGACGCCGCCATCCGGCTCGGTGAGGACCCAGGGACCGCGCGGAGTCACGGCCACCGAGTGCTCGGTGTGGGCGGCGAGCGAGCCGTCCTTCGTCGCGACCGTCCATTCGTCCGCAAGCACGACCGTCTCCGCCGAGCCCAGAGTGATCATCGGCTCGATGGCGAGTGCGACGCCCTCGACCAGCTTCAGGCCGCGGCCAGGCCGCCCGTAGTTCAACACGTGCGGAGGCTGGTGCATCTCGGAGCCGATCCCGTGGCCTCCGTAGTGATCGACGATGCCGTAGCCGTGCGGCGTGATGTGCCGCTCCACCGCGTTGCTGATGTCCGTCAGCCGGCCACCGAGCTGGGCCGCTGCCAGACCACGCCACAGTGCCTCGTCACAGACCCTCAGCATGTCGAGGACCTCCTGTGGGACCTCGCCCACCGGGACGGTGATCGCGGCGTCGCCGTGCCAGCCCTCGACGATCGCTCCGCAGTCGATGGAGATGATGTCGCCCTCACGCAGCACCCGTTGCCGGCTGGGGATCGCGTGCACCACCTCGTTGTTCACCGAGCTGCAGATCGACGCGGGGTACGGAGGGTGGGCGTAGCCCTTGAAGGACGGAATGCCGCCATCATCGCGGATCGTCTTCTCCGCAAGCGCGTCCAGGTCCGCAGTGGTCACGCCGGGCGCGACCGCCTCCCGCAGCTTGGCCAGGGTCTTCGCAACGAGCAGCCCGGCCACCCGCATCCTGGCGATCTCAGCTGCCGTCTTGATCTGGACGTGCTCTCGACGTGCCACGCTGGTTCGGTCCCGTCCTCAGTAGTTTTCGCCCGCGCAGGTGCCCGGTGTGGTCACCGGACAGGGGCACGCGTCCGGAACACCGAGCCCAGGGCACTTCTGCCCCGTCGACGATAGCTGCCCGACGCAGGGTCGATGAACACCTGCCCGCCCACCCGCCTCCTGGAACGACTCTCGTCCAGGGGAGGCCACGCGGCGCCTCGTGCCGACAGGGGAGCTCAGCAACCGGCTCGAGCGCCCGTCGCCCGGCCGCCCGCTGCCCGGGCCTCAGTCGCCGTAGTGGCGCAGCGCGTCCAGCGCCCGGTCGGTCACGTTGTCCACCGGCCCGGTGGCGTCGATACCGATGAGGATGCCCTTGGCCGCGTAGTAGGCGACGAGCGGAGAGGTCTGCTCCGCGTACACCTCCAGACGGTGGCGGACGGTCTCGGAGCGGTCGTCGTCACGCTGGAACAGCTCGCCCGTACAGCGGTCGCAGACGTCCTCGACGCGCGGCGGATCGAAGTCGAGGTGCCAGATGTGGCCACAGCTGCGACAGGTCCGGCGGCCGGAGAGCCGGCGAACCACCTCGTCGTCATCCACGACCAGCTCGAGCACGACATCCAGCCGCGTACTCAACGCGTCGAGCATGCCGCCGAGTACTTCCGCCTGCGGGACGTTACGCGGGAAGCCGTCGAGCAGGAAGCCCTTGACCGCGTCGTCCTCGGCGAGCCGGTTGCGCACCATGCCGATGGTTATCTCGTCGGGAACGAGGTCACCGGCGTCCATGTAGGTTTTCGCCTTGACGCCCAACTCGGTGCCTTCGCGGACGTTTGCCCGGAAGATGTCACCAGTGGAGATCTTCGGAATGGACCGCGCCTGGGCGATGAAGGCGGCCTGCGTCCCCTTACCTGCTCCGGGCGGTCCGACCAGTACGAGGCGCACTACCGGAGGAAACCTTCGTAGTTGCGCAGCATGAGCTGGCTTTCAATCTGTTTCACGGTCTCCAGCCCCACTCCCACCATGATCAGCACCGATGTACCAGCAAACGGGAAGGGCTGGTCCTTGGTCAGGTTGAGAAGCGCCAACGGCAACACCGTGATGACCCCCAGGAACAACGAGCCAGGGAGGGTGATGCGGGACAGCACGTGGTCCAGGTACTCGGCCGTGGGACGGCCGGGCCGGATCCCCGGGATGAACCCGCCGTACTTCTTCATGTTGTCGGCCACCTCCGTCGGGTTGAAGGTGATCGCGACATAGAAGTACGTGAAGAAGATGATCAGCGCGAAGTAGGCCGCCAGATAGAGCGGGTGGTCACCTCGGGAGAGATAGCGCTGTTCGAAGTCCTGGAATGTCGCGTTGCTCCACACCTGGCCCAGCAGCTGCGGGAGCTGGAGCAGTGACGAGGCGAAGATGACCGGGATGATGCCGGCCTGGTTCACCTTGATCGGCAGATAGGTGGACGTCCCGCCGTACATCCGGCGCCCGATGAGCCGCTTGGCGTACTGGACCGGGATACGGCGCTGCGACTGCTCGACGAAGATGACGAACACCAGGATCGCCAGGCCCAGCAGGATCACCAGGCTGAAGACGACGCCGCCGGCGACCTGCAGGATGCGGCCGCCCTGCGAGGGGAGCTGAGCCGCGATCGAGGTGAAGATCAGCAGYGACATGCCGTTACCGACACCCCGAGCCGTGATCAGCTCACCCATCCACATGATGACGGCGGTCCCCGCGGTCATCGTGATCACGATGGTGGTGATCCGGAAGAGGCTCGTGTCCGGGATAATCGGGGCGGTGCAGCCGGGAAAGAGCCGGCCACTGCGCGCAAGAGCGACGATGCCGGTGGCCTGCAGGACTCCCAGTGCGATCGTCAGATATCGGGTGTACTGAGTGAGCTTCTGCTCACCCGCACTACCTTCCTTCTTCAGCTGTTCCAGTCGCGGGATGACCACCACGAGAAGCTGGATGATGATGCTCGACGTGATGTACGGCATGATGCCGAGCGCGAACACCGACAGCTGCAGGAGCGCGCCACCGCTGAAGAGGTTGATCAGCGAGTAGACGTTGTTGCTGTCCTCACTCGCCGAGTCGAGACACGCGTTCACCGCCGCCGTGGAGACGCCGGGCGACGGCATGACGCTGCCCAGGCGGAACAGGACGACCACGCCCAGGGTGAAGAGCAGTTTCTTCCGCAGGTCGGGCGTGCGGAAGGCCCGCGTGAAGGCGGTGAGCACGACTCCTCCTGCTGATCCATACGGCTGACGGGACAGGCGCGGTGTTTGGTACGGATCCCCGCCGGCCCTCGAAGCCGGACCGTACGCGGTGAGGCGACTCTAACAGCACCTGAGGCTTACTCGTCCGGACATCACGCGCGGTAGGCACTGGTGTACCGGGCAGCTGGAGCGGCGGGGTGGCACCGCCGGCGTTCGGACGGACCACCCCCAGAGTGTCAGACGTCCCGCACAGGTGCCAGCAACCACGGCTGAACTCGGCGACGACAGGTGTCCACCGGTACCCGGCCGGATGCCCACCGACACAAAGCAAACGCCTCGGGACGGGCGTGGTCACGCCCGTCCCGAGGCGAGCGGTCATGCCTGGGTGACGGTGCCTCCGGCAGCCTCGATCTTCTGCTTCGCCGAACCGGAGAAGGCATGTGCGGTCACCTGGACCGCCACGCCGATCTCACCGTCGCCGAGCACCTTGACCAGAGCCTTCGACCGGACAGCGCCGGCGGCCACCAGGTCGTCGACGCCGACGGCGCCGCCGTCCGGGAACAGCTCGCCGAGAGTGGCGACGTTCACCACCTGGTACTCGGTGCGGAACCGGTTACGGAACCCCTTGAGCTTGGGGACCCGCATGTGCAGCGGCATCTGGCCGCCCTCGAAGCGGATCGGCACCTGCTTGCGGGCCTTGGAGCCCTTGGTGCCACGCCCCGCCGTCTTGCCCTTGGAGCCCTCACCGCGGCCCACGCGCTGCTTCTTCTTGTGGGCACCCGGCGCGGGGCGAAGGTGGTGGACCTTCAGCCCGCGGTCGCGGGGCTCCTGCGCGGTGGCGGAGTCCGCCTTCTCCAGCGTCTTCTCGGCCATCAGGAGTCCACCTCCTCGACCCGCACGAGATGGGTCACGGTCGCGATCATCCCACGCACCTCGGGACGATCCTCACGGACGGTGCTGCCGTTGATGCGGCGCAGACCCAGCGTCCGCAGCGTCTCGCGCTGGTTGCGGGTGCCGCCGATCTCGGAGCGGACCTGGGTGATGCGCAGCTTGGCCATCACGCACCGACCCCGGCCGCCCGCGCGCGCAGCATGGCCGGCGGAGCGACGTCCTCCAGCGGCAGACCGCGACGGGCCGCGATCTCCTCCGGCCGCATCAGCCCGCGCAGCGCCGCCACAGTGGCATGCACGATGTTGATCGGGTTGGACGACCCGAGGGACTTCGACAGGACGTCGTGCACTCCGGCGCACTCCAGCACCGCGCGCACCGGACCACCGGCGATGACGCCGGTACCGGGCGAGGCAGGCTTGAGGAGCACGACACCGGCGGCATCCTCACCCTGCACCGGGTGCGGGATGGTGGAGCCGATGCGCGGCACCTTGAAGAAGTGCTTCTTGGCCTCTTCGACGCCCTTGGCGATCGCCGCCGGGACCTCTTTGGCCTTGCCGTAGCCGACACCGACGGTGCCGTCCGCGTCACCCACGACGACGAGCGCCGTGAAGCTGAAGCGGCGACCGCCCTTGACGACCTTCGCCACGCGGTTGATGGCGACGACCCGCTCGACGTAAGCGGTCTTCTCCTGCGCCGGGCCACCGCCCGAACGGTCGCGGCGCTCGCGGCGGTCGGAACCGCCGGAGCCGCCTCCGCGGCGCTGCTGGCCTGGCATCTAGAACATCTCCCTAGTAACTGTGGTCATCAGAAGTTCAGCCCGCCCTCGCGGGCCGCGTCCGCCAGAGCGGCGATACGGCCGTGGTAGGTGCGACCGCCACGGTCGAAGACCACGGCGTCGACACCGGCGGCGCGGGCACGCTCCGCGACGATGCGGCCGACCTCGCGGGCCTTGGCACTCTTGTCCCCGTCGGAGGCACGCAGGTCGACCTCCAGCGTGGACGCGGAGGCCAGGGTGTGGCCGGCGACGTCGTCGATGACCTGGGCGTAGATGTGCCGCGAGGACCGGGTGACGACGAGACGCGGCCGGGTCGGCGTTCCCGCCACCTTCTTGCGCACGCGAACGTGGCGGCGGAGCTTGGCCGTCYGCCGGCGCGCGCTGGCGCTGAGGCTCACTGCCATGTCTGTCTACCTACTTCCCGGTCTTCCCGACCTTGCGGCGAACGACCTCGCCCTGGTACCGCACGCCCTTGCCCTTGTACGGGTCGGGCTTGCGCAGTCCGCGGATCTTGGCTGCGACCTCGCCGACCTGCTGCTTGTCGATGCCGTGCACGACGAAGCGGGTCGGGGTCTGCACCTCGAACCGGATGCCCTCGGGAGCCTTCACGGGGACCGGGTGGCTGTAGCCGAGTGCGAACTCCAGGTCCGAGCCCCGGGCCTGGACACGGTAACCGACCCCGACGATCTCCAGGGTCTTCGAGTATCCGTTGGTGACCCCGACGACCATGTTGGAGACCAGGGTGCGGGTGAGGCCGTGCAGCGAGCGGCTGCGCCGCTCGTCGTTCGGCCGGCTGACGACGATCTGACCGTCCTCGCGGGCGACCTCGATCGGCTCCACGACGGTGTGGCTGAGGGTGCCCTTGGGCCCCTTGACCGTCACCGTCAGGCCGTCGAGGCTGACCTCGACGCCGCTGGGAACACTGATGGGCTGGCGCCCGATCCGTGACATCGTTGCGCCTTCCTTACCAGACGTAGGCGAGGACTTCTCCGCCCACGCCCCGCTTGCCGGCCTGCCTGTCGGTCAGCAGCCCCGACGAGGTGGAGATGATCGCGACGCCCAGGCCGCCAAGGACCTTCGGCAGACCCGTCGACTTCGCGTAGACGCGCAGACCGGGCTTGCTGATCCGCTTCACGCCCGCGATGGAACGCTCCCGGTTCGGGCCGTACTTCAGGTCGACGATCAGCGAACGGCCGACCGCGCCTTCGGCGGGGTCCTCGACGTGCCAGCCGAGGATGTAGCCCTCCTGCTGGAGGATCTCGGCGATGTGGGTCTTGATCTTGCTGTGCGGCATCACCACCCGGTCGTGATAAGCCCGGTTGGCGTTGCGGACACGGGTGAGCATGTCCGCGATCGGATCGGTCATCGTCATGGCTTGGCGCCTTTCTCACGGCGGTTCCCGCTCCTCGCACCCCAGGGGGCACGCGGGCCTACCGCGATCGTGTGGGTACTACCAGGAGCTCCGGGACTACCAGGAGCTCTTTGTCACGCCAGGCAGTTCGCCGCGGTGGGCCATCTGCCGCAGGCACACCCGGCACAGTCCGAACACGCGGTACACCGAGCGCGGACGGCCACACCGCTGGCAGCGGGTGTAGCCGCGCACGGCGTACTTCGGCTTACGGGCGGCCTTCTCGACCAGCGCCTTCTTCGCCATCTCTCAGCTCTCCCGGAACGGGAAGCCCAGCGCCCTCAGCAGCGCCCGGCCCTCGTCGTCGTTGGTCGCGGTCGTGACGACCGTGATGTCCATGCCCCGGACCCGGTCGATCCTGTCGATGTCGATCTCGTGGAAGATCGACTGCTCGGTCACACCGAACGTGTAGTTCCCCGCGCCGTCGAACTGCTTCGGCGACAGTCCGCGGAAGTCACGGATGCGGGGCAACGCGATCGAGACCAGCCGGTCGAGGAACTCCCACATGCGGTCGCCACGCAGAGTCACCTTCGCCCCGATGGGCTGGCCCTCGCGCAGCTTGAACTGGGCGATCGACTTCTTGGCTCGCCGCACCGCGGGCTTCTGGCCGGTGATGGCCGCCAGGTCGCGGGTGGCACCGTCGATCAGCTTCGCGTCCCGGGCGGCGTCGCCGACGCCCATGTTGACGACGACCTTCACCACACCGGGGATCTGCATGACGTTGCCGTAGGAGAACTCCTCCCGCAACGCCGGGGCGATCTCGGCGCGGTACCGCTGCTTCAGCCGAGGGACCGGCCGGGCTTCCGTGGTCACACTCATTGTCTCGTTTCCTAGCCTTGCGCCGGGGGCCTAGAGCTCGGCACCGGTGCGGCGCGAGATCCGGACCTTGGTGCCGTCCTCGTTGAAGCGGTAGCCGATGCGGGTCGGCCGGCCGTCAGACGGATCGACGATCATCACGTTGCTGACGTGGATCGGCGCCTCCTGGGTGACGATCCCGCCGGACTGCGAGCCGCGCTGGCTCTGCTGGACGCGGGTGTGCCGGGTGACCCGGTTCGCGCCCTCGACCACGACCTTGTTCTGGTCGGGGATGGCCCGGATGACCTTGCCCTTCAGGCCACGGTCCTTACCTGTGACGATCTGGACCGTGTCGCCCTTCTTGATCTTCATACCGGCCACGGTCTACAGCACCTCCGGCGCCAGCGAAATGATCTTCATGAAACGCTTGTCCCGCAGCTCACGGCCGACCGGGCCGAAGATGCGGGTACCGCGGGGGTCTCCGCCATCGCGGATGAGGACCGCCGCGTTCTCGTCGAACCGGATGTAGGAGCCGTCCGGGCGCCGCCGCTCCTTGGTGGTGCGCACCACGACCGCCTTGACCACGTCGCCGCGCTTCACGCCGGCGCCGGGCAGGGCGTCCTTCACCGTTCCGACGATGATGTCGCCGATCCCCGCGTAACGACGCCCAGAGCCGCCGAGCACGCGGATGCACAGAATTTCCCTGGCTCCGGTGTTGTCGGCGACCCGAAGTCGCGACTCCTGCTGAATCACTTTCTGCTCCTGATCACCCGTTGCCGTCCGACCGCCGCCGGCCGGCTCTCTCCCCTGCCGCCGGTGACGACCGCGAGGTCACCGCGCCCGGCCGGCCGGGGGCCCGCAGCTCGCGAGCCCCCGAGGTCCCGAAGGACCTACTTCGCCTTCTCGAGGACCTGGACGACCCGCCAGCGCTTGGTGGCCGACAACGGCCGGGTCTCCATCAGCAGGACGCGGTCACCGACGCCCACGTTGCCGCTCTCGTCGTGCGCCTTGACCCGCTTGGTGCGGCGGATCGTCTTGCCGTAGAGCGGGTGCTGGACCCGGTCCTCCACCGCGACGACGACCGTCTTCTGCATCTTCTCGCTGATGACCAGCCCCTCGCGCACCTTGCGGAAGCCGCGCTCGGTGGACGCGTCCGCGGCAGCGGTGGTGGTCGTGCTGTCCGTGCTGGTGTCGCTCACTTCGTCTCCGCTCACTGCACTCACGCGTCCGAACCGGCGGCATCCGCCGCGACGGCCGGGTCATCGCTCAGGCCGAGCTCGCGCTCGCGCATGACCGTGTAGATCCGGGCGATGTCCCGGCGGACGTCACGCAGCCGCCGGTTGTTGCGCAGCTGCCCGGTCGCGCCCTGGAAACGGAGGTTGAACAGCTCCTCCTTGGCCTCCCGCAGCTTGTCCACCAGCTCGGTGCTGGACAGCGCGCGCAGGTCGTCCGCAGTCGTGACAGCCATCAGGCACCACCCTCACGGGTCACGAAACGGCACTTCATCGGCAGCTTGTGGATGGCGCGGCGCATCGCCTCGCGGGCGACGGGCTCGGCCACACCGGAAAGCTCGAACATGATGCGTCCGGGCTTCACGTTCGCAACCCACCACTCCGGGGAGCCCTTACCGGAACCCATCCGGGTCTCAGCGGGCTTCTTGGTGAGCGGACGGTCCGGGTAGATGTTGATCCAGACCTTTCCACCACGCCGGATGTGCCGGGTCATCGCGATACGCGCCGACTCGATCTGCCGGTTCGTCACGTAGGCCGGCTCCAGGGCCTGGATCGCGTATTCGCCGAAGGCGATCCTGGTGCCGCCCTTGGCAGCGCCCGCCCGCTTGGGGTGGTGCTGCTTGCGGTGCGCGACCTTCCGGGGAATAAGCATGTTTCCTAACCCTCCGCCTTCTCCGGCGTGCCCTGGGTCTCGGTGACCGCCGGGGCCGACGTCGCTTCGGGCGCGGCAGGCGCGGCGGTCTCAGCCGGCGCAGTGCTGGCCGGCGTGGTCTCGGCTGTGGCCTTGTCAGCCGCGGCCTTCTCCGCACCGCCACCGCCACCGCCGGCGCCACCGCTACCACCGCGACCGCGCCGGTCGCCGGCACGAGCCGCCGCGCGGCCCGCGTCCGTTCCGCCCTGCGTGGTGCCCGAGGAACCCGAGCGCGGCCCGCGTCGCGGCCGTTCCCGGCGCTGCTGGCGCAGGAGCGCCTCCTGGGCCTCCCGCTCCGCGCGGCTCTGGACGATGTCGCCCTTGTAGATCCAGACCTTCACGCCGATGCGACCGAAGTTCGTCCGGGCCTCGTAGAAGCCGTAGTCGATGTCCGCGCGCAGCGTGTGCAGCGGCACCCGGCCCTCGCGGTAGAACTCCGACCGGCTCATCTCGGCACCACCGAGACGACCCGAGCACTGGACCCGGATGCCCTTGGCGCCGCTCTTCATCGCCGACTGCATGGCCTTGCGCATCGCGCGGCGGAAGCTGACCCGGCTGGAGAGCTGCTCGGCGACACCCTGCGCCACGAGCTGCGCGTCGACCTCGGGGTTCTTCACCTCGAGGATGTTGAGCTGCACCTGCTTGCCGGTGAGCTTCTCGAGGTCACCGCGGATGCGGTCGGCCTCGGCGCCACGCCGGCCGATCACGATGCCCGGGCGGGCGGTGTGGATGTCCACCCTCAGCCGGCCCTGGGTGCGCTCGATGTCGACCCGGCTGATGCCGGCCCGCTCCATGCCCTTGGACATCATCTTGCGGATCTTGACGTCCTCACCGACGTACGCCTTGTACTGCTTGTCGGCGTACCAACGGGAGGTGAACTCCGACGTGATGCCAAGTCGGAACCCGTGCGGGTTTACCTTCTGCCCCACTACCGGGCCCTCCTAGTCGTCCTGGCGCCGGCGCCCGTCGCGACCGGTTCCCGGCTCTCCACCACGATCGTGATGTGGCTGGTGCGCTTGCGGATCCGGTACGCCCGGCCCTGGGCGCGGGGCCGGATGCGCTTGAGCGTGGGTCCCTCGTCGACGAAGGCGGATGCGATCCACAGCGTCGCCGGGTCGAGATCGTGGTTGTTCTCGGCGTTGGCCACCGCGCTCGCCACGACCTTGTAGACATCCGTGCTCGCCGCCTGCGGCGCGAACCGCAGGATGTCGAGCGCCTCGCCGGCTGACCGGCCACGGACCAGGTCGATGACCCGGCGGGCCTTCGTCGGTGAGGTGTGCACGTACCGGGCGGTCGCCCTGGCACCGGGCAGGCCGGCGCGGGTCAGGCCATCGACGAGGTCGTCAGCCACGGCGTGACCTCCGGTCCTCCTTGACGTGCCCGCGGAAGGTGCGCGTGGGCGCGAACTCGCCGAGCTTGTGCCCGACCATTCCCTCTGTGATGAACACGGGGACGTGCTTGCGCCCGTCGTGCACCGCGATGGTGTGACCCAGCATGTCGGGGATCACGGTCGAACGACGCGACCAGGTCCGGATGACGTGCTTGGTGCCCTTCTCGTTCTGAACGTCCACCTTCTTGAGCAGGTGGTCGTCGACGAACGGGCCCTTCTTAAGACTGCGTGGCATGGCTGTGTCTCCTCCTTCCTGCTCAGTGGTGGGGGTGGGTCAGGGTGGCCGACGGCCGGGCGAACAGAGCCATTACTACCGCCGCCTGTTCTGCTTGCGACGCCGGACGATCAGCGCGTCGCTCGACTTCTTGGTACGCCGGGTCCGGCCCTCGGGGCGGCCCTTCGGGTTGACCGGGTGGCGGCCACCGGAGGTCTTGCCCTCACCACCACCGTGCGGGTGGTCGACCGGGTTCATCGCGACACCACGGACGGTGGGACGCCGACCCTTCCAGCGCATCCGGCCGGCCTTGCCCCAGTTGATGTTGCTCTGCTCGGCGTTACCGACCTCGCCGACGGTGGCGCGGCAGCGCACGTCGACGTTGCGGATCTCGCCGGAGGGCATCCGGAGCTGCGCGTACGGACCATCCTTGGCGACGAGCTGCACACTGGTGCCGGCGCTGCGAGCGATCTTGGCGCCGCCGCCGGGACGCAGCTCGATGGCATGGACCACGGTGCCGGTCGGGATGTTGCGCAGCGGCAGGGCGTTGCCCGGCTTGATGTCCGCGCCGACGCCCGAGCTGACCATGTCGCCCTGGCGCAGCTTCACCGGGGCGAGGATGTAGCGCTTCTCGCCGTCGAGGTAGTGCAGCAGAGCGATCCGCGCGGTGCGGTTCGGGTCGTACTCGATGTGCGCGACCTTGGCCGGCACACCGTCCTTGTCCCGCCGGAAGTCGATGATCCGGTAGGCGCGCTTGTGACCGCCGCCCTGGTGGCGGGTCGTGATCCGCCCGTGGACGTTACGACCGCCCTTGGAGTGCAGCGGGCGGACGAGCGACTTCTCCGGGTGATCACGGGTGATCTCGACGAAGTCCGCGACGCTCGACCCACGACGCCCCGGCGTCGTCGGCTTGTACCTGCGAATACCCATGTTCTACTTCCGATCCGACGCCGGGCCGAGCGGCACCCGGGTACGCCCCACGCGGGTGTCAGGCACCGGGGCCTCCGAAGATCTCAATGCTGTCACCGGGCGCGAGGCTGACGAGCGCCCGCTTGGTGGCCGAGCGGTGTCCCCAGCCGTGCTTGGTCCGCTTGCGCTTGCCCGCCCGGTTGATCGTGTTGACCCGGGTGACCCGCACGTTGAAGATCTTCTGCACGGCGAGCTTGATCTGGGTCTTGTTCGCGTCGGGGCGAACGATGAACGTGTAGACGTTCTCGTCGAGCAGGCCGTAGCTCTTCTCGGAGACGACCGGCCGGAGAATGATGTCTCKCGGGTCGGGGATCACTTGTCCTCCTCCTCGCTGGCCGAGGTGCCAGCCGAGGCCGCCGGACGTGAGCCGCGGCCGAGGAACGCGGTGAGCGCACCCTCGGTGAAGACCACGTCGTCACTCACCAGCACGTCATAGGTGTTGAGCTGGCCCGGGTCGAGCAGGTGAACCTCGGCCACGTTGCGCAGGCTGAGCCAGGTCAACTCGTCCGAGCGGGAGGCCACGACCAGGACACGGCGCGCGGCGACCAGGCTGGTCAGCGCAGCCACGGCCGACTTCGTCGACGGGGCGTCCCCGGCGACCAGCGACGAGACCACGTGCACYCGGTCGTTGCGGGCCCGGTCCGACAGGGCCCCGCGCAGCGCGGCGGCCTTCATCTTCTTGGGTGTCCGCTGGTCGTAGTTGCGCGGCGTCGGGCCGTGGACGATGCCACCGCCGGTGAACTGCGGCGCACGCAGCGAACCCTGCCGAGCCCGGCCGGTGCCCTTCTGGCGGTACGGCTTGCGCCCACCGCCGCGGACCTCGCCGCGGGTCTTCGTCGAGTGCGTGCCCTGCCGGGCCGCGGCGAGCTGCGCCACGACCACCTGGTGGATCAGCGGCACGTTCACCGGCACGTCGAACACCGCGCCGGGCAGCTCGACGCTGCCTGCGTCGCCGCCCGCGGGGGCGTGCACCGGGACCGTGCGGTCCACGGGCGCATCCGCCTCGGCGGGGGCTTCCTTCGTCATCGATGCCGTCGGGCTCATGCCGAGGCCTCCTCACCGGTGCCGGCGGCCGCGGTGGCCGCGACCGGAGCGGCCGGCTCCGGAGCGGGGCGCTTGGCCGCGCTGCGAACGAAGACCAGACCGCCGTCGGGGCCGGGAATCGCACCCTTGATCAGCAGGAAGCCACGCTCGGTGTCGACGGCGTGGATGGTCAGCCCGGCCACGGTCACGCGGTCGTGCCCCATCCGGCCGGCCATCCGCAGGCCCTTGAAGACCCGTCCCGGAGTGGCGCAGCCGCCGACGGAACCCGGGGAGCGGTGCTTGCGCTCGACACCGTGACCGGCACCCAGGCCCTTGAAGCCGTGCCGCTTCATGACACCGGCGAAGCCCTTGCCCTTGGAGGTACCGGTGACGTCGACCACCTGGCCGGCGTCGAACACCTCACCGGTCAGCTGCTGGCCGGGGCGGTAGTTACCGGCGTCGGCGGTACGCAGCTCCACCAGATGCCGCCGGGGGGTGACACCCGAGGTCTCGAAGTGGCCACGCAGTGGCTTGTTGATCCGCCGCGGGTCGATCTCGCCGTAGCCGAGCTGGACGGCCGAATAGCCGTCGGAGTCGGGCGTCTTGACCTGGGTCACGACGTTGGGGCCGGCCTGAATGACGGTGACCGGCACGACGCGGTTGTTCGCGTCCCATACCTGGGTCATCCCGAGCTTGGTGCCCAGGAGCCCTCTGTAGTTGCGGTTGAGCATGACTGGCGCCGGCCCCTCTTACAGCTTGATCTCGATGTCCACGCCGGCGGGCAGGTCGAGGCGCATCAGCGAGTCGACCGTCTTCGGCGTCGGGTCAAGAATGTCGATCAGCCGCTTGTGCGTCCGCATCTCGAAGTGCTCGCGGCTGTCCTTGTACTTGTGCGGCGACCGGATGACGCAGTAGACGTTCTTCTCCGTCGGCAGCGGCACCGGACCCGCGACCTGCGCACCGGTACGCGTCACGGTCTCGACGATCTTCCGCGCCGAGCTGTCGATGACCTCGTGGTCATAGGCCTTGAGCCGGATGCGGATCTTCTGTGCCGCCATGGTGGGCTTCGCCTGTCCTGTCTGTCTCGTCCGGCCGGTATTACTACCGGGTCCCCGTCGACCTCTCCAAGCTCCGCGGCGCGGGTCGCCGCCGCATGGACGGGCGACCCGGCGGGGCCGGGTTCGTGCCGGGTGTACCGCCTTGTCTGACGCCCGTCGGCACGCACATCGCGGGCCCCCGGGCAGCTTGCTCCACTCCCGGTCGCACGCCGGCCGGGACGCACCAGGCGCCCCGACGTGCCGCCGGGCAGCAACAGCGGGCGACGGGCCCTGAGAGGCACCCGCCGCCCGCGGCTACTACTTGATGACCTTGAGAACCTGGCCCGCACCGACGGTCCGGCCACCCTCACGGATGGCGAACCGCAGGCCCTCCTCCATGGCGATCGGCTGGATCAGCTCGACCGTCATCTCGGTGTTGTCGCCCGGCATGACCATCTCGGTGCCCTCGGGGAGGGTCACGACGCCGGTCACGTCGGTGGTGCGGAAGTAGAACTGCGGCCGGTAGTTCTTGAAGAACGGCGTGTGCCGGCCGCCCTCGTCCTTGTTGAGGATGTAGACGCGCGCCTCGAACACCGTGTGCGGGGTGATCGACTTCGGCTTGACGATGACCTGGCCGCGCTCGACGTCCTCGCGCTTGATGCCGCGCAGGAGCAGACCGACGTTGTCACCGGCCTGACCCTCGTCGAGCAGCTTGCGGAACATCTCGACGCCGGTCACGGTCGTCGTCGTGGTCTCCGGCTTGATACCGACGATCTCGACGGTCTCGTTGACCTTGACGATTCCACGCTCGATACGACCGGTGACGACGGTGCCACGACCGGTGATCGTGAAGACGTCCTCGATCGGCATGAGGAACGGCCGGTCGATGTCACGCTCGGGCTCGGGGATGGACTCGTCCACCGCGGCCATGAGCTCGAGGAGCTTCGCGCCCCACTCCTTGTCGCCCTCCAGCGCCTTGAGCGCCGAAACGCGGATCACGGGGACGTCGTCGCCGGGGAACTCGTAGGTGTTCAGGAGCTCCCGGACCTCGAGCTCGACGAGCTCGAGGATCTCCTCGTCGTCGACCATGTCGGCCTTGTTGAGCGCGACGACGATGTAGGGCACGCCGACCTGGCGGGCGAGGAGCACGTGCTCCTTCGTCTGCGGCATCGGGCCGTCGGTCGCCGAGACCACCAGGATCGCGCCGTCCATCTGCGCGGCACCGGTGATCATGTTCTTGATGTAGTCCGCGTGGCCGGGGCAGTCGACGTGGGCGTAGTGCCGGGCGTCGGTCTGGTACTCGACGTGCGCGATCGAGATGGTGATACCGCGGGCCTTCTCCTCCGGCGCCTTGTCGATCTGGTCGAACGGCGTGAAGGGGTTGAGGTCCGGGTGCGCGTCGTGCAGAACCTTGGTGATGGCTGCCGTCAGCGTCGTCTTGCCATGGTCGATGTGACCGATGGTGCCGATGTTGACGTGCGGCTTGGTCCGCTCGAACTTCTGCTTCGCCACTGGTGTCCCTCCAAGGACGGGTGGTGTCGTGCTTGTGTCGTGGTCACTGGGCCGGCGTTGTCGTCAGTGGTGCCGGCACCCCGGCCCGCTGGGAGACCTGACTACTCGCCTCGCGCCTTCGCGATGATCTCCTTGGCGACGTTCTGCGGAACCTCGGCGTAGGAGTCGAACTGCATCGAGTAACTCGCCCGACCGGAGGTCTTCGACCGCAGGTCACCGACGTACCCGAACATCTCCGACAGCGGCACCAGGGCCCTGATGATGCGGGAACCGCCCCGCTCGTCCATCGCCTGGATCTGCCCGCGGCGCGAGTTCAGGTCGCCGATCACGTCACCCATGTGGTCCTCGGGCGTCGTGACCTCGACCGACATCAGCGGCTCGAGGATGACCGGGTCGGCCTTCCGCGCGGCCTCCTTGAACGCCATCGAACCGGCGATCTTGAAGGCGAGCTCGGAGGAGTCCACGTCGTGGAACTGGCCGTCCCGCAGGGTGACCTTGACGTCCACCAGCTGGTATCCGGCCAGGACACCGAACTCCATGGCCTCCTGGCAGCCGGCATCCACCGAGGGGATGAACTCCTTGGGGATGCGCCCGCCCGTCACCTTGTTCTGGAACTCGTAGCCGCCGCCGTCGCCGCCGGAGGGCTCGAGGTCGATGATCACGCGAGCGTACTGGCCGGAGCCACCCGTCTGCTTCTTGTGGGTGTAGTCGACCTTCTCCACCTTGCGGCGGATGGTCTCGCGGTAGGCCACCTGCGGCTTGCCGACGTTCGCCTCGACGCCGTACTCCCRGCGCATCCGGTCGACGAAGACCTCGAGGTGCAGCTCACCCATGCCGGCGATGACCGTCTGACCGGTCTCCTCGTCGGTGCGGACCTGGAAGGTCGGGTCCTCTTCGGTGAGCCGCTGGATCGCGGTGCCCAGCTTCTGCTGGTCAGCCTTGGTCTTCGGCTCGATKGCGACGTCGATCACCGGGGCAGGGAAGATCATCGACTCGAGGATGACCGGCGAGCTCGGGTCGCAGAGCGTGTCGCCGGTCGTGGTGTTCTTCAGACCCACCACGGCGACGATCTGGCCCGCGCCCACGCCTTCCCGGTCCTCCCGGTGGTTGGCGTGCATCTGCAGGATGCGGCCGATCCGCTCCTTGCGGTCCTTGGTGGAGTTGAGCACCGCGGTACCGCTGGTGATCTYGCCGGAGTACACCCGGATGTAGGTCAGCTTGCCGACGTACGGGTCCGACATGATCTTGAAGGCAAGTGCGGAGAACGGCGCGTCCTCTTCAGCCGCGCGGATGACCTCGGTCTCCTCGTTGCCGACCGCGTGGCCGGTGACCGCGCCGATGTCGGTCGGCGAGGGGAGGAAGTCGACCACCGCGTCGAGCATGGGCTGAACGCCCTTGTTCTTGAAGGCCGAGCCGCAGAGCACCGGGTTGACCTTGCTGGCCACCGTGGCCCGCCGCAGCGCCGCCATGAGCTGCTCCTCGGTGGGCTCCACGCCCTCCAGGTACAGCTCCATGAGGTCGTCGTCGTTCTCGGCGACGGTCTCGACCAGCTTCTCCCGCCATTCCTGCGCGGCCTCGGCGTGGTCGGAGGGGATGTCGACCGTCTCGTAGGAGGCGCCCTTGTCCTCCGTGTGCCAGAGCAGGCCCTTCATGCGGATCAGGTCGATCACGCCACGGAAGTCGGCCTCGACACCCCAGGGAAGCTGGATGACGGCGGGCGTCGCGTCCAGCCGGTCGACCATCATGTCGACGCAGCGGTGGAACTCGGCGCCGACCCGGTCCATCTTGTTGACGAACGCGATCCGCGGGACGTCGTAGCGGTCGGCCTGCTTCCACACCGTCTCGCTCTGCGGCTCGACACCGGCGACGGCGTCGAACACCGCGACCGCGCCGTCGAGGACGCGCAGCGAACGCTCCACCTCGACGGTGAAGTCGACGTGGCCMGGAGTGTCGATGATGTTGATGGTGTGATCGCGCCAGGAGCAGGTGGTGGCGGCGGAGGTGATGGTGATCCCCCGCTCCTGCTCCTGCTCCATCCAGTCCATCGTGGCGCCACCCTCGTGGACTTCACCGATCTTGTAGTTCACACCGGTGTAGAAGAGGATGCGCTCGGTGGTGGTGGTCTTGCCCGCGTCGATGTGGGYCATGATCCCGATGTTGCGGGTCGCAGCCAGGGCGGAACGTACGTCAGCAGCCATGATGAGTTACCAGCGGTAGTGGGCGAAGGCCTTGTTGGACTCCGCCATCTTGTGGGTGTCCTCCCGGCGCTTCACGCTCGCGCCGAGGCCGTTGCTCGCATCGATCAGCTCGTTCATCAGGCGCTCCGTCATCGTCTTCTCACGACGACCACGGGAGTACCCGACGATCCAGCGCAGCGCCAGCGTCGTGCTGCGGCCCGCGCGGACCTCGACCGGCACCTGGTAGGTGGCACCACCGACACGGCGGGGGCGCACCTCGAGGGTCGGCTTGACGTTGTCCAACGCACGCTTGAGCGTGACGACCGGGTCGTTGCCGGTCTTGTTCTTGGCGCCCTCGAGCGCGCCGTACACGATGCGCTCCGCCACCGACTTCTTGCCGCTCAGCAGCACCTTGTTGACCAGAGCGGTCACCAGCGGCGAGCCGTAGACCGGGTCGACGACGACGGCGTGCTTGGGTGCTGGCCCCTTGCGCGGCATCAGCCCTTCTCCTTCTTCGCGCCGTAGCGGCTGCGAGCCTGCTTCCGGTTACGGACGCCCTGCGTGTCGAGGGCGCCCCGGACGATCTTGTAGCGGACGCCCGGGAGGTCCTTCACTCGGCCGCCACGCACCAGCACGATCGAGTGCTCCTGCAGGTTGTGGCCAACACCCGGGATGTAGGCGGTGACCTCGATCCCGCTGTTGAGCCGGACGCGGGCGACCTTGCGCAGCGCCGAGTTCGGCTTCTTGGGCGTGGTCGTGTAGACGCGGGTGCACACGCCACGACGCTGCGGGCTCCCCTTGAGTGCCGGGGTCTTGGTCTTCTCGACCTTGTCCTGCCGGCCCTTGCGGACCAACTGCTGGATCGTGGGCAACGCCGCTCCCGTTCCTTCGTGCCTCGTCGTACTCCTCGGCAGCCATCCCGGATGGCCGGCCTGTCTGCCTGCTGTGTCGCGGTGCGGCCCCGCCGGTCGGCGCGGAAAGGGCGCCGGAGCGCTTCCTTCCGACCCACGCGGTCGGGCGTGTCGCGCCCTTCAGGACTGCTCGAAAGATCCGAACCGTCCCGGTAAGGAGCGCGCCCACCCGACCATCAGCCGGCTCGAACCTGACAGTCACCGACGGCAGCCTGGGTGCCTGACCTGAAAGGTCGACTCCCGGCGCCACGGCGCCACATCTAGGCGCAGGACACACGCCAGAGCCACGTGGGCTCCAGCCACAGGTGCCAACATTACTCCACGCCCGCGTCAAGTGTCGAACGGGGTATCACCCGACGACCACGACACCCCGCGCTCGGCAACAGACGGCCTGCCTGCGTCTTCCCATCGCGCTGCGCGACCGGCGCCCACACGGCGTGCCGCAGGTGTGCTGCCGGCGTGTTTCCACCGTGCTGCCCATGAGCGATGCCGGCTGGTAACACCGGACATCCTTCGCGCCGAACGCCCGCGAACCGCCCCCGGCCGCCGCGTACGCCCGGGTGCAGCGGGTTTCGAGGGTCCCGTCGAGCCCTGTACCCATGGTGGAGAAGGATGTGTCCGTGTCCAGTTCCCCGCAGCCGTCCCCGCCTGCGGCTGCCCGGCCGGTGGTCGCGGCCCGGTCCGGCTCCGACCTGCGCGATGCGCGCGATGCGCGCGGCCGCCCGACCCGGCCCGGCCGCGCGGAGCTGCTGGCCGCCTACGGCACGACCGTCCCCGATCTGGTCGGGTCCGAGACCCGGGTGCTGCTGTGCGGCATCAACCCGTCCCTGGAGTCCGGGGCGACCGGGTTCCACTTCGGGACACCGAGCAACCGTCTCTGGCCGGTCCTGCATCTGGCCGGGTTCACCTCCCGCCGGCTGCACCCCTCGGAGACCGACGAGCTGCGGGCCCGCGGCATCGGCATCACGAACCTGGTGCACCGTGCCACCGCGCGGGCGGACGAGATCGACGACGACGAGGTGCGGGCGGGCGTCCCGGTACTCACCACGCTGGTCGAGCGGATCCGGCCCGACTGGGTCGCGTTCCTGGGCCTCGCCGCCTACCGGATCGGCTTCGGTCGGAGGACGGCGAAGGTGGGCCGCCAGCCGGAGCGCCTCGGGCCGGCCGGCGTGTGGCTGCTGCCCAACCCCAGCGGCCTCAACGCCCACTATCAGCTCCCCGACCTGGTGAGGGTCTACGGCGAGCTCCACGAGGCGGCGTACGGGCCGGGCACCCGGTCATCGTCCGGTGGAACGGGGTCTGACGTCTCGGCGCCTCCAGAGGCCACCTGAAGGACCATGGCCACCCCGCCCAGGGGGTACGACGCCCGGTCGCGGGCTGACCGGCACGGTCAGGACCTGCCGCGGCCACCGGGGCTGGCGAGAGGCTCGACGGCGACGGTCGGATAGGGGCCCGCGAGCCGGGCCAGGTCGGCCGGGTCACCGGTGAGGATCACCCCGCCACCGCCCTCCACCGCCGCGGCCACCGCGTGGGCGTCGGCGAGGTACCGGGAGCCGAGGCCGGCCTGGGCGAGCACCGCGCCGGCAAGCCGGGCCATCGACCGGTCGGTGTCCCGCAGGCTCAGCGCGTCGGCATCCCGGGCCAGCAGGGCGTCCACGGCGGCGCTGCGGCCCGCGCCGCGGTAGAGCTCGGCCAGCACGATGGTGGGCACCACGACGTCGCGCTGCAGCCGGATGGCGGCCCGCATCGAGTTACGGACCTGGCCACGACTGTGATGGTCACGGTGGAGCAGTGCGTTGACCGCCTCCGCGTCCAGCACGAGCCTCACGCCGAAGGCCCGCCGAGCAGGCGCATGTACCGCTCGGTCTCCTCCTCGTCCGCGGCCGGGTCGCGCCCGGGAGCCTCGGCGTCGAGGCGGTCGACGAGCGCCTCGAGGGCCCGCTGACGCCGGCGGCGGTCGAGCTCGCCGCGCAGGGCGAGGTTCACCTGGGCGGAGAGGTTCTCCCCCGCGGCTTCCAGCTCGGCGACCAGGTCGGCGTCCAGCGTGATCGACACCTTGCGCTTCGCCGGCAGACCGGAGCCGCCTGGCGGGAGCCTGCCCACCGTCATCACCGCCAGAGTCATGGATAAATCCTACTGTGATCCTACCGTGATCCCACCGGCCGATCACTCTCCCTTCCCGGCAACGCGAACGGCCCGGTGTGTCCGCATGCGGCGGACACACCGGGCCGTGGCGAGATCAGACGAACCAGGACTGTCGCGCCGGGTGGGTCGGTCGACCCACCCGGCGCGGCTGGGTCAGCGGTAGTCGCCCGAGCTGCGGTAGTCGAACTCGTCCAGCGGAACGGCCTGGCCGGAGCCGGTACCGAACGCGCCGTACTCGACCGAGCCGCCGTCCTCGTAGCCACTGACCGAGTACATCGCCGCCCGTGCCTCGTCGGTCGGCTCCACCCGGATGTTGCGGTACCGGGAGATGCCGGTACCGGCCGGGATGAGCTTGCCGATGATGACGTTCTCCTTGAGGCCGACCAGCGAGTCCGAGCGGGCGTTGATCGCCGCGTCGGTGAGCACCCTGGTCGTCTCCTGGAAGGACGCCGCCGACAGCCACGACTCGGTGGCCAACGAGGCCTTGGTGATGCCCATGAGCACCGGGCGGGCCGAGGCCGGCTGGCCGCCGGTCTCCACCACGCGGCGGTTCTCAGCCTCGAACCGGGCGCGCTCGACGAGCTCGCCGGGCAGCAGCGCGGTCTCCCCCGACTCCAGCACGTTCACCCGCTTGAGCATCTGGCGGATGATGATCTCGATGTGCTTGTCGTGGATCGACACACCCTGCGACCGGTACACCTCCTGCACCTGGTCGACCAGGTGCAGCTGCACCTGGCGCGGGCCGAGGATGCGCAGCACCTCGTGCGGGTCGACCGCGCCGTCGATCAGCTGGGCGCCGACGTCGACCCGCTCGCCCTCGCGGACCCGCAGCCGGGAGCGGCGGGAGACCGGGTAGGCGATCTCCTCGCTGCCGTCGTCGGGGACGATGACGACCTTGAAGGTCTTCTCCGTCTCCTCGATCTTGACGCGGCCGACGACCTCGCTGATCGGGGCCTTGCCCTTGGGGCTACGGGCCTCGAACAGCTCGACGACACGGGGCAGACCCTGGGTGATGTCGTCACCGGCGACGCCACCGCTGTGGAAGGTACGCATCGTCAGCTGCGTACCCGGCTCACCGATCGACTGCGCGGCGACGATGCCGACGGCCTCGCCGACGTCCACCAGCTTGCCGGTGGCCAGCGAACGGCCGTAGCACTGCGCGCAGACACCCATCCGCGACTCGCAGGTGAGTGCGGAGCGGACCCGCACCGACTCGATCCCGGCCTCGATGATCTGGCCGATGACCACGTCGCCGGCGTCGGCGCCGCCCGGGACGACGACCTCGCCCTGGGCGTCGACGGCGTCGGAGGCGAGCGAGCGGGCGTACGCGGAGGTCTCCGCGTAGCGGTCCCGCACCAGCACCCCGTCCGGTCCCTTGCGGGCGATCCGGGTGAGGATGCCGCGCTCGGTTCCGCAGTCCTCCTCGCGGACGATGACGTCCTGGCTGACGTCCACCAGACGACGGGTCAGGTAACCCGAGTCGGCGGTCCGCAGGGCGGTGTCGGCGAGACCCTTACGAGCACCGTGCGTGGAGATGAAGTACTCGACGACGGTGAGGCCCTCACGGAAGTTCGCCTTGATCGGCCGCGGGATGATCTCACCCTTGGGGTTGGAGACCAGTCCACGCATACCGGCGAGCTGCCGGATCTGCATCATGTTTCCGGCGGCCCCGGAGTTGACCAGCGTGTAGACCGGGTTGGTCTCCGGGAAGTTCGCCTCCATGGCCTCGGCGATCTTGTTCGTCGCCTCGGTCCAGATCTGCACCAGTTCGCTGCGGCGTTCCTCGTCGGAGAGGAAACCGCGGCCGAACTGCTTCTCGACCCGCTCGGCCCGCTGCTCGTACTCGTCGAGGATCTGGGCCTTGTTCGGCGGTGCCACGACGTCCTCGATCGCGACCGTCACACCGGACCGGGTGGCCCAGTAGAAACCGGCGCTCTTGAGGGCGTCCAGCGTCGCGGCGACCTGGATCTTCGGGTACCGCTCGGCGAGGTCGTTGACGATCGCCGCCTGGGCCTTCTTGTTCAGCTGGGCGTTGATGAAGGGGTAGCCCTCCGGCAGCGCCTCGTTGAGCAGGCAGCGCCCGAACGTGGTCTCCAGGGTGAACGGGTCCCCCGGCAGCCAGTCGGCGGGCGGCGTCCACTCGGTCGGCGGCGTGCTCTCCCGCAGCCGGACCTGGATCCGGGCCTGCAGCCCGATCTCACGCGCGTYGAAGGCCATCTGCGCCTCGGCCACGCTGGAGAAGTAGCGGCCCTGGCCGAGTTCGTCATTGGTGATCCGGGACAGGTGGAACACCCCGGTCACCATGTCGAGGCTCGGCATCGCCAGCGGACGCCCCGACGCCGGCGAGAGGATGTTGTTGCTCGACAGCATCAGGATCCGGGCCTCGGCCTGCGCCTCCGCGGACAGCGGCAGGTGCACGGCCATCTGGTCACCGTCGAAGTCGGCGTTGAAGGCGGTACAGACCAGCGGGTGGATCTGGATGGCCTTGCCCTCGACCAGCTGCGGCTCGAACGCCTGGATGCCGAGACGGTGCAGGGTCGGCGCCCGGTTGAGCAGCACGGGATGCTCGGTGATGACCTCTTCGAGCACGTCCCACACGACGGGGCGGGCCCGCTCGACCATGCGCTTGGCCGACTTGATGTTCTGCGCGTGGTTGAGGTCGACCAGCCGCTTCATCACGAACGGCTTGAACAGCTCCAGCGCCATCTGCTTCGGCAGCCCGCACTGGTGCAGCTTGAGCTGCGGGCCGACGACGATGACCGAACGGCCGGAGTAGTCGACACGCTTGCCGAGCAGGTTCTGGCGGAACCGGCCCTGCTTGCCCTTGAGCATGTCGGACAGCGACTTGAGCGGGCGGTTGCCGGGCCCGGTGACGGGCCGGCCGCGGCGGCCGTTGTCGAACAGCGCGTCGACGGCCTCCTGCAGCATCCGCTTCTCGTTGTTGACGATGATCTCGGGCGCACCGAGGTCGAGCAGCCGCTTCAACCGGTTGTTCCGGTTGATCACCCGGCGGTACAGGTCGTTCAGGTCGGACGTCGCGAAGCGGCCACCGTCGAGCTGCACCATCGGGCGCAGGTCCGGCGGGATGACCGGGACGCAGTCGAGCACCATCCCCATCGGGGAGTTGCGGGTGTTCAGGAACGCCGAGACGACCTTGAGCCGCTTGAGCGCACGGGCCTTCTTCTGCCCCTTGCCACTGCGGATGGTCTCCCGCAGCGACTCCGCCTCGGCGGCCAGGTCGAAGTCGGCGAGCCGGCGCTGCAGCGCCTCGGCTCCCATGCCGCCCTCGAAGTACTGGCCGAACCGGTCGCGCAGCTCGCGGAAGAGCAGCTCGTCGGGCTCCAGGTCCTGGACCTTCATGCCCTTGAAGCGATCGAAGACCCGCTCGAGGTCGTCGATCTTGCGCTGGGAGCGGTCGCGGATCTGGCGCATCTCGCGCTCCGCCGACTCACGCACCTTGCGGCGGGCGTCGCCCTTGGCCCCTTCGGCCTCGAGCTGCGCGAGGTCCTCCTCCAGCTTGCGCTGGCGGGTCTCGACATCGGCGTTCTTCTTGTCCTCGAGCTGCTGCTTCTCGACCCCGATCCGGGCCTCGAGCGTCGGCAGATCGCGGTGCCGGGAGTCGATGTCGACCTTGGTGATCATGTACGCGGCGAAGTAGATGACCTTCTCGAGGTCCTTCGGCGCGAGGTCGAGCAGGTAGCCGAGTCGGCTCGGCACACCCTTGAAGTACCAGATGTGGGTGACGGGAGCGGCGAGCTCGATGTGGCCCATCCGCTCGCGGCGCACCTTGGCGCGCGTGACCTCGACGCCACAGCGCTCACAGATGATGCCCTTGAACCGGACCCGCTTGTACTTCCCGCAGTAGCACTCCCAGTCCCGGGTGGGACCGAAGATCTTCTCGCAGAAGAGTCCGTCCTTCTCCGGCTTGAGGGTGCGGTAGTTGATCGTCTCCGGCTTCTTGACCTCACCGAACGACCACTGGCGGATGTCGTCCGCGGTGGCCAGGCCGATGCGCAGCTCGTCGAAGAAGTTGACGTCCAGCAAGACTGTCGCCTGCTCTCTCTTTCTCAGTCGGGACGCTGCCGGGGCCCCCGGTCGGCGCCGGTGGGCGCCGGGCCGGGTGGCACGAGTGGACGGGGGCGGGGGCCCGCCGGAACCGGCCGTGGCCGGTCGGTGCGGGTGCCTGGTGGGCGTGGGCCTGGCGGGCATGTGCCGCCCGGCCCGCCGCTACCGGGCGGGCCCCCCGTCACGTCAGACCTCTTCGACGCTGCTCGGCTCACGCCGCGACAGATCGATACCGAGCTCCTCCGCCGCGCGGAAGACGTCCTCGTCGGTGTCCCGCATCTCGATCGAGACGCCGTCGCTGGACAACACCTCGACGTTGAGGCACAGCGACTGCATCTCCTTGATGAGGACCTTGAACGACTCCGGGATACCGGGTTCCGGGATGTTCTCGCCCTTGACGATGGCTTCGTAGACCTTCACACGGCCCACGACGTCGTCGGACTTGATCGTCAGCAGTTCCTGCAGGGCGTAGGCGGCGCCGTACGCCTCCAGCGCCCACACCTCCATCTCACCGAACCGCTGGCCACCGAACTGCGCCTTACCACCGAGCGGCTGCTGCGTGATCATCGAGTAGGGGCCGGTCGACCGGGCGTGGATCTTGTCGTCGACCAGGTGCAGGAGCTTGAGGATGTAGATGTAACCGACCGCCACCGGGTACGGGTACGGCTCGCCGGTCCGGCCGTCGTACAGCTCGGCCTTGCCGGAGGAACCGATCATCTGCTGGCCGTCCCGGTTCGGCAGGGTGGCGTCCAGCAGACCGGTGATCTCCTCCTCGCGGGCGCCGTCGAACACCGGCGTCGCCACGTTCGTCCCGGGGGGGGCGGCGTCGGCGCCGATACCGCGCAGGCGCTCCTTCCAGCCCTCCGTGCCCGAGTCGACCTGCCAGCCGGTCTTGGCGACCCACCCGAGGTGGGTCTCCAGGATCTGGCCGATGTTCATCCGGCGCGGCACGCCGTGCGGGTTCAGGACGACGTCCACCGCGGTGCCGTCGGGGAGGAAGGGCATGTCCTCCACCGGCAGGATCTTGGCGATGACGCCCTTGTTGCCGTGCCGGCCGGCGAGCTTGTCACCGTCGGTGATCTTCCGCTTCTGGGCCACGTAGACGCGGACCAGCTCGTTCACGCCCGGGGGCAGCTCGTCGCCGTCCTCGCGGGAGAACACACGGACACCGATGACCTTGCCGGAMTCGCCGTGCGGCACCTTCAGCGAGGTGTCGCGGACCTCTCGGGCCTTCTCACCGAAGATCGCGCGGAGCAGGCGCTCCTCCGGGGTCAGCTCGGTCTCACCCTTCGGGGTGACCTTGCCGACCAGCACGTCACCGGGCGACACCTCGGCGCCGATCCGGATGATGCCGCGCTCGTCGAGGTCGGCCAGGACCTCCTCGGCGACGTTCGGGATGTCCCGGGTGATCTCCTCCGGGCCCAGCTTGGTGTCCCGGGCGTCGACCTCGTGCTCCTCGATGTGGATCGAGGAGAGGACGTCGTCCTGGACCAGCCGCTGGGAGAGGATGATCGCGTCCTCGTAGTTGTGCCCCTCCCACGGCATGAAGGCGACGAGCAGGTTCTTGCCCAGCGCCATCTCGCCGTTGTCGGTGCACGGGCCGTCCGCGATGACCTGGCCGGCCTCGACCCGGTCCCCCTCGAACACGATCGGCTTCTGGTTGATGCAGGTGCCCTGGTTCGACCGGCGGAACTTCGCCAGCCGGTAGGTGCGCCGTGTGCCGTCGTCGTGCATGACGGTGATGTAGTCGGCCGACAGGTCCTCGACCACGCCGGCCTGGGCGCAGACGACGACGTCGCCGGCGTCCTTGGCCGCCCGGGCCTCCATGCCGGTGCCGACCAGCGGAGCCTCGGAGCGGAGCAGCGGAACCGACTGACGCTGCATGTTCGAACCCATCAGGGCCCGGTTGGCGTCGTCGTGCTCGAGGAACGGGATCATGGCCGTCGCGACGGACACCATCTGCCGCGGCGAGACGTCCATGTAGTCGACCTCGTCCGGCGGGATGAACTCGACCTCACCGCCCTTGCGGCGGACCAGGACGCGGTCCTCGGCGAACGTGCCGTCCGCGTTCAGCGGGGTGTTCGCCTGCGCCTTGACGTGCCGGTCCTCCTCGTCCGCGGTCAGGTAGTCGATCTGGCCGGTGACCCGGCCGTTCTCCACCTTGCGGTACGGGGTCTCGACGAAGCCGAACGGGTTGACCCGCGCGAACGTCGACAGCGAGCCGATCAGGCCGATGTTCGGGCCTTCCGGCGTCTCGATCGGGCACATCCGGCCGTAGTGGCTGGGGTGCACGTCGCGGACCTCGAAGCCGGCCCGCTCCCGGGACAGACCGCCGGGGCCCAGCGCCGACAGGCGGCGCTTGTGGGTCAGGCCGGCCAGCGGGTTGGTCTGGTCCATGAACTGGGAGAGCTGGCTGGTGCCGAAGAACTCCTTGATGGAGGCGACGACCGGCCGGATGTTGATCAGGGTCTGCGGCGTGATCGCCTCGACGTCCTGCGTGGTCATGCGCTCACGGACGACGCGCTCCATCCGGGCCAGGCCGAGCCGGACCTGGTTCTGGATGAGCTCGCCGACGGTGCGCAGCCGCCGGTTGCCGAAGTGGTCGATGTCGTCGACCTCGTAGTTGTCCTGGTCCTGGCCGGCGTGCAGCTTGACGATGTACTCGATCGTCCGGACCACGTCGTCCTCGGTGAGGACGCCGACGTCGTGCGCGACCTCGAGAGTCAGCTTCTTGTTCACCTTGTAGCGGCCGACCTTGGCCAGGTCGTAACGCTTCGGGTTGAAGAAGAGGTTCTCCAGCAGGGTCTGCGCCGACTCCCGCGTCGGCGGCTCGCCCGGGCGGAGCTTGCGGTAGATGTCGAGCAGGGCGTCGTCCTGGCTCGAGGTGTGGTCCTTCTCCAGGGTGACCCGCATCGACGGGAAGTCGCCGAACCGCTCCAGGATGCGAGCCTCGTCCCAGCCCAGCGCCTTGAGCAGCACGGTGACCGACTGGCGGCGCTTGCGGTCGATGCGCACACCGACGGTGTCGCGCTTGTCGATCTCGAACTCGAGCCAGGCGCCTCGCGAGGGGATCACCTTGCAGGAGAACAGATCCTTGTCGGATGCCTTGTCGATCGCCTTCTCGAAGTAGACACCCGGGGACCGGACGAGCTGGCTGACCACCACGCGCTCGGTGCCGTTGATGACGAACGTGCCCTTCGGGGTCATGAGCGGGAAGTCGCCCATGAACACCGTCTGGCTCTTGATCTCACCGGTGGTGTTGTTGGTGAACTCGGCGGTGACGAACAGCGGCGCCGAGAAGGTCATGTCCTTGTCCTTGCACTCCTCGACGGAGTACTTGGGCGGCTCGAACCTGTGATCCCGGAAGGACAGGGACATCGAGCCGGAGAAGTCCTCGATCGGAGAGATCTCCTCGAAGACCTCCTCGAGCCCGGAGGTGATGGGGACGTCGTCCCTACCGGCGTCGATAGCCTCCTGGACCCGCTCCGCCCAGACGTCGTTACCGATCAGCCAATCAAAGGACTGCGTCTGCAGGGCGAGAAGATCCGGGACCTCGAGAGGCTCGATGATCTTTGCGAACGAGATGCGGGGGGCGGAACGCGAGGCGGCCAAGGTGGTCCTTCCGGTGGCCTGATCGTGGGGCTGGCGTCGCGGATGTCAAGGATCCGTTTGGGGGTGGTCAGGTGATCAGTGTCTCGCTACGGTTATGCGGAACATCGGCGGGGGGTACCCCGGCAATGCGAGGATCCCGAGGTGAGGACTCCTTCGCCGCTGCGGTGATCCGCCGGACGGCGCTCGCCCTCGCGGACGCCGACGCGGCCGTGCGGTCGAGCCGTGCAGAACGGGGCGGGGCAGGCGTCCACGCGGGGCCCGTACCGACCACACAGGGCCGGATCCGGGCGCGACGAAGCCGCCGCGGGTCTGATCGGCAGGCGCGGGGAACGTCCACGCGCCGCCGGCGCGGCGATCTCAGATCGACGTGTCGGTGCAAGGGCGAGAAGTCTCGTTCGGGTCTCGATGCGGACAGCCGGGCCGCCGTGCTCACTGACGAGGCACGACCACGCCGCTCTCGCGTCACCCCGAACCCGCTGAGGCGGCAGGTGCTCGGCCGTTGGCCAGAGGACCGCGGACCGCCCCGCGGCGCGAACCCGATCACCCGAAGGGGCCGGATCCCGATGTCGAACGTGTTACCGACGAGCCCGATGCAACGAGAAAGACAGCGCAAACTAGCAGTGTAGCCGAAGGCTTCACTGCTGGCAAGGACGAGGCATCGGTACGTCGCGCGCTGCTTCCCTACGAAGGTTCGCGAAATGATGGAACTCCGTTGCCCGGGAGCTCGTCAAGGTCTCAGAGGCAACATCGTCACGAGCGCGATCCCCTGCTCGGCAGGATCCCCCGCCCCCGGCTCCCTCGCCAGCCCGGCCGCCCCGCCCCGCGACGGCACATCGGCCGATCACGGACATGCGGCGTGAAAAGGCCATTCGTGCATGAGTCCGGCGATCCGGGCAGCTCGGACAGGCGGCCGCAGCGCCCGGCGGCACGCGCCGATGATCCGCACCTTCGGCCGCACGGGCCCCGCGGCCGACCAGCGGACGTCACCTAGGTCTTACCACCCATGGCGCCCCGTGCCGGGCTCTGACGCGGCCTGCCGGTAACGACGAAGCCCCGCCCCGGAGAGCCGGGGCGGGGCTTCGATGCGTTCTGGTCGGGCAGCCGGGGCCCGACCGGGCGGCCCGGCACGGGAGCCCAGGTGCGCGCGTCTCGGCGCCCGCCCCGAAGGTGCTCCCTGCCGGACCTGGGTGCCACGATCGGCACCCGGGGAACTACTTGACGGTGACCGAGGCGCCAGCGCCCTCGAGGGCTGCCTTGGCCTTCTCCGCGGCCTCCTTGGCGACCTTCTCCAGGACGGGCTTGGGCGCGCCGTCGACGAGGTCCTTGGCCTCCTTGAGGCCCAGGCTCGTGAGCGCGCGGACCTCCTTGATGACCTGGATCTTCTTGTCGCCGACGGACTCCAGGATCACGTCGAACTCGTCCTGCTCCTCGACGGCGGCGGCCTCGCCGCCGGCGCCACCGGCAGCCGGGGCGGCCGCGACGGCGACCGGCGCGGCCGCGGTCACGCCGAAGGTGTCCTCGAACTGCTTCACGAACTCGGAGAGCTCCAGGAGGGTCATCTCCTTGAACGCGTCGAGCAGCTCGGTGGTCGAAAGCTTCGCCATGGTGGCGGTTCCTTCCTTGTCATGCCGGTCAGATGAACCGGCGCCCGGTCGGCCGGGCATTCGTCAGAGGTGTGGTCCGTGGTGGGCGGCCCGAGGTGGGTCAGGCCACCCGGTGCAGATCAGGTCGCCCGCGCCGGATCCCTGGGATCGATCGGATCCGGCGCATCGAGCGGAGATCGCTCAGGCGTCGACGGCGACGGCCGGCTCGGCGGCAGCCGGCTCCGCGCCAGCCGCCTCCTGCCGCTGCGCGCGCAACGCCTCGCTGAGCCGGGCGACCTGCGACAGCGGGGCCGCGAACAGGCCGACAGCCTTCGCCAGGGAGCCGTTCATCGCGCCGGCCAGCTTGGCCAGCAGGACCTCGCGGGACTCCAGGTCTGCGAGCTTGCGGATCTCCTCCGCGGACAGTGCCTTGCCCTCGACGACGCCGCCCTTGACGATCAGGGCCGGGTTGGCGCGGGCGAAGTCCCGCAGACCCTTCGCCGCCTCGACCGGGTCGCCGCCGACGAAGGCGACGGCCGTCGGGCCGACGAGCAGGTCGTCGAGGCCGGACACACCGGCCTGCGCTGCAGCGATCTTGGTGAGGGTGTTCTTGACCACCGCGTACCGGGTGGTCTCGCCGAGCGCGCGACGCAGCTCGGTGAGCTGGCTCACCGTGAGGCCGCGGTACTCCGTCAGCACCGCGGCGGTCGAACCACGGAACTCCTCGGCGATCTCCGCCACGGCGGCGGTCTTCTCCGAGTTCGCCATCGGGCTCCTTCAGGGGTCGGCCGGCCATGCCGACAGGCCTCGGAAACGACGAACGCCCCGGCGCAGAGGCGCGGGGCGTCAGAGATCCGACGGCGTCCTGAAGGCTGCCGACCACCCTGGTGGGAGACAACGATCCTGACGGTCTTCATGGCGACTTCCCGTTCGCCACCTGCGCGGGTCGCCCGGGAATCCCGAGCCTTCGGCCTCCAACCTTTCGGGCCCGGCAGCTGCCGGGATCCTGGAGAGGTGGAGAACGACCAGCGGTCTTCGGTGTGGAACTGTTGGTCATCCTAGCAGGCTCCGCAGGCGGAACAACGGTGGCCGCACCAGCATCAGCACCAGCACCAGCACCAGCACCGACGAACGCACAAGGGGCCGTACCGCGAACGGTACGGCCCCTGCGTCGTCATTCCATGCCCCGCCCCGTCACGGGGGCGAGAGCAGACCCCGCCTCCCGGTCAGGCCGGGGTCTCCTCCAGGAGGTTACGGGTCCGGTTCGGGTCCACCGGGATGCCCGGGCCCATCGTGGTCGCGAAGGTGATCTTCTTCAGGTACCGCCCCTTGGCGGCCGACGGCTTCACCCGGACGATCTCGTCCAGCGCCACGGTGTAGTTCTCGATCAGCTGGTTCTCCGAGAAGCTGACCTTGCCGATGACGATGTGCAGGTTGCCCTGCTTGTCGACCCGGAAGTTGATCTTACCGCCCTTGATGTCGCCGACGACCTTGGCCACGTCGAGGGTGACCGTGCCGGTCTTCGGGTTGGGCATGAGACCGCGCGGGCCGAGGATACGGGCGATCCGGCCGACCTTCGCCATCTGGTCGGGCGTCGCGACGGTGGCGTCGAAGTCCAGGAAGCCCTCCTGGATCCGCGCGACGAGGTCGTCGCTGCCGACGACGTCGGCGCCGGCGGCGGTGGCCTCCGCGGCCTTCTCACCGGCGGCGAAGACGGCGACCCGCGGCGACTTGCCGGTGCCGTGCGGCAGGTTCACCGTGCCGCGGACCATCTGGTCGGCCTTGCGCGGGTCCACACCGAGGCGGATCGCGACCTCGACGGTCGCGTCGTACTTCGTCGAGGACGTCTCCCGGGCCAGCCGAGCGGCATCCAGCGGGCTGTACAGAGCGGTCAGATCGATCTTCTCGGCCGCGGCGCGGTATGCCTTGCTGCGCTTCATGAGTTCTCAGTTCTCCCTGTGGTGTTGGCGGGTCCGGTCCGCCGCCGAGCCGGGTCCACCCCGCCTCGTGCCGTCAGCCGGCCCTCCCACATCTGTGCAGGCCTGACCGCGGCGAGACGCCGCGGTGCCGTGCTCCACTCCGCGCTGCCGCGCGGAGGACCTCACTCGCCGACGGTGATACCCATCGACCGGGCGGTGCCCGCGATGATCTTCTCTGCCGCCTCGAGGGTGTTGGCGTTGAGATCCGGGAGCTTCGTCTGCGCGATCTCCCGGACCTGCGCCGGGGTCAGCTTCGCGACCTTCACCCGGTGCGGCGTGCCGCTGCCCTTGTCGACGCCGGCAGCCTTGAGGATCAGCCGCGCGGCGGGCGGGGTCTTGGTGACGAAGGTGAACGAGCGGTCGTCGTACACCGTGATCTCGACCGGCACGACGTTGCCGGTCTGCGACTCGGTGGCCGCGTTGTACTGCTTGCAGAACTCCATGATGTTGACGCCGTGCTGGCCCAGCGCGGGGCCGACCGGCGGCGCCGGGGTTGCCTTGCCGGCGTTGATCTGGAGCTTGATCAGCGCAGTGATCTTCTTCTTCTTGGGAGGCATCTGTTCGTCTTCCTACCGGAGTTCTACGGAGCGGATCAGATCTTCGCGACCTGGTTGAACTGCAGCTCGACCGGCGTCTCCCGACCAAAGATGGAGACGAGCACCTTCAGGCGCTGCGCGTCGAGGTTGATCTCGCTGATTGTGGCAGGCAGGGTGGCGAACGGGCCGTCCATGACCGTGACGGACTCCCCGACCTCGAACTCCTGGGCCTTGACCGTCTCGACCTTCTTCTCCTTCGGCGCAGCCGGCGCGAGGATGGAAACCACCTCTTCGCGGCGCAGCGGCGACGGCCGGTTCGTCAGGCCGACGAACCCGGTCACACCCGGCGTGTTCCGGACCGCCGACCAGGACTGGTCGGTGAGATCCATCCGGACGTAGATGTACCCGGGGTACTTCTTCTGCTGGACAAGCTGACGCTTGCCGTTCTTGACGACCGGGACCTCCTCGGTCGGCACCTCGATCTGGAAGATGTAGTCCTCCATGTTGAGGCTGGAGATCCGGGTCTCGAGGTTGGTCTTGACCTTGTTCTCGTAGCCGGCGTAGGAGTGCACCACGTACCACTCGCCGGGGGCCTCCTCCAACGCGCGGAGCAGGTCGTCCGCATCGTCGTCGGCGTCCGGGCCGGTTGCCGCGAGCGGCTCGGGCTGGGCCGAGGAGGGTGCCGAGCCGGCGTCGTCCGCCGGCTCCTCGTCGTCGGTGTCGGGTGCGGCCGCGGCATCCGTGCTCGCGACCTCGTCACGCTCGAACGCCGCAATGGGGTCGAGACGGTCGAGGGCCTCCCCCTGCTCGGAGGAGGCGTGCTCGGGAGACTGGGACACGCGGCCGATCCTTCTCTCGTGGACAGTGCGACTGTGGGTGGTTCTCTCATCGGCGGCCCTTGGCCCGGGGCGACGGTACGGCTGTGAGCCACGACCGCCCGCGGCACCCGGCCCGCCCCGCCGGGACGGACCATCGCCACACCGGGCGACCGAACGAACCCGGACCGGGCCAGGCGCCGAACCTCGCCGACGGTGACGTCGGCCCGGCCCCGGTGCCCGTGGCGGCTCCGGGTGTCAGCCGAAGACCGCGATGACCGCCTTCGTCAGGCCGAAGTCGAGGCTGGCCACGAAGGCCGTCATGACCGTGACGAAGACAAGCACCACGACCACGTAGGTGATCAGCTCGCTCCGACCCGGGTAGACGACCTTGCGAAGCTCCCCGATGACCTCGCGGACGAACTGACGAATCCTGCGGAGAATCGAGAACGGCGACCGACGACGGTCGGCCCGCGCGGACCGGTTGGCCCGCGGTGCCGCGTCACGCGTATCGGTCGCCACTCAGCTCCACCCACTCGTTCGTCGGTCCAACGCAGGGGCGACAGGACTCGAACCTGCAACCGCCGGTTTTGGAGACCGGTGCTCTACCAATTGAGCCACGCCCCTTAGACGTACCCGGAGCCCTGACAGTTCCACCACTGAACACCTCCCGAACGRATCCTCCGAGGACGCCGCGCCATACTCCGCGCGCCGATCCTCCCGGGACCATCGTTCCGCTGAGATGGGCCGTAAGCGGGGCCGACAGACCGAGCGGATCGAGCATACCCCTTCGTCGCCGGGGAGCTCGCCGCACGGTACTCCCGGACGTCCGCAGGTCGCCCCAGGACGGGCCGGACGGGCCAGCCCGTGGACGCTCTCCCGTGGCAGCATGGCGGCCATGAGCAGGATCTCCCACCGCATCGCGGGCATCGCGCCATCCGCGACCCTAGCCGTCGACGCGACCGCCAAGGCGATGCGCGCCGCGGGCAGGGACGTGATCGGCTTCGGTGCTGGCGAGCCCGATTTCCCCACGCCCGAGCACATCGTCGCGGCCGCCGAGAAGGCGTGCCGCGAGCCGCGCATGCACCGCTACACCCCCGCCGCGGGCCTGCCCGAGCTGCGTGAGGCCGTCGCGGAGAAGACCAGACGCGATTCCGGTCTGGTCGTCGAGCCGAGCCAGGTCCTCATCACCAACGGCGGCAAGCAGGCGGTCTACCAGGCGTTCGCGACACTGCTCGACCCGGGCGACGAGGTCATCCTGCCGGCGCCCTACTGGACGACCTACCCCGAGGCGATCCGGCTCGCCGGGGGTGTCCCCGTCGACGTCGTGACCGGCCCGGAATCCGGCTACCGGGTGACCGTCGAGCAGCTGGAAGCAGCCCGTACGCCCCGCACCAAGGTCCTCCTCTTCTGCTCTCCGTCCAACCCGACCGGCGCCGTCCACACCCCGGAGGAGGTGCGGGCCATCGGCCGGTGGGCCGCCGAGGCCGGCGTCTGGGTCATCAGCGACGAGATCTACGAGCACCTCGTCTACGGCGACGCCCGCTTCGCCTCGATGCCCGTCGAGGCGCCCGAGCTGGCGGACCGCTGGATCGTCGTCAACGGCGTGGCCAAGACGTACGCGATGACCGGCTGGCGGGTCGGCTGGCTGATCGCCCCGCTGGACGTCGTCAAGGCGGCCACCAACCTGCAGTCGCACGCCACCTCGAACGTCTCGAACGTCGCCCAGGCAGCGGCACTCGCCGCCGTCGCGGGCCCGCTCGACGCCGTCTACGAGATGCGCAAGGCGTTCGACCGCCGGCGGCAGACCATGCACGGGCTGCTCGTCCAGATCCCCGGCGTGCAGTGCCCGCTGCCCGACGGGGCGTTCTACGCGTACCCCTCGCTGGAGGGCGTGATCGGCCGGACCCTGCGCGGGCGCACTCCGGCGACATCCGCCGATCTGTGCCAGCTCATCCTGGAGGAGGCCGGGGTCGCGATCGTCCCCGGCGAGGCCTTCGGCACTCCGCGTTTCGCCCGGTTGTCCTACGCGCTCGGGGACGACGACCTGGTCGAGGGTGTCCGGCGGCTCGCGGCCCTGCTGGCCGAAGCCTCCTGACCGACAGCCCCCTACCCGCACACCGGGCCCCGCGGCGACCTGCCGCGGGGCCCGTGTCCGTTCGGTGGCTGTGTCCCCGTTCTGTGCCGGCCCGTCGTGCGAGCTCGTGCGCCGCCGGGAGGGGCCCCGCGCCAAGGACGCCGGAGCGCGGCGGCAGCGGTCAGCCGAGCTGGACGGTGGCCCGCGCAGCCATGAGTACCTTGGCACCCTGGTGGCGGACTGTGAGGTTCACCACCACCCGCCCGCCATCGAGCTTCTTCTCCACAACGCCCTGGACAGAGATCTCGRCACCCTCGTCGTCGTCGGGCACGACGACCAGTGAGGAAAACTTCACGCCGTACTCGACGACCGCACCGGGATCGCCGGCCCAGTCGGTGACCAGGCGGCCGGCCGTGGCCATTGTCAGCATGCCGTGAGCGAGAACGCCGGGCAGCCCGGCCTCCCGCGCCGCACGCTCGTTCCAGTGAATCGGATTGAAATCGCCGGAAGCGCCGGCGTAGCGCACCAGATCGGACCGCCGCAGAGAAAAGGTCCGGTCACCGATCACGGTGCCGACATCGACGTCGTCATAGGTGATGGCGGGCGGCATTCCCAGCTCCGATCTGCCCGGTCACCGCGGCGGCGCCGTGCCGCGGGACACCAGGCTGCACGTTCCCTCGGCGACGAGCTCCCCGCTCGTCGAGGTGAACTCGTAGGACGTCACCAGCAGCTCGTTGCGGCCGACGGAGCGGATCGACGCCAGCGTGGACCGCACCACCAGCTCGTCGCCGGCCACGACCGGCCGGTGCAGGGTGAAGCGCTGCTCCCCGTGCACCACGAGCGTGTAGTCCAGGCCCAGCGCCGGGTCGTCGGTGGGCAGGCCCAGGCTCCCGGGGATCGCGGTGACCAGGAAGGTCGGCGGCGCGGGCAGGTCGGCGTGGCCGGCCGCCTTGGCTGCCTCCACATCGTGGTACAGCGGGTTGTCGTCGCCGATCGCGCGGGCGAACTGGCGGATGTGCTCGCGGCCGATCTGGAACGGGACGTCGGAGGTGTAGCTACGACCGACGAAGTCCTGGTTCAGCGGCACCGCGCGCTCCGATCTCGACCTGGCCCGGTCGGGCCCGGCCCGACTGGACGGTGACCCGGACCGGCCACCGTCACACCCGGCCGGTTCAGCACCTTACCGGGAGTGGTGCCCGCCCGGCGGACAAAGTCCCGAGCAGCCGACTGCGGGAATGACGAAACCGGGTGGGTCCGCGTGATTCCGGACCCACCCGGTGAACGTCAGGTGCAGACAACTGGAAAGCCCGACCTGCCCGGCGCTGAAGGGCCTGGGTGCGTGCTCCCGAGGCTCGGCCGGCGCAGTCACGTGCCCGCGTGGTCAGCGGGTTTCGCGGTGCTCCGTGTGCGAACGGCAGTTCGGGCAGAACTTGCGGAGTTCGAGACGGTCGGGGTCGTTCCGCCGGTTCTTCCGCGTGATGTAGTTGCGGTGCTTGCACACCTGGCACGCCAGTGTGATCTTGGGACGAACGTCGGTGGCAGCCACGGCGAGAGGCCTCTTCCTGTCTCGAATGCTTACAGACCAAAGGGGCCGCGACTCACCGGACCCTGCGGGGGTCACTACGGTGCRCCGCGACCCGATGGTAGCGGTGGCCGGACTTGAACCGGCGACACAGCGATTATGAGCCGCTTGCTCTGCCAGACTGAGCTACACCGCCATGACGGATCACTGGCGAGCGAGGACCCGAGAGACAGTATAAGCGGATGTACCACCCACTGCCGATCACGATCCCACCCGGCACCGGACCGCCCGAGCCCCTTTACGGAATCGAACCGTAGACCTTCTCCTTACCATGGAGACGCTCTGCCGACTGAGCTAAAGGGGCGTGTTCGCGGGACTCACGTTACACGACGCCGACGGCCTCGTGACGGGCACCCCCCACCAAATTTTGCGGCAGCCGGCACGGAGCGACCACGAGCCGCGACCGACCCAGGGCGCCTGCCCACCGACCCCGGCGGGYAGGCCGTATCCCAGGCCAAAACGCCCGCGGGGCCCGCCGCCCGAGTCCGGCACGCGGGCGGCGACGGATGCGCGGCGGCCTCCGTCCTGGCCGGCCGAGGGATCCCGCGGTTCCCGCGACCGACGACGGCGCCTGGTGACGAACCGCGACGGCCCACTCCGACTCATGGGCAACACGCAGTGATGGTTGGACCGGGCGAAGGCGTATCAAAGGCGCACCACAGTGGACTTCAGTGATGGCGGGGCCGACACGCGCCCTCCGTTGATAGCTGTAAGTAATCACATGAGTGCCTAGCGTGTGGCCTGGCCACAGACGCGCGCCCACCGGGTGCTACCGAAGCAGCCGCGCCGCCCAGCATCGAGGTTTGCTCATGCCGCTCTCGCACCATGCCGCCCGAGACTCCGGAACCCCGGACGCGGCACCCTTCGTCCCGCACGCCCAGCAGGCGGGACGCCCCGCCGCGTCGCGGGCCCTACCTCCGCTGACCGGAGTACCCGTCCCGGCCGGCGCATCCCTGCCGGCGGGGACCTCCTTCGCGACGCTGCACGCCGCCTTCCACAGCCGACAGCAGACCCGGACAGCTCCGCCGCGCCTCGTACGTCCTGCCCCCGCCACCGCCCACGCCCGGCCGCAGTCCCCCGGCGGGGCTGCCCGCGCCACCGTCGACTCCTCGGTGGCGACCTGGCGGCTGCGCAACACGGGCCGGTTCTCCGTGCGCGTTCTGGGCGTGGCGACGGCGGCCGTCACCGCGGTCGCACTGTCCGCGGGCACGGCGCAGGCCGTCGGCGAGCCGACTGCGACCGGGCAGCCCACCCCGTCCACGCAGCCGGTCACGCCCGCCCCGCCCGCGCCACCGGCTCCCGGTGCGGCAGCTTCGGCACCGGCTCCGACTGACAGTGGACCGGACCGCATCCTGCTGGCCGAACCGTCCCCCGCCTGGCCGCGGGGCATCGACGTCGCCTCCTGGCAGCATCCCGGATCGGCCCCGATCGACTGGAACGCGGTCAAGGGCTCCGGGGTGAGCTTCGCGATCGTGAAGGCGACGGAGGGCACCAACTACACCAACCCGTACTTCACCGGTGACCGCACCGCGGCCCGACAGGCCGGCCTCACCGTGGGCGCCTACCACTACGCCCGCCCGGCGGCCCCGATCTCCACCGCCGTCGACCAGGCCCGGCACTTCCTGGCGGTGACCGGTCTCACCCGCATGGCGGGGCACCTGGCGCCGGTCCTCGACATCGAGACGACGGGCGGCCTGGACCCGGTGGCCCTCGCCGCCTGGACGCGGGCCTTCCTGGAGGAGGTCGAGTCCCAGACCGGCCGCGCACCGATCATCTACACCTACCGGTCCTTCTGGACAGACCACATGGCGGACAC
This sequence comes from Parafrankia colletiae, assembly GCF_001854655.1. Lineage (GTDB taxonomy): Bacteria > Actinomycetota > Actinomycetes > Frankiales > Frankiaceae > Parafrankia > Parafrankia colletiae. The sequence goes on along the minus strand of NZ_MBLM01000108.1, from coordinate 289,283 downwards.
CCGCGACTTCGCGCACTACCCGTTCTGGTTCGCCATCTACAACAACGAGACCACGCCGGGATGGCTGCCCGGCGGCTGGCCCGGGTGGGCCATGTGGCAGTACACCTCGTCCGGGACGGTGCCCGGCGTCAGCGGAAACGTCGACATGAACGTCGCGTGCTGTTCGCCGGCCGAGCTCGCCGGACTCGCGGACGGCACGCTCTCCGAGATCGACCGGCGCTTCRCCTCGGCCGGCCTCCTCCAGTACTCCCTGGGCGCGCCGACGGGTGTCGAGCTGCGGGCCGGCGGCGGCGGGCGCTGGCGGCCGTTCGCGAACGGCCTCATCTTCTGGTCCGTCGCGACCGGGCCGCGCGTGCTCCACGGGGAGGTGGCCAGGAAGTACCTGGAGCTGGGCGGCAGCGACGGATTCCTGCAGCGCCCGCTGAGCGACGTCGAGTGGGCCACGGCACCCGGGGCGCACCAGGCGATGTTCCAGGGCGGCTGGATCTACTGGCACCCGGCGACCGGTGCGCACGAGGTCCACGGCCTGATCCTGCGCCGTTACCTGGAGCTCGGCGGCTCGACGTCCGCCCTGGGTCTGCCGGTGACGGACGAGTACTCGGTACCGGGCGGGCGAGAGAGCGCCTTCCAGTTCGGCAAGCTGCGGTGGACGGCCGCCACGAACGCGGTCACCCTCCTCCCCGCCGCGGCGCTCTGAAGGCCCCACCGGGAGGGGAGTGACGTCGACTCACGGGGGGTATCTGGCCCGGGTGCGGCGGTGTGTGGCCGCTCGGCTACAAGCAGCGTTGCCGCGCAGCCGGGAGGACCAGATGGTAGATCTGCGGCAGGCACGCAACACCGACGGATGGCTGCTCTTTGCCGCCGTCATCATGTTCATCGTCGGTTTCCACAACCTCATCTACGGCATAGCGGCACTGCGCGACTACATCGTGGTGGTCGACAACCTCTACTCCACCTCGACCGGCACCGGGGTGATCTACGCCAGCACCTCGTTCTGGGGCTGGCTGTGGATCGCGTTCGGCGTCATCCAGATGGTCATCGCGGTCGGCATCGCGGCCGGCAACGAGCTCGCCCGCTGGGTCGGCATCGTGATCGCCGCGCTGAACGCGATCGGCCAGCTGGCCYTTCTCGCCGCGTTCCCGGTGTGGTCGGTCATCATCATCGCGATCGACATCCTGGTGATCTACGCGCTGGCCACCTACCAGACGCGGGGACGTCCGGGCGGCGCGGTCGAGCCCTACCCAGGTGACCGGCCCGAGGTGGCCCGCGGCGCGTCGACGCGGTCGCGGACAGGCGCCTACGCGGGCAGCACGACGGGGCCCGGCGGTGGCGGCATGCGCGCCGGCGGCGATGCCTCCGGCGCGGGCCGATCGGGGGGCCCCGGCGACGACTTCTTCGAGCCGGCCTCGGACCGACCGGGCGCCGCGGGTGGCCGGCCGGCCGGCCACGACCGTGCGGTCGGAAACACCGGAAACACCGGTAGCACCGGTAGCACCGGTAGCACCGGGGACGACCGGGGAGCCGGTATGGCCGGCGACTCCGGTGGGCGCTTCCCGTCGGGGCCGACCGACCCGAGCGCGGCAACGCGACGCCCCGAGTCCGGTTACCGGCCTGCGCCCGGGGGGACGGGCGGCACCGGGCCGGACTCCGGCGCCGGTCGCTGGAACAACGAGCGCCCACCGCCCGCTGACCGCTAGCAGTCCACCTGACCGCCGAGGCCGTCGCGGACCTGTCACCGCGGCGGCCTCGGCACGTCCACCTGCCGGCGCCACTCCAGGCAGTGATCGATGAACCCGGCGAGGTGCTCGGCCTCGAAGGCGGCGATGTTCCAGTCCCACGTCTCCACCTCGGCCGGACTCCGCCACAGGTAGGCGACGGCCCGTCCGCCCTCGGCCAGCGGGACGTCCCGCGGCTCGTAGGGCTCGCCTTCGAACAGGTCGAGCAGCTCCCGCTCCGCTCGGGTGAGACCGCGCAGGCAGGTTCCCTGGCAGTGCACATCCGCGGTGGCCGGGACCAGGCCCGGGTAGCTCCGCCCCCGCAGTGCCGCGGCCCGCCATCCCCGGACCGCGCCGGAAGTCATGGCCGGACGCCGCCCGAGCAGCGCCTCGACGACCTCGGCGAAGCGCAGCGTTCCGTAGGCGAACAGCACCGACTCCGCCGGCCGGCCGCCGTCCGGGGAGAGCGCGGGCACGGCTATCCCGCCGCGTCGAGGTCGGCCCGGGTCAGCACCGGGCGCAGAGTCAGGCCGATGTCGGCCAGGCGCTCCCGGCCGCCCTCCTGCCGATCGATCACACACAGGACGTCCTCGACGACCGCCCCCTCCTCCCGCAGTACGCGGGTGGCGTCCAGGACGGCGCCGCCGCTGGTCACGACGTCCTCCACCAGGACGATGCGGCGGCCTTCGACCTCGCCGCCCTCGGCGATCCGCCGGGTGCCGTACTCCTTCGCCTTCTTCCGGACGAACCGCGCCGGTAGGCCGGTCCGGGCCGAGAGCAGCGTCGCGAGCGGGACGCCGCCCAGCTCCAGACCCGCGAGGAGATCCGTGCCGGGAGGCAGATGTACGGCCATCGCGGCCACGATGTCGGCGAGCAGGGCGGGCTCGGCCTCGAAGAGGTACTTGTCGAAGTACTCCGTACTGGTGCGACCTGACCGCAACACGAAGGTGCCGGTCAGATGAGATGCCGCCCGGACCCGGACGGCCAGTGTGTCGATGTCGGCCACACCGACCGACTCTACGGGCCGGCCTTCTCTGGTTCCCCGGACCGGCCGGCCCCGCAGGTTCGGCCCGCTGGCACGCTTACCGCGCGAACCTACGGACATACGACCGCCGAACATGACGAAGGCCCGGAGAGAAACCCTCCGGGCCTTCGTCGACGCGTGTCCCCCGGACGAACCGGGGTGGTGGCAGGTGATGGATTCGAACCATCGTAGGCTCAGCCGACGGTTTTACAGACCGCTCCCTTTGGCCGCTCGGGCAACCTGCCGTGTTCGGCAAGCATACCGGTTGCTCGGAGCAGTACGACGGGAGGGGCACCCGAACATCCCGGCCGATGCCCGAACCACGTCTCGGTGCGCCAGGCCGCACCGAGCGACCCGACCCAGGAGGTCCGTGCCCGTGGCAGATCCGTCCTTCGACATCGTGAGCAAGGTCGACACCCAGGAGATCGACAACGCCGTCAACCAGACCGCGAAGGAGATCCGGACCCGGTTCGACTTCCGGGACACCGGCGCCGCCGCGGAGCTGAGCGGCGAGACGATCCAGCTGCAGGCCAACAGCGAGGAGCGGGTGAAGGCAGTCCTGGACGTCCTGCAGGAGAAGTGCGTGAAGCGCGGCATCTCACTCAAGAGCCTCGAGTACGGCGAGCCGCGGCAGTCCGGCAAGGAGTACCGGCTGACCGTCACCGTGCAGCAGGGCATCGCGGACGAGAAGGCCAAGGCGATCGCCAAGAAGATCCGCGCCGACGGGCCCAAGGGTGTGCAGGCGCAGATCCAGGGTGACCAGTTGCGGGTGACCGGCAAGAAGCGGGACGACCTGCAGCGCGTCATCGCACTGCTCAAGGCGGAGGACTTCGAGGTTCCGTTGCAGTTCGTCAACTACCGCTGACGCCCGCCTCGGCTGCCCGGCCGGGGTCCTGCCGGCCCGACCTGGCCCGGCGGCCCCGGTCAGCCGGCGTACGAGGCCGACCCGCGACATCCGCCACTCGCCGACCGTCGGCCGCCGCCCGAAGCGCGGATGCCTGACGTAGGACGTAGGACATCCGATGCCGGCGATATGACATTGTCCTTGACAACGAAGGCGGGCCGTCGGCAGCGGCAGGATTCACATGCAGGTGCACAGGATTCTGCACGGTCGCCGATTCTCGTACGGAAAGCAAGCCGATGCCCGGACTGGGAGACTTACCCCGGAAAAGGTGCACCCCGCCCGATGGGGGGTTTCGGGCGGGGTGCGCGCGGCGGAACCTGGGGGGTACGCTCCGCCGCGGTCCGTGAGGATTAAGCGTACTCGCGTTCGGGCGCCGCGGCGTGCCTTCCGCGGGTCTTCTTATTTCACCGCAGTGAACTCCTTGTGCCCGACTTGTACTCGCCGGAACCGTGCGCCGACGTGGTCCGCACCATGGCTCGCCGCAGCCCTGGAGGGGGCCTACACGGGGGYCTACTGGTAGGGGTTCATCCGGGCGCGCTCTTCCAGCCGGGCGACTCGTTCGGCGATCGGCGGGTGGGTCGAGAAGAACCGGGAGACGCCACCACCGCGGAACGGGTTGGCGATCATCAGCGCGGATGCCGGGCCGAGCCGGGAATCGGCCGGCAGCGGGCGCGCCGCGGTTCCAGCCTCCAGCTTGCGCAGAGCACTGGCCAGCCCGAGTGGATCGCCGGTCAACGTCGACCCGGACTCGTCGGCCTGGTACTCACGGGCGCGGCTGATCGCCAACTGGATGATGGTGGCGGCAATCGGGCCGACGACGATCAGGGCGAGCATCTCCACCAGGCCGGGGCCCTCCTCGTCCCGGCCACCGCCGAAGAAGGCGAAGACCTGCATCATGTTCGCGAAATAGACGATGATGCCCGCCAGCGCGCCCGCGACCGAGGCGATCAGGATGTCGCGGTTGTACACATGACTCAGTTCGTGCCCCAGGACGCCGCGCAGCTCGCGGTCGTCCATGATCTCCAGGATTCCCTCGGTGCAGCACACTGCCGCATTACGCGGGTTCCGGCCGGTCGCGAAGGCGTTCGGAGACGAGGTGGGGCTGAGATAGAGCCTGGGCATCGGCATGCGCGCCCGGGTGGCGAGTTCCTGCACGATGGCGTACAGCCGAGGCTGCTGGACCTGGCTGACCGGGTATGCGCGCATCGCGCGCAGCGCGAGCCGGTCCGAAAAGAAGTAGGAGAAGCCGTTCATCCCGAGGGCGAGCACGGCCGCGATCACGATGCCGCCCCTGCCGAACAGCGAACCGACCGCCACAATGACCGCCGAGAGCACGCCGAGGAGAAGAGCCGTCTTCAGCCCGTTGAGACTGCGATGAGGCATGGCTGTCGCGCATCCGTCCTGTTGACCTGTTGCGACTTCACCAACGAAGGAGCTGACACTCCTCGTTCCCGGCGGTGGCTGCCCTACGCCGGAGCGCCGCCGCCCTGCCCGGCACCTCCGGGTGTATCCGGGTCGCGGCCCCRCTCCCCCGCGGCGGCGCGCACGGAGGCGGCGACATCCGAGGTCAGCAGGCCTGCGCCCTCGAGGCGGTCGGCCGTCAGGACGGCCAGCGCGGCGTAGGCATCGGCGAGATGGGGGTCCAGCCGCGCCAGCTCCGCCCACTGRACTGTGACGGTCCCGACATCGCCACGCCGGACCGGGCCTGTCATCGCGTGTTCGCCGGCGGCGAGCGCGTTCTCCAGCGACATCCGCAGCAGCGGGCCGAGCGCCGCCGCCTGGTCGTCGACGCCGGCCGCGGCCACCAGCTGCCCGGCCGCGGTGACGAGGGTGGCAAGGAAGTTGCCGCCGAGCACCAGGGCCGCGTGGTAGATCGCCCGTCGCTCCTCGGGGATGATCGCCGGCCGGCCACCGACGCTCTCGACGAGACGACGGGCGCGGGCAGCCGCTGCGTCGTCCCCGGGCGCGGTGGTGATGCCGAACGTCGCACCGACCAGCCGAGCCGCGTCGTCCGGTGCACCGGTCAGGGTCATGATCGGATGGATCGCGGCGGCCCGGGCACCGACTGCGGTCACCGCCCGCAGCGGCAGGATCCCGTGCCGCCCGCTCAGATGCGCGACGAGGGGAGCCGGCGTGCGGGCAGCGCCGGGAGCGACCTGCCGGGCCACCTCGGCGATCCGGTCGTCCGGCACACCCAGAATGATCATTTCTGCTCGGGCCGCGGCCGCGGCGGGGGTGACACAGACCTCGGCGGCGGGGAACACCGCCGCGGCCCGTTCCCGGCCAGCACCGGTCCGGCTGTACAACGCGCTCACCTCGTATCCGGCAGCCACGAGCGCCCGGCCCATCGCCGTGCCGGCCCGGCCCGGCCCGATGATCGCCACGGAGCACCCGGCCGACTCCACCGGCTCCAGCGACTCCAGCGACTCCGTCGGTTCGTCCGCCGGTCCGGCGTCGGGGGACTGCGGCCGCATGTGACCCTCCTCCTCGTGCACGCCATCCGCCATCCGTCCGGTCGCGCTCACGCCGGTAAACCCGAACGTCACAGCACAAAGGAACGGGCCGCGTTCGGGGTGGTGCCGGGATGCCGGGCCGGGCGTCGACACTGCCGTGGTGGCCTTCTCACGAGGCCGTTTCGGGTGATGCCGGCCGGCCGCGAAGCCGCCGGGCACCGGCCTGCCCTCCGCACCGTGACGGCCGACACGCCGCCGCTGCCTACATACGGCGTTCCGTGCACGGTTGGTGCCGGCGGYGGCGCAACCGGGTCACGGCCATCGTTATCGAGCGATACGAATTGGCAGCCCGGCGAACCGCTGAGATCCGCCTATAGACGACGGTTGCGTCGGCCACCATCGACCCTATCCGRCCCGCTCCTGGAATACAGTCATACCGTGACGGGCCGCGCGGCCGCCGAGGCGGGCCAGCGTTACCACCAGGGTGCCGAGCGGTCGTTTAGCCGACTACGCCGCCATAGCCGCCGCGGATCGGAGGCCAGCTGAATACTCGCGCGCCGCACATACCTGCCGCGGTCGGGGCACAGGCCACCGGCGGGCTGCCCACACGTGCCGTCGGTGCCTGCGCACGAGGCTCTGGCGCCTGGCCGACCGGCCAGGTCCGGCTGTCCGCCTGCGGACACCCGTCAGGGTTCCCGCGAGCGGGTGACGTCGTATGTCGTGGTGGTCCCGAGGGGGCGACGGGTCCCAGCGTCGGCGCGGCTCCGCGCTCGCGGCGACACGCGGCCGGTGTGTCGCCCGCGGGAGTCCGGGCCGCTCGCGCCACGTCCGCATGGTCCGCCGGAGGCGGCCCGGCCCCCTGTTCCCGGACCCCCGCGGCCGATACCAGAAAACGCATACTGCAACCAGTCACGCACGGCCAGCAAGGGGTCGGCGGTCGGGATAATCCGGCCGGAAGCCGCGGTACCCCGCTCTTCCCGGCGACGCCGGGCGGCGGCATCCTCGTGCCCTATTGAGCTGCCCGGTAGGCTGGGGTGGTACCTGAGGAGGTTACTAAAGGTGTCTGAGCAGGTCAGGGAGAGGGAGACCCGCCGGCTCGACCGGGTCGTCGTGCGGTTCGCCGGCGACTCCGGCGACGGTATGCAGCTAACCGGGGAACAGTTCACAAGCGAGACGGCGGCATTCGGCAACGATCTGTCCACGCTTCCGGACTTTCCCGCGGAAATTCGGGCGCCAGCCGGCACGCCTGCCGGAGTTTCTGGCTTCCAGCTCCATTTTTCCGATCACGATATTCTGACCCCGGGCGATGCCCCGGACGTCCTGGTCGCCATGAACCCGGCCGCGCTGAAGGCGAATCTCAAGGACCTGCCACCCGGCGCGGACCTGATCGTCAACACCGATGCGTTCACCGGCGGCAACCTGAAGAAGGCCGGCTACGCCGCCGACCCGCTGACGGACGGGACCCTGGACAACTACACCGTCCACCGCGTGCCGCTGACGTCGATGACGATCAGCGCGGTCCACGCCGCCGAGGGCGTCGGCGGGGCGGTGAACAAGAAGGAGGCCGAGCGGGCGAAGAACATGTTCGCGCTCGGCCTGATGAGCTGGCTGTACCACCGGCCCACCGGCGGCACCGAGGGCTTCCTCAAGAAGAAGTTCGCCAAGCGACCGGAGATCGCGGCGGCCAACATCGCCGCGTTCCGTGCCGGTTTCAACTACGGCGAGACCACCGAGTCCTTCTCGGTGACCTACGAGGTCGCCCCGGCCCGTATGCGGTCCGGCACCTACCGGCGCATCACCGGGAACATCGCCCTCTCCTACGGGCTGATCGCCGCCGGTGAGCTCACGAAGCTGCCGCTGTTCCTCGGCACCTACCCGATCACCCCGGCGACGGACATCCTGCACGAGCTGAGCAAGCACAAGCAGTTCGGCATCCGGACGTTCCAGGYCGAGGACGAGATCGCCGGCGTCGGCGCGGCGCTCGGCGCCTCGTTCGGCGGCTCGCTGGGTGTGACGACGACATCCGGCCCGGGAGTCGCGCTGAAGAGCGAGACGATCGGCCTGGCGGTCAGCCTGGAGCTGCCGCTGCTGATCGTGGACATCCAGCGCGGTGGCCCGTCGACGGGCCTGCCGACCAAGACCGAGCAGGCCGACCTCCTGCAGGCGATGTTCGGCCGCAACGGTGAGGCCCCGGTGCCGATCGTGGCGCCGCAGTCACCGGCGGACTGTTTCCACGCCGCCATCGAGGCCGCCCGGATCGCGACCAAGTACCGCACGCCGGTGTTCCTGCTCTCGGACGGCTACCTGGCGAACGGCTCCGAGCCGTGGCTGCTGCCGACCAGTGAGGAGCTTCCGGACCTCACGGTGACCTTCACGACCGAGCCGAACCACACCGGTCCGAAGGGTCCCGAGTTCTGGCCCTACCAGCGCGACCCCGAGACGCTCGCCCGGCCGTGGGCTCTCCCCGGCACCCCGGGCCTCGAGCACCGGATCGGTGGTCTGGAGAAGGCCGACGGGTCGGGCAACATCTCCTACGACCCGGCGAACCACGACCGCATGGTGCGGCTGCGGCAGGCGAAGGTCGACGGCATCGCCCGCGACATCGCCCCGCTGGAGGTCGACGACCCGTCCGGCATGGYGGACGTGCTCGTGCTCGGCTGGGGGTCGACCTTCGGGCCGATCGCCGCCGGCTGCCGGCGGGTTCGGGCCAAGGGCCTGCACGTGGCCCAGGCGCACCTGCGTCACCTCAACCCGTTCCCGGCGAACACTGCCGAGGTGCTGYGCTCCTACGACAAGGTGCTGATCCCCGAGATGAACCTCGGCCAGCTCCGCACCCTGATCAGGTCGCAGTTCCTGGTGGACGCGATCGGCTACAACCAGGTCCGTGGGCTGCCGTTCAAGGCTGCGGAACTCGCGGGCGTCTTGGAGGATGTGATCAACCAGTGACCGTCACGACGAACGGCAACGGGATTACCAACCGACTCCTGGACCTGGTGCCCGCCGCCCCGACCCAGCTGACCCGCAAGGACTTCACCTCCGACCAGGAGGTCCGGTGGTGCCCGGGTTGTGGCGACTACGCCATCCTGGCGACCGTGYAGGGCTTCCTGCCGGAGCTCGGCATCGCCCGGGAGAACGTCGCCTTCATCTCGGGCATCGGGTGCTCCTCCCGTTTCCCGTACTACCTGCAGACCTACGGGATGCACTCGATCCACGGGCGTGCGCCGGCGATCGCGACCGGGCTGGCCACCTCCCGTCCGGACCTGTCGGTGTGGGTCGTCACCGGCGACGGTGACGCCCTGTCCATCGGCGGGAACCACCTGCTCCACGCGATGCGCCGCAACGTCAACCTCAAGATCCTGATGTTCAACAACAGGATCTACGGTCTGACCAAGGGGCAGTACTCGCCGACCTCCGAGGTCGGGAAGATCACGAAGTCGACACCGTTCGGCTCGCTGGACCGCCCGTACAACCCGGCGTCGCTGGCGCTGGGCGCGGAGGCCACTTTCGTCGCCCGGTCGATCGACTCGGACCGAGCCCACCTGACGTCGGTGCTGCGCGCCGCGGCGGAGCACCCGGGCACCGCGTTCGTCGAGATCTTCCAGAACTGCAACATCTTCAACGATGGYGCGTTCGAGCCCCTCAAGGACCGGACGACGCGGGACGACGTCACCCTGAAGCTGGTCGACGGCGAGCCGCTGCTGTTCGGCGCCGAGCGGGACAAGGCCATCCGGCGCTCCGCGTCGGGCGGTCTGGAGGTCTGTGCGGCCACCGACGAGGGTGTCCTCGTGCACGATGCGGCGAACCGGGACCCGAGCCAGGCCTTCGCCCTGTCGCGGCTGACCGGCGACGACCACGGGGTCACCCCGATCGGGGTGTTCCGCAACGTCGACGTACCGACCTACGACGAGGCCCTCAACGGGCAGGTCGAGCAGGCCCGCGCCAAGAACGGCACCGGCGACCTGATCGGTCTCATCTCGGGCAGCGAGACCTGGACGATCGACTGACCGCACGTCGAGCGACCGCAGAGATCGGCTGACGGCTCAGGTCGGCCRGCAGCACGACCGTGACGGCCGGGGTGGTGGAACGACACCACCCCGGCCTTCGCCTTTCGGCCCCGCGCATCGTTTCCGGACCCCCGGCGCGCCGCCCCAAGGTGCTATCTGCTTCCTTTTGTCCCTGTTGGCGGCACATGCTGCACTTGCCGCTTTCTGATCAGTGTGCGGTAAGGTGATTGCCGGTGGGGGTGCCGTGCGGCCCGGGGGGGCTCACAACACCAGAACAGCCGGAGGCGTAGTGCGGGTTCACGCAGCGCGAGGTCACCGAGCCCATCACCGAGGCTCTCCGCCGCCCATCAGTGCCCGGTTCCAGGGCCTGCCGGCCGCGGGAGCGCAGCATGGGTAGCCACTCCGCGGGCCRGCACAGCCGGGGAGCCCCCGGCAGCGGTCGGCGCCCCGAGGCGCGGGCCGAGGCTCCGGGCCAGGCCTCCGCCCACACGCCCCCAGGCAGCCCCCCGTCGCAGCCCTCCGAGCGCGACCCCTACCGTGAGCCGCTGCCGCACCGCTACCCGACGCCGCGCCGCGAGCCGTCACAGCATCGCGAGCCGTCGCTCTACGCCCAGCGGCGCGCCGAGCCCCTCCCACGGACCTCCCAGGCGCAGAGCCGGCAGCAGAGCGCGGCCCCGACCCGTTCCACCTGGGTCACCAGCGAGTGGAGCAGCAGCCCCTCCGCGGGGATGTCCCCGCTGCCGAGGCGTTTCCCCCCGCCCCGGCCGACCAGCCGACCCCCCGGAGAGATCGACACGCTCACCGGGCCGCTGTCGATGAGCTCCGGTGCCGACACCGCACGGCCGGCCCGGCCCGCCCGCACCACGCGCTCCTCGCTGTTCGAGCCGGTACGCCCGGTCGGCTCTCTCGACGTCGGGCACGCCGAGGACGTCGATCCGGACGCTCCAGCCGCCCGGGTGAAGGGTCTGCGCGCGACCGGCGCGCGACTCGCTCCCCAGGATCGGGCGCCGCGCCCGGGAGGCACCCGGTCGGGTTCCGCCACGGCCGGCCGCGGAGCGCACCGCGCACAAGCCCCCCGCCGCGCACCCGGCCGCACCAGGATGGTGGTGGCGGGCACCGCTTCCCTCGCCGGCCTCTCCGCGATCGTGACCGGCGTCGCGCTCACGGGCGAGCACGCGGTCACCAACGCCGGGCCGACGACCGGCGCCACGCCGCTCATCCAGGTGGACGAGGCCCGCCACGCGTTCGGTTCGGACGACGCGCAGGCCTCCCGGGGCAGCCGCGAACCGCTGCTGCCTCCGCAGGTCCCCGACCCCACCGGCGACACCTTCCCCACCGGTTCCGGCACGAGCACCAGCACGGGCCCGATCGGCCAGGAGTACGGGTACCAGCACTACACCCGCCAGAACGCCCCGGCGCCGCCGGCGAACCCGGGCACCACGGGCACCACGGGCACCACGGGCACCACGGGCGAGGAGGGTCTCTCCGGCTACGAGATCCCGTTCGTACCGCTGACCCCGCAGACCAGCGCAGCGCCGACGCCGGGCGGGTCCACCCCGCCGGCGGGCACGACGTCCGACCCGGCCGCCGGTGGAACCACGACCGGTGGAACCACAACCGGCACGACCCCTGGTGCAACGCCCGGCGGCACGACCACCGCTCCGGCTACCACCCAGCCCGGGGGCACCGCCACCCCGAGGCCAACAACCCCGGCGACGAAGCCCGCATCCGGCGGCACGACGACGCCCACTACTCCGCGCCCGTCCAGCTCGGCCTCGACGACCCCGCCGCCGAGCACGACGCCGGAGGACGAGGAGGAGGGCTCGCTGCCGTTCAACCCGGAGCCGGTGCAGGTCACCCCGATCTGGGATTCGCTCTTCCCGCCCGCGGCCTCCGGCTCCACGGCGACGAGCAGCTCCGCCACCAGGTAAAGGCGCTCGGCCGCAGGGCCGGGAAGGTCCCTGCGGCCGCCCGCCCACCGCTCCTGGCGGGCGGGCGGCCGCTGGCAGCCCGTGGTCAGCCCGTGCGATCGACGACGAAGTCAGCCAGTGATTCCAGGGCCACCTTCGCGGAGCTGTCGGGGAGCGGAGCCAGGCAGGCGCGGGCCTCACTCGACCAGCGGATCAGCTCGGCACGTGCCCGGCCCATGGCCGGGTGCTCCCGCAGTACCTCCAACGCCTCCGCGACGGCGGGCTCCGCGACTCCCTCCTGCGCCCAGGGGTTCTCGCCGAGCAGGTCACGCAGCCGCCGCGCACCCGCGTCGTCGCTCTCCAGGGCGTACAGGACGGGCAGCGTCGGGATGCCCTCACGCAGATCGGTGCCGGGGGTCTTCCCGGACGCCTCGGTCGGCGACGCGACGTCGATGAGGTCGTCGGAGAGCTGGAAGGCCACCCCGAACCGCTCGCCGAACGCGGCGAGAATGTCGGACGTCACCGGGTCGGCGCCGGCGAGCATCGCCCCGAGCCGGCCGGAGGTGGCGATCAGCGACGCGGTCTTGTCGGTGATGACCCGCAGGTAGTGCTCGATCGGGTCCTGGCCGGGTGCGGGGCCGACAGTCTCGCGGATCTGCCCCTCGCACAGCGCGGCGATGGTACGGGCCAGGATGCGGGTGGCCTCCGGCCCCAGGTCGGCCGTGATCTCGGAGGCGCGGGCGAACAGGAAGTCGCCGGTGAGGATCGCGACCGTGTTCGTCCAGCGGGCGTTCGCCGACGCCGCGCCACGCCGCAGCGGCGCCTCGTCCATCACGTCGTCGTGGTACAGCGTCGACAGGTGCGTCAGCTCGATCGCGACGGCTGCCGGCACCACGCCGACAGCGTCGGGATCGGCGAACTGCGCCGCGAGCAGCACGACCATCGGCCGGAACCGCTTGCCGCCCGCGTCGACGAGGTGCCGGGACGCCTCGGTGACGAACGGGAACTCGCTGCGGACGGACACCCGCAGCTGGTCCTCGACCGCGGCGAGCCCGACCCGGACAGCCTTCTCAAGATCAGGGTCGGCCCTGATCCCCATCACGTCCAGCCCGATAGCGCTCATACCGCCATCAGCGTACGAAGCCGGAGGTCGCCGCGGTGGTCGCAAGGTCGAGAAGTGGCTGGGGAATTACGCCCAGCAGCAGGGTCATGAGTGCACCTATACCCACCGTGGCGAAAGTCAGCGTCGGGCGGGTGACCACCACCGGGCCGTCAGCCAACGGCTCGGAGAAGAACATCAGCACGATCACGCGGACGTAGAAGAAGGCGGCGATGGCACTGCACACGAGCGCGACGATGACAAGCGGAGTGGCGTCGCCGGCGATCGCGGCCTGGAAGACGGYGAACTTGCCGGTGAATCCGCTGGTCAGCGGGATACCGGCCAGGGCGAGCAGCAGGAACGCGAACGTGCCCGCAACCACCGGCGAGGTGCGGCCCAGGCCCTGCCACTGGGACAGGTCGCTGGCCTCCCCGTCTCCGGTGCGGACGAGCGAGACGACGCCGAACGCGGCGATGGTGGTGAAGCCGTAGGTGACCAGGTAGAACATCGCGCCGCGCAGGCCGTCGGTGTTCGAGCCGGCCATGCCGACCAGCAGGAAGCCGGCGTGGGCGACGGCCGAGTAGGCGAGCATCCGCTTGATGTCGCGCTGGGTCAGCGCCAGCACCGCCCCGACGACCATGGTGAGGATCGCGACGGCCCAGACCACGGGACGCCAGTCCCAGCGCATGCCACCGAAGGCCACGTAGAAGACCCGGAGCAGCGCGCCGAAGGCGGCCACCTTGGTGCCGGCCGCCATGAACGCGGTGATCGGCGTCGGGGAGCCCTGGTAGACGTCCGGCGTCCAGGAGTGGAACGGAGCGGCGCCGATCTTGAAGAACAGGCCGACGCCGAGCAGGGCGAGCGACAGGTAGAGGTAGGTGTCGCTCTGGCCCACCGTGCCGACCGCGTCGGCGACCCGGCCCAGCTCGACGCTGCCGGCGTAGCCGTAGGCGAACGCGACGCCGTAGAGGAAGAAGGCCGACGAGAACGCCCCGAGCAGGAAGTACTTCATCGCGGCTTCCTGCGACAGCAGGCGCCGCCGGCGGGCGAGCCCGGCCAGCAGGTACAGCGGCAGCGAGAGGATCTCCAGCGCGACGAACATGACGAGCAGGTTGTTCGAGGCGACGAAGAGCAGCATGCCGCTGACCGAGAAGACCATCAGCGGGTAGGCCTCGGTCTGCACCTCCGGGGAGGTGCGCTGCGCCGTGGAGCCCTTGGAGCCGGGCACTACGGCCGCGGAGGCGACGAGCGCGCCACCGGAGGAGTCCAGCCGGCGCTCGGCGACGAGCAGGACGGCCAGCGCCGCGAACACCAGGATGGTGCCCTGCATGAACAGGGTGGGCCCGTCGATGGCCACCGCGCCGGCGGCGAGGATCTCGCGCCGGGTGTGCAGAAGCACGACGGCGACGAAGGCGGCGATGAAGCCGCCGCCCGCGAGCAGCGGCTGCAGCACCCGCCGGGCCTTCGGCGGCGCGAAGGCGTCGACGAGGACACCGGCCAGGGCGACGCCGAAGAGGATGAGCATCGGGCTGAGCGCCGAGTACTCGATCGACGGCGGTGTGATCTTCTGCGTGACGTCCTGCGCCAGCACAGTGGGTACTGCGCTCACGAATGGCCTCCGGATTCCGGCGCGGCCACCGGGGCCGTCGGCGCCGGGTCAGACTTCCCGATGTCCTCGAAGGTGGCGGTGACCGTGGGCGTGATGATGTCGAGCAGCGGCTTGGGGTACACACCGAGCCCGATGATCAGCACGACCATCGGCGCGACCACCAGCCGCTCCCGCGTGCTGAGGTCCTTGACGAGTCGCATCTTCTCGTCCTTGATCGGACCGGTCATCGTGCGCTGGTACAGGTAGAGGATGTAGATCGCGGCGAGCACGATGCCGCAGGTCGCCACGATCGCCAGCGCCCGGTACTCGGTGAAGGTTCCGACCAGCACCAGGAACTCGCTGACGAAACTGTTCGTGCCCGGCAGCGCCAGCGAGGACAGGCCGGCGATCAGGAAGACCCCGGCGAGTATCGGCGTCACCTGGGCCATGCCGCCGTAGGCGCTGACGTCCCGGCTGCCTCGCCGGCTGACCAGGATGCCGACCACCAGGAACAGCAGGCCCGTCGACAGGCCGTGGTTGACCATGTAGAGCACGGCGCCGGTGCCGGCCTGCGAGGTGAAGGCGAACGTCCCCAGGGCGATGAAGCCGAAGTGCGCCAGCGAGGTGTAGGCGACCAGGCGTTTCATGTCCCGCTGGCCGATGGCCAGCAGTGCGCCGTAGAAGATGCCGACCACCGCCAGGGCCAGCACCATCGGCGCGAAGTACTCGGCGGCGTCCGGGAACAGCGGGATGCAGTACCGGATGAGGCCGAAGGTGCCGACCTTGTCCAGGACGCCGACCAGCAGCACGGCGCCGCCGGTGGGCGACTGCGCGCCGGCGTCGGGCAGCCAGGTGTGGAACGGGAACAGCGGCGCCTTGATCGCGAAGGCGATGAAGAAGCCGAGGAACAGCAGCTTCTGCACGCCGGGGGTGATCTCCAGCTGGCGCAGGGTGGCGAAGTCGAAGGTGCCGGTACCGAGCTGGTCGGCGGAGACCACGTAGAGACCGATCACCGCGGCCAGCATCAGCAGCCCGCCGAACAGGCTGTAGAGCAGGAACTTCACCGCCGCGTAGGAGCGCTGCGCCTTCTCCTCGGCCGGCCCGTAGCTCCCGATGAGGAAGTACATCGGGATGAGCATGRCCTCGAAGAAGACGTAGAAGAGGAACACGTCGGTGGCCGCGAAGACCCCGATCATGCCCGTCTCCAGCGCCAGCAGCAGCGCGAAGAACGCCGGGACCGACCGCTTGCCCTCCTCGACCTCGTCCCACGAGGCCAGCACGACCACCGGCACGAGCAGCGCGGCGAGCAGCATCAGCACCAGCGAGATGCCGTCGGCGCCCACCGAGTAGGAGACGCCGAACTCCTTGATCCAGTCGTAGGACTGACCGAACTGGAAACCGGCCTTGTCCGGGTCGTAGGCGGCGGTGGCCAGCACGGCCAGCACCAGCACCGCGAGCGAGATCGCCAGCGTGAGCTGCTTGGCGAGCGCGACGGACCGGCGCGGAAGACCCGCGACCACAAGCGATCCGACCGCGGGGACGATCAGCAGGATCGTCAGCCAGGGAGCCGTACTCACGTCAGCCGGCCCTGGTCAGCAGCAGAGCACCGACCACGAGGACGGCACCTCCCAACATCGACAGTGCGTAGGACCGGACGAAACCGGTCTGGGTGCGTCGCAGCCGGCCGGACAGCCCGCCGACGGCCGCGGCGCTGCCGCGCACGAATCCGTCGATCCCGACGTTGTCCGCCCAGACCAGGAAGCGGGTCAGGTACTGCCCGGGCCGCATGGCGACGGCCTCGTTGACGGTGTTCGCGTAGAGGTCGTGCCGCGCGGCGACGGTGACCACGCTGACCTCGGCGTCCGGCCGGGCGACGGCCTCGACGGGGCGCAGCGCGTAGCGCAGGTAGGCACCGGCGAAACCACCGGCCGAGACGACCAGCACCAGCGCGGTGACGACGGCGGGCGAGATGTCGTGGTGCGCCTCGCCGTGCTCACCGACCACCGGCGCCAGCCAGTTCTGCATCGAGTTGCCGAGGACGAACAGGCCACCGGCGAACACCGAGCCGACCGCGAGCAGCAGCATCGGGCCGGTCATCGTGGTCGGCGACTCGTGCGGGTGCTTCGCCTTCGGGCCCTCGTGCTCCCAGCGTTCCTTGCCGTGGAAGGTCATGAGGAACAGCCGGGTCATGTAGAACGCGGTGATACCGGCGCCGAGCAGTGCCACTCCGCCGAGGACGTAGCCGCTCGTCCCGCCCTTGGCCAGCGCGGTCTCGATGATGCGGTCCTTGGTGAAGAAGCCGGACAGGCCCGGGAAGCCGATGATCGCCAGGTAGCCGAGCCCGAAGGTGATCCAGGTGATCGGCATGTACTTCCGCAGCCCGCCGTAGCGGCGCATGTCCTGCTCGTCGTCCATCGCGTGGATGACGGAGCCGGAGCCGAGGAAGAGGCCGGCCTTGAAGAAGCCGTGCGCCAGCAGGTGCATGATGCCGAGCGCGTAGCCGGCGGGCCCGAGGCCCACCGCCAGGAACATGTAGCCGATCTGGCTGACCGTCGAGTACGCCAGGACCTTCTTGATGTCGTCGTAGGCGCAGCCGATGACGCACCCGATCAGGATGGTGACCGCCCCGATGATCAGGACGACGGTGCGGGCGGCCTGCGTCTCGTTGAAGATCGGCGCCGAGCGGACGATCAGGTAGACGCCGGCGGTGACCATCGTCGCGGCGTGGATCAGCGCGGAGATCGGGGTGGGGCCCTCCATGGCGTCCGGCAGCCAGGCCTGCAGCGGGAACTGGCCGGACTTGCCGCACGCGCCGAGCAGGAGCAGCAGCGCGACCGCGCTGATGGTGCCGTAGCCGATCACGTCCGCGGCGGCCGCGCCGAACACGTCGTCGTAGTTGGTGCTGCCGACGGTGGCGAACATGAACATGATGGCGAGCGCCAGCCCGACGTCACCGACCCGGTTCATGTAGAAGGCCTTGTTCGCGGCGGTGGCCGCGGCGGGCTTGTACTCCCAGAACTTGATGAGCAGGTAGGACGAGAGACCGACCAGCTCCCAGCCGCCGTACAGGACCAGGAAGTTGTTCCCCAGGACCAGCAGCAGCATGGACGCCAGGAACAGGTTCATGTAGGCGAAGAAGCGCCGGCGCCCCGCGTCGTGCGCCATGTAGCCGATCGAGTAGATGTGGATCAGCGTTCCCACACCGGTGATCAGCAGTACGAACAGGATGGACAGCTGGTCCACCAGCAGCCCGACGTCAACCTGGAAGCTGTTGACCGGCACCCAGCTGAACAGGTGCTGGGAGACCGCGCGGTCGTCGCCCTCCCGGTCGAGCAGCCCGAAGAACAGCACCAGGCCGACGACGAACGAGGCCGCCGCCGTGAGCGTCCCGAGCAGGTGGCCCCACCGGTCGGTGCGCCGGCCGCCGAGCAGGAGAACGGCCGCCCCGGCCAGCGGCAGCGCGATGAGCAGCCAGGTCAGCGAGAACGCCCCGGACGCGGCGGCGTAGTGCACGGCCCCACCGCCGTGCTCCTCGGCCGCGAGGAGGGCCCCTGGCGCGCTCATCGCGGTCCGGTTCCGGGTACGTGCGCCAGCGCCAGGGCCACCGGAGGTGGTCCGGGCTGCGCCGCCCCTGTTGCGCAAAGCGTCACTGCAGTGTCGTCCGTTCTTCCGTGACCGGAGGTCCCGGTCGCGGCCGCGTCGTGGGCGGCCGGGGACAGGCCTGGAGGAGGCCCGAGTACGTCGAGGGTTGCGCTCAGTACGTCGAGGTTGCTCAGTACGTCAGCGGCTCAGTACTTCAGGAGGTTCACGTCGTCGACCGAGGCGGATCTGCGTGTCCGGAAGATCGCCAGGATGATGGCGAGGCCGATGACCACCTCGGCGGCGGCCACGACCATGACGAAGAACGCCATGATCTGGCCCTCCAGCGTGCCGTGGATGCGGGAGAAGGTCACCAGCGTCAGGTTCACCGAGTTGAGCATCAGCTCGATCGACATGAACACGACGATCGCGTTGCGCCGGACCAGTACGCCGGTCGCCCCGATGGTGAAGAGCAGTCCCGACAGGATCAGATAGTTCGCCGGGTTCACCGACCACTCCCCCTGCCCGCGCCGACCGGCGCCGACTCGCCCACGGCGCTCCCGCTGTCGGAGCCCTCCGCTGTGYCGTTCACGCCCTGGCCGCCACCGCCGGTGCCCGGCCCGCCGTCGCCACCCGCACCACCTGAGCCGCCGCCGGGGCCGTCGTTGCCACCTGGACCGCCCGTGGCGGGACCGGAGCCCTCCGGCCCCGCACCGCCCGGTCCCGGCCCCGCACTGCCTGGGCCTGGCCCGCTGGCTCCGGGCCCGTCACCGGTGGACGTCGCGCCGACGGCCGAGGGCTCGCCGGTGCCGCGGACGGCCTGCTCAAGATCGGGGTTGAGCGCGAAGACCTTCGGCCCGGGTCGCGGCGTGACCGGCCCGCCCGCGGTGAAGCGCCGGCGCATCTGCTCCTTCTGCGTGAGCTTCCCGCCGGTGTGCTCGCGGTGGCCCAGGACCATCGTCCCGATGGCGGCCACGACCAGCAGGACCGAGATCGCCTCGAAGACGAACACGTACTCGGTGAAGAGGAGGCGTCCGATCGCGTGGACGTTGCCCCCGCTGTTCGCCGCCTCCAGGCCCGCCGCCGTGCCACCGTCGATCGCGCGGCCGATCGGGAAGACCAGCAGGCCGGCGAAGCCCAGCCCGAGGATCACCGCGGCGATCCGCTGGCCGCGCAGGGTCTCGACGAGCGAGTCGGACGAGTCCACGCCGACCAGCATCAGCACGAACAGGAACAGGACCATGATCGCGCCGGTGTAGACGATGATCTGGACGAACCCGAGGAACGGCGCGTCCTGGATCAGGTAGAACACCGCGACGCAGAACAGGTTCACGACCAGCAGCAGCGCCGAGTGCACCGCGCTGCGCATCAGCACCAGGCCGAGGGCGGCGATGACCGCGACCGGCGCGAGCAGCCAGAAGGTCCAGGCCTCGCCGTTCGACGTGCTGGTCATCTCCGCCGCCTGGGCGAGGATCTGCGGATTCATCGCGGCTGCTCCGAACCGGCGCCGTGGGCGGGGACCTCGTCCGCCCGGGAGTGCTCGCCGGCGACCCGGCGGGCGATGACGCTCTCCGCCTCGGCCTGGGTGTCACCGGCCGGCGCACCGCCGCCCGGGGTGCTGCCGACCTGCCAGGGCAGCGGGGCGTCCGGGTCGCGGGTGTAGTAGTCGGTCTCGCTCTCGCCTAGCCGCATCGGGTGCGGCGGGGACTCCATCCCCTCCCGCAGCGGGGCGAGGAGCTGCTCCTTGGTGAAGATCAGGTCGGCGCGGCTGTCGTCGGCGAGCTCGTAGTCGTTCGACATGGTGAGCGCCCGGGTCGGGCACGCCTCGATGCACAGCCCGCACAGGATGCAGCGCAGGTAGTTGATCTGGTAGACGCTGCCGTAGCGCTCACCCGGGGAGTAGCGCTCCTCGTCGGTGTTGTCCGCGCCCTCGACGTAGATCGCGTCCGCGGGGCACGCCCAGGCGCACAGCTCGCACCCGACGCACTTCTCGAGACCGTCGGGGTGCCGGTTCAGCTGGTGCCGGCCGTGGAACCGCGGCGCCGTCTCCTTCTTGTACTCCGGGTACTGCTCGGTCGTCGGCTTCTTGAACATCGTCGAGAAGGTGACGCCGAATCCCTTGTAGGGGTCGAGGATCCCCATGGTTCAGCTCTCCTGACGCGGGCCGGAGCCCGCGGGGATGACGGTGGTGTTTCCCTTGTCGCGCCCGGCCAGCACACCCGCGGCCGGGCCGCCGGACGGCGGAGGCCAGGGAATCCGGTCGAGGCTCGGGGCCGATTCGGCCCGTTCCCGCTCGGCCTCCTCCTGCTCCCGCTGGGCCCTGCCCGCACCCGGGTCGATGATCGCGACGATGAGCAGGATGCCCACCACGACCCCGAAGCCGATGAGCCAGGGCGTGCGGTCGGTGACGTGCTCCTGGTAGGCGCGGAAGGTGGCGACCGCGACCACCCAGACCAGGCCGACCGGGATGAGGACCTTCCAGCCGAAGGCCATGAACTGGTCGTACCGCAGCCGCGGRAGCGTTCCCCGCAGCCAGATGAAGACGAAGATGAACAGCAGCAGCTTGGCGACGAACCAGATCAGCGGGAACCAGCCGTGGTCCAGCCCGGACAGGCCGGGGATGGGTGGCGGCTGCCATCCGCCGAGGAACAGCGTCGTCGCGATCGCCGAGACGGTGACCATGTTGATGTACTCGGCGAGGAAGAAGAAGGCGAACTTGATCGAGCTGTACTCGGTGTGGAAGCCACCGACCAGCTCGCCTTCGGCCTCGGGGAGGTCGAAGGGCGTCCGGTTCGTCTCGCCGACCATCGCGATCACGTACAGGATGAAGGACGGCAGCAGCGCGACGTACCACCAGTCGTGCTGGCTCTGCACGATGCCGGCCGTGCTCAGCGTCCCGGCGTAGATGAACACCGCGACGAACGCGAGGCCCATCGCGACCTCGTAGGAGATGATCTGCGCGGCCGAGCGCAGCGAGCCGAGCAGCGGGTACGTCGACCCGCTGGACCAGCCGGCGAGGATCAGACCGTAGACGCCCACCGACGCCGCCGCCAGCAGGTACAGGACGCTGACCGGCAGGTCGGCGAGCTGCAGCAGGGTCCGCTCACCGAAGATCGACACCTCGGGCCCGAACGGGATGCAGGCGAACGCGAGGAACGCGGGTACCGCGGAGATGACCGGCGCCAGGATGAAGATCGGCTTGTCGGCCAGCGCCGGGACGATGTCCTCCTTGAGCATCAGCTTGACGCCGTCGGCGAGGCTCTGCAGCCAGCCGCGCGGGCCGTGCCGGTTCGGCCCGACCCGCTGCTGCATCTTCGCGACGACCTTGCGCTCGAAGACGATCGCGAACAGCGTCATCACGAGCAGGAAGGCGAAGACCGCGACGGCCTTGATCAGGATGAGCCAGAACGGGTCGTCGGTGAGGACGGACGTGTCCGGGTCGCCCATGTTCGCGGCGATCAGGAGCGTCGAGGTCCCGGTCATGCCCGGCCTCCGGTGGTGTCGTTCCGGCCGAGCGGGGCCACGGTCACGGCGGTGTCACTGGCTTCGGCGAGCTGCGAGCCCAGCGCGGTGCCGCGCCGCTCGTCGACCGGGAAGGTGTCGACGAGCCCGCCGGGCGCGGTCTCGGCCGGCAGCGGACCGCCGGGGGTGAGTCGTACCCGGACCCCCGCGTGCTCCGCCAGCGAGCGGCGCACGTGCGAGCCGGGCGAGTGCGTCGGGACCCAGACCACCCGGAAGGGCATCTCGCTGATCTCCAGCGGCAGGGTGACCGAGCCGCGGGACGTGCTGACGGTGACCGGCTGGCCCTCGACCGCGCCGATCTCGTCCGCGGTGGCCGCCGAGAGCAGCAGCCGTGGCGGGCGGGCGGTGCCGGCGAGATAGGGCTCGCCGGTCTGCAGCGCGCCGTCGTCGATGTTGAGGTGCCAGGTGGCGAGCAGTGCCTCGCCCGCCCCGGCGGGCACCGGCGCGGACGGGACCTCCGTCGGCGCCGGCCCGCGGCCCGTCTCGTCGCCGGCCCGGCCGAGTTCGCTCAGCTCGCGCGCGGCCGCCCCGGCGTCCGGGACGCGCAGGTCGATGCCCATCTCGGCGGCGAGCAGGTGCAGGACCCGCAGGTCGGGCAGCGCGGGGGTGTCGAGCGCCCGCTGGAAGGGACGCAGCCGGCCCTCCCAGTTCACGAACGTGCCCGCCTTCTCCGCGACTGGAGCCACCGGGAAGACCACGTCGGCGACCTCGGCGATCGACGAACGGCGGATCTCCAGCGAGACGCAGAACGGCACCCGCGCCAGCGCCGCCAGTGCGGCGGCCGGGTCGGGCAGGTCCTCGGCGTCGACGCCGGCGACGACGACCGCGTCAAGCCGGCCCGCCTCGGCGGCGGCCAGGATGCCGGTGGTGTCGCGGCCCGGGGCGCCGAGCAGGTTGGCGCCCCAGAAGGACTCCACCTCGGCGCGGGCTCCGACGTCCGCCACCGGGCGCCCGCCGGGAAGCAGTGACGGCAGCAGGCCGGCGGACACCGCGCCGCGTTCACCGGCGCGGCGCGGCACCCAGGCCAGCGCGGCACCGGTCGTCTCGGCCAGCCGCAGGGCTGCCGACAGGGCCCCGGGCGACTCGGCGGCCCGCGAACCGACCAGGATCACCGCGCCGGGTGCGCGCAGTGCCTCGGTCGTGGCGGCGCCGGTCGTCCCGGTGGCCAGCTCGTCGAGCGCGGCGGCCTCGCCACCGGGCACGATCGGGATCAGGGTGCCTGCCAGCTTCCGCAGGCCACGGGTGACCAGCGGAGCGAGCGCGTGCACCACGGTCCCGTGCTTGCTGGCCGCCTTGCGTAGCCGCAGGAAGACGATGCCGGACTCCTCCTCGGGCTCGAAGGCCACGAGCAGGACGGCGGGCGCGGTCTCCAGGTCGGCGTAGGTGACGCCGATGCCGGTGCCGGCGACCTCGCTGCCGAGGAACGCCTCCTCCTCGGCGGAGTGCGGGCGGGCCCGGAAGTCCACGTCGTTGGTGCGCAGCGCCACCCGGGCGAACTTGGCGTAGGCGTAGGCGTCCTCACGGGTGAGCCGGCCTCCGGCCAGCACGCCGACGCCGCGGCGGTCCCGGCACTCGGCGAGACCGCGGGCGGCGTACTCCAGCGCCTCCGACCAGCTCGCCTCGACCAGCTCGCCGGTGTTGTCGTCGCGGATCAGCGGGGTGGTGAGACGGTCGGCCTGCCGGGCGTAGGTGAACGCGAAGCGGCCCTTGTCGCAGTTCCACTCCTCGTTGACCGCCGGGTCCTCGGCGGCGAGGCGACGGGTCACCTTGCCGCGCCGGTGGTCGGTGCGCAGCGAGCAGCCGGCGGCGCAGTGCTCGCAGGACGTCGGCGTCGACACCAGATCGAACGGCCGGGCCCGGAACCGGTAGGCGGCGCTGGTGAGCGCGCCGACCGGACAGATCTGCACCGTGTTGCCGGAGAAGTAGGACGAGAACGGCTGCCCGTCGCTGACCGCGACCTGCTCGGCGGCACCGCGCTCGAACAGCTCGATGAACGGGTCGCCGGCGATCTGCGCGGAGAACCGGGTGCACCGCGCGCAGAGCACGCAGCGCTCGCGGTCCAGCAGGATCTGGGTGGAGATGGCCAGCGGCTTGGGGTAGGCCCGCTTGGTCTCCTTGAACCGGGAGGTGGCGGCGCCGTTCGCCATCGACTGGTTCTGCAGCGGGCACTCGCCGCCCTTGTCGCAGATCGGGCAGTCGAGGGGGTGGTTGAGCAGCAGGAACTCCAGCGTCCCGGCCTGTGCCTTCTTGGCCACCGGCGAGGAGATCTGGGTCTTGACCACCATGTCCGCGGCGACCGTCGCGGTGCAGGACGCGACCGGCTTGCGCTGGCCCTCGACCTCCACGATGCACTGCCGGCAGGCCCCGACCGGGTCCAGCAGCGGGTGGTCGCAGAAGCGCGGGATCTCGATGCCCAGCTGCTCCGCGGCCCGGATGATCAGGGTGCCCTTCGGCACGCTCACCGGCAGGCCGTCGATGGTGAGCGTGACGTGGTCGGGGGCAGCCGGCGCGGCCGGCTTCTCTGGGGCGACGGTCATGTCAGTGCGCTCCCGCGTAGGCGCCCGGCGTGCCCGCGGCCGCGCCACCCGCGGTCGCGCCGTTCGCCGAGCCGGCTACCGACGTGGTGGAGCCCGACGGGTTCGCCGGGGTGATCGGGAGGAACTCGTTCCGGAAGAACTTGATCCCGGAGACGATCGGCGAGGTGGCGCCGTCCGCGAGCGCGCAGAAGGCGCGTCCGAAGATGTTGTCGCAGGCGTCGACGAGGGTGTCGACGTCGTCCGGGTCGCCCTGGCCGCGCTCCATCCGGGACAGGATCTGCACCATCCAGGTGGTGCCCTCCCGGCAGGGGGTGCACTTGCCACACGACTCGTGTGCGTAGAACTGGGTGAGCCGGCGGACCACCGGGAGCATGTCGACGGTCTCGTCCATGATCATCAGCGCGGCGGTGCCGAGCAGCGAGCCGGCCTCCTGCACGCCCTCGAAGTCCAGGGGAGCGTCCAGGTGGTCGGCGGTGAGCAGCGGGGTGGAGGAGCCACCCGGCGTCCACGCCTTCAGCTTGCGGCCGCCGAGCACGCCGCCGGCCAGGTCCAGCAGCTCGCGCAGGGTGGTGCCCATCGGGGCCTCGTACTGCCCGGGGCGGGTCACGTGCCCGGAGAGGCTGTAGATCTTCGGGCCCGGCGAGCGTTCCCGGCCCATCGAGCGGAACCAGTCGACGCCGTAGTTGACGATGAAGGGAACCGTGGCGATCGTCTCGACGTTGTTCACGACCGTGGGGGATGCGTACAGACCGTGCGTCGCCGGGAACGGCGGGCGCAGCCGCGGCTGGCCCCGCCGGCCCTCCAGCGAGTCGAGCAGGGCCGTCTCCTCGCCGCAGATGTAGGCACCGGCCCCCGAGTGGATCACGAGGTCGAGGTCGAAGCCGCTCCCGAGGATGTCCCGCCCCAGGTAGCCGGCCTGGTAGGCCTCGGCGACGGCGGCGCGCAGCCGCCGCGCGGCGTGGATCAGCTCGCCGCGCAGGTAGACGAAGGCCCGGTTGGCCCGCACCGCGTAGGCGGCGATGACGATGCCCTCGATGAGCGAGTGCGGGTCCGCCTTCATCAGCGGGGCGTCCTTGCACGTGCCCGGCTCGCCCTCGTCGGCGTTGATGACGAGGTAGTGCGGCTTGCCGTCGCCCTGCGGGATGAAGCCCCACTTCATGCCGGTGGGGAAGCCGGCTCCGCCACGGCCACGCAGGCCGGAGTCCTTGATCAGCTTGATGAGGTCGTCGGGGCCCTGGGCGAGCGCCCGGCGCAGGCCCTGGTAACCGTCGAGGCGCTCGTAGGTCGCCAGCGTCCACGACTCGGGCGCGCTCCAGCGCCGGGTGAGGACCGGGGTGACAGGCATGGTCAGTTCACCTTCGTCTGCGTGGCGCCGGTCGCCGAGGCGGGCGGCGGCGCCTGGTCCGCCGCGCCGGTCGCGCCCGCGGGGGCGGACGGCGGCGCGGTCGACGGGAGCGGCGTCAGCGGCGGGGCACCGGCGACACCGTCCTCCGGCTTCCAGCCGCCGGCTTCGGCGATCAGCACGCCGGCGAGCGACGGGTCGCCCACCCCCGGGCCCGCGACACCCTCCGGCCGCGGGTCGGCGAACCCGGCAAGCTGGAAGGAGGCCTCACCGAACGTACACAGCGGGCCACCACGGGTGGGCGTCGGGCGCTCGCCGCGCCGAAGGGCGTCGACGATCTCCTCGGCGGAGTCCGGAGTCACCTGGTCGTAGAACTCGTAGTTCACAGTCATGACCGGGGCGTAGTCGCAGGCCGCGAGACACTCGGCGTGCTCCAGCGTGATCGTGCCGTCCTCGGTGGTCTGGTCGTGCCCGACCCCGAGCGTGCCCGACAGCCGCTGGTAGACGTCCTCGCCGCCACGGAGCAGGCAGGAGAGGTTCGTGCACACCGAGACCAGCCAGTCCCCGACCGGGCGGCGCTTGTACATCGTGTAGAAGGTCGCGACCGCACCGACCTCCGCGTGGGTKATGCCGAGCTGCTCGGCACAGAAGTCGACGCCCTCCGCCGTGACCGAGCCCTCCACCGACTGCACCAGGTGCAGCATCGGCAGCAGCGCGGAGCGGGAACGCCCCGCCGGGTAGCGCGCGATGATCTCAGCCGCGGCGGCCCGCGTCTGTTCGGTCAGTGCCATCAGCGGTCAACTCCCCCGAGCACCGGGTCCACGGAGGCTACTCCGACGATCACGTCCGCCACCTGCCCGCCCTCCGTCATCGCGGGCACGGCCTGCAGGTTGACGAAGCTTGGGTCGCGCACGTGGACGCGGAACGGCCTGGTGCCGCCGTCACTGACGACGTGGTAGCCGAGCTCGCCGCGGGGCGACTCGATCTGGGTGTACACCTGGCCGGCCGGCACCCGGAAGCCCTCGGTGACGAGCTTGAAGTGGTGGATCAGGGCCTCCATCGAGGTACCCATGATCTTGCGGATGTGGTCGAGCGAGTTACCCATGCCGTCCGACCCGATCGACAGCTGCGACGGCCAGGCGATCTTCTTGTCGGCGACCATGACCGGGCCGGGGCGCAGCCGGTCCAGGCACTGCTCGATGAGCTTGAGGGACTCGCCCATCTCCTCCAGCCGCACCAGGTAGCGGGCGTAGGAGTCGGCCTCCAGGGCCGTCGGGACGTCGAACTCGTAGGTCTCGTAGCCGCAGTACGGCATGGTCTTACGCAGGTCCCAGGGCAGGCCGGCGGCGCGGAGCACCGGGCCGGTCGTGCCCAGCGCGATGCAGGCGGCCGCGTCGAGGAAGTTGACGTCGACCATCCGCGCCTTCCAGATCGGCTGGCCGGTCAGCAGCGCGTGGTACTCGCGGATCCRCTTCGGCATGTCGACGAGGAACTCGCGGATTCTCGGCACCGCCTCGTCCGGGAGGTCCTGGGCGAGGCCGCCGGGGCGGATGTAGGCGTGGTTCATCCGCAGGCCGGTGATCAGCTCGAGCAGGTCGAGAATCTTCTCCCGTTCCCGGAAACCGAAGATCATGCCGGTGGTGGCGCCGAGCTCCATACCGCCGGTCGCCAGCCACACCAGGTGCGAGGCGATCCGCTGCAGCTCCATGACCAGCACCCGGATGACGGTCGCCCGCTCGGGCACCTCGTCGGTGATGCCCAGCAGCTTCTCCACCGACAGGCAGTAGGCCGCCTCGTTGTACAGCGGGGAGAGGTAGTCCGCCCGGGTGAGGAAGGTGACCGCCTGCGTCCAGGTGCGGTACTCGCAGCTCTTCTCGATGCCGGTGTGCAGGTAGCCGATGACGAGGCGGGTCTCGGTGACCGTCTCGCCCTCGATCTCCAGCACCAGCCGGAGCACCCCGTGCGTGGACGGGTGCTGCGGGCCCATGTTGACGACGATGCGCTCGCCGTCGTCCTCACCGGAACCGAGGACCTGCTCCCAGTCCCCCCCGGTGACGGTGTAGACCCGGCCGGCGGACGACTCGGTGAAGCCGGCCTCGTAGGGCTGGGCACCGGTGACGGTCTCGGCCGGATCGCCGGCCGCCGTGCCGCCCGCGGTGTCGACAGGGGTCTCGGTGTGCGTGCTCATAGCGAACCTCGGAGGTCTGCTCGGATGTACGCGGCGGCACTGTTGTACGCGGCGGTACCGACAGTCCCGGCGGCCTGGCGCTCCCCGACAGCCCGACGACGGGCCGTCACGAGTAGCTCCGGCGCGTGTCGGGGGGCGGGATCTGCGCGCCCTTGTACTCGACGGCGATGCCGCCGAGCGGATAGTCCTTGCGCTGCGGATGGCCGACCCAGTCGTCCGGCATCATGATCCGCGCGAGGCCGGGGTGGCCGTCGTAGACGATGCCGAACAGGTCGTAGGTCTCCCGCTCGTGCCAGTCGGCGGTCGGCCAGACCGACGTCAGGCTCGGCAGGTGTGGGTCGGCGTCCGGCACCGAGACCTCGACGCGCAGCCGGCGGCGGTGGGTCATCGACGTCAGGTGGACGACCGTGTGCAGGCGCCGGCCCGTCAGATCGTCGGGGTAGTCGACCCCGGACGAGGAGGACAGCAGCTCGAACCGCAGGCCCGGGTCGTCGCGCAACGTCCGGGCGACCTCGAGCAGCCGCTCGCGGCGGACGTGGATCGTCAGCTCGCCGTAGGCGAACACGACCCGCTCGACGGCGTCGCCCAGCTCGGGGAAGACCCGCTCCAGGGTGTCGTACACCGAGTCCGCCGCGTCGTCCCCGAACGGGCGGGAGCTGGACTCCAGGGTCGCCACCGGCGGGACCAGCCCACCGAAACCGGAGGTGTCGCCGCTGCCGCGGGCGCCGAACGCGTCCCGCCGGCGGCCGCCCGGGCCGCCCGGGACCCCGGCGTTGCCCGGTACCAGGTCAGTCATCGGTCAGCGTCTCCGTGGTCGGTCCGGGTCCACCGGATCGGGACTCGTCGGTCGGCTTGGCGTCGACCGGCACCCGCTTGCCGCGCCCGAACACCGACGGCGGGGCGATCGCAGCCGGGCGGCGGGTGTCCAGCGACGGCTCGACGGCACCGCGACCGGCCGGGGCCGGGGCCCCCTCCGGGAGGCTGAAGCGCTTGCGGTCGTTGACCGACAGGGTGCGGGTGTCGACCGCCCCGGCCGGCAGGCCGGACCACGCCGTGGCCACCTCGATGGGCTTCGCGTACGGCGCGGCGCCGACCTCGGTGTGCTCGGTCTTGCCCGACACCGGGCCGGCGAGGATCTTCTCGTGCAGCTTGATGATCGCGTCCATCAGCATCTCCGGACGCGGCGGGCAGCCGGGCAGATACATGTCGACCGGGACGATGTGGTCGACGCCCTGCACGATGGCGTAGTTGTTGAACATGCCGCCGCTGCTCGCACAGACGCCCATCGACAGCACCCACTTGGGCTCGGGCATCTGGTCGTAGATCTGGCGCAGCACCGGGGCCATCTTCTGACTCACCCGGCCCGCGACGATCATGAGGTCGGCCTGGCGCGGGCTGGCGCGGAAGACCTCCATCCCGAAGCGGGAGAGGTCGTAGCGGCCGGCACCGGTGGACATCATCTCGATGGCGCAGCAGGCCAGGCCGAACGTGGCCGGCCACAGCGAGGAACGCCGCGACCAGTTCGCCAGCTTCTCGACGGTGGTCAGCAGAACTCCACCGGGCAGCTTCTCTTCTAGTCCCATTCCAGACCCCCCCGGCGCCATATGTAGGCGTAGGCGACGAAGATCGTCGCCATGAACGACACCATCGCGCCGAGACCGAAGACCGCGAGGCTGTCGAACGCGACCGCCCACGGGAACAGGAAGATGATCTCGATGTCGAAGACGATGAAGAGCATCGCGGTGTTGTAGTACTTCACCGGAAAGCGGTGCGGCCCGGCCGGCACCGGCTCGGGTTCGATACCGCACTCGTAGATGTCGACCTTGGCACGGTTGAACCGTTTCGGGCCGACCAGCGCGCTCACCGCCACGGAACCGACCGCGAACAGCATCGCGATCGCGAGCAGAACGAGGATCGGCACATAACTGTCAAGCATGCCGAACTCCTCTCCTTCGAATGTTTGGTGCGGACGTCTTGGTGGCGGTTCGCCGGGGGCGGCCGTTACCGCCCGCCCGGGCCAACCGGTGTACTTCCCGCCCCGGCCCCGGATGGGGCGGAGCGCGCATGCAGCCTACGCGACCGCTGTTTTCCCGGTCGCACCGGGATTGTTCACTCCTGCCCGTCACCAGGCGGCTGCCTGTTGGCCGGCCGAAGGACGCCGAAACGTTCTTTCGCCGCCGGTACGGGCGACCGGACGAATATCCGCGGCTCGCGGGCAGGTGCGCCGATGTCCCAGTCGTTCGTCACCGGACGGTCTCTCGTCCATCCCGAGGAGACCCGGGTCGCGGCCATGCCGGCCGCGGGGCCTGCGGTCAGGTGGTGGGCGCCAGCCGGGTCAGCGCGTTGATCAGCCGGTCCGAGGCATCACCTCCCCGCGGGTCGGTCAGATTCGCCATGATCTTCAGGACGAAACGCATCAACATGGGCCGGGGCAGCCCGTACCGGGTACCCAGACCCATCACGGTCGGATTCCCGATCAGCTGTACGAACAGGCGACCCAGGGTGTAATACCCGCCGTATGTCTCACGGATGATCTCCGGATAACGCGCCAGTGCACGCTCCCGCGCCGACCCGGAGCCGCGGGCGAGCGCGAGCACGATCGCCTCCGCGGCAATCCGGCCCGATTCCATCGCATACGCGATGCCCTCACCATTGAACGGGTTCACCATCCCGCCGGCATCGCCGACGAGGAGAACCCCGTCCTGGTAGTGCGGGGTGCGGTTGAACGCCATCGGCAGCGCGCTCCCCCGGACCGGGCCGAGCGCGTTCTCCTCGGTGTATCCCCACTCCGGCGGCAGCGCCGCCAGCCACCGGTGCAGAAGATCCCGGTAGTCGGTGTTCTGGAAGGCGCTGGTGGTGTTCAGCATCCCGAGGCCGACATTACTCGTGCCGTCACCCATACCGAAGATCCAGCCGTACCCGGGCAGCAGCCGGCTCTGCCGGGGCGGACCCTCCCACAGCTCCAGATGCGACTCCAGGAAGTCGTCGCCCGAGCGTGGGCTGCGGTAGTAGCGCCGCACCGCGACGCCGAGCGGGCGGTCCTCCCGCCGACGGATCCCCAGCGCCAGCGCGATCCGCGCGCTGTTCCCGTCCGCCGCGACGACCACCGGGGCGCGGAAGTCGACCGGTGCCCGGTCGACCCCGGCCCGTGCGGTCACGCCCACGACCCGCCCGGTGCGGTCGTCACGCAGCGGCCCGGTCACCGTGGTGCCCTCGCGCAGCCGCGCGCCGGCCTTGACCGCGTGCCGGGCGAGCATCTCGTCGAAGTCGGCGCGTGGACGGACCAGCCCGTAGTCCGGCCAGCTCGCCAGCTCCGGCCAGGGCAGCTCGAGTCGCAGGCCGCCGCCGATGATGCGCAGCCCCCTGTTGCGCAGCCAGCCGGCCTCCGCCGAGGTGTCGATACCCATCTCGACCAGGCTTCGCACCGCCCGGGGGGTCAGCCCGTCGCCGCAGACCTTCTCGCGCGGGAAGRCACTCTTCTCCAGCAGCAGGACATCCAGGCCGGTCCGCGCGAGGTGGTAGGCGGTCGCCGAGCCGCCGGGCCCGGCGCCCACCACGATGACGTCGGCATCGGGACGGTCGTCCGTGCGGGCGCCATCTCGTTCCGTCATCCCTGTGGTCACGCGCTGCTCCGGATTCCCCACGCTGTCGGCCGGTCGACGGCCCCATTCCAGACCCCTGCTTGCGCGCTCGTGAAATTCTTCACGAGCGCCACGCCGAAGTGTAGGCCTTGGCCGGGCCGGAGGCATCAACCAGGACCTCCAGAACCGAAGACGAGTCAACCCAGCCCGTGGAGGAGCAACGCAGCGCTACGCCGTGGCAACCCATGGCACCGCCGTGGTGGCCCAACCGGGCGGTACCCACCCGTCCGGGCGCCCGGCGCCGGCCCGGGTGCCCGATGAGGTGACATGGCCGCCCGAGCCGGGTACATCCTGACCGGGTACGAGGCGGGCCGACCGGCAGGTGGCGGGCGCGCCGCAGCTGACGCCCCCCAGCTGACCTGGAGCCGGCCGATCGTCTCCGACCCGGATCGACCCCGGCCCCCCGACCTCGGAGATCGACGGCCATGACCTCAGACACTGTGACGACATCAGAGACCGTGGTCCTCACCACGGCGGTCGGCCCGACACCCGCCGTCATCGCCGAACCGTGCCGGACGGCCCGCGGTGGTGTGCTGGTGGTCCACGAGGCGTTCGGCCTCACCGACCACATCACCGACGTCTGCCGCCGCTTCGCGGATCTCGGCTGGCGGGCCGTCGCCCCCGACTTCTACCACCGGGTGGGTTCGCCCGTGTTCGACTACGGCGACGCCCCGGGGGCCCTCTCCGTACGCGGCCGGCTCRCCGGCGACGACATCCTCGAGGACCTGGACTCCGGGCTGATGGTGCTCGCCGAGTCGGGAACGGCGGTCGACCGCTGCGCGGTCGTCGGCTTCTGCATGGGCGGCAGCATCGCCTTCCACGCAGCCGTCCGGCGCCCACTGGGTGCCGCGGTCACGTTCTGCGGTGGCGGCATCGAGGACGGCCGGTTCGGCGAGCCCTCCCAGCTGGACGTCGCCGCCCGCCTGCAGAGTCCGTGGCTGGGGCTGTACGCCGACCTCGACCCGGCGGCGCCGGTCGAGCAGGTGGAACACCTGCGGGCCGCCGCCGCCCTCGCCGACGTCGACACCGAGATCGTGCGCTACCCCGGGGCCGGCCATGCGTTCCACAACGACGCGCGCCCCGACTCGTACGACCCGCAGGCGGCCCGCGACGCCTGGACCCGCACCGTCGCCTGGATCGAGTCGCACGTCCCCACCGCGTAGGAACGTGCCTGTTCCTCCTGCGCGGGGCTCCTCCTGCGCGGGGCTCCTGCTCCGAGGGGCTCCTACTCCGAGGGGCGCACAGCCCGATGCACCGCCACGATGCCGCCGCTGAGGTTGCGCCAGTTCACCCGCGTCCAGCCGGCCCCGCGGACGAGATCGGCCAGCTCCGCCTGCCCCGGCCAGGCGCGGATGGATTCCGCCAGGTACACGTACGAGTCTGGGCTGCTGCTGACCCCGCGGGCCACAGCCGGCAACGCACGCATCAGGTACTCCAGGTAGACCGTGCGTACCGGCCCCCACACCGGCCGGCTGAACTCACAGATCGCGAGCACACCGCCCGGCCGGGTCACCCGCAGCAGCTCGCCGAGGCAGACGTCCACGGCGGCGACGTTGCGGAGCCCGAACGAGATCGTCACCCGGTCGAACGAGGCGTCGACGAAGGGCAGCCGCAGGCCGTCCCCGGCGGTCAGCAGCACCCGTCCCGGCCGCGGAGCGCCGGTACCGACGCGGGGCGTGCCGGCGCCGACGCTGGACGTGCCGGCGAGTCGGTGGCGGCCGACCTCCAGCATGCCGAGCGAGAAGTCGCAGGCCACGACGTCGGCGCCGCTGGCGGCGAACGCGCGCGAGGACGTCGCCGTGCCAGCCGCGACGTCGAGGACACGCAGGCCCGGCGTCAGGTCGAGCGCCCGCGCGGTGGCGGTCCGCCAGGTGCGGTCCAGGCCGGCGGACAGGATCGCGTTCGTCACATCGTAGCGTCGCGCGACCTGATCGAACATCGCTGCGACCTGCTCGGGCTTCTTGTCGAGACCCGCTCGGCTCACCAGATCATCCTTCTGTGTTCGTGCCGGTGGCAGTCGCCGTCGCGGTCGCGGTTGCGGTTGCGGCCTCGGCGAAGGCGTTGGCCTGGACGGCGTCCCAGTCGGTGCCGGCGCCGACCGCCGCCAGCCGGGCCCTCGTGCCGTCGTCGCACAACGCGCCGTCGACACCGGCGGCGAACAGGTCCCGCAGCGGCGCGCCCAGGCCGGCCGCGATCGCGTACTCCCGCGCCAGGTCGGTGCCGAACATCGCCGGGTCGTCCGTCCCGAGTGAGCAGCGCAGGCCGGCTGCGAGCATCGCCGTCAGCGGGTGCGCGGCCAGCTCCCGGATCACTCCGGTCCGCAGGTTGGACACCGGGCAGACGTCCAGCACGATGTTCCGCTCGACCAGCTCGGCGACCAGTTCCGGGTCCTCCAGCGCGCGGATGCCGTGCCGGATCCGCCGGGCACCGAGCGCGTCCAGCGCTCCACGCACCGACTCCGGCCCGGACGTCTCCCCCGCGTGCGGCACGGCGGCCAGGCCGGCGTCCRCCGCGGCGGCGAAGACCGGCGCGTACGGCTCCGGCGGGTGACCCACCTCGGGGCCGCCCAGCCCGATCCCGACGACCCCGCGGTCGGTGAAGTGCGACGACCAGCCCACGACGTCCATCGCGACCTCCGGGGGGAGCACCCGGTCGATGTCCGGGGTGAGCCGGATCTCGACGCCGAAGCGCTCCCGGGCCTCCACGGCGCCCTCGGTGTAACCGATGAAGATCTCCTGCCACGGGACGCCGCGGTGCACGCGGTACCAGGGCGAGAAGATCCCCTCCAGGTAGACGGCTCCGTCCGCGGCGGCGCGGCCCGCGTAGTCGACGACGACCTCGCGGAAGTCCTCCGCGGTGCGCATCACGTGGGTGGTGAGCACCCAGACCTTGATGAAGTGGTCGAAGTCCCGGAACCGGTACAGGTCGCGGAGGCCCTCCACGGTGCGTGCGGGCAGTGCCTCGTCGTTGCGGCGGGCCATGTCGAGCAGGATCTCGGGCCGCACCGTCCCTTCGAGGTGCACATGCAGCTCGATTTTCGGACCGGTCGGCGCCGCGGACACCGGCGTGGGCTCGCGGCTCAGGTCGTCACCAGCGGCAGAGCTGTCGAGGAGAAGTGGGAGGCCACGCGCTCGTCGACCGGGTCCTGCGCCGGATCGCGGTGCACCACCAGGTGCCGGTACAGGGTGTCGCGCTGGGCGGGGATCCGGCCGGCCGCGCGGATCAGGTGGATCAGCTCGGTACGGTTCGTCCGGTGCCGGGCCCCGGCGGAGGAGACGACGTTCTCCTCGAGCATGACCGAGCCGAGGTCGTCGGCGCCCATGTGCAGGGTGAGCTGGCCGACCTCCTTGCCGGTCGTCAGCCACGAGCCCTGCAGGTGCGCGACGTTGTCGAAGAACAGCCGCGCGACAGCGACCAGCCGCAGGTACTCCAGGGTGGTCGCCTGCGTCCGGCCGCCGAGGTGGTTGTTCTCCGGCTGGTACGTCCACGGGATGAACGAACGGAAGCCCCCGGTGCGGTCCTGGACGTCGCGGATCATGCGCATGTGCTCGATGCGCTCGGCGTTCGTCTCCCCGGTGCCCATCATGAACGTCGCCGTGGACTCCAGGCCGAGGCCGTGGGCGGTCTCCATCACCGACAGCCAGACGTGGCCGGGCTCCTTGAGCGGGGCGATGGCGTGGCGCGGCCGCTCGGTGAGGATCTCGGCGCCGGYGCCGGCGAAGCTGTCGAGCCCGGCGTCGCGCAGGCGGGTGATGACCTCGGCATGGCCCAGGCCCGACGTCCGCCCGATGTGCAYGACCTCACTGGCACCGAGCGAGTGCAGCGCGAGCTGGGGGTACGCCGCCTTGATGGCCGCGAAGGTGCCCTCGTACCACTCGATCCCGAACTCGGGATGGTGGCCGCCCTGAAGCATGATCTGCGTCGCGCCCAGTTCCACGGCCTCGCCGCACCTGGCCACGATGTCGTCGACGTCACGCACCCAGCCCTCGGGGTGCTTGGGCGACCGGTAGAAGGCACAGAAACGGCACGCCGTCACGCAGACGTTCGTGTAGTTGATGTTCCGATCGATGATGTAGGTGGCGATGCCGTCCGGGTATCTGCGGCGGCGCACCACGTCCGCCGCCCGACCGAGGGCGTGCAGGGGCGCGGAGGTGTAGAGCAGGAGGGCCTCTTCCGGCGAGATCCGCCCACCCTCGGCCGCACGGTCCAGCAGCGTGCGCATCTCGGCATCGGCCACCCGGGCCGAACCGGCCGGGGGCTCGCCGTCCGCATCAAGAAGGCTCACCCGTCAGATCGTACGACCTGCGCCCCCGGCCCCCGGCCCGTACGCGTCACGGCGACCGGGACGAGGGCACCGCGGGACGGCGGCGAGGGGACTCAGAAGGGGCCGTAGTCCGACCGCTCGCGCTCGGCGGCGCTGCGGCTGTCCCCGCCGACGGAGCCGGACGTCGAGGAACCGGGTGCCCCGCCAACGCCGGACGTGCTCGAGGTACTGGACGTCGTGGAGGCGTGCGGGGTGTGGTCGTCGCCGGGCCCACGGCCGCGGCCGGTGAACTTGCTGGACAGATGCCGGAACTTCTCCCGGTTCTCCGGCTTGTTCGCGGCCATCTTCGCCTTGTCGACCATCTCGCGGGCCTTGGGGCTGTGCAGCAGCTCCTGAACCTTGCTGGTGAAGTTCGCCATAACCCTGGTGTACCTGGGTCAGGGCTCGTTCATGCCGACGATCATGGCCCGGTCCGCTGGGGCGGGCGGCAGCGGCCCTTCCGGTCAGCTGTTCGGGCTGCCCAGCAGGTCGTTGAGGTCATCCGGCAGGCCTTCGATCCGCCCGGGCAGGCTCGAATCCCCACTGGCGGGATCCTGGGCGCCGTTCTGGTCCGCGCCCTGGCCGTTCTGGTCCGCGCCCTGGCCACCCAGGTCCGGGACCTGCTCGCGCAGGTCGTCAGCGCCGCCGCGCAGCCGGTCGACCTGGTTGTCGACCGAATCCTGCACCGAGGTGACGATCCGGTTCCAGATCTGCTGGCGCTGCTCGTCGACCATCGTCGCGATCTGGTCGGCGGCGGAGAGCAGGAACAGCACGAGCAGGACGAAGATGATCGTCCGCTTGAACGGGATCCGCAACCGCCAGCGGCGCCGGGGTCGAGGTCGGCGCTCGGGGCGATAGGGCGCCGGTGTCGGCGGCGCGGGCGGTGCCGGCGGAGGTGCCGCGGGACGGCGCTCGCCGCCCTGCGGGCGCTGGCGCGGGTCGCCGTAGTACGGGGCGGCTGGAGCGGGCGGCGGCGCCGGCCGGGCAGCGGGGCGCTGCGGGGCCGGAGCGGCCGCGGCGGGCACCGGCCCCGGCGGAGGGCCGCCGTATCCCCAGGGATCCGGGCCAGCGCGCACCGGCTCCGGCTCGTCGCCGTACTGGACGAATCCGCCCTTGCGGCGCCGTCGCGCGGGCTGCGGGCCACCTGGGCCCTGCGGCCCCACGGGCCCCGGTGGCCGCGGCGGAGATGGTGCCTGCCGGGCGCCCGGCGGGGCCTCCCACCAGTGGTTGCCGGCATCGGCCGGCCCCGCGACCCGGGTCGGCGCGGGCCGCCCGGCCGGACCTGCACCACCCGCACCGCCGGGCGGCCCGTCGAGCCGGGTGCGGGGCAGGCCCGCCTCCGCTCCGGCGCGCGCACCGGCACCGGCGGAATCGCCGGCCGCGGCGCCCGCCGCCGCGGCACCGGCGGGCGCCCCCAGGCCGAACCCGGCCGCCGCGGCGGCGGCGGACCGGCCGCGCGGCCAGGTGTTGTCCAGGACCTCACTGGCGACGGCGCGGGTGCTGCCGCCGCCCTCCCGGCCGCGGTCGCCAAGCAGGCGCAGCAGCAGCTGCTCGGCGGACGGCCGGCGCCGCGGATCCCGTTGCAGCGCAGCGACGACGATGTCGAGCAGTGGTGCCGGAACATGCCGCAGATCGGGCTCGTGCAGGAGCATCCGCTCCGACATCTCGAGGTAGGTGCCGTCGCCGTACGGGTGCTCCCCCGCCGCGGCGAAGGCCACCAGCAGGCCCCAGGCGTAGATGTCGGTCGCCGGGCCCACCGGCGCGGTGCCCTCCATCTGTTCTGGCGCCATCCAGCCGACGGAGCCCAGAACCAGGCCGGACTGGGTGCGCCCGCCCACAGCGTCCAGCGCCCGGGCGATCCCGAAATCGATCACCCGCGGGCCGGAGTACGACAGCAGGACGTTGCTCGGCTTGAGGTCACGGTGCACGATCCCGGCACCGTGGATCGCGGTCAGCGCGGAGGCGACACCGACCGCCACCCCCTGCAGAGTGGACAGCGGCAGCGGGCCTGACTCCGCGACGACCTCGTCGAGCCGGGCGCCGTCGATGAACTCGGTGACCAGATAGGGACGCCGTGCGTGCGGGTCGGCGTCCAGGACCTGGGCGGTGCAGAACGGCGCCACCCGGCGCGCGGCGGCGACCTCGTCGGCGAACCGGTCGCGGAACTCGGGGTCGATCGCGAGATCCGACCGGATCACCTTGATCGCGACCTGCCGGCCCTGAGAGTCGAGGGCGAGGTACACCCGGCCCATGCCGCCCGCGCCCAGCCGGCCGATGACCTCATAGCGCCCGATCGACGTCGGATCGTCCGGGTGCAGAGGTTCCCCGTGCGTCCGGCGTGCCGATCGGTCCGCCACGTCTCGCCCGCTCTCCCGCCTGTTCCGGCGGCCGCCGGAACACACCACCTGCGTGCCCGCGAGCCCGCGGGCACCTCCATCATCACGCTTCGGCGGCGGCCGCGACAGACCAGACGTCCAGATCGACAACAGCGGCGCCGAATGTGACGCTAACGCGCCCGGGGTCCGGGGGCCGCGTCGTGTCCGCCTTCCGACGGCCTGCGGGAGGGTCCGCCGTCGGGGCGGGCGGGCTGCCGACGATCAGCCGAGGGCACTGCCGACGGTCAGCCAGGGTGGAGGAGGGGAACTCACCTGCGACCGCCGACGGGTCAGGGCCGGCGGTTGCAGGTACGCGACACAGCACACCATCGCCGCCGGCCGGATGTCGAACGCCTGTTCACACCATCGGGGGGTCATGCCGGCCTGGGACGGCCCGGGGGCGGCAGGACCACCCGAGCGTGCCGCCCGGGCGTGCCAGCCACCCTGGCGGCTCGTGTATGGGGCCCGGTTCTGCGGTGGCGGTGCTGCTTGTGGCCGGGCTGCGGCGGCCGTGCTGCCGGGCACGGGGGCGCTGCCGGCGGGAAGGTGCGGGCGGCGGCAGACTGGACGCATGCGCGGTCTGCTGGTGATCGGACACGGCTCCCGTCGGGATGAGGCGAATGCCATGGTGGTCGAGCTCTCCCACGCGCTCGCACCCTGCGCGGACCTGCCGGAATGGGACGCGGTGGAGCCGGCCTTCCTCGACCTCGCCCACCCGGACATCGCCCAGGGCTATGCCGCGCTGGTCGACGCCGGCTGCTCGGAGATCATCGCGCACCCCTTCTTCCTGTTCGAGGGAAACCACACCGCCCGTGACATTCCCGACGCGCTGGCGGCGGCGCAGTCCGCGCACCCCGGTACACGGTGGACGATCACCCTGCCGCTCGGCCTGCATCCGGGAGTCGTCCACGCGGTCCGGGCCCGCATCGAGGACGCGCTGGAGCAGCCCGGGCTGGACGCCGCGGCTGACGGTGAGAGCGCGGGTGGGAGCAGGGGCGGCGAGGCTCAGGCGGTCGGTGCGCGGCGGGCGGCCACCAGCTCGGCGACCACCGCGGCGAGCGGGTAGATCCCCGGCTCGGGCGGGACGGCGTCCACCCGCAGGCCCGCGGCCTCACAGGCCTGGACGGTGCGCCGCCCCATCGCGGCCACGAGGACGGACTCGGGCAGCGGCCCGTACAGCTCGGCCAGGCAGCGGGCCGCGGTCGACGAGGCGAGCGCGACGGCGTCGATGTCACCATGGCGCAGCTCCTGCGCGATCCGCGGGTCGGCCTCGGTCGCCGCGTCGGTCAGCAACCGGACCCGGCGCATCGTCCGGATCCCGGCCGGCGGCGGCGCGTCCCCGCAGACCACCACCCGCAGCCCTGACACCGGTACCTCGGTGACCATCCGGTTCGCGACCTGGACCTCGGCCGACGAGCGGACCGCCGTCAGCCCGAGCCCGGCCAGCGCCGCCGCCGCGGAGTCGGACGCCGCGACCAGCGTCAGACCGGCCAGCGCGCGGACGTCCGTGCCCTGGGCACGCAGCAGCGCGACGGTGGCGGCGACCTCGTCCGCATCGGCCAGCACCAGCCCGTCCGCGCCGGGCAGCGCCGCGCGCAGGGCTGCCCCGTCGGCGACCGGGACGAGTTGGCTGACCACCGTCTCGACGGCCTCCGCGCCGAGCTCACGCAGCCGGCGCGCCAGCAGGCCCTGGCGCGTTCTGGTCCGCGGCACTAGGACCCGGAGCCCGGCAAGCGGCGCTGCCGCACTCCCGACCTGCCCCGCGGCCCTGTCTGCGTCCTGCCCTGCAGAGACCAGGTCGGGCGCCAGGTCGGGCGCCAGGTCGGGGAGGACGGCGGCGTCACGCCGGGCGGCGACCGCACCGACCACCAGCACCGCGGGCGAACGCAGCTGGAACGCGATGGCGTCGACGGCGAGAGCGTCGAGGGTGGTGCGGAGCACCCGCTGCGCGGGGGTGGTGCCGCGCTCGATGACCGCTGCCGGCGTCGTCGGCGGTCGGCCGCCGCGCATCAGCGCCTCGACGATGTCGATCAGCCGGGCGACGCCCATGAGCACGACGATCGTGGCCCGGCTGGCCGCGAGGGCCGCCCAGTCCACCGTCGACTGCGGGTGGTTGGGTGGCAGGTGGCCGGAGACGATCGCGATGTCCTGCGCGACCCCGCGGTGGGTGACCGGGATGCCCGCGTAGGCGGGGGCGGCGATCGCGGAGCTCACACCGGGGACCACGGTGCAGGGAATCCCGGCGGCGGCGCAGGCCTCGGCCTCCTCGCCGCCGCGGCCGAGCAGGAACGGGTCCCCGCCCTTGAGCCGCACCACCATCGCCCCGGCGCGAGCCTCCTCGACCAGGATCCGGTTCACTTCCTCCTGGCTGCGAGACAGCGTCGGGCTCTTGCCGACGTGGATCACCCGCGCCTCCGGCCGCGCCGCGTCGAGCAGCACCGCCGCGGCCAGGCGGTCGGTGACAACCACGTCGGCCCGGGCAAGCAGCTCACGCCCGCGCACCGTCAGCAGCCCGGGATCACCGGGACCAGCCCCCACCAGCCATACCTCGCCGGTTCCGCTGCGGCCGAGGGCCACCGGGGCCGGGTCAGGCTCGGGCCGCCGGCTGCCGGGCCCGGTCGTCGCGACTACCACGGCGTGCACGGTACAGCCTGGTGGGCGCAGCCTGCCCTGGTTCGTCGCGGCGTCGGCATCGACCCCCGGCCGGGACCGTTGCTGGTGACAGCCCTGGCCAGGCCGACGCGGGCCGGAAGCCACGCGGGCAGCGGCCGGCTGCCGCGCCGGTGCCGGGCCGAGGTCCGGCCGGAGTCAGGCCGAAGTCAGTGAATGCCGCACTCGGACTTGCTCGTGCCGGCCCAGCGGCCCTCCCTGCCGGCGCCGCGGCGGGTGCACGGCCAGCAGCCGACCGAGTCGTAGCCGTCCGAGAGCAACGGGTTGACGATCACGTTGTGCTCCTGGACGTAACGCTCGACGTCCTCGTCCGTCCAGGTGGCCAGCGGGTGCACCTTCACCTTGCCGCGGCGCTGGTCCCAGCCGACCACGGGCAGGTTACGCCGCCCGGCCGACTCGGCGCGCCGGGAGCCGGCGGCCCAGGCCCGGTAGGGCGCCAGCGCCCGGTCCAGCGGAACGATCTTGCGCATCCGGCAGCACAGGTCCGGATCGGTCTCGTACAGCCGCGGACCGTGCACGGCGTCCTGCCCGGCCACGGTGAGCTGCGGGCTCGCGCTGATGATGGGCAGCGAGTAGGTGTGCGCGACCGCGTCCCGCGTGCCGATGGTCTCGGCGAAGTGGTAGCCGGTGTCGATGAAGACGACCGGGATGTCCGTGCGGATCCGCGACAGCATGTCGACGAGCACCGCCTCGGCCATGGACGCCGCGACAGCAAGCCCGGTACCGAACTCCTCGGCGGCCCAGCGGAGGATCTCCTCCGCTGGTGCGCCCTCGAGCTCGTCACCGGCCCGCAGTGCCCGGGCCTTCAGCGCGGCATCCATCAGTCCCTCTCCTCCACGTCCGACGGCGCGACGGCGGTGCCGTTCGCCGAACCCGATCCCCCTGGCGTCGTCCCGGTGCGGACCCCCCCGGAGGGCTCCACCCCGCTGGCCGCCGATGCTGCGGCGCCTGGTCCTCCGGCGCCCGGTTCTGTTGCTGCGACGAGCGCCGTGAGGCTGAGCCGGAAGGCCCGCTGGCACGCCCGGCAGGCCCAGTGCCCGTGGCCCTCGCCCGACCCGCCTGGAGCGGGCTCGGGCACCAGGTCCTCGTCGCCGCAGTACGGGCAGTAGAAGGGGACGGCGCGGGCGCTCACGTCGCCCCGCCCGCATCCGCGTCCGCCGGCGGCGCGGCGCCGACGAGCAGCGACTCGTCGGCGCGTTCCGCCCAGTCGGCGAAGGTGTCACCGTCGGCCCGGTTCGCCTGGTACGTCTCCAGAAGCCCGACGACGTAGTCGACGAGGCCGTCGGCGGTGACCTTGAGCCCGCGCGACTTGCGCCCGAGCCGGGAACGCGTTCCCAGGTGCCCGCCGAGGTGGACCTGGAACCCCTCGACCATCGCGCCGCTGTCGTCCGGGACGAGCGAGCCCTTCAGGCCGATGTCCGCCACCTGGAAACGGGCGCAGGCGTTCGGGCACCCGTTGATGTTGATGCCGATCGGCTCCGTGAAGTCCGGCAGCCGGCTCTCCAGCTCGGTGATGAGATCGCGGGCGTTGCCCTTGGTCTCGACGATCGCGAGCTTGCAGAACTCGATCCCGGTACAGGCCATCGTGCCGCGGCGGAACACGCTGGGCTTCACGACGAGGTCGAGCTTCGCCAGCTCCGCCTCCAGCGCGTCGAGCTCGCTGCCCGGGACGTCGAGGATCACGAGCTTCTGCATCGTGGTCGCCCGGATCCGGCCCTGGCCGTGGCGGTCCGCGAGGTTCGCGACGGCGGTCAGTGTCGTCCCGGTCAGCCGGCCGGCGCGCGGCGCGAACCCGACCGCGTAGCTGCCGTCCCGCTGCTGGTGCACTCCGATGTGGTCCCGCCCCTCGTTGCGCGGCGGAAGCGGCGCCGGGCCGTCCGGCAGGGCCGCCGAGAGGTACTCCTTCTCCAGCGTCGAGCGGACCCACTCGACGCCCATGTCCGCCACGAGGAACTTCAGCCGGGCGCGGGTGCGCATCCRCCGGTAGCCGTAGTCACGGAACAGCTGGATGACGCCGTGCCACACCTCGGCGACCCGCTCGGGCGTCACGAAGGCGCCGAGGCGCACACCGAGCTTCGGGTTCGTCGACAGGCCACCCCCGACCCACAGGTCGTAGCCCGGGCCGAGATCTGGGTGCACCACACCGACGAAGGCGATGTCGTTGATCTCGTGCAGGGTGCACTGGTCCGCGCAGCCGGACATCGCGCTCTTGAACTTGCGGGGCAGGTTCGCCAGCTCCGGGTCCCCGACGAACCGCTCGACGACCTCGTCGATCACACCGGTGGCGTCGAGGACCTCGTCGGCGTCCACCCCCGCCAGCGGGCAGCCGAGGATGACCCGCGGCGTGTCCCCGCAGGCCTCGGCGGTGGTCATGCCCGCCGCCTCGAGCGCACCCCAGATGGCGGGGACGTCCTCGATGCGGATCCAGTGCAGCTGGATGTTCTGCCGGTCGGTCACGTCAGCGACGTCCCGCCCGTACCGGGTGGAGATGTCGGCGATCACCCGCAGCTGGTCGGATGTCATCCGGCCGCCGTCGAGGCGGATCCGCTGCATGAAGTAGCTGTCGTCGAGCTCCTCGGGCTCCAGGACGGCCGTGCGGCCGCCACTGATCCCCGGCCGGCGCTGCGTGTAGAGGCCCCACCAGCGGAACCGGCCGCGCAGGTCCTGCGGGTCGATGCTGTCGAAACCCGTGTGCGGGTACAGGTTCAGGATGCGGTCGCGCACGGCGAGACCGTTCTGATCCTTCTTCATCCGCTCGTTGGCGTTGAGCGGTTCGGAGTAGCCCAGCGCCCATTGGCCCTGCCCCTTGGGGCGGGACGGGGTCTGCGGGCGCGCGGCACGCGGGTTTCGAGCAGGAGAAGTCATCAGATCTCTCGGTGAGCAGGGTCCACCGCGGCGTCGTACGGCCGGGTGGGCGGAGTCAGCGGGAGCGGCGACAGCCGGCGCTGGAGACGCGCAACAGGTCGACGTGCAGACGCGCGACCAGGCAGGGGTCGACGGGGCTCACGTCAGTTGGCCGTGCGACGGGCGTACCCGGCGAGGCCACCGGGGCCCCGGAACGTGACGGCCCGGCCAGTGGGAACACCTCAGCGCGCCGACGGCGGGCGACGATCAGACGCCCGCCCGACGGCTCCAAGAGGTGGGCCCGGGCAGTCACGCTGGCCATGTTCCCACAGATCTGCCGCTGACGTCGTGGATGCGTCGTCACACCCCATCCCAGTCACGGCACGAACACAACATGCGACAAACCACGGAACGGACCAGGCCGGGCCAGGCCGGGCAGGTTCAGAGTGGGCGCGGACGCCGGCACATCTGGCGCAGCCGGTCGAGCAGCACCCCGGTGGACAGGTCCTTCTCCATCAGCTCGTCGGCGCCAAGCGCCAGGACCTGCTCCCGCAGGCTCCCGCCCGAGAACCCGGTGAAGATCACGACATGCGCCTCGGGAGCGGCTCTGCGCACCCGGGGCAGCGCTCCGATCCCGTCGAGGACGGGCATCGCTACGTCCAGCAGGACGAGGTCGGGCCCCGTCCGACTCACGACCTCGACGGCCTCCGCCCCGTTGGTCGCACGGCCTACCACGGTGAAGTCGGGCTCGGTGTCGAAGAGCAGGCAGAGCAGCTCACGCAGCCCGTCGGCGTCGTCCGCGACGACCACCCGATACGGACCGGGCCGACCTCGGCCGGCCGAGGCACGCTCGGCGACACCGACACCCGCCGCACCGACGCCCGCCGCACCGACGCCAGGCGCGCCGGAGACACCCGCGCCCGTGACGCCGACGACGCCCGCACCGGAGATGCCGGTGTCGGCGCCAACGACGCCGACATCCTCATCCGTCGACGGCCAGCGGTCCATCACCCGTCATTTGTACGCGCCGCACGGGAGGCCCGCCCATCGTCATTCGGGA
Organism: Parafrankia colletiae; assembly: GCF_001854655.1. Lineage (GTDB taxonomy): Bacteria > Actinomycetota > Actinomycetes > Frankiales > Frankiaceae > Parafrankia > Parafrankia colletiae. Next base: position 244,525 of record NZ_MBLM01000108.1, on the reverse strand, counting down.
TGGTTTCGCGGTATGACCCAAACGCGCTGGACACCCCCCGTTCGCCCCTGCTCGAAGGGCCGCCGGGGCCATCCCCACCGGATAGTCGCCGGTGCGGTGAATTATGACGACCCGACGACACTCACCGCATTTCCCGCGCCATTTCCGACCCGCCAAACAAATCGCCGGACACACAACCATCTCCCACAGGGAGAGCACACTCCACCCACTGGACCCGAGCTTGGCGGCATAGGCGACCCACTCCGCCGCAGAGAGCGGCGACCGGCCGAGCAGAGTAAAGCCTCCCGCCGCAGGACAACTCTTTAAACACGAAGAGTAATCGGCTTCAGCGCCACACCGCTACCACATGCTCACGTGGCGCCGACAACTCTCCGTGTCCGGGACCTTTGACCCCAGGCGCGCCTTGTGCCAGGAGGAGTATGGTCATCACTCCAGGTGATGCTCGACGCTCACAATGCGGGCAGACTGCACCCTTGGAAACCCAGCACACACACGGTGGCAGGCGCCGCGGCGACGAGGGCGGACGTGTGACCAGCCCAGACACGCTCCACACCCTCGCCACAACGGTGTAACCACGCCCCCACGACAGTGAACAGGCAGCCGATGGTGCACGCGACCGAAGCCCCAACGCCCGCCCGTCCTCCCATGGAGCGGGGTCGATCGGTCACCCTCGGGAGCCTCCGGGCAGCGGAAGGATCTGCGCGCATGCGGCAACGGAGCCGGGGCCGGCAGGGTTTGAGCACTGCTGAGGACATGCTTCCAGCAGAGATCCGGCGGCGCCGCTGTGAGAGCGGGCTCAGCCGTGCGGAGCTCGCCGTACGCACCGGCTACAGCCGTCAGTACATCAGCCAACTGGAGCAGCCGAGCCGCGGTATTCCCGCCCGACCGGTCCTGGCCGCCGTCGACGCGGCCCTCGAGGCCGGCGGGGCGCTCGTCGACCTGCGGGAGACCGCCATCGCGGAACGTGCCGAGCGGCGCGGCCGGCAGCCCGACGCGGAGGCCGAGTCCCGGCGGCGGATCGGTGACCTGCTCGACCACCGCCGGTCCGACCGCGAGCTGGACTACCTCGACCGGCTCGCCGCCGACCTCATCGCCGCCGCGGACACGCTGGAGCCCGCCGACGTCACGGCCCGGGTCCTCGACCAGCAGACCTTCGTCGACCAGCTCCTGCGCACGCCGATGCTGCCGCACCAGCAGTTCCGGCTCTTCATGATCGCCGGCCATCTCGCCGGTCTGCTCGCGATCTCCCTGCTCGACATGGACGAACTGGCGAAGGCGAGCACCTGCTGCCTCGAAGCGGCCGTGTTCACCGAGCTGACCGGCCACGAGGGGCTACGGGCCTGGACGCTCGCCGTCAACAGCCTCATCGACGCCGCTGCCCGCCAGGCTGACGCCAGGCGCCCCGTGGGAACGGCCGCCAGTGGCCCGGCGCGGTCCGGGAAGCGCCTGGCACCGACACGTTCCACCCCGAACCCGGAGATTTCGGCCGGAGAGCGCCCGGGTCGCCCGGCCCCGGGCCCCGGTGATGACGCCTTCGAGCTCGCCCTCGACGCGGCACTCCATCACGCTGGGTATACGGAAGACCATGTTCGCGGCCTTGAAACCACACCTACGAGCGGGGAGATCGATCCCCGTCCGGGCCTGCAGCACCGGCCGATGGACGGCTTCTCGTCACTGTCCGCATCCAGCTCGGGCGGTGGCCATGCCGAAGCTGYACCCAGCCTCGACGAGATTATGATCGCCCCGGGCGGCCGAGCCACCCCGCCCCGGCTGGTGGCTCTCGTCAAACGGCGGATTGYGCGTTTCGCGACGGCCTCCGCGCAGCGGGCGACGCCTCCGGTAGGCATCTCCCAGGCATTCCGCCCGCCGGTCTGAAGTCCCTGCCGCGCAGCGGGCGGCACCACCCCGCGGCCAGTCAGACGGCGGCGAAGACGATCTCGCCCAGCGGCGGCGCGTCCCCACGGGCCGCCGCCCGCCGGGCGAACTCGAGTATCCCCGCCTGTTGTCGCGGGCCCAGCCGGAAGTCCAACGTCCTGAAGTAGCGCGCGAGCGTCGCGGGATCGAACACCTCGAACCGCGCCGCCCGCCGGGCGACCTCGTCCACCTCGCGCAGTGCCGCGTCGAGGCTGGACCGGAAGGCCCCGTGCACCTCCTTGACCACACCGGGGTGTGCGGCCGCGAAGGAACGCCGCGCGGCCCAGACGGCGAACACCATCGGCAGACCCGTCCATTCACGCCACTCGGATCCCAGATCGGCGATCCGCAGCGGATGACCGTCACCGGCCCGCTCGGCGTCATAGGTCGCCCGCAGCGCCACGTCGCCGATGGTCACCGCCGCATCAGCCTCCCGCAGCATCAGCGGAATCTCGGGCGGCATCGTGACGTAGTCCGGCCGCAGGCCCCAGCGCTGCTCGAACAGCATCCGGGCCAGCAGCACGCTCGTCCGGGACGTCGACCCGAGCGCGACAGTGCGGATCTGCTCGAACGGCACGGCGCTCGTGACGACGACGGACAGTACCGGGCCGTCCGACCCGACGGCGAGGTCCGGCAGGACCGCCAGCTCGTCGGCATGGCGCAGGTATTCGACCAGGCTGATCGGGCCGATGTCGAGATCGCCGGCGATCAGCGCCTCGTTGAGCCGGTCCGGGGAGTCCTTGGTCAGTTCCAGGTCGAGCAGCGCCCCGGAGTGGACCAGGCCCCAGTACAGCGGCAGGCAGTTCAGAAACTGGATGTGCCCGACCCTGGGTCGCCCCTGCCGGGTGGGCTGCTCCGGCACGCCGGGAACGGCGACAGCGGGAGTGTCGGCAACGCCGGGCCAACCGGGACCGCCAAGCCCTCCGGGCCCTCCAGGACGGCCGGAACGAGCGGCGGGAACGCCGGCTGCACCGGGCCCGGCTGGCGGCAGCGAGGCCGGCGCTGATGCCGGCCCGGGTGACGGGTGCTCCTGCCCGGCCTCACCGCCCGCCGCCGTCACCGGTGCTCGCCGGCGCGGCGCACGGCGATGGTGTTCAGCACCGCGCGGCGCTGCCGCAACGCCAGCGGATAGCTGAGCAGCCCACTGATGACGAGCGCGAGCGCGAAGCCGAACAGCCCGTCGAGGCCGAGCAGCAGCAGCACCGCGAGGACCCCGCCGAAGAGGACAGCCCGGATCGCGAAGTACCGCAGGTTCAGCCCCATCAGGCCTGGGTCACCGGTCTTGCCCGCGGCACTCACCCGCAGCCGGCCGCGGCGCGCGGGCCGGAAGCTCCCACCGGTCGGCGGGACATCGCCAGCGGACATCATGCACTCCGGTTTCTGGCGGGACGGCGCCCGCGGCGGCGCACCCACCCGAGACGTTGCAGCAGCGACGGATAGATGCCCAGCCCGACCAGGATGATCAGCAGACCCAGCAGCCCTGCCGGGCCGATCGCGAGGCCGGCCCACCGCAGCAGACTGTAGGCGACGAGCCCCGGGACGAGGATCACCAGAAACGCGAGCACGAAGATCGAGCCCATCCCGGGCGCGCCCGGTGGGCGGACCGGCCGGCCAGCACCCGCCGGAGCAGCGCCCGCCGGAGCAGCGCCCGCACCTGCCGGGGCGGCTCCTCCCCCCGGTGCCTGCAAGGGCTCCGCGCCCGATGTGCCCGATGCGGTTGGCGTGCCCGGAGCAGCACCGCCGCCCGGCGCGCCCGGGGCAGGGGGCTGCCCGGCGCTGAGGGCGGGGCTGCCCGCGACTCCCGTCTCGGGGCCGGGCCGCGGGACACCGCCGGCGCCCCCGGGCGTCACCCGAGGAGTGGTCTCGTCAGTTGCCATGACAGCGCCCGACCTAGGCGTCGATCGCGACGGGGGTGTCCCGCCGGGTGGTGTCCGGGCCGTCGTAGGTACGGATCGTCCGGTAGCGGGTGTCCCGCTCGACGGGGTGGAACCCGGCGTCCCGGATCACGGTCAGGAGATCATCTCGGGTCATCGTGCCGGGAGTGCCGAACCCGTCCGCATCGTGCGTGATCTTGTACTCGACGACCGAGCCGTCGAGGTCATCCACGCCGAAGTTCAGCGAGAGCTGGGCGGTGGTCAGGCCGTGCATCACCCAGAAGCACTTGATGTGATCGACGTTGTCGAACAGCAGGCGCGAGACCGCGAACGTCTTCAGCGCCTCGGCGCCGGTCGCCATCGGCTGGTTCATCAGGCGGTTACGCGGATCCCCGACCGAGTCGTGCTGGAACCGCAGCGGGATGAACACCGAGAAACCGCCGGTCTCGTCCTGCAGCTCGCGCAGGCGCAGCACATGGTCGACGCGGTGCCGGGGCTCCTCGACGTGCCCGTAGAGCATGGTGCACGGTGTCCGCAGGCCCTTGCTGTGCGCCAACCGGTGGATCCGCGACCAGTCCTCCCAGTGGGTTTCGTGGCCGACGATCTGCTGGCGGATCTCCCAGTCGAAGATCTCCGCACCGCCGCCGGTCAGCGATTCCAGCCCGGCGTCGATCAGCTCGTCCAGGATCTCGTCGGCGGGCAGCCCGCTGATCTTCTCGAACCAGTGGATCTCGGTGGCGGTGAACGCCTTGAGCGCCACGCCAGGCAGGGCCTTGCCCAGCTCCCGCAGCGACCGCGGGTAGTAGCGCCACGGCAGGGTCGGGTGCAGGCCGTTGACGATGTGCAGCTCGGTGATCCCCGCCGGCTCCATCTCCTTCGCCAGCCGGACGGCCTCCTCGATGCGCATCGTGTAGGCGTCCTGCTCGCCGGGCTTGCGCTGGAACGAACAGTAGGCGCACGACGCCGAGCAGACGTTCGTGAGGTTCAGGTGCCGGTTCACGTTGAAGAAGGTCTGGTCGCCGTTCTTGCGGGTGCGCACCTCGTGGGCGAGCCCGCCGAGCCAGACGAGATCATCGCTGGCGTAGAGCGCCTCGCCGTCGGCCCGGCTCAGCCGGACCCCGTCGTGGACCTTGGCTTCGATCTCGCGCTTGAGGCCGGCATCCATGGGTCCAGATTAGACCCGCGGACGGCCGAGCCAGGCCGGTCACATCCGTCACACCGGCCCGGACTCCACTCAGGGGCCGGGTGCTTTCCGCTGGGCGTCCGCCGCCTGGGAGCCCGCCACCCGGGAGCCCGCCGCCCGGGAGCGCGCCGCTGCCCGGCGCTGCATACGGCCGATCGGCCAGGTGGCCAGGCCCGCGGCCGCGAAGCCGATGAGCAGGGCGAGCAGCAGCGGAACGTTGACCACCACAAGGACCACCGTGAGGATCACCAGGACGGCGAGCCGCGCGAGGAAGTACGGCATCTGCACCCGCAGATCAGGGGCGGTCTCCGTCGGCCGGCCCGACCGACGGGCCCCACCCGGCTCCCCTGGCTCTCCGGTCTGCCCGGTCCGGCCCGGCCGCCCGCCATGGCCAGGCGCCGCCGTTGAGGCGTCCTGGCCCGTCGACGGCGTGCCCGACGAGTTCCGGTTCCGCTTCCCCGCCATGCCGTCCGCCCGCCCCTCACCGCGGCGGGCACCGGCCCGCCACCGGACCGCGCCGCCCGCCTTTCGAGCAGGTCCGCCTGCCCGTCCACCAGGTCTGTTGTACGCGCCGCGCCCGCGGGCCGCCTCGTCACGGCTCCCGCTCGGCATCCCGACCGCCGCCCGGCCCGCCCACAGCGTCAGCTGCACGGGCCTGGCGGGCGTCGCCGAGGGTTCCCGTCCACCGCCGGAAGAGAGCGTTGGGGACGCCTGCGGCGTCCAGGACCCGGCCGGCGACGAAGTCGGCGAGATCCTCCACGTCACGCGCGCCGGCGTAGAACCCGGGGCTGGCCGCGGCGACCACGGCGCCGGCGGCGTCCAGGTCGAGCATGTGGCGCAGGGTCGCCCGGGTGTAGGGCATCTCGCGGGGGACCACGACGAGGCGCCGCCCCTCCTTGAGGGTGACATCCGCGGCGCGCTGGAGCAGGTCCTTGGAAAGCCCGAGGGTGATGCCCGCGACCGACGCGGTGCTGGCCGGCACGACGATCATGCCCCGGGTCGGGTAGGAGCCGCTGCTGGGGCGCGCGCCCAGGTCCGCGGGGGGGTACACGGTGACGAGGCAGTCGATCCGGTCGGCCAGGTCGTCCGCGTCGGCGCGGCGACGTCCGTCGGCCCGGGTCGTCAGCCAGGACGTCAGCGGGTCGCGCCACGCCCCGTCGCRCCAGCCGACACCGGTCTCGTCCAGCAGGGTGAGGCGGGCGGCGCGGGAGACCACCAGATCGACCGGCAGGTCCGCGGCGAGCAGCCCGCGCAGCACCGACGCGGCGTACGGAGTGCCACTGGCACCGCTGACTCCGACGACCCAGGGAACCCGCGGCTCGGTCGACTCCTGCAGGGGCCGGGGCTGGGGCGCGGGATCGTCGGGCACGGTGCAGGCTCAGGCGCTCAGGCGCCGAGGCCGCGGTTGATCAGGTCGATCAGGGCGAAGGCGAACAGTGCGATGCCGACGAAGCCGTTGGCGGTGAGGAACGCGCGGTTCACCCGGGAGAGGTCGGTCGGCGAGACGATGGCGTGCTCGTAGCAGAAGGCGGCGGCGGTGAGGGCGAGGCCGGCCCACCACCAGGCGCCGAAGTCCTCGAGCAGACCGAAGAGGACGAACAACGCGAACGTCACGACGTGGGTGACGATCGAGGCGGCGAGGGCCGCCCGGACCCCGAAGCGGGCGGGGACGGAACGCACGCCGATCCGGCGGTCGACCTCGGCGTCCTGGCAGGAGTAGATCAGGTCGAAGCCGCCGATCCAGGTGCCCACGGCGAGGCCGAGGACGACCGCCGCCCAGGACCACTCGCCGGTGATCGCGATCCAGGCCCCGACCGGCGCGACCGCCTGTGCGAACGCGAGCACCGCGTGCGGGAAGTCGGTGAACCGCTTGGCGTAGGAGTAGACGATCAGGGGGGCGACCGCGGCCGGGGCCAGGACCAGACACAGCCAGCCCAGCACCGCGGCCGAGCCGAGGAACACGGCGAGCGCCACGACCGAACCGACGACCGCGGTGCGGACCGACACCACCCCGGTGACGAGCTCCCGGCCGGCCGTCCGCGGGTTCCGGGCGTCGATCGCCCGGTCGATGATGCGGTTGGTGGCCATCGCGAACGTGCGGGCCGCCACCATCGCCACCGTGATCAGCGCGAGGTCGCGCCAGTGCGTCGTCCGCGAGACGTCGAAGCAGGCGGCGAGCGCCGCGACGTAGGCGAAGGGCAGCGCGAACACCGAGTGCTCGATGACGACGAGTCGCAGGAAGGCGCGCACCCGGCCGTGCGCGGGCTCGCCGGATGCCCGGCCGGGCATCCCAGGGGCGACGGCGGCGCCACTCAAAGGCCGTACTCCTTCCAGCGCCGGGTCACCCTGTCCCGGATGTCGGGGTCCATCACGATCTCCTCGGGCCAGCCGCCGTCGCGGCGATACCCCTCGGTGGGCAGCTTGCGGGTCGCGTCAACCCCGACCTTGCCGCCGTAGAACTGCTCGTAGGAGGCGTGGTCGAGGTGGTCCACCGGGCCGATCGTGGTGACCAGGTCGTGTGCGTAGTCCACATTGCCGAAGGCCCGCCAGGCGACCTCGTGGTAGTCGTGGACGTCACAGTCGGCGTCCACGACGATGATCAGTTTCGACAGTGACAGCAGGCCCGCGCCCCAGACCGCGTTCATGACCTTCTGGGCGTGCTTGGGGAAGCGCTTCTCGATCGAGACGATCGCGCAGTTGTGGAAGACCCCGGCCTCGGGCAGGTCGTAGTCGACGATCTCCGGGATCATCATCCGGATCAGCGGCAGGAAGATGCGCTCGGTCGCCTTGCCCATCGGCCCGTCCTCCTGCGGGGGACGCCCGACGACGATGCCCTGGAAGACCGGGTCGCGCTGCATGGTCATCACATCGATGTGCAGGGCGGGGAACGGCTCGACCGGTGTGTAGAAGCCGGTGTGGTCGCCGAACGGGCCCTCCGGGATCCGCTCCCCCGGCTCCAGCCAGCCCTCCAGCACGACCTGGGCGTTCGCCGGGACCTGCAGCGGCACGGTCAGGCAGTCGACCATCTCGACCCGTTCCCGGCGCAGGAAACCGGCGAACAGGTACTCGTCGATCTCGGCGGGCAACGGTGCCGACGACGCGTAGGTCACCGCGGGATCACACCCGAAGGCGATGGCGACCGGCAGCCGCTCACCACGCCGCTCGGCGACCGCGTGGTGGGCGTTCGAATCCTTGTGGATCTGCCAGTGCATGCCCACGGTGCGCGCGTCGTGCTGCTGCAGCCGGTACATCCCCAGGTTGCGGGCGCCGGTCTCCGGGTGCTTGGTGTGGGTGAGCCCCAGGTTCAGGAACTTCCCGCCGTCCTGCGGCCAGGCGTGCACGCCGGGGAGCAGGTTCAGGTCGACGTCCGAACCTTTCAGGACGACGTCCTGGCAGGGCGCGGTGCGGACGCGCCGCGGCGGCAGCGAGGTGAGCTGCGCCGCCTTGCCGAGTGCGGAGCGTACGCCGCCGAAACCGACGGGCAGCTCGGGGCGCAGCATCTCGCCGATCCGGGTGCCGATGTCGTCGAGGCGCTCGACGCCGAGCGCGGCCGCCATCCGCGCCTCGGTGCCGAAGACGTTGATGGCCAGGGGCATGTCGGCCCCTTCGGGCCGTTCGAACAGCAGCGCGGGCCCGCCGGCGCGGACCACCCGGGTGACGATTTCCGTCACCTCCAGGCGGGGGTCGACAGGGACCCGCACCCGGTGCAGGTCACCAGCGCGGTCGAGGTGCGTCAGAAACGCGCGGAGATCGGCCCAGGCCATGACGTCCATCTTTGCAGCGTCCGGTGGCGGCCGCCGGACGTACCCTGGTTGGAGGCACGTGAACCACCCGCCGCCTCATCTTCGCGACCAGTGAACATCCCCTTCGCGGACCGCCGGGACACGCCGTCCGTGGGAGAGGCAGACTAGGGACACATCAGACGTCCGGCCCAGGCTGCGCGGATCTGCCCCGAAACACGGGCGGATCGGGAACGACGGGGGCGGGCGGTGCTGGCACCGGCGGTCGCGCGGCAGGCTGGTGGGTCTTCGACCAAGGGCACGCCAACCCGGGGTGCTCGTGGCGGCCGCGCCGCGGTACGCCGCTCACGGCGAGCAGAGAGGAGCGGTCGGCCTTGCTGGGTCTCGCGCTGACATTCCTGATCATCGGTGTCTGGGTGTTCTCGGTCATCGATGTGATCGGCACACCTGCGGACGCGGTGAAGGTCGCGCCGAAGCCGATCTGGCTCATCATCCTGATCGTCTTCTTCTTCCTCGGGTCCATCTGCTGGTTCGTCTTCGGGCGCCCGCGGACGGTCTACGGCACCGCTGGCTACGAGCGTCACCACGCGTCGGACCACCCCGCCTTCGGCGGCCGCGGTCAGTGGGGCACCGAACGGCGCACCACCGGTTACAGCCGCTCGAGTGCGCCCCGGGCGGGGATGCGCCGCCAGGCCGTGCGCCCCGTCGGGCCGGACGACGACCCCGAGTTCCTGCGCCAGCTGACCGACCGCATCCGCGGYGGGGAGTCCGAGCCCCCCGCCGCGCGCGACTGACCTTCCGCCGCACCGTCCACGCGAGCGGCCCGCCGGAGCCGGATCAGATCCCCGCGTACGAGTGCAGGCCGTTGATCACCAGGTTCACCAGGTAGTAGTCGATGAACAGGGCGCTGAACGCCAGCAGCGAGACCGCTGCCGCGCGCCGCCCCCGCCAGCCGGCCGTCGCCCGCGCGTGCAGGTAGGCCGCGTAGATGACCCAGGTGATGAACGACCAGGTCTCCTTCGGGTCCCACCCCCAGTAGCGGCCCCAGGCCGCCTCGGCCCAGATGGCGCCGGCGATGATGGCGAAGGTCCAGATCGGGAACGCGAACGCGATGATCCGGTAGGTGATCGTGTCGAGCGTCGCGGATGAGGGCAGCCGCATCACGATGCCACCGCGGCTGYGCATCGCCCGGGATGCCTCCGCCCGGCCCGACGCCACCTCGGCCAGCCGGCTCTCCCACCGGTCCTTGAGCAGGAACAGCACCGTCGTGACGGCGGAGACCAGGAAGACACCGCTCGAGATGATCGCACCGGCCACGTGGATCTTGAGCCAGTACGAGTCCAGCGCCGGGACCAGCGGACCCGCAGCGACGTAGAGCACCGTCCCCGCGAACCCCATCGAGAGCACGACGGGGACCATCACGAAGACCCCGAGCCACCGGAGCGGCTGCCGCGCGATCAGGACGAGGAACGTCGTGACCGCGATGAGGCAGATCATGGACGAGAACTCGTACATGTTGCCCCAGGGGACGCGGTCGGCCGCGATCGCCCGCGTCACGACCGAGCCCACATGGGTCGCCCAGCCGACGATGGTCAGCACGACCGCGAGGCGGCCGATCCAGACCGAGGTGCGCGGTGTGACGCCGTCTGTCCCCGCCGGGCTGGTCCCCTTCCGCAGGGAGCCGTCGCCGGCCAGGCCGGTGCCGCCGTCGGTCCGCCCCGGCACGCCGCCGGAGGAGCCGGTGGTTCCGACCTCCCCGCCGCCGGCCGGAGCCGCGCCGACCAGCACGGCCTGCTTCGCGGCGGTCTCGCCCACGGCGTCCGCGGCCTCGGTCTCGTCGACCGCCGAGGCGCTGCCCGCGACCCGGCCGAGCCGGCTGAACGCGAACTCGGCGCCGAAGCCGAGCATGCCCACGGCATAGACGCCGATCGAGGTCCTGAACAGCAGATCGGACAGTTCTGCCATGCCTTCGTTGACCGGCATCAAGGCTCCCGTTCGCTGGTGGCGCTGGTGGTGCTGGAGGTGCTGCTGGACGTGGTGTTCGGGGTTGCGGCGCTCGGCGTCGTGGTACCCGGCGCCGTGGTACCCGGGGTGCCGGTGCTCGGGGTCTCTGCGCTCGGGGTGACGTCCTCCGGCGCCGTGTCGTCCCTGATCCGGCGGGTGAGCGCGGTCAGTTCGGCGGCGAAGCCCTGGGCGTCGGAGCGGGAGAGCCCGCCGATCTCGACGGTGCTTCCGCCGCCGTCGAGCGGCGTCGCCCGGACCCACACCCGCCGGCGCCGCACCCGCAGGCTCGCGATCAGTCCCGCGATGATCACCACGGAGGCGACGAGCACCAGGCCCTTGAAGGGATCGGACTTCGTCTGGAAGGTCGCGAACTCGCGGACCCCGTCGACCTCGAGCGACAGGCCGCCCGGCAGGCCGGTCAGCGTCCGCTGCTGCGGGTTGTTCGGCGCGACGACCTGGGCGATCCGGTCCGCGCCGGCCGGCCCGGTCATCGTGAACTGGGTCATGTCGCGGGTGTCGACGGTGTAGACGTTCTGCGGGATGCCCTCGTTGAGGTGCAGGTTGCCGACGAACCCGGTGAGGGTGAGCCCCGGCGCGCGAGCCGCCGGGAAGACCGAGACGTAGCCGTGCCCCGGGTCGAGCACCGTCGTCGGGGTGAACACCCCGCTGAACGCGAGCTGCTGCGGCACCCGGAGTTCGCCGAGCGGCGGCAGGCCGGTGTCCGGGATCTTCACGGTGCAGGTCGAGGTGAACATGCCGTCGCGGGGGGTGCAGGGCACGTACGACTCCCAGACGACCTCCCCGGCCGGGTCGCGCAGGACGAAGTGCGGGGCGTAGCCGTGCCCGATCAGATAGATCTTGGCGTTGCCGATCGCCAGCGGATGGTTGACCCGCACCGTGTCGGTCCTGGTCGGCGCGTCGCGATCCTCGGCGTACCGGACGTCGGCCCGGAAGTCGGCGGGCTGGCCGTTGTCCTGGTAGGTCGCCTCGAACCGGTCCAGCATCACCGAGAACGGCGGCAGGTCCACCGGGTCGACGAGCTCACCGCCGTTGTACTGGTCATAGGAGATCARGGTGTTCGCGAAACCGTTGCCGGTGATCACCAGCACCGTGCCCTGGTAGCCGAACCAGGAACCGAACCCCATGCCGGCGAGCAGCGCGACCAGCGCGAGGTGGAACACCAGGTTGCCGGTCTCGCGCAGATAGCCCTTCTCGGCGGCGGCGGAGTGGTCGGGGGTGCCGTCCGGCCGGCGGGCGTCGGCGGGCGCGACCGCGACCCGGAACCGCCGTCCGCGCAGCACGCCGCGGGCCCGGAGCACCGCCTCGTCGGCCTCGAACGGGCTGGTCCAGGTGCTGCCGCCGGGCAGTCGACCCGGCCGCGACGGCGCCTTCGGCGGGGCGGTGAACAGGGCGCGCGCGTGCCAGCGGACCCGCGACCACAGGCAGCCGATCAGCGAGATGAACAGCAGCAGGTAGATCGCGGCGAACCAGGGGGCGCCGAAGACGTCGAAGAAGGAGAACCGATCCAGCCAGGCGGCAAGCGAACCATGGTCGGCGAGGTACTCCTCGACCTTCATGGGGTTGACGTTGCGCTGTGGGAGGAGGGACCCCGGCACAGCCGCCACGGCCAGCATGAAGAGCAGCACGAGGGCCGTCCGCATGCTGGTGAGCTGCCGCCACGACCGGGCGATCAGCGCCACCGCACCGGCGCGCCCCCCGACCCTGCCGCGCCGGGTCGTGTCGGAGGGCAGGGCGTAGGGACTGCCGCCGCCGCGCCCGACCGGACGCGCGCCAGCCTCAGCTCCACCCGCCTCTGCGCGGCCGTCTCCCGATCTGTCAGCTCCTGCTCCGGCGACCTCCACCGGGCCGGAGCCTGACGGGCTCGTCCACGCCGTGGCGTCGCGGTCGGGTATCGCCGCCGCGTCGCCGCCCGCGACCGGGGCGCCATCCGTGCCGTCGCCGGCGGTGGTGGACGTCCGGTCCCTGCTGCTCTCCCGCTCCGTGCGCTCGGTCGGGTCGGTCCGGTCCGCCGCGCGCCGCGGAGCTGGCGGGTCGAACGCCTCCGGATCTTCCAGGACCGTCGGATCGTCCGGCATCAGCCCGTCGACATGGCCGGACGGGGCGGTGGGGCGTGTGGTCACAGCGGAGTCTCCGAGAATCCGGGCGCGTACGGGCGGAGCTCGGCGATGAGATCCGTCCAGGCACCGGTGAGCTGCAGGACGCCGACGATCACCAGCAGGGCGCCGCCCGTGAGCGCCAGGAGCCTCGCGTGGCGGCGCACCGCGAGCAGCGCGCCCGCGACGCGGCGGAACGCCAGTCCGACGACGAGGAACGGCAGCCCCAGGCCCAGGCAGTACACGGCGGAAAGGAACGCGCCACGGCCGACGGTGGCGCTCTGGGTCGCGAGCCCGAGCACGGCGGTCAGGGTCGGGCCGATACAGGGCGTCCAGCCGATGCCGAAGAGCACCCCGAGGGCGGGGGCGCCGAGCAGGCCCGGGGACGGCAGCCGGTGGAACCGCCATTCGCGGTTGGCCCAGGACGTCCGGGAGAACACACCGGCGAAGCTGAGCCCCATCACGATGGTCACCGCGCCCAGCACCTGGCTCAGCCCCACCTGGTGAACCCGCAGCCACTGGCCCAGCCCGCCGAACGCCGCCCCGTAGGAGACGAACACGACGGTGAACCCGAGGATGAAGAGGCCGGTGCCGGCGGTCACCCGCCCCGCCCGGCGGATGTCGCCCAGCCGCTCGCCCCACCAGGCCCGCCCGGCAGCGGCCCCGGCCCCGGCCCCGGGCTCGCCGCCGGCCGGCTGTGGACCGGCTGCGGGGGCGGCAGCCACGGCGTCCGCGGTTGGCCCCGGCGCGCCGGGAACGCCCACCGCGTCCGGAGCGGCCAGGGACGTGACCGGCGCGCCGACCGCGGCAGGGACCGGTACCTGCGCCTGCTCGGGCGCAGCGGTGGCCGGCTCGGGCTTCTCGGCGCGCCGCTGGAGGTCCTCGCCGGACAGGCCGGTGATGAAGGACAGGTAGCCGGGCACCAGGGGCAGGACGCAGGGAGACAGGAAGGACAACAGCCCGGCCGCGGCGGCCACGGGTGCGGCGAGCAGCAGCGGGCCGTCCGTGACGACGTCCACGACACCCATCCGGAACTCAGGCCTCCGTCCGGAGCCTGCCGAGAACGGCGGTGARCTCTTCGGGCACGACGCCGCCGGTGAAGCGGGCGGCTAGCCGCCCCTGGTCGTCCAGGACGACGGTCGACGGGAGCCCGATGGAGATCGGCCAGCCGGCGGCCAGGACGCCGGTCTCGTCAATGATGCTGGGGTAGGGCACCTGCTCGTCGCGGACGAACGCCCGGGCGCTGGACGGCTCGTCCTTCTCGTTCACGCCGACGAAGGCGACGTCCGGGTTGTCCTTCGCCAGTGTGACCAGGCCGTCGGTCTCGGCGCGGCACGGGGCGCACCAGGAGGCCCAGAAGTTCAGCACGACCGGGCGGCCCCGCAGGGAGGCCACGTCCARCTGCTCACCGTCCAGGGTCTCCCCCGCCATGCTGGGCGGCACCCGGCGCTTTCCGGGCTCCACGAAATCCTGCCCGGGCGCCTGTTGGACGAAGCCGTAGCCCCCACCACCGGTGGCGTCGACACTGTTCGCGTTGGCGGAGCAGGCCGCGAGCCCGCCCCCGGCCAGCAGCATGGCGGCGGCGGCTCCGGCCACCGCGCCGCGAGTCCGCCCTCTGTCCCGCATCGCGCCCAGGATGAGCCCGCTCCCTTCGATGCTGCCGTGCCCCTGCCGCAGTGGCCGTCTACGACCAACTGTAGAACTACGTCCTCCAGAGTAGGTGCCCCGAGAGTCGTCTGCGCCGGGGCTGGGCCGTTCGGCCCTGGGACGTCCGGCCCTGAGGCTTCGCCGTACTCCCGCGGCGCGGCGGGCACCGCCCCCGGGCCGGCCCGTCGCGGGGAGGGAGYACACCTCGGCCGTGGGGCGCATCTGCCGCGCAGTCGCAGCGGGTCCGGCGGCGGTGCAGGTCAGTCCACCGCCATCTCCGCCGCCCCCTGGGCACGGTCGATGACGAAGGACGCTGTGACCTCCATCGCGGTGCACCCGGCCGGCAGCACCGCCTCCAGTCGCCGCCGGAGCTCGGCCGCGCCGGTGTGGTGGCCGGTGGGGCCCATGAGGGCCAGTTCGACGAGCTCGTCCACCCCCAGCCGGAGGGTACGGGTCAGGGTCTCCGACGACAGCCGGGTGAACCGGCCGGCCAGGTCCTCGGCGAGCCGCGCCCGCTTGCCCGGGTGAATGCCGACCAGACCGAGCGGCCCCCGCAGCTCCACCAGGTGGTCATCGCCCGGGGTCACCAGCAGCAGCACCCCGCCCGGCCGGAGCAGACGGCGCATCTCCGGCAGGTTGCGCGGGGCGAACACGTCGAGCAGGACGTCCACCGACCTGTCAGGCAGCGGCCAGGGCCGGGCGACGTCGAAGGCCACCGCGCCGACCCGGGCATGCGCCCGGGCCGCCCGGCGCAGTGCCGGCTTCGACACGTCGACCGCGAGGCCGAGTGCCCGCGGGCGGGCGTCGACGACGGCGGACAGGTGGTGGGCCGTGCCGGCCCCGATCTCCAGCACCAGCTCGGGGTCCACCTCGCCAGCCCCGGCCGGCCCGACACCCCCCGGGCTGGTCATGGCGAGGCTGGCCAGCCGGGCGAGGCGGGCGGTGAGCGGCGCGTAGTGGCCACGCCCGAGGAAGTCGACCCGGGCCTGGACCATCTCCGCGGTGTCACCGGTCACCCGGCGGGCCTGCCCCGTCCGCAGGTTCAGGTAGCCGGACCGCTCGACGTCGAACGCGTGCCCACCGCCGCAGCGCAGGCCGGATGGCCCGGCGGGCCCGGCGGGCCCGTCCAGCGGCGCCGCGCACACCGGGCACCGCAGCAGCCGCAGCGCCGGGTGGATCACAGCCACGACCTGCTCGGGGGTGCGCCGGGTCAGGCGCCGACGGAGCCGGCCGCGTTCGCGGTCGGCCCGTTGGGCTCGGCGTAGTCCACCCGGACCAGCCGGTCGCCCCGGTAGACCGCGGAGGTGACGCTGGCGAGGGAACACTGCCGCCGGTCCGGGCGGTGCCACAGATGCTGCCCCTCCAGCGCCCGCCGGGCGGTCCAGACCGGGAGCTGGTGGCTGACCAGGACGACATGCCGCCCGGGGAAGGTGTCCCGCCACTCCGCGACGCTGGTGAGCATCCGGCTCGCGATCTCGGCGTACGGCTCGCCCCAGGACGGGGTCAGCGGGTTGCGCAGCAGCTTCCACATCCGCGGGTAGCGCAGGACGGCCGGCCCGGCCTCGAACGGCCGGCCCTCGAAGGCGTTGCGGCTCTCGATCAGCCGCGGGTCGACCTGGAGATCCACACCGTGGGCCTCGGCGATCGGGGTGGCCGTCTGCCGGGCGCGGTCCAGCGGACTGGAGACGACCGCGGCGACGTCCAGCCCGGCGAGGTACTCGGCGGTGACCTTCGCCTGCCGCTCGCCGGTCTCGGAGAGCCGGTAGCCGGGCAGCCGGCCGTACAGCACCTTCTCGGGGTTGAAGACCTCCCCGTGCCGGACGAGGTGCACCGTGGTCAGGTCCGCCCCGGTCACGCCGCGCCCCCGCCGACCAGCTCGGAGCCGGCCTCGACCGCGGCGGCCGCCCGGGCCGCCGCCGGTGCGACGGCGGCGATCCGCTCGACCGCCTCGTCGTCGTGCGCCGCCGAGACGAACCAGGCCTCGAACGCCGACGGCGGCAGGTAGACGCCGCCGTCGAGCATGGTGTGGAAGAACGCCGCGTACCGCTCGCTGGTCTGCTGCTTCGCTCCGGCGTAGTCGACGACCGCCGCGGCCTCGGTGAAGAACACGCTGAACAGCGACCCGGCGCTGTTCAGCAGGTGCGGCACGCCCTGCTCGGTGAGCGCGGTGGAGACGATGCCGGCGACGTCCGCCGCCCGCGCGTCGACGGTCGCGTAGACCTCGTCGGTGCAGGCGCGCAGGGTGGCCAGCCCGGCGGCGACAGCGAGCGGGTTCCCGGAGAGGGTGCCCGCCTGGTAGACGGGGCCGGCGGGGGCCAGCCGGGCCATCACGTCGGCCCGGCCGCCGAACGCCGCGGCGGGCAGGCCGCCGCCCATCACCTTGCCGAAGGTGAACAGGTCCGGCGCCCAGCCCTGCTCCGCGCCCTCCAGGCCCCACCAGCCCGTCGAGGAGACGCGGAAGCCGGTCATCACCTCGTCGAACACCAGCAGCGCGCCGTGGGAGTCGCACAGGCGCCGCAGGCCGGCGTTGAAGCCGGGCAGCGGCGGGACGACACCCATGTTCGCCGCAACGGCCTCGGTGATGACCGCCGCGATGCTGTCGCCGCGCTCGGCGAAGGTCGCCTCCACCAGATCAAGATCGTTGTAGGGCAGGACGATGGTGTCGGCGGTGGCCGCACCGGTCACACCGGGGGTGTCGGGCAGCCCGAGGGTCGCCACGCCGGAACCGGCCGAGGCGAGCAGCGCGTCGACATGCCCGTGGTAGCAGCCGGCGAACTTCACCACCGTGGAGCGGCCGGTGAACCCACGGGCCAGCCGGATGGCGCTCATCGTCGCCTCGGTGCCGGAGTTGACCAGGCGCACCTGCTCCACCGGGCGGATCCGGTCGACGATGAGCTCGGCCAGCTCCACCTCGCCGGGAGTCGGGGTACCGAAGCTCGTCCCCCGGGCCGCGGCTGCCGTGATCGCCGCGACGACGTCCGGATGCGCGTGCCCGAGGATCATCGGGCCCCAGGAGCAGACGAGATCGACGTAGGAACGGCCGTCGGCGTCGACGAGCCGCGGCCCCTCGCCGCCGACCATGAAACGGGGAGTGCCGCCGACGGCGCGGAACGCGCGCACCGGAGAGTTCACTCCGCCCGGAACAACCCGCTGGGCGCGCTGGAAGAGAGCCTCGGACGCCGGTGCGGCAGACGGAACCACCATGCCCCGATCCTTGCAGGTCTCGCCCGGGGCCGGCGCCCGGCGCGGCCACCCGGATCCGGTACCGCCGCTCGGGGCCGCCCGGCCGGCCCGCGGGGCCCGTGACGTACCTGACACGACGAAGGCCGCCGGCGGACGGGGGTCTGCCCCGGCCGCCCACCGGCGGCGGCTCACGGCCACCAGGCGCTCGCTGCCCGCGGATGGCCAACACCGGCCCGCGGGGCCCCGTCACGCTCCCGCGTCTCGCTGCCACCCGGGGTCTTGCCTGGCTGCCATGTCGATGATATGCCGCCGCCGCAGGACGGCCGCCCACCGGCACAGTCCCGCCCGTGGTCCCGTCCACCGACGGATGTGCTGGCAGAGCGCATCTCCGCCCGGGAGACCACCCGAAAGACCATGATCAATAGGCGCAGTTGTCCTGTATGTGCCTCCCCCTCCGGTCCGCCCGGTACCGCCGCGTCGCCGTCGCCGTCGCCGTCGCCGTCGCCGCAACAGGCTCCGCCTCCAGCCTCGCGAGGATTGACTCGGATCACTCCAGACCTGATACTCGGCCACGGATATTCGGAATCGGACGGCATTCGAGATCGGACACCGTGTCGGCAGGTCGAACAGCGGATTCGAGGAGGCGCGATGACACGGCGAAGGATGTCCAACCCGCTCGCACTCGCTGTCCTGGCGCTGTTGAACGAACGTCCGATGCATCCCTACGAGATCTCGACGACGCTGCGCGGACGCCGCAAGCAGGACAGCATCAAGCTGAACTTCGGCTCGCTCTACACGGTCGTCGAGGCACTCGAACGGGCCGGCCACATCACTGCGACGGCGACCGTGCGGGCGGGCCGCCGCCCCGAACGGACCATTTACGCCATCACCGACTCGGGCCGCACCGAGCTCGACGACTGGATGGTCGAGCTGGTCAGCACTCCGATGAAGGAGTACACCCGGTTCGAGGCGGCGCTCTCCCTGCTGCCGGTGCTGCCGGCCAGCGAGGTCGTGGGTCTGCTCCGGGAGCGGCGCCAGCGGCTTCTGGAGGACGCGGAGGCGGCGAAGGCCACCGGCAGGCTCGCCAAGGTGGCAGGCCTGCCGCACATCTTCCGTCTGGAGGGCGAGTACGTGGACGCCCTCCGCGACGCCGAGCTGCGTTACGTCGACGAGCTGATCACCGCACTCGTCGAGCGCACCCTCGACGGGATCGAGCTGTGGGATGTGTTCCACGCGGACCCGGCCCGGCCCGAGGAGACCACCAGGCTGCTGGCCGCCGCCGAGGAACGGATCGCCGAGGGCCGGTGGGCGGCGCTCCCGCCGTCCGTCGTCTCCGACGTGCGGGCGAACGCGCAGGGGCGGCGGGAGATCGAGGCGGCCGGGCCCGACACCGGGCAGGGCGAGGGGCCAGGCGGCAGCCCGGCCCGCGACGGCCACCCGGGCGACGGAACCGCCACGACGGGGAGGCCGGGATGACGACGTGACCGGAGACGGATCCCGGCGCGGTGCGGCAACACGGCGCCGGGATCCGTCCAGCGAGCGACCGACCACGCGGTTCCCACCGCGCGAACCAGTCATCTCCCCAGATCGACGATAGTCGTCGCTGGTTCGTGGAAGGCCGGCCCGCTCGCGCTCAGGCGRCCTGCCCCGCGCCCGACCGCGTGTCCCGCGGTCCGGGCCCCGGGCGGCCGGGCAGCTGCTGTCGGCCGAGTCGGGAACACGTCCCGGCCGGCCCGGGCATACACCGCCCGGACGGGCGGTGCAACGCGACCAGGGACCAGGGACCACATGTCACGACAGGACACCAGCGGAGCCGGGGCGGCCGTCGTCGTCCGCGGGCTCCGCAAGAGCTATCCGGGCCGCGGCCGCGGCGGCGCACCCGTCACCGCGCTGGCCGGCATCGACCTCACGGTCCCGCGCGGCACCGTGTTCGGCCTGCTCGGGCCGAACGGCGCCGGCAAGTCGACGACCGTACGGATCCTCACCACCCTCGCCCGGGCGGACGGCGGGCAGGCCCAGGTGGCCGGCTTCGACGTCCACCGTCAGCCCGCGCGGGTCCGCGCCTCGATCGGGCTGGTGACCCAGCGGTCCGGGTGCGTCCCGGACGAGACCGGGCGGGAGAACCTGCGGCTGCAGGGGCGCCTGCACGGCATGGCCGGGGCACGGCTGACCCGGCGGGTCGACGAACTGCTCGACCGCTTCGACCTGGGCACCGCGGCCGACCGGCTCGCCCGCACCTACTCCGGCGGCATGCTGCGCCGGCTGGACGTCGCCGTCGGCCTGGTGCAGCGTCCGTCGGTGCTCTTCCTGGACGAGCCGACGACCGGTCTGGACCCACAGGCCCGCACGATGATGTGGCGGGAGATCGCGCAGCTGACCGCGGACGGCCTGACCGTCGTGCTGACGACGCACTACCTGGAGGAGGCGGACCGCCTCGCGGCCAGGATCGCGATCATCCGGGACGGCCGGCTCGTCGTCGAGGGCAGTCCGGAGGCACTGCGCGGCGAGCTGCGCGGCGACACGGTGGAACTCGAACTCGCCGCCCCCGACCAGCCCGGCGGACTCGACCGACTCGACCAGGCCGGCGGACTCGACCGGGCCGACCAGGCCGGCGGACTCGACCGGGCCGACGAGCACGGCTGGCCGGGCCAGGCCGGCCGCACCGACGGGCCGGCTGCGGACGTGCGCGCCCGGCTGTGCGCGGTGCCCGGCGTCGACGAGGTGACGATCGACGGGGCCCGGATCCGCAGCAGGGTGACGGGCGGGGCCGCCACCCTGCCGGCGATCATCGCCACGCTGGGCTCCGCGGGCCTCACCGTCGCCTCCGCCACGATCGCACGGCCGTCACTCGACGACGTCTACCTGCGGCACGTCGGCGAGCGGCTGAACGAAACGGTCGGGACGGCGCTCGACAGCGCGCGGGAGGACGTCCGATGACGCAGCTGGTTCCGGCGGACGAGCCGGCGATGGGCATCCCGGCCGCTGCCGCGGAGACCGAGCATCGCGGGGGCGGCGGTGCGGGGCGGGTGCCGGCCGGCCCGCAGGTCGCGACCCTGCTCGCCCGCCATGTGCGGGCGCTGCTCCGCCAGCCCGCCTACCTGGCTATCAGCCTGGTCCAGGCGGTGGTCTGGCTGCCGCTGTTCGGCTCGCTGTTCCGCCGCGTCACCGGCATCCCGGGCTTCGGGGAAAGCTCGTACTTCAGCTACCTCACCCCGGGCGTGGTGATGATGTCGGCGTTCTTCAGCGCCGGCTGGGCGGGGATGGCGTTCGTGCAGGACATGGAGCGCGGCGTGATGGACCGCCTGCTCGCCGCGCCGGTAAGCCGGTTCTCCGTGGTCGGCGCGGGTCTCGCCTACCAGGCCCTGCTCACCACCGTCCAGAGTGTGGTCATCCTGCTGCTCGGGTGGGCGCTGGGTGCCGACTACCACGGTGTCACCGGGCCACTGGTGCTGCTGCTGACGGCCATCCTGCTGTCGACGGTGGTGGCCGCACTGTCCATGGCGCTGGCACTGGTGCTGCGGACGGAGGAGGCGCTGATCGCGGCCACGAACTTCCTCGCGCTCCCGCTGGCCTTCCTGTCGACCGCGATGATGTCACGCGACCTGCTGCCCGGGTGGATCCGCCGGATCACGTATGGCAACCCGCTCGACTGGGCTGTCACCGCGGCCCGTGCGGTGGTTGCCGGCGGGACGGACTGGGCTCAGGCCGGCTGGCGTGTCGGCGCGCTGGCCGCGGCGACCGCGGTCGCCACCGGGCTCACACTCCGGGCTTTCCGCACGTACCAGCGTTCGCTCTGAGCGCTCCGGACTCCGCGGTTCCGCGGCCCGGAAGCTCACGGAACCGCGGGGATCGGCCCGGCCAGACCGGACCCGGCGCAGGCCGGTCAGCCGATCGTCAGATGCGGCCGGCGAGGGTGTAACCGGCCTCCTTGACAGCCGCGTCGACCGCGGCGTCGTCGATCTCGCTGGCGCTCGTCACGGTGACCCGCCCGGTCGCGGCGTCGACGTCGACCGCGCTCACGGCGGGCAGCCGCGAGATCTCCTCGCTGACGGCCGCGGCGCAGTGGCCGCAGGTCATCCCGGTGACGCTGAAGGTGGTCACGATGCTGGTGACGGACATGACGACGCCTCCCGTGATGTGATCATGGGCCCCGGGCCTGAACTGCGCGCGGAGCCCGAAGATTCCGACGGTCAGCACCCTACGCCCATACCCTCCCCCCGTAGGGTTCCGTCCCGGGGTCGACCCGGCCACATGGGCCACAACGAGACACGGCGTCGCCGGGGCCCGGCGACGCGAGCGAGCCGGGACAGCCGGGACGGCCGCGCTCGGCGCAGGTCAGCCGCGGGAGCGCAGGAGCTCGGCGACCTCGGCCGCCCAGTACGTGAGGATGATGTCCGCGCCGGCCCGCCGGACGGCCGTCAGCGTCTCCAGGATGATCCTGTCCCGGTCGAGCCACCCGTTGGCCGCCGCCGCCTCGACCATCGCGTACTCGCCGGAGACCTGGTAGGCGGCGACCGGGACGTCCACGCTGTCGGCGACCGCGCGCAGGATGTCCAGGTAGGCCAGCGCCGGCTTCACCATCACCGCGTCGGCGCCCTCGGCGAGGTCGAGCGCCACCTCGCGCAGCGCCTCCCCCACCGAACGGGCCGGGTCCTGCTGGTAGCCGGCACGGTCACCGAACTGCGGCGCGCACAGCGCCGCCTCCCGGAACGGCCCGTAGAAGGCCGAGGCGTACTTGGCGGAGTAGGCGAGGACAGGCAGCTCGGTGTGGCCGGCGCCGTCGAGTGCGGCCCGGATCGCCGCGACCTGCCCGTCCATCATGCCGCTGGGGGCGATCACCTCGACGCCGGCGGCGGCCTGGGCGAGCGCGATCTGCGCGTAGCGCCCGAGTGTCGCGTCGTTGTCAACTTCGCCCGCGGGGGTCAGCAGGCCGCAGTGACCGTGGTCGGTGTACTCGTCAAGGCAGAGATCGGCCATGATCACCACGTCACCGCCGACCTCTGACGCCAGGTCCGCGAGGGCGAGCTGGACGATGCCGGCCGGGTCGTCGGCAGCCGAGCCGCGGCTGTCCTTGTGCTCGGGCACGCCGAACAGGATGATCCCGCCGACACCGGCCGCCGCGGCCTCGGCCGCGGCCTTGCGCAGCGTCGACCGCGTGTGCTGGACGACTCCCGGCATCGACGAGATCGGCACCGGGTCGGTCACACCCTCCCGGACGAACATCGGCAGGACGAGGTCGGCCGGATGCAGCCGCACGTCGGCCACCAGCCGGCGCAGCGGCGCACCGCGACGCAGCCGCCGCGGGCGCGCCAGCGGGAACCCCGGCTGGGCCGCCGCCGGCAGGCCGGCCGCGGCACGCCCGGGCGTCCCGGTCACCGCCGGGAGCCCCGTCGCGGCTTGGGCAGCCGGGCGGCCAGCGGGCCGACCTTGCCGAGTTCCTCGCGGTGTTCGGCGGCGAACTCGGCCAGCGCCGTCACCAGCGACGGGATCGACGCCTCGGTGGCCTGTACGTCCACCCGCAGCCCGAGTTCGACCGCGGTGGCCGCGGTCGCCGGGCCGATCACCGCGATGACGGTCGTCTCGTGCGGCTTGCCGGCGATGCCGACCAGGTTGCGCACGGTGGAGGAGGACGTGAAGACGACCGCGTCGACCCGCCCGCCCTTGAGGGCCTCACGGATCGGTGCGGGCGGCGGGGCCGCCCGCACCGTGCGGTAGGCGGTGACGTCGTCGACCTGCCAGCCGCGGTCCTTCACCCCGGCGACGAGCGTGTCGGTCGCGATGTCGGCCCGCGGCAGCAGGACGCGGTCGAGCAGGTCGAGCGAGTCGTCGAACTCGGGCCACTCCTCCAGCAGGCCCTCGCTGGACTGCTGGCCGGCGGGCACCAGGTCGGGCCGGATACCGAAGGCGCGCAGCGCGTCCGCCGTGGCCTCGCCGATCGCGGCGACCTTGACCCCGGCGAAGGCGCGGGCGTCCAGGCTGCGCTCCTCGACCTTCTCCTGCACGGCCTTCACCGCGTTCACCGAGGTGAACGCAACCCACTGGTACCGCCCGGAGACCAGGCCCGTGATGGCCCGTTCCATCGGGGCGGCCGTGCGGGGCGGCTCCACGGCGATCGTGGGCACCTCCAGCGGGCTCGCCCCGTGCGCGCGCAGGGAGTCGGAGAGGATCGCGGCCTGCTCCTTCGTCCGGGGCACCAGCACGGTCCAGCCGAACAGAGCGCGGGTCTCCCACCAGGACAGCTTGGAGCGGGTCCCGACGACCTGGCCGACCGAGATGACGACCTCGTGCGGCGGGGTGGCGGTCGCGCCGAGCATGGGGGCGGCGTCGGCCTCGATCCGGTCCAGCGTCGAGGTGACGGTGCGCTGGTCGGTGGTGGTGCCGTCGACCGTGACCGCGATCGGGGTGTCACCGGGGCGGCCGTGCTCGACCAGCGCGGTGGCCACCTTGCCGATCTCGGTGGGGCCGGCGGTGATGATCAGAGTGCCGGGCGCCTGCGCCAGGGCACCCCAGTCGACGTCCCCGTGCGTGGTGGGCAGGCCGAGCCCGCCGAAGCCGGTCGGGGTGCCCAGGCCCAGCGGCGCACCGAAGCCGCCACCGACACCCAGCGGGCCGGTGCCCAGGCTGGACATCGGCCGGCTGCCGAGCCGCGGCGCGCCGAACGGCGGCGCGGTGAGCGGGCCGACCGGGTCACCGGCGCCGAACGGCGACCCGCTGTTGACCGAACCCGAGGACGAGAAGACACCCGACGTACTCGCGAAGGTGACCGGGGAGCCGGGGGCCACCCCGGCGTAGGTGGCCACGGCGGCCGACGTGGAGACACCGGGCACCACCCGGTAGGGGATCCGGGCCTTCGCCAGCGACTGGGCGTCCGCGGCTCCGATCCGGGTCAGCCACGGGTCCGACGCGTAGAGGCGGACGACCTTCTCCCCGGCCCGAGCCCGGCTGACGACCGCGGCGGTCGCGGCCTCGGCGTCGCGGACCGGCTTCGGGGCGTCGAGGTCACCGATCCGCAGCACCTCCGCCGACAGCGACTCGACCACGGCGGGCGGGACGTCGGGGTCGGCGACGACGACGTCCGCGGCGGCGAGAGTCTCCACGGCGAGGACGGTCAGCAGCCCCGGATCATGGGGTCCGGCGCCCACCAGCGCAACCGGGGACACGGGCTTCTTGGTACGTCGGGTGGCCATGCTCAGCTTGTTCCCATCAGCGTGTGTGCTCCGGCGGACAACAGCTCGTCCGCGAGGCGCTGCCCGAGCGCCTCCGGGTCGACGGCAGAACCGGTGAGTTCGCGCCGCAGGACCCTGCCTCCATCCGGCGCCGAGACCACCGCCCGCAGGCGGATGCCACCCACGGCGGGCGCACCATCGCCGCGCGTGTCCGGGTGCGAGCCGGCTCCTGGAAGGACCTGGGCCAAGGCACCCACCGGAGCGGTGCAACCGGCTTCGATGCCTGCCAGGAAAGCACGCTCGGCTCTGACCGCGACAGAGGACGATGCGTCGTCGAGCACAAACCGTAGCAGCTCGGCGAGTCCTCCATCGATGCCCCGGCCCCGATCTGGTCCGGCCTGATCGGATGCTGGTCCGGCGGCCGACGTCCGGGCGCACTCGATCGCCAGCGCACCCTGGCCGGGAGCAGGCAGGATCACCTCGGGCGGGATCACCTCGGTCACGGCGTCGAGCCGGTCGAGGCGCGCCAGGCCCGCGTGCGCAAGGACGACGGCGTCCACCTCGCCATCGATCGCCTTCTTGATCCGGGTGTCCACGTTGCCCCGGATCGGCACGACCTCGAAGCCGTGACCGAGCGCGCGCAGCTGCGCCGCCCGCCGCGGCGACCCGGTGCCCACCCGCGCGTCGGGGCCGAGCTCCGCCAGCGTGCGCCCGCCGGGCGACACCAGGACGTCCCGGGTGTCGGCCCGGGGCGGGACGGCGGCGAGCACCAGCCCCGCCGGCGTGGCGGTCGGGAGATCCTTGAGCGAGTGGACGGCGAGGTCGATCTCACCGGCCAACAGAGCGTCGCGCAGTGCGCTCACGAAGACACCCGTACCGCCGATCTGACTGATCGCCACCTGGGATCGGTCACCCTCGGTGACGATCTCGACGAGCTCCACCGGCCGGCCGAGCCGGGCCCGCAGCGTCTCGGCGATCTGCCCCGACTGCGCCAGTGCCAGCGCCGAGCGACGTGTACCCAGCCGCAGTGGCCGGCGCGCCAGCCAGGCGTGCTCCGGCGCGTCGGGCGCCGGCGCCGGGGTCTGCCCTCGGGTCTCAGTCACGTTCTCTCCACCAGATCCAGGTCAGGGGCGGAGACGATGGCTGGCACGTCCCGAGGCAGGTCGAACAGTTCGCGAAGGGCCTCCGCATAGGAATCACCGCCCGGTGCCTCCGCGAGCTGCTGCACCCGCACCGTCGGTGCGTGCAGCAGTTTGTCGACCACCCTGCGGACCGTGCCGGAAACCATGTCCCACTCACGGTTGTCAAGATCGGGCATGCGGCTGCGCAGCCGGTCGAGCTCGTCGCGCACCACCGCCGCCGCGTGCGCCCGCAGAGCCACCACGGTCGGGGCGACCCGCTCCGCGCGCCGCCGGTCGAGGAAGCCGGCCACCTCCGCGGCGACCAACGACCGGACGGCCTCCACGTCGTGGGACACCTGTGCCCCGTCCAGGGCGACCCGGAGGGCCTCGATGTCGATCAGGGTGACCCCGGGCAGCTCCCGCACGGCAGGGTCGATGTCGCGCGGGAGCGCGAGGTCGAGAAAGACCAGCGGGCGGCCGCCGCGGCCCGCCATGGCCGACCGGACCACATCGTGGCCCACCACGAGACCGGACGCACCGGTCGAGGAGAGGACCAGATCAGCCCGGCCGATCTCGTGGGCGACGTCGGCCAGGCCGACCGCCCGTGCGTCGTGGGTCTGCGCGACGCGGGCCGCGTGCGCCGGCGTCCGGTTCGCGATGACGACCTCGCCGGCACCGGCCCGGCGCACGGTCTGGGCCGCCAGCGAGCCCACCGCACCCGCACCGATGATCAGCACGCGGGCACCGGCAAGGGGGGCGTCGTCACCGCCCGGGACGGCCGGTGCGGTGAGACCGGGGCGCAGCATCTCCTCGACCGCGTCCGCCGGGCCGGTTCCGGGGCCCGCGACGGGCGCGGCCAGCGCGTCCGGGCGGCGGGCCTGCAGGTCGAAGGCGGCCATCCGCACCCCGACCGCGACGATCGAGGCTCCCGCCGCGTCGATGGACGTCTCGGCGTGCGCGCGCTTGCCGACCCGCAGGGCGGTCTGGAACAGCCCACCGAGGATCCCGCTGGTCACCTCGGCCGCCTGAGCCGCCCGGAACGCCACCCGCACCTGGCCGAGGATCTGCGACTCGCCGACGAGCATCGAGTCCAGCCCGCACACCACCGAGAACAGGTGGCTGACCGCCCGTGCCTCGTGGTGCACGTAGAGGTGGTTCGCGAGGTCGTTCAGCGGCACCCCGCACACCCGGCTGAGCTGGTCGGAGATGTCGGCCAGCCCGCCGTGGAAGGTCTCCACCTCGGCGTAGATCTCGGTGCGGTTGCAGGTCGAGAGGACGACCGCCTCGCTGATGTGGTCGGCCGCCACCAGGTCGTGGAGGACCTTCGCCGTCTCGTCCGCGGAGACCGCGGCGAGTTCCAGCAGCGAGGTCGGTGCGGTCCGGTGGTTGAGCCCCACCGCCAGCAGGCTCACTCGGAGTCACCCCCATGCGCCACCACGGGCAGCGGCACATCCGGCGCCACCCGTGACGGCGGTGGCACCACCCGACGGGTCATCCGCACGACCTCACCAGCCTCGTCATCCACGGTTGCGCCCGGCCCCGGCCCGCGACCGCCCGCCACGGCGCCGGCGGGCGAGCCGGGCGACGGACGTTTGCGAGCCTCGTGAAAGGAGAGAATCTGCAGTTCCAGGGCAAGGTCGACCTTACGCACATCTACTCCCTCCGGCACCGAAAGCACCGTGGGGGCGAAGTTCAGGATGCTGGTCACGCCCGCTGCAACGAGACGGTCGCAGACATGCTGGGCCGCCGCCGCCGGCGTGCAGATCACGCCGATGGTCACCTGGCAGTCCTCGATGACCRCTTCCAGCTCGTCGACCGGACGGACGACCACCTCGCCGACCCGCTCACCCACACGGGACGGATCCGCGTCGACCAGCGCCGCGATGCGGAACCCACGGGCGTGGAAACCGCCATACCCGGCAAGTGCATGTCCGAGGTTACCCACCCCCACAAGCACCACCGAGCGGTCTTCGGTCAGGCCAAGCTCGGCCGAAATGCACTCCAGCAGGATGCCCACCTCGTACCCGACCCCACGCGTCCCGAACGAGCCGAGCTGCGAGAGGTCCTTGCGGACCTTCGCCGAGGTCACCCCGGCGGCGGTGGCCAGAGTGTCCGAGGACACGGTGTGCATCCCACTCTCGCCGAGCGCGGTCAGCACACGTAGGTAGAGGGGCAGCCTGGCGACCGTGGCCTCGGGCATCGACGATCTGCCCGACAGCCGCCCGGCCCCCCGCCGTGGTTGACGCATCCGCGGCTCCCGACATCGTTCGACAGTGCGGGCCGGCTGCTCGGCCCCATGGACCGGTGGCCGTGCCATGCGAGACGGCCCCGCCGGCCTGCACGGGTCTGCTCCGTGTGGTCACGCCCGGCCTGGCGGTCACGCCCGAACAGCGGGCACAGCCGGCCCGGTGCTTCGTGCGGCCGACGACCGCGTCTGCGGACCCACAAAGTCTACGACTTCGTGAAGGGATTCACGAAGTACTGAGGCCCGTGCGACCGCCACCCCAGCCGGCAGCCCAGGTCACCCGCTACCGGGCGGAACGCCCCGACCGCCAGGACCACCGGTCGCCGGCCAGCGCCCGGCGCAGTCGCTCCTCCTCGACCCGCCAGTAGCCGTGCTCCCGGCCGTCCACAAGAACGACCGGCACCCGGTCCCCGTAGGCGTCGACGGCGGCCGGGTCCGCATCGACATCGGTCTCCCGCCAGCTGACACCCAGCTCCGCACCGACCCGCGCGATCACCTGCCGCGCGTCGTCGCACAGGTGACAGCCGACCCTGGTCACCAGCTCGATCCGGGTCGCGGCCACCTCGTCGCCGAAGCCGGCGCTGGAGCCGCGGTCGCTCGGCCCGGCGCTCGGGGCGGGATCACCGGACCCGGGAGGGTGCTGCCGTTCGGAGTTCGCTGCGCGGGCGTCGATCACCCCAGCGACGATAATGCTTCCGCGGCGCACGGATACCTACCATCGGGTGACGACCCACTGTCCGTCGACGACCGGCGGCGGGTTACGGTACCTGGTCTCCCTGGACGGGCCTCCTGGCTACACTCAGCTACCCGACGGCTATGGTGGTGGCGCCCATCACCGCCCGCGACGTCCTTGCCGGGAGCCCGTATGTGCGCCATGACGCGCCCCACTGGTCGACGGTCGCGGCACGGGGCAACCGGCACCTTTCCTGCCAGGACTGCATTCCCGGGAACCGATCCCGCCGGAACCGATCCCGCCGGAACTGTCACGGCGGCACCCACAGGCGGGTGGGACGTCCGACGGACAGCGGTGCGACCGGCCGGGTACGTGGGCGTCCGGCCGACGGAGACACCGTGCGCCTGCTGATCGCACCGGCGATCGCGCGCGGCGGGATCGCCGGTGGCGTCGGCGGCCACGTGCCACGTGCCACGCCCGCCCTGGGACGCCTGCTCGCCCTGCTGCCACTGCTCGGTACCGCGGCTGTCATGTCCCGCGCGACTGCTGGGGACGCCACCCGCGTCGACGCGTCGGAGCCGCAGCACCCGCCGGAGCCGGCTGATCGGTCTGATCGGCCGGACCTGCGGGGGCTGCCGGGCCTGGTGGACCGGCCGCAGCCCGCGGCCGTGGCGCGCCCGCCGGACCCACGGGTGGACGCCGACCTCGTCCACCGGGCCCGCCGCGGGGAGCGGGAGGCGTTCGGCCAGATCTACGACCGCTACGCCGACCTCGTCTACCGCTTCGCCTTCTACCGCGTCGGCGGCAACCGTGCGGTCGCCGAGGACGTGGTCTCCGAGACGTTCCTCCGCGCGCTGACCAGGATCTCGACCTTCGAGTGGCAGGGCCGCGACATCGGCGCGTGGCTGGTCACCATCGCCCGCAACCACATCGTCGACCTCGCCCGCTCGGGCCGGGCCCGGCTGGAGTTCCCGGCCGCCGACCTGTTCACCACCGCCGAGAGTGGTGTGGGCCTGCGCACGTCCGTCCCGGGGCCCGAGGACACCGTCCTGTCCGCGCTCAGCCTGCGGGACCTGCTCCAGGCCGTCAGCTCACTGGGCTCGGAGCAGCGGGAATGCGTCACGCTGCGGTTCCTCGAGGGGTTGTCGGTGCGCGAGACCGCACAGGCGATGAACAAGAAGGAGGGGGCGGTGCGGGCACTGCAACTACGGGCGGTGCGCGCCCTTGCCCGCAGCCTGCCCATGTCACGTGGAGACTGACAGCGGGCCGGCGCTGACTTCCCGGGCCTGGCGGGGTCGTAGGCTGACGGCGCCGCCCACGGGCTCGGGCAGCCGGATCTCCTCCAGCGCCCGCGGGCGGGCATGCCACGATTCTACCGAAAGGATCGAACATGCGTTCCAGCGTCGAACGGCGTCTCCTTCCAGGCCTGAACGCCGGGGCTTCCATGCCGCGAGCCCGATGACATGAGGGTGCGACGACGCAAGGACCATCTGCACGGCCGCGAGGCCGCGGAGGCGGCCGCCACGGCCGCGTTGAAGGTTGYCGCCGAGGAGGTCGCGAAGCCCCCGCCGGACGAGTCCGCCGCGGCCTTCTTCGACGTCGACAACACCATGATGGCCGGCGCCTCGATCTTCTACTTCGCCCGCGGCCTGGCCGCGCGCGACTTCTTCGACTCCCGGGACCTGCTCAAGTTCGGCTGGCAGCACGTCAGCTACCGGGTGCGCGGCCTCGAGGACCCGAACGGCATGCGGGACGCCCGTGAGGCCGCGCTCGCCTTCGTCGCCGGGCGCAACGTCACCGACATCGTCCGCTACGGCGAGGAGATCTACGACGAGCGGATGGCTCAGCAGATCTACTCGGGCACGCACGCCCTGGCCCAGCAGCACCTCGATGCCGGGCAGCGGGTCTGGCTCGTCACCGCGACCCCCGTCGAACTGGCGTCCATCATCGCCCGGCGGCTGAACCTCACCGGCGCGCTGGGCACCGTCAGCGAGGTCGCGGACGGCTGTTACACCGGACGTCTCGTCGGCGAGCCGCTGCACGGGCCGGCCAAGGGCGCGGCCGTGCAGGCACTGGCCGAACGCGAGGGACTCGACCTTTCCCGGTGCTGGGCCTACTCGGACTCGATCAACGATCTGCCGATGCTCTCGCTTGTCGGGCATCCGGTGGCCATCAACCCGGATCCCGACCTGCGCGCGGTCGCCAAGGAGCGGGACTGGCTGATCAAGGACTTCCGCACCGCCCGCAAAGCGGCCAGGATCGGCATCCCGACGGCCGCCGGGCTCGGCGCCCTCGGCGGCGGCGTGGCCGCCGGCATGGCGCTGCGCCGCCGCTACGGCGGAACCTGACGAGGGCTGCCCGCCGAGCGAGCCCAGGCCCGGCCTGGCCTGGCCGATTACCACGGGTGTTCGGCCGTTGGGTGACACCGGTGTCGGAAACCGACCCCGACCATCGCCCGGGACGTCCCGACGAACGTCACGCCCGCCGGACCGGAACGGCGTCCAGGCACGGCATACCCATCTGGCGCCGCACCGGCAGCCAACCACGGGACGTCCGCACCCACTTACCGGACGGACGACGGTGCACCGAACCGGTCCCACCGCCCCCGCGGCGGCCTCCAGGGACGCCGCCAGGTCGCTGACCARCCATTCTCCGACGTCCAGACAAGGTCGCGGCGAGCATCGGCGGCGGCGGGCAGTTGTGTTGACGATGGAGACTACAGTAAAGGGCTCGCTGTGACCTTTGCTTTCCGAGAGCTTGCGGAATGCTCGTCTCCGCCGCCGTCAAGGGACCTCCCAGAAAGACCACGTGAAGGTCATTTCGCCAGGCAAAACGGTCCCCCCAACCCTCGACCAATGTGCCAGCAATGTCAGATTCCCAGCCACTATCGGATCGACGCCGTCGCACTATCGCCGCCAGCCGACGTTCCACCGGTGCCACGCACTGCGGCCATCTGCCGCCGCCATGGCCCCACCGCCGCCGACCCCTGAACCCGCCGTTCCCATCGGGACCCGTCAGCACATCCGCCCGCCGCATCACCAAGCCAGCCACCGGATTCCGCCTTCGACCGGGCGACACGAAGCCGGGGATCGGCACGCGAGAATCTGGCACCGCTGACACCTTTCGCCGCGGGTTCAGGCACCACTTCCGCATGATCGACGTCCTTCGCGTGGCCTTTCCTGAGAATGTCTTGACGTCCACTGGGGTTGATGTTTCACAAGACCTCGGGAACGAAAGGCCACGGAGAGGTCTTTAGTTTCTATCGTCCACACATCTACCCACCGCCGTCCACGCCCACCGGAATCCGGTCGTGTATCGGAGGATGGCTGTTCAGCGGCTTGGCGGCGCTCCTGGAGCCCGCGGTGGCGGGTGAACGGCCCGACTCGACGGGTCGCCAGCGCGCCGTCCACCGCCGTCACCGTCCGAACGACATCCACCAGCGCTCGGCGGCCGGRCAACCCGCGACTGGACATCGCCTCRACCCGGCGATCATGACCTTCGGTGGAACGT
Organism: Parafrankia colletiae; assembly: GCF_001854655.1. Lineage (GTDB taxonomy): Bacteria > Actinomycetota > Actinomycetes > Frankiales > Frankiaceae > Parafrankia > Parafrankia colletiae. Next base: position 212,151 of record NZ_MBLM01000108.1, on the reverse strand, counting down.
CTGGCAGGTGGCGCAGACCCGTTTTCCAACACGGGTGTCACCTTGGCCGACATCGCCTGGCGGGCCGACGGGCACGGCCTCCGCCCGGCCCCGCCGGGCGAGTGGGTCAGAAGAACACCGATCGGCGCTGCATCAGCAGGCCGTACAACGTGTGCTGGATCGTCTCCCGGATGCGGTCGGTCAGCTCGAAGACGAGCATCGGGTCGTCGGCCGCGGCCGACGTGTAGCCGGCCGTGTCCACCGGCTCACCGAACTCGATGATCCACTTGCTCGGCAGCGGGACAAGGCCGAGCAACCCAAGCCACGGGAACGTCGGCGTGATCGGCAGGTACGGCAGCCCCAGCACCCGCGCCAGTGTCCGGGAGTTGCCGATCATCGGGTAGATCTCCTCCGCGCCCACCACGGTGCACGGCACGATCGGCACCCCGGCCCGCAGCGCGGCCGAGACGAAACCGCCGCGGCCGAACCGCTGCAGTTTGTACCGCTCGCTGAACGGCTTGCCGATTCCCTTGAAACCCTCCGGCCACACCCCGACGAGGTGGCCGGCACCGAGCAGCCGCTCGGCGTCCGCCTGGCAGGCCAGGGTGTTGCCCGTCTTGCGGGCCAGCGGCGCGAGGAACGGCACCGCGAAGACCAGATCGGCGGCGAGCATCCGCAGGTGTCGGTGGGCCGGATGGTGGTCGAGGATGGCCACGGCGGTCATCAGCGCGTCCATCGGGATTGCGCCGGAGTGGTTCGAGACCACGAGCGCCCCGCCCTGGTCCGGAATGTTCTCCAGCCCCCGGGTCTCGACCCGGAAGTAGCTGCGGTAGATGGGCCGCAGCAGCGGCGCCACGACATGCTCGGTCAGATCGACGTCGAAGCCGTGCTCGTCCACGGTGTACTCGCCGGTGATGCGGCGGCGGAGGAAGGCGAGTATTTCGGCCAGTGCCCGCTCCAGATCCCCGGGATCGGCGGCCCGCTCCTCGGCCTCGGCCTCAACTTCGAATCCGCCATCCGCGGCACCGAGCCCGCTCTCCGCCCCGAACTCGAACTCCGGCCCGAGCTCCGGTGCCGGGCGGGGCGGTGGCTCCGCCGTCACAGCGGCCGCGGGACGGGCCGTGGCTTTGTTCTTCCCGCCGCGCGCGACGCGGGAGTCGTTTGCCCGACGCGAGCTGACCGCCCCGTTCACTCTGGCGGCACCGCCCTCCGTGTCGGCACCGTCCACCCCGCCGGCGGCGTTCCCTCGGCCTGCTCGCTTCACACTGCCGATTCCGTTGGTGCCGCCGGTGGTGTCGCCGGCTCCGTTGGTGCTGTTGGTTCCGTTGGTGCTGTTGGTTCCGTTCAGACCGACCGGTCTGCTCCGCCGGCCCGAGCCGTTCGACTCGGCGGACCCGGCGGACCCGGCGGACCCGTTCGATCTCGCCGGTCTGGGCTGGTCTGGCTGGCCCGCGCCACCGGCGGCCGAGTCGGATCTCCCCGGCGTCGCCGGGCCGGTACGTCCCTGCAGCGGCATCGGCACATCGGCCTCTCTCCCCGGCCCTCCGGGCTGGCCGCCCATCAGGATGCCCCGGCGGACCGGCGACCGGCGAGCGCGCCGCGTAGGCCGTGCTCCACCCTTGTGACCAGGTCGTGATCAATGGTGAACCGCAGCTGCCGGTGCCGCACGAAGCTGTCGAACGTCGCAACGGTCGAGTACCGCGGGACGTACCCGAAAACCTCCTTGAGCCTGGTGGTGTCCACCGCGCGCCCGTGCGCGAGGAACCCGAGCTGTTCGGAGGAGAAGTCGACGAGCCGCAGCCGGCGCGCGATGTTGCCCAGCGAGCCGACGGCCGGGAAGGGGACCGGCAGCGGCGGTCGCCCGGCCCGCCGGATCGCCTGGGACAACAGCAGGACGCCGTCGCCTGCCACGTTGAAGGTGCCGGCGTGGTCCTCGCTGGCGGCCTTCAGCAGGACAGCCATCGCGTCGTCGGCATGCAGAAGCTGGATACGCGGGTCGAATCCGAGAACGGTGGGGACCACCGGCAGGTCGAGATACCGGGCGAGCGGCGTGTCGACCCCGGGGCCCAGCACGTTCGCCAACCGCAGCACCGTCACCGCGATGTCGGGACGCCGCCGGCCGAAGCCGCGGACGTACCCCTCGACCTCGACAGCGTCCTTGGCGTACCCGCCGCCGGGGAATCCGCGCGGCTCCATCTCCTCCGTGAACAGCGCCGGGTCCCGCGGCGACGAGCCGTAGATGGACGTCGTCGACTTGACCACCAGCTTGCGGACCCCGGGGGCCTTCTGGCAGGCGGCGAGGAGCTGCATCGTCCCGATGACGTTGATCTCCTTCATCGCCGTCCGCCCGCCGGCGCCGAGCGGTGTCGCCAGCACGCTCAGGTGCAGCACGGTGTCGATCTCCGCGGTCGAGACCACCTTCGCGATCAGCGGGTTGCGGATGTCCACCCGGACGAACTGGGTGCGCCCGAGATCCTCCGTCGGGGCGATCGTGTCGACCCCGACGATGTCGACGATCTCCGGGTCAGCGGCGAGCGCCGCCGCGACCTGAGCTCCCAGGGGACGCGACACCCCCGTCACAAGCACGCGACGTGGCCTCATGGACGCCTCCCGCGCAGAACTCTCCGAGGTCGACCAGCGGCCGGCCCTGCGGGTCATCGTACGCCGCGCGCGACCCCCTTAACTGCACAGCGTCACAACCCGCCACCCGAAGTGCTACTTAGCGTAGCCGAAAGCCGATCGAGGTGCCCGAACCACCACCTGCGCCCACGGATGTCAGAACCGCCCCGGGGCCGTCTCGGCCGGCGCACGCACCGCCGCCACGCCGTTGTCCCCGTCAGCGGYACCACGCCATAAACCTCAGGACCTCAGGACCTCAGCACCTCAGTACCTCCGGACCGCCTGGGCCTCACCGCAGGCCTCGCGCCGCGGCGACGGCAGTGGCCGTGCGAGGGCCCGTGCGGGGCATCTGCGCGACCACGACGGAGTCCCCGCGCCGCAGCCGGAGCACCTCCGCCGCCCGCCCGCAGTTCACCGCGATCATGACCTGGCGCAGGGCGTCCTCGCAGAGCGCCAGCTCGCCGGCGGCGACCTCGCCGTACGTGTGGGCGAAGGGCATAGTGGTGAGCCGCGCGTCGGCCCGCACCTCGACGCGGTCACCGAGCAGGATGCCGGCCGCCTCGAGCTCGGCGCGGGTCATGTTCAGGGACAGGTTCCCGAAGTGGTCCACCGACACCACCTCGCCGTGGACGTGGTCGTCGTCCACATGGCAGGTACGCGGCTCGACCGAAACGAGCTCGGCGACGTCGAGCCGCGGGCCGACGTCCGCCGGGGAGAGCCCGGTGGCGAGCCGTGCGGCGACCGGCGCGTACACGTCACGGCCGCGGAACACCGCGGTCGGCAGCGGCAGCCACAGGTCCGGGTTGGAGATCTGGTAGGCCTCCTCGGCACCACCGAGAAGCTCCCAGCCGAGCGAGGCGACGCCGTTGTCCGGCACGACGAACAGTGACCCGTCCGCGGAGCGGACGACGATGCCGCGGGTGTAGCCGCTGGCGTCGAGCTGCTCGACCACGACCAGATGAATGCCGGACGGGAGGTAGCCGATGGCGCCGACGAGGGTCACCGCGGCCAGGCCGACGTCCTGCGGCTCGATCGAGTGACACAGGTCGAGGACCCTGGCCTCCGGCGCGTGCCTGGCGATGATGCCGTGGCAGACGCCGACGCAGGCGCCGTCCACCCCGTAGTCCGACATGAATGTGATCCACGTGCTGGYCATCGAACCCCCTGCGCCTGGCCAGCGCCGTTGCCGGCCACCCGACCAGCGTGCCATACAGTCACGGAACAAGCACGAAGGAGCACACAGAGTGAAACGGAGACGTTGCATGGAGGGTGCGCGGGCGCCCGTAGTACGGGGTCGAGCCCGGCGACCAGAACATTCCGCGCAGCAGCGGCCGGCGGCGTCGGCGGTGACCGGCACCCGGCATCACCGGCACCCGGTACTCGCCCGCCCCCGCCGCCCGCGGCCCGCTACTTCTTGTTGCGGCGCTGAACCCGTGTGCGCTTGAGCAGCTTGCGGTGCTTCTTCTTGGCCATACGCTTGCGACGCTTCTTGATTACTGAACCCACGAACCCGACCGATCTGTTGACGAAGTTTTTCCGAGCGAGCCTACCCGCCGGAACCCTGCGGTCCGGCAACCGGTGCACCTTCGCAGCGGACGGCGATGCCGAGTTGGCACATGTCAGGAGGCGCCGAGCTCGCGGGAGCGGGCACACGCCGCCTCCACCGCGTCCAGGACGGCCGCCCGGACACCGCCCCGGTCCAGCTGGCGCAGCGCCGCGATCGTGGTGCCGCCCGGCGAGGTGACCGCCTCGCGCAGCAGGGACGGATGCTCGCCCCCACCAGCACCACCAACGCCGCCAACGCCGCCCGCGTCACCGGGACCGGGCGCGTCGCGCAGCATCCGCGCGGAGCCGGCGGCGGTCTGCACCACCAGCTCGGCCGCGAGTGCCCGCGGGAGGCCCAGCAGCACCCCGCCCTCGATCATCGCCTCGATCAGGTAGAAGAAGTAGGCCGGGCCACTGCCGGAGAGTGCCGTGACCGCGTCGAGCTGGGCCTCGCTCACCCGCACGACCCGCCCGACCGGGCGCAGCATCTCCTCGACGGCGGCGAGGTGCTCGTCGCCGGCCCCCGGGCCGGCGCACAGGGCCGACATCGCCTCGTCCACGAGCAGCGGGGTGTTCGTCATGACCCGCACGACGGCGGTCCCCGGCGGCATCCGCTCGGCGACGAAGGTGGACGTCACGCCGGCGGCCACGGAGACGACCAGCGCCCCGGGCCGCACATGGTCGCGGATCTCCGCCAGCACGGAACCCATGTCCTGTGGCTTGACGGCCAGGACAACGACCTCGGCCTCGGCCACCGCGGCCGGCGGGTCGACCACCTTCACACCGAACGACGCGGCGATCTCCGCGGCCCGACGCTCGTCCCGCTCCGCCGCGAGCACATCGGACGGCGTCCGCCCGGCCCGCAGCAGGCCGGACAGCAGCGCGCCGCCGAGCCGACCCACCCCGACGATCGCGAGAACGCTCCTGCCCTGCACAGATCACTCCCCTCAGCTCCGCCGCCCGCCACCTGCCAGCCGGGCAGCGGCGCCGCCGGTGCAGGTTACGACCTCCCGGACCCGCGCGTTCCTACAGCGTTCCTACCAGCCGTCGCCCGCGCCGGGCATCGGCCCGAACAGCGGGTCGGGCTCGGCTGCCGGGCGGCCGGCCCGCGCACCGCGGTCACCGGTCGGCGGCCCCGCCGCGTGGTCCCGGTCGCCGGGGGCCGGCGTCCGGCCCCCGTGCCCGTACACCGGCTCCTCGCCGTAGTGGCCGTGCTGCCCGTGATGGCCGGACCCGTGCCCGGGAGGCGGGCTCGGGCGGCGCCCCGCCTCGGCGCCGGGGTCGGCGATCGCGGGCAGGCGCAGGTTCATGGTCTCGCCGACCACCCCGGCTCCGGCCGCCCGCGGGTCGGCCGGAGCCGGGGTCGCGCCGACGCCGACGCGGGTGTCCGGCCCGCGGCGCAGCGCCGGGTAGGCGGCCCAGTCCGGCACGGGTGTCGGCTCGCTCCAGCCGCCCGGGTGACCGGAGCCCACCGCGGGTCCGTGCTCGTACACCGGCGGGCCGTCCGGGCGGTCGTAGGTGACCGAGCCGGGACGCGGCCCGCCGAAGCCGGTGGCACCGGGTGCGCTCACCCGGTCGCGGCGGTCGGCCTGCGGCGGCACCTGGCGGGGATCCCGGTCGCGCAGGGGGTAGCCCTCATCCACCCAGTCGACGTCCGCCTCGGCCCGGGACTGCGCGCCCACCGGCTCCGGCTGGCGCGGCTCCCTCGGCCCTGGCACACCCCGAGGACCCAGCGGCTCCCGCGAATCCGACAGGTCCGACAGGTCCGACAGCTCGGGCAGGTCGACCAGGTCCCGCCCGCCGCGCTCGCCGGCCGGCCGGCCGTGATCCGTCCGGTCGCCACGATCCATCCGGTCGTCCCGGCCCGGCCCGTTGCCGGCACCGAGGCTGACGGGCGGGCGGGCAGCCTCGTCGGCGGCAGGACGGGCCGGGCCGCGCGGGGTGTCCGACCACTTCGGCCGGCGGGCCTGGATGGGCTTCTCGACGAAGCGGTTCACCACGTAGGCGGTGATGGTGGTGGCCACGGAGGCGACGAAAACCGCGGGCCACAGCCCGATCCGGGGGACGAGCTGGCCGGCCGCGGCCGAGATGAACGGGTAGTGCCACAGGTAGATGGTGTAGGTCATCTTCCCGAGCCAGGCCATCTTCGGATGGCCGAGCAGGCGCACCCAGGTGGCGTCCCGGTTCACGTCGGCGCCGATGATCAGGATGGCGCCGAGGACGGCGGTCGGCACGTAGGCCGTGTAGTCGATCCAGTTCGGGTCGTGCGCCTCCTTGGTCGGCCCAAGGAAACAGAGGAGCAGCATCACGATCGCGGCCGGCAGGCCGAGGGCGCCGAGCCGGCGGCCCGTCGTCCAGCGTTGGACCGCGGCGCGCGTGGCCGCGGAGGAGGCACCGCGGCTCCGGTCGCCACCGGAGCGGTCGGCCGCCGCACTCTGCCCGCCCTTACCGGGCTTCCCTTCGGCGGCGTCGTCCCGGCTGGCCGGRCCGGCAAGGGCCCGCAGGCGGTTGTCCCGCCAGACCGCGAGCAGGGCACCGATGAGCAGCGGCGCGATGTGGGTGTCGGCCGCCAGGTAGATCCGGGTGCGCGGGGCGCCGTTCGCGGCGAGGACGTACGTCCAGCCCAGGACGAGGCCGATCGAGGCGACCAGGAACATGAGCAGGTAGGGCCGCAGCCGTGCCGACCGTGCGAACAGCACGAACGCGAACGGCCAGACCAGGTAGAACTGCTCCTCCATCGACAGCGACCAGACGTGGGCCAGCCAGCGGCCGCCGCCGTCCGGGTGGGCGACCTTGTACCAGTTGTTGACGTTGAAGAAGGCGCTCAGCGTGCTTTTGATGTAGTCGTCGCGGTAGACGATGTCGTCCCACTTGAAGACAACCGTCACGGCGAGACCGACGAGCAGGTAGAACCACATCCCCGGCATCAGCCGGAACGCCCGCCGCACCAGGAAGCGCCCGATCGAGACGGTGCCTGTCCGGGCCTGCTCGGCCACCAGCAGTGTGGTGATCAGGAAGCCGCTCAGCACGCAGAACATGTCCACGGCGACGTTGCTGGCGTGGATCGCGCCCATGTGGCCGGCGAGGATGATGTAGATGCAGACGACGCGCAGGCCGTCGAGCGCCGGGTTGTAGGCGAACTTCGCCGCGGCGGTCGCCTCCGCAGCGCTCGCGCGCCTCGACGCCGGCACCCCGGGAACCCTCGGCGCTCCGGACACTCCAGACATTCCGGGCACACCGCGGCGCTGACCACCAGGACGCCCAGAGTCCGGCGGGCCGTCGGTCGCAGACCGGGAACCGGCTCTCACGATCGCGCGTCTCCTCGTCCAGCCAGGGAGACCGCGGCGAACCGGGCGTGGGCACCCGGCCATCCCTGGACCGTCGTCCGTCCACGGCCGGGGAGGACTTGACCGCCCCGCCATCCGCAGACAGGGTCACGACCGACAAGTCGGCCAGAAACCCACGAACCCGCAAGACGATAGCGGACGCCCTTTATCAGACATTCACCCACGTGCCTGACAGACCGCCGCACCGGAACGCCAGGACCTCGGCATCAGGCGGCCACCGGCAGTCGGGTGCGGGCGGGTCGGGCGGGTCGGGCGGGTGCGGGCGACGCGACCCTCAGGGGAGCCGGGCGACCACCAGCACCGTGCGGAAGGGCTCGATGATCAGGCCGTCCGGGAAGGAGCGCAGCAGCGAACGGCGCTCGGCGGCGAGGAAGTCCTCGACCCGGTCACCGATCGCGGCGACGAACGACTTCGAGCGCAGCCACGTCTCGTACCGGTCGAGGTCGATCTCCCGGTGCCACCGGCAGGTCACGGTGACAACCTCGGCGAACAGCCCGGTCCAGCGCAGCTCCTCGGCGAAGGGACGACTGCGGTAGTCCCGGGTGTAGCCGGGGCTCATCGCCTCCAGCCTGTCCTGCTGGCGCTGGTACCAGTGGAAGTCCTCGGCGTCGACGTCGTTCCACCACACGGCGAGCGAGCCGCCCGGACGCAGCACCCGAGCCGCCTCCGCCGCGGCGGCGGGCACCCCCACCCAGTGCCAGGCCTGGGCATAGGTGACCAGGTCGGCGCAGGCATCGCGCAGCGGCAGCGCCTCCCCGTCCCCCCGGACCACGGGCAGATCGGGGCTGTGCCGCCGCAGCCGGTCGAGCATCACCGGGCCCAGGTCGACGGGCAGGACCCGGGCGCCGCGGGCGAGCATCGCCCGGGTGGCGATCCCCGTCCCGGCCCCGACATCGACGACACCGGCCCCGGCGACGGGACGCCCGGCCAGCATCTCCAGGTCGACGAAGAGCTGGTCGGGATAGCTCGGCCGAGCCTGGTCATAGGCGTCGGCCAGCGGGTCGAAGAGTGATCCGGGGCTCACGCACCGATAGTGGACCTATCCGGCGGCCCGCGTCACGTCGCCGACGGGACGCCGGCAGGGGCGGCCAGGTTGAGCCGGGTGAAGGCCAGCGCCTCCGCGAGGTCGGCCTCCCGCTGGTCACGCGACTCCGCCCGGCGGGTGTTGATCTCGACGACGACGGTGCCGTCGAAACCGTTCACGGCGAGCCGCTCCAGCAGCGCGGCACACGGCTGCGTGCCGCGGCCGGGGACCAGGTGCTCGTCCTTGGCCAGCCCGGTGCCGTCGGCCATGTGGATGTGGGCGAGCCGGTCGCCGAGGCGGTCCGCCATCGCCATCGCGTCCGACCGGGAGACGCTGGTGTGGGAGAGGTCGAGCGTGACATGGCGGTACTCGTCGTCGACGGGGGACCAGTCGGGCGCGTAGGCCGAGACCTCGCGGCCCCGCGCGCGCAGCGGGAACATGTTCTCCACCGCGAAGCGGACGTCGGTCTCCCCCGCCATCCGATCGATGCCCGCGACGAACTCGCGGGCATAGTCCCGCTGCCACCGGAACGGTGGGTGTACGACGACCGTGGGCGCCTCGAGCGCCTCGGCCACCGAGCGCGCGCGCTGCAGCTTGGCCCACGGGTCGGTGCCCCACACCCGCTGGGTCAGCAGCAGGCAGGGCGCGTGCACCGCCAGGATCGGGATGCCGTGGTAGTCGCGGAGCCGGCGCAGCGCCTGCGGGTCCTGGCTGACCGGGTCCGTCCAGACCATGATCTCGACACCGTCGTAGCCGAGCCGGGCCGCCATCTCGAACGAGGTGGCCGTCGACTCCGGGTACGTGGACGCCGTGGACAGCGCGATCAGCCCACCGGACCCCGGCCGGGCGGCCGACCCGCCGGGCGCCACACCCGATCTCACGCCTGGTGGCCCACCTGGCGTCCACACACCTGGCGTCGCACCTGATGTCACGCCTGGCGTGGTCTCCTGCCGTGGCGTGACGAGGCCGGCTGGTGGCGCCGGCGGCGGGGTGGTCTCCGCCGCCGGTGCCACCGGCGCCGACCGCCTCCTGGCACCGCGTGGCTGCACGTCGACTCCCTGTCAGAACCTGGGGCGCAGGCCGCCGGACGGCTCGCCGCACGGGGCCCGCCCCGGACCGGTGAGGAACCGGTCCCTCCATCCAGGCTAGGCCATACTCCGCGGACCGCCGTCGGCGAGAGTCATCCCCCCGCGACGGGTGGGAGCGAGCGCGGGCCGTCCAGGCCGGACGTCAGCAGGTCGAGCCGGCGCAGGATCACCCCCTCGCGCAGAGCCCAGGGGCAGATCTCCACCTCGTCCAGGTTGAGCAGGTCAAGGGCCTCGGAGGCGACGACGGCACCGGCGATCAGCTGGCCGGCCCGCGACACCGACACCCCGGGCAGGGCCGCGCGCTCCGCCACCGACATCCGGCACACCCGGGCGGTGACGTCCACCAGGTCGGCCCGACGCAGCACCCGCCGCACGTACGGGCCCCGCCCGTACGGCTCCGCGCCGGCGATCCGGGCCAGCGAGCGGAACGTCTTCGACGTCGCCACTGCCCGGGTCGGCTCCCCGACGCTGTAGAGCGAGCCGACGACCGGAGCGATCTGCGCGCGGACGTAGCGTCGCAGCTCGCTCAGCTCGGCCCGCTTGGGTGGGTCGTTCTCGCCCAGCCAGTTCCTGGTCAGCCGGCTCGCGCCGAGCGGGAGGGAGGCGACGACGTCCGGGTCCTCGTGCATGCCGGCGCCGATCTCCAGCGAGCCACCGCCGATGTCTAGGGCGAGCAGGCGTCCCGCGCTCCAGCCCAACCACCGGCGGACCGCCAGGAAGGTGAGGCGCGCCTCGGCCTCGCCCGGCAGCACTGTGACCGACAGCCCGGTGTCAGCCCGCAGACGGGCGAGGACGGCGTCCCCGTCCGGCGCCTCGCGGACCGCCGACGTGGCGAACGCCACGAGATCGACCACATTCAGGTCCTGCGCGTGTGTCCGCAGCTCGTGGATGCAGTCGGTCAGCGCGCGTTCACCGTTGTCCGACAGGCGGCCCTCACCGTCGAGCAGCTCGACGAGCCGCAACGGCACCCGCACACTCGCGGCCGGCTGCGGCTGGCCACCACGGTGCGCGTCGACCACCAGCAGGTGGACGGTGTTCGAGCCGATGTCGATGACGCCGAGCCGCATCGGGCCATGGGTGTGYGCGGACGCCCCCCGCGTGCTGGTCCTGTCCAACTCCCCCACCTGCCCCGCCTCGACCGCGTCGGGCTGCTCGGGGGCCGTGACCGGAAACGCGACCGGAACCGTGACCGGAACCGCAGCCGCGATCGGGATCTCGGCGTCCGCCGCGGGCGCGCCCCAGTGCGGTTCCGGGGGCTCGGGCAGGTCGATGTCACCCGCGCCGGGACCCCGGCGAGTCAGGGTGGGCCTCAACCGCACTGCCGACCACCTGCCCAGACGACCATGGTCGCGGCGCCGCCGCGACCCGCTGCCCCACGGCGCCGGATCCCATGACGCTGTGTCCCTCGACCTGCTGTCCCTCGACCCGTTGCCCCTCGACCCGTTGCCCCACGCCCCTGTGCCACCGAGCTGGTCACCCCCTGTGTATGCCCTTGCCGACGTCCCGTGACCAGTACGCCGCGCAGCGGGTCAGCCCCGGAATCCCGACCGCTCCGGGGCATCCGTCGACGGTAGTGCCGTGGCCGCGGCCGCCCGGGAGAGGGAGGGGATCAGGGCTCGAACTTGTAACCAAGCCCACGTACGGTCACCAGATGGCGCGGCACCCCCGGCTCCGCCTCGATCTTGGTCCGTAGTCGCTTCACGTGGACGTCCAGCGTCTTGGTGTCCCCCACGTAGTCCGACCCCCAGACCCGGTCGATCAGCTGTCCGCGGGTGAGGACCCGGCCGGCGTTGCGCAGGAACATCTCCAGCAGCTCGAACTCCTTGAGCGGCAGCGCCACCTGGTCGCCGTCGACCGTCACGACGTGGCGCTCGACGTCCATCCGCACCCGGCCGACCTCCAGCGTGGCGTCGGAGACCTCCTCGGTCTCCACCCGGCGTCGCAGCACCGCGCGGATCCGCGCGACGAGCTCGCGCGCCGAGAACGGCTTGGTGACGTAGTCGTCCGCGCCCAGCTCGAGGCCGACCACCTTGTCGATCTYGCTGTCCCGCGCGGTGAGCATGATCACCGGGACGGTCGAGCGGGCCCGCAGGGTCCGGCAGACCTCGGTGCCGGAAAGRCCCGGCAGCATCAGGTCGAGCAGAATGAGGTCGGCACCACGGCGGTCGAACTCGGCCAGCGCGCTCGGCCCGTCGCCGACGACCGCGACCTCGAAGCCCTCCCGCTCCAACATGAACGACAACGCATCGGAGAAGGACTCCTCGTCCTCGACCACGAGCAGCCTGGTCACCGTCACGCTCCCTGTCTTCTTTTCCTCGTCCGCCGGGATCTCCGGGGACGACATCGACGTRCCACGCGGTGTCACGCCGCGCGGCGTCAGCCGTCGGAACGGCTCGGCGCCGGAACAGGGGCCACCGCGAGAAGGCCGGTCGAAACCGGCAGTCAGGTCAGCCCGCGCTGCTGCCGCCGCCGCCGCGACCGGCCGAGGAGACATCCGGCGCCACCGGCTGACCTGTCTGTGACGTCCGGTTACTCCCGGACGGTCCGCGCACAGTGTCCAGCACTGCGGCGCCGCTGTACCCCGAATCAGCACGATCACCGTTACCGACGCGATCAGCGCGCACCGCTCGGTCGGAGCCGCCGCCACGGGCCACGGGCTCGTCCGCGCCGGACGGCAGCCGGAGCGTGAAGGTCGAGCCGCGGCCCTCCGCGCTCCACACGCTCACCGAACCACCGTGATTGGTCGCGATGTGCTTGACGATTGCCAGGCCGAGACCGGTTCCGCCGGTCGCCCGGGAACGGGCCGGGTCGGCCCGATAGAAACGCTCGAAAACCCTTTCGAGGTCCTTCTCGGCAATGCCGATGCCTTCGTCGGCGACGGAGATCTCGATTGTTTCCGCGACCCGCCGGACACCGAGCACGACGCGGGTACCGCGGGGTGAGTAGCTGATCGCGTTGTCGAGCAGGTTGGCGACCGCGGTCACCAGCTGGCCCTCGTCGCCGCGCACCCTCAGCCCACCTGCACCGATGACGGCGACGGAGATCTCCTGGGCCTGGGCGTTGAAACGGTTCCGGTCGACAGCCTCGGCGAGGACGACGGACACCGGCACCGGCGCGAGCTCCGGCATGGGATCGGCGCCCTGCAGCCGGGACAGGTCGATGATCTCCTGGACCAGGCGGGCCAGCCGGGCCGACTCGTGCGTCATCCGCGAGGCGAAGCGGCGGATGGCGACGGGATCCTCACTGGCCGCGCCCACCGCCTCCGCGAGGATGTGGAGCGCTCCGACGGGCGTCTTGAGCTCGTGGCTCACATTGGCGACGAAGTCGCGCCGCACGGCCTCGACCCGCCGGGAGTCGGTGATGTCGTCGAGGAGCACCGAGACGTACCCACTGTCACCGAGCGGCCGCGCGTAGGCCCACACCGCGAGCGTGGTCTGGTCCGGTCGCGCCCTGGTGAGTGGCGGTTCCGGCACCGGCGGCAGATCGAGCTGGCGGTTACGTTCCGCACCGGCCAGGCGGCAGGCGATGACGAGGTCCGCCACCTCCATGACGCCGAGCCGGTCCCCGTCCACGACGCCCATCCGTCGCGCGGCCGAGTTGACCAGCACGACGACATCCTCGGCGTCCACCACGACCAGCCCGGAGGGCAGCCCCGCGATGACCTGCCGGACAAGCGCGGGTGGCAGCGAGTGCGGGCCGGTCATCCCCGCTGCAGGGCGGCGCCCCGATGCCGGAGCCGAGCCGCTCCCATCCGCCTGGTCGTCATGCAGGTCCTGGTCAGGCCGCTGCGCGGTCACCGTGTCCGCTCCCCGCCGGTCAGATCCGTGCCGGTCAGATCCGTGCCGGTCCGTTTCGCTGTGCCGGCCTGCCTCGCCGCTGCGCCACCCCACGCCACGACCGTTTCACAGTGACGGGCAGCACTATGGGGGGTGCCCGACCGGTCACCGGTGGCACAACCGCCGGGAAACGAAAGATGACCAGGAGTCAGCACAACACCCGACCTGTCCGCCACGTGCCGAATGCTAGGCCCCACCAGGTCGTCCGCGCTTTGCCATGCAATGTTTCACCGCCGATGGTCGCCAGCTGTTCATCCGTCCTATCGTCGATGTTCACCGGGCGGCGACAGCTGCGCTTCATCGTCGGACGTCAACCCCCGAGGACCACCGAACGACTGTGATCGAATGGTGCTCCGAACCTCCCCGAGATGTAAGGAGCTGTCTGTGCGGGACGTCTTTCAGGAAGAACTGGAGAGCATCAACCGGTCACTCATAGAGATGACCAACATGGTTGCCTCCGCCATGGCCCGCGCCACGACCTCACTCCTCGACGCCGATCTGCAGCTGGCCGAGAACGTGATCAGCGCGGACGAGACCGTCGACCTGCTCCGCAACGAGATCGAGGAGCGCGCGTTCGACGTGATGGCGCGCCAGGCGCCGGTCGCGACCGACCTTCGGATGATGGTCACCACCCTGCGCATCGTGGCCGACCTGGAGCGGATGGGTGACCTCGCTCTCCACGTGGCCAAGGTCGCGCGCCGCCGCTACCCCGGGCGTGCGGTCCCGCCGGAGCTGCACTCAACGATCCTGCAGATGGGCCAGGTCGCCCAGCGCATCGTCGCCAAGGCCGGATCGGTGATCGCCAGCAGCGACGCCGAGCTCGCCAAGGAGCTCGAGGCCGACGACGACGCGATGGACAGCCTGCACCGCGCCCTGTTCCACGTGCTGATCGAGAAGCCCTGGACGCACGGCATGGAGGCGGCGATCGACATCACCCTGTGCGGGCGCTACTACGAGCGGTACGCCGACCACGCCGTGTCGGTGGCCCGCCGGGTCATCTACCTGGTCACCGGAGAGAAGCCGGCCTGACCGGATCGACCCGAACCGGCCGACCCGGGCCCAGCCGTCAGCGGGGCCGGGCTGACCAGCCAGGGGCGGGCCAGCTCCGCACGCTCCGATGCCTTCTACTTCTGCTGTCCTCTGCTTCTACTTCTGCTGTTCTCTACTTCTTCTTTCCCTGCGCCGCGACCGCCGCGGCGGCGGCCTCGGCCGTGTCAGGGTCCAGATAGCCCGAGTCCACCACCTTCAGGTCATCGTCGAGCTCGTAGCGCAGCGGGATGCCGGTCGGGATGTTCAGGCCGGCGATGTCCGTGTCGGAGATCCCGTCCAGGTGCTTGACCAGCGCACGCAGCGAGTTGCCGTGCGCGGCGACCAGCACCGTCTGGCCGGCGCGCAGGTCCGGGACGATGGCGTCGTACCAGTAGGGCAGCATCCGGATCACGACGTCCCGCAGGCACTCGGTCAGCGGGATGACATCGGGAGCCAGATCGGCGTAGCGCTCGTCCACGCCGCTGGTCTGGCCCGGTTCGATCGGCGGGGGCGGGGTGTCGTAGGAGCGGCGCCAGAGCATGAACTGCTCCTCGCCGTACTTCTCCAGCGTCTCGGCCTTGTTCAGCCCCTGCAGGCCGCCGTAGTGCCGTTCGTTCAGCCGCCAGTGGCGTCGCACCGGCACCCAGCCGCGACCGGCCGCGTCGAGGGCGAGCGTTGCGGTCCGGATCGCCCGGGTGAGCAGGGAGGTGTGCACGACGTCCGGGAGCACGCCCACCTCCCGGAGCAGCTCACCGCCCCGCGTCGCCTCCTTGAGGCCCTTCTCGGAAAGATCGACGTCCACCCAGCCGGTGAACAGGTTCTCGCGGTTCCACGTGCTCTCGCCGTGGCGGAGCAGGACGAGCGTCGGYATAGGTGAATCCTGCCCGCTCGGGCCGGTCCACGGCCAGTGTCACGGTGTCGTCCCGCAACGCAGAAACCCCCGGGCTTCCACTCTGCCTGGTAGGCGGAGTGGGCCGTCGGGACTGATCGACGGCACCCGGGGGCCCGGTAACTGCCTGGTTCTCGCCGGCGCCGGTGCCCGAGGGCCACCCGGCAAGGGTGAGGACCACGAGACCGGCTAGCTGACAGTCACCTCACGAGTCCTATGTGCATACAAAGCGTGGACCACCTCCCTTCTCGTGTACCGGGAACGCTACGCGCGCCACGGGGGGCGCCGCAATCTGTTTTTTCGGCGGGTCGCCCGCGTCACTCGTCACGGCCTGTTCGCGGTCGCCCGTTGTGGTCCGGTCGAACGGCAACCGCACGGCACGGCAACCGCGCGGCACGGCCTAGACTCACTTCATGGCGGCCGACGTCGATAACTGGCACACCCGGCTGCGCGCGAGCGGGCACCGGCTCACGCCGCAACGGCAGCTCGTGCTGGAGGCCGTCGCGAAACTCGGGCACGCCACTCCGGAGGCGATCGTCCACGAGGTCCGGCAGACCGCGAGCGCGGTGAACATCTCCACCGTGTACCGCACCCTCGACCTGCTCGAGGAGCTCGAGCTTGTCTCCCACGCACATCTCGGGCACGGCGCGCCCACTTACCACGTCACCGGAGTTGATCCCCATGTGCACCTGGTCTGCGGCGCGTGCGGCGCCATCCAGGAGATCTCGCCGGAGCGGCTCGCCGGCATCGTCGGCGAGCTGCGCGCCGAGCTCGGCTTCGTGGTCGACATGGACCACCTGACACTGGCGGGCCGGTGTGCGGAGTGCTTGGCCCTCGGCCGGCGTTGAACCGGTCATGAGCACCGACACCGAGGCCCTCCGCACCGCCCCGGCCCCCTCCCCGCTGCTCGGGTGGCCGGGCGCCGTCGCCGCCGCCGAGCCGGATGCCGCGGTCGCGGCCCACTACGGCGACCCGCTGCGCGAGCAGCGCCTGGCCACGACCGGGGCCGCGCTGGTCGACCGTTCCAACCGCGAGGTGGTGCGGATCACCGGCCCGGACCGGCTGACCTGGCTGCACAGCATCACCTCCCAGCACCTGTCCCAGCTCGCCCCGATGCGCGGCACCGAGGCGCTGGTGCTCTCCCCGCACGGCCATGTCGAGCATCACCTCGTGCTCGCGGATGACGGCGCGGCCGTCTGGATCGACGTCGAGCCCACCACCTCCGGGCGGCTGCTGTCGTTCCTGAGGTCGATGCAGTTCATGCTCCGCGTCGAGCCGACCGAGGTGACCGACGGCGTCGCCGTGCTCTCGCTGGTCGGGCCGCGGGCGGACGAGGTCGCCGCGGCCGTGTTCGGCCCCGAGGCCGTCCCGGGCGCCGGCGGTGGTTCCGGAGCGGCCGACGCCGGCACGGCCACGAGTGCCGGTGCGGTGACCACCGGCCCCTACCCGGTCGGCCAGGCCGGGGCGGCGGGCGGTGGCCAGCGCCCGCTGCTGCGGCGGATGCCGTACGGCCTGGACCTGCTCGTGCCGCGCGCCGACCTCGCCGCCACCGCTGACCGGCTGAGGGCTGCCGGCGCCACAACCGCCGGCCTGGGCGCCTTCGAGGCGCTGCGGATCGCCGACCGGCGGCCTCGGCTGAACCGGGAGACCGACCACCGCACGATCCCGCACGAGGTCGGCTGGCTGACGAACGCCGTCCACCTCGACAAGGGCTGCTACCGCGGCCAGGAGACCGTGGCACGGGTGCACAACCTCGGCCGCCCGCCCCGCCGCCTGGTGCTTCTGCACCTGGACGGCATGGTTGCGGCCCCGGGCTGCGCGGTCACCGCGGACGGGCGGGCCGTCGGCTTCGTCGGGTCGTCCGAGATGCACCACGAGCTGGGCCCGATCGCGCTGGCCGTGGTGAAGCGATCGACCGGCGCCGGCGTCCCGCTGGTCGTGACGGATCCGGACGGTGCGCAGGTCGCGGCGACGATCGACCCCGAGGCGGAGCTGGCCGCGCCGACCCGGCCCGCCGGTCGACTGCACCGTCCGGGCACCGAGGGCTGACCTCGGGCCGCCCTGCCCGCGGGCAGGGCGGCCGGGCCCGCGGGCAGGACAGGCAGGGCCAGCGGGAAGGACGGCCAGGGCCAGCGGACGACCCGTCCACGGTCGGGTCGTCCGGGCCAGGACCGCTCAGGCCATCCGGGCGAGGGCCTGGTCCAGCTCCCGGGCGAACGAGGCCGACGAGTGTCGGCGCAGCCGGCGCCGAAGCTCGTCCGCCCGCCGGCTGTTGCGCTTCGACCGGGTCGACTCCAGCATCGGCAGGGCCTCCCGGGCGATCGAGCATCCGGCGTCGAGGTTGCCGAGGTCCATCTGGACGGCCGCCCGCCGCAGCATGTAGGTGGCCCGGTCACGGGTCCGCTCGTTGGTGCGGATCGCCAGCGACCGCTCCAGCCACCGGTCGGCCTGCACGAGATGGCCGAGGTCGATGTAGCAGCTGCCGACCTGCGCCTGGTACTCCGCGTCGTCGAAGTAGGCGGACCAGGCCGGGTCCTCGGAGCGGGCCTCGACGAACGCCGCCTCGGCACAGGCCAGGGCCTGCGCGCACAGGCTGGACTCGCCGAGCGCCGCGTGGGCGCGGGCGCGGCGCATCTGCAACATCGCCGCGACCCGCCCGCCCGCGCGCCGGGCGCTGGCGACAGCGGCCTCCGCCAGGTCGACGGCCTCCCGCGGGCGGGCGAAGTCGACGCACTGCAGGGACATGTTCTTCAGGACGTTCGCGCCGAGCATCCGGTCACCGGCCGCGTGCGCGGCGTGCAGGGCGGTCACCCAGTACCGCTGCGCCGCCGTCTGGTAGCCGGAGTCGAAGGAGACCCAGCCGGCGAAGCGGGCAAGCTCGGCGGCCACCAGGTGCAGGTGGCGGCCGATCGCCTCGGTGTAGGAGCCACGCGCGAGCAGCTCGGCGACGACACCCAGCTCGGCGTCGACGAGGCGGCGGACGCTCTCGCCACCGAGACGCTCGTCCATCACCCGCAGGCCCGGGATGTTGTGCTCGATCCGGTTGACGATCTGCTCGTCCACCCGCCCGCCGGCGAGGGCCGCGTGCAGTCGTGCCGGCTCCAGGCTGAGCCACTCCGACGACAGCGAGGCGACGCCCGGCCCGGTGATGGTCAGGAAGCCGCGCCGGTCGGTCAGCGCGTCCTCGACGACGTCCATCAGCGCGGTGACACTGCCGGTGGACGACCACGGGTACTCGGTGCGGACGGCGTCGCCCGTCGGGAGCCACGCCGGCCAGGGGTGCGACTCGAGCCGGTCGGCCGGGACGCCGAGCTCGGCGGCGAGGGCCAGCTGGGAGACCCGGTCCGGCACCACCCCGCGGTGTTCCCAGCGCCAGACCTTCTGCCGTTCCGCGGCCATGTTCGCGACGCCGAGATCTCGGGCACGCCGCGCGACGACGCGTGCCAGCCGTTGGTAGGACCACCCCCGCTGGGCGCGGACGAAGGCGAGTGGGTGGGTGCAGGCGTGGGCATTGTCCGTCAGCATCGGCGTATCTCCTCTGAGTCGCTGACACAGTCGATTGCGTGACCAGCTCGCAACGCTATGTCGCGACATCTTCGTGTCCCAGGCAAGAGGAGAGTGCGATGTGTGCAGAGAGGTAACGCACAGACCACTTCACAGCGCTGATTGCACGGTTCGCGCACCTACGCGCGTGCGACCATCCCCGACATCGCCCCGCAGAAGCCAGATGCGGCACAGGGAGGGACAAGTCCGGCGGTGTCGCACGGTCGGCCGACGCAGACCGCCAGCGGGAACCCCGTCCGGGTTATGCCGCGATTGCCCTGGAATGAGCTTTCACCATCGGAGGCACGTCCGACCAGGGACCAAGGTCCGTCTCTGCGCCCATGAGCAGACACCGAAGCCAACAGCACATCTCCGGACCGAGACCGGACGAGCCGAGCCTGCGGTCAGGAGGGCTGGCGGGCCTGCGGGACGGTGAGCGCCCGGCCGTCCGGGCCGAAGCAGAGCAGCGCCGTCGCGGGCGCCGTCACCGTCACCGGCTCGTCGGGCACCACCGGGACGGCCGCGTCCACCCGGACACCGACCATTCCCGTGGCCGTTCGCACGTACATGGTCCGCTCGGCGCCGAGCCGCTCGGCGACGACCACGTGCCCCTGCACGCTGAACTCGCCGCCCGCGGAGGGGCCGCTCGCGCCACGGACGAGGCGCAGGTGCTCCGGCCGGACGCCGACGGCGGTGGCGGCGGCCGGCGCCGGGACGACGAAGCCGGAGCCGGGGCCGCGCAGCTGGCCGTCCGACCAGGTGCCCTCGAAGACGTTCATCGGCGGGCTGCCGACGAAGGTCGCCACGAAGCGGGTCGCCGGCAGGTCGTAGATCGCGTCCGGGGTCCCGATCTGTTCGATGGCCCCGTGGTTCATGACGGCGACCCGGTCGCCGACCGCCATCGCCTCGGCCTGGTCGTGCGTCACGAACACCGCGGTGGTGCCGAGCCGGCGGAGCAGGTCGACGATCTCCACCCGCAGCTCGACCCGCAGCTTCGCGTCCAGCCCGGACATCGGCTCGTCGAGGAGCACGACCCGGGCGCGGGTCGCGATCGCCCGGCCGATGGCCACCCGCTGGCGCTGCCCGCCGGACATCTGGGCCGGCCGCCGCCGGGCCAGATCGGCGATGCCCAGCATCCGCAGGGTCTCGGCGGCGCGGTCGCGCGCGTCCGCCCGGGACATCCCGCGCCCGTACCGCAGGGCCAGCACCAGGTTGTCCGTCGCGGACAGATGCGGGTACAGGGCGAAGTGCTGGAAGACCATGGAGACGTCCCGCTGGTGCGGTGGGACCCCCACCTGACTGCGGTCGTCGAACCGCAGATCGCCGGCGGTCGGCTGGTCGAGGCCGGCGATGATGCGCAGCAGCGTCGACTTTCCCGACCCGGACGGCCCCAGCAGCGCGACGATCTCGCCCGCGGCGATGGTGAGGTCGACCCCGGCGAGGGCGTGCACGGGGCCGAAGGTCCGCCCGATGCCCACGGCCTCGATCCGCGCCCCCGCGACCGCGGTGACCGCGCCCGCCGTCACCGGGCCCCACCCGTCATCCTGGTCATCGGGTCAGTGCCTCCGCCTCAGCCTGGGCCGCGGCCAGGGTCTGGTCGATGTCAGCGCCGCCCATGATCCGCACCACCTGGTCGGACATGGCCTGCGGCAGTTCGCCGCCACGCGCGCCGCCCCAGGAGGGGGGCGCCACCAGCGACGGTGCGAGGTCGTTGAACGCCCGGAGCTGAGGGTACTGCCGGTACAGCGGCTCCAGCCGGGCCAGCGCCTCGGTGTCGACTGGCAGGTAGCTCAGCGATTCGGTGCTCGCCACGATGACGTCCGGTGCCAGCAGGGAGACGACCAGCTCGGTCGCCATCTCCCGCTGGCACTGGTCCTCGGCGAGCACGGTCAGCGCGTTTCCGCCGGCGACCGGCGCCTGGGTGCCGCCCGGCAGGGTGGGGAACGGCACCGCACCGGCGCGGAACCCGCGCTCGCCCTGGTCCTGGATGAACCGCAGGCCGCCGGCGAGCGTCGCCACCGTCACCATCGTCATCGCGGTCTCCTTGCGGATCCCGAACCGGGGCAGCCCCTGGCTGGTCGGGCTGTCCGACTGCGGCCCGTAGCTGGCCACCCTGGCCAGGAACTGCGCGGCCGCCCGCGCCTGCGGGGTGTTCAGCCGCGGCCGGCCGGCGTCATCCTGGATGGGCACGCCCCCCGACGAGGCGAGGTTGTTCAGCGTCCACTGCGCGAACCCCTGGCCGGTCGGGATGTCGATCGGCTGGATGTCCTGTCCGGAGGCCCGGATCCGCTCGGCCGCGGCGATCACGCCGTCGGTCGTCGTCAGCGTCGCCGGGTCGACCCCGGCGCGTTCCAGGACGTCGAGGTTGTAGGCGAGCGCGAGCGTCGAGACCTGCTGGGGGATGCCGATCTGGCGGCCGCCGACCTGGCCGAGCGGCGTCATCCGCTGGTCGTAGGACGCCCGCAGCAGGCGGGGGGACAGCTCCTGGGCGCCGAGCTGGGCGGCGAAGGTCGGCAGCACGTCGAAGCCGGCGACGGCGACGTCGGCCCGCTGGCCGGCGGACCGGTCCGCACTCAGCTGCTGGACCAGCGCCGTGTAGGTGGGCGCGGTGGCGACGATCTCCACGGTGAGGCCGGGATGCGCCTTCTCCAGGTAGGCCTTGCCGGACCTGGCGACGTCGTTCAGGTTCGCCACCGCGTACATCCGCAGTGTCTTCACCTGGGCGGCGCACCGGGGCGACGCCTTGGCCCCGGCGACGTCGTCGACGCCGGCGGCGGCCGGCCGGGCGGTCGGGCGCAGGCTCTCGGACGGGTCGGGCGTCGAACCGCCCCCGCTGCACGCCGCCAGGGTGACCAGGGCTGCCGCGACGGCCGCGGGCACCGCCCGCCGGATACGGATCACGGTTTTTCCTCCCGACAGACCGGGCCTGCGCGCTCACTCATCGTCCCGTCAGTCCCCCTGACCGGTGCCCGAGATGCCGGCTGCCAGCCGGCGCTGGGCCACGATGAACACGAGCAGGGTCGGCAGGCTGATGATGAGTGATCCCGCGGCGAGCTGGGCGAAGTCGGGCAGGGCGGAACTCCTGCTGGTCAGYCCGGCCAGGGCGAGCGGCGGGGTGGCGATGTCCGGTGACCGCGCCACGAGCAGCGGCCACAGGTACTCGTTGAACGAGAGCAGGAAGCTGAACACGCTCACGGTCGCGATGGCCGGGGCACACAGCGGGACGACGACCCGGCGCAGGGTGCGCGGCGTCCCGAGACCGTCCATCCGCGCCGCCTCCAGCACCGACGCCGGGATCGTGGTCATGTACTGGCGCAGCAGGAAGATCATGGCCGCGTGGGTCATGAACGGCAGCACCAGGCCGACACGGGTGTCGGCGAGCCCGAATGCCGAGATCGTCACGTAGTTCGGCACCGCCGTGACCTGCGGCGGGACGAGCAGCGTGGCGAGCACCACCCCGAAGAGCACCGACCGCCCGCGGAACGGCACCCAGGCGAACGCGTAGGCCGCCGGGATCGCCGTGAGCAGCTGGAGCGCCAGGATCGCGAGACTGACGCCCACACCGGTCAGCAGCGCCGGCCCGAGATCGGCCGCCCGCCAGGCGCTTTCGAAGGCCCGGAAGCTCACCGAGGACGGGAGCGGGTTGGCCGACATCCCGAGCGCGTTCTGCGGCGGCCCGAGGGCCGTGCGCAGCATCCAGACGAACGGCAGAAGCGCCGTGGTGACACCCACGGCGAGAAACGCGAAGCGCACCGTCCCGGACAGGGCCCGGGCCGGCCACAGGCCTGCCCGCGCTCCACCGGAGGCCGCCGGCGACGCGCTCGCCGCCTCCCCCGTCACCGCCGGGCTCCTTCCAGCGCGGGTGCTGCCCCGGCGGGCGCGCCCGCGTCCTCGCGGGCCACCCGCAGGCGCCGGCCGAGCAGCGCACCGGCGGCGCCGATGAGCACCACGGTGACCAGCAGCAACAAAGCGATCATGGATGCGTAGCCGATCCGGAAGGAACCGGTGAAGCCGACCTGGTAGATGTAGTAGATGATCGTCGTGCTGGAGTCGAGCGGG
This sequence comes from Parafrankia colletiae, assembly GCF_001854655.1. GTDB lineage: Bacteria > Actinomycetota > Actinomycetes > Frankiales > Frankiaceae > Parafrankia > Parafrankia colletiae. The sequence goes on along the minus strand of NZ_MBLM01000108.1, from coordinate 189,193 downwards.
CCGCCGTCGGTCAGCACCGCGACCGTCTCGAAGGTCTGCAGGGTCAGGACCGTGACGAAGACGGCGAGGAAGACGGTCGTCGGGCCCAGCAGCGGCAGCGTGATGTGGCGCAGCCGCGCCAGCCCGCGGACGCCGTCCACCTCCGCCGCCTCGTAGACGGAGGGCGGGATGGCGGTGAGCCCGGCGAGGTAGACCACGAACACGAAGCTCGTCAGCCGCCAGCCCCCGACCAGCGCGACGACCGGCAGCGCCGTGTCACTGTCGCCCAGCCAGTTCTGCGGGTCGACACCCACGACGCCGACCAGGGTGTTCGCCAGGCCGTCCGGGCTGGCGTCGAAGATGTATCGGAACACGACTGCCATCGCCACGATGTTCGCGCTTGCCGGCAGAAACAACGCAAAGCGGACCACAGGCCGGCCACGGGCGACGCTGTTCGCGGCCAGCGCGAGYAGCAGGCCGAGCACAACGGACGGAATGACCGTCAACAGGCAGTAGACGAGCGTGTTGCGGACGGCCCGGCCGAGATCCGGGTCGGACAGTGCCTCCCGCAGGTTCGCGGTGCCCACCCAGTGGAAGTCGACACCGGTGAGCTTCTTGTCCGTCCCCGCGACAAAGGCGGACACGGCAGCCGGCCCGATGACGAACACGCACAACCCGACCAGAGCCGGGGTCACCAGAGCGGCTGCGCGCCAGCCGTCACGCCCGGCCCTCGTACGCTCCGCCACGGTTACGCATCTTGGCCCCGCGAGGATGCGTACGCACGCACCGGGTGCGGGAAAAAGGTGACCAGGCGGGTCATTTCCGAACTATTGGCTGGTGACCGCCCGGCGAGGTGCTGACGACGTGACACTTCTCGCGGCTGTGCCCCCATCCGGCCCGCACCGCCAGGCCGCACCGGGCCTGCACCGCCAGGCCCGTACCGCCAGGCCGTCGGGCAGTGAGCTGTGCCGCCGAGCGCCGCGCCGACGGACGGGCCACACCGGCGCATCGGGCACCCACCGGGGGCCCGCGGACTTCCCACCAGATCCGATACCCGCGGACGGTCCCCTTCCGGGCCGATGCCTGCAACAATGGCAGGCATCTTGATGTCGATCTTCGGGAACGCGATGAGTGACCGCAGCGACGGCGGACGCGACGACAGCGCACGCCTGGGCACCGGACCTGGCGGGCCTGCCCCCCGCCCCGACGGGAGCGGGCCTCCCAGCGCGCGCAGCGCCGACCGGGTGAGCGACGACCAGCCCCCCTGGGGTCGGGTCTCCTCCGACGGCACTGTGTATCTGCGTACCACCGACGGCGAGCGGGCCGTCGGCTCCTGGCGCGCGGGCAGCCCGGAGGAGGGCCTCGCCCACTTCCGGCGCCGGTACGACGATCTGGCCGCCGAGGTCGAGCTGCTGGAACGGCGGCTGACCGTCAGCGGTGTGGACCCGGCCGGCATCGCCGGCAGCGCGCGCCGGCTGCGCGAGGGTCTCCCCCAGGCCGCGGTCGTCGGTGATGTGGAGGCACTCGCCGCCCGTCTCGACGCCGTCATGGCCGCGACGGACACCCGCCGCACCGAGCTTGCAGCCGAGCGCGCCCGCCGGGTGGCCGTCGCGGTCACCGCCAAGGAGGAGCTGGTCACCGAGGCGGAGCAGCTCACCCGCAGCTCCGAGTGGAAGGCGACCAGCGAGCGCTTCCGCACGATCGGCGACGAGTTTCGCGCAATCACCGGGGTCGACAAGCGGACCGACTCGGCGCTGTGGCGGCGGATCGCCGCGGCGCGGGACGAGTTCACCCGCCGGCGCACCGCCCACTTCGCCGCCCTCGACACCCAGCGCTCCCGTTCCCGGGAGCGCAAGGAAGCGATCATCGCCGAGGCCGTCAGCCTGTCGGACTCCTCCGACTGGGGCCCGACGACCGCGCGTTACCGGGCGCTCATGACCGAGTGGAAGTCCGCCGGCCGGGCGGCGAAGGACGTCGACGACGAGCTGTGGGCCCGTTTCCGCGCCGCGCAGGACGCCTTCTTCAGCCGGCGCAACGCCGTGAACGCCGAGCGCGACGCGGAGCTGCGGGAGAACCAGACCCGCAAGGAGGAACTGCTCGCCGAAGCCACCGCGCTCGACCCGGCGGACGTCGAGCGGTCGCTGCGCCGCTACCGCGAGATCCAGGGCCGGTGGGACGCCATCGGGCACGTGCCCCGTGAGGTCGTGAACAGCCTGGAGCGTCAGCTCAGCTCGATCGGCGACAAGCTGCGCGAGGCCTCGGACGCCCGCTGGGACCAGCGCGAGATCAACGAGTCGCCGTTCCTGCGCCGACTGCGGGAATCGATCGCGAAGCTGGAGACGAAGCTGGAGCGGGCCCGGTCGAACGGGCGGACCCGCGAGATCGCGGAGACCGAGACGGCGCTGGCGACCCAGCGGGCGTGGCTGGCCCAGGCCGAGAAGCAGGGCTGACCGGCACGCCCGGAACGCCCGGTGTGCTAACTGCCCGCTTGCCGAAGCTAGCATTGCGTCGTACGTTCGTCTGGTGATGCGGCGTACCTGCGGAGGTCGGTAACGGGTGGCAGCTATTCATGTGCGGGATGTCGGCGACTTCATCCGGGAGCAGCGTCGCGGCGCCCAGATCTCGCTGCGTCAGCTCGCCCGGCAGGCCGGGGTGAGCAACCCGTACCTGAGTCAGATCGAGCGCGGGCTACGCCGGCCGTCGGCCGAGATCCTCCAGCAGATCGCGAAGGCGCTGCGGATCTCCGCGGAGGTCCTCTACGTGCAGGCCGGCATCCTGGAGGAACGCGAGGGCGGTGAGGACCTCCTCGCCGCCGTCCACGCCGACGACACCCTGACCGAGCGTCAGAAGCAGGTCATCGTCGACATCTACGACGCCTTCCGCCGGGAGAACGCGCTCGCCGGAGCGGGCTCGACGGCGCGCCTGGCCGCGATGCGGCCCGCGGGCACCGATGCGGAGACCGACGTCGGGCCTGCCGACGAGAATCCCGTCGTCGACGCGGAACCTGCCGCTGCCGAAGCGGATGTGGTGCCCGACGTCACCACCGCCCCGGCTGCCACAGCCACCGCCTCCACCGCCGCGGGTTCCCCGGGCGGGGCGGGGGCACGGCCGCGGGCCACCGGCACCCGGCGTGCCACCAGGTCCACGCGCTCACCGTCGAAGACCACGTCCACCAGCACCAGCGGAACGTCCAACGGCGCAGCCGGGACGACCGCCGGCGGAAGCGGCACGACCGCCGCGCCCAGGCGTTCCACCGCCCGCAAGTCGGGGGACGGGCGCCGGGCACCGCGTAGCAGCGGTACGAAGGCCGCCACGGAACCCGGCGGCGGCACGGCAGGGCCGACCGCCCCGGCGCAGCCACCGTCCGCTGACGACGGCACCACCTGACCCAACACCGCCACAACCACCGGAGATCACTAGGAGATCACATGGCCACCGCCCGAACCAGCGCGAAGGCGAAGAGCGAAGCCACGTCCACTTCCGACGTCCGCAAGCCGCTGTACGCCTCCGTGGGCGCCGCCGACCTGGCGGTCGAGAAGCTCCTGACGATCCCCGCGGCCTACGGGACAGAGGTCCGCCGCATCTCGGAGCGGGTCAGTCAGATCCCGGCGCAGGCCGCGCGGGTCCCCGTCCAGGTCAGCTCGGCAGTTCTCGCACTGCCGATCACGGTGGGCTCGCAGATCTCGGATCTGCAGGGCCGCGCGACCGACCTGTACAACTCCTTCGCGAGCCGCGGGGAGAAGCGGGTGGCGGGCATCCGGCGCAGCCCGGCGACGGAGGAGGCCGTGAAGCAGACGCGCACCGCGACCAGCCAGACGCGGGCCRCGCGCACCTCGACCCGTAAGGCGGCCAGTGCCACCGCCCGCGCCGTCAGCGACGCGGCAACACCCCGCTGACGACAGCGCCACAACGGGACAACGCACCAACTCCGCGCGTCGCGGGCCGGGCCCCTGGCAGGAATCGGCCCGCGACGCGCGTGTTGTTATCAGGGCATGCGTTATCGCCCCCTGGGATCTTCGGGTCTGATGGTCTCCGTCGTCGGGCTCGGCTRCAACAACTTCGGCTCGCGGGTGGACCTGGCCGGTACCCGCTCCGTCGTCGACGCCGCCCTGGACGCCGGCATCAACTTCTTCGACACCGCCGACACCTACGGGAACAAGGGCGGCTCGGAGACCCTGCTGGGGCATGTACTGCGCGGCCGCCGCGACGAGGTCGTCCTCGCCACCAAGGTGGGTAACGACATGGGCGGCATGTACGGCCAGGACTTCAACGCGCGCGCCTCGCGCCGCTACATCCGCAAGGCCGTCGAGGGGTCGCTCAGCCGCCTGCAGACCGACTACCTCGACCTCTACCAGCTGCACAACCTCGACGCGTTCACCCCGATCGAGGAGACGCTGGAGGCGCTCGGCGAGCTTGTCCAGGAGGGCAAGGTCCGCTACGTCGGCTCGTGCAACCTCGACGCCTGGCAGGTGTCGGACGCCGAGTGGACCGCCCGCGCGTCCGGGACGACCCGCTTCATCTCGGCCCAGAACCACTACAACCTGCTCACCCGGGACGTCGAGGCCGAGCTCGTCCCCGCCACGCTCAAGTACGGCATCGGGGTGATCCCGTACTTCCCGCTGGCCAACGGTGTCCTCAGCGGCAAGTACCAGCGCGACGAGGTCCCCCCGCCCGGCACGCGGCTCGCCGGACGGCAGGACGAGCTCACCGACGAGCTGTTCGACYKGATCRAGACGCTCGAGACCTTCGCCCGGGAGCGGGACCGCTCACTGCTCGACGTCGCGATCGGCGGGCTCGCCGCCCAGCCCGGGGTCGCCTCGGTCATCGCCGGCGCGACGAGCGCGGCGCAGGTGCGGGCGAACGCGGCCGCCGGTCAGTGGCAGCCGCGCCCGGACGACCTCAGCGTCCTCGACAAGATCGCTCCCACCCGCCGCCCGCTCGCCTGACTGCCGCGGCGGCCTGACTCCCGCGGCCTCGGTCCCGGGCTCGGCCCGGAGCTCCTGGCCGCGCAGCGCGCGGACCAGCGCCTCCTCGCGGTCCCGGGGCATCGAGGTTCTGATCACCATCGGCCGGTAGTCCCGCAGGGCTTCGACGACACCCGGCCGTGACCGGCGGACCAGGACGAAGACGGCGGCCCGGCCGGGCTGCAGACATCCGGCGACGCGCCGCACCATGGCGGTGTCCATCGTCTCGCCCGCGACCAGGCGGCCGGTGACGGCGCCGCCCGCCGCGCCGACCAGCAGGCCCGCCACCGGCGCCAGGAAGGCGGCGCCGACCGCGGCGCCACAGACCGCCCCGCTGACGGCCGCGGATCTCAACCGGCTGGCCGGATGCCGCACCCGGACCCGGCCCGCCTCGTCGCGCCAGGCGACGGCCTCGTCCGCGAGCTCGACCATGCCCGCCCGCGACAGCCTGCGGCCCAGCTGCCGGACCCGCTCCGCCTGGTTCCTGCTGCTGAACCCGAGCACGACAAGTTCTGCCACGTCCCCCATCGCATCGCAGACAGCTGACCGCTGGCAAACCGACAGGCCACAGCGACCGCCAGGCCAGGCCGAGCGGCCACGCGCCCTGCGGGCCCCTCGGTACAGTGGCCGCATGATCACCGTCCGGCTCGTCCAGGGTGACATCACCGACCAGGCGGTGGACGCCGTCGTCAACGCCGCGAACTCGTCGCTGCTCGGCGGGGGCGGGGTCGACGGCGCGATCCACGCCGCCGGTGGTCCGGAGATCCTCGCGGCCTGCCGCGAACTGCGCGCCACCACGCTCCCCGGTGGCCTGCCGACCGGCGAGGCGGTCGCCACCACGGCCGGGCGCCTGCGGGCCCGCCACGTGATCCACGTCGTCGGCCCGGTGTACACCACCGGTGAGGACCGGTCCGGGCTGCTGCGCTCGTGCTACACGCGGGCACTCGCGGTGGCGGACGAGCTGGGTGCCCGAAGCCTCGCCCTGCCCGCGGTCAGCGCCGGCGTCTACGGCTGGCCGGCCCGCGACGCCGCCGACATCGCGCTCGACGCCGTCCTGACCACCACCACCACCGTCACGGAGGCCAGGTTCGTCCTGTTCGACCGGCGCATGCTGGACGTCTTCACCGAGGCCCTGGCGGCCAGGCGACGGTGAGCTCCCCCAGCCGCCACCGGCGCGGGCCCTCGAGGACGGGCCAGCCCTCCCGCCGCAGCAGCGCGGCGGCGGCGATCCAGCGCTGGCGCGGTCCGAACGTCCCCCGCGGTGCCACCCGCTCCCAGGCCAGGTCGAACGCGGCGAGCAGCGCGTGGACGTCCTCACCGGGCACGTTGCGGGCGATCAGCGCCTTGGGCAGCCGCGGCGCCAGGTCGGAGGGGCGGAGCAGGCTCGGCAGGTGCGCCGAGAACGTCAGGGTCGCCGGGACCCCGCCCGCCCCGAGGGTGAACCAGCAGGCCCGGCGGCCGATCTCGTCGCAGGTGCCCTCGACCAGCATCCCGCCGGTCGACAGCCGTCCCGCCATGGCCGCCCAGGCCGACCCGACGGCCCGCTCGTCGTACTGACGCAGCACGTTCATCGCCCGGATCACGACCGGGCGGTGCCCGGCCAGCTCGAACCCGCCGAGGGCGAACAGCAGCCCGGGCGGGCGCGCGGCGGCCTGCGCGGCGGCGACCCGTTCGGGGGCGAGCTCGAGGCCGACGACCCGCACGTCGGACCGCACCGGGCGCAGCCGTTCGTACATCTCGACCGTGGTGACCGGTGATGCCCCGAAGCCGACGTCCACGACCAGCGGGTCGGCGGCGCGGCGCAGCGGCGACCAGGCGGCGGCGGCCAGCCACCGGTCGACCCGCCGCAACCGGTTGGGTGCCGTGGTGCCCCGGGTGGGCACCCCCAGGGCCCGCGCCCGACCGGCGGCAAGGCGGGGTTGGCGCCGCGCCACTGTCACTCCGCTCACACCCTCCTCAAAACACCGGCCGCGAATCCCCTGGTCGCGCAGGGTCGGTCGGAATGGCACCCACTCGGCGCGGGCACAAACAGCTGGTGCCGAGTGTGCCGGGCGGGCATAGGACGGACACCGCCCGGCGTTGTCGACGTTGGCGATGACTGTCACGTCCGGTTCACATTGGTCTCGTCGCGTCGGTCCCGTTCTGGAGGTGGTTGGTGCACCTGGTCGATGGCATGCCGCCGGCCCGTGGTGAGGGCGTCCGGCTGAGGAAGCCGTCGCGGGTGGCGATGCTCTCGATGCACACCTCACCGCTGGAGCAGCCGGGAACCGGTGATGCGGGCGGGATGAACGTCTACATCATCGAACTCGCGCGCCAGCTCGCCGCTCTCGGTACCGAGGTCGAGGTGTTCACCCGCGCAGTGAGCAGCCGTCTCCCACCCACCGCGGAGATCGTTCCGGGAGTGACGGTACGCCACGTCCCGGCCGGCCCGTACGAGGACATCGGCCGCGCCGAGCTGCCCGCCTGGCTGTGCGCGTTCACGGCGGACGTCCTGCGTACCGAGGCCGGGTACGAGGCCGGCTGGTTCGACGTCGTCCACTCGCACTACTGGCTGTCCGGGCAGGTCGGCCGTTCGGTGGCCCGGCGGTGGGGCGTCCCGCTGGTGCACACCTCGCACACTCTGGCGAAGGTCAAGAACGCCTCGCTCGCGGACGGCGACCGCCCGGAACCCGAGCTGCGGCTGCGCGGCGAGCAGGCGGTGATCGACAGCGCGAGCCGCCTCATCGCCTCGACGCAGACCGAACGCCGTCACCTGACCGACCTCTACGGCGCCGCGCCGAGCCGGGTGGACGTCGTCGCCCCCGGCGTCGACCTGGACGTCTTCCGCCCCGACGGTCCCCGGCCCCCTGGCGGAGACGACAGGGGTGCGTCGGACCGCGGGCCGGACAGTGGAGCGCGGGCGGCCCGCGTGCGACTCGGTTTCGACCCCGACACCCAGATCCTGCTGTTCGTCGGGCGGATCCAGCCGCTGAAGGCACCGGACGTCCTGCTCGCCGCCGCGGCCGACCTCATCCACCGCGACCCGCGCCGCCGCGGGCGGCTCGCGGTCGTCGTCGTGGGCGGGCCCAGCGGCTCCGGCCTCGAGCGCCCCGACTCGCTGGTCAAACTCGCCGCGGAGCTGGGCATCGCCGACATCGTCCACTTCCAGCCCCCGGTCCCACAGGAGCAGCTCGCCGACTGGTACCGGGCGGCCACCGCGGTCGTCGTGCCCAGCCACAGCGAGAGCTTCGGCCTGGTCGCGGTGGAGGCGCAGGCGTGCGGCACCCCGGTCGTCGCCGCCGCCGTCGGTGGGCTGTGCACCGCCGTCGAGCACGGGACGTCCGGCGTCCTCGTCCACGGCTGGAACCCGGCGGACTACGCCGACGCGCTGGAGCGCATCCTCACCGAGGAGCGGTGGCGGCGGCACCTGTCAGCCGGCGCCCGGGCGCGGGCCGCCGGTTTCGGTTGGAGCGCCACCGCCCGGGGCGTCCTCGCGAGCTACCAGGCGGCGGCCACAGCTGTGCCGAGGGCGCTGGCCGGCTAACGTCAGCGATGGGGCCGCCGGCCCCCCTGCCCGCCGCCCACCGGCTTGACCCGCACCGCCCCCCGGGGAGATCCCTGCTCATGACGGCACCCATCGACGTTTCCGAACGTACCCGGCTCGACGACGTGATCAGGGCCGCGCTGGACGATCTCGGCGTGTCCTACGAGCACGCCGACACCGGTGCCTTCCTGGTGGCCCTGGAGGGCGAGCACAAGCTGCGCACCATGACCTGGCTGGTGGTGCAGGACCACACCCTGCTCGTGGAGGCGTTCTTCATGCGTGCCCCCGCGGAGAACGCCGCCGGTACCTACGGCTTCCTGCTGGGCCGCAACGCGCGCACCTACGGCGTGCACTTCTCCATCGACCGGGTGGGCGACATCTTCCTGACCGGGCAGGTCCCGCTCACGGCGGTCAGCGCGGAGGAGATCGACCGGCTGCTGGGCTGCGTCGGCTCGTACGCCGACGACAACTTCGACCCGGCCATCGCCCTCGGCTTCGCCGGTGCCATCGAGCGTGAGCGGGCGTGGCGGGCCAAGCTCGCCGCCGACGCCGGCAGCGCAGCCCGCCCCACCTGAGTCTGGGCCGCGCTCAGCCCCTGACGCGCTGCAGGCGGGCCGACAGGTGCGACTGCAGCGGCTTGCCGCCGGCCTCCATGTCGATCGCGTAGGCCAGGTCACCGCCCTCGACCAGGCCGTACAGCCGCACCGACCGGGTGACCTCCCGGGCGGTCGCCGTCCTGATCAGGACATTCGAGTCAAGGTCGATCCGGGTGCCGGCGACTGTGCCGACGTAGATCTCGGCGATGCCGAACGGGTGCGCCAGCGTCACCTCGACGACCGGGCGGAGATCGGCACTGCCGTCCGGCCCGGGATCGCCGGACGGCGGCTGCACCCGCCAGAACCCGGTCTCGGTGGCGAGCGGACTGCCCGGCTCGCGCCCGTCCCTCGGCTCGTCGGCCCACCAGGTGTGCGACACGTAGCCCAGCGCCGGGCGCCCGTCGGCGGCGAAGGTGATCTCCTGCCCGTAGTGGAACGACTCCAGGCCCTCGTAGCCCCCGACGCCCTCGCCGCGCCAGGTGCCGACCAGGAACGCCAACGGCAGCAGGCTCGCGTGCAGATCGGGCGGGGCCGCCGCCGCAACCGTGCCCGTGTCGCYGGTCCGGTCCGTTCCCATCGGTGCTCCGCTCCTCGCCCGCCGGCTCAGCGCCGGCCCCCGTACAACTTGTAGACCGCGTAGCCGGAGAACCAGGCGATGAGCATCGCCGTCGCCACCAGCAGGCCGCTCATGAAGTAGTGCAGCACGGAGCACAGCCTAGGACGACCGCGGCCGCGTTCTGCCGCCACCGTCCCGGAAGTGCCCGGCCGGGCACGTTCGCGTCGCGGGCGGGCCTGGCCGCACGGCGCGCGCGGGACGGGCACACTGGGCGCGTGACACGATCGCTTGTCGTCAAGGTGACCGCCGGCTCCGACGCCCCGGAACGCTRCTCCCAGGCCTTCACCGTGGCCTCCATCGCCGTGGCCTCGGGGGTGGACGTCTCCTTGTGGCTCACCGGCGAGTCCGCCTGGTTCGCTCTTCCCGGCCGGGCCGCCGAGTTCACGCTGCCGGAGTCCGCCCCGCTCACCGACCTGCTCGACGCCGTCCTGGCCGGCGGCCGGGTCACGCTCTGCACGCAGTGCGCGGCGCGGCGCTCGATCGGCCCGGACGACGTGATCGAGGGCGTGCGCATCGCCGGTGCGGCGGTGTTCGTCAGCGAAGCACTCGCCGACGGCGCCCAGGCGCTCGTGTACTGACATTCACCCGGACATCACTCTGGGTTGCACATACCCGACGCACATGCGCGAAGCGTGGGACGTCCTGCTGCACGTACACAGCGGACCACTGACAGCACACGACCTGGCACGTTCTCCCGGCCATCGGGATACGCTTTCATGATCGCATGATGCCGGAGTCCGAGATGCTCTTCGCCGTGGTGCAGTTCGAGGGAGCGGGCCGGCGCACGGTCCGCCGGGTGGTCGCGCCGTTTCCGGACCGCAGCGCCGCGGCCACCTACGCCACCGACAACGACCTGCGGCACTTCACCGTGGGTCCGATGGCCTTCGCTGTCCCCACCAGCATTCCGTTCGACGTGGCGGCCGGCGCCGCCCCCGTCCGCGACCTGCCCGCCCCCCGGGAGGCGCCGCGGTAGATCCGCGGTGGATCCGGCCCTCCGGGCCCCTACCGACTCGTGCGCAGGTAACGGCCGAGGGCGAGAACCGGCCAGAGCAGCCGGTAGCCGTTGTAGTTGAGGTAGAAGTCCCCCGGGAAGCCGGTGCCGGTGAACTCCTCCTCGTCCCAGTTGCCGTCCGGGCGCTGCTGGTCGGCGAGCCAGCGGGCCGCCCGGGCGAGTGCCGCGGAGATCTCGGCACCCGGTTCCGCCGCGAGGAGCCCGAGCATCGCCCACGCCGTCTGCGACGCGGTGGACGTCCCCCGGYCGACCCACTCCGGATCGCCGTAGGACAGCAGGTCCTCGCCCCAGCCACCGTCGGGGTTCTGGTGGGACAGCAGCCACCGCGCCCCCCGGCGCACGGCCGGGTGGGCCGGGGCCACACCGGCGGCGACCAGCGCGGGCAGCACCGCACCGGTGCCGTAGAGGTGGTTCACCCCCCAGCGGCCGAACCACGACCCGTCCGCCTCCTGGTGATCCAGCAGCCAGGCCACCCCGCGCTGGGTCCGGGGGTCGTCGGCGAGGCCCAGGTCGGCGAGGGCCTCGACGATGTGGGCGGTCACATCCGCCGACGGCGGATCGGTCAGCGCGCCGAAGTCACCGAACGGGATCTCGTAGACGAGCGTGCTGGTGTTGTCCGAGTCGTAGGCCCCCCAGCCCCCGTCGCTGGACTGCAGACCGAACAGCCAGGCCACGGTGCGGTCGGCGGCGGCCTCGACCCGCTCCGGCTCGGGGTGGTTCACCCGGCGCAGGGCGAGGAGCACCTCGGCCGTGTCATCGGTGTCCGGGTAGGTGTCGTTCTCGAACTCGAACGCCCAGCCGCCCGCGGGCAGATCCGGGTGGTTGACCCGCCAGTCGCCGCGCCGCTCCCGGATCTCCTGGCCGAGCAGCCAGTCGACCGAGCGGAGCAGGGCCGGGTCGTCCGCCCCGATCCCGGTCACGGCGCCCGCCTCCGCGAGCGCGTTCACGGCCAGCGCCGTGTCCCAGACCGGGGACTGCGAGGCCTCGACCATCCGCGCGCCGTCGGGCAGGGTGACCGTGTAGGCCTCCAGCGCGTCGAGCGCGGCCGCCAGCACCGGGTGTGTCAGGTCATAGCCGAGCAGCCGCAGCGCGATGATCGAGTACACGGCCGGCGGCTGGATTCCCCCGAAGCAGCCGTCCGCCTCCTGGCGCTCGATGATCCAGCGTTCGGCTGTCCGCAGCGCGTGCCGACGCAGCGGGCCGATCGGCCGGTGCTGGTAGCGGTGCAGCCCGGCGTCGACCCAGCGGAAGACGTCCTTCCAGCCGATCCTCCTGATCCCCGCCCGGGCCGGCGTGGTGGAGGACGGGGTGGACGGCGCCGGGGTGGTCCCCGACCGGTCGGACGTGGCCTCCTCGGCGTAGAGCTCCGCCAGGTCGAACGGTGCCGGACGTACGGGGCGCAGCGCGAACACGACCGTGAGCGGGACGATCGTCTGCCGGGCCCAGGACCCGAACGCGTAGATGCTGAGCGGCGCACGGGCCGGCAGGAGCAGCATCTCGGGCGGCAGCACCGGCAGATCCTCCCAGCGCCACCAGCCGAAAAGCGCCAGCCAGACCCGGGTGAAGACCCGCGTCGCGGGAATTCCGCCGTGCCGGCGAATCCAGTCCGCGCAACGTTCCATGTGCGGGGCGGACGGTTCGTCACCGGCCAGGCGCAGCGCTATGTACGACTCGACCGTGATGGAAAGCTCACCGGGGCCACCGAAATACTGCGGCCACGTGCCGTCCGGCAGCTGACGGGAACGGATGAAACGGGCCGAGGCGTCGGTGACCGACTCCGTGCGGATACCGAGGAACTCGCGCAGCAGCAGGTCCTCGGCGTCCATCGTGGTGTTGCTTTCCAGGTCGAACTTCCACCAGCCCGCCTCGTCCTGGCGGGAAAGCAGGTGGTCAACGGCCCGACGCAGGGTTCCGACCAGCGGATCCCCGCTGTCGTGGGCCTCGGTGCCCGCGGCGGCCCGCCTGGGGGCGGTGCCGCCGACAGCCTGCGCGGGAATGGAGTGCCGGGACCTCGTGGCGGACTCGGACGCTGGCGCGGAAATGGACATGGGAAGTTCGCGCACCCTTTCCTGCGAATGCGGCTGCGGAACCAGCCTGCATCTGAAGTTGAATGYTGGGGCCACCCGGCGGGCCCACCGACATGTACGACGAAACGTCCACCTCGGTTCGCGGCCCGTCCCGGGACGGATCGATAGGGCAGGGTCGACTACGGATGAATCAGGGGCTCGGAAAGATCCGGTCGAGACATGTCTCGACGACGACGAGAAGCGCCGACAGATCCGTACTGCCCGAGCCGCACCAGAAACGGATGGCGACCTGGATGGCACTGAGAAAGCGGACGACGGTCAGCTGGGCGTCCAGTTCGGCGATGGGCGCCGGGAACCGCGCCGTCGGCCCCGCCACGGACGCGGCGAGCGCTTCGGGCGTGTCAGGTATGTCAGGCGACGGCTCGGCACGGGCACGGGGCTCGTCGACCGCCCCCTCGTTGTCGACGAGCTCCATCGCCAGTCGGTCACCGATGACGATGAGCCTGCTCAGCACCGCGCCGGCGAGCGGTGAGGCCTGCTCGCTCGGCAGGAGCTGGTCGGCATAGTGCCGCAGCGCCTGACCGTCGGGCGACATCAGCGCCCAGGCACTCAGGGCCGCGGCGCGCAGGGCGGCCAGAGGTGGTTCGTCCGCCGGCCGGCGACGCAGTGCCGCGACCGTCAGATCGCCCATCTCGTCCAGCGGTGCGAGCGCGATCGCTTCCTTCCCGGTGAAGTAGCGGAACAGCGTGCGCACCGACACGTCCGCGCCGGCGGCGATCTCCTCCAGGGTCGTGGCCTCGAAGCCCTTCGTGTGGAACAGCTCGTGCGCCACCTCGATGATCGTCTGGCGGGTGCGTCGTTTCTTCCGTTCGCGCAGGCCCTCAGCCTGATCCGCCGCCACCACGCCGCCTTCCCCCCAGGCCGGTCCCGACGGCCATCCCTCCCGGCATCCGTTTCATACCGGGAGGATTAAGACCATCCGGACATCTCCGTCCAGGACGAATATACGCCTGCGATGGACAAGTGTCACCTTGTGACAGTTTCCCGACTCCAGCCCGGAGGCGACGAGCCGGGGCGTTGGAGGCGGACCCGTGACGGAGGCGGGGCGAGGCGGAGACGAGGCGGGGCGGGGCGGGGCGGGAAAACGAAACGGCCGGGTTCCGGGGAGAGCGCTCTCCCCGGAACCCGGCCGTCGTCAGGCGCTCAGGCCCGCGTGCCGATCAGGCGGCGACGTCGACCTGGGTGTCGACCGGCTCACCCTGACGCGCCACGACCCTGCGCTCCCCCGTCGCGCCGGGCACGAGCGCGCGGACCGTCCACTCGCCGGGGCGCGCGAAGAACCGGAACTGGCCGGTGGCCGACAGCGGCACCTCGGCGGTGAAGTCACCTCCGGAGTCGAGCAGGCGGGCGTAACCGGTCGACACCGGCTCGCCGTCCCGGACAACGACCCCCTGGATCACGGTCTCCTTGGCCACGTCGATTCCCTCCACCGATGGTCCGCCACGGGTAGCACCACACATGATCAGGCGCCCTTCTCGATCGGCACGCCGACGAGCGAGCCGTACTCCGTCCACGAACCGTCGTAGTTCTTGACGTTCGCCAGGCCCAGCAACTCGTGCAGCGCGAACCAGGTGTGGGCGGAGCGCTCCCCGATCCGGCAGTAGGCGATGGTGTCCTTCGTCAGGTCCACGCCGGCCTCGGAGTAGAGCGCTGTCAGCTCGTTGTTCGAGCGGAAGGTGCCGTCCTCGTTCGCCGTCCTCGCCCACGGGATGTTCTTCGCGGTCGGCACGTGCCCGGGCCGCTGCGACTGCTCCTGCGGCAGGTGCGCCGGGGCGAGCAGCCGGCCGGAGAACTCGTCGGGCGAGCGGACGTCCACCAGATTCTTCTCGCCGATGGCGGCGATGACCTCGTCACGGAAGGCGCGGATGTCGGTGCGCGCCTCCGCGGCGGTGTAGCTGGTCGCCGTGCGCGGGGTGACCTCGACGGTCAGCTCGCGGCCGTCCAGCTCCCACTTCTTGCGGCCACCGTCGAGCAGACGCACCTGCTCGTGGCCGTACAGGACGAAGTACCAGTAGGCGTACGCGGCGAACCAGTTGTTGTTGCCGCCGTACAGCACCACGGTGTCGTCGTTCGCGATGCCCTTCTCGGACAGCAGCTTCTCGAACTGCCCCTTGTTCACGAAGTCCCGGATCACCGGGTCCTGCAGCTCGGACTTCCAGTCCAGCCGCACGGCGCCGGGGATGTGGCCCCGGTCGTAGGCCGACACGTCCTCGTCGACCTCGACGAGGACGACCTTGGGGTCGCCTGCGTGCTCTTCCACCCAGGTCGCGTTGACCAGCGCGGTCTCGCGGCTCATGCGCGTACTCCCTTCGCGGTGATGGAACGTAGGACGAGATACATGCGGCACCCGAGGCAGAGCCCGAAGACCGCGTTGAGGAAGGCGGCGACGAACGCGAACGCGGCGAGCGTGTAGCCGAGGGCGGGCACCCCGGCGAGAAGACCGACGGCCCCGACGAGCGTGAACATCAGGCCGACCGTCTGCGCGAACCGCGGCGGTGCCTCGGCCTCCATCTCGGCCGGCGGACCGAGCCGGGGCCGGATCAGGTAGCGGAAGACGAGCCCGTACGGGGCGTGGCGGATCCCGGCGAGCGAGCCCACGGCGAAGACCGCGGCCTGCGCGAGCAGGACCCAGGGACTTCCCGTGATGATCGCGGCGGCGAGCACGACGACGGTGACCGCCGCGGCGAACCGCGGCCCCCGTGGGTCCACCATGACGCTGCTCTCCTGACGTGGGACGGTTTCGGGCCGGCGGCGGTTTCGGGCAGCCGGACGGGACCGGGCACGCCCCGGAACGGCTGTGGACACGGTGGACGAGGGCGGGGACCTACGTCAGCGCACGGTCAGGAAACGCAACACAGGCAGCTGCGGACGCGGCAGAGATCGACCGCGCGGCGTCTGACCAGCTGGGTGTCGCACATGGTGCGTGTCACGGTAGCAGCGAACGTCACAGCTGTGTTAACCCTTACGCGACAGATCCACCGAATCACCATCTGGACCCGACTGTGGATCTCCCGGAAAGATCTCGCCCAACGAGGCCAGGGTGGCGATCACCGCCGCCCGCGTCGGCGGCGCGCCACTCGCCCGGCGCACCTCGGTGCCCGAGCTGTCGAGGACGAGCACGGTCGGGGTGCTGCGGACCGCGAGGCGCCGCACCAGCTCCAGGTGCGACTCCGCGTCCACCTCCACATGCCGTACCCCGGGCACGACCGCGGCGACCTCCGCCAGCATGCGCCGGGTGCTCCGGCACGGTGCGCAGAAGGCCGTGGAGAACTGCAGCAGCGTCGCGACCTCGCCGGGCACCTGGCCGAGCGCGGCCAGCTCGCCGGTGAGATCCCGCCCGTCCGCACTCATGGGATCATCCTCCGCCGCACCGCGCCGACCGGGAAGACGTGACCACACTCCACTGGGACCTCCGTGCCGATCTCCGCGCCCGCCCGGCGCAGCGCGGAACCCGCCGCCCCGGCGCGTGGTCACCAGACCGATCGCCGTCGCCGCGAGAAGCGCCGCCAGCAGAACCCACAGCCCGGTCATGCCAGGTGCAGCGCCGCGACAGCACCCGGAGCTTCCCGCCCCACGGAAATCCACCGAAGACGCCCGAAGCAGGCACCCACCGTGACAGCGGATCGCCCGCCGGGACATCAGGGTGCGACGACGTCAGGGTGCGACGGACCCGCCGGTCGTCACGCCCGTCGCCAGATTGGGGTCGAGCAGGACGTCACGGCCGCCCGCCGTGAAGGTGAGCCGGTCGGGCCCGACCACGGCGGACTGCAGCGCCATGTTGAACGGCAGCCCGGTGATCGGCACGCGAATGGTCAGCAGGGCGCGGACCGGCTCCAGTAGCTGCGGTGGGATCACCGCCCCGATGCTCGCGGTGAGGTCCCGCGGGGTGAAGGTGACCGAGTCCGCCGAGACGCCGATGTCGGCGGTGCCGGACACCGGGTACCTGGTGCCCAGCACCTCCGCCGTCCCGGCGACCTGGATCCCCTGGTCGGCCGGGCTGACCTGCACCTGGGGCTCCTGGGTCGCCAGGTAGGCGTTCAGGTCGGCGAAGGTCAGGTCGACCTGGGCGTCGACCCGGTCGACCGGCACCTGATCCACCTGGTCACGCAGGACGTCCGACAGCGGCAGCCGCACGCCGGCGAGCTGGGCGCCGACACGGTCGATGCGGACGCCGTCCTGCTCGTAGCCACGGACCTCGATGTCGACGTCGCGGTACCGGCCGGCGGCGACCTGGGTCAGGAACGGGAAACCCCCAAGGGACACATCCGGCCGCTCGGCCGGGTTCTGCGAGGTCTGCGCCCGGGTCGCGATCTGGTCGGCGACCACCCGGGCCGCCACCCGGTCGAGGACCCCGAGCACGATCAGCGCCAGGAGGATCGTCACGAGGAAGATGACGAGGCCGCGCCGTGCACCCCGGCTCATCCGGGGAGCTGCCGACCGACGAGATACACCATCGGCGCGGCCAACGCGAGCGGGATCAGGACGCCGAGCAGCAGCCCCGCCCCGGCGCCCGACCAGCGCCCGGCAGGGACACCGACCGCCCCGGAGCCGGCCGGCAGACCGGTTGCCGACGCCGACGTACCCGATGCGGACACGGCCAGCGGAACGGCCGCCGGCACGACGGGCGGGGACCCGGTCGGCAACGCCGGCCCGACCGGGATCGCGCAGGCGGCCGCCACCGCTCCGGCCGCGGCGAGCGCGGCGGCGGCGGGGACGCCGAGATCTGTCAGGTCGCCGAAGACGGCGCCCGCGCCGGTGCCGGCCGCCGCCCCGAGCATCGCGCCCGCCAGAGCGCGGAACCGGAACCGGCCCGCGGACGCGGCAGGCCCGGTCGGCGCCTGCTCACCTGAGCCGGCGCGATCGACGAAGACACCGGTGCCGTCGGAGACAACGGTGTCGTGGGCGGCAGGTTCGGAGGCGGCGGGTCCGAGGAGGGCGATCACCGCGCGGCCGACCAGGACAGCGGTGCCGGCGCCGAGCAGACCCGCGATCACCATGCTGTCGGGCGGATGCTCGGCACCCGCCTCGGCCCGCAGCACGAGGAAGCCGGTGAGGAACGCGGCGATGGTGACCCCGCCCAGGGCGGCCGCCATGTCGCCGCTCACCCGGTCAGCCGCCCGCAGGGGCCGGATGACCACCTGCGCGGCCGGATGCGGAGGCACGAGGGTCGGATGCGCCGGAACCGCGCCACGATGCGCCGGAACCGCGGCGGCACTCCCACCGGGCGGACCAGCCCCGCCCGGGCGCTGACGCCGGGCCAGCTGGTAGAGCACGGTGACCGCGAGGGACACCCCGACGACCCCGGCCACCGTGCCGATGCCGTTGTCGTCGTAGCCGTGGCCGCCGCGCCCGTCGTCATCGCCGCCGGGCCAGAGCACCGCGAGATCGCCCGCGAGCGCGCTCGCCGCCACGAGTGCCACGGTGCCCGCCGAGGCCCCGAGCGCCCGCGCCCAGGCCCAGGCGAGCGAGGACTGGGCCGCGAGCAGCACACCCGCAAGCGCCCACGGGCCCGCGACCGCGGCGAACGAAGCACCGGTGACGAGCGCGGCGATCGCCGCGCCCACCGCCGCCGAGCCCAGCAACGCGGGACCGGGCCCACCAGGGACCGGGGGCGTGGCCGTGCCGGCCGGCCGGGCCGCGTCCGGCGAGCCGGACACTCCGGGCGAACCGGGCTCGGGTCTAGGCACGGCACCATGCTGCCACGGGCGATCGTCCGCGGAACCAGGGCCCGGTGTACCCGCACGTGTCCCGTCGTCGACCGCTTCGCGCAGGCGTCCGCCGGCACCTCACGCTCATCCCCCCGCGAAGGGGGGTAAGACCTCGACCACCGCGCCCTCCCGCAGCGGCACGGTGGCCGGGTCACGGCGGCCCACCGGCTCGTCGTCCAGCAGGAACGCGCACCTCCGCAGCACCGTGGCGAGCCTCTCGCCACGCCGGTGGGTGACCTCGTCCAGCGCGCCGGCGAGGGTGGCGGCGTCCACCGGCTCCTGTTCGACACCGGCCGCCTCACGGGCCCCGGCCCAGTACCTGACCACCACGCGTGCCACGGCCCGACCTCACTCCTCGCGTTCGTCGTGCCCCACCTGGAACACCCGGCCCGGCGCCGGCCTGCCTCGCCCGGCCGGCGGGAGCCCGGTCTCCCCCGCCCACCGCCGCGCGCAGTCGGCCCACTCCGGACGTCCGGCGAGCAGATCGGGCAGGTGCGCCCCGATCCGGTCGACCAGGCCCGGGACGACCCCGGCCTCGGCGTGCCCGAAGCCGGGAACCAGCCACAGCTGCGCGGACGGGCCCGCCGCCGCGGCGAGCGCACGCGGATGTTCCTCAGTGAAGTACGTATCCCGGTCGCCGTGCACGATGAGGAGAGGGGTCGGTGCGATCCGCCCGATCACCTCGACGGGCGAGGGCGGGACGGCCGGCCACGCCTGCGCCGCGATGCGGACCCCGAGGGCGAGGCGGGCGGCGACCCGTCCGGACGCCGTCTCGGCGAACCAGTGCACCCGCCGCATCGGCGCCGTGTCGCGGACGAACCACCGGCTGGCCGCGCTGACCGAGACAACCGCGTCAGGACGATGCCGGAGCCGATGCCCGTGCACCGCCACCCCGGATGAGGCCAATCCGGCATGCCGGACCACCGCGGCACCACCCATGGACCACCCGAGAGTGACCACCTTCCGGTAGCCGACGCGACGTGCCTCACCCACCGCAGCATCCACGTCGAGGACCTCGCGGTCCCCGAAAGTGCAACTGCCGGTCGATCGACCGTGACCACGCAGGTCCATCGACAGCACACTCACGTGCCGACGCAATTCCTCTGTTACAGCACGCGGCGCCGGCCGCCCGATCGATCCGGAGAAGCCGTGGGCGACGACGACGCAGACGGCGTCCGGGTCTGTCACCACGGGAACACGATTCCGCAGCTCCGTGGCCAGGATCTCAGCGTCTGCGGTGGGAAGAAGTCGATAGACAGTAGGAGCGGAGTAGGGCACTCCGCTATCCTCCCCACAGACCGGTACTCGTTTCATGCCCATGACGGTCGTGGAACGTGGGACACCGGAGACAAGGATCGCCTGGGTCGACGCTGCCCCAACACACACCGCACCTGGAGGAGCCGTCTTGAGCGTCGTCCTTTTGCTCACCAACGCCCCCGGTCCGTCGGCCGAGTCCTTCCCGTCCCTTGGCCTCCTCACACACACGGTCCGTGTCGCRCCGCTGGAGGCAAGTGCACTGCTCGACGCACCCCCGGTCGATGTGATCGTCGTCGACGGCCGGCGCGAGCTCGTCATCGCGCGAGGCCTGTGCCGCCTGCTGCGCACCACCGGCCTCACCACGCCGCTGCTCGCCCTCGTCACCGAGGGCGGCCTCGCCGCGGTCTCCGCGGACTGGGGCGTCGACGATGTGGTGCTCGACAGCGCCGGGCCGGCCGAGGTCGAGGCCCGGCTGCGGCTGGCCATCGGCCGGGTC
This sequence comes from Parafrankia colletiae, assembly GCF_001854655.1. GTDB lineage: Bacteria > Actinomycetota > Actinomycetes > Frankiales > Frankiaceae > Parafrankia > Parafrankia colletiae. Next base: position 168,955 of record NZ_MBLM01000108.1, on the reverse strand, counting down.
GCGGCGGCGGGCGRCACCGCCGAGGCCGGAGTGATCCGATCGGGTGACCTCTCCGTCGACGAGACCACCTACTCCGCCAAGCTGCGGGGGCGCCCCCTCGAGCTCACCTTCAAGGAGTTCGAGCTGCTCAAGTACCTCGCGCAGCACCCGGGGCGGGTCTTCACCCGGGCGCAGCTCCTGCAGGAGGTCTGGGGCTACGACTACTACGGAGGCACGCGGACGGTGGACGTGCATGTCCGCCGGCTGCGCGCGAAGCTGGGCCCCGAGCACGAGGCGATGATCGGAACCGTCCGCCACGTCGGCTACAAGTTCGTGGCTCCGCCGATCTCGCCGCTGCCCGAGTCCGCCAACCGCATGGACCGCGACGACATCCGCTCCCCCGAGCGCGTCTGACCGGTTCCGCACGTCGCGTCGCGGTTCCCATCACACGCGGCGCGCACCCCGCACGGACAGCACGGCGGCGTATCCGAGGTTTTCCCCCGGATGCGCGTACCTGGAGGGTCCGGTGGCCGTCGAGCACGGTTGCCGGGCCCTCCCGGCATGTCCGGGCCCGTCCGGGGCCCGGACGGGCCGTCCCAGACCCACGTTTCCGCCACGCACAGCGATACGCTCCGGGGCGTCGCCCGCCGCGAAACCTGCCGGTCACCTGGCGAGATCGATCCGGCCCTGGGCACGCAGGTCCCACGGCACCTCCGGGGTGGCCCCTCGCCCACGCTCATCACCTTGACGTCCGCCCACAGGGCTCCGCGGGCCGGGGGCTGATGGCTGGCGCGGCCCCGGAGCCGCGCCCGGATGCCCGCCGCGTCAGATGAGCGCACGCGGACGTCCCCGAACCGCGCCGAACGACCCCACCGGACGCACTAACGTCGACGGATGACCTCGCTGAGCTGGCTCCGCGCACTCGACGCGAACGATGTGGCCGCCATCAACGACCTGCTGGCCGCCGCCGAGCGCGCGGACGGGAACGGCGTCTCCGAGGATGTCCGGCTCACCCTCCGCCCGGGGGCGGCGAACGGTGGCGCGGGGCACCTGGTCGCGTGGGAGGGATCGTCCGTGGTGGGGTTCGCCGCCGTGGGCGGTGATGCGGCTGAGCGCCAGGCCGAAGTGGTGGTCCACCCGGATCACCGGCGTGCCGGAGTCGGGACGGCGCTCGTCCGCGAGCTTTCCCGGGCGACGGATCGCCCGTCCCACCTGAACATCTGGGCGCACGGGGACTCACCCGCCGCCGCCGCGCTGGCAGGACGCACCGGTTTCGAGCGGGCACGGGTACTCCTCCAGCTGCGCCGGCCCCTGCTCCCGACCGCCGCCCCGGGAGCGGGGCACCAGCCCCCGGCCAGCGGAGATGATCTCCCCGAACCGGTGCTGCCGGCCGGGGTGACGCTTCGCACGTTCGAGGTGGGCCGGGACGAGGCGGCCTGGCTGGCGGTCAACACCGCGGCGTTCGCCGACCACCCCGAGCAGGGCCGCTGGACGTCCGATGATCTGCGTGCGCGCGAGGCGGAGCCGTGGTTCGACCCAGCCGGCTTCTTCCTCGCGGAGCGGGACGGAGACCTGGTCGGGTTCCACTGGACGAAGGTGCACCCGGACGACCCGACGCCGGCGCCCGGCGACCAGCCGCCCGGGGCCGGGCAGGGATCCGCCGGCCCGATCGGCGAGGTCTACGTGGTCGGAGTGGCCCCGGGCGCGGCGGGAACGGGCCTGGGCCGGCTTCTCACCGTCGCCGGCCTGCGACACCTGCGCGGGCGCGGCCTCGGCACGGTGATGCTCTTCGTGGACGAGGACAACGTGCCCGCCGTGCGCCTGTACACCGGCCTGGGCTTCCACCGGTACATCACCGATGTCTCCTACCGGCGGGCGACCCCGGGCCGCGGGCCGGCCTGACCCGCGAGCCCCCCACGGGTCTGGACGGGCGTGACCGAACCGTGGTCGATATCGATCACGGTGGTCAGGTTCGTCACGTCGAGCAGGCGGTAGGCGTTCTCGTTGAGGTTGCGCAGCACCAGCCGCCCGCCGGCGGACCGCTGCCGCTGATGCGCGTAAAGGATCACGGCCAGCCCCTGCGAGTCGAGGAAGCTGACCTGCCGGAGATCGACGATGATCTCGCGGACTCCGGCGATCCGCGCATCAAGCAACGCCTCCCGCAGCGGCTCCAGGGACGAGTAGTCGATCTCGCCTTCCGGGTGCACGACGACGGCGTCTCGACCTGTCACTTCCACACGCACGCTGGGGACCATGGCTCCGGTCGGCCGCGACGACGGTGCGAGGCGGGAAGCCCGGCCGGCCTGCCTCCCGCGGCGCCACGCGCTCCGGACAAGCGCGGTAATGCAGCCTCTACCCAGGGGGTATCGAGCTCACACCGAACCCAGGTCACGGTTTTTCCGGCATCGGGCTTTCCGCCCGCTCGCCGGCCCGTTCTCCGATCATGCCGTCTCACGCGGCGCGCGTCATGCGGCGCGTCGGCGGCGGGCCGCTCCGACGCAATCGGGCTCCGTGGCCGACGCAATGGCGCGGACCCGCCACCTGCAGCAGCCTGGTTTACATGGGGCGACGGGATAGYCGAACCAGGGTGGTCGGAACCGCGCCCGGGTCGAATTCTGTCCGGCTTCTTCTCCACCATCGCGCCGGATCACCGCGACATACCCGGAGGAATGAAGGAGCTCTTCGACGAGAAACTCCCCGCCGCGCGGGGTGTTACCTCCGGAATCACCGTGAGACCGTCATCCCGCAAACGGCGATCGAGCAATCTCCCCGCCGCGGAGGAGGACCACGCGATGTCCCGACCGACCCCAGACACCACACCGAGTGACGATCTTGCCGACCTGCCCCTGCGTCACCCGGCGCCCATGCCCCGCGAGGTGACGATCTTCGTCGGTCGCGTGGATGGCGCTGCCGTCACCGTTGCCGCCACTCCCCGTCCCCCGGGCCACGAGCGGCGCGCGGCCATGCACGCCGCCTCGACCGGGCAGCCCCACGCGCGCGAGGCACCGACCGGACGACAGCCCGACGCAGAGTGGTACCGCGCCGGACGACCCGACGCGTACGGCGGCGCCACCCGCAACGCACACGACATCCACACCAAGGACGACCTGCTGCGCAGCGAGCCGGAGAACAGTCCTTACCGCGCTTTCGCCACCTACGGTCCGGACGAGCCAGCCGAGCCAGCCGAGCCGGGTGAGTGGGAGGAGTGGGAGGAAGGGCCGGTGGTGCGGCTCCGGATCGCCCCGGCCGGGCCCGGGATCTCCGCCGCCACCGATCTCGGCGCGGACGAGGTCCACCGGATCATCGAACACCTGCTCGCGCTCGACTCCGCCCGGCGATCAGCGCTCCTCGACGCCGAAGCCAGCTTCGCCGGGCAGGCCGACCCGGCCGGCCCCGGCGACGAGGCCGGCCCGTTCAGGCCGGCAGCCCGGCCCGGGGGCGCGGACGGGACGCGGATCACGGTCATCACCGCCGAGGGGACCACGGCGGGTGGCCTGCGGCATGCCCTCGCCTCCGTGCCGGCCGAAGCCCGCCTGCGGGACTTCACCAGCGACACAGAGGTCGTCCTGGTGTTCGACGAGCCTTCGTAGCGCAGCGACTGCCCCGGAGGCGGGCCCGGCCGGTCAGCCCTTCGCCACACCGGCCCGCCGAGCCTCCAGATCGGCCCGGTCGGCGACCCAGTAGGGCCCCTCGTCCTCCACCATGTCCGCCATGATCACGTGATGATGTCCCTGGTGCCCGGTGGGCAGGAGGCAGGTCATCCCCTCCGCCCGGCATCCGGGGGCCGTGACGGTCCTCGGGGCGGACCAGGACAGCCACACCTCCTCGTTCCCCCAGCCCTGCAGGACGGCCATGTGGCTGTCGGGGTGACCCTCCTGCAGCCCGCAGGTCACCTCACTGGGCACCTCGTACGCGGCTCCCGGCACATCGTCGAGCCGCATGACAATGTCCTCGGGCACGCGCTGCCAGGCCCCGCAGCCGCCCTCCTCCATGATCATCCCGTCGCCGTTCCCTCCGCTGTCTCCACCGGCGGACCCGTCACCACTCGCCCCGAAACAGGGCAAGTTTGACACTCTTCGTGTCCGCATCGTCACATGCGCGATCGACGCACCGATATAAGCACGGACCGTCGGGAGGCCTCCCAGCAGGGCGGAATCATCCTTTTTCTATGGAGACGCACCGTTGCGCCGCTCCGCTTTCCTGGTGCACCGCCCGTTTTCCGTGCTGCCACCCTGGCGGCGCCGCGGCGGAGGCGGGCATCCGACGCCACCCGCCCAGGTATGGCCGGTGACAGTCAGACCACGGAAATTGCGAGGGCGGCAGCCATCGGCCCGACGAGTGTCATCACACTGTCCGCATCGACCTCCGCGCCGGCGAGCCCGTCCACTCCTACAGCGCCGTCGAAGCGACATCTGTGGAAGGCGGCCGCTGTGATCGTGACCTCCGTGAACACCGCCCCGTCGAGGTTGCAGTCCTCGAACCGGACGTGATCCAGCCGTGTCCCGGTCAGGTCGAGACCGGACAGATCGCAGCCGGTGAAGCGGGCACGGTGCAGCCGGCACGACCGGAGGGTGACCCCGTCCGCGCGGACCTGCTCCAGGACGAGGTCGTGGAACTCGCCCCGGATCCACACTGTGCCGGACACCCGGCCGCCCCTGATCTGGATGCGGGTGCCACCGCCGCCGTCGATCACGACACCGGCCAGAACCCCCTGATCGACAAGGACGTCCCGCAGGCGCAGGCCCGCGACCTCACCCCCCAGGACGCGCGTGCCGGCGAGAACGGTGGAATCGATCGTCGCACCGGCCAGGCCGCCTCCATCCGGGTCGCCGGCGGCGAGGGCCGCACTCAGGTTCTCGACGGTTCCGCGTACGACCCGCGGCTGCCGGCCCTCCGACCGCCGGCCGCCGGTGCCCCGGCTGGGCTGGTCGATCGCCAGAGCCGACATGTCGAGATCCGGTGCTGCCGGCTGCCACGGGCCGACTCGCCTGCGCGGGGTCATGGCCCGATTCTGCCGGCAGGCCCTCAGCCGGCTCAGGGCGGCGCCGGGCCAGCCCGGTCAGCCCGGTCAGCCCGGTCAGCCTCGGATGGCATCAACCAGCGAGATCAACGCCAGCACAGTGAAGGCGACCGCCGCGATCCGCGTGATCAGACGCACCGACAGGACACGAAGGAGCCCACGCCCGCCGGCGATGGCCATTGCCGCGACGGTCCACAGCGCGAGGACGGCGCCAAGCCACACCGCCACCGGCGCGGAATAGCGGGCAGCGAGGTTCGCGGTCGAGAACTGGGTGAGGTCCCCGAGTTCCGCGATGAACACCACCGCGAACGACGTCGCGGCCACGCGCAGGAACCCCGAGCGGTCAGCGCCGCCGCCCGCGGATCCGGCGACGCCCTTCCCCTTCGAGCCCACGACCGCCGTGCCGACGCCGGCCTCGGCCCGCGCACCTGCCCTGTGCCCGGTCCCCGTCGCGGTCCCAGCTGTGTCTCCAGTTCCGGCGTCTCCAGCTCCGGCCTCGTTACCGGCTCCGGGTACGGGCCTGACCGCGCCGGCGCCGGCGCCGGGCCCTCGGGACGCCTCCGACTGGTCCGGCTCCACGCCGGGGCCGTCTCCTCCGCTCTCCCGGCCCTCCCGCAGGACGAGCACGGCACCGAGGGCGAAGAGCAGCGCCGCGACCCCGTCGACGGCTCGGGACGGCAGCAGCGACAGCGCGCTTCCCGCCGCCACGGCCAGCGTCACCTGCACGACGAAGGCCGCGGCGACACCGGCCCAGACATACAGCGGACGGAAGCGGCTGCCCAGGACGAGACTTGCCACCATCGTCTTGTCCGGGAGCTCTGCAAGGAAGATCACTGCGAAGGTGACGAGGACGGCGGTGAGACTCACGGGCTCGGATCCCTCTCTTCAGAGGCCGGGCCGGTGACGGGAACCGCCTTCGACCCGGCATGACAGCCAGATCGAAGGTCTCGCCCACCTGACAGAGGTCAGGCCCGACGGCCGGGCCCGAAAAACGGGCCAGTATGTCGACACGCCGGACCGCGCACGACCCGGGATCATCACCGGCCCAGGCCCGCCCGCCCATCGCTGGGCGGCGGTGCACATCGGCCAGGGAACACCCGGGTTGCCACGGCGGGGCTACTCCCCTTCTCTTCGCACAGTACCCCGCACCCGTCCGTGACGTCGGATTCGCAACCGCGCAGAGGACAACAACCAGGCCACATCCGGCCCACACTCCACGGAGTGCCATCATTCATTCACACACAGATACGACTAGCATCCCTCAAGGTGATCGCCGATCCTGGCCGACCGTCCGTCGAACCCACGCGGTTCCTCACCCTTCCCGCAACACCGAGCAGGGTGATCACGGCGCGCGCGGTCCCAGGTGACCCGACCGCTGGCCGCCTCGCCYCGAGCGAACCAACCCCGAACCGCCCGAGACCCACCGAGCAGACCGGGCTCACCGGGCGGCCTGCCGGGCGGTCCAGCGTGCTCCCCGGCACCGCGCCGGCACACCCGAGCGGGTCCGTCCCCGGCGCTGCTCTCGCCACAGCGGGCCAGATCCCGGCCCGTCTGCGCCCGGTGATCAACGCGACGGGGATCCTGCTGCATGACGGGCTGGGCCGGGCACCACTCTCGCCCGCGGCACGGGCGGCGGTCGACGCGGCCGCCGCGACCTGCGACCTCGAACTCGACCTGGCGACCGGCCGCCGCGGTCGCCGCGGAAGCGCCGCGCTGACGGCACTCGCCGCGACAGTGCCGGCCGCCCGCTCCGTCCATGTCGTCAACAACAACGCCGGCGCCCTCATGCTCGCGGCCCTGGCCCTTGCCGGCGGCCGGGAGATCGTCGTCAGCCGCGGCGAGATCGTCGAGACCGCCGACGGGTTCCGGCTGCCCGAGCTGCTGATGTCCACCGGCGCCCGGCTGCGGGAGGTAGGCACCACCAACCGGACGACCCTGGGCGACTATGCGGACGCCATCGGACCACGTACCGGCTTCGTGCTCCGGATGCACCCGCCCAGTTTCCAGATGGTCGGGCTCACCGCCGCACCGGTGCTGACCGACCTCGCCGAGTTGTGTGCCCGCCGGGGCGTGCCCCTGATCGGGGATCCCGGCTCGGGGCTGCTGACCCCGGACCAGGCACTCCCCGGCGAACCGGACGCCTCGACCTGGCTGCGCGACGGCGTCAGCCTCGTGACCACCTGCGGCGACAAGCTGCTCGGCGGTCCGCAGTGCGGTCTCGTTCTCGGCCGGGCCGACCTCGTCGACCGGATGCGCCGCCATCCGATGGCCCGGGCCCTGCGGGTCGACAAGCTGACGCTGGCTGCGCTGGAAGCAACCCTGCGCTTCGGCGACAGTCCCGTGCGCCACTTCCTGCACGCGGACGCCGCGGCACTGCGGAGCCGCGCCGAGCGCCTGGCGTCCTGGCTGCGCGGTTCCGGGGTCCCCGCGTCGGCGGTGAGCAGCCGGGCGGTGGTCAGCTCGGACGGCGTCGACGACGCCAGCCGATCCCCCAGCGCCGCCCGCCGGGCCACGGCCGGGACGGGGACAGGCCTCGGCGGTCACGGCGCTGGCCTGCCCAGCGCCGCCGTCGCACTCGACGCCGGCCTCGCCGCGCTGCTGCGCCAGGGTCGCCCGTCCGTGCTGGGACGGGTCGAGCAGGGTTGCTGCCTGCTGGATCTGCGATCGGTGCCGCCAGATCTGGATCCGGTTCTCGCCGCGACGGTCCTCGCAGCCGCCACCGGAGCAGGATCCGGCGCCGGCGACAGCCCGGCCGCACCGCCCGAACCCACCGGCACGCCCGACGACCCCGACGGCCCCGACGGTCCCGGAGCCACCGGCACGGAACCGACAGGTTGGGCGCATGCGCCGGGCTGGGCGCGGCCCACCGACCGCTCCCCGTCCGCAGGCTGGACACCGGCGGACGTCGACGAGGTGACGCTGCAGTGAGGTCGGCAGCGAGGCCGGCCGTGCAGCCGTCGCGGTGACCCGCGGCCTGCGTTGGGCCGGTGGGTTCGTCCTCATCACCCACGGTCTGGTGCACCTGCTGATCTGGCCGGGTGCGCCCCTCAGGACGTCCGGCGGCACCACCCGGCTGCGCTGGAACGGCACGTCCTGGTCCTGGGTACCGGACTGGATGCCACCCGCGGCGGTCAGCGCCGTGGGCGGGACGCTGCTCGCCGCGACCGTTCTCGGTTGCCTCTTCGGTGGTCTCGCCCTGCTCGGGCTGCCGGTGGCACGCCGGCTCCCGCTGTCGGCCGCCGGCGCTGGCGCCGTCTGCTCACTGCTGCTGTTCGCACTGATCTGGCCGGGGCTCGAACCGGACCCCGCCGAGTTCGCCGCCGGGGCGGTCCTGAGCGCGGCGCTGCTCGCCGGGGTCTGTCTCACCCTGCTGGCGCGCAGGTGGAGGCGCCGTTCCAGCTCCCCGGTGGGTCCGGGCGACCCCGCCGGACCGGGGGGCGCAGCTCCATCAGGCCAGGACCACCAGGACCACCGTCAGGCCGGGGACATCGTTCGGTCGGGGAGTCCGTCCAGCTCAGGAACGCCGTTCAGGTCAGAGACAACGCCGTTCAGGTCAGAGACACTGTGCTGGTCAGAGACACTGTTCAGGCCAGCGACAGGGCCGACAGCTCACGGTTGAGATTGGCCCGGGCGGCCGGCTCCCAGAGCCTGCGGGCCCAGGCCGTCGCGTAGATCGGCCCGTCCAGAAGGTTCCGGAGGACGGCGCCCCGCCCGGCGGCCCAGGTGCCGCCGCCGACCCAGGCGTACTCGAGCCGCACCCTGCGGACGTACCTGTCGTAGGACGGCGCCGGGCGGGCCAGCACCCGCAGGTCGGCATCGTTCACGAAGGTCTCGTCTGCTGCCTGGGAGTGGTGCCCGGCTGTGGCCTCCACCAGCCGGCGCACGTCGGCGATCACAGCCACCGGGCAGCCGAGACCACCGAGAACATCACCGGCCAGGTCTGCGGATCTGCTCTCGTTGTCGCGCGCACGTGAGTCGTACACCGCATCATGGAAGTGCACCGCGAGCAGGCAGACCGGCACGTTCACGCCGGCGGCCGGCRCCCGGTCGGCGGCGATCAGCAGATGGAAGGCGGCGGTCGTCTCCGCCACGTGACGGAGCGTGTGGTAGTGGCGGCCGGGTTCCCGGTAGCGCCGGACGAGGTCCACGAAGGCCGCCACCCGATCCCCGGCGTCGGCCGTGGCGCCGGCAGCGACCAGCGCGCCGTCGAACGCCCGGGCGAGTGGCGAGCGTACGGACGCCATCCCACCCGCGATGGCGCCGGCCGCGACGGGGTCGGTCACACTCTCGATCGTGAACGCTGTGTGCCTCTTTCGCAGCCGATTGCACGGATTTATCGATCACACCTTTGGCTGATCGTTTGGCAGGTAGCACGTTGCTGTAGTCGAACAGCTACGTCTCGCGGGCAGGCAGCAGCCCCTCGCCAACTGGCGAGCCGTCCGTTTCGTCCAGGTGAGTGCCACCACTTCGGACACCGTCAGCGTCACGGAAGGCACCGGTTCCACTGCGGACAGCATCTCCGGCGCCGGGCGATGACGGCGCCGGTGGCGATCCCCACCCCCCACCACCGGGGGTACGGAGAGTGACCACCGCACCGGCGGGCAGGTCTCGGCTCGCCTTCGGTGGGAGCGGGGCCCCGTCGACGTCGTTGTGGCCGACCGCGCCTGCCTCTCCTCCCTCGATCCCGCCGGGCGCATGCCGCCGCCGGTCCGTCAGGACGGACAGTGTCGCCGCTTCCAGAACCCGCACCGAACGCACGAGGCCCGCGCCGCCCGGGTTCCTGCCAGGCCCACCCGTGCCGTCGGCGAGCTCGTACCGCTCGACCCGCATCGGGTACTCCAGTTCCAGCGCCTCGATCGGGGTGTTCAGCGTGTTCGTCATCCCCACGTGCACCCCGGAGGAGCCGGGTCCGCGGGCTGACGCGCCCTGGCCGCCCCCCAGCGTCTCGTAGTAGGTCCAGGTGGCCCCGCCGATGATCAGGTTGTTCATGGTCCCCTGCCCGGGCGCCGGCAGGATCATCTCCGCCACGGCACCCGGCTGCTCCCCGATGCGGGGCGGGCCCTCCCGGCCGGCACCGACGGCCAGGCGCAGGGCGGCGAGGACGGTGTCGGCGATCCGTTGGGACGTCTCGACGTTGCCCGCCACCACGGCGGAGGGGCGGCGGGCGTCCACCAGCGACCCGGGCTCGGTCACCACGGACAGCGGCGCATAGGTGCCGTCCCCGCTCGGGACGTCGTCGGGCAGCAGCACCCGCAGCGCGAAGCAGCAGGCCGAGCGGGTCACGGCACGCGGGCAGTTGATGTTGCCGCGCACCGCCGGGGAGGTGCCCGTGAAGTCCACGGTCATGCTGTCGCCGGCGATGACGACCGCGACCCGCAGGGGGATGTCCCGATCATCGATGCCGTCCCCCTCCAGCTCGCTGTCCACCCGGTACACGCCGTCGGGAAGGCTCGCGATCACCGCACGGCTGCGCCGCTCGCCGTAGCGGAGCACCTCGGCGAACGATTCCAGCACCACCGACGCCCCGTGCCGGCGGGCGAGTTCGGTCAGCCGGGTGGCGGCCAGGCCGCCCGCGGCCGCCTGCGCACGCAGATCCCCGCGGCGCAGATCCGGCGTCCGCGAGTTGGCGCAGATGAGGTCGAGGACGTCCGCYTGCCACTCCCCGGCGCGGACCAGACGGATCGGGGGAATGATCAGACCTTCGGCGAAGATCTCGGTCGAGTCCGCCGGCATCGAGCCCGGGCGCATCCCACCCATGTCGGAGTGGTGTGCACGGGTCGCCGCGTAGCCGATCACCTCACCGTCGAGAGCGAGCGGGGAGATCAGGGTGACGTCCGGCAGGTGGTTCCCGCCGGAGAAGGGGTCGTTGAGCACCCACACGTCGCCGGGTACCGGGCCGCGAGCGGCGACGACCCGCACCGACTCGTACATCGCGCCGAGGTGTACAGGCACATGGGCCGCCTGGGCGATCATCAGGCCGTCGAGGTCGAACAGCGCCGCGGAGCAGTCCCGACGTTCCTTGATGTTGGACGAGTAGGCACTGCGGACCAGCAGGGTCCCCATCTCCTCGGCCACGCCACCGATCGCGCTCGACAGCACCGCAAGGGTCACCGGATCCATCCCTCCACTTTCCCACTCGCCCCCTCCCGGGCGGGGCCCTGCACAGCGAGGCAGGCAACGCCGCAGCCAGCCGGCGCCAAACAGACAGGGTCCAGACAGGAAAAGGACACTGTCCTGACAGAGCACGATAATTTACCCTTCAAGTACAAATCGTCATATTTTTACACGAAAGCCGCAAGGCATCCGACAACCTGGCGTTGATGTCCCATTTATCTAGACCAACAGACGGATGAGTGGTTCAGTACGCAATCATGAAGGGATCGGGCCCTCGTTCCACCGCAGACGGAACGAGATGCCTGATCATCTCCGAATGGCTGCGTCCAGGGAGTAGCGCAATGAGCGAGTACGACTTTTCGGTCGCCATTCTTGGCAGCGGTATCGCCGRCTCGACGCTGGCGAACATCCTCGCCCGCCATGGCCACAGCGTGGTACTCATCGACAGCGGAACCCACCCGAGATTCGCCCTGGGGGAATCGACGATCGGGGAGACGACCTATCTTCTCAAACTACTGTCCAAACGCTTCGACGTACCGGAGCTCGGCCATGTGAGCAGCTTCGACGGAGTGCGCCAGCACGTCTCCTCGGCCTGTGGCGTGAAACGCAACTTCGGCTTCGTCTACCACCACGAGGGCGAGATCCAGAACCCTGACGAGGTGACTCAGTGTAGCGTCTCGGAGTTCCCGAACGGGCCCGAGATGCACATGCACCGCCAGGACATCGACTCGTACCTCTTCTACTCCGCCGTCCGCCACGGCGCGCACCCGCGGCAGCGGACCTTCGTGGACCACGTCGAGTTCACCGACACCGCGGCCACCCTGGTGACGAAGAGCAACGAACGGATCCGCGTCCGCTACGTCGTCGACGCGTCCGGGCGGAACTCCGTGCTGGCGAACCAGTACGGCCTGCGCGACGACCCCTGCCGGTTCCGGACGCACTCGCGGACACTGTTCACCCACATGGTCGGCGTCACCCCGTTCGACGAGGTCACCCGGCCCAGCGGGCAGCCGTCACCCTGGTACCAGGGCACCCTGCACCACCTGTTCGACGGCGGCTGGCTGTGGGTGATTCCCTTCGACAACCACCAGCGCGCCACCAACCCGCTGTGCAGTGTGGGGCTCAACCTCGACACCCGCCGGTTCCCGAAGCAGCCCGGGGCCCGCGCGGACGAGGAGTGGCAGGCGTTCCTCGACCGGTTCCCCAGCGTGGCCCGCCAGTTCGAGGGCGCGCGGCCGACCTGGGAGTGGGTCTCCACTGGGCGCACCCAGTACTCCAGCACCCGGACGGTGGGCGACCGCTGGGCGATGATGAGCCATGCCGCCGGCGCCGTCGACGCGCTGTTCTCCCGCGGCATGGCCAACACGATGCAGGTCATCTACGCCTTCGCGCCGCTGCTCATGGAGGCGCTCGCCGACGGCGACCTCTCCGCCGAGCRCTTCGCGCCCATCGAGCAGCTCAACCAGACCATCCTGGACGTCAACGACCAGCTGGTGGYCGGCTCCTACGTCTCGTTCCGGGACTTCGACCTGTGGCGGGCCTGGTCGAAAGTGTGGTTCATGGCCTGGAACCTGGGGATCGCGCGCATCGTCGGCACCTACTTCACCTTCGAGGAGAGCGGCGACCCCTCGCTGTTCGAGCAACTGTCGGACGCGCCCTTCCCGGGGACCTTCTGCCCGGACCTGCCCGAGTTCCAGGACCTCTTCCGTCAGCTCGGCACCATCATGGAGCAGGTCGACGGCGGCCGGACGGCGCCCGGCCAGGCTGTGGACCAGCTGGCGCAACTCCTCGGCTCGGCGGCCTTCCTACCCGCGCCGCTGCGGCTCGGCGACGTCCTGCGCCGGTGGCACGACGGTTCGTTCGAGGCGCAGCGCCGGATGTACGAATGGGGCCGCTCGACCTCACCGGCGCCGCTGCGCCGCTGGTACGACTACGATCTCGACGCTCTCCTGAGCCGCACCGGCGGCGTGCCGGAGCCGGCCGCGCTCTGAGTCGGGCGGGAACCACCGCCACCTTCTGTCACGGAAAGTAGCGCCAGCGGGTGCCCGGCTCGGCGTGCCGCTGGCGCCGCCAGCGGCTTCGGCCCCTGCGGGGGATATCGCCCGCATCGCCGCGACTCCAGGAACGCGACAGATCTCTCCGGCCCCGGAGGCCACACTCGACCGGGGCCGGAGTACCGAAACCCGAGGCCTCTGCCGACACACGCGGGCGCGTCGTGACGGACACCCGTGCGCCATCGCAGCCGGCTGAGATCCCGCCTCCGGGAAAGCTGAGAACCAGAACGGCGGCGACCGAAGGTCGCGGCGACACAGGTCAGCCCGGAAACGTGGCCTGAATACGATGAACCGGCCGCTGTTCTCCGGTGCCGGCGCCCCTGCCTTCCCGTAGGTGCCGACTCGCGCCGGTTTCAGAGCCCCCGAGCGGGCCGGCTGAAGGCCGACCGGAGATTCTTTCAGAAACATGCACCGGACCGCATCCCCGCCGGTCAGGCCGGGGACATTCGCCGCGACCACCGGGCCTTTGGTCCCCCAACTGGAGGACGATGTCGGCCCCGCGACGGGTATCCCGACCCGCCCCCCGGCAGAATGTCCACGGCCGCAGCACGGCGGATCCGGGCGCAGCGCGCAACCTGTAAGGAGCAAGATGTCATGGCTGTGGGCGGCCTCCGCCAGACCTCCCAGATCCCGGGCCGATCTGATTCGCCCGGCTGCCGCCTGCCCGGCCGGCGCCCGCTCGACAGGCCCCCACCCGGCCAGCGCGGGCCACGCCCGGAAGGTCCGCCGAAGATGGCCACTCCCACCGTCGGACAGCCGGCCCCCGACCTCACGCGCCCCGGCCTGACCCTGGCCGACGGAACGGCAGCCCTCGCCGACTTCACCCTCTCCCAGGAGCGGGGCCACCCGGTGGTCCTGGCGTTCCACCCCGGTGACAACACTCCGGTGTGCGCGAAGCAGATGTGCTCCTATGCCGCCGGTATCGAGGTGTTTCGCGGCCTCGCTGTACCGGTGTGGGGAATCAGCCCGCAGGGTCTGGACAGTCGTGAGGGCTTCGCCCGGTCGCACTCACTCGGCTTTCCTCTCCTCGCGGACACGGAACGCAGGGTCGTCCGGTAGTACGGCATCTCCATGCCCGGACCGGGGCTCCGGCTATCGGTCGGCGGCGGCGGGGCGGACGTGCTGCGCTGGAAACAGGTCGGACTCATCGGCGTCACCTATTCCGACGTCGACACGATCGCCGCACAGCTCGCCGCGTTCTAGAACGATGTGGGCCATGAGTGGTCCTCTTCGGCCGCCCACGACTCATACCGCCCGACAGGCCGTGGCACGACGTCACCGAACCCGCCCCGCCGGGCGTCACACGGAAGGACCCGCCGGCCTGGAGCAGGCCCGGGGCAGCGGTTCACCGGGAGGGCGAGCGACATCCGGGTACTGCTCTGACCTGCACTTATGAATCTCGGACAGCAATCCCACCGAGCTCTCAATATGCACACTCGTGTTACCTGGTCAGCCCAGCCAACGACTACTGTGCGAAGTGCTCCATAACTGCACAGGTCGGATCCGCCCGAATTCTGGTGAGATGGTACTGACAGGTACCAGCGCGTTGGCATTGCCGGGAGAGAGGGCCGTCACGTCATGGCGCTCGAGGACCCGGAGAGTGCTCCCATTTTCAAGTGGGGCGAAATGCGAAGAAAGCTCGGGACCTGGTGGTTCGCACGAGAGGACCGACCTGCCGAAGACAACGGGGACAGCGAAAAGACCGCCAAGGACGAAGCCAGCAACCAAGCAGGAGGCGACATGAACAGCGTTGACATCGCGCTGAAGGAATCACTGGAGATCGAGGGGGCGACCGGAGTCGCGCTCGWCGACTTCACCAGCGGGATGACCCTCGGCAAGCTCAGCAACATCCACAACTTCGACCTGGAGATCGCGGCCGCGGGCAACACCGAGGTCATCCGGTCGAAGATCCGCACCATGGAGAACCTGGGCCTGCAGGACACCATCGAGGACATCCTCATCACGCTCGGCCGGCAGTACCACCTGATCAGGCTGCTCAGCAGCCACACCGGCCGCGGCCTGTTCATCTACCTGGTGCTCGACAAGGGCCGCGCGAACCTCGCGATGGCTCGCCACCGCCTGCGTTCCATCGAGTCCCGCCTCGACATGTGACGCCACTGCATCCCTGTGACGGCCGGCTGCCGTCGGGACGGCCCACGAGGGCCCGCCCCGACGGCAGCCGTCGCATTTGCGGGGCCGAACGTGCATACACCCCGCAGACCCCTCGCCGTCGTCTGAGCCTGCTCTGTCGGGCCCCCCTGTAGGGGTATCGACGACGGCCGCGCTGGCTGGCCGGACAGCGCCGGTCCGCAGCCGGACGCCTCTGCCCCGACGGTGACCCACGCGCCTTGTGACCGGGCACTTCAGACCAGCGGCACCGGACGATCGCCCGCCCGCGGCCCGCCGCCGGATGGCACGGTGCCTCATCGGCCCGATGACCCGGCACCATCGAGCGCCGCCGCTTCTCCATCGCCTTGTTACGGTCGTTGCAGGCGACATGCTTCGGGCGGCCCGGTCGGCCGGGAAACGGTCTTCCACCGGTCCGCACGCAGRCAGGTCGGACGTCCGCCGATTCGACGGGCTCGACGCTCCTGACCGACTTCCGACGGGCCGCGGCCCGAGACTAAATACAGCCGTGACGCCTGCCGGGTGGATGTACGTGATGCCTCGAACCGATGACCGAGCGGCTTGCGGGATAACAGGACGGAAAGAAGATCCTTCGCCGGCCGGTTAAGTAAGTCTCATCGAAGGATTTTTCCTGGATCAGATAAGTCGGCTACTTACACTGACAGGGAGCGGCACGGCATCGCGACTCCACCCACAAGGCGAACGTAGATCAACACCGGAAGGGTGAACATGAGCATTCCGCGGCGTCAGGCGATCAAGGTCGGCATGTATCTGCTGAAGYAGAAAATCGCACGTCGGGACAAGTTCCCGATTTCTCTGGAGCTGGAACCGCTCTTCGCGTGCAACCTCTCCTGCGAGGGTTGCGGCAAGATCCAGCACCCCGCGGATGTCCTCCGGCAGCGGATGCCGGTCGAGCAGGCACTCGCCGCCGCCGACGAGTGCGGAGCCCCCGTCGTCTGTCTGGCGGGCGGCGAGCCGCTCATGCACCCGGAGATCGAAAAGATCGTGGAAGGCCTGGTCAAGCGCAAGAAGTTCATCTACCTCTGCACCAACGCGCTGCTGCTGCCACGCAAGATCGACAAGCTGACCCCGTCGCCGTACCTGTCGCTCGCCGTCCACATCGACGGTCTCGAGGAGCGGCACGACGAGTCCGTGGCGAAGAAGGGTGTGTTCGCCCAGGCGGTGGACGCCATCAAGGATGCGCAGCGCCGCGGCTTCCGGGTGACCACCAACACCACCTTCTTCAACACCGACACCCCGCAGACCGTTATCGAGGTGCTGGACTTCCTGAACAACGACCTCAACGTCGACGGGATGATGCTCTCGCCCGCCTACGCCTACGAGAAGGCGCCTGAGCAGGACAGGTTCCTCGGGGTCAAGGAGACCCAGGAGCTTTTCCGCAAGGCGTTCGCGGACGGGCGGCGCGAGCGCTGGAACATCAGCCACTCGCCGCTGTTCCTGGACTTCCTCGAGGGCAAGGTCGACTTCGCCTGCACTGCCTGGGGAATTCCCTCGTACTCCCTGTACGGCTGGCAGAAGCCGTGCTATCTGATGGGTGACGGCTACGCCAAGTCCTATCAGGAACTGCTGGACACGACCGACTGGGATTCGTACGGGCGGGGCCGTGACCCGCGCTGCGACAACTGCATGGCGCATTGTGGCTACGAGCCCACGGCGATTGCGGCGACACTGAGCTCGCTGCGGGAGTCGATTCGCGCGTCACGCTGAGCCGCCCGGCGGACAAGCTGTGGCCGGACGACCTCGGTGACGGCGGCCCGGTTCCTCGCCCGGAGACCGGCAGCCGCCGCACCGAGGCCCGTCCGCACCCCGGTGCGGCCGCCCCCGGTGCGACCGCTCCGGGGCAGTCATGAGTGCTGCTTCCGCAGACGTTCGAGCAGGGAGATCGAGACCTCCTCCGAGCGCGCCATCGTTCCCCAGCCCTCGATGAACAGCCCGTCGTAGCTGAGCCCCACCCAGCGCCCGGTCAGTCGGTCGCCGTGCGGGTGCAGCGACAGGAACAGCGTGCCCTTCGACCGCACCGGCCCGTCAGCGGCGGCGTACCAGCCCATGACGATCTCGTTGTCGAAGAGCCGCAGCTCCCCCGACCACAGATATCCGCCGGCCTCAAGGGTCAGCCCGCGGGAGACCGCCTCGATGGTGAGATGGTCGCCGGTGTGGCTCACCGCGACCTCCTGCGAGGAGTGGATCTCCTCGCCGTCCCGGAAGGTCTGCCAGGACGTCCACCACCGCCCGGACAGCTCGTTGCGCACCCGCGCCGGGACTCCGGGAGCCACCGGGGCCGCGGGCTGGGGGGCGGGCGCGGYCGACGCGCTCGACAGCGTCGCGGACGCGACGGCGACGGGCGCCACCGCCGCGGCGCTGCCCCCGACGATGAGTTGTCGGCGATCCGTGATGTCCACCTCCTTCGAGACCTCCATCCAGGTCACGCCCGCCTGACCTCCCTTGTCCTCCAGCCAGGCGTGCCGCCGCAGCTCGACGAGCGTGCCGCCCGCCTTCAGCTCCGCGTCAATCGCGCTCACGAGCGACTGAGACGGCACACCCAGCAGGCCACGCTCGGCCTTCGAGAGGTAACTCGGTTGGTAACGCACCCGGTTGGCGAGCTGGGCCTGACTGAGCCCAGCGGCCTTCCTGTACTGGACGATGGCGTCCAGCAGGCTGGCGAGACGGGGTTGCATGTCCCTCACATCGTCCACCCGGGATCCCCGGTTCTGGTTCGCCGCCGACTGTRTCCAACCGGTCTGACTGCTGTCACACCCCTGCATCCGCAACACCGAGCCCCCGCTCCGCCGCCGTTCGTCCGCTGATCTCCTGCTTTGATGGTGCCATGCGACCCGGTTCTGTCGCCTGAGCCGCATTCGGCCTTCCTGTGGCTCTGTGTCGCATCTTCCCTCCGCAGTATGACGCCTCTCACACCCTCCCTTTTCGGTCGGTCTTCAGGGACCGTCAACGCAGGGAGGGAGGACGTCGTCCAGCAGTCACCGCGCCGAACCGGAGCACAGGACATGACAGGGAACAGGCAGGTCGCCGGCCCCGCCGGCAACGTCGACAAGAAACGGTTTGATTCCTTCAAAAAAGCTGAATCATTTCTCGTCCTGACGAGGCGGAAGTGACCACATCGAGCCCACTTCATCCGCCGTCCGAGGAAAGCTGGCACGAGACCCGGCAGGCCCTACGGGTGAGATGGTCGACGCCGGCCGCCTACGCGGTCGTTCTGGTCGACGAGGCGGGCGCTCCCACATCTGTGGTGGGAACCTTTCCTGGGCCGATGTCGGCGGAGATGTACGGGCGGATCGTCGGAACCGATTTCCGGGTCGTCCGCGTGACACCGGCGGGCGCGCCGCTGTGAGCCGCCGCGACCTGTGCCACTCCTACCAGGCAGGACGGCTACGCGGCCTGCCTGACCCGCGCGTCACCCGGAGTGAGGTCGGGCGGGGCCCGGCCCGGCGGAACCGGGCGAGGAGCCGGGTGACCCACCCCGGCGAGGTGCGCTGCGCCCGGACGGGGCCTGACGTCATGCCCGACCCCTCGGGCCACGCCAGAGGCCACAACCACGGCCACCGCTCGGACATCGACGCGGCCACTCACCTGGGTGCCGACACCGACACCGATGCCGATGCCGAGAGAGACGGCACCGGGACGAGCGACAGCGACCGGCCCGACGCCAGGAAGCACGACACCGAGTGACGCGACGCCGAGCGGGCCGGGTACCGCGCCCACGGCCCGGCCACGGCCCCGGCCGTCATGACCGCGACCGGCGCCAGCCGCGGGTGTGCCCCGCGCGATGGCACGCGACGCGACGGCACCCGACGTTGTCACGACCGGCCGCCGGGTTTCGGGTCACGAAACCCGGCGCGGCGACGCCGGGAGAACTTCTAGGAGAACTTCGGCAGAACCTCACGCTCGAAAAGACGCAGGCTTGACCATGCGGCTTCCGGCGGTATACCGCCGCAGAGCGGATGGAACTGCACGAAGGGGAACGGCGCCTCCTTCTGCTCGGCTACCAGCTGGTCAGGAGTGAGTACCCGGTACTGCCCGTCGGCACGCAGCTGCTCCAGCCCGGACTTCGAGTGGAACGGGGAGGCGACGTTGTTCTCGGCCTGCCAGGCGCCGTACGCGTTCGTCTCATGGAAGAAGTAAGGCGCCATCTGCTGCCAGCCGTCCTCCGGGTCCTCGGCCAGCGCCACCACCTTGTTCATTCCGACCGGAGACGTACCGGGATCCGGCCGGCCGAGTTTCTGGACCTCGTCGCGGTAGAATTCCCAGATCTCCGGAAGCGCCGGGATGAAACCGTCGGCGATACGCGCGGCACGCCGGGCCGCCGCCTCGCTGCTGCCGCCGAGCAGGAGGGACGGGCCGCCGGGGCGGTGCGGCGAGGGTGTGACGTGGACGGTCCGGCCGCGGTACTCGAACGGCTCTCCGCTGAAGGCGGCCTTCAGCGTTTTGATCGTATCTGTCACGCGCTTCGCGCGCTCGTTCATCGGAACGTCGTACATCGCGAACTCCTCGCGGACGTACCCCGCTCCGACAATGAGGTCCACACGGCCCTTGCTGATGTTGTCGAGAACAATCAGGTCCTCGGCGAGCCGCAGCGGGTCGTAGAACGGCGCGATCAGTGCCGCGACGAGGAAGCGGACGTTCTTCGTGCGGGCGGCCATCGCGGCGAGCATCGGGATCGGGCTCGGGAGATAGCCGTCCGGCGAGGAGTGGTGCTCCGAGACCGCGATGGTCACGCAGCCGAGCTGGTCTGCCCACTCGGCCATGTCAAGGGCCGCCGCGTAACGGTCGGCCATGGATGTACCGGCTAGATCCGGATTACGGAAGTCAAAGCGTAAGGCGAACAGCACGGCCGGAGACTAACAGGAATCAGGTCCACAGGATTGGAGATCACCGGGCCGCAACAGCAGCTCAACCGCGTCCATGGTGGATCGGCCCCACCAGCGCCCGCAGCTGACCGCCCGTCCCGCCACGACGCACCGCGACGATCTCTGCCGCGATCGAGATCGCCGTCTCCTGCGGCGTCCGTCCACCGATGTCGAGGCCGATGGGCGCGTGCAGCCGCGCCAGATCACCGTCGGTGAAACCAAGCTCACGGAGCCGTCGTTCCCGGTCGGCGTGGGTCCGGCGCGACCCCATGACGCCCAGATAGGCCAGCGGCAGCCGCAGCGCGACGTCCAGCAGCGGCACGTCGAACTTCGGGTCATGGGTGAGGACGCAGACGACCGTGCGGGGGTCCACCGCCGTCGCGGTGAGATAGCGGTGCGGCCAGTCGACGACCACCTCGTCGGCGTCCGGGAAGCGCCGGTGCGTGGCGAAAGTGGCGCGCGCGTCGCAGACGGTCACCCGGTAGCCGAGGAACGACCCGACCCTCGCCAGCGCCGCGACGAAGTCGATCGCCCCGAACACGAGCATCCTCGGCTTCGGCGCGAAGGACGCAACGAACACGGAGTTGTCATCACCACGGCGCTCACCGTGCGGTCCGTAATGCAGCATTCCGCTGCTGCCCTGCTCCAGCATTCCCTGCGCGTCGTCCCGCACCGCGGCGTCGAAGCACGCACTGCCGAGGGTGCCCGCGGTCCCGCCCGGCCGCACGATGAGGTGGGCCCCGACCGAGGCATCCGCCGTCCCGGCCACGAGCGTCCCGAGCGCCACAGGACGTCCGGCCTCGACGTCCGCGAGCACCTCACCGAGCTCCGGGAACGACTGCCGGCTCACCGGCTCGACGAAGATGTCGATGACGCCGCCGCAGGTCAGGCCCACCGCGAAGGCCTCGTCGTCACTGACCCCGAAACGTTCGAGAACCGGGCGGGAGTTCGCCCGGCACTGCTCGGCGAGCTCGTACACCGCTCCCTCCACGCAGCCGCCGGACACACTGCCCACCGCCGTGCCCCCCGGGCCGACCACCATCGCCGCACCCGGCTGCCGGGGAGCGGACTGCCAGGCGCCGACGACAGTCGCCAGACCGGCGGTCTCCCCGGCCAGCCACCAGGCATGAAGATCCATGAGCACGTCGCGCATCGGAGATCACCTCGCCCCGTTCCCGTCGCGGGTCGGCCACAGGCGAGATACCCGGCCTGGCCGGCGGGCCGCCGGTAGGCGCGGGACCGTCCCAGCCGCCGGCCAGCGTCACGGCGCTACCCTGCCGGCATGACCGGCCACCTTCCCGGCACCACCGGATCCGGGCCGCCCCGTCCCGGCCCAGGCGCCGGGCCCCGTCCCGGCCCACGCACCGGCGCCCGGGTCGTCGCGGCCGTGCTCGCGGCGGGCAGCGGCAGCCGGATGGGCACGCCCAAGGCGGAGCTGCGGATCGGCGGCGCGCGGCTGGTGGACCGGGTCGTCGAGGCAGCTCGGGACGCAGGCTGCGCGCGGATCATCGCGGTCGTCCGCGCCGGGACGGCGGTGCCGGGCGCCGAGCGCGTCGCGAACCCGGCCCCCGAGCGTGGGCTGCGCAGCTCCCTCGCCCTGGCGCTGGAGCTCGCCGCCGACCCACTCCCACACCCACACCCACACCCACGCTCGTCCTCGTGTGACGCGATCGTTCTGCTCCTGGTCGACATGCCCGGCATCAGCGGCGACGCGATCCGCGCCGTCGTCGCCGCCTGGCGCCCCGGCCGGGTCGCCATGGGCCGGTACGGCGACCGCCGCGGCCACCCGATCGTCATGGCACCGGACCTGTGGCGCGCGGCCATCGCCCTCGCCGGTCCCGACGAGGGCGCCCGGCGCTTCCTCGCGGCCCACGCCGACCTCGTCGACGCCGTGCCCGTCCCGGGTGACCCCGCTGACCTGGACACCCCCGACGATCTTGCCCGCTGGACGTCCAGGTAGCGAGGGATGTCACTCCAGCACCGAGGGCAGTTCGGAACAGCGGCGTGGACGTCTGAATTGCACCCTGATGTGACAGTGACCTCCAGCCCACCCGGAACCGCCGGCTCATCCGGACCGGCCAGCTCGTCCGGAGCTTCGAGCTCGTCGGGACCGGCCGCGGCGCCCTCGGCGATTACCGCCCAGCTGCCCGTCCACCTCCTGGACGGAGCAGATGCGGCACCGTTGTTCACGCCGTTCCGCCTGGGAGACGTAGAGGTCGCGAACCGGTTCGTCATGGCGCCCATGACGCGCCAGTTCTCCCCGGGCGGAGTACCGGGCGAGGACGTCGCCGCCTACTACGCCCGGCGAGCCGCCCACCTCGGCCTGATCGTGACCGAGGGCACCTATGTCGGCCACCCGTCCGCCGGGAGCAGTGACCGCGTGCCGCGGTTCCACGGCGACGACGCGCTGGAAGGCTGGCGCCGTGTCGTCACCGCCGTCCACGACGTGGGCGGGCGAATCGTGCCCCAGTTGTGGCATCTCGGTGCCGTCCGCGACCCGGGCGCCCCGCCGTACCCGGAGGCGCCGGTCGTGAGCCCGTCGGGCCTGCGGGCTGACGGCACGGTGGTCGGCGAGGCCGCCATCGCGGCGGACATCGACGCGATCATCGCCGCGTTCGCCCGCGCGGCAGYCGACGCCCGACGGGTCGGGTTCGACGGCGTCGAACTGCACGGCGCGCACGGCTACCTGCTGGACCAGTTCTTCTGGCCGCAGACGAACCGCCGCTCCGACGGGTACGGCGGCTCCCTGGCGAACCGGGCCCGGCTCGGGGCGGAGGTCGTCGCGGCGGTCCGGGCCGAGGTCGGTCCGGATCTCCCCGTGATCTACCGCTTCTCGCAGTGGAAGGGCGGCCACTACGACGCCCGGGTCGCCGAGACCCCCGCGGACCTCGACGCGCTGCTCACTCCACTCGTCGACGCCGGCGTCACCGCGCTGCACGTCTCGACCCGCCGTTACTGGCTGCCCGCATTCGACGGCTCACCGCGCACGCTCGCCGGCTGGACCCGGCACCTCACCGGCCTTCCCACCATCGCGCTCGGCTCCGTCGGGGTGCCGACGGCCTTCCGCGGCGACGACGAGGCGGCCGCGCCGTCGCTGAGCCTCGCTCCCCTGCTCGACCTGTTCGACCGCGGCGAGTTCGATCTCGTCGGGCTCGGTCGCGCCCTGCTCTCCGAACCCGCCTGGACGACCAAGCTGCGCGACCGGCGCCTCACCGAGATCCGCCCCTACACCAGGGCGGACGACACCCGCCTCACCTGAGACCTGAGGCCTGACCACCCCTGTTCCGTCACGATCGGCGGCCTGCCGTGGCGATGCGTCGGCGCAGCACCTCGTCGGTGATGCTGTCGACCGGCCTCCAGGCTGCCGCCGTGACCTCCTCGGCCTGGATGTCGCCCACGTCGGCCGCGGTCCGGAAGAGGAACCGGAAATCGATGTGCTGGTGGGCGGGCTCGCCTCTGGCGACGTTCACGGGAATGGGATGGACGTCGATGTGCACCGGCCCGCCGGCCACGGAACGCACCGCGGCCCGGGGAATGCCGGTCTCCTCGCAGAGCTCCCGGGCGGCGGCCTCCTGCAGGGAGTCATCCGTGTCCTCAAGGTGGCCTCCCGGCAGGAGCCACCGGCCGAGGGCCCGGTGGTGAATCTGCAGGACGTCCCCGCCGGGGCCCAGCAGGATCGCGCCGGCGGTGGCGTGGCCGCGGGCCTCGGCACGGGAGGCCAGGTCAGCACCCGCGTCGAGCTGCCCGAGCACCGGGGTGAGGGTGCTTACCTCCCCGGGATGGCTACTGAGGTAGCCGATGAGGGCTGCCCGGATGTGTCCTGCCGTGATGGGCATCCGCCGTCACCTCTCCATACGGAACGTGGTCATGCCTGCACCCAAACATGCGCACGAGAGCAACGCGGACCCGGGCATGTCGAAGCCGTGGCGTGCTGCAGATCAGCCAGCCCGGCAGCGTTCAAGCGATCCGATCCCAGTCGACCACGTCGAGGATCTCGCGGGGAAGCAGAGTGTCCGCGGCGAACGCGTTCGCCACTGCCTCATGCTGATCCCGCTCAGCACGGGAGATCCCTTGGTCATGGTGGCCTCGGACGAGGTGGCCTGACTCGTGGGCGATCGACCAGTTCTCCCCTGCCGGTCGGCGAGTGGACGCTGTCAGCATGCGGCAGGAGACGGTGGCCGCTGCGAGCCCTGTCCGACGCGACGCCCGCACTGTCCTCACCAGCAGTGGTGAGAACTCGGGGCTTCCAGAGACCAATGGCGATGTGCCTGGTCGAAGACCCGTCCAGCGTGGACGGGCCCGACCGCGAAGGGCGGAGGCTCGGGGATTTGAACCCCGGATGGGCTGTAGACCCAAACCGCATTAGCAGTGCGGCGCCATAGACCGGACTAGGCGAAGCCTCCTGAAGGTGCGTCCCAATCATAGCGCCCCGGTCGGCGGACCTGACCCCAGCCCTCCCGTGCCGAGCGCGACACGTCTGACCGAGGGCAGCCAAGGGCGGCCGTCCACCCGCTCACCTCGGGGCACGCCGGCCATCCTGGCTGGCCAACGGTGGTCTGCGGTCGTCGGCCGACGACCGTTCCGGCCTCCACCACATGCCGTGGCCGCTACGAGGCCACGCTGGCCTCGTTCGCCGTGAGAGCGGCCAGGATCGCGGACGACACCTCAGCCCGCCGCTCGATGCTCAGCATCGACGCCGACTGGCCCGTTCGGGTGATGGAGCCCGTTCCGGCGGCGGGTTCCGGCCCGGATGGTTGGCCTGCCGTGGCGGCCGGGTCCTCGATGTAGAAGGCGTCGACGACGTCCAGGCCGAGGGTGGCGACGATGGCGGTGCGGACGTCCAGGCCGACCTCCGCGAGCGCGCGGGCGATCCGGTGCAGCACGCCCGCGCGGTCAGGGGCCCGCACCTCGACGACGGTCACCGAGCCCGAGTCGTCGAAGATGACCTGCGGTGGCCCGGGTGTGTTCCTCCGGCGTGTCGCGGCGTAGTCCTGTTCCCGTCCCGCGAGGCGCGCCGTGACGTCGAAGTCGCCGGTGAGAGCGCCACGCAGGTCCTCCTGGAGACGCCGCTGGTCCGGGCGCTCCCCGTGCGGCGCGGCGACGGCCGCCTGGAGCAGGGAACGCCCGCCGGAGCTGCGGGCCGAGGCGCGGCGGACGTCCAGCCGGCTGAGCGCGAGCACGCCGGCGGTGGTGGCCAGGAGACCGACCCGGTCGTCGGCGGTGACGACCACGATCTCGAACATGGCGTCGTCCGGGAGTGGGTTGACCTGCACCGTGAGGTCCGCCGGGAGGGCGAGCAGGGCGGCCTGGCGCTCGCTGAGCGCCGGCGGGCAGGGCGGTTCCCGACCGTCGAGCACGGCGGTGGCGCGGTGCACGAGGTCGGAGACGAGGCGCGCCTTCCAGGCGTTCCAGGCGGTCGGGCCGGTGGCCTGCGCGTCGGCTTCGGTGAGCCGGTGCAGCAGCGTGAGGACGCGGACACTGCCCGCCGCCGTGGCGACTGATTCGATAGTGACGGGGTCGTCGATGTCCCGCCGGGTGGCGGCCTCGGTGAGCAGCAGGTGGTGGCGGATCATCGCGAGGAGGACCTCGGTGTCCTCCGGAGGGAGGCCCAGCCGGGGGGCCAGCTCCCGCACGACCACGATGCCGGCGTCGGTGTGGTCTCCCGGGTATCCCTTGCCGATGTCGTGCAGGAGGGCGCCGAGAAGCAGGAGGTCCGGGCGGTCGACGTCCCGGGTGTGGGTGGCGGCCCGCGCGGCGGCCTCGATCAGGTGCCGGTCGACGGTGTAGCGGTGGTAGGGGTTGCGCTGCGGCCGGCTGCGCACCGCCGCCCACTCGGGGATCAGCCGGACGAGCAGCCCGACCTGGTCGAGGGACTCCAGCACCCCGATCGCCGCGTCCCCGGTCGCCAGCAGGCTGACCAGGTCGTCCCGCGCCGCCTCCGGCCACGGCGCCGGCATCTCCGGCGCCTCCTGGCCGAGCCGGTCGATGGCGTAGCGCCCGAACGGGATGCCGGTGCGCGCCGCGGCGGCCGCCGCCCGCAGCACGAGGCCGGGGTCACTGGCGGGGTCGGCGTCCCGGGCCAGCTGGATCTCCCCGTCCTGCTCGACGACGCCCTCGTCCAGTGGGCGGCGGACCGGTCTGCGCAGCCGCACCCCGATCTTCGACCGCTGCGCCGACGCCACCCGGTACCACGTCGTGTCCCAGGTCCAGGAGATCGCGCGGCCCGCCTCGGCGACGGCCCGGGAGAGCGCGACGGAGTCCGGGTAGCCGAGTGCGGCGGCGATCGTCTCGCCGTCCTGGAGGAGGAGCCGGTCCTGCCCACGGCCCTGGCCGAGCCGGCGCACCTCCCCCCGGACGTCGAGCAGCACCCGGTAGGCCTCCCGGACCCGCTCCGGCGGTTCCTCGGCTACCCAGGCGGCGGCGAGCGCGTGCAGCGCGTGGACGTCGCGCATGCCGCCCCGGGAGTCCTTCAGGTCCGGCTCGAGAAGGAAGGCGACCTCCCCGTTGCGGCGGGCGCGTTCCGCGACCGAGGCGGCCAGCTCGGGCAGCCGGCGCGGTGCCCGGGCCCGCCAGCGGGACCGGACCCGTTCGACAAGCTTCTCGGCAAGGGACGCGTCGCCGCGGACCAGGCGGGCGTCGAGCAGACCCATCGCCGCCTTCAGATCGGAGTCGGCGACGGACACCGCCTCGTCGACGGTGCGGACGCTGTGGTCCAGGCCGACTCCGGCGTCCCACAGGGGGTACCAGATGGCGTCGGCGAGCGCCGAGATGTCCCGACGGCGGCCGTCGTGGAGGAGCACGAGGTCGAGGTCGCTGCCGAACGCGGGCTCGCGCCTCCCGTAGCCGCCGACGGCGAGCAGGGCGGTTCCGGGACCTGGTTCACCGACGAGCTCGGCGAGCGCGGCGTCGGCGAGGTCGGTCAGGCCGGCCCGCAGCGCCGGCCCGGTCACTCCGGGAAAGGCATCCGCGCGGCCCCGCAGGGCCTGGAGTCTCGCGTCCACCGGCCACCCCTGTCCGTTCTGGTCCTCTGGTCGCCCCCAGCCCCCCAGCCTGGCACTCCCCGCACGCTTTCCGGCGCGCTGTCCGCAGATAGGCAGCCGAGAGCTCCCGGCCGCGACCGGTCGAAGCCGATCCTGATGACAGGACCGTCACCACGACCAGCGACCGGCCGGACGCGGCCTCTGGTGACTGCGCCGAAACAAAAGGGGGCGCGCCGTGACAGGCGCGCCCCCAGATTGTTTTCCACGGTTTACAGAGCGTCCGAGCCCCGTTCACCGGTCCGTACACGGACAACTGCCTCGACGGGTACCACCCAGACTTTTCCGTCACCGATCTTGCCGGTCTGTGCGGACGTCGTGATCGCGCTGACGAGGTCGTCCACGGCCTCGTCGTCCACGACGACCTCGATCTTGATTTTCGGGACGAAATCGACCTTGTACTCCGCACCGCGGTAGACCTCGGTGTGGCCCTTCTGCCGCCCGTATCCCTGCACCTCGGAGATGGTCAGGCCATGGACGCCGAGACCCTCCAGCGCGGTCTTCACGTCGTCGACCTTGAACGGCTTGATCACTGCGGTGACGAGTTTCATGCCTGGACCTCCTCAGGGACCCGGGCCGCGGCGACGGTC
Organism: Parafrankia colletiae; assembly: GCF_001854655.1. Lineage (GTDB taxonomy): Bacteria > Actinomycetota > Actinomycetes > Frankiales > Frankiaceae > Parafrankia > Parafrankia colletiae. The sequence continues at coordinate 141,151 of NZ_MBLM01000108.1, read as the reverse complement.
TTGTGGCCGCTGCTGCTGCCGCCGATGGAGGTGAGCCGGTAGGCCGTCTCGCCGTGCAGCGCCTCGTCGAGGCCCTGCTCTTCCTCTTCTTCGGAGATCCRCAGGCCGATCGTGTACTTGATGGCCAGGGCGATCAGCGCGGTCACGACCGCGGAGTAGCCGAGGGTCGCGCCGATGGCCAGCGCCTGCTCGCCGACGACGCTCCAGGGACCGCCGTAGAACACGCCGTCCTTGGCCCCCGGGTTGGTGTCGATGGTGGCGAAGAACCCGGTGAGCAGCGCGCCGAGCACACCGCCGACGAGGTGGACAGCACCGACGTCGAGCGAGTCGTCGATGCCGACCTTGCCCTTGATCGACGTGGCCAGCGCACAGACCGCACCGGCGATCAGACCGATGGCGATGGCGCCCATCGGCGAGACGAAACCGCAGGCAGGGGTGATGGCGACGAGGCCGGCGACGGCGCCGGAGGCGGCGCCGAGGGTGGTGGCCTTGCCGTCCCGCAGCACCTCGATCGCGATCCAGCCGAGAATGGCCACGCCCGCCGCGATCTGGGTGTTGATCAGCGCGTAGGCCGCGACCTTGTTCGCGCCCAGCGCCGAGCCGGCGTTGAAGCCGAACCAGCCGACCCACAGGATGGCGGTGCCCAGCAGTACGAACGGCACGTTGTGCGGGCGGAAGTCGCCGCCCGGCCAGCCGCGCCGCTTACCGAGGAACAGCGCGAGCACGATCGCGGCGATACCGGCGTTCGCGTGGACGACGGTGCCGCCGGCGTAGTCGAGCGCGCCCCGCTCGAACAGCCAGCCGGAGCCGGCCCACACCCAGTGCGCGATCGGCGAGTAGACGAAGATCGACCACAGCGTCACGAAGGCGGCGAAGGCGCTGAACTTCATCCGGTCCGCGCTCGACCCGGTGATCAGCGCCGGGGTGATGATCGCGAACATCATCTGGAAGGCGACGAACGCGACGTAGGGGATCGCGCCGTCACCGGCCGACAGGTCCTGGAGCGCGAAGAAGTCGAAACCGCCCCAGAAGCCGTTACCCTCGCCGAAGGCGAGGCTGAAGCCGATGACCGACCAGACCAGGCTGATGATGCCGATGGTGAAGAAGTTCTGCATCAGCATGCCGAGCACATTCTTCGCACGGACCATGCCGCCGTAGAAGAACGCCAGGCCGGGCGTCATGAAGAGCACGATCGCGGCACTGATCAGCACCCACGCGGTATCGCCCGAGCTCAATTCGTCCATGTCTCTCCTGTCATTCCCCCCGCGCCCACCGCGCGGACCTGCGCTACCCGGTCCCCGGCCACGCTGCGCTCGTCCCGGACCCTCCGGCCGAAGAGTCGATAAGATCTGTTCCGTCCTAGTGTCTATCCTGTTTCCGACGTGTGAAATCGATTAATTGGGCGGTTCGTGCGCGCAAGGCATGGGCTCGCAGTGGGCGTTCCGAGACCCTCCGTGTCGTTCGGCGTGCTTCCGTGACTGTACAACTGCACAGAGTTACGGTGCGGCGTCGTGACGGGTGTTCCGGCGGAGGGCTGGCATAGCGCCGGCAGCTCGCCCCACGAGACCAGCGCTATCCCCCAATCGGGCATATCTACACCCGATTCATCCACGTCAGGTGGTATATCGGATGTTGAGGACGGAAGTGCGCACAACCCTGCGCCCGTCAGGAATCCGCGCGGCGCGCCCGTAACACCGGCCGGGGGTTCACGGAGCGTGCGCCCGGCTCTCGTCGCTCTGGTCGGCGTCCTGGCCGTCGGGCCCGCTCTGACTGGGATCGGCCCCGGTCCCGCCGCCGGGCTCGGGGCGGGCATCGCCCGGGCCGAGCCCGGCCCGCAGCCCCGCGACGACGGCGGCGACAGCGGTAACGGCGGTGGCGGTGGCGGTGACCAGAACGACGACCTCGGAGCCGTCGCCGAGCAGATCGCGGCGACACGGGAGCGCATCGACGAACTCGGCCACCAGATGTCCGTGGCCGCCGAGCACTACAACGCCGAACGCATCCGCCTCGCCGAGGCTGACCGCGCCGCCGCCGCGGCCCGCGAACGCCTCGAAGCCGCCGACACGGCCGTCCGCACCGCGGCCGCCCGGCACCGCGGGCTCGCAACCTCCGCCTACCGCTCACGCGGCCTCGATCAGCTCTCCATCCTGCTCACCGGCGACCCCCGCACGGCACTCGACCGCGCCGGCGCCGTCGACGCGCTGTCCCGGCGGCAGCGGGCAGCCCAAGCCGATCTGCGCCTCGCCCGCCACGACCAGACCGAGGCGAAGGACACCGCCGACGAGACCCGCGCCAGCCGCCAGCGCCTCGTCGACTCACTGGCCGGACAGCGCCGGGCCCTCGAGGCCTCCGCCGCCGAGCAGCACGGCCTGCTGGACACGCTGATCGACCGGCAGGCCGAACTGGAGCGCGAGGCCCGCGAACGGGAGGCGGCCGCGCTGCGGGCCCGCCAGGCCGCCGAAGCCGCGGCCGCCGCCCAGGCCGCCCGCGAGGCGGCCGCCGAACGGGAACGTCTCACCCGCGAGGCCGGCCTCGTCGCGACAGCAGGTTCCACCTTCGCCGCGGCCCCCGTCCTGCCCGCCCCTCCACCCCCCACCGGGGGCAGTGGCGGCGCCGCCCGCGCAGTCCAGGAAGCGCACGCCCAGCTCGGGAAGCCCTACGTCTGGGGCGGCGAAGGCCCGAACAGCTTCGACTGCTCCGGCCTCACCCAGTGGGTCTGGGGCAAGGCCGGCGTCGGGATCCCGCACTACACCGGCGACCAGTGGACGGCCGGCCGCCACGTCTCCCGCGCTGAGCTGATCCCCGGCGATCTGGTCTTCTTCGGCGCGGACCTGTACCACGTAGGCCTCTACATCGGCGGCGACCAGATGATCCACGCGCCCCGGACCGGCGAAGTCATCCGCATCGAGGACGTCTGGTGGTCGTCCTTCCAGGGCGGCGTACGCCCCGGAGCCTGATCCCCTCCGCAGAGCCCCGGCACGCCGGTCCGGGCGCGCGAGCGTGGTGCTGCCGGCTGCCGGCTGCCGGGCCCAGGAGACCCCCGTGGTCAGGGCCCGGCGTGCCGGGAGCCCCGATGGCCTGGGGGCTCCGTAGGCCGATCCTGCATCTCACGATCCTCTGCGGAAAAACCATCGGGCCGAGCCCGAAGGCCCGGCCCGATGGTGGAGATGGCTGCGAAGACTGAGAGGACGACTGGCGATCGACGACGCTGTGGCCGCCTCAGCGGCGGCGCAGAATCAGTGATCACATCACTTGCCGCCTGGCGCGGCCGCCGTGAGGAGACGCCGCGCCAGGACCCTGCCGTCAGGTCAGCGGTCGACGTAGACGAGGGCCGCGGTGTTCCGCGTGATCTCCGCCTCCGCCTCACCGCCCGGCTTGGCGATGTACAGCCGGTCGCCTCGGGCGTCCAGCGAGAGCTCGGCGCCGGGAACAACCGACGCGTCGCGAAGCGTGCGCATCGCGTTCTCGTCGGTCTGAAGACGCTCGGAGATCCAGCTCACCTTGACGGCCTTACGACCGCCCCCGTTCCGCTCGGCGGAGGTGAGCATGCTCACCGGGGCCGCGCCGGGCGGCTCCGCCGTCTCCAGCGGGGCGGGGATCTCGTTGCCGAACGGGCACCGCTTCGGATCACCCAGAAGGACGGTCAGCCGGGCCTCGACCTCATCCGAGATCACATGCTCCCAGCGGCACGCCTCGTTGTGTACCAGCGCCCAGTCAAGACCAATGATCTTCGTCAGCAGCAGCTCCGCGAGGCGGTGCTTACGCATGACGGCGGTCGCCCTGACCAGACCCTTCTCCGTGAACTGCACGGTCCGGTCATCTGCGAGGGCCACGAGCCCCTCGTTCGCCAGCCGCGCGGTCGATTCACTGGCCGCCGGCGCACYCACATGAAGGCGCTCGACCAGGCGCGCGCGCAGCGGGGTGATGCCCTCCTCCCGTAGCTCGTACAGGGTCCGGAGGTACATCTCGGTACTGTCGATCAGTCCAGTCACCGGTCTCCTTCGTCCGCAACCAGAGTACGCTGTAACGCCCTACAGGAGGAGCCACATTCCTCTGCGTCCTGGTGCCGGTGTGTGGTATGGCCGATCCCCGCCGTCACCAACGGACCCAACCACTCCCCATCGACCCAGGGTACCCGCTCGGGCACCTACTGTTGACCAAGGCTCTGACCTGGCCCTTCGTGTCGTAACCGGGCAACACCTACCAGTGATGCGCCCGACATCCGTCCCGAAGCAGCACACGACCAGCCCCCTGCGGGGTACAGCGAGCATCATCAGGCACCGCCGACATCATCACCGCATCGCCACCCGGGGCCACTACCGCGGCACCAGTCGATACGGGGCGCCGCGCGCTCCCGCGGCGCCCGGCCCCCACCGCACGGGTGTGTCGGYGAGACCGGAGCGAGTACCTACACTCAAGAGTATGAGCACCACTCAGATCGCGCCGGAGACGTCGGACACCCGCAGTGACGAGGGGGACGACCACTCCCATTACGCGCGCCGCGAGGAGATCGTCCGCGCCTCCATCGAAGGCGGCCGCGTGACTGCCCTGTGCGGGTACAAGTTCGAGCCGGTGCGGGACCCACAGCGCTACCCGATCTGCCCCCGCTGCAAGGAGCTCGTGGAGATGGCCGAGCAGATCGGCTGAACACCCCCCGCCGCACCACCCCGAGCCGCAGCGCCCGGGCCGGTCAGCTGGTACACCTCACCTCGTCCGGGCCACCGACCGGCAGCCCCGCCGGCCTTGGGGGCCGACGGCACTTCCGCCGGGGCGTCCCGATGCGTAGGCTTGCGTGGTTCCGTGATCCGCTCCTGGGCGGCCCCGGGGCCCACGGAGCGATCTCGTGCGCCCGTCGGGGCTCGCCCACCTGGCGTCAGACCCCATCCCGCGCCCTTGTAACATCGCCGGGCGACGCCCCCGTAGCTCAGTGGATAGAGCGACCGCCTCCTAAGCGGTAGGTCGTAGGTTCGATTCCTACCGGGGGCACCGATCCGCGTATTGCGCGGATGGGGAACCGGCCTGTGCCAGCGGCTCTGACGCGCCTTCGGCAACGAGGGTTGACGAAGGTCGAGGGGTCTTCAAGCGCTGGAGGCGGACGCCGTCCGGCGTGACCACCGATCGGGCCGCGGCGGGTCCGTGGGTTGTCTGTCAGCTGGTGTACGGATTCCTCAAGGTCATGGGCATGCGTGCGATGTCAAGCGCCGGTTGAGGGAAGCGGGGGCCTGCCGTGTAGTAACGGGCTCTGGTTCGGCCGACCGGTTCCAGGACCTGTGCGGTGGTGAGGTCRCGGAGGTCGCGTTGCGCCTGTTGCAGGCTCAGGCTCTCGGCATGCTCGTAGCGTGAGCGGCGGACGCGTCCGGCCATGGCCACATCGTGCAGGGCCGTGACCACGCGCTCGTCCAGACCGGTGGTCTCGGCGAATTCGGAGAGTGCGCGCCATACTCGCCCGGAGCGTTCGAGTCGGCCCGCAACGGTCTGGGCCTGCTGGTGGTAGGCGGTCAGGTTGAACCGGATCCAGCTGGAGACGTCCTGGTCGGGARGGTACGTCGGACCCCGGTCGGCGAGTTCGCGGTAGTACTCCCAGGTGTTGCCGGGGCGGCCGAGCCACGCCTCAATGGACGAGAACTCCGGGGCCAGAACGCCTTCACGGGCGATCATGAGCGTCTGCAGCGAACGGGACATCCGCCCGTTCCCGTCAGCCCAGGGGTGGATGGACACCAGGTGAAGATGTGCCATCGCTGCCCGCACCAGCAAGTGGGCGCCATCGTCTGCGTTGAGCCAGTCGACGAGTTCCCGCGTCAGCGCAGGGACGGTATCGGCGTCCGGGGCCGTGTAGGCGGCGATGCTGGGGTCGCGGGCGTCGGTGACGTAGACGGGGCCCCGGCGCCACCGCCCGGCCGGCTTACGCACGGTGTGACGGTGGCCCTGCAACATCCAGTGCAGAGCGTTGAGCAGGCCTTTGCTGTAGCTGAAGTCCTCGGCATCGTGGAGGGTCTGGACATACGTCATCATCCGCTGATAGGCGAGGGTCTCCTCGCGGTTCTCGTCCGAGACTTCGACATCTCGCTCGCCATCCATCAGATCCTCGACGTCGATCGTGGCCACTTTGAAGCCCTCGATGGAGTTCGAGGCCGCGACGGCGTCCGCGGTCAGGAACTTCCGGAGTCCCTCAGTCCATTTCGCCGGCGTGGTCCCGATCTGGTGCCGCAGCGCGTCCCGCATGCCGTCGATCTCGCCGAGCACCTGATCGTCGGCAGGCTTGAGGGCGGGGGTGGGATAGAGCATGCATCGACGATAGATTGACGTAGTCACCACGTCAATCTAGGCTGCCCACGGGCGTCCCGCATCGACGTCGACAGAAGGCTCAGGAACGACCTGCGTTCGTGTTGCCGGCGTAGCCTGTCCGGCGGATCTTCGCGTGGGCACGTTCGATGGACACGGTCGGGCCGATGACCTGCAGGTTCAGGTTCGCATTAGTGCTGGTTGGGTGCACTTTCTGACCAGGTAAGGAACAGCCGCCGGAGTCCCGGCGGCTGCCCTGGTCTCAGCCCTGGTCTCGTTGTACCGCCCTACCGCGCAGGATCTTGAGGTGCCGTTCAGATTCCGGCGCCTGGGCCTGGGCGTGATCGCGATCAGGCGCCCGGCCGCCTCTCGTGCGGGATGGGTGGCCGCGTAACAGGTACCACACGGAGATACTTTTCCAGGCCCGTGTAGTCGCCGGGATTCGCGGTGAACAGCGGCAGCCCCTCGGCGATCGCGGTGGACGCGATCATCAGATCGGCGACGCGGCGGCGCGGCTTGCGGCCAGCGGCGATGACAGCCGCCGACAGCCGGCCGTAGGCGCGCGCGGCCTCGACACCGAACGGGATCGGGTCGAACTCGTTCTCGACGCGCTGGAGCATCTCCATCCGCCGGGCGCGTTCCTCGTGCTCGTCGTAGAGGCCCTGTTCGTCGTTGCGGCGGACCTCGTGCGGGCCGGAGGACAGCTCGGCGAGCGTCACGGCGCTGATCGCGACCTCGGCGGGGAGTTCCGCCGGGTCGATCCACGGGCGCAGGATCACGATGTTCGTGTCGAGCAGGCCCTGGCGGGGGGTCTCACTGGTCATAGGCCCCGCCGGCTTCATGGTCGATCRCCGCATCCTGGTCGGCGCGGAATGCATCCAAGTCGATCGTCGGGGCGTTGCGGGACATCGCGGCGAACTCCTCGCGTGGGACGAACCTGCGCCGGCGCCGGATCGGGACCAGCTGCCCGATCTCCCGRCCGTCCCGGGTGACCGTGAACGACTGCCCGCGCTCGACCGCGTCCATGATCTCCCGCGATCGTGACCGCAGGTCCCGCTGCGTGATCTCAGGAATGCCCACCCCTTGACCGTAGCACCCTGTAGCACGCCGTGACCCGGCCTTGTGGTTCATCAGGTTGCGTGCGGTCGGCACCGTTTGCCGTGGGCTCGGCCATATTCCTGCGCCTCGGGGGTCYCCCCTGGCCACCTGCCCTTGGTGGTCCAGGGGGCTTCCACGACGCTCCGCGGGCCGATTCGCTGTACGTACTGACTTTTGTGGTGACGTTCACAGGCGACCTGTGCTTCCGCAGGTCAGAACAGCGCAAAGCCTGAATTATCTCCTAAGCGGTAGGCCGTAGGTTCGATTCCTACCGGGGGCACCCAAGATCATGATTAAGGTCGCGAGCTGCAAGAACGAGTTGCTTGCGCGATCCCGAGGGCCGACGAGGGCCTACACCGCACCATTGGTCACAGCAGCCATTTCTGTCAGCTACAAGAGTCGACGCTGCTGTCCATGCGCGACGCCTCCGCTGGACAGCACCGAGGAACGTCCAGGGCGGGCACAGTGTCCGTCCACAGCCATGGTCGGTGCCGGTCGCATCCTGGGCGCGGCCCCCGTCGACTCGAGCAGGAGCAGAGTCGGATAAGGCGGGACGCGCCCGGATCTTCACCGACGCGCTCGGGTCGCTCCCTCAAGGATCTTGGTGATGTCCTCGACGGAGTCGCAGACACCGGTCGCGATGCTCACCACGAGGTCGTAGGCCTCATCGTTGGTCAGCGTCAGACGACACCCGTTGAGGCCGTAGAAGGCGATCAGGCCCGCGAGAGCGAGTCGCCTGTTCCCGTCGACGAGGGCGTGGTTGCGGGCGAGCGAATGCAGGAGCGCGGCAGCCTTGCCATCGAGAGTGGAATAGGCGTCACGCCCGAACACTGTCACCCGCGGCCGGGCGAGAGCGGATCCGAGGAGGCCGTGATCCCTGACCACAGGCTCGAAGCCGATGGCCCGCTCGGCGATGTACAGCAGTTCACGAAGCCTCAGATAGATCATTCGCCGAGTCGTCGGAGCGCCTCGGCGTACTGAGGAAGCTCCTCCTCCAACACCTGATCCAGCAGCTCCGCCCGGCTGTGTGCCTCGATGTACTCCCGGATCGCCTCCCGGGCGATCTCCTGCATCGAACGCTGTTCAAGCTCCGAACGCAGACGCAAAGCCTCGGCCTCACCATCCGTCAAGCGCAGTGTCATCGCCACACCCCCACGGTATCATCACTGATACCGTGGGGGGCCAGCGCCGCGGTCACGCCAACCGACCCCTATCCGATCTTCCTGGCGTTGACATTGCCGACGTAGCCCGCTCGGCGGATCTTCGCGTGGGCAGGTTCGATGGACACGGTCGGACCGTTAACCTGCAGGTTCAGGTTCGTATTAATGCTGGCTGGGTGCACAAACCACCGTTGACCTGCGCTGGACCCGACTAATCGCGATCATGGACGTCGGGATCGGGATGGCCGCCCCACAGACCCGCGTTCACGGCACTCGTCCGCGGCCCAACCACGGTTTGACATCCCTGCTGGCAGCCGGTCGCAGCGTGGTCAGCGCCCGGTCCCCGATCACCCAGTCCGGCGGCGGGTGCGGCAGCTCGGGGCGGGTCTCGTTTTACCGCCGGTCGAGCGGCGCGAGAACGGCCAGCGGCGCACGGCCGCTTCGGTTACGGGTGCCGCAGGGTTCCTGGCGGCCCGCCAGGCGGTGTCCGGTGCTCGGCGGCGATCTCATGCGGCTGGTCGAGTGGCGGGCCGGGTGTGACCGGATCGTGGTGGGCGATGCCGAACCGGCGGGGCGCGCCGCCCATGGTCTCGTGCGCCGATTCCGTGGTGGCCTCGGCCTCGGTGGCGGCCAGGTCGGCGACTGGTACGAGCGCGGCCAGTGGCTTGCCGTTCCGGGTGAGGATGATCCGCTGTCCGGTGAAGGCGACTCGGCTCACCAGGTCGGAAAGCTCTGCCCTGGCCTGCGTGACGGGGACGTACTCGTGCACGGCGCCCTCCGGTCTGCTCCGAGGAGTCTGAACTCCAGGTTGCCGGTTCTCGACCCGCATAGACCGTACCGCTCTCGCACCCACCGACCCGCCGACCGCAGACTCCCACCGAGACCCGCCGCACGTACAGAACGTAAAAGTTGTACAGTCTGTACGTCGACGGAGAGCCTCCCCGCGTCACTGGGTGCCGCCCGCCCCGAGCCGGCCGCGCGCGGGCGCTGCATCGCGGGCCGGTGCCAGCGCCCTGCGCACGTGTGTCCTGTTTCGTCCCGCCAGTAGAGAGGGTCGCGATGATGCCTCCCGCCAGCCGTTACGTCCTACCGAACATCATCGAAAGGACGGCCCGCGGCGAGCACGGCCTGGACCCGTACTCCAGGCTGCTCAAGGACCGGATCATCTTCCTGGGCGCGCCGATCGACGACACCACGGCGAACGACGTCATGGCCCAACTGCTGTACCTCGAAGGTGACGCACCCGACCGCGACATCAACCTGTACATCAACTCGCCCGGCGGATCCTTCACAGCACTGGCCGCGGTATACGACACCATGCAGTACGTCCGCTGCGACGTGGCTACCACCTGCCTGGGGCAGGCCGCATCCGCGGCGGCGATCCTGCTTGCCGCCGGCACGCCGCGAAAACGGCTGGCCCTGCCGAACAGCAGGATTCTGCTGCACCAGCCGTCCGGRCAGGGCGAAGGCTCGTCCAGCGACCTGGAAATCCAAGCCAAGGAGATCCACCGCATCCGAGCCCTGATGGAGGAAATCCTGACGCACCACACCGGTCACCCGATCGAGCGGATCCGCGCCGACATCGAACGAGACAAGATCTTCACCGCCGCGGACGCGGTCGCCTACGGCCTCGTTGACGAGGTAATCCCCAGCCGCAAGGCGCCACGACCCGGCCGGCCCTGACCAGGCAGGCCGGCCGGCACCGGCCGCCGCCGGCCGAAGGAAGGAAGACAGGTGACAGCGACCGGAGCGTCCACGCCCGGGATACCGGCGCTCACGGACGCCGAGCACGACCTCGTCGACCACTATCTCGCCCTGATCGACAGGGTTGCCGCGGTGTGCCCGGCCAGCGGACCGAGACCCACCTACTCCCTCCTCCTCGGAGCCCAAGCCCTTGTCAGCGAGGCCGTCAGACTGCGCACAGCCGCCGAACTCATGTTTGAGCGCGGTGAACGGGAGATCCACGCCAGCACACTCGCCCAAGCACTACAGGCCCTCGACGGCGAACGCCGCTGCCAGCGCGTACGCCTGCCCGCAACCCCAGCCGCCCCACACGGCAACATCGAACCACCATGATCACCGCCTGCGATCACCGCTCGGCGATGCTCAACGCCCACGCCACCTCGCCGGAGAACACCCATAGCCGGCGCGCCGGACACTTCAGAGTCAACAACGAAGTCCAGATCGGTGGGCGCGGGCGGACAGCCGCTGCCAGAGTGCGGCACGGGGACGGTGACGACGGCCGGGTCACGCCGAGCACATCGGCCAAGCCACGCTCCGTCAGGCCACAGAGGGAACTCGGCGGGTCCCCGCAACCGGCGTCGGCAAGCACCGGTCACGGCGGGCACGCCCCAGCCGGTCAGTTCGTCGAGCATGTCCAGCTGTCCAGCGACAGCGGAGGTTCGTTGTCAACCGTCGCCAGGATTCCCGCTGCCTCGCCGAGATCGCTGTTATGTCGACAGTGTCACACACCGGCTGCCGCCTGGCAGACAGTGACGAATGAGGCAACAGCGGGGCAGGTCTGCTGGTGCCTGCCGCAAGCGGCACGGGTGCTTGCGTAAGCACTCGCGTAAAGCGGGCAAAACCTGCTCCGAGCTGCTGGTATGCGCGTAGGTGCCTTGGCCGCCGGATCGCGGGAACCAGCGAGAACCCGCCTTGCGGCCTCTCCCTCGCCGGGCCGCTGGCCGGACCAGGCGATCGGATAGCCTCCGCGAGGACGRCTATCGAAGGTAGCGAATAGCGCCGTCTCGCGATGCGAGAAGGTGGGGGCATGGCCTCGGACCGCTCGCAGGACAGCCACTGCTGGCCGGTCGGGTCAGGCCGGCCAGTCGAGTTGTGAGTCAGGGATGCCGTGGGCTCGRCCGTACTTCTGAGCCTCAGCGCGCCCCTGTGGGTCCCCTCGCCGGTAACGCGCCACGCGGCCCGGGAACACGATGAAGCTGTCCTGGGCGGTGTGCAGGTCCACATACCACCCAGGCGCATCCAGGACTTCGCTCAGTTGATCGGCCAGGGCGGCGGCTTCGATGTCGGCGATCTCGAAGAAGACCAGCGTCCAGACTGGAGCCTGATCGGCGGTGACGTTCGTCGGCGCCGACCGCTGGATCCTCCGGACGATGAGCGACAGGTTGTCTAACACCGCCCCGACGCGCAGGCTCTCCGCGATCAGCACTCCGGCGGCCATTGGTGACTCCCTGGGGTCAAGGTCAGGTCCGGCGATGGATTCGACCAACCTATGCGCGGATCAAGGATGACGGGTCTTCCCTGTCTCACCCGCCCCTGGTGGTCCAGGTGGCCTCCACGGCGCTCCGCGGGTCGAATCGCTGCACGTACTAACTTTTGTGACGGCGTTCACACGCGACCTGCATTTTCGCAGGTCAGAACAGCGCAAGACTCGAATTATCTCCTAAGCGGTAGGTCGTGGGTTCGATTCCTACCGGGGGCACCGATCCGCGTATTGCGCGGACAGAGCTTCCCCGCCGTGCCAGYGGCTCCGGACGCGCCTTCGACAGCGAGGGCAGCGACAGCCGGGGATCTTCAAACGCTGAAGGCGGACGCCACCGATCAGGGGTGGGCCCGCAGGTTGGTTGTCAGCTGGTGTACGGCTTCCTCAAAGTCATGGGGGTGCGTGCGATGTCGAGCGCCGGCTGTGGGAATCGGGGGCCGGCCGTGTAGTAGCCGGGCGCGGGTTCGGCCGACCGGTTCCAGGACCTGTGCGGTGGTGAGGTCACGAAGGTCGCGCTGCGCCTGCTGCAGGCTCAGGCTCTCGGCATGCTCGTAGCGTGAGCGGCGGACGCGCCCAGCCACGGCCACATCGTGCAGGGCCGTGACCACGCGCTCGTCCAGACCGGTGGTCTCGGCGAACTCCGAGAGTGCGCGCCAGACCCGCCCGGAGCGGTCGAGCCGACCCGCAACGGTCTGGGCCTGCTCGTGGTAGGCGGTCAGGTTGAACCGGATCCAGCCAGAGACGTCCTGGTCGGGAAGGTAGGTAGACCCCCGCGGGCGGCGAGTTCGCGGTAGTACTCCCAGGTGTTGCCAGGGCGGCCGAGCCACGCCTCGATGGACGAGAACTCCGGCGCCAGGACACCTTCACGGGCAATCATGAGCGTCTGCAGCGAACGAGACATCCGGCCGTTTCCGTCGGCCCAGGGGTGGATGGACACCAGGTGCAGATGTGCCATAGCCGCCCCCTCTGTGTCAGTCCCGGGTGAGACACCCGCCCGGTGCGGGTTGGCTACAGGGGGCGCGATCGGAGACCCTCCGTGTTCATGGAGCCAGAGCCGCAGGCGCAGGCGCAGGCGAGCAAGTCGTCACCGCGGCCTGACCCTGCGCGGGAGTGTCTGATCAACGGATGTGGTCTGGCCCGTGCCGCCGAGGCCGACTCGGCGCGAAGGGACGATCATGAGCGAGATGCTCGATCCCATGCCGACCCTGATCGATCACCCCCTATCCGTCAGCATATAGTCGCCGAAGCGTAAGCATCCCGAGCAGTCGCCGGCAGCGTCGTAAACAGATGTACTCGGATAATAGCGGAGGTCCACCGATCTGAGGCTGGGGCGGAGGTCGGTGGACGGGAGTGTCCGAATACCGGCTCCGGCGCATATCCGGTAGTGACTGACGGTTAGCATCCCGAGCGACCTGTCGGGTGCGACGAAGGACCGATATCTTCAGATATTCGAGACGGCACTTCGAATTGCGCCCGGCGGGGCGACAGCCGCCGCAGTCGTTGTTCATGGTGTCGGCGCCCGTGTGGAGAAGTGCGGGCGCACTCACGAGGTGTACCGCGTTCGGCTGYGGTGTCGTCCTGGTGTGTGATCGATGAACAGGGGCATGGTGGTTTCGGGATCCAGCATTTCCATGGTCACGACTGCTCTGGGTCGCATCGGATGATGCTTCTGGCGGCGGTGAACGAGGTGTGTGGCCGCCGGCAGGACCGCCATGCGGAGCACAAGTGCGTCGACGGCCAGGCCGGCGGCCACCCCGAACCCGATCATCTTGAGGGTTCGAGGTGATTGGGCGGCAATGGCGGCGAACGCGAATATCATGATCATGTTCATGGTGAGGATGACGTGGCCGAGGTCGGCGTGCCCACGTCGGATGTGGTCACTGCCGTGGCCACGGTCGGTTTTGGACAAGTCGCGTAGGGCGCCGCGGTTTCGCAGGGGGTCACGGCTCCCGCGGAGGCGGCCGGGACCGGCGGGACCGGCCTCGCGGAGGCGGCCGAGCAGGGCGAGGTTCATTCCGAGGGACAACCCGAAGGCCGAGACCATGACGGGCACGAGAACGAAAGGTTCGACCGGGCTGGTGGTGACCCCGAGCATGTCCGCGAACTGCTGATCCTGGAAGAGAATCCGTAGCGTGCCCGCGGCGGCCAGGACGGACAGCGTGCTGGAGGCGCCGAGAACAATGGCCAGGACGATCGAACGTGCCAGCAGAAACGTCACCAGGGCACTGGTGGCCAGCACGATCGCCAGGAATGTCGGGAGGCTGGCACGGAAGGTGGCGGCGCCGTCGTCGAACAGGGCGGTGGGGCCACCGATGTGGGCGGTTGTCGCCGTTCCGTGCAGCAGTGGGGGGAGGGTGTCGTCGCGCAGTCTGCTGATGAGTTCGCTGGCCTGGGAGGTGCGTGGGCCAGYTGTGGGCAGTACCCGGATGATCGCGGTTCCCCGGGTGTCGTCCGCAAGCGATACTTCCGCCCTCTTCACGCCTGGTACGCCCGCGATCATGGCAGTGATCATCGAAGGTGTGACGGCGCCCCCGGCCGCCGGGGCCGTGCCACGGATCCCGTCGACGGTCACCAGGACCGGCCCGTTCACCCCCGCGCCGAAGTTCTGACTGATCAGGTCATAGGCACGTCGAGACGTCAGCGACGTCGTCTCGCTGCCCGCGTCACCGCCACCGATGCGAAGCCCCAGGCTCTGGGCGGCCAGCCCCACCAGGAGCACGCCGGCCCCGGCGGTGATGATGGCGGGATACCGTCCGACCTGGGCGGCCCACCACGACCGTAGCCCTGGACGGCGTCCGAGCCCGGTGCCGGCGGTCGCGAGATGGTGACGCTCGGCCCAGCCCAGCAGCCGCGGGCCACCCACCACGAGTAGCGCCGGCAGCATCGTCACGATCACCAGGACGGTCGTCATGGCCGCGGCCGCTGCGGCAGACGCGACCTGCTCGAAGCCGTCCAGCCCGAGGCCGTCGACGATGATCATAGCGATGCTCAGCCCGAGGCCACCGACGATCACGGCGCCACCCGACGTCGCCATGACGGACAGGACCGCCTCGACGCGGTCCTCGCCGCGCAGCAACGCGGACTGCGTCCGGTAGACGATGACGACCGCGCCGCCCAGGCAGGTGCCGAAGGCGAGCACCGCGGCGATGATGGGAGCGAAGGACGTCAGCGCCGCCGAGCGGGCCAGCCAGGACACGACGGCGACCGCCAGGACGGCCGACGTCGCCGCCGGCGCCAGGCAGACCAGGACTCCCACCCGGGAACGCAACGTCACGCCTACCAGGAGAATCGAGGCAAGCACCGCGAGGACCAGGGGCACCGACGAGACATCCGCCGACTCGATCATCGTGGTGCCTGGTCCCGACATCTCGATCTGCAGCTGCGGATCGTCATAGGCGCGGGCCACATCGAGCAGACGATGCACCGCGTCCAGATCGGGCGCGAGTGCATCCGCTTTCATCATCACCGCGATCAGAGCGGTGCGCCGATCGGCGGTGACGGGATCGACGCCCAGCATCGCCCGACCCAGCGGCCCCGCGGGGTCGGCGACCAGAGCCACACCTGGCAGCTTGGCCAGTTCGGCAACGAGCGCGGCCGTCTGGTCGCGCACCGGAGGTTCGTCGAGGGTCCCGCGCCGCGCCCTGAGTACCAGCGTCTCGGTGTCCGGGAGCTTGCCCCCGGTGGCGGCCGCGACCCTGTCCATCGCCTGTGCGGAATCCGAGGTAGCCGGGGCCACCTCCTGGGTGTACCGAGGATGGGAATYGCGGATGAAAAGGGCCGATGCCAGGACGACAGCGATCCAGCCCGTCAGAACGARCCAGCGGCAGCGTACGAGGACGCGCGCGGGGGGTCGCGCAGCACCGAAAACTCCGCCATGCCCATCATGTATACGAGGGCTCCGGCGGCCAAAGGTCTCATAGAAAACGCCTACAGGAACCTCCGTGGACGTCTCTCACACATCATCTCGCCGGCCGCGGCGCGCCGTGACACAGGTCGGACAGTGAGCAGTTGCTGACGGGTTTTCGCGGTCATCCCGCCGAGAGGGGGTTGTCCGACAGGGCCCAGCCCTCGACCACCCGCGCACCCGTCGGCGCCGGGTTTTCCTTGAACTGYACGAACTCCATAGTCTTCAGCTCCGACCGCACGCCGGTCTTCTTGTCCAGGATGTAGACCGAGTACCGAATGGCTCCCCAGTCGCCCTCGATCAGGATGTTGTCCAGCTGCCCCAGCTCGATGTCGTACACCGCGAACAGCTGCCCCATCATGTCCTTGTATTCCTGCAGGGTCAGTCGCTTGCTGTAGACGTTGTAGTGGGCGTCCGACTCGTACAGCGTGTCGCACCACTTCAGCCATGCCTCGTAGCCGTGGTTCCACTGGTCGAAACCCTCCTGGAACCGCGCCCTGATACGTTCCTCAAAATCAGTGCTCATTCTGGTCGTCTGCCACCTTCCGTCTCGGGAAATCTGCTCCCGCGCCGCTCACCGGGTAGCGCTGTCGGCAGGGGGATGCCCGCCGCGGGGCGGGTCGCGGGCTGCGCGTGGTGATCGGGATGCTCCACACGATCAGCATGCTTACGCGCCAAGCTTGCCGTTACTTGAACGTTAGTTGCGGGTTTGCTGGAGGTGCCGTTGTGGCGGGCAGCTCCGGCTGATCGCCACGGAACCATCCGAGACGGGGCCGTGGGGGGGCGGCCGCCCCGCACACTCTTAGCCGGAAGATCGGCTGCTGCGGGCGTGCAGGCGCGGCCGGCCATCATGCCGCCGCGTCGTACCGACCTATCACGCCAGGTCACAGTGGGCGGGCCGGTCTCCGCCGCCCGGTGGGCCCGTCGCCATGATGGGCGCATGGTGCCCGTTCCTGTGATGGTGGTCGAAGACGAGGAGAACGTCTCCTACGTTGTCGCCATGGCGCTGCGGCTGGCGGACTTCGAGGTGATCGAGGTCTCCACCGGGYGCGAGGCGCTACGCCTTGCCAGTGGCGACACGCCGATCGGACTCGTCATCATGGATGTGATGTTGCCCGACCTCGACGGTTTCGAGGTCTGCCAGCGGATGCGTGCCGCCGGGGTGGAGGTGCCCGTCATCTTCCTGTCGGCTCGTGGTGGCCTCGACGACCGGGTGCGGGGGCTCACACTCGGCGGCGACGACTACCTGCCCAAGCCGTTCAGCGTCGAGGAGCTTGTCGCCCGGAGCCGGGCGATCCTGCGCCGCCGCGGCGCGGTCGCGAAGACATCCGTACTGACCTGCGGCGAGCTGAGCCTCGATGAGGACGCCCACCGGGTCACCGTCGGGGGCCGACCTGTCGTGTTGTCGCCGACCGAGTACAAGCTGCTGCGTTTCCTGCTGCGGAACGCCGGGCGGGTGATGACCAGGGCGCAGATTCTTGACCATGTCTGGGACTTTGCCTTCGACGGTGAGTCCACCGTCGTCGAAACCTTCGTCTCGTCGCTGCGGAAGAAGGTCGAAGTTTTTTCCCCGCGTCTTGTTCACACCGTGCGCGGCGTGGGTTACYGGCTCAGCGATGAATGATGTGGCATGACGCTCAGGCTACGGTTGGCGGTCGTCGGCGGGGTGGTGCTCGGGGTTCTCGCGATCGCCGGCTTTCTCATGATCCAGTCGGTGTGGACGGCCCAGATCGCCCAGATCGACCAGCAGCTCACCACCGGTGCGGCGGCGGCGGTGTCCCTCGGCGAGGCGGGGCCGTTGCCCGACCTGCCCTCACCTGTCGGGCCGGCCGAGGCCCTTCCCGGTGCCGTCTCGGCCATCCGGAGCGCGCAGAACGGTCTGAACTACTTCTACGTGGCGGTGCTGTCAGGCGACCGGCGCACGGTGATCCTCGAGCCGGCTGTCGCTGCGGGGCAGGCGCCCCAGACGCCGGCGGCGGGAGCGCGGCCCTTGACCTCGCTGCGCGCGGTGACTGTGAACTCGTCGTCCGGATCGCAACGGTGGCGGGTGGTCTTCGTCGCGGGCACGGGTGACCGGGATGTGCTGCTGGCCCAGTCGTTGGCGGGAGTGGAGGCCGCGACGGGACGGATCCGGTCAGCGATGTTCGCCGTCAGCGCGTTTGTGCYGACCGTTCTGGTAGCCGCCGGCTACTGGGTGGATCGGCTGGGCCTGCGCCCCATCGCCCGCGTGACGCAGGTCTCCGACGCGATTTCCATTGGTGATCGTTCTCGGCGGGTGGACGCGATGGGATCGCCCCGGTCGGAGGCCGGTCACCTGGCTCGCGCTTTCWACGTCATGTTGGACGAGCAGCAGGAGAGCCGGGATCGGCTCCAGCGCTTCGTCGCCGACGCCTCGCACGAACTACGCACGCCTGTCTCGGTGATACGGGGGCTCGCCGAGTTGTGGGGGCAGGGGCACCTGCGTGAACGTGAGGACCTCGACGAGACGATGCGCCGGATCGGGCGGGAGAGCCGCCGGATGGCAGACCTTGTGGAGGACCTGTTGCTCCTCGCGCGGCTGGACGAGAACGCAGCCGGGCAGCACGGACGCGTCGACCTCGCCGCGGTGGTCCGCGACGTCGAGCTTGAGGTGTCGGAGCGGTATCCGTCCCGCGAGCTGCGATGCCGCGTGTGCGGCCCGGTCATCGTGCAGGGGGATGAGGTGGCGGTGCGGCAGGTGCTCACCAACCTCCTGGAGAACGCGCTTGTGCACACCCCGCCCACCGCCTCGGTGTCGGTGCGGGCAGAGGAAGCCCGCGGCACGGCGGTTCTCCAGGTGAGCGACACCGGGCCGGGGATGAGCCCGCGGGATGCCGAGCGGGCGTTCGACCGGTTCTGGCGGGCCGATGCGAGCCGCTCCCGGCCCGGCTCGGGACTCGGCCTGCCGATCGTGGCGGCCATCGTCACCACCCACGGGGGGAAGATCGTCTTCGACACGTCGCCGGAGCGCGGGACAACCGTCCGCGTCGAACTGCCCACAATGGAAGATCTCCAGCAAACCCGCATCTAACGCTCAAGTCTGGGCAAGCCTGGCACGGGAGCATGGCGATCGTGCGGAGCATCCCAGCCACCACGCGAACCCCGCTGCCGCCGCCTGCCTGCTCTCGCCCTGCGGCGCGCGTCGGCATCCCGGCCACGACGCGCCTGGACGACGTGATCAGCGCGGGCGTCGGTGACGCCGTCCACCGGATCGCCGACAGCCCGTCCGGAGCCAGCTGTGGCTGACATCATCGCGAACGGGATCCGCCTGAACGTCCAGCGCCTCACCCCGAGATACGGGGCCGGCGATCCTGACGCGCCGATCGTCGTGATGCTGCACGGCATGGTGATCGACAACCTGTCCAGCCTGTACCTCAGCCTCGGTACCTACCTGGCCAACGCGGGCTGCGAGGTCATCYGCTACGACCTGCGTGGGCACGGGCGCAGCGAGCAGACGCCCGACAGGTACGACATGGCCAGCGCCCTCGCCGACCTGTCCGGGCTGCTGGCCGCGCTTGGTGTCGACCGGCCGGTACACCTGCTCGGCAACAGCTACGGGGCGACGTTGGCCCTGGCCCACAGCCTCACGCATCCGGAGCGGGTGGCGAGTCTGACGCTGATCGAGCCGCCTTTCCTCGTCGACAGTCTCGGCACCCAGCTGGAACACTCGCTCAGCCGGGTGCTCGCGGCGACCTCGCATGAGGACGTCGAGCGGTGGCTGGCCAACGACGCCAGGCGCGCGGCGGTGCGGACCATGCGCACCGCGCGACGGCTGCTGCGCGACACCACGCTGCGGCGGGACATGCTCGCCACCCCACCCTTCGACCTGGCGCGCTTGGCCGCGTTCACCGCGCCGGTGCTCGCCGTGTACGGCGCCAACTCGGACATCATCGACCAGGCGGCCAGCCTGTCGGCGCTGGTGCCCGACTGCACTCTGGTCGTCCTGCGCAACCACACCCACGGGGTGCTCCGTGAGGCCACCGGCTACCTGCGCACACTCACCCGCTGGTGGCTGTTCGAACGCGCGACGGCGCCTCTGCCGACCTACACCCCGCCGCCCGGCCCCGGCCACGTCATGCCCGACTGGGTACGCGAGAAGGTACCGCCGCCGGGTCTCGGAGCCCCGGGCCGCGATCATGACGACCGACTCCCGCGAACGGCCCGGGACGCTGGTGCGACATGGCGAGGGTGATGTTCGTGGTGCCGCCGCTCGCCGGCCATGTCCACCCGGCCGTCGCGGTCGCGGGGGAACTCGCCGCGCGCGGACACCAGGTCGCGGTCGCCGGTCATGCCGACGTCGTCGCGCCGATGATGCCGGCGGACGTCGAACTGCTCGCGTTGCCCGGGAGACGGGCCGACGACGCCGCGGAACGGATCAGGCTGGAGGCCGCGTCCCAGCGGCTTCGTGGCGTGGCCGCGCTGAAGTTCCTCTGGCAGGACTTTCTCCTCCCGCTCGGCGCGGCGATGATCCCCCAGATCGATGCTCTGATCAGCGAATTCCGTCCGGACGTCGTGGTCGCCGACCAGCAGGCCGTCGGTGCGTCGGTCGTGGCCCGCCGTCGAGGCACGCCGCTGGCCGTCCTCGCCACCACTCCCGCCGAGTTCGACGATCCCTACGCCGGGTTCGACCGCGTGGGCTCCTGGATCGCCGAACTGCTCGCAGACTTCCAGCTCGCCCACGGGATCTCCACGGAACAGGCCGCGGCCACGGACCCGCGCTTCTCCGACCAGCTCACCATCGTCTGCTCCGTGCCGGGCTTACTCGAAGCCAGCCGTTTCGCGGAGTCGGTGGTCTTCGTCGGCTGCGCGGCCGGTCGACGCCACGGCGACCCGGACTTCCCGTGGACGTGGCTGGACGAATCCCGGGCCACCGTCCTGGTGTCGCTGGGCACGGTCACCCGCGACGCCGGTCGCCGTTTCCTGCGGGCCGCCGCCGAGGCGGTCCGGTCGATGGCCACCGACGTGCAGGCGGTCGTGGTCGCACCGCCGGGGACCGCCGACGACCTGGCCCGGGAGGCGCCCGTCGAGCTGCTCGTCACGCCCCGCGTGCCGCAGCTCGCGTTGCTGCCACACCTGGCCGCGGTGGTTTGCCATGCCGGCAACAACACGGTGTGCGAGTCGCTGGCACACGGAGTCCCGCTGGTCGTCGCACCGGTCCGTGACGACCAGCCGATCATCGCGAGGCAGGTGGTACAGGCCGGGGCCGGTACCCGCATCCGGTTTGGCCGTGCCGGCGCGGCAACGATCGCCGATGCCCTGCGGACGGTGTTGGACGACCCGACCTACCGGACAGCCGCCACGCGGCTGCGCGGGCAGTTCACCGCCGCCGGCGGTGCGGCCGCGGCGGCCGCACACATCGAGAAACTCACCAGCTGAACCGGATCCGGCCTTGTGCCCGCGAGAGCGGAGAGCAGGCGTCCGGCAGTGGGCAGAACTGGAGTCAGGATGTCGGACAAAGTTTCCAGCAAAGCTCCCCTGAGTCGGGAAACCATGGTGGGCCTCACCCGTCGGAAGATGCTCGGAGCGGCTCTCGGGACGGCCGCTTTCGGCGCGGCCGCGGCCGGCGGGCTGGCTGCCTGCTCCGACGACATACAACCGCAGAGCTCCGGCGGTGCCGGGGCCGCCGGGACCGAGGTGCGGGAACGGGCCGTCGTCGTCGGCACCGGCTTCGGTGGGGGTGTGACAGCGCTGCGGCTGGCCGAGGCCGGCGTCCCGACGCTGGTCCTGGAACGCGGCATCCGGTGGCCGAGCGGGCCTGATGCGACAATCTTCAGCCGTTTCGCCACCGTCGACAACCGATCCTCCTGGCTGACCGACCACAGCATGATCCGAGGTGTCGACAAGACCTGGAGGCCGTTCACCGGGGTCATCGAGACCGTGGTGGGCGACGGTATGGACATCAACTGCGGAACCGGGGTCGGGGGCGGCTCCCTGACCTACCACGGCATGACGCTGCAGCCGACCAAGGAAAGCTTTGCCGCGTCCATGCCGACGGCAGCGGGCCTCTACGACGAGCTGAACCACTGGGCCTACCCGACCGTTGCCAGGATGCTGGGCATCTCCACGATCCCCGACGACATCCTGAACACCGAACCCTACCGCTCGTCCCGGCTGTTCCTGAAAACCGCACCGGACGCCGGCCTCCAGCCGTTCCGGGTTCCCCTGCCCGTCGACTGGAACTTCGTCCGGGGTGAGCTCAAGGGCGAGTACCAGCCGACCTACACCACCAGCGATCTGGCCTTCGGTGCCAACAACGGCGGCAAGCACTCCATCGATGTCACCTATCTGGCCGCCGCGGAGAAGACCGGCCGGGTGCGGGTGGAGCCGCTGCACGTCGTCCGCGACATCTCACTCGACGGGAAGAAGCGCTGGGTCCTGGCCGTCGACCGGATCGCTACCGACGGCACAGTCCAGGAACGGAAAAGGATCGTCGCGGACGCGGTGTTCCTCAACGCCGGCTCCGCCGGCACGACACGACTCCTGGTCAAAGCGCGCGCCAAGAACCTCGTGCCGAATCTGCCGGACGCCGTTGGCACCCAGTGGGGCAACAACGGCGACCGCATCTACGCCTGGACCGGGATGAACGGCGACATCGGAACCCAGCAGGGCGGCCCGGCCTGTGTGGGGGGCCGCGACCCGCTCAGCCCCATCCCGTTCACCTTCATTCACGCCGGATCGCCCATGCAGATCCCCGGGACCAAGATGATGACCGTCGTCGGCTTCGGGGTCGTCCAGGCGGCCGGCACCTGGGCCTACGATCCGGACAAGGACGACGCCAGACTGACCTGGCCGGCGTCCGCCGAGGCCGACCTGCAGAAGCTGATCGCCGAACGCATGCAGCGGATTGCCGCCGCGGGCGGCGGGACAATGATCGACACCGACCAGGCCGCACCGTCGACCTGGCATCCGCTGGGCGGCGTTCCCATGGGGGCCGCCGTCGACCAGTACGGCCGGATGCTCGGCCACCGCGGCCTCTACGTACTCGACGGCGCACGGATCCCCGGCTCCACCGGCGCCTGCAACCCGTCCATGACAATCGCCGCCCTGGCCGAACACAGCATGGCCACGATCGTCCGCCAGGACGTCGGACAGGTTTTCTAGTGCCGTGACCGGCAAGGTTCGCCCCGGCCGGTCACGGCACTAACATCACGAAGCTCGGGCGGGCCGGTGTCTCCGGCTGCGGCAGCGCCGGCGCTCGACTGGTGCGCGCGGCGGTCGTCAACGCTGTGGCGCACGCCGACCACCGGCAGCTTCGAGGGCAGCCGCCCCTGCACGTATCAAACTTTTGGTCCGCCGTTCGGCGGTGATCTGCTTTTTCGCGGGCGGACGAGCGAGGTCGTGGTCAGGGAATGGTCTGTGTGCTGATGACGACGAGTAGTTGCAGCTTCTCGTAGCTTTCGCTGCCGGGCTCGGCGGTGTAGACGAGGAGGCGGTGAGACTGGTCCGGGTCCAGGAGTGTCTGACAGTTGAGTTCCAGCATCCCGACCTCCGGATGCGCGAAACGCTTGACCTGAGTGGGGCGGATGCCGACCTCGTGGCTGTCCCAGAGTTCGCGGAACTGCTCGCTCTGCTCACGAAGGAGGTCAGCGAGGTGTTCCGCCTTCGATCCTGGACCACGCAGTGTCGCGACCTCTCGCAGCCCGGCGACGTACACCCGTGAAAGCAGTGCGCGCTCCTCTGGTGGATACACCTCGCGGACAGCGGGATCGGTGAACCACCGGTACCCGAGGCTGCGCCGCGAACCGGTGAACCGACCGGCGTCACCAGTGAGCGCGATCCCCATCGGAGTCTGCCGGAGGGTCTCACCGAGCTCGGTGACGATCTCAGCGGGCGTGTCCTGGAGGCGGTCGAGGACGCGCAGGAGACCCGGACCGATGTGATCGCTGGTCGCTCCACGGGCAGGTGGGTTGTTACCCGACAGGCGGAACACATGATCGCGCTCATCCAGCGAGAGATGCAGGCCCTGCGCGATCGACGCGATCATCTGCTCCGAGGGCTGGGGCCCGGTCCCTCGTTCCAGACGAGCGTAGTAGTCGGTCGACATGTGGCAGAGCGCGGCGACCTCTTCGCGTCGCAGGCCGTCGGTCCTCCTTCGCGGCCCGCGTGGCAGTCCGACGTCTTCGGGCTGGAGGGACTCCCGTCTGCGTCGGAGGAACGTCGCCAGTCCAGCGCGATCGATCACAGTGGTGCCCTCTTCAACAGTGGTCCCCTCTTCATCCGCGCCGCCCGGCGATCGGGCTGATTCGTTTCTGCCATCGGGAGGGCTCGACAGCCACGACCTGTCGGTCCACCCCTCACCACCGCGGGTTCCCGGTGATCGAGCTCAGGCGATCACGGCCGAGTGAGGGATCGGCAACCAGTGGATATGCCAGCCCTGAATCCACTGACGGCCAGGCCTCAGCCTGGTTGCACACGTCGCCCCGCGGCCGATCGCCACAGAACGAAGGAGACCTCATGGCACGCAACACCGACCGGCCCATCCCCGACCTGACCGGCAAACTCGCCGTTGTCACGGGCGCGAGCGACGGAATCGGGCAGGTGATCGCCRCCCACCTCGCCCAGGCTGGCGCCGAGGTGGTCATGCCCGTGCGATCGGCCGCGAAGGGTGAGAGAGYCGCAGCCCGTATCCGCACTCAGGTGGCAGGCGCGAAGATCTCGACTCGCGCCCTCGACCTGTCCTCGCTGGACTCCGTGGCCGCCCTGGCGGACCAGCTCAAGGGAGAGGGGCGTGCGATCAACATCCTCATCAACAACGCAGGCGTCATGACGCCGCCTCACCGCCAGGTGACGAAGGATGGGTTCGAACTGCAGTTCGGTATCAACCATCTCGGCCACTTTGCGCTCGTTCTGGGCCTGCTGCCGCTACTCAGGGAAGGCGGAGCCCGGGTCACGCATCAGACGAGCATCGCCGCGAGAAGCGGCGAGATCAACTGGGCGGACCTCGGCTGGAAGACCGACTACGACGTAATGAAGGCCTATGCCCAGTCCAAGATCGCCGTGGCTCTGTTCGCCCGCGAACTCGACGCGCGCAGCAGGGCTGCCGGGTGGGGCATCTCCAGCAACCTCGCCCACCCTGGCATCTCACCCACGAATCTGCTCGCCGCGCAGCCGGGCATGGGCCGGGAGAGGGAGACGGGCGGGCGTCGCCTGATCCGCGTCCTGTCACGCCTCGGCGTCACCGGCACGGTCGCCGGCGCCGCGCTCCCGGCGGTGATGGCCGCGACCGATCCCGCGTCACGCGGGGATCAGTTCTACGGTCCGAAGCGTACGCTCGGCGGCCCGCCCGTTCTGCAGAAGCAGCTGTGGCCCACGATGCGGAGCATGGACGACGCGCGCCGGCTCCAGGAGGTATCCGAGCGGCTGGTCGGCGTGCGGTTCGCCGCCTGGCCCTGCCGCGCGGCGCCCCACCGCGCTACGCGGTCCGGCGATGAACGTGATGGATGAGGCGGGCGATCCCGCGATAGGGGTCCCGCGCCCCGGCTGCCCACTCGGCGTCGACGACGGCGTCCACGTCCGGCCCCGGCGGGAGGTCACCGAGATGATCGGTGAAGGTCCTGATCCCGTACCAGGCGAGCGACCGGGACCCGGCGGCGGTGAGGATCGCGGCGACGTTCGCCGGATCGTCGCCGGGTGGCAGCTGCACCGCCGGCTGCCAGCCCGGCCCAGCGACTCCAGCGACTCCGGCGGTCCCAGCAGTCCCAGCAGTCCCAGCGGTTACAGCGGCTCCAGCGGCTCCGGCAGTCCCAGCGGCTCCGGGCTCGCCGAGCAGCGCTGCGGTGTCCCGCCAGCGACCCTGCAGTCCCGCACGCAGCGCGAGCGCCGGGCCGTTCTTGCCGACCACGGAGATGATCCCGCCGGGCCGGGTGAGCTCGACGAGGACGTTCAACAGGGGCGCCGGCTCGGGGACGAACATGATGACGCCGTGGCAGAAGGTGGCGTCCCAGCCGGCCCCCACCAGGCGGGCGGCGTCCCGCCCGTCCCCCTGGACCAGTTCGACGCGCCGCCGGACCGATTCGGGGGCGTCGGCCAGCCCATGGCGCGCCTCGGCCAACATCCCCGGGTCGGGCTCGCAGACGGTCACGTCGTATCCCCGTCGGGCGAACTCCAACGCCTGCACACCGTTCCCGCCGCCGATGTCCAGCAGCCGCGCTGGGGCGGGCGGCAGATGCCCGACCAGCGCGCGGGTGACCAGCCGCTGCCGGACGACTCCCCGCAGCGTCACCGTGTGCGCCACATAGTCGGCCGCGTCCGTGTAGTCCGCCGTGTCCGGGCCGTCGACGACGGCGAGCACCCGGCCCCCGTAGGCGGCCTGCTCCCCGTGCCGCGACTCCGGCCGGTGGCCGGCGACCCGCGCCGACGCCTCGTTCGGCGGCCCACCGACCTGCGGCTCCCGAAGCTCGGTGCCGGACGCCGACCGGCGGCCCGGAGGCGGAACGGTGGGGTCGACGACGGGCGTGCGGCGATCGCTGACCGGGGACGGCTGCATCAGGCAGTGCTCCTTCTTTTGCTGAGGGCCTGACTGAGGGCCTGTCCCGTTCGGCGGTGCCGCGAACCTCGTCCGCGCCATCCCCGGCATGCTTCCGGTCACTCCGGGCAGCGCGAACGGGCGACGGCCTTCCGCCGGTACCGGCGGCAGCACCCCTCGGCCGGACGATCGGTAGCGGGCCCGGGTCCGGCCGACCGGTTCCAGGACCTGTGCGGTGGTGAGGTCACGAAGGTCGCGCTGCGCCTGCTGCAGGCTCAGGCTCTCGGCGTGCTCGTAGCGTGAGCGGCGGACGCGTCCGGCCACGGCCACGTCGTGCAGGGCCGTTACCACCCGCTCGTCCAGACCAGCGCTCTGTGCGAAGGCCGTGAGCGCGCCCCGACCCGCCCGGAGCGGTCGAGCCGACCCGCAACGGTCTGGGCCTGCTGGTGGTAGGCGGTCAGGTTGAACCGGATCCAGCTGGAGACGTCCTGGTCGGGAAGGTACGTCGGGCCCCGGTCGGCGAGTTCGCGGTAGTACTCCCAGGTGTTGCCGGGGCGGCCGTGCCACGCCTCGATGGACGGGCCGCCGAACCCAGGCGCTCTGCTTCCGACGGCGGCTCCGTCACCCCGGTTCCAAGGCCGGGAGTCTGGCTCCCGGCCTTGGAACCGTACGTGCCCCTCAGCGTGCGGCGAGACTCCCGTCGGCCGCGAGGAGATCCTGGAGCTCGGTGAGAGCCGTCCGCAGATGCCCGGCGAAGGAGTGCATCTCGTCCGCCACGACGCTCGGGGTGCTCAGGTAGACGTTGAAGCGGTCCGGCAACAGCACGTAGGCGATCCCGATGCACTTGTTGCTGGTCGACCCGAATCCGAAGTACTGGATGTGGGTGGACGGCGCCGAGCTCGTGCTCAGGTAGTCGTCCCGGGTGATCAGCCAGCCGGGGGTGTCGAACAGGTCGAGGTGCTCGGTGATCCCCAGTTCCTCGCCGCGGCGGGCCTGGATGAACTGGAGCTCCCAGAGGTGCTGCTCCGGAGCCCGCCCCGCCTGGCAGTCCCGCGCCCGCGCGACGTGCCTGTCGGCCGCGGCCCGCAGCGCTGCCAGCCGGGCGGCCGGGTCGGCGGCCGGGTCGTCCATCACCTGGACGAACGCCTGGATCTCCGGTGTGATGACCCGCATCGCCTCGGTGCGGCCACGCCGGTACTGCCGGGTCGCGATCGACTCGTAGGTGGCGCCGACCAGGCCCTTCGAGCGGTTGTGCGCGAGCTGGTAGGCGAGCTGGACGAACGCGTCCGGCGAGATCCGCAGGCTCTTCGCCCGGTTGGACCCGAAGTCGCTGAACGACAGGGGGGCGGTGGCCGTGGCGGCGGCGTACGCGCTGAACTCGTCGCCGGCGGCAAGGACGTCCGCACGCAGGTCGTCGTCCAGCGTGAACGTGATCGGGCGGACGGCGGGCACGCCCTGGGAGCGCGCGCCGGACCGGGCCGAGTGCTCGGCCGCCGGAGCGCCGAGCATGTCGTCGACCAGGCTCAGCACCGTCGTCCCGTCGAGGCCGCAGTGCTCGATGTTGATGCCGGCACTGCCGTCGGCGAAGACGATGAGGGACACCGACTTGTCGAACCAGCGGTTGCCGCTGTCGCCGTGGAGAAGGTTGTCGCACGCCTCCTTGACGTCGGCGGCCGTGAGGTCGTCGAGGCAGACGCAGAACAGCGCGGTCTCGACGGTGTCGAGGGCGGTCGCGTTACCCGGATCACAGGCGAGCAGCGCATCCCGGCTCGTCGCCCAGGCGGCGCGGGCCTTGGTGGTGAGCCGGCCGACGGACGTCTCCGGGGCGGCGCGGTCCGCGCCCGCCTTCAGGATCGCGTCCAGACCGCTCTCGAGATCGTCGAGGGTGTGCGGCTGCCCCTCGGGGCCCACCACGTCCATCCGGAACATGTGGCCGCGGTGGAAGACCACGATGTGGCGTGCGCTGGAGGGGCCTGGTGACGGCTCGTTGTAAGGGGTGCGGACGGTGTCCTGCACCTGCCCGGGGATGCGGGTCGTGGAGAACAGGAAGCGGTTCTGGTCCATCGACAGCGGCTGGCCGCGCTGCATGATCGGCTCGATCGCCTCCGCGTCGAGGCGAACCTTGTAGTCCAGCGCCGAGGCGATCAGCCCCGCGGCCCGGGCGGCCTGACCGGCGTCGGACTCCTCGAAGAGGAAGATGAAGTTCGCGTTCAGCGCGATGCGGTCACGCCGCCCCAGGTAGCGGGAGGCCCAGAACGCGTCGAGCCAGCTGTGCACGCCGGGGGTGGCGTCGTAACGCTCCAGCTCGGCGTGCAGGGCCCGGCCCGGGCCGCCCGGGCGCGCGAACGCGGCCACCGCCGCCTCGGTGGCCGCGAGCTCGTCCGGGGTCAGCAACGGGGAGCACCACTGCAGGAACCGGGCGCAGGTGTCGTCCAGGCTGGGCAGCGGCACCCGTGGAAGCTGGTCGTCGTTGACGAACGTGCTGGTGGACGACCATTGCGGCCCGGGGTCGCTTACCGCGGGGCTCGGCTGCCGGGGGCCCGCTGCCGCGGCCCCGGGCGCGTCGCTGCTCGATGGCAGGGCGTTCGGCRTCATACTTGACCTCGGTGGACGTGGGACGGGTAGCCCGACGGCCGTCGGGCTACTGCTGATGGCTGAGCTGACGCCAGGGATGCCGGTTCCGGAGCGCCGGCGCTGGCGCGGTGCGCGCGGCGGAGGTGCTGCGCGGGCGGGACACGTACAGCTGGGCGTACATCCAGCCGTCGCTCTCCAGACCGTGCGGGTCGATGCCCCCCGTGGTGAGGCTGTCCAGCACGAGCTGCTGTTCCTGCGCGGAGGCGAACCTGCGTTGGCGGAACGTGCGGTCGAGCGTGACCGTCTCGTATCCCCTCTCGCGCAGGCTCGCCCCGATGGCGTCGAACGGGAACATCCGCAGTACGAAATGGGCCATCCACGGTAGCTTTCCGTCAGCCGCCGCGACGGCGTCGAGAACCCGCGAGATGGTTCGTTCGCCAACATAGCCGAGGCAGCCGGTCGAGATGACAAGGTCGGTGCCAGCGAGCTGCTGACGCTGCCGTTCGGTGAGCTCCCCCGTCTCCAGATCGGCGTGCACGGCGTCGTCGAGGAAGCCTGCGGCGAGAGCGTAGGAGAGGGCTTCGTCCGACACGTCGAGGCCCACGAACACCGCCTCGGGTGACCGGGAGCCGGCCGAGGATCCGTCGGCGCTCTGGTGCCCGGAAGTGGGTAAGGGGACCACGCTGGTGGAACGGACCAGCTCGCGGTCGCGGGCCAGCAGCTCTTCGCGGGAACAGCCTTGGGCCGCGGCCTCCCCGTACCGTTCGTACAGGCGCTCCAGGGTCACCCCGCAGCGCAGCAGCGCTGGATTGATCCCGTAGGACGAACCGATGTCGAGGACCTTCAACGGCGACGGGTGACGCCCATGCGAATCTTCGGGCCTGGGGCGCCTCGCCGCGCGGTAGTCGGCCATGGCCTCGACGAAATACGGCCGGGCGAGCTCGGGGATCCGGTAGTCGAGCGTGCGCAGCGTCGTGAAGTACGCCCGTGGATCGGGCTGATCGTAGATGTGGTCCAGCGAGACTTTGCCAGTGGCATCGAAATGCACAGGTCAGGCTCCTGATCGGATCGCCGGCTCAGTCCAGCAGGCAGTCGCCCCGGACGCGGGCCGCCTGCCGGGCGGCCTCGAGATGTTCGGGCAGCACCCGGCCGAACAGCTGTTTCGTGCGCGCGACGCTCCCGATGACGCCGGGGCGCTCGCAGTAGGCGAAGATCGCCGAATGGCGGGCGCTGCCCCCCTGGAYCGGGCTGACCCGGTGCAGGGAGAAGCGGCCCCGGAACAGCTGGAGATCGCCGGGACGAAGCACGAGGCGCTGCACCCGCCGGTCATCTCGACCGGTAAGGACGTCACGCACGGCTTCGAGGTTCTCGGCTTCGGCGGACCGGATGTCGGGACAGTACTCGAAGACCCCGCCGGCCTCGGACTCCTGGGTCAGCAGGCTCAGCGAGAACTCGTTGGTGTCGAAATGCCAGGGGTGCTCGTCTCCGGGTCGGATCACGTTGAGACACAGCTGTGCCAGTGGGTCCGCCAGCTCGTACAGACGGTCGAGCCCGCAGCAGGCAGCCACGAACCGTTGGAACGACCCACTGGAATACAACCGCCGTATGCCCACATCGTCGGGGACGAGATCGGCTGCGACGAAAGCGTTTCCGCGCTGCAGGACGATACGCCCGGGGTGATCTTCGGGTAGCGACGTGCGCACGTCGATGTTGTAGGCGTTGACCGTCTCGGGCTGGTAGTACGCCGACGGAGCAAGTGCCGCGCATTCGGCCCGCAGGGCCTCACGGGCAGCGGGGCGAACGAAGTCGGTGAGTACGCTGCAACCCGTCGTCTCCAGCTCTCGACGGATTCTGGCCACCAGGTCGAGCCAGGCTCCGCCCGCAGGGTGYGCGAGAGGATAACGGTCGGTGTCGACCAGGTCATCCAGGTCGTCCAGGTCATCCGGGCCGTCCAGGCCGTCGGACGGAGCAGAGCAGGCCACGCCGCCCKCTGCAGCAGTTCCCGAGCGGCTCACGAGATCCTCCCTATGCCGGGCGTGCGCACCTCGTCATGGCGCGCCTGACTGGGTTTCCGACATTCTCACCCCGGTTACCAGCCCATGAACACACCTGTGAGATCCGACACTTTATTCCCTTCCTCTGTAATCAGGGCCCGCAATCACGATTCCTTCTCGACATCGTCATTGGCCAACCTCGGAGCACGGCCGTTGAGTCGGTGGAAGGCGATCAGGCCGGCAGGCACGGATCGCTTGTTCCCGGCGGCGAAGGCACGATCGCGGGCGGGTGAATGCAGGAACGCGGCGGCCCTGCCATCCGGAGCCGGCTGAAGGCCGTCACGGCCAGCCAGACGGCGCCGGCGGCGTCCCGCTCGACGACGAAGGCCTCCTCGCCGACCTCCGGGTGATCCGGCAGTGTCCCGTAGGCAAAACCGCGCCGATCGCGGCGGCGGTGTCCAGTACGAGCTCGCCGTGCCCCAGCAGCACGCGGCGCCACAGATGCCGGTAGCCCGCGGGCAGGCTGCCGCCCGCGGTCGCCCCATGCTCGGGGTAGGTCAGTTCCGCTCGCCGGTAGCGCGCCGACTCCCGCTCCAGCGACCTGGCGACAACCAGACGCATCCCGCCAGAACGCCCGTCGCGGCGCTGCTGGGTGAGGTGACACTCGTGGGTGAGGTGACACCCGGCCGATCGACGCGCCGGGCGCGATAGTTCACAAAGGCGCGAGATTCCCGACATCTGTCGGTCGGGCGGCATTCCCCTCACGACCGGCCTTTCCCAAGGCCAGTTTCACCGGCCCCTCTCCGGGTAATCATTTGGGCAATAAACATTGCCGAGGTTCCGGTGACCGCGAGAAAGCACGGCATGGCTCCCTACGAGCCTTGTGACCGAGCCTGCGAGGTGATGCACGGATATGCCCCACCAGCGATGGCACCGTTCCCGGGTTCCGGGCACAGTTCCGGGCGCCCGAGTCGCGGGCGGCAGCCGGCCGTCGCCGTCACGACGGCTGGCTGCCGCGGTCGCGTTGTTGTGTGCCGCCGCGGCGCTCGCGGTCGTCCTCGAGGCGCTGGCGGACCGGCCGATCGCGCTGCCGGTCTCGATCGTCGCGGTGGCCGTGACGCTGCTCGCCGGCTGGGCGGCGCTGGTCGGGCGGGGCAGTCGCCGGGCGATGGCGACCCTGGTCGCGGCTGTCGCGTTCGGCGGGCTGATCGCCTTCGCGGGCGCAGCCGGTCTGGTGACCGTGTTCGTCACAGCAGCGCTGCTGGCCGCATCCGGTGTCGCGGCACGCGGTGCCTTCGGCCGGCATCGGCCCAGCGGAACCCGGGTCGGCCCGGCCCGGCATGGCGTCCTGTTCGTGAACACCCGCTCGGGCGGCGGGGCGGCCGGCCGCCACAATCTGGCGGAGGAGGCGGGCCGCCGGGGCGTCGCGGTGGTTCCCCTCACCCCGAACACCGACCTGCGCAGCCTGGCCGAGAAAGCCGTCGCGGACGGAGCCGACGTCATCGGTATCGCGGGCGGCGACGGCTCGCAGGCGCTGGTCGCCGACGTCGCCCGCCGCCACGACATCGCGTTCGTCTGCGTGCCGGCCGGCACCCGCAATCATTTCGCGCTCGACCTCGGACTCGACCGCAGGAATGTCGCCGGCGCACTCGACGCGTTCGGCGAGGCCGTCGAGCGACGGGTCGATCTGGGCCAGGTCGGCGGCCGGGTGTTCGTCAACAACGTCTCGCTTGGCGTCTACGCGGAGATCGTCCAGTCCGACAGCTACCGGAATGCCAAGGCGGGAACGGCGGCCGCCATGCTGCCGGATCTGCTCGGCCCCGGCCGCGCCCCGCCCGATCTGCGCTTCACCGGCCCGGACGG
This sequence comes from Parafrankia colletiae, assembly GCF_001854655.1. Taxonomy (GTDB): domain Bacteria; phylum Actinomycetota; class Actinomycetes; order Frankiales; family Frankiaceae; genus Parafrankia; species Parafrankia colletiae. The sequence goes on along the minus strand of NZ_MBLM01000108.1, from coordinate 108,570 downwards.
CCAGCCGGAGCCGACCGCCGACGTCCTGCTCGTCTCGAACAACGCCTACCAGCTGCACAGCCTCGGTGGTCTGGGCACCCGGCCACGGCTCGACGGGGGGAATCTCGGTGTCACGGCGCTGCGGGTGGACCGTGCGCAGGACGTGCCCACCCTGGTCGCGCTGGAATCGGTCGGCGCCCTCGATCGGTTCCACGGTTTCCACCAGTGGACGTCGCAGGTGCTGCGGGTCGACGCGGCCAGCCCCACCAGCGTCGGTGTGGACGGGGAGGCCCTGCGGCTGACGCCACCCCTCGTGTTCAGCTGCCTGCCCGCGGCCCTGCGCGTCCGCCTCCCGCCGCAGGCTCCTGGCGTTCCTCCCCTGCGGCCGAGGGTCTGCGCGACCCCGTCCGCCCTGCTGCACATCGCCGCCGGCCGACCCGGAACCTGAGCCCGACTGCCACGAAAGGTCGACGATGACCGCGGTTCTCTCCCATCCCACCAGGAACGGTTCCCCGCCGCCGCGGGCAGCCGGACGGGCCCTCGGCACGGCCGCGCCGACACCGGCCGAGCGCGCGGCCCGGGGAAAGGATGCCCGGGGCCGGGGCCCGCGCGGGGGCCATGCACGGTACGACCAGGCACGGGACCGAGCCGACCCGATCGACGTGATCGAGCGGCAGTCACGGAGCCGCCTGCCCGAGCTCGTTCCCCTCCGCTACCAGCGGATGCTGGAATCGCCGTTCAGGTTCTACCGGGGCGCCGCCGCGATCATGGCTGCGGACCTCGCCGCGACACCGACGTCCGGGATCGACGTCCAGCTCTGCGGCGACGCGCACATGCTGAACTTCCGGCTGCTGGCGTCCCCCGAACGGCGCCTGGTGTTCGACATCAACGACTTCGACGAGAMCCTGCCCGGCCCCTGGGAGTGGGACGTGAAACGGCTCGCCACCAGCCTGGTCATCGCCGGCCGCGCCAACGGGTTCCGCCCGGCCGCACGACGCGGGATCGTCACCGCGGCGGTCGGGACGTACCGCATGTGGATGCACCGGTTCGCGGCGATGACCAATCTCGACGTCTGGTACGCGCATGCGGACGTCGACGAGCTGACCACCCGGTTCGCGGACGTCCTCGGCCGGCGGGAATCCAGGCGCCTGTCCCGGGCGACGACGCGTGCCCGGTCGCGTGACCAGCTGAAGGCCTTCGCCAAGCTGACCGAGGTGGTTGACGGCGCACGGCGCTTCGTCTCCGATCCGCCGCTCCTCGTCCCGGTCGGCGAGATGCTCGACGGGGGCGAGCGTGACCTGATGATGGGATGGCTCGGCTCCGTAGTCGACCGGTACTCCTCCACCCTGTCGACCGATCGGCGCTCGCTGCTCGCCCAGTACCGGCTCGTCGACGTCGCGCGCAAGGTCGTCGGCGTCGGCAGCGTGGGCACCCGTTGCTGGGTCGCCCTGCTGCTCGGCCGGGACGACGGCGACCCCCTCCTACTGCAGGTCAAGGAGGCCGGGACGTCGGTCCTCGCCGAGCATCTGCCCGGGAGCGCATACGACAACCAGGGTGAGCGGGTGGTCGCCGGGCAACGGCTCATGCAGGCGACCAGCGACATCTTCCTCGGCTGGCAACGCGTGGACGGCCTCGACGGGCGGCGGCGCGACTTCTACCTGCGGCAGCTGCAGGACTGGAAGGGCGTCGCGGTGACGGAGAACATGGTCCCGGAGGGCATGACCCTGTTCGGGCGGCTGTGCGCCGGCACCCTCGCCCGCGCCCACGCGCGGTCGGGCGACCGCATCGCCATCGCGGCCTACCTCGGCACCGGCGGGGCGTTCGACCGAGCGGTGGCGCAGTTCGCCGAGGCCTACGCCGACCAGAACGAGGCCGACCACGCCGCGCTGGCGGCGGCGGTCCGCACCGGGCGGGTCATCGCCGCCGCTCGCTGATCGTCATCGCCAGGAACGGGGCGGACGCACGCCCTGGCGGGAAGGGGCCACCGGCGGTTCACCCGCTGCTACCCGGTTCTCGTGGGCACGGTTGCCGGTGGCTCGTTCATCCGCAGAATGATGATCGGCGCGTCGCCGTACCGATCCCGCATCGCGGTCCTCAGCCGGTCACCGGCGGGTGTACCGACCTCGACTCCGGCGCCGTCATGACGGGAAAGCACGGTCCAGATCGGCATGCCACGGTTCTCCCAGTACGCCGAATCGGTCCGGATTCGCGCCGCGAGAGCGACAAGTTCGCTGCGGGTGTGCGGCGCGTCCCGGAACACGACGGGGGTGTCGCCCGCCACGGCTCGCACGGCGTCGTCCAGGTCTCCGCCAGGGCGGCGGTAGACAACCAGCGTCGCGCCGGACGCCTCGATCCCCGCGTACTGCTCGGGGTGCCGTGAGCCGACCTCTTCCACGAGAGCGGCGACAGCGGCATCTGCCTGCACGGCCGGTGTCTGTCCAGCCGGCTGGTGGCCGGGCGGAGGGCTGTTCTGCGCCGGGTCTCCCGATGCCCCCGGGGCGGGGGGCGGCCGCTGCGCGCAGGCCGCGGCGGCCAGCACCAGAACGGCCGCCACCGACACCAGCACTCGCTGCCGACCGGCCATGCCAGCGACCCCTCTCGACCGCGGGAAACAGCTACGTATTACACATTCTTTACGACTCGCTCTGGTGGCTGCGGTGGTAGCGACCTCGGCCCACGAAAACGGGTTCCCCGGCCGTGATGACACGGCCGGGGAACCCGTCACCTCGCTTTTCTTCTACCAGAGATTGGCGCCGTAGGCAGCGCTGTAGTAGGCGATGCTGTCGGCGATCGGAAAGTACCACGAGATGGTCGACTGGCCGACCGCCGAGCCACAACGCAGGCCCGTCCCGTAGAGCACAGCACCGCTTGTGACACCCTCGGCCCGGTTCGGGGTGCCGGGCGTGTAGTTGGCGCCACCCGAGTCACCCTTCTCGACACAGRCCGAGTGCCGGGTCAGACCGTAGACCGTGTTGACACCGTCGAAGGTGACCGTCTCGTCCTTGCCGGTGATGTAGCCACAGGTCAGCTTCGTCTTGACACCGGACTTGCAGACGTAGGTGCCGACAGGGGCGTCGGTGTAGCCGGTGATGTTGATGAATCCGCCGTTGGACGGGTTGGTGTCGACCCAGGGGCCCTGGATCCAGTAGGCCGGGTTGGTGGCCTCGATGAGAGCGTCGTCATACGTCGGGAACCAGCGTGACACCACCTTCCCGAAAGTGGAGCCGCCCTGCCCTGTCACCGTCTGGTTCAGRCTCACGCAGTGGCCGGCGGTCAGGAGGTAGCCCTTTCCGGTCGTGGGGTTGCGCAGGTTGAATCCGGCGGAGCAGGAGCCGCCGTTGATCTGGTCGCCTCCGTCCATGTAGTCGGCCGTCGTGGTCGGTGCCGCCGGCAGGTACTCGGTGCGCACGGCGTCGCCGTACCTGGTCAGGTTCTCCTGGGCGCGGCGGCTGAGCCTGTCCCTGACCACGGAGACGACGACGCTGTTGGTCGTCGGATCGATGTGCCAGCCCGCCAGGCCCTGGACAGCAGCCTGCGGCTTTCCGGCCGCCGTCCTGGTGCCGGCCTTCTCGGGTGCCTTGCCGGCCAGTGCGTCGAGCTCCGTCGCGATGGACTCCAGCGCGGCATAGCTGCGCGCGACGACCTTGGGCTGTGCGCCCAGCTCGGTCACCTGCGCCGCGCTGGCTTCGGACGTGACGCCCACGACCAGCCGGCCGGACTGGGCGTCGAACCAGGTTCCGCCGAAGCTCGATCCGAGCCTGCCACGCACCTGGCCGTTGATCTCGATGGCCTTCGCCTGCTGGTCCACACGGGCCTTGGCCTGCGGCTCGGTCAGCCCCAGATCACGCTGGAGGGCGGCGACCACCTCGGCCGCCAGTCCGCCGGCTCCCCGGTCACCCGAGCGGGCCGCGGCGGACGGCGAGGCGGCGCGCTCCGGCGCGGCCTGCGCCGGCAGGGCAACCGCTGTCCACGACACCGCGGCGCATACCGTGACCGCGGTCGCGGCACCGATACGTGACCAGGAAGTCCTTTTACGGGTTTTTTCCATGCCCTTCCTCTCATCGCTTCTGCGGATTTTTCATCCACGTGGTTCCGCGACTACAGTGATCGCCGTATGGCTTCTGTCCGAGGTGGCTACATGGCAGGTTTCGCGAGTCGGCCACCCGTGGTTCTCCGTTTTGCGGGAAACGACGTCGACGCCGCGGTAGTCCCGGTAGTCGCGGGACGCAGCGTATCCGCGGTGGACGAAACAGAATGGGAGGCCGAGCTGGAGCTATCCAGTCGGATCGCGGACAGTTTCCAGTCATATCAGTGAGYCTTTTTCCGATCTCGGCGAGCGCATTGAAAAGGACCTTTTGCCGGGTGCGCTACTCGGCCCCGTGCCGGAGGTGCCGAGTGCTCGTCACCGGCGCACGCCGTCCCGTCCGACGCGTGTCACCGTCGGTCGACGGAGGTGGTCCACGCGTGGACCGCGCGTGGACCGCGCCTGCCCGCCCCGCCGACCCCGCCCGCTGTCACCCCACGGACAAAGTTTGAGCGACACTCAAGCGGTACGGTTGACTGACACTCAAGCGAACGGATCCGGGGAGGGCTCGTCTGATGGGGACCAGAGCGGACGCGGTGGCGGCGACCAGGGAGCGGATCGCCCGCACCACGCTGCGGCTGCTGCTCGCGCAGCCGTACGAGGAGGTCACCCTCGCCGACATCGCGACCGGCGCCGAGGTCTCCCACCAGACCGTTCTCAACCACTACGCGTCCAAGGAGGGCGCCGCGTCCGCCGCGATCGAACTCCTCAGATCCGAGACCGAGGGGCTGCGGACGTCAGCCCGGCGCGGCGACCCGACGCACGCCGTCGAGGTTCTGGCCGAGCAGTACGAACGGTTCGGTGACCTCAACGTCCGCTGGGCGATGTCCGCCGAACGGCTCGGGCGGCTGGCCGCCCTCCTCGATCATGCCCGCGCGGCCCACCGGACCTGGCTGGAGGAGGTCTTCGAGCCCTACCTGCCCTCCGCGCCGGCGGACCGCCGCCGCAGCCTCAACGCGCTGCACGCGGCGACGGACGTCTACACGTGGAAGCTGCTGCGCCGCGACCTGGGCCTGAGTCGCCCGGAGACCACTCACACGATGACCGCGCTGGTGCGCGGCGTGCTGAACACGTAAGGGGCCCGCCCCTGACCGGAGGATGGTCACCGATGAGCAACACGTATCTGTTCGCGCTCACTGACGGTGGCGGCACCGTCGACCGCGGCACCGTCGACCGCGGCGCTCTCGGCTGCGGCGCTCTCGGCTGCGGCGCTCTCGGCTGCGGCACTGTTGCGGGCCGTCAAGGCTGCGCCGACGGCCGCGGGTAGCGGCGTGGAAATGCGCCAGGCGCATCGAGGACCGAAGCTGTCCGCAGTCCCGGGGATAGTGAAGTCATGATCTACCAGACCTGGAATCCCCTGCTACGCGACCAGATCGCCACGCACTGGGACGACCAGCTGCGCGATCGCCTCGATGGGCTCACCGACGACGAGTACTTCTGGGAGCCCGGGCCGGGCTGCTGGAACGTGCGCCCGCGCGGCACCGGCTCCGCGCCGGTACAGGGCGGGTCCGGCGCGATGACCATCGACTTCGCGGTGCCAGCGCCCGACCCGTCTCCGTTCACGACGATCGCCTGGCGGCTCGGGCATGTCATCGTCGGGGTGCTCGCGATACGCAACGCGGCGCACTTCGGAGGCCCGCCCACCGACTACTTCTCGTTCGAGTACGCCCCGACGGCGGCTGCGGCGCTCGCCCAGCTCGACGCGGAGTACGCCCGGTGGCTGGCCGGAGTCGAGTCGCTGGAGGAGGCGGGCCTCGCACGGCCATGTGGCGAGGCGGAGGGGCCGTATGCGGAGTATCCGCTGGCTGCCCTGGTGCTTCACATCCACCGTGAGCTGATCCATCATCTGGCCGAGGTGTGCCTGATCCGTGACCTTTACCAGTTCACCGGACAACCGACCCCGACCCCGACCCGGCAGGAGGCGAGCTGATGATGGCCCGCGACGTGCAGATCACGTTCGACTGCGCCGACCCGGCCGGGCTGGCGGCCTTCTGGGCCGAGGCGCTCGGCTACCGGCTGCAGGACCCGCCGGCCGGCTTCGAGTCATGGGAACAGGCCTTGGAAGCCATGGGCGTGCCGCCCGGGAGCCGTAACGACGCCTCGGCGGTGGTCGATCCCGCGGGTTCCGGGCCACGGCTGTTCTTCCAGCGGGTACCGGAGCCCAAGCGGGCCAAGAACCGCGTGCATCTCGATGTACGGGCCGCCCCCGGGCTCGACGGGGAGGCGCGGATGGCGGCACTGGAGGCGGCAGCCGAACTGCTTGTCTCCCACGGCGCCACCCGGCTCCGACGCCACGAGCCTGCTCCCCCGCTCAGCGCCGGTCACATTGTGATGGCCGATCCCGAGGGCAACGAGTTCTGTCTGGACTGACAGACGTGAACACCACCGCAGCCGCGACGCACCGCGCGACTGCCTGCTGACCTCCGTGCGGCGGGACCGCGTCGGATCCCGCCGCACGGTGGCAGTGCCTCCGGTAACCGGCAGCAGGGGAAAGTCGCCGTCGACGTGCGTCGGCCAGCACTGGCTGCCGCGCGGGATCTCGGCCGCGACGAGGGACTGCGCGAGACGTGACCGATGGGACGCGAACACGCGGTCCGCTCCTACTCGGCCTGCGTCCATACCGACGGTGAGCACCACCACACCATGGACGAACGGCGAAACGACGGGCCGGACCACCGGAACACCCACATAAGTGCCCATTATATTGATGAGACATATACTTTAGACGGATTGCCGGATTACCATCCAGAATTTGCAAGTTCCGGACCATACCTGACAAAGCACTGAAGGGCGAGCCCTCGCACCCTGGCCAAAGGGAAACAGCGGCATCCTCTCGAGGATCCCTTCGTCCTACCGCAGGGCGGCCCCGCGGCAGGACGCTCGACAGGCTGGACGGGGCCCCGGGCCCGCCACGTGCCGCGGGAAGCCACGACCAGACCGCCTCCCCGTGGGCACGACTACCTGGTAACAAAGGAGACTTCCGACTTTCCTGGAGGTCTTCGCCAGCGAGTGGCCCCCTCGCTGCCGCCCATCCTCGGCGAACCCTGCCGAGGCGTCAGTACTCGCCTCCAGAGCCACCCAGCGCTTCCGGCCGGTACCGCGTGACCCAGGCCGCAACCTCGTCGCGGTCCCAGACTCTCATCGGGCGCGACGCCGTGAGCGGGGCCGGGAACGAGGGTCGACGCGACAGTTGATCAGCCCGCGCCCGAGAGACACCCAGCCACTCAGCGATCTCTCGAAGATTCACGATCCCCGCCACGACTTCGACGTTAGGACTATCATCGTTGCTACTAGCAACATTGCTAGATCTCGGGCCGGTCCACCCACAACCCGGAAGGTTCAGGCGGATGTCACACGGTCGCGCGGAGAGAACACACCGACCAGGCTGACGTCGTCGACACCGGTCGCCACCAGTGGATATCCGCCCCGCTCGCACCGGGCAAGATGCCACACCAGCGCGATATTGACCAGCCGCTATCCCGGCCGTCGCCAGAATCCCCGCCCGGGCCCCGCCCGCTACGGGTGTCAGCGGGTCGCGACGATGTAGTCGAGGGTGGCGCTGTACGTCCCGAACGGGACGAACGGGACGACGATCGCATAGTCGTTGCTGATCGCGTCCCCGTCCGGCGTCGACGGAGCCGACCAGCCTGACGTCGCGGACCAGCCCGTGGCAGCGAGCCGTCGGATTCCGCGAGTGCGGCCAGCTCCGCCAGCCCGCCAGACAGCGAGACACCCGCGGCCGCCGGGAATCCACCGATCACGGTTCCCGGCAACGGGGCAGCGAGCTGGACGCGGGCCCGCCCGCCCCGTCCGTCGATGCCGCCGGGAAGCGACAGTCCGGCAGCAGCGCGCCTGGCAGAAACGGTCGGTGATTTCCGCCACCGCGGCCAGGTCCAAACACCAGATGTTGACGTGGACGTCGAAGGTTGCGAACATCCAAGCTCACCTGGTTACTCGATGAATCGCAGCCCGGCCCGGCCGCCTGATACCCGCGGCGCGGCGCGGCACACCGCTTTGGTGGCAACACGGCTGCGCTACCACGAGATGGGACACCACGTGCGGAAATCCAGAATCTCGCCCCCTGCCCCCGGCGGCGGCCCGGCGCAAAAGCGAACGCCCCGCCCACGCTCCCGATTCCTGTCCGGCCGTTCTGCCTTACCTTCCTCACCCGCCTTATCCGCCTTACCTGTCGTCGCCGGGTTGGCGGCCCTTCTGCTCCTCGCCGGTGCCTGCGGCGGCGATGACACGAATGAGCGGGAGAACCCTTCGACCGGTGGCGCCGGCACGGCCGCCGAGGTGCTCGGCCCGGCCGCCGCGGCAACGGGTGAGCCCGTCCGGGTCGGGCTGATCTCGGACGGCAGGAGCCCGGTCAGCGACACCTCGATCGAAGGGCGCGTGGCGGAGGCGACCGTCAGATATCTCAACGAGCATCGTTCCGGGATCGCGGGCCGCCCGATCAGGCTGATCGCCTGCGAGTCGCTGGCGGACCCGGGGAAGAGCGCGGACTGYGCGAACCGCATGATCGAGGAGAATGTCGTCGCGGTCATCGCCGGGTCGCTGGCCGCGCCGGAAGGCGTCTGGAAACCGCTGCACGACGCACAGGTGCCCGTGATCTTTCCAGTGGCGACGGGCTCGGCGCTGCTGGGTGACAGCGACTCGACCTTCGTCATGACCGACCTGATATTCCCGTACGTCACTCTTCCCATCCAGCTGGCGAAGGACAACCGGGTCTCGAAGGTGACAATGGTCGTCGTTGACGTCCCGTCCGCCGTGAGTGTGTCGAAGGTGCTCGCACCCCCGCTGTTCGAACAGGCCGGTATCGAGTTCGACAGCGTGGYGATTCCTCCGGGCACCGCCGACATGACGCCTCAGATGCAGCGCCTCGCGTCCGATGACCCTGGAATCGTTCACATCGTGGGCCCGGACGCGYTCTGTATCAGTGCACTGAACGGCCTGCGTGCGGTCGGGTTCACCGGCCATGTCAGCGGCATCTCCCAGTGCATCAGCGACGCGACCCGGACGGCCGTGCCCGGGGACATGCTCGACGGCATGGCCGTCGCGGCCTCGGTCCCCGTCGGGGCCGACAGTCCGTCCACCCGGCTGTACGACGCGGTCGCGAGCTCCTACGGCTCCGGCATCGACACCAGCAGGACATCAGGAATGATCATGTTCCTGGCGGTCACGGGTCTGCAGACCGCGCTTGAGGGGATCTCCGGGGAGATCACCCCGGCCACGGTCACCACCACCGTCAGATCCATGCCGGAGAAGGACCTTCCCGGCGCGACCGGGCTGCGCTTCCGGTGCAACGGCAAGGCCTATCCGTCGACGCCGGCAGTGTGCGTCCGCGGCGGCCTGCTCACCATCCTGGACGACGAGGGCCAGCCCACCGGGTACAGGCCGATCGGCACCTCACCGATCGAGGACTGACCAGAACCGGGCAGGGAGCCAGCTCTGCAACAGCGGTCCCGGGCCGGCGCCGTGCCGCCCGGGACCGCCGTACTCAGGTCCCGCCGTACTCAGGTCCCGCCGTTACTTGCTGATCCAGATCTCCTCCGGGAGGAGTGAACCGAGCCCGTACTGCTKGAAACCGCCGACGTCCTTGGATCCGATCGCGCCGAGTGGCCCGCGGGCGAGGAACAACGCGGGCGCCAGCTCGATCAGCCGGTCCTGCACCGTGTCGTAGGCCCGGGCCCGTTCCCCGTCGGACGTCGCGGTGCGGCCGGCCAGCAGGGCCGTGTTCAGCTCCGGGTCGTTGATGCCCGGAAGATTGGCCGGAGAACTGCCGAGAAAGGCCGTCGGAAGCCGCGGGTCCGGATCCTGGAACAACGCCGAGGTAATCACCGCGTCATAGTCATGGGATGTCCGCAGCGCGGCGAACTCGGCAATTTCGATGATCCGTGGCTGGAACCTGACGTTCTGGTAGCTGGCGAGCTGCGCCTGGAGGTTCTCTGCCATCTTCCGGTTCTCGGAGTTGGGCGTGGTGGTGAAGGTGAACGACAGCGGCTTTCCATCGGCGGCGAGTTCGTTGAGGAGACGCTGGGCACCCTCGCGGTCAAACTGGTGGAGCGGCTTGTCCGCATGGAATGGTGATGCCTCGGAGAACAGGGAGTCCGTAATCCGGGCGGTGCCGTTGTAGACGGCTAGATTGAGCGCCTCCAGGTCAATTGCCTTCACGAAGGCCTGCCGCGCGCGGATGTCGTCGAACGGGGCCCTGCGCATGTTGAGTGCCGCGAAGAGGCCGCCGCTCGCCTCGAGGAAGTTCGTCGCCAGCCCAGCCTTGTCCGCCTTGTCCAGATTCACCCAACTCGAGTCGATCGCGATGTCCGCCCCACCGGTGATCAACGTGTTGTAGCGCTGGTTGTTGTCCAGGGCCGCCCGCAGCACGAGGCTGTCGAGGTACGGCTTCGGCGCGTCCCAGTAGCGCGGGTTGCGGGCCAGCCGGATATCGGCCTGGCGGGTCCAGGAACGCAACGTGAACGGTCCTGCGCCGATCGGTCTCTCGTCGAAGGCCCGGCTACCCGCTCGCAACGCCGCCGGTGAGGCGATCCAGTTCAGCGCCGTGGTCACGACCGCTTCGGAGTACTTCGGGATCGGGCTGGCCAGGGTCGCCCGGAGCGTCACGGCGTCGACCACCTCCGAGGAGGCGATCATCGATGCCTCCGCCCGGTTGACGGAACCGAGCGCCGGGTCCTTGATCCGGTCCCAGTTGAACTTCACGGCCGCGGCGTCCAGCGGGGATCCGTCCGAGAAGACCAGCCCCGGTCGCAGTTTCAGTTCGAAGGTGGCGCCGCCGTCGGCGGACTCGAACGACTCGGCCATCGAGGGGTGGAGCGCGCCTTTTTCGTCATTGACCAGCAGTGTGCCGTACAATGCGTTCCCCAGCAGCGCGCCGGAGGCATAGGCGTTGCCTAGCGCGGCTGGATCCAACGTACGCGGATCATTCAGCAGGAGGACCCGCCCCTCCCCGCCTGGCACCGGGGCTCCCGTCGCGCCCCCCGCACCGCCTGTCGGATCATCGCCGCCACCGCCGCAGGCTCCCAGAAGGAGCAGCACGGAACTCGCCGCAGCGGTTACAAGTAATCGCGTTCCACGGATCATCCTCAAGCCCTTTCGTGACATCATCCATCAGCTGCGGGAACCACTCGGTTGCTGGGCGTCGCCATGGATCCGCGCCATGCCGGAACGGACGATCTCCTGGCAGCGGTGCTATCTACGCCCGGCGGGCCTCCCGCAGGGATTATTTTCGCCTGCCCGCAGCGTGGGAGGTGCCAATTTGCTCAGATCACGAAGAACTCGTCGACGGCAGGGTGGGCTCCCATCCCGATGCCGTGCCGGGCGCCGTGTCGGGCGCCAGCGGGAGCCGGCGGGCCGTCGCCCCTCCCTCGCGGCCCTCGATTGCATCCGCTGATTGCGACACAACCCAATCCCATCACGCAGAGCACACAACCGGAACGCATTGGTCACACTCCGGATGGGTCTTTGTCGGGCAGGGCGTCAGTGCGACGTCAAGGATCGCGAGCATCGCCCGGTGGCCGCTGGCGTGATGCCACGGACGGTCACCAGGCGAGCGAGATGCCGCGCCGCCGCCCCGCAGTCTCCGGAAGGAGCAAGAGAATCGGTGATCACCGACGACGTGGCTGCCGCGGTCCTCGACTCGTTGCCGTCCCGCATTGCCGTACTCGGGCCCGACGGCACGGTCATCCGCCTCAACGACGCCTGGCGCCGCAGCGCCGCGGCGGGTCTCGTGGTGGTCCCTGTCCGACCCGGTACCAGCTGGCTCGCGGCCTGCGAGGCCGGCGCGCAGGGAAGCTCGCCGCTGCGTGCACTCGGCGCGCTGACCCGGCGGATGCTGAACTCCCGCCGCGACCATGGCCACATCGAACTGCCCGTGACGACACCTCGCGGGGAACGCTGGGTCGACGTCCGGATCCGGCCGCTCAGCAGGGGGGACGGCCTGGTCGTGGTGGTCGACGACGTCACCGAACGGCACGACCATGAGAAGGCCCTGCGGCATCGCGCCACCCACGATCCGGTGACCGGGCTCCTGAACCGCTCAGCTCTCCGTGATCTGATCGACGCCGCCCTGGGCACACGACCGGCAGACGGCGACGACGTCGGCCTGTTGTTCCTCGATCTCGACGAGTTCCACCTGGTCAACCACAGGTTCGGCTACGCGGTCGGCGACGCGGCGCTGCAGGCCGCAGCCCGCCGCTTCCAGGAGGCCGTCGGTTCCGAGGGCGTACTCGGCCACTGGGGCGGTGACCAGTTCGTCGTCGTGACGACCAGGACGTCCCGGCCGGCGGCGATGGTCCTGGCGGACCAGCTGAGCTCCTGCCTGGCCGAACCGCTTGAGGCCGACGACCAGGACGTACGGATCACGGTCAGCGTCGGGCTCGCGTTCGGGAGCACGCTCCGTTCCGGGCCGGACACCGCACCACCGCCCGGCGAGGGCACCCCCGCGGCGGCGACGCCGCAGTACCCGTCAGAGCCTCCCCCGCCGGACGCGATGGCCCTGGTGAGGATGGCCAGCGAGGAGATCGTGCGGGCGCGGGCGCGCAGCCAGGGCCCGCTCACCATGCGCTCCAGCCCACCACAGCCGCCTGAATCCGACAGCTCCACATAAAAAGTTACAGAGAGCAGCAGATCCGTTTCGGGTTGTATCGTGCCGGCCATGTGGATCACCTGCACTGTGACGGCCCCCTTCCGCGTAGCCGATGCCCAGCCCTCCGGCTCCCGCTCCGCCGGCACCCGCCGCTCGGAGGCCGATATCGACACCGCGGGGCGGCCGGCATCCGCGACCGGCGTGCGCACCGTCCTCATTCGCGCGGACGGCGCGACACCGCTGGGAGCAATCGCCACGGCGCTGATGGCGCCGCCGCCAGCAGCCGTGGGCCCGCGCCGGCATCCACCGGGGCCCGGCCCACGCCATCCGCCAGGCCGCCCACACGGTCACGACTCCCCACCCTCGATGCACATCGACGGCATCGCCGTGCCCCCGGAGCTCCGCCTGGACACCTCGCCCCTGCGTGACGGGGCCCAGGTGCGTCTCGGCTCCCCGCCTGGCGCCACGCGACGGGAACACACCGGCCTGGTCGAGCTCCGGGTCACCGGTGGGCCCGGCGCCGGCATGGTGCGCCGGCTTTCCCCGGGCGAGTACGGCGTAGGGACGGATCCGCTCGGCGGCATCGTCCTACCCGACCGCACGGCGCCCCGCCGGGCCGTGACCCTGCGGATCGACGCGGACGGCTCGGGATCGGTCACCCCTGCCGCCGGGGCCGACGTGTGGATCGACGGCTGCCACCGGCCCGGGCCCGTCGCCTTCGCGGCGCGCGGGCCCGAGGGCACGTCCGTGAACGTGGCCATGCGGGCCGGAGCCACGGCGCTCGTGCTGACCACCCCCGACCGGCCGGACGCGATGCTCCGGCCAGCTCCGCGGGCCTGGGGCCTCGAGATCAGCCGCGAGCCGCGCCTCGCCCGCTGGCCGGGCGACGTCCGGTACAGCCTCCCGGTTCTCCCCGCAGCCCGTCCGGCGCCTCCTCTTCCTGTGTTGGCGGCGTTCCTGCCGGCCGCAGCCGCCGGCGGCATGGCGCTGGCTTTCCAGGCCGCCCACCTGCTGCTGTTCGCCGCGCTGGCCCCGTTGTCGCTCCTTGGCTCCTACCTGGCCGGCAGGCGCGCCAGCAGGCGGGAGTACCGGCGGGAGCTTGCCGGGTACCAGCGCGCCCGCGCCGAGATCGACCGGGAGATGACCGCCGCGCTCGACCGCGAGGCCGCCGCCCGATACACGAACCATCCCGACCCGGCGGCCGTGTTGCTGCGGGCGGTGGGTCCCCGGCGTGGTCTCTGGGAGCGTCGTCCCCACGATCCCGACTTCCTGCACCTGCGGGTCGGTACGGGTGACGTGCCCAGCGGGGTCTCACTCACCGACCCGGCCGCGCCGGACCATCGCAGGACCACCCGATGGCTGCTGCGGGACGCGCCGGTCACCGTCGCACTGCCCGAGGTCGGTGTGCTCGGCGTGGCCGGCCCGTACGGCTTCGCCCAGGCGATCGGCTCCTGGCTGATCACGCAGGCCGCGGCGCTGCACAGTCCGCGGGACCTGTCGATCCACCTCATCGTCACGCCCGGTTCGGCCCGCGGTTGGGAGTGGGCGCGGTGGCTGCCGCACTGCCGGCCGCCGGAAGGTCCGCCGGGCGCCGTGCAGATCGGCGCCGAGGAGCCGGGCCGGGCCGGGCGTGCCGAGGAGCTGGCCCGCCTGACAGAGACCCGCCTGCGCGGCAGCGGTCCGGGCACCTCCGGCCAGGACCGGCCGGGCCCTGCCGTCCTCGTCGTCGTCGAAGGGGCCGCAAGCCTGCGGGCATCCCTGCTCCCGGTACTGCTCTCGGGTCCGCGCGTCGGTGTCCACGTCATCTGCGTCGAGCGGGATCCGCGACTGCTCCCACCCGAGTGCCAGGCTGTGGTCGAGCCAGCCGGGAGCGGCGCACGGATCAGACAGCAGGGCCGCGAGGACGTCGACCGCATACGTCCGGACCTCGTGGGCATCCCCGCCACCACTGGAGGGGTCTCTCCCGCCGAAACGATCTCTCCCGTCGGAACGGTCGCGGCGGAGAGCATTGCCGGGGGAACCGCGGCCGCGGCCGCCCGCTGGTGCGAGACGCTGGCCCGCGGGCTCGCACCGCTCCGCGACGCCGGCCCGCGAGCCGCCGGCGGCGGCCTGCCGACGGACGTCAGGTTGCTGGACCTGCTGGGAGTCGACCCGCCGTCGTCCCGTGCCCTCGCCCCGCGCTGGATCATCCACGGGGCCACCACCACGTTCCCGCTCGGAGCCGGCACTGCCGGAACGGTCAGTGTCGACCTGAGCAGCGACGGGCCGCACGTCCTCGTCGCGGGGACGACCGGTGCCGGCAAGTCCGAGCTGCTCCAGTCGATGGTCGCCGCGCTCGCGGTGCGCAACCGGCCCGACGAGATGACCTTCGTTCTGGTCGACTACAAGGGCGGCAGCGCCTTCGGCGACTGCGCCCGGCTGCCGCACACGGTCGGGCTGGTGACCGATCTGGATCCGCACCTGGTCGAGCGGGCACTCGATTCGCTCGGAGCCGAGCTGCGCCGACGCGAGTCCCTGTTCGCCGCCGCCGGCGCCAAGGACATCGACGACTACCACCGGCGCCACCTGGCTCCCCCCGGCCTCGGCCGCACCAGCCGCGATGACCTCACCGAACCGCGGCCGCTGCCGAGGCTCGTCGTCGTCGTCGACGAGTTCGCCGCGCTCGCCCGTGAGCTGCCCGCCTTCGTCACCGGTCTGGTCGGGCTCGCCGGCCGCGGCCGGTCGCTCGGCATTCACCTCGTTCTTGCCACGCAGCGGCCGGCGGGCGTCGTCTCGCCGGAGATCCTCGCGAACACGAACCTGCGGATCGCGCTCCGGGTCACCGACCAGGCGGAGAGCTCTGACGTCCTGGGCCTTCCGGACGCCGCCTTCCTGCCCGTGGCGACGCCCGGCCGCGCGATCCTGCGGGTCGGGCAGAACGCGCCACAGGTCTTTCAGACCGCCCGTGTCGGCGGGCTTCCTCCGCGAGCCCGCGAACGTTCCGGCAGCGCACCACTCGGCCCGCTCGTCGTCGACCTTCCCTGGCCGCCGCCGCAGGACGAGGTCCTTCGTGCCGTCACCGCCCTCGCCCACACGGCCGCCGGCGCGGCCGCACAGCTCCCTCCGGTCACGGGCGCCCCCGCGGCCGACGAGCCGACGGACCTGCGCAGGCTGGCCGACGCCCTGCGGGAGACCGCCCGGGCATGCCGGATCACGGACCCCCGCCGACCCTGGCTGCCGCCGCTGCCGGAACGGATGAGGATCGACGTGCTACCGCCGGTCGACACACCCCTCACGCCCCTCACGCGCCTGACGCCCCGCGGCCTCGCCCCCGTGCCGCTGGGACTCGCGGACCTGTGCCGGGCACAGTCCCAGCCAACCTTCGCCGTGGATCTGGAGCACGGCTCGCACCTGCTGATCGTCGGCGGACCCCGCTCCGGGCGGTCCACAGTGCTGCGCACCCTCGCCGGGTCGGTGGCCCGTACGGCCTCGCCCGCGGATGTCCACCTGTACTGCCTCGACTGCGGCAACAACAGCCTGAGCCCCGTGGCCGGTCTCCCGCATACCGGCGCTGTCGTCACCGGRAGCGAGACCGAACGGGTGCACCGACTGCTGGCGCGGCTGGCCAAGGAGGTCTCTCGCCGCCAGGCTCTGCTCGCCCGGGGCGGTTTCGCGGACCTCGCCGAAGCCCGAGCCTCGCGGTCCGCGCAGGGGGCCGCCCTGCCGCCCTACCTCCTGCTCCTCCTCGACGGGTACGAGGGCTTCCTCGCCTCGTTCGAGGACCTGGAGGGCATGGTGGCCGTCGACCGGCTGCTGGCGCTCGCCCGTGACGGCCTCGCCGTCGGCCTGCGGATCATGATGACGGCGGACCGCCGCGCGCTCACCGGGCACCTCGCGGCAACCATCGAGCAACGGCTGGTGCTGAGGATGGCGGAACGCACCGACTACAGCCTCGCCGGGCTCGCCGGCACCCGGATACCCGAGGTGCTTCCGCCCGGGCGCGGTTTCCTGACCGGCGGGGCCGGCCGAGGGCTCGGCCCATCCCGGGATGGTGCCGACGGACCAGTCGAAGTACAGCTGGCGTTGCTGGACGATGACCCTTCAGGGGCCGCGCAGGCTGCCGCGCTGCGCCAGCTGGCCACCCGCTGCCACCCGTCCGCCTCCCGGTCGGGCACGGCGGCCGGCCGACATCCCCCGCCCGGCCCGCGGCCGTTCCGGGTCGACGTCCTGCCCACGCGCGTCAGCCGTCACGACCTCGCCGCGCTGGCAGGCATCGCGGACATCGATGCTCTCGGGGTGCCCGGCTCGCCTGATCTGCCCGGGGCGGCGCAGCGGTCGAACGACCGTCTGCCGGTCACGCTCGGCGCCGGCGGGGACGACCTGGCATCAGTCAGCGTCGATCTGGTGGCCGACGGCCCGGGATTCGTCATCGCCGGCCCGGCCCGGTCCGGGCGCAGCTCGGCACTGATCGCTGTCGCCCGCGGGCTCCACGCGCACGGGCATCGCATGATGATCGTCAGCCCCCGGCCGTCGCCGCTGCGCGCCTGCGCCGCCGAGACCGGGGCCGAGATGATCGAAGAGGTCTCCGGCGGAGGGCCGCAACGCCTCGCCCACCTGCTGCGGCCGGGCGTACGCATCGCGCTGCTCGTCGACGACGTCGAGCTTCTCGCGGCAGCCCCGCTCGGTGAGGACCTCGCGGCCTTCTGGCGCGACACCCGCGGCAGCGGGAACCTGCTCGTCGTCGCGGGCACCACCGATGATCTGGTGAACCAGTTCCGGGGGCTCGTCACGGACGCCCGGCGCTCGCGATGCGGGCTTCTCCTCGGCCCGGCCGGRCCCGCCGACGGCGACCTGTTCGGCGTGYGACTGCCTCGGGCCCTGTGCGCCGGCCCGGATCCGCCGGGGCGCGGGCTCCTCCTGCGCCGCGGCGGCATCCTGCCCATCCAGGTCATTGATCCACAGCCGTGACGGAAACAGTGCCAGCCCCAGGAAACGACAGCACATATAGACAGAACCAGCACAGACGGTAGCATTGACCTATCGGATGGGTCACATCCTCTGCTCCCTGGTGAGCGGCCCTCCACCGCTCGTGCCTCCGACCCATGAACCCGGACGGACGGAACACACCATGCGCACGGTCACCACACCCGCGGCCCAGAGCGCCGCCGGCCAGATGAGCCATCAGCTCAGCGATCTCCAGACGACGACGGCCAACCTCGTCGCCCGCGGCAACGCCCTCGCCGATCCGACGAACTGGGAGGGGCCGAAGGCCCACCTGTTCCGCACCCAGATCTGGCCCGAGGTGCAGAACACGCTGTCCGCGCTCCAGACGAACCTGGCCGAGCTCTCCCGCGTCGTCACCGAGGTCAACCAGCGGACCGCCCTCGCCGGCAGCTGACCCGCCAGCCGTTTCGTCCCGACGCCGCACCCGGCGCCACTTCTCTCCCAGCCGCAGGGCGCATCCGTGTCCTGCGGCGAATCCCCCCTGCCCCGGAGGATGCGATGACGACAGGTTCAGGTGTGACCGTGCGCGCGACGCCCCAGGCGTCGACCGCGGTCGACGAGCTCGCGGGCATCATCAACGGTCCGCTGGTGACCCACTTCGACGGGCTGCGTGCGACCGCCCGGACCCTGCTGGACGCGGATAACTGGGACGGCCGGACCGCRTCCGAGTTCCGAAGCTCGGTGTGGCCTACCTACGAGCGCACCCTGACGGATCTGCACAGCCAGCTCGACCGACTGCGGGTCCGTCTGGCGGAGATCCAGGCGGACATCCAGGCGGCCGGTTAGTAGTCGCCGGCGGCGCCGGTCGCCGTCACCACCGCGCCTCGTTGCCGGGCTCGGGTGTGCCCCCCGGGCCGGCCACGGGCTTGGGGTCCCGCTCCGAGTCCTGAGCCCGGAAACCTCCGCGGCTGTCTTCCCGAGCGCGGAGGTCGCTGCGGTCGGCATGGCGGCGGCCGCCGGCCTCGGAGTCTCGTTCGCGGTCGAGGCCGCGACCCGGACCCTGACGGCGATCATGAAGGAGGTCCAGCGCGTCGTCGGTGTCCAGCCGGATGCAGCCGGAACGCGTCCGGACTGTGGCCTCCGCGAGGTCGATCTCCAGCAGCATCCAGGCGCTCCCCAGATCGAGCAGATCGGGAGTGGGGTGCCGCTCGGTGAAGGCAAGCGCCAGCTCGGAGACGGACTCGTCGGGAACCCGCGCCACCCAGCCGGCCAGGGCGACCGACACCCACTCGCAGCCGTCGGCCGCCACGGCGCCGCAGACCTGGAACCGGCAGGCCTGGTCCTCGGTACCGAGAAGCCGCCCGACCGGGAACGGAGCCAGCATCACGAGCCGGGCGGACGCACCGACGTCCAGCTGCTCGAACAGGCCCGGCACCACCGGGGTGCAGCCGGCCGGCGCGGGCCCGGTCGGCGCCGGGGCTATGGAGGCGAAGCGCAGGCCATGGACGAGTCGCCCGCCCCACAGGACGAGGCTTCCGTACGGAGCCGCGCGGAGCAGCTCGCGGGCCGCCTGTCTGATTGCCGCCCGGACGTCCGGGACGTCGGGCGCCCACGCCGCGTCCGTCGCCCCGGGCCCATCGATCGTGCCGTCGGCCACCTGCTCCTCCACCGCTCGATCCACTATGGTTAGGTTCGCCTTATTTAAGGACACCTAACCTAAAGGAGGAACGTGTGCGCCACAAGCCGGTAGCAAAACTGAGCCGCAGCATCGGCCTGCCGCTCACCGACAAGGCGGCCCGCTACTTCGAGAACCGTCCGTACCCGCCGGGCCCGCATGGCCGGGGCCGCAAGACCATGTCGCCCTACAAGGAGCGGCTGCGGGAGAAGCAGCGGTTGCRCTTCCAGTACCACATCAGCGAGAAGCAGCTGCGGCGGGCGTTCGACCAGGCAGACCGCGGGAACGGGCGGACCGGCCACCTGCTGATCGAGGACCTCGAGACCCGCCTGGACGCCGTCGTTCTGCGCGCCGGCTTCGCCAAGACGATCTATCAGGCCCGCCAGTTCGTCAGCCACCGCCACATCCTGGTGAACGGCGGCCGGGTGGACCGGCCCGGCTACCGCGTGYAGCCCGGCGATGTCGTCTCCGTCACCATCCGCAGCCGCACCATGGCGCCGTTCCGGATCGTCGCCGAGAGCCAGCCGGGCGGGGCTCCACCGCCCACCTACCTCGACGTCGATCGCGGCACACTGGTCGCGGTCCTCAACCGGCGACCGACCCGGCCGGAGATTCCGGTGGTCTGCGACGAGCAGCTCGTCGTCGAGTACTACGCCCGCTGACAGGGCCCGCCGGAGAACTGCCCGCCGAAAGGGACCGGCTGAACGAGGCAGGCTGAACGGTCAGGGCTGTTCGTGGACGAAACCGAAGGTCGCGGTCACCGCGTCGAACAGATCGTGCAGCGCCACCGCCAGCGCGGTGTTGGGGCTGGTGCAGGCGATCACCGCGACGCGGTCGACTCCGGGCACCGGCACGGTCGTGCGCATCACCAGTTGGAAGGTCTCCTCGCCGTCCGTCGACCGCTGCGGCTCGACCCGGACAGTCCGCGTCGCGAGTCCGGCCGCAGGGAGGTGGACGGCGCCCACACGGCGCCAGCGGCGCAGATCCGGATGGTCCGGATGGTCCGGCCGATCTGCCGGGCCCGCCCGGCGCGCCCGGCCATCCTGCGTGGCCAGGGCCTCCCGGGCCTCCCGGGCCTCCCGGGCGGTCCTGGCGGCCTGAGCCGGCCGATCGGCCGCCGCGGGGCGTTCCTGCCGAGGCAGGTCGGGTATGTGCTGACTCGTCGGACGCAGGCACACCATGACCCAGGCGGACAGGSCGTCGCCGCGGACGTCCTCGACCATGACCGCGCAGTAGGCGGCTCCGTGCCGGTCGGCGCGGGCGGCGACGTCCCGCAGGATCCGGGCGATCGACGGCTCCTGGCCGGCCAGAACGGGATGATCATGCGCTCGGGCGGTCACCATGCGGGCGATGGCGCTCGCGCTGCGGGCGGTCTGGGTGTCCAGTACGAACCAGCTGTCCGGCACCGTGATGGTGAACCGGTGAGGTCTGCGCTGCCGCCCCCCTGCATGCCTCTGCACCCCTGGTCGTCCTCTGCTCCGGTCTGACTCGCGCTGGCCCGATGGGCGCTCGGGCATGACGCCCCGAACACGCACCTGTACTGATTGGCACTTCAGCACGTCGTGGTCGGCTCCACGCTTCAAACGACCCAGCTGGCAAAGGTATGCACAACCGTCCTAAACAGGCGCAAAGCGGACGCGGGGTCGCGAGGCGAGACCGGAAGCCGCAGCTGACGTGCGCGCCGCCCCTGCGCACCCGGGAGACGCCCCGACATGCCGGCGGCCAGCAAACGGTCGCCCTGTCCTGGTCGTGACAGTCAGCAAGCGTGTGTCATTCGTGTGAACCCCTCGACCGACAGATCGAAAAATGACCTGTAGTGAGCCCACTCGTGGTGGACTGTGACAGTGTGAGCCAGACGGGCAATTCACGACCGACCGCGGGCAACGGTGCGCGCCGGGGCGGCGGTTCGGGTGTCGTGCTGTTGCTGGCACTCGGAGTCGGCGTTCCCGTCCTCCTACTCGTTCTCAGCGGTACCCCGCTGTCCGCCGCCTTCGGCGACTCGGGCGCGTTCACCGGCGACTTCGGCGCACCCAAGATCCTGCGGATCATGGTGCTGGCGGCCTGGCTGCTCTGGGCCCATTTCGTGGTGTGTGTCATCGCCGAATGGCGGGCCGAGCGCCGGGAGACGGGGCTCGCGCCGCGTATCCCCTTCGGCGGCGGCAGCCAGCTCCTGGCCCGCCGGCTGGTCGGCGACACGCTGCAGTTCACCTCGGTGCAGTCCCCCTCGTCCGCCGCCTCGCCTTCGGCCCGGAGCCGGGGCAGCGCCCCGCCGTCCCGGCGTACCGGTTCGTCGCGCTCACCCGGCTCGTCGGGTGCGCCCGATCCGTCCGGCCGTGGCGGCGCAGTGGTCCGGCCGGGCACCGGGCAGCTGCCTGCGGGCCGCACCCCCGCCGGCCAGCGCACCCACGGCGCCGGGCGGGCCGGCGGTGGCACCACCCACCGGAGCGGCCGGACAGCAGGGCGGGCGGCTCCCGCCCTGCCCCCCGCCGGGACACCTGGTCCCGGCGCCGGGCGGGGCGCACCGCTGGCCGGAGACGGCCGTCCCCCCCGCCCGTCGCCCGCCGGGTCGGTCACCGGGCCGCTGCGCCGATCAGACCCCGCCGCGATCTCACGCCTCGCCCGCGGGCTCACCGCCGCGCAGACGAGCCGCGGCCAGACCGCGGAAGCCGGCCAGACCGGCCAGACCAGTCAGACCGGCCAGACCATCGCGCGGTCGGGCGCGTCCGGGCTTCCGGTTCCCGCGGTGAGAGCGGGTTCACCCGCAGGAGCAGGATCCGCGGCGACGGCGGCGCCTGCTGCGGGGGCGGGTTCCGCCGCGGACGACGCCGGGGATCCGGCGACCGCCCGGGTGCGGCGCTACCGCTGGGACGAACAGGCTTCCGCGCTTCGTGAGCTGACCGCCGGTGAGGAGAGCCCGGCCGATCTCTTCCCCGACGGTGTGGACGTCAGGTTCTGCGAGGTCAGGCCGGCAGACGGCCGTCAGCACGACACCCTGTGGGCGATCGCGCAGCGTCTGCTCGGCGACAGCCTCCGTTACCGCGAGATCTTCGCCCTGAACGAGGGCCGGGTCCAGCCGGACGGACAGGTCCTCACCCGGCCGTCGCTCGTCGCCCCGGGCTGGGTGCTGTTGTTGCCCCCGGACGCGGCGGGCGAGGAGGTCCGCACGATCCGGGTGCCGCACCGCGAGGGGTCGTGGGTCCAGGAGGTCCACGCACACTTCGCCAACCAGCGTCCGGGCCCACCCGGCCACGGGTACCCCGCCGGCGCCACGGCGCCGGGCACCGCCGGTAAACCGGCCGGACCGAGCGCACCCGGTGCCTGGGGCGCCGGAACGACGGGCACGACGGGCACGACCGGGGCGAGCGGGGCGAGCGCGACCGGAGCGAGGGCGGGCAACACAGGTGTCGCGGATGCGGCGTGGGGAGAAGCGGCAGGCTGGCAGGGGCCGGCGGGCGGCCAGCCGGGCGCGCCGGGTGCCGGCGGCTGGCCCGGTTCCGGGCCGACCACCGGCAGTGGCGCTCCGGACATGCCCGGCGGCGTCAGGGCAGGCCACGCGGCCAGCACGGCCGGGGCTCCCCCCGGCTACGACGGCGGGCCTCACGCGGCACCGGGCCACGGGGCGGGCCGGATCGGCGGCGGGCGAGGAATCGCCGGGGCAGCGCTGCTCGCCGCCGGCGTCCTCACCGCGCTGACCAGGCGCAGATCCGGCGAGTCCAACGCGGACCCGTTCTCCGCTGAGATCGAGCACGCCCTGCGACTCGCTGCGGATCTGCCGTCGGCCCGCTTCGTCGACCGTTCGCTGCGGCTGCTGTCCGCCGGCCTCACCGCACGCGGCCGGGCGCTGCCGCCCGTGTACGCCGCGATCCTCACCGACTCCGCCCTCGTCCTGCACATGGCGCCGGCTGTCAGCGAGCCGCCACCGGCGCCCTGGCGGGTCGGCAACAACCCCGGTTCGTGGCGTATCGAGCGGAACCCGGACGCGCCGGACGGGCTCCCGTTCGAAGCCAGCGCCAGCCTGTCGGCGGACGTCCCCGCCCCCTACCCCGGCCTGGTCACCGTCGGACGGGACGACACCGGCTGCCGCATCCTCGTCGATCTCGAGGGCGCACCTGGCATGATCGCACTCACCGGAGATCCGGCTGTGGCCAGCGAGGTGGCCATCTCCGTCGCGGTGGAGCTGGCGACCAACATCTGGTCCGACGACCTGCGTGTCTGCCTCGTCGGCTTCGCGGACGATCCCAGCCCCATCGCCCCCGGGCGACTGCGGACGTCGCCGAGCCTCGCCGACGTCCTGGACGAACTGGAGGCCCGCGAGCCCCGGGACACCGCCTGGGGCAACGAGCCGGGCGCCGCGCTGCGAGGGCGTCAGGCCGCGCACGCGCAGGCCCTGTGGTCACCTGACCTGCTGGTCCTGGCCGGCCCGCCCGCGTCCGCCGACGCCGAACGGCTGGCTGGACTCGCCGGCGGCCGCGACGGCACGGTCGGTGTCCTGCTGGTCGGTGACAGTCCGGCGGCCCGCTGGCGCTTCGCCGTCAGCCCTGACGCCCGGATGTCGCTCGGCGTCCTCGGCGTCGAGGTCAACGCCCAGACCCTCGCCGCAGCCGAGTACGCGGCGGTACTCGCGATGTTCCGCATCGAGACCGGCGCCCGGCCGACGCCACAGCACCAGCCCTGGGCCAGGACCACTCCCCCGGACCAGACCGGCCCGATGGTCCGCACGGGCATCTACCCACAGACGTCCGAGCAGCCCGTGCCGGGGCAGACAGCGGCCGGACCTGCCGATCCCCGGCACGCCACTGGTCCCCTGCGCCAGCCCACACCGTCCGCGTTGCCACCCCCACCGCCCCCGCGGCCCCCGGCGCCGCCGTTGTCCGGTGCCGCCAGTCCGGCCCACGCCACTCGGCCAACCGCACCACCGGCCCCGTCAACCGGACCTGTCTCCCCCGGATCTGTCTCCCCGCGCGAGGCGGACGGCGCCCCTGCCTCCCCCCACGAGACCCCGCCACCGGGGCAACCGACGCCGGTGGAAGCAGGCAGCCCGGAGGGCACCCGTCCGCCCCGGGTTTCCGGGTCGATACCCGGCGTCGTGCCGTGGACGCCGCCGCCCGGATCGCCCGCCCGGCCAGATCCTGCCTCGCGACCAGCCGCTCCGAATCCGCCGCCCGCCTACCTGGCTCGTCCGGACGGACCGCCCCTGCGCCCGACGGACGTTCCCAGAGTCCCGCGGACTCTGCTGGTCCCGCCCTCCCACAGTCAGAACCCTGTTTCGCCCAGCGAAGACCAAACGGACCAACCGCCGACCGGCCAACCGCCGGGCGGCCAGGCACCGGGCGGCCAGGCACCGGGCGGGTGGAACCAGCCGGCCGAACCCGTCCAGCAGGAGAGGGCGGCGCACTGGCCGGAGGAGTACCAGGACGTCACGGAGTCCCGCACGGACGACTACGTCGCCTGGGGTGGCAGTTACCCACCACCACCACCACTGCCACCGCCGAACGAGATCCCGCCGCACCACCAGCCGCCGACGCAGGCACCCGCCTACGCTCCCGACCAGGGCTACGGACCCGAGGCCTACCAGCCCGCGCAGACCCACCAACCCGACCCGGCATACGAGCATGACCAGGCTTACGGCTCCGAGGCGAGCTACGAACCAGACCCGTCCTACGAGCCCGAACGGCGCTACGCCCCCGAACAGGACTACGGACAGGACTACGGAACCGACCAGGTCTATGCGCCGGACCAGGCCTACGCGCCGGCACCCACCCCCGCGGCGGGACCATCGCCGGACCATCCAGGCGACGCGCACCCCGGGTACGACCATCCAGCAACCGGCCGTCCGGCGGAGGACGTCCTGGCGACTCTGCCGCGACTCGAGCCGCACCCGGCCGGCCCCACCGAGGCGGAGGTGCGGGTACTCGGCCATCCCTCCGTCAGCGCGTCCGGTCCGCTGGCGTCTGAGCAGGCCGACCTTCTCACCGAGGTGGTCGTCTTCCTCTCCCTGCACCGGGACGGCGTGTACCCCGAAGAACTGGCCACGATCCTCGATCTTGACCTGTCGGACCCGGCCGACCCGGCGGGCGGACCGGCCGCGGGCGCGCAGGCGCTACTCATCGCCGCCCGAAGCTGGCTGGGCGTCGACGCCGACGGCCGGCCCCGTCTGCAGCCCGGCCCCGACGGGCTCTGGGTGCTCAGCGCCGACGTCCGCTGCGACTGGGAACTCTTTGTGGCCTACGTCCACCGCGCCGCCCGGCCTGACGACGCCAGCGACCCGCAGTCCGACCTGCGCGACGCGCTGAACCTCATCAGCGGACCCCTGTGGTCAGACCTGCCCGACGGCCGGTACCCGTGGGTCTGGTCGACGCCCGTCGAACGCACCATGCGGGAAGCCGTCGTCGACGCGGCGCACCAGCTCGCCGCCCGCACCCTGGACTACGGCGACACGATCACGGCGATGGCCGCGTGCCGCACCGGCCTGCGCGCCATCCCGGACGCAGAGGCGCTGTGGCGTGACCTGCTGCGCACCGTCGCCGCCCGAGGCGACCGCCGAACCCTTGAAGCCGTCGCCGCCGAGCTCTATCGCACCGTCGCGGCCCAGCCAGCCACTCCGGCCCAGCCGGGTCAGCCGGCCCAGCCTGGTCAGGCCGGTCAGCAGGGCCGGCGGGCTCGGGGCTTCGAACCGGAAACAGACGCACTCGTCCAGGAACTGCTGCCCGGCTTTCGTCGCCGCCGCCACTGACGACCGACACCGGGCCACCGGCCCCACCGACCCTGAGGACTGACCGCCGGCCGCACCCGGCCGACACTGGTGGAATGCGTCTCGTCATCGTGGCCGACACCCACATCCCAGCGCGCGCCCGCGACCTGCCCGAAGCAGTCTGGTCCGCGGTCGAGGAGGCGGACGTCGTCCTGCACGCCGGCGACTGGATCGGTACGGACCTGCTGCACCAACTCACGGAACGCTCCCGCAGGCTCATCGGCTGCTACGGCAACAACGACGGACCTGACCTCCGGGCAGCCCTCCCCGAGGTCGCCCGGGCCACCCTCGACAGACTGCACCTCGTGGTCGTCCACGAGACCGGGCCCGCCACCGGCCGCGAACGCCGCCTGGCCACCGCCCACCCTGACGCCGATGTGATCATCTTCGGCCACTCCCACATCCCCTGGGACACCACGACGCCACGCCCTGACAGCGGCCGCCCGCTCCGCCTCCTGAACCCCGGCTCCCCCACCGACCGCCGCCAGCAGCCCCATCCCACCTTCATGACGGCGATCATCCAGGACGGCGCCCTGGCCGACGTCGAGCTACACCAGCTCCCCAGCCCGGCCAAAGCCCGCGCCCGCTGATCATCCGACCTTCTCCTGACCGCACCGGCCCGCTCCCGCTGACCGGTCGCCGGTCGCCGGTCGCCGGTCACCCGCGCTCGGGACGGACGCGCTCCGGTCTGATCGCCGCACCGAGCGCCGGCCGGCCGGGGCGCTGGAGGCTGCGACGGGAGCCCACCGGACGGTGCGACGCAGGACGACTCCAAGCCGGGGGTGCGGTTCGAGGGTCCCGTGCCGTGTGCTGTAAGCTGGCCAAGCCGGCCGCGAGAGTGACCGGCAGGCGCTCGTAGCTCAACGGATAGAGCATCTGACTACGGATCAGAAGGTTGGGGGTTCGAGTCCCTCCGAGCGCACGCTGGTTGAGGCAGACCAGAGCCCCGCAGCCGATAACACGGCGCGGGGCTTTGGGCTTTTGACAGCCTAGTTGACAGCCAACGGCCTGTCAGGCTCCCTCCGCCTCGGTCGTCCCGTCCTCCGGATCTTCGTTCTTCTCCGCCGGGAACCAGCCGTCCAGCTTGGACGCCGCGTCACCGTGCACGGTGTCGACCATGTCCACGTAGATGTCCATCGTCGTCGACAGCATCGTGTGGCCGAGCATCCCCTGTATCTGCTTCCAGTCGACACCGAGCGCGTAGGCCATCGTCGCCGCCGTGTGCCGCAGCGCATGCGGACCGAGGTGCGGCAGCCCGGCACGCTGACACACCTTGGACAGGTGGGTGTTCAACCCCCGCGGCTCCAGGTGCGTGCCGACGGTGCTCGGGAAGATCAGCCCGTGTTCCCTCCACCGCTCCCCCGCGGCCTGCCGGTGCGCATGCTGGGCGGTCCGATGCGACAGGAGCACCTCGACGCACCGGCCAGGCAGCGTGAGGGTGCGTTGCCCGGCCTGACTCTTCGTCGGGCCGACGATCAGCCCCTTCACGCCCCGCACCCGGGTCACCTGGCGGGCCACCCGCAGCGTGGACGCCGATTCGTCGAAGTCCGACCAGCGCAGCGCCAGTGCCTCCCCGCGGCGTAGACCGACCATCGCCAGCAGCACGTACAGCGCGTAATGCCGGGTGGATTTCGCTTCGTCGAGCAGCCGAAGCCCGTCATCCTTGCTCAGTGCCGCCACAGTGCGCTTCGGCTTGCGCGCTTTCGGGACCCGGAGCGTCTCGGCGACGTTGCGGGCGATCTTCTCCGTGATGACCGCCTCGTTGAGCGCCTGGCGCAGGACCGACCGCAGCGTCCGCATCGTCGACGCGCTGTACCCGTCCACCGCCTTACGGTTCAGGAACCGCTGAAGATCCTCATGCTTCAGCTCCACGAGGCGACGCGAACCGAGTGCGGGACGGATGTGGTTGTTGACCATGTCGCGGTAGCTCGACTTCGTGGACTCCGCCCGCTCCGACGGGTCGACGACCTCGTCCAGCCAGTACGTCAGGAAGTCCGCGAACCGCGACCGCCGGTCGAGAGTCGTCAGCCCGTCCGCCTTGCTCTGCCGCGCCTTCCGCTGCTCCTCGATCGCCTCGTCCTGCGTCTTGAAGTAGCGAGGCACCCGCTTACGCCGGCCGTTCACCACGCCGTAGTCGATCTCGATCACCCAGCGCTGACGGTCCTCCCGCCAGTAGACCGAGCCCTCACCCTGCGCCCGGCGGTTCTGCTTCCTCTTCCTGCCGATCGGTTCGCCCGTGATCTCCTCGTCTCCGCGAGGATCCTGCCCGGCTCGGGCACGGTCGAGGTGTTCCCGGAGCGCCTGTTGCAGGCTCATGGTCAGGTGTTCGTCGTGGTCGGTGGGCATCGCGAAGAGGGCTCCTTGCCGAGAGAAGAACGGGGAAGCGCGCGCGGGCCGCAGGTGGCGTTGCCCGGTGCCAGTGGGGTTCCGTTCTCTGGCGTTGGGATGGTCTGTCGGGGCGCCGGCCGCGTCCAGGGCGCTTCGCGTCGCTACGCGATCGGCCTACGGCCGACCCTGGACACGTCCGACACCCCGACAGCTTGAAACGCCACCAGAGAACGGAAGAAAAATGGGGGTGGGGCAGGCAGGGCAGCCGCTACGGGCGCGGGATACTCGCCGCCGCCGGTCCCGCGGAGGGGTTCGCGCCGGCCGGGACAACTACCGAAACTCCGGGGTCCTGCCGGAAGATCAGGACGAGGTCGACGTCTCCGAAGTGCTCCGAGAACACGGCGTCCGCGGGCATGGTGCCCAGGATCGCGGCCAGGTCGCCGACGTCCGCACCGGGCCGGATGGTCAGGGTGTGGTCGCCGCTGTCGGTCGTGTAGGTCGCGACGAGCGGAGAGTCTCCGCCGGGGGTGCGCCATGCGCCGAAGTTGCCGGAAGAGAAGATGCTCATCAGGGCTTCGCTCCTGTTGTAGGCAGGGGTGGGGTCTCAGGTCCCGGTCGGGTGTTGGCGCACTCGCCGGGACCGTCTTGCTTGCGGGCCGGTTCGCGGTGGTGGTGCTCGGCACCGCTTGCGGGTCATGCCGCTTCTCCCTGCTCGACGACGCCGCGCAGCCGGTCGACGAAGGCGACCAGGTCAGCGGACGGAATACGGCGTGCCCGTCCGATCCGCACGGACGGGATGTCTCCGCTGTTCATGAGTTCGTAGATCGTTGTCCGGCCGACACCGAGGAGTTCGGCCGCCTCAGCCGGAGTCAGGAGAAGCTTGGTCACGGTTCTCTCCCACGGGGTCAGGACGGACGATCAGGCGGCTTGTGCCCTGCCCGGTGGGCCGATTGCCGGAAGTTCGTCGGGTGCGGCGCGCCGGGCCGCGTCGAGCTGTGCGCGCCAGGCGTGGCGTTGCGCGACGGCCTGCAACAGCAGGTGTTCACGGCGGGGTGCGGCCGGGTCGCCAGGCCGGAGGAGCGTCCACGCGGTGCGCGCCGGGTCGGTGTCGGGTGCGGCCGGGCCGGTGGCGGTGTGGCCGAGGGCTTCGAGCTGTGCCCGGATGAACGCCACCCGGTCGTGCTTGTGGTCGGTCAGGGTCTTGCCAGACCACTTGCGACTGACCAGGACGCGCCGTCCGCCGAAGCCGAGGGTCTCCCGCCGGTGCGCCTTACCCCGGCAGCGGCCAGGGACGAGGCCCGGTTTCGGGTTCTTCGGCTGGACGCCGTAGCGCAGCCAGTTCGCGCAGGTCGGTGCGCAGGGTTCGTAGCGCAGGGCTTCGGCGAGCCGGTCGACGTGGCGCCGTTGCCGGTCGGTGGTGGCGGTGTGGCAGGCGTCGAGGCTCTTGGTCAGGTACTTGCACAGGTAGCCGATCATCCGGCCGGTGTGCGCCGAGCTCGCGGTGAAGCCGTCCGCCTTCAGTTGCGGGCCGAAGCGCACCACGTGGGACGGTTCGTCCTCATCCCCGATCGCGTCAAGTGCCTCATCCCAGGTCGGCAGCGGCAGGCCGGCGCCCRGATCGACGTACCCGCCCGCGTCGTCCGACCAGGCCGGGAGCGCGGTGTCCGGGTAGATCGGGTGGTCGCAGGGTGGCCACCAGACCTGGTGGTAGGTCGCCGCCGCCACCTGGCGCAGCAGGGCCCGGGGAACGGTGCCGCGGATGGCCGCGTGCAGATGTGGCGCGAGACGCCGTTGGGGTTCGAGTGCGGCGAAGTACTGGACGTCCCAGCCGACGGCCCGGCGGAGGTTCTGCCAGAAGCGGTCGATGAGCTTGGGGAAGTGGATCGCGTCGCGGGCCGCGCGCCGGTAGTCGTACGAGCCCGGATCCACGGGCGTGCCGTCGGAGGTCACCCGTCCGTAGGTGTCGCAGGTCAGGGTCAGGAACATCGAGGGCCGCCAGGCCGTGCCGTCCGGAGCTTCGTACGTCCGGCCGACCGTCCGCTTGTCCACGGGGAGCCGGGGCAGGCCGGGGGCGTCCTGGCGCCGGCGGGTCGACCGAGCCCGACGAGGACGATCCCGACTGTCGGGGGCGGCTTTGCCGCGGACGCCCAGGGCGTTGAGTTCGTCGTCCACCTGGCCGATAAGCGCGTCGATCTCGGCGACGCCGGCCGGGTCGCTGTCCTGCTCAGCGTCCCGCCGGGCGACTTCGAGGTCCGCGCGGAACCCGGCAAGAACCTTCGCGTCGTCGGACGGGGGGTCCGGGTCGGGAAGCGGTTCGTCGTCGAGGTGCCACCCTGCCTTGCACTGCGCCATCCGCAGCCGCCGGGCCTTCTCCGCGCAGGTCGGGCATTTGCTGGCCAGGGTGGCGCCGCACGGCACGGGGATGATCTCGGTTTCGCCGGTGTCGAGGTTCGTCCGCCGCATCGCCATGGGCCGGACGCACACACCGTTCTCCACGGCGACCGCCTCGACGACCGCACGGGCAAGCGGCATCCGCATCCGTGCCAACCGCGAGCCGGGCCGATCGTCACGATCGTCACGGGCGGTGGGGTCGAGAGGGACGGCCGGGTCAGGGCCGGCAGGGGGAGGGAGTGTCACGCGGGCTGGTCCTCCGTGACGTCGAGGTCCGGACGGGCGGGGCCGGCAGGGGCGGGTTCGGCGAAGCGGATCCAGCCGCACCGGGCGTGGGTGTCGGTGGTGGCACGGCAGCGGCCCCGCCGGTGGGTGACATAGAGGTGGGAGCAGGTGGCGCACACCGGCAGAGCCGGCAGCGGCCCGGTCGGGTCCGGGGCGCCGTCTGGGCTGGTCACGCGACCTCACCCCATCCCGTCGGATCGCCGCCGTCCGCAGGAACGTCATCGGCGTAGGCGTCGAGGTCCGGGGTCCAGCCACCGCCGGCCGCGGACACCGGGCGGTAGGCCCAGACGGTGCGGCTGATCTCGGTGTCGTCGATGTGGGCCGCGCGGACCCGGACCGGTTCGGGCTGTCCCTCCGCCAGCACGTAGCCGACGCCGGGCAGCGACAGCGGGATCTCCTCCGCCCGCGCGCCCCGGTCCCGGGCACCCGAGCCGAGCACGAGATCGGCCTGGTCGGTTTCGGTCATGCGCAGCGCGACCCGGACCGGGAACAGGTCCCGAAACGGCAGCACCTCCTTACGGGGGTCCTGGACCGCGGCCAGGACCACGACGCCGGGGGCACGTCCCTGTGAGAGCAGCAGCGGCAGCGCCGCACCGATCCGCTTCTTCACCTCCCGGTCGGTGACGTAGGCGGTCAGCGAGGCGATTTCGTCGACGACCACCACGATCAGCGGATCGCCGACGGTCGGGGTGTGTAGCCGGGTCCGTCCCCGTAGCCGGGCCGTGCGCCGTTGCATGACCGCCACGGCGTCGTCGAGGAGATCGGCGATCTCGCCGGTGGTGGTCGCGAACCGGGCGAACAGCGGTTCCCCGAACGCCAGTTCCATCCCGCCCTTGGGGTCGCAGACCCACAGCTCCACCAGCCCGGCACGCACGGCGGGGCCGAGGCCGCGGATGATCGCCCACAGCACCGAGCCCTTCCCCGCGCCGGTCGCACCGGCGACGAGGAGGTGTGTTCCGCGGATGGGCAGGGTCCACGGGGAGCCGTCCTCACAGCGGCCCACCGGGACCGCGCCCAGCTCCGCCACGAGCACACCTGATGCGGCTCCGTGGTCCGGATCCGCACCGCCGGGACGCGACCCGTCGAGATCCCCGGGGGTGACGGGGCGGACGAGGGTGTCGCGGTGGTGGAAGTGCAGCCGTACGAACCGGTGTGCTTCGGCGTGGACCTGGCAGCGGCGGGCCCGGAACACGTGCCGCAGCGCTTCGGCCTGCTCCGCCCACTGTTCCGGTGTCTGACCGGGCAGCAGTTCCACCCGCAGGACGTCCACCGCCCGCGTCGAGCGGATCGCACGGATCCGGGGGTAGTAGTCGTCGAAGGTGACCTGGTCTGCGTTGGAGGTGGGGACCCGGATCGCGAGGTCGGTGTGCACCATCGCCGCCCGCCACCGCCGCCGGTAGACGACCGTCAGCCGGACCCGTCCCCACACCCACCGCGCCAGCCACCCGAACGACAACGGGTGCACCCGCCGCCACAGCACCGCCACCAGCACCATGCCGACCAGCAGGCCGACCAGGCCCGGCAGGCCGAACCGGTGGACGAACACCAGCACGCCGAGGCCGGCCGGGACGGCGATCCGGTGCCGCCAGCACCAGCGCACCCCCAGCACCAGACCCTTACCGGCCACCGCGAGGAGCAGCATCCACAGCGGGACCCGGACCTTGTCCGGCCGGGACGGAATCCGCGGCATCCGCTGATCACCGTAGATTCTGGACATGGCAATACCACCTGTTTTCGAGCGCACGAAACCACGGAAAGAGGAAAGCGGGAAAGGGAATTCGGGGTTTACGGGAAAGCGGAAGAGTTGTTAAGCCGCGTTCTCTGCCGGCGGGTTTTCGTTCTGCTGGGCGCGTGCGATGCGCTCGCATTCGACGAGGTAGGTGTTCACCGCGTCGCGCAGCGTCCGGGCAAACTGGAGATGATCCGCCGTCACGGTGCCACCGGCCGGGGACAGGCTGAACATCGACAGACTCGCGTCGACCGACAGGATCGGCGTCCGGTTCGGGTAGGTGTGGCACGTCGCGTGCCAGTCCGCGCCGATGTGCAGCGCAAGGTGCGTGGAGGACCGCCGCGGGTTGCTGTCGTGGCTGGTCACGCCGCCGCCCCCGTCCGCCGCGCCGCGCCGACCTGCTGGAGCCGCAGGGCGCGTAGGGCGTAGCCCTGCTTGGGGTACTTGCCGTTGGTGTCCACCCACGGCGTGACCGTCAGCCCCTCGAACAGCACCGGCCGGAACGGCGTGCCCGGCATCGCCTCAGGCAGGACCGGCTGCACCTCACCGGGCACCTTCACCTTCAGCTCCGCCTGCCGGGCCGTCGGGTCCGGGTCGAGGACCCGCACCACCCAGACCCGCTCACCGGTGTTCAGGTCCCGTTCCTGCGGGTCGGGGGCGTTCGCCTTCACCTTCTCGTAGTCGTTCGCCGGTTCCACACCGAGCACGAAAGCACCCGCCGGGAACACGTCCTCAAAGCGCACGGGAATACGCCGGGGAACCGCCATGGATGGTCAACCTCCGAAGGGCCAGCCCCACCCCGGGGACATCCGGGGTATGTCGGGCACCACCCACCATGCACCGCTCACCGAGCGCTCGCCAAGCTTCTATACGCCTAGGGATAACGCCTCGATATGAAAACGCCCCGACGGCCATGGCAATCTTCCGGGCAGCTCACCGCACGAACTACTCTTTGACTGTAAGCAAACGATCCGGGGGTGTTGATCCACGATGGTGCGTGAGACGACGGCAGGGGAAGACTGGCGGGCTGTCGGCGCCGAGATCACCGCGCGGATGCGGGAACGCCGCACGAGCCAGCAGGCGTTGGCCGCCGCGTCCGGAGTGTCGGTGGCGACCCTGCGGGAGCTGGCACGGGGAACGAGCCGCCGCCGCGCCCAGGACTCCACGCTCGCCGCCATCTCCCGCGCGTTGGGATGGGCCGACGACCACCTGTTGATCGTCCTTCTCGGCAGGCAGCCCGACGAGGTGCCGCTACGGCCGTTGCCGGTGGATCAGCAGATCCTGGACGTCCTGCTCCGCATCGAACGCGGCGTTGCCGCCATCGGCGCCCAGCTCCGCCCACTCGCCGAGGCTTCGGCTATGCCGGCCGGGCACGCGAAAGGGCCGGACCCGGTGGCCAGGTAGCCATCAGATCCGGCCCGTCACAGGCCCGAGGGTTCAGGCTCGGTTGACCCCCCGAGAATCGGCCGAGCCTGGCCCTGCTTCGTCCGGGGTGCCGCCGGTGGGACGGCTCAGGAAGACCCGGATCGCCTCGAACGCATCCGCGTGCCCCGCCCGGTACGCCTGCTGCTCCTCACGGGTGATCCACCGCGACCGGTCCGGGAACCCCGTCGGGATGTCGAGCGCCGAACCGGTCAACCGCAGCAGATCCCGCCGCGACACCTGCCCGGCGGGCACCTGGTAGACGAGGATGACGTCCCCGTCGCCGTGCACCGAGTGGAACTCCAGACCCGCCGGCATCTCCGCCAACGCCCGGTGCAGATCCGCCAGATCCGACCCCGGCTGGATCACCACCGCCCACGTGCCCGCACCCCACGGCAGCATCACCACCGCCGGACGCGACCGATCCCGGACCACGTCCACCCCGTGCGGCCGGGCCTGGTCCGCGCTCACCGGTGGCGCCGGGCCCGCCGCGTCACCAGATGATCCAACTGGTTGCCGAGCACCATCCAGTCACCCAGCTCCGCCGGCTTCTCCTCCACGAAGAACCGCAGCGCAGACACCTGGTACCGCGTCCAGCACCGATCCCGCGCGAACGCCTCCGCATCCTCCGCCGACCGGAACGTGATCACCGTGTCCCGCACCCGGCCGGAACCGTCCTCCTCGAAGCGGACCACCCCGAACAACACCGGTTCCGCCACCACCGCTGTTGGCCCTGCAGCCACATCCGTCATGCCATCTCTCCCTTCCTGCCTGCTCACCGACGACCACCCCCGACCCGGTGTGAGCCCACGGAGTTGGGACAGCCGGGACGTACGCTGACGCGCCCAGGCAGTTCGGAATAGATATGTGAATGGATACTCAGCGTGGATAGACTGGCGGACGGTACACGGTCCACCACGCCACACATCCCTTTCGTGGATGGGAGCTGCCATGACCCGACGCCGCCCGCTACCCACCGCACCGACCGGCTTGTGGGACCGCCCCGAGATGGCCCAGGCCCTCACCGCACGCGACATGGCATCCGTGCTGACGATCTACCGGAAGTGGACCGGCGCGTCCCAGTCGCAGATAGCGGCCATGACCGGCATCCCGCAGCCGTCGATCAGCCTGATTGTCCGCGGGAAGCGCCAGGTCAGCAGCATCGAGAACTACGAGAAGTTCGCCGACGGACTCGGCATCCCCCGCGACCGTCTCGGACTCGCCACCCCGGAGACCACCGCGCCCGAAGCCGCCGCCAGCGCGACGAGTCCGGACCGGCRCACCGTGCTCGCCGCCGGAGCAATGCTCGCGCTCGACGCCGAGCTGGACGAGGTCACCCGCCGGATGCAGCAGTTCGCCGCGTCCAACGTCGATGACGACGCCCTGCACCAGCTGGACACCAGCATCGAAGTCGTCGGCCGCCGCTACGAGAACAGCGACGCCGCCACCGTCTACCCCGTCGCGTTGAAACAGCGCCGGTGGGTCGCCGACCTCATGACCGGACACCAGCACCCCGACCAGCGCCGCGAGCTGTACGCCATCGGCGGGAAACTCTCCGGCCTACTCGGCTATCTCGCGTTCGACCTCGGCAACGAACTGGTCGCCCGCGCCTACTGCAACGAGGCCATGAGCCTTGCCAAGACCGCCGGACACCACGACCTTGCCGCATGGGTCCGCGGAACGCAGAGCTTCATCGCCTACTACGGCGGCCGGTACCGCGAGGCCCTGGACCTCGCCCGCGACGGACAGCGCTACGCCCGCGGCGGCCCCGCCAGCATCCGACTCGCCATCAGCGGCGAAGCCCGCACCCTCGGCAAACTCGGCGACATCGCCGGAGTCGACGACGCCGTCAGCCGCGCCCTGACCGCCCACGCCCGCATCGAGGACACCGACCCCGTCGGCTACTTCCTCTCGTTCGACCCGTTCACCGCGTCCCGCATCGCCGGCAACGCCGCCTCCGCCTACCTCGCCGCCGGTGCCCACGAGCGCGCCCGCGAGTTCACCGACCAGGCCATCCCGATCTTCGCCGCCGCCGACTCCACCGCCAGCCACGCACTCACCCTGGTCGACGCGAGCATGACCTATCTCGCCGGCCCCAGCCCTCAGCCTGACCGCGCCGGGGCTCTCGTTGCCGAAGCACTCGACGTCGGTGCCGATC
Organism: Parafrankia colletiae; assembly: GCF_001854655.1. GTDB lineage: Bacteria > Actinomycetota > Actinomycetes > Frankiales > Frankiaceae > Parafrankia > Parafrankia colletiae. The sequence goes on along the minus strand of NZ_MBLM01000108.1, from coordinate 72,243 downwards.
TACGCTCGGAAGTGGTCGCCCGCCGGGCCCGGGACTTCCTGCTCACCGCCGCGCAGTGGCGAACCGTCCCCGAGATCGCCCAGGTCAACGACGCCGTCAAAGCGTGGAGACTGCCCACCGCGTGACCGCGAACCGCCACCGGCCAGCCTGAACGGTGGGTGATCCGTCTACCCTCAGTGGTCGTGCCGCCCACCCATGAAGCCCAGGTAGACGCCGAGGACTGGGAAGCCTTCCGCCACACCGAGCGGATGGCCGACCACTGGTGGTGGCGCCCCGGATGGCGACCAGACCGGCACTACCTCACCTGGTATCTCGTCTTCCACCACCAGGCCCTCACCGACCACGTGGCCGGTTTCCAACGCGCACTGGCCGACCTGGAGTACCTCGACCCGGTGCCGGTCGACGGACTGCACATGACCGTGCAGGGAGTCGCGTTCGCCGACGAGCTACCGGCCGAGACCGTCGCCGCGATCGGGAAAGCGGCCGACGAGCGGTGCGCCGACATCGAACCGTTCACCCTCACGGTGGGCCCCATCGCCGCCTACCCCGGAGGCACCTTCCTCCGCGCAGCCCCATGGCAGCCGATTGCCGAGCTACGCGAGCGACTACGAGCCGCCATCGGTGACGTCCTGGGCCCCGAGGCCGTGCCCGACGAGCCCGCCCGATTCAAACCCCACATCAGCGTCACCTACTGCAATGYCACCCCACCCGCCGACGAGGTCATCCGCAGACTCTCCGAACTCCGCCAACAGCCATCGATCAGCCTGCCCGTCGCCAGCGTCGACCTGCTCGAACTACGCCGCGACGGCCACGCCTACCGATGGGACATCCACCACCACACCGACCTCACCGGCTGACCAGCGCCGACAGGGTCACGCGAGCGACAACCGCACAGTTGCCGAAATCTTCGTTTTGAGATCAAGTCACCGCCGACGCAAGACCGCGCCGCGCGACGGCTGCGCGTGGCGCTGGCGCGCCATGCTCGCCGGCGCGTCGCGGCTATCCGAGCCGTCTCGGCATGCCATCCCAGCTCTGTCGGACCCTCTTGGTAGCCTTTCGTCATCTTTCCAAGATCATGCTCGGGGGCACCATGGCAGATCAGTCAGACGGAGTCACAGCTCTGACCTTCGATGAGGCCGCAAGCCAGCCTGAAGGATCGAAGGCGACCGCTCCTCCGCTCATCACTGTCAAGAAGTGGCGTGACCGGTCCAACGCTTTTGCCTATATTCCAGGAAAGAGCAATCTTCAAATCGAAGCGCTTCGAAGTATAGTAGGACAGCTTCCGAAACGGCCGACAGAATATTTCGACCTTATATCGGGCGACGGTTCAGCTAAACGATACCCGTGCGATGATATCTGTGCGCGACAGTTGAACGCTAGCTCGCTCGTCTATCGAGACGAAAAGGGATGCTGGCGYCCGTCCGACCCGACTGCCTACTGGTATAGAACAGCCGACGACCTCTATCTCGCAAGATACATTCACGCAAACGTTAAGCTATTTGGCGAACTCTTGCCACATATTCAGGCGGAGGTCCAGCCGGCCGACCTTCGAGACGTGGCACGCAGTTTTGGACTTCATTGGACAAGTCCAGACCAGATCCAACGCCGCCTGAATTGGATGCAGAGCCTAGGCCTCGTCGAAAGATGGGGTTTCAACCGACTTGTTCTCACAGATCGCGGGCGCGAGCTTTTGGGTCAGATAGAGCTATGTCGACCGGAGGTTGCCCTAGGCCAGTCATCCCCGACGTCCGACGAACCTGTCGATCTACCACCCGCCGATGAAATGACAGCCGACGCACTCGACGGGCTAGAAAATAAAGAACTACGAGCCCGCAAGACGCTAATTGGTTACATTCCTCGCGGCAGAAAGGTACGCGGACGCCCAGCGGCCGATGACGGCCTGACAAGTGTCCTCGAAGCCGTACGGACTTTTGTCGATCTGGTTGGCGAAGGCGCCTCGACCAACGAAATATTCACCCGGGCGCAGGAGCAGCTTGYCCAGAAGAAGAGTTCCTTTACTCAGAGCATGCATACATTTCGTCATATGAAGATGGTTGACCTCATCTCCTATAATAGGTTCGCAGCGACGCCGGTAGCACTGAACCTGCTCGAACCCGGGAGCGAGGTTAATCTTGTTAGATACATCCACTCCCGCTACCGCTACGTGGGGGAGATACTTCCTCTGCTTGAGTCGAGTACCTCGGTCACAGAAATCGTACGCGTTGCGATCGAGACCTATGGACTGACGCAAATCGAGAATGCCGAGGTCCGGACCCGTCTCGGTTTTATGGCGGATGCCGGTCTGGTCGAACGAATCGACTGGACCAGGTATAGGATAACTGCACTTGGCAGGATGCTAGCAGCTGAGCTTCCTCTAGAGGAAGCTCCCGAGGGCTCCGACCCTAGCGACTCGCGCGCGTCCGTGGATCCACCTTCTGAGGAGGACCGCGCATCTGCTTTTTCAATCGTGCGGTCCGAGCTTCGTCAATTCTCTAGATCGCGCGATCACAGCCTTGAGTTCGAACAGACCATCGCACGAGCCTTCGAACTGCTAGGTTTCCGGGCCGAGCATCACGGCGGCAGCGGAAAGACAGATGTACTTGTTACAGCCGAACTTCCGCCGATGCACAAGTATCGTTCGATCATCGACGCAAAGGCCTCCGCCACCGGCGTCATCGGCGATAATGCCGTAAAGTTCGACGCAATCAAGGATCACAAGAAGCGCCACAAGGCAGACTTTGGAATGGTTGTTGGCCCCGATTTTGAAGGTCGAGTTAAGGAGTGGGCAGCCAACAATGGAATTGCACTGCTCACGGTTGAAGAGTTGATAGGAATCCTTGAAAGGCACCAACTCACTCCCCTGACCCTGCTCGACATGAAGGGTCTATTTGAACATCCCGGGATTAGCCTGGCCGAAATAGATGAACTTTACGACGCCGCCCATAATTCCGTCGCACTCATAGCGAAGATTGTTGCACTTCTCTACCAGGAGGCCAACGACGAAGATCCTATCGGCGAAGGCTACATGAGCCTTGAAAATTTGCATTACGCCATTCGGAAGGAACTTTCCCCGCGCCCCTCRCAAAAGATTGTGAACGAGGCTCTGACATTCCTTGCGAGCAGTCTCGTGAAGGCGGTGGCCTCGAACGGCGAAAGATACAAGCTTGTGGACTCCCCTTCAAATATACGACGTCGGCTTTGCGGCCTCGGCGTCGGCCTCGATAAAATTGACGTCGAGGGTTCTGGCGCCTGACGRTGCGCTGCGGTTGTCGTACTTGTCGACACTCCGTGATCGACGGCCAGCAGCGGGCCGATCGGGCACCGGCGGTGGTACAGCCAAGCCCGCGGACGCTCAGTGCTGACGCACCTGCGGTACGGGCCAGCTTGCCACCGGATGATGACAGCCAAGTTGACAGCCGAGCCGACGGACGAGCACGGACGTTGGCGGATGCCCGTGGACGGAGCGCGCCAAGCCGGCGGACGCAGCAGACCTCCACGGACGCCAGCGGAAGATCCAGATCTAACTACGGATCAGAAGGTTGGGGGTTCGAGTCCCTCCGAGCGCACGCTGGTTGAGGCAGACCAGAGCCCCGCAGCCGATAAAACGGCGCGGGGCTTTGGGCTTTCCGGGGCTCAAGTACTGCAGTTCGTACTGCAGTTGGAAACGATCATGATTTCATGGCTTGATCGCCTTCGCCATTTTCGTCACTGTCCGTAGCTGACGGGCGGTGCAGCCGGGTGAGGATGTCGTCCATGCTCCGGGCGGTCGAGCGCCGGACTTCGTCCAGGATGTCCACGTAGATGTCCGCCGTGGTGGCCAGCCGTGTGTGCCGCAGCAGGGCCCGGATCTCGTTCAGGTCGACGCCGGCCGAGAACAGCAGCGACGCCGCGGTGTGGCGCAGGTCGTGAACGCGGGTGCGCGGGATCTCCGCCCGCTCACACACCTTGTCCCACCACCGATTGACGTTGCGCGGATCGATCCGGTTTCCGGTCGCCGTGGTGAACACCAGCCCGGGATCCGCCCACTCATCCGCTTCCTCTCTGGCCTTTTCCTGACGCCGCCGATGCTCGCGAAGCACCGTCACGACCATCGTGAGCAGCGCGAGCCGAGCCTTCGAGCCCGCGGTCTTCAGTTGCTCGTCCTCGACGAGTTCCCACCGCGTGGCCACCTTGCGCACCCCCCGCTATGGCCTCAACAACGATCCCGAGGTCACGACCTGCGCCCGCGACGTGCTCGCGGCCACCGGCCCACCCAACCGTCACTGTGATCACCGGTGATGGTGTCCTCGGCGGACCAGACGGTGCGTTCTACGACCGGCTCGCAGTCACCGTGACCATCCAGGACATGCCCTGAACTCAGATCTCAATCACGATCTTGCCGCGTCCATGACCGGATTCCAGGTCACGGTGGGCGGAGGCCGCGTCCTCAAGTCGGTAGCGTGACCGGATCGCGACGGAAAGGTCTCCGCGCTCGACATACTCGACCATCTCGCGCAGCCCCTTGGTGCTGCGCGTGCCGGCCCAGTCGCTGACACCGAGGGCGGCGATCTCGTCGTTGAAGATCAACGTTACCACTCTACCGACATCACAGGCGAGTTCGACGGCTGTACTCAGCCCCTCCACCTCGAAGCCGAGCGCGGCGTCGATTCCGGCGGGCGCGATGTTTCTCACGCGGTCGGTGAGCCCTGGTCCGTAGGCGACGGGGATCGCGCCGAGCGACCGGACATACTCGTGATTCGCTGGCGAGGCGGTGCCGATCACCGTCGCCGCGCCACGGATGCGCGCGAGCTGTGCGGCTATGGCGCCGAGGCCACCAGCCGCAGCGTTGATGAGCACGGTCTCACCCCCGGTGACCCGCATTCGGTTCAGCACGTTGCGCGCGCCTTGCGCATGGCCCGGGAATCCGCCCGCGACATCCCATGGCACTGCCGGCGGCTTTCGGACCACGTGGCCCGCGGGCACGACGATGTGCTCGGCATACGCGCCCAGGGTGCTGAACCCGAGCACCTCGTCGCCGACACGCGGCCCTGTGACGTCCGCACCGACCTCGTCGATGACGCCGGCGAACTCGTTGCCGGGCACGATCGGCGGGTCTCCGACGAACTCGCGCGGGAACTCGCCTGCCCGCACGCCGAGGTCGAAGTGCTGCACGCCGGCAACTCTGACGCGCACCCGCACCTCTCCCGGCCCAGCGTGCGGGGCCGGGAGAGGTGCCACGCCCAGCACGCCCGGTGGTCCGAAACGGTGAACAACCGCTGCTCGCATGGCTCGTGCTCTCCTTCGCCGGGCTTCTCACATGTGTGCGGAGCGACTTATTCCGCACATGCTACCGTTGTGCGGAACGTTTCGCTCCTCACAAGAGGCGGGTGGAGGCATGGCTACGTCCCCATGGCCGCGGGCGCTGGTCCCCTTCCGGTCAGATCAGTACCGGCTTCTGGCGGGATCGTTCGTGCTCAGCCTCGTCGGCAGCGGGATCTGGACCGTGACGGTGGCGTGGCGGCTTCTCGACCTCGGCCACGGGCCCGCCGGGCTCGCGATGGTCGCGTCAACCACCACTGCCGCGCTCGTGGTCACCGCGCTCGCTGGCGGCGTGCTGGCTGATCGGCTGTCCCGGCGGAACCTGATCGCCAGGATCGGAGCGGTCAAAGCTGCCTCGGTGGCGACGGTCGTCGCGGCGGACGTCACGGGAGAGCCTGGCCTGCCGCAGCTCATCGTGGTGGCCGCGGTGCTGGGCGGCGCCGATGGGATCTTCTTTCCGGCGTACTCGGCCTCAGTCCCCTCGGTTATCCCGGAGGCCGAGCTGCTGGCGGTGAACTCGATCGAGTCGCTGCTGCGTCCCGTCATGCTGCAGGCCGCCGGACCGCTGGTCGCCAGTGCACTGATCGGCCTTGCCTCACCAGTTGTCGCCTGGGCCGGCACCGCGGTAGCGTTCGCGGGCTCAGCCGCGTGCGCGGCCGGTATGCGGCGTGATCCAGCACGGGTGAACCCACCCGGCGGAGGGTTGGCGCTGCGACAGAGTGTGACTGACCTGAGGTCGGCGGTCGTCTACGTAGCGACGACACGGTGGCTCGTGGCAACCCTGGTCTTCGCGGTCGCCGTGGTCCTCGCCTACGCCGGACCGATCCAGGTGCTGCTTCCGGCGGTCGTGCGCGACCATGCGCACGGCGGACCGGAAGACCTCGCCCTTGTCACGGCCGGCTACGGCGCCGGAGCGATCGGCGGCTCGCTCGTGATGGCCTCGACGCTCATGCCTCGGCGCTATCTCACCGCGATGCTACTCATGTGGGGCGTCGCGTGCGTCCCTCTGGCCGTGATGGGTCTCTCCGATCACGTGTGGCTGATGGCACTCGCGTTGTCGATCTGCGGGGCACTCGTCGCCTGCGCGGGGGCGCTGTGGGGAACGCTGCTCCAGCGGCGCGTCCCGCACGAGATGCTCGGCCGGGTCTCAAGCCTGGACTTCTTCGTGTCCCTCAGCGCGGCACCGGTCTCAGCAGCCCTCGTCGTACCCGCCGCCGAGGCCTGGGGCATTCCCGCCGTGTATCTCGTCGCCGGTATCGCTCCGCTTACCGTGGCGGTTCTCGCCCTCACGCTCGGCGGACTGCGCCGCGACGAGCTGGCCCACCCCCTACGATAGGGGCCCAGCGCCGCTGGACGCTCGGGTTCGGGACCGGGCCGGACGCCCCCAGGAGAGCGCGCGGGACGCGTGCTCCTACCCGCTTCCCTCCTCGGGCCACCGAACGGTGAGCATGCGCTCGCTGGGCGGCGAACTCGGAAGGCCGGCGCGCGAACCCGCGGCGAGGCCATCCAGCGCGATCGCGATCAGGCGCCGCCGCGCACTGTAGGCCTCGGCGGCGAGAGCCTCGTCGCCGAAGTCGCGAATCTGCTCGACGAGCGGTGATCGCCCAAGTTGCTCGATGAGCAGCAGGATGTCAGTGGCCGTCGCATCATCGCGCAGCCCGCCGGAACGATGGGCGCTCACGACGAGCGCCTCGAACGCCGCGTCCGCGCGGACCGCGACGTCTCCCAGTCCACGCGGCGCCAAGCCTAGTCGCCCGAGCGGCGCGAGCGTACCCTGACCGTACTCGACGCTCTCGACCACAAGCGCGCGGAGGCCGCCCCACGGATCGGGGTTCGCGACCGCCCTTTCCACCGCGGCGGCCCACTGCTCATTCGCCAGCACCAACAGTCGCTCGAACAGCGCGGTCTTGCTCGTGTAGCGCCGGTACAGGGTGCCCACCCCGACGCCCGCGSCCTCGGCGATCGCCGCCACCGACGCGCGCCCCCCCTCACGGGCGAACACGAGGCGCGCGGCGGCCAGCAACGCGGCATCGTTGCGCGCGACCTCGGCCTGCCGCGCCCGCCGCTGCCTGGAGATATCCACGCTCCCAATCTAAATGTGCGGAGTCAAACACTCCGGGAGGTATGGCAAGCACGTGTTCCGCACCGAATCGAACGCACGTTCCCATTCCGGGCAGCTCCGGGCGGGACCGGTGGTCGCGTCACTCGCCAGTCCAGGCGAGCCCCGTACGAAGATGATCACTGCTGCGAGAATGGTCGCCGCTGCCGGATCAAACCGCCAGAGCCAGTAGCCCGGTTCCGGGAGCCGCAAGCAGGCCAGCCACCACCACCTCGCAGAGGCCGGGACCGCGAACCGGCAAAGCGCCGCCGCAGATCCGCTGTGTTCATGCCCTCATGATCGGGTTGGGGTTGACGGGGGCACCTCTGGTAGGCGGGCTCTGCCCCGCAGCGTCGCAAGGTGGTGCCTGTTCGGAGTGGCCGGATTGTCTGCTCTTGGTGCGGAGCGGCCGCCTCATCCGCCGGGAGGGCCGGCGGCCGGGAGCCGCGAGGCTCGGAAGTCCAGGTTGGCCGGAAAATCCGCCGACGCCGCTGACAGCAGCCGTCGACGGCGCGGCCGTCCCCGAGCTCACGGCCGACCAGCCTCCAGTACTGCATCCCGAAGCAGGCGGCCGAGGCGCCGGACGTCTGGACCACCTACCTGTTGACGCCGTCATTCGTCATCTTGCGCTGTCCGCGTCATGCCGTCTGCCGGAACCGGCCGGATTCAGGACCGGGTCAACGCATGGGCATAACCATGATCTAGCCGGTGGTGGACGACCCCTACCTGGCCCCGGCTGACGCAGCGGCTCGAACCAGGTGCGGCAATCAAGATCTTCGCGATCTGCTCTACTCATCCACCAGACACGTCAAGTACGAATGCCGACGCAATGCGTAGCGACAACGGCCACGGTGGTTGGGGATGCTTGACGTGCCGTGCCGAGCGCATGCTGGTTGAGGCAGCCCAGAGCCCCGCAGCCGATAAAACGGCGCGGGGCTCTGGGCTTTCCGGGGCTCCAGTACTGGAGTGTGGAGTGCCAGCCAGCATCCGGTCGACCCGCCGTGGTGACCCTGGCTGCGAGGATCATCGCCGCGTGTCCGGGCCTCGTTCACCGCGGCAACGTCGCGCGTCGTAGTAGGCGCACCGGCATCGATGCACTGCCGGCTGCCCAGACGTGTCGATCCACGTCGGACCATGCGTAGGTCGGGCTGCCGTCATCTACCAGACTGCGTAGCCCAGGAAGACCGAGTTCCAGTGCGGACCACTCGTACAACTGCTGGAGCCGCGGCTGGATCACGCCGTAGTCGAGCATCCGCCCGAGACGATGCTCCCCTGCGAGGTAGACCCGCAGATCCTCGTCCGGTGGATAGCGGTCGGGAAGAACGCGGCCGAGCGACAGAAATATTCCCGCCATGCCGAGCCGCGGATCCCCGAGAGGCCGGCCCAGGACTGCGAACCGGCCCAGCGACAGCCGCGGCTCCGCGACCAGCGCGTGCGCATACAGAACACGGAGCAGTACAACGTTGAGAAAGAACCGTTCGGTCATCGGCTCCAGCTCGGCCAGATCACGCTTGTCCAGGTAGGCGGAGACGATGCTCGCGTTGTGAGCGCGATACCAACTCCAGGAAGTAGGGGCACTGATGAACGTCGACCAAAGGTCGATCRCCGGCGACGACTTCTCACCCCGCAGGCCACCCGAACGCGCCATCGCCTCACAGCCGTCGAGGAGAAGCCGGTCATTGACCTCCCGCCACCACCGGCTCCCCGGAGGGTCTGCGTCCGGAGGGTTCAGCACCCCGCGCCCGACCWGCCAGCGCATGAACGACATCGCCGCTCTCCGGAAAGGCAGGTGCCGCGGCGCCCGCCCGACCGGTCCGTGATACGTATGCGACAGAAGCGCCATCCGCCTGCGGGGGTCGTTGCGCACCGCGGCGACCTGAGCCGCCGCCCACTCCGCAGCATCTCCCTCCATTGGCTGCATCTCGGAAACCTCGATCCCGTCCGCGGCAATGAGGGTGGTGGAACATCCCCATACTGGGGCCAGTATGCCCCGCCTGCCCATCGAAACCGACGGCTCCCGCGACGGCGATGAGGGGTTCCGCGAAGTCCACCATGACGGCCACTTTGACGGCCAGGCCGCTGGACGCGGGTAGACGTCGGCGGACACCGTGGACGGAACGCCTGTGGGCAGCCGTCGGGGTCGGCGGTGCGTTCCGGTCAGCGGTGCGTTCCGGTCAGCCGCGTTCGGTCTCCGGCACACCGCGCGGCGGTGGGGCAGCGCGTGGGCCGTACCCATGGCCCTGGCGCCCATGGACGGACCCCTCGGGGCCCTGACGGGGGCGGTTTGCGCCGCGGTCGCCATCGTGGGGGCGGAGGGTGCCACGGTCGTTGTCGCGGGGACACGGCGGACGGCTCCGTGCCGGCGGCCACGCCGTCGCAGCAGGTGGAGCAGCGCGGGCAGCACCGTGGCACGGAGTACGAAGGCGTCCAGGGTGACACCGGTCGCCAGCCCGACCCCGATCACCTTCATGAGGCGTGACGGCTGGGCGGCGACCGCGGCGAAGATGAACAGCATCACCAGGTTCATGGTGAGCACGACGTGGCCGATCTCGGCGTGGCCGGTGGCGATCGGGCCCTTGCCGGACCGGGCTCGAGGGCCGCCCGCCGGACGCGGCTGGGAGTCGGGTTCATCGCACCGTCAGGAACGAGGTAGCCGGGCGTCAGCAAGCTCAGAGGGGCAGTAGATCGGCGGCGAGAGAGTTTCGCAGCCGCCACTCGGCGGCGCTGCCCGTCTGCCGCGGGAAGCCTCCGTTGCGGAACACGGAGTTGAGGTAGCTGACGAACGGCGTTGTTCCATCACCGACGAACAGGCCATCGGCGCAGCCATCCGGGAGGAACATCCCGTACGGGTCGCCACCGCTCACATTCGCCTTGTGAAACCGGTCGGGAGCCAGCGGCAGCATGAACGGGCCGGCGTCCGGGTCGGTCGCGGCCCAGTCCTGCCAGGCTGCGAACTCCTCGTTGATGGAGCCGCTTGGCGACGGGCCGGGGTAGCGCGAGCCTTCGACCTCGATGACGAGCGGGTCGGCCGCGGCCGTGGTCGGCCACTCCGGGTGGGTGCCGACGAGCCAGACGTCGCCGACGATCCGCAGCCAGGACAACAGTGTCATCGGCACCGCACCGAACCATTCCTCCAGCCAGTCGGCCAACGCCGGAGCTTCCGCGGTCGGCGGTACATGGGGGACGACTGTCTCCTGGTCATCGTCGTTGGTGTGAAAGCGGTAGCCCGCATCGGACAGCCGCTCGATGATGACCTCGACGTTCCTCCGCGCCCTCCCGGCCATCTCGTCGCACACCGACTGGGCCTCCTCCTCGAGACCGCCGTCACGGCTACCCGCGCCGAGCTGGCGTAGTTCATGCCATACCTCGGCCCGACGTCCTTCGCGATAACGCTCAAGCCAGTTCAGTGACGACACACCCTTCACCCTCAGATCCAACTCCGACTACGGATTCGTGAGTGTGACGCTGCGGCGCTCCCGGGTCGGGCAGGAGGTCCCGCCCAAGCCGGGAGTTCGATCACGCCCAGCCACGCCCAGCCACGTCTAGCCATGCTTGGTAACGCTCGGTCGACCGCCGGGTCGGCCGTGCGCTCCAGTCAGCCGCGCTCGGTCTCCGGCACACCGCGCGGCGGTGGGGCAGCGTGGGCCGTACCCATGGCCCTGGGGCGCGAGGACGGCCCCCTGGCCGCCCTGACGGGGGCGGTGTGCGCCGCGGTCGCCGTCGTGGGGGCCGAAGGCGTCACGGTCACCGTCGTAGGGGCGGAGGGTGCCACGGTCGTTGTCGCGGGGACACGGCGGACGGCTCCGTGCCGGCGGCCACGCCGTCGCAGCAGGTGGAGCAGCGCGGGCAGCACCGTGGCACGGAGTACGAAGGCGTCCAGGGTGACACCGGTCGCCAGCCCGACCCCGATCACCTTCATGAGGCGTGACGGCTGGGCGGCGACCGCGGCGAAGATGAACAGCATCACCAGGTTCATGGTGAGCACGACGTGGCCGATCTCGGCGTGGCCGGTGGCGATCGGGCCCTTGTCGACCCGCCGCGCGCGCCGGGTGGTCAGGGCTGGCCGGTCACGGTGTTCGCTGAGCCCGACCAGCAGGTTCAGGTTGAGCCCGGGAGACAGGCTGATCACCGCGATCAGGATGAGTGCCAGGAACGACGGTTCGACCGGCCCGCTCGTCAGCCCGATGGAGCGGGCGAACGCATCGGTCTGGAACAGCAACGCGATCTGTCCTRCCGCCGCGAGCGCGGACAGGACGGCGGTGGCCGCGAGGGCCGCGGCAGGCAGCGCCGAGCCCAGCAGCAGGAAGCCGAACAGGGCGAACACCACCAGCACCACGGCGAACAACTTCGTCGTCGCGCCCTGGAAGTCGGCGGCGATGTCGGTTGATATCGCGGTGGCGCCACCGATGTGGATCCGCGCCGTCGTGTCGCCGACGAGGGTGGGAGTGACCTGGTCGCGCAGCCTGTGCAGCAGGTCGACGGCTTCGGGAGTACGGGGGGCGGCTTCCGGCAGGATGCGGATCATGGYGAGGCCGCGCTCCGGGTTCTCGGCGCCCAGGGCCGCGTTCTCGACACCCGGTGTCTTCGCGAGGACGGCGACTGCTTCGGCGGCGGTGACCTGGGAGCCACGACGGTCCAGGAGGGCGAGCATCGGCCCGTTGAGCCCTGGGAAGAACTCCGCGCTGAGCAGATCGTAGGCCCGGCGGGTGCTCATCGACGTCGGATCGACGCCGTCGTCGGCACCGCCGAGATCGATCGGAACCGCCATGGCCGCGAAGGTGACGAGGACCAGTGAGCCGATGACCGCGGCGTGGGCCGGCCGGCGTTCCATCCAGCGCGCCCACCAGGCGCGTACCCCCGGGCGCTGACGCAGCCCGGCTCCGGTCGTCTCCACATGGTGTCGTTCGACCCAGCCGAGCAGGTGCGGCCCGCCGAGGGACAGCAGCGCCGGCAGCAGTGTGATCATGATGAGGGCGGTCACGACGCCGGCAGCGGCGGCGCCGACGGCGATGGCGTCGAAGGAGCTCAGATCCAGCTGCACGACCGCCGCCATGGCCACCGCGACGGCGAGACTGCCGACCGCGACGGCCGTGCCGGACCGCCCGATGGCCTCGCTGGCCGCGTCGACCGGACGGGCGCCGGCGCGCAGGCTCTCCTGCGCGCGGTGGACGACGACGACCGCGCCGCCGAGGCTGGTCCCGGCCGCGATGAGGCCTGCGAGCAGCAGCGCCAGGGGCGTCGTCGTCAGCATGTGGGAAAGCACCACGGTGACCCCGACCGCGCTGATCGTGCCGGCGCCCACGGCGGCCGCGCACAGCGCGACGGCGAACCGGGAGCGCAGCGTGATGCCGAGGAACAGTACGGCGCCGAGGCCCGCGATGAGCAGCGGCCCCGGCGAGACCGTCGTGGCGTTCAGCGCGGTCGCCCCGGGGCCGGCTACCTCCACCTGCAGGTCGGGCCCGTCGTAGGCACGGGCGATGTCGATGATCCGCCGGGCCGCGTCGCGGTCCGGTTCTAGCGCCGAGCTTTTCAGGACGACGGAGGTGATCCCGGTCCGGCGGTCGGCGCTGATCGGCTGGGTGCCGAGGACGAGTGGGCCGACCGGGCTGAACGGATCGGCCACGATCACGAGGCCGGGCAGCTTCGTCAGCTCGGCTGTCATCGCGGTGACCTGGTCATGGGCCGGCGGGTCATCGAGCGTTCCCCGGCGGCTGTGCAGCACCACCGAGGCGGTGTCGTTCAGCTTCCCGCCGGGAACCACCTCGCCGGCCAGATCCAGCGCCCGTGCGGAGTCCGAGCCCGGGACCGCTACGTCGGCGCTGGTCCGTGGGCCCTCCGCACGCGCGTAGAGGGCGATGCCGATGACTCCGACAAGCCACAGCGCGAGAACTGCCCAGCGGTAACGCCCGCACACCGTCGCGAGAGCTCTGGCTCCACCGGCTGCCGGATGGGACTTTTCGGTCATTCTAGACAAAATATTGGGTGCGTTCCGTATGTCAATGGATCGCCACTGCGACAGTTACCTGCGACGTATCGCGCGGGCCGCGCCGCGTCCTGTCTCAACCAGCACCCACCCCCGAGTCACGGAAACAAGGTGTCGGGTTGGGCCGGGGCGGCAGGCCTGCCGACGCCTCGGAACCACGACCTTTGGTCGCATCAGGTGACGAGGCCCGGGCCACCCACGCCCTCGATCTGACCGTTCAGTTCTGGACCCAGAGTTCCTCTGGCTGCAGTGAGCCGAGGCCGTACTGCACGAGTCCGCCGACGTTCCTGGTCGAGACGGCACTGGGTGCCGCCTGCGCAAGGAAGACCACCGGGGTCAGCTCGGCCAGCCTTTCCTGCAGTGTGTCGTAGGCGGCTTTGCGTTCGTCGTCCGATGTCGCGGTGCGGGCGGTCACGAGGCTTTCGTTGAGTGCCGGGTCGTCGAGGCCGGACAGGTTCGCCGCCGAGCTCCCGTGGAAGGTCGTCCACAGCCGCGGTTCGGGGTCCTGGAAGAAGGCGGACGAGATGAGCACATCGAAGTCGTGGGTGGTGCGCAGTGCGGCCAGCTCCGTGACCTCGATTGTCCTGATCCTGACGGTGACGTTGGTGAAGCTGCTGAGCTGGGCCTGGATGTTCTCCGCGATCGCCTTGCCGTCTGTCGTCGGCACGCTCGAGAAGACGAAGGACAGCGGCTTGCCGTCGGCGGCAATCTCGTCGAGGAGCCTCTGCGCCCGTGTGCGGTCCGTTGTCGCCAAAGGCCTGTCCGAGTGGTAGGGCGAGGCCTTGCTGAAAAGTGTGTCGACGGGCTGACCAGTGCCGTTGTAGACGGCCTGGTTCAGGGCGTCCATATCGATTGCCGCGGCGATGGCCTGGCGGGCGCGGACGTCGTCGAACGGTGCCCGGCGGGTGTTCAGCGCCAGGAAGATGCCGCCGCCGGACGGTATGACATTCGTCGGCAGGCCGGACTGCTCGGCCTTGTCGAGGTTGATCCAGTTCGACTCGACGGCCACGTCCGCGCCCCCCGTGAGCACTGTGTTCAGGCGCTGGCTGCTGTCGAGGGCCGCGCGGAGGGTGAGGCGGTCGAGGTAGGGCTTGGGGGCGTCCCAGTAGCGGGGGTTCCTGACCAGTTCCATGGCGGCCTGACGGGTCCAGCTCCGCAGGGTGAAGGGCCCCGCGCCGATCGGGTTCGCATCGAAGGCCTGCTGCCCCTTCTTCAGCGCTGGCGGCGAGGCGATCCAGTTCATGGACGAGGTGAGGACGGCCTGGGCGTACTTGGGCACCGGAGTGACCATGGTGATCTTCAGGGTGGTGTCGTCGACCGCCTCCGTGGAGGCGATCATCGATGCCTCCGACCGGGAGATGGCGGCGGTGGCCGGGTCCTTGAGCCTGTCCCAGTTGAACTTCACGGCCTCGGCGTCCAGTGGGGTCCCGTCGGAGAACACCAGGCCGGCCCGCAGCTTCAGCTCGAACGTCGCCCCGGCGTCGGTGGTCCTGAACGACTCGGCCATGGAGTACCGGATCTCACCGGCCGACGAGTCGGTCATCAGCGTCCCGTACAGCGCATTGCCCACGACGCCGGTGGTTGCGTAGGCATTGCCGAGGGCCGCCGGGTCCAGACTCCGCGGATCGCTGAGGGTGAGTATCCGTCCCTGGCCACCGGCAACCGGTTGCCCGGAAGCACCCGAGGACGGGCCGGGATCGCTGTCTCCGGCTCCACCACAGGCGCCCAGGACGAGCGTCGCGCAGCACACGGCGGCAGTGACGAGTAATCGTGCCTTGTGAATCACCATGGACCTCTTGTCTGCGTCGGAAAAGATGATTGGGGACGGGTCCGGCAGGCACGGGGCACGGGGCACCGGTCGGATGGATGAATGGCCGTGCCAGGGTGCTCCGCCGAGAACCCGGCCGGTGACAACGAGGCAACCCCCGGCCGGGTCGCCGTCAGTCCGACGCCGGGAGAATTCTGGGCTTGACCAGTTCCAGCGGAATGCCATCCAGTTCCAGCGCCCCGGCGCCCTGCCGGACACAGAGGGCCTCAAAGGAGCCGCCCGGGGCCCGGTACCTCTTACCGAGAAGGGTCTGAGCTTCTTCCGGCCGGTCCGATCCCTCCGCCCGGTCTGGCCGGTCTGGCCGGTCTGGCCGGTCTGGCCGGCCTGGCCGGTCTGGCCGGGCGTCGGTGGCCTGGCTGTCCCCCGCGGTCATGGGTTTCCCACCGCAGGTGAGGACTCCCCTGCCGCCCTGGGTGATGATGACCTCGGTCGTGCAGGTGGCGCTGTGCAGGCGGGTACCCGGTCTGAACTCTGTCACCGGGCCGGCCATTAGAGGATTTCCTGTTCGCGCAGGCGGGAGATGTCGTCCCAGGTCAGGCCGAGCACGTTGATCAGGATTTCCTCGGTGTGCTCGCCGAACTCGGGCGCCTGGCGTTGGATGCGGGCCGGCGTCTCGGAGAGCGCGACCGGGAACCCCGGGACCCGGGTCCTGCCCATCGCGGGGTGGTCGAACCAGGTGATGTAGTTGTTCGCGATCGCCTGAGGGTCGTTCGCGATGTCGGCGGTGGTGTTCACCGCAGTGATCGGCATGTCGCCGGAGGCGAGCAGCCGGCGCAGCCAGGTGTCCCGGGATTCGGCCGCGAAGATCTTGTCGAGGATCGCGACGCAGGCGCGGGCGTTCTGGCAGCGGCTGATGTGGCTGGCGAACCGTGGGTCGCCGGCGAGCGACTCGGGACTGCCGAGTGCGTGGAGGAGGTTGGCCCAGTGCGGGTCGGACTGGACCATGGCCATGGCGATCAGCTTGCCGTCCGCGCACCGGTAGTAGTTCCACAGCGGATTGCCCGGGTTCTCCCGCGARGGGGGTTCGTCGCCCAGGTGCCTGCGGAACGTCGAGGTGGCGACACGTCCGTCCTGGGTCATGAGTTCCAGGGCGAGCGCGAGGCCGCGCAGGGCGAGCATGCTGCCGAACAGGGATGTGTCGACCCGCTGGCCCACCCCGTGGCGTTCCCGCGCGAGGAGGGCGGCGAGCACGCCGTAGGCGAGCATGATGGCGCCCATCTGGTCGGCGAGGCCGCTGTCGGCGATGCTGACCTCGTCGGTGCCGGGTTTGAGCATCAGACCGGAGCGGGCCTGGCCGAGCAGGTCGTAGGCGCGGGCGGTGCGCTCGGGGCCGTTGGGCCCGTAGGCGCTGCCGGCGCCGTAGACGAGCATCGGGTTGTCGGCGCGCAGCGTCTCGTAGTCGAGTCCCAGCTTCTCCGCGACGGTGGGCCGGAAGTTCTGGATGAACACGTCGGAGCGGGCGACCAGCTGGCGTACCAGCGCCACGCCCTCGGGCCGTTTCAGGTCGACGGCGATGCTGCGCTTGTTGCGGTTGTTGACCTCGAAGTACGGAGAGGTACCGGTGTCGGGGAAGGCGAACTGGGCCCGGCCCGAGTCACCGCCGAGCCTCTCCTCGATCTTGATGACGTCGGCGCCGAGATCGCCGAGCATGGCGCCGGCCACCGGGCCGTGCTGCCAGATCGTCCAGTCGATGACGCGGATACCAGCCAGCGGCCCGCCCGGATCACCTGGCCCGCCCGGATCRCCTGGCTGGCCTGGCTGGCCTGGCCCGCTCATGCCCGGCTCCAGATGCCCTGGCGGCGGTACTCGTCGGCCATCTTGCGCATCGTGGGCAGGTAGGTGGAGGCAAGCCGCATCGCGTGCTTGGGGTTGTCCGGATCGATCTTCGAGTGGACCTTCGCGGGAGCACCGACGGTGAAGCAGTACTCGGGAATCTCCACCTGCTCCAGCACGACGGACCCGGCGGCGACGGCGCAGTGGGCACCGACCCGCGACAGCGGCATCAACGCCGCCGTGTTCCCGATCATGCAGTCGTGGCCGACGAAGGCCTCGATCGTGCAGTTGTGCCCGATCATCACGTTGTCCTCGATGTGCGTGCTGGTGTGCAGCACCGAGTTCTCCTCGATGTGGACGTTGTTGCCGATCCTGATCGGGGTGGTGTCCGACCGGATGACCACACCCGGCCAGATCGAGCACTCCTCGCCGATCTCGACGTCACCGATCAGGGTGACGTTGTCGGCCACGAGCGCGGACGCCGCGACCCGCGGACTCTTTCCGTTGAAAGGTATGATGATCATTGCATCTCCTCTGTCGGGGCCGAGGTTCGAAATCCTCTGACCGGGGACGCGAGCCTCCGCCGAACACCGCGGACAGGCGGCACCTTCCCGTACTCTCCCGCCATCGCCGAACGGCGGAGGAAAGCCGGRAAAAGGCAGGGCTCAACCCGGGCCGGAAAAGTGGACGGCTACCAAAAACAGCAGCCCGAAAAGAATGTGTCGGGCGCGTCAGGGCCCGGGCTCTCCACCCGACTCGCACCATTTCACGCGCGGCACCCCATGAACCTGATGGAAGCGGCGACCCGAAGGTAAGGCGGGGTCACCCTGTCCGTCTGGACGCATGCTGGCTCCACGTGTCTGCGTACCGTGCCGCGGCCCGTTTCGCCACGGGGCAGGCTCGGCGTCTCCGCCCGCAGTCCCGGCCTGGGCCAGTCCTGCGATGCTGTGGTTCAGGCCCGCTACCTGCGAACTCTCCGGCTATGACACTAGTGCAACAACTGGGGGTGGTCAAGGTCGGGCCTGTCGGCACGTGCCACGGCGCCGAGGGCGGACCCAGGGCGGGGAGCCTCCGACCACAGGACGACCGCCCTCACCCGCCGGGCCACGTGGGTACAATCTCGACGCGTGCCGGAAACACCGATCCGCGAGCGCGATCCGAACGCGAAGCGCGTCCGCATCGCCGACGAGGCCCTTCGTCTGTTCCAGACACAGGGATATACAGAGACGACGATCGACCAGATCGCATCAGCAGCACGCGTCGGCCGTCGCACCGTCTTCCATCATTTCCCGACGAAAGAGGCCGTCCTCTTCGATCACCTCGTCGTACGACGCGAAGCCGCGACCCAACGCCTGCGCGAGAGACCGGCCGATGAACCGCCCCTGACGAGCCTGCACCTCCTGCTTCGGGATCTCGCCGAGCAGGGTTACGAACAACGGCTCGTCGAGCAGATCCGGGCCGTGGTGGCGACGGAGCCACAGCTCGCCGCGGAGCAGTTCTCGACAGGCAGTCGGGCGTTCGAGACGAGTCTCGCCGCGGTCCTGGAGAGCAGATGTGGCGACACCGTCCCGGCGCTCGAGATCCGTGCTCTCACGAAGATGGCGCTCGGCTGGTTCGCCACGGCCGCCCACGTCTACCTCTCCGAGGAACGGCCGTCCCTGCTGGAATGCTTCGACGACGTTGTCGCGATCTGCTCCCAGGCGAGCGCACGGGATCTTCAGGGCCTGCCGGCCGCCACGAAGCCGGACTCATAGGCGATGACGACTGCGTGGGTGCGATCACGTGTGCCGAGCTTGGCCAGCACGCTTGCCCGACAGGTTCTCCGCGATCACCGTGTCGGCATCGATCCCGTGCTTCGCGAGTCGCTCCGCAGGGGAAACCGGGAGACCTCCGTCCAGTTCGACCTTCACGGCGAGGTACGAAGTGGCACGAGATCCTGCCGGGCCAGACGTGCCCCGTAGGCAGCCGCCGTGCGGATCCCTGACACGGTCAGTTACGGGTACTCCGCGATAATCTCCGCATCAGACATACCCTCGGCAAGGCAGTCGAGCACTAGGCCCGGTGCACCAGGTCAGCGGACGGCTCAGCGGACGGCATGGATGTCCACGGACGCGGGATCGCGATGGTTCGCGAGCCCACCGGCCGCCACCCGCGGCCAGGCCCGTGACCACTGCCCGGTCCGTCCGCGTCAGCCGCACCCGAAGCGCAGTCCGCAGGTATCAGGAAACCGCGAAGAACGTCTCCGAGGCGTCGGAAGCGTCGACCGCAAACACGATCCAGGTGCCGCCCACGACCTGGTCCGACGGCACTGACTTGCAGACGTTCCCCTGCGCCGAGGCACCGGCGTACACATTTCCGCCGTCGATGAGAGGTTGTGGGAGAGCCCCGCAGACGTCGTCGACGTTGAGGTAAAAAGTGTTGCCCTTCGAGCCGACGAACTTGAATCCCAGTTCCGCCCATGCCGTGCCCTCGTCTGGTCCTCTGTAGGTTGCCTCCAGGGGCACCATCACGTACTGCCGGCCGGCGATCGGGGGCTTGTTGAAGGTGTTGGCGGCCAGGACCTGGTCGGTGGCGTCCTGGATGGTAAGGCCGAGCTTGACGTCCCAGTCTCCGATCCTGGCGGAGGTGCCGACGGGGAGGGGATCCTGACGGGTACCGGGCTTGCCGGCGACCGCTGGGCTGCCGCTCTCGGCCGGGGCGTCGCGGTCGGCGGGAGTGYCGCTGCCCGCTGGGGTGTCACCCTGGGCGCGGTTGTCACCGGCCGCCGCATGGCCAGCGGACGGGTTGACGTTGACAGTGCCGCCTCCCTCAGCTGGGTCGCTGCTCGCGCAGGCAGTCACCAGGAGCAGAGCGACGGTGGCAAGAAGTGCGAAGAGGACGACCCAGGCCGACCTTGCAGACCTTGCCATAAGCCCGACATTGTCTGTTTTGCGTAGACTTCGGGGTTCAATGTCGGGTATCAGACTGGATCAGGCGTATCCGGGAATCGTCATATCGATTAACCGGCCCCGCTTGTCTGTGGCCGAACACGTGGCCCTGATACAAGACCGGCAGCAGCTCACGCGATCTGACGGAGATCGTTTCCGCAGTCGAAGATGATCCRCATCCGAGCCCCCCGTGCCCGAGCGTAACGGCTCAACGTCGCTACCTCGTTCGCCAAGATCGCCGTTCTCGATCTGGCTTACCCGGCCCGGCGAGACGCCCATCAGGTCGGCCACCTGACGCTGTGTCAGGCCCAGCCGTTTCCGCTCCTCAGTAAGAGGAAGGCACTGGCCCATGCCTCGGTGCGCGCCCGCTCGGCGGCGAGCGCGTCGTCATCCCCGTCATTCCGCTGCGCCGGACGGTGGTTCCGGCTCGACCGGGTTCGCGGCGCGACCCTGGCCAGGGAGCAGGTCGCGCCGCGCGACATGGTGGAAACCTTCGGCGAGCCGCCGGCGGACGCCCGACCCGTCCACGTCGACTGATCACGACGGACGGGCGCCTGCGTCCTACCTGCTACTGCCTTCTCCGTAGGGTCACGGTGGCGAGGGCGAGGATCTGGTTGTCGTGGCCCGCATCGGTGACCTGCACCGTCACGACGGAGTGGTCGCCAGCGTCGCGCAGGACCGTGCCGGTCGTCCGGGCTGGTCCGGTCCGCACCTGGGACAGGAAGTGGATCTGCAGGTCCGTCGCCGCCAGACCGGGGCGCATCGCCTCGGCCGCGGCTTCGATCATCACGGCCAGGGCTCCACCGAAGATCGTGCCGATGCTGTTGGTCACGGACGGCGTGAGGTCCAGATCGAACTGGCCGATGCGCGGCTCGAGCAGCCGCAGCCCCAGCCGCTCGTGGAGAGAGCCCTCGACCGGCTCCGGCACACCGGTGTGCCGGACCTGCCCGATCCACTTTCCCGGGTCATAGTCGTCCATGCCCGCGGCCGCAGCCCGCGGAAGGCGGGCAAAGCTGATCAGACCGGCGCCGGCCCTGGTCAGGCCGGCCGGAGCCGCCGACGGCCCCGCCTGATCGATCAGCCACTGGAGCTTCTCGATGTCGTCCACCCCGTGCCCGTCGTAGACCGCGGCGGAGGCGATGGCGACCTTCTTCCCGACCCGCACGAGCTGGTTGTCCACCACGATCGGGCCTTCGGTGATCGGATCCGCGCCGTGCAGTGAGATGTCCTGGGTGGCGGTCCAGTCGGGCCGACAGGTGATCATCGTGGGATGGGACGCCCCGACGTCGAAGATGGTCAGGATCATGCCCGGCGAGACGGAACCCCCCGGCGAACGGACAGCGTCCGTGAGCGGCGCCGTCATCAGGCAACGCCGCTCGGAGACGATCAGCTCCGTGAGCGCCGCGTCCCCGACGAAGCTGCGGCGCGGCGCCGCTTCCGGGGACAGCGCCGCTTCCGGGGACAGCGCCGCTTCCGGGGACAGCGCCGCTTCCGGGGACAGCGCCGCTTCCGGGGACAGCGCTGCTTCCGGCGAGTCGGCCTCGGGCGTCATACAGCACTCCGATCTGAGCCACCGGCTCGTCGCAGCAGAGTCCACGCAGGCGCGGAAACAGCGCCCTGCGCGGTCTCGAAGCGCGTCCCGGAGCCGGGCTGGCTGGTGACGCCGGATTCGACGTTACCCGGAGGAACACGGTCGGCGCGCGGCCCTGGTCATGAGACTCCGGGCACCCTCATGGACCCGAGCAACCCGCGCCGACCTGGCCTTGCGCATGCGGAGGGGCACAGGACGCCGCCGCGCCTATGCCGTGACCGTCACCGTTCCGGTCATCGACGGATGGATCTCGCAGATCACCGTGAACGTTCCGGCCTTGCTGAAAGTAACCGTGGCGCTCTGGCCCTGCTGGAGTCGGCCGGTGTCGAAGCCGCCCTCCGCGGAGGTCCAGGTGTGCGGGGCACTGTCGTTGTTGACGACGGTGATCGTCTGCCCGACCTTGAAGGTCGCGGTCTGCGGGCTGAAGGCGAAGTTCTCGATGGTCACGGTCGTGGCGCTCTGAGCGCCGCCTGCCGGTGCTCCGGTGGCAGCCGCGGCCGGGGTCGTGCTCGACGGGTGCGACCCGTAGGACGACGACGAGTGGTTCGCGCCATCTGTCGTCGCTGCCGCCGGAGCTGACGAATCCGGCGTGACCCCGGCGGCGGTGTCCGTATCGTCGGACCCTCCGCAGGCGCCCAGCGCGAACGCCAACGCGGCGCCGGCGACGGCGAGGCGAAGGGGAGCCCCCGCCATTCCCGTCTGGCGTCCTCGGGTCATGTCTCTGAGGTTCACAGTGTCTCCTCGCTCATCGTCATCCGCCCTTTCCGGTGCTGTGGCACGGAACGATGAGCGGATCGGCTGGGGACCATGGTGCTGCCCCGGATCCGATTCGCCTGCGCTCTGTCACTCCTGCGACCGGTCGCTCATGCGACGTCCGACGAGCTCGCGATGAGATAGCTGGCGATGGCGCGTCAGGCGGGTGGGGCGAACCACCGCCCGCCTGACGCGGCAGCTCTGCCGGTCTCGGCCAGAGGCGGGCTAGGGGCGGGCTGCGGCCACGGCTACCACCGCCGTGGTGGCCCCGTCCGCCGAACGCGTCTCCAGGGCGAGAGCGGGCAGGCCGGCCTCCTGCGCGCACTGGCCGAGCGCGGTGACGACCTTCGCGTCGGGTGCGTCAGGAGCACCAGGCATGTCGGGAGCACCGGGCGCGTCGGGAGCACCGGGCGCTCTGCCCGGCCGTCCCGGTGCCGGGCCGTCGCCGGAGCCCGCCTCACCATCGATCACCAGACCACCGCCGAAGCGTGGCCCACCGCCGATGACCAGACCCGGCCCGGGATCCGACCCGCCGCCCGTCACCAGGCCACCACCAGCGGTCGACCCACCCCCGATCGCCGGACCACCGCTGCCGCCGGAGCCGACGAAGCCGCCGGAGCCGCCAGCGCTACCGGGGCCGGGAACCGAACCGGCGCGGACCGGCCCCTCCGCGGGCGGAAGACCAAGCACCTGCGTGGTGCCGGGCGCGGGGAAGACCACGCCGGCGGCCCGCAGACATTCCGTCACGGACGCGTTCTGTTCGGCGGTCAGCGGTTCGAGCGAGGGCGGACCGCCGATGGGCGCGGGGGTGGGCGCGTACTGCTCACAGGCGTCCAGGGCCTGCGGCCCGTGTTCCGGATCGAGCGTCATCCGCAGCAGTCGCCGGTGCTTCCCCGACGATTCGGTCTGCACCTGGGCCCCGTTCTCCTCGAGGCACCGGGTGAAGGGGTCGTCCGGCGGGAGGACGGGAGCCCCGCCTGCCGCCGTTCCGGGTTCGGGCGTGTCAGCCGTCCCGGCGGCCATCGCCAGCGCGGGGCTGCCTGCACCGGCCGCCATCACGATCGCCGTCCCGAGCAGGACGCTCGCGGACCATCGTCGTCTCATCTGCCACCTCCGCCTCGTGGCCGGCGCGGTTTCGCCGGCCACGACCAGATCTAGTGGCCGAGCGATCAGGGTTCCGTAAAGATCGCCGCTTACGCTTTCTTTACGGTCCGCCGCCGATGATCGATGTGGGAGGAGGGCGGTCGCGTGCGGATTCTGGTGGTCGAGGACGAGGCGATCCTGGCCGAGGCCATCGCCGAGGGCCTGCGCCAGCGAGCCATGGCGGTGGACACCTGCGGGGACGGTGCCAGCGCCCTGGAACTCGCGGCGCTCCATCCCTACGACGTGATCGTGCTCGACCGGGATCTTCCGGTGGTGCACGGCGACGACGTGTGCCGGGCGGTGGTCGCCACCGGCGGCGACACCCGGGTCATCATGCTGACCGCCGCCGGGGACGTCGCAGATCGGGTGCACGGGTTCGGGGTGGGGGCCGACGACTATCTGACCAAGCCGTTCGCGTTCGCCGAGCTGGTCGCCCGGGTGCAGGCACTGGGCCGGCGGGCCCGGGCCGCGGTGCCGCCGGTGCTCCGGCGGGCCGGGGTCGAGCTGGACGTGCCGAGGCACCAGGTTTCGCGGGACGGTCGTTTCATCCAGCTGTCCCGCAAGGAGTTCGCCGTCCTGGAGGTCCTCATGCGGGCCGGCGGGTCCGTGGTCAGCGCCGAGGAGCTCCTGGAGAAGGCGTGGGATTCCAACGTCGACCCCTTCACCAACGCCGTGCGGATGGCGGTGATGACGTTGCGCCGCAAACTGGGCCCGCCCCCACCGATCGAGACGGTGGCCGGGGTCGGGTACCGCCTGAGCGGCTGACGAGACCTCGACCGGTCGCGATGTCGGTCAGGGTCCGGCTCGCGCTGATGTGCGGTGGGCTGTTCCTCCTCAGCGGCGTGGTGCTGCTGGCGGTCAACTACGTCCTGGTGCGCGCCGCGCTGCCGGCGGCCACCGCTTCCGCCGAACTGTCGGTCAGCGGGACGGTCTCGATGCCCGGAACGGCGGGGCCCCCGCCCCATGTCGCCGGCATGCCCGCTCCGGGCCCGGAGACCGGCGCCCTGACCGTGGTCAGGGCCGTCCGCAGCTATCGCGGAGACGTCCTGAACGCCCTGCTGGTGCAGTCCGGGGTGGCGATCGGGGCCACGCTCGTGCTTGCGCTTCTGCTGGGGTGGTTGGTGGCCGACCGGACGTTGCGACCGGTGCACGCGGTGGTCTCGACGGCCCGCCGGCTCGGCGCGGACAACCTCGATGCGCGGATCCGGCTACGCGGGCCTCGCGACGAGCTGACCGAGCTGGCCGACACCTTCGACGAGATGCTCGACCGGCTGGCCGCGGCCTTCGACAGCCAACGCCGGTTCGTGGCCAACGCGTCGCACGAGCTGCGCACACCGCTGGCCGCCCAGCGCACCCTCGTCGAGGTCGCGATGGGCCGGCCCGGGGCCGAACCGGCCCTGCGCGAACTCGGCACCCGCCTGTTGACGATGAACGTTCGCATCGAGGCCCTCATCGAAGGGCTGCTGGTGCTGGCGCGCAGCGACCGTGGGCTGGCGGCCCGCCAGTCGGTGCACCTCGGCGAGGTCGTCGAGGCAGTCATCGACGCGCACCGGCCGGCCGCCGACCAGGCCGGAGTGGAGCTGCGGTGGGACAGCGCCGGCTGGAGCCATACCTGCTGGGACGGTGCCGCCAGACCGTCTGATGCCGGGTGGGGTGACCGGGTGCTGGGTGACCGTCTGCTGCTGGAGCGGATGCTCTCCAACCTGGTCGACAACGCGATCAAGTACAACCGGCGCGGCGGGACGGTGTGGGTGCGCGAGGGTGGGTCCCCGGTCCTGTGCGTCGCCAACACCGGGCCCCCGGTGCCGCTGTCGTCGACCGTCGACCTTTTCGAGCCGTTCAGCCGGGGCGGGCGAGGCGGGCAGGGACCCGAGCCCGGCGCCGGGCTCGGTCTGTCGATCGTCGCCTCGATCGTGCGCGCCCACGGCGGCACGGTCCAGGCTGCGTCTCGGCCCGAAGGCGGTCTGGAGATGATCGTCTCCCTGCCGACCCAGGAAAGATCCTCTTTGTGAGGGGACAAAGCTGACGGATCTTCCCCCTGGTCGCGGAGTCCGGGTCATACCCGCAGCGGGGCCCGGGCGAACTCCGTCAGGCCGTCGGCGAAGGTGACCGTGGCCTGGTAGCCGAGAACGTCATGGGCGCGGGCGGACGAGGCGGTCACATGGCGGACGTCGGCCGCCCGGTAACGACCTGTGATCACCGGGTCCGGACCGCCGTACGCGCGGGAGAGCGCCCACGCCATGTCGCCGATGGTGCGCGGCTGGCCGCTGCCGATGTTGAGTGCCCGCAGCCGCCCGGGCTCGGCAGCCTGGGGGGACAGTGCCAGGGCGGTGGCCCGGGCGACATCCCGGACGTGGACGAAGTCGCGGAGCTGGGCTCCGTCCTCGAGGATCTGCGGGGGCTCACCCCGTTCCAGGGCGCTGCGGAAGATCGACGCGACGCCGGCGTAGGGGGTGTTCCGCGGCATCCGCGGGCCGTAGACGTTGTGGTAGCGCAACGCGACCACCGATCCACCGCTGGCAGCCGCCCAGACGGCGGCGAGGTGTTCCTGCGCGACCTTGCTGGCGGCGTAGACGCTGCGCGGGTCGAGCGGCGCGTCCTCGTGTACCAGTGTCGGCTCCAGCGGACGTCCGCAGTCGGGGCAGGCTGGTTCGAACCGTCCGGACCGCAGGTCGCCCTCGGCGCGGGGGTTGGGCCTGACCGGGCCGTCGGCCGGGCACCGGTACGCGCCCTCGCCGTAGACGACCATCGAGCTCGCCAGCACCAGCCGGTGTACGCCGCGGCGTGCCATCGCGGCGAGCAGGACGGCCGTGCCGAGGTCGTTGTGGCTGGCGTAGGCGGGCAGGTCGTCGAGGTCGACGCCGTGGCCGACCTTCGCGGCGAGATGGCACACGGCGTCCACCCCGTCGAGTGCGGACTCGACGTCGCCCGCGTCGCGGACGTCGCCGATGACAAGCTCGGCCGGCAGGTTCTCCGGGGTTGGGCGGGTCCGGTGGACGGCGGGGTCCAGCGCGTCGAGGACCCGGACCTGCTCCCCCGCCGCCACCAGCGCCTCGACGAGATGGGACCCGATGAAACCGGCACCGCCGGTGACGAGGATGTGCACGCTGGCGACGCTAGGTGCCGACGAGGCGCCGCGGACCCCTGCGGGTCCTTACGAGCCGAGGAAATCAGAGCGCGTCGCCGGCCCGGACGAGGCGGGCGAAGTGCCGCCCGGCAGCCCGCCAGGTCTCCGCGACGTCGAAACCGCTGGCGGCGGCGAGTCCGGTGATCCCGTCGACGCCCACTCCGGCCCAGCGCAGCGGGGCGCTGACGAGGCCCGCGGCCGCCAGCCGGGTCCAGTAGGGGCCGGTCGGTGCGCCTGGCGGGTCGAGTTCGACCAGCACGGTGCCGTCCGGGGCCAGCAGCAGGGCGATCCGGTTCAGCAGCCGGCGGGGATCGCCGCCGATCCCGATGTTGCCGTCGACGAGCAGTGCCTCGCACCACCGGCCGGCCCCGGGCAGCGGGCCGAAGACGTCGCGGCACAGCGCCGAGGCTCCTGACCGCCGGGTCAGGAGGACGGCGAAGGGAGCGATGTCGATGCCGAGGACGGGGATTCCGCGGGCGGCGAGGGCGGCGACGAGACGTCCCGGCCCGCAGCCGACGTCGAGGGCGGGGCCGTGGCATCGGGAGAGCACCGACTCGTCGGCGGCCGAGGCCGGGCCCAGCCACTGGTCGACGCGCAGTGCCCGCCACTGYCCGTGCTGCCGGGCGAGGAGGGTGCTGCCCGGTGCGCGCAGCGCGGCGTCGTAGACGGCACCCGGCGACGCCACGCCCGCGACCGCAGCCCCCGAGCGGGCGACGGCGGTGTTGTCGGCCCTCATCCTGAGCACGTCAGACGTGTCTCGTGGTCGGCCTGGCGGCCGGTCATCCGCAGGCCGGTGGTCTGGAGGGAGCGGGCCAGGGCGGCGAACCGTCCGTCCGGTGCCAGGTTCGCGACCAGCTCCACGTCAGGGGCCGTGTCGACGTCCCGCAGCGCTGGAAGGTCCACCACGCGCAGGCCGGCGGCGCCGAGCCGGTCGCGTTGCACGGCGCCGGTGTCGGGGCGGGACGTCGCGACTCCCCGGACCAGGGTGCCGTCGGCCGCGCGCAGGCCGAGTGCCCACCAGCCGCCGTCGAACGCCGGGCCGAAGACCGCGTCCGTCCGGAGCAGCGCACGGCAGGCCGCGGCCAGGGTGTCGGCGCGTACCTGTGGGGTGTCCATCCCGATCAGCAGGGCCGGTTCACCGCGGACGGCGTCGAAGGCGGCAGCGAGCCGCTCGTCGAACGGGCCGCCGACCTGGGCGATGACCGGTATCCCGGGCGGCAGCCAGTCGCCCGGTGTTCCGTCGAGGACCACCAGGGGTCGCACCGGCGGGTCGAGGTGGCAGCTGGCGCAGGCTGTCACGACGGTGTCCAGGGTGTCGGCGAGTGCGGCCTCGGCCAGCGCCGATCCCTGTTCAGGCAGGTAGGGGGGCGTCAGCCGGGTCTTCACCCGGCCTGGCCGCGGCTCCTTGGCGATGACGATCAGCGTCACGGGGCGCTCCCTCACGGCATGCTCCGCAGCACCGCCGACATGTCCCGCACGGCCCGGGCGGTGCCGAGGGCGGTCCCGGTGACCTTCGAACGGCCCCGGCGGGGCAGGTACGGGACGTCGACCTCGGCGATGCGCCAGTCGGCGGCGGCGGCCCGGGCGAGCAGCTCCAGCGGGTAGCCGAACCGGCGGTCCGCCACGCCGAGGGCGAGCAGGGCCTCGCGCCGGGCGACACGCATCGGGCCGATGTCACGGACGGGTGCCCCGCAGCGCCGGCGGAGCTGGCGGGCGACGATCGCGTTGCCGGTGCGGGCGTGCAGCGGCCATGCGCCGCGCTGCGTGGTCCGGCGCCGGCCGACGACGAGGTCGACCTCGCCGGCCGAGACGGGGCCGACGAGGCGCGGCAGTTCCGTCGGGTCGAGCGAGGCGTCGGCGTCGCAGACGCAGACGATGGGGGCGCGGGCGGCGAGCAGGCCGGCGTGGACGGCCGCCCCGTACCCGCGCATCGGCACGTCGACGACGTGCGCGCCCAGCCCGCGGGCCAGTTCGGCGGAGCCGTCGGTGGAGCCGTTGTCCGCGACGATCGCGCGGTAGCCGGCCGGGATCCGCTCCAGGACCCAGGGCAGGGCGGCGGCCTCGTCCAGACACGGCAGCACGACATCCACCGTGTGGACAGCGCCGGCGCTTGGCGATTCCTGACGTTCAGTGAGCATGTTCGGCAGGCTAGTGACGGAACGTGCTGACAGTTCTTACAGAACGGGGACGTCCTCGGCGGCGCGGCCTGCTTCTTACGAAGCACGAACGGACACCTGGGCAGCCCTCGGCGGGGCGGCCGGGACGTCTACCGTTGGCGGATGGCCCGGGTGTTGCTCGTCGAGGATGACCCGACCGTCGCGGACGTCGTCGGCCGCTACCTTTCCCACGCCGGGTTCGAGGTGGACCGGGCCGGCGACGGCCATGCGGCCCTGGCGCTCGCCGCCGAGTGCTCGCCCGACCTGGTCGTTCTCGACCTGATGCTGCCTGGTCTGGACGGGCGGCAGGTCTGTCGCCGGCTGCGGGAACGAAGCGCGGTGCCGATCGTGATGCTGACGGCGCTCGGCGAGGAGGCCGACCGGGTCGCCGGGTTGGAGACGGGCGCCGACGACTACATCACCAAGCCGTTCTCCCCGCGCGAGCTGGTGTTGCGGGTCCAGTCGGTGCTGCGCCGCACGCTGGCGCCGCCGCCGGCCGGTCGCGGCGTGCTGCGGGCCGGTTCCCTGGTCGTGGACGTCGCCGCCCGGGTGGCGACACGCGATGGCGAGTCCCTGGCGCTGACGGTGCGGGAGTTCGACCTGC
This sequence comes from Parafrankia colletiae, assembly GCF_001854655.1. Taxonomy (GTDB): domain Bacteria; phylum Actinomycetota; class Actinomycetes; order Frankiales; family Frankiaceae; genus Parafrankia; species Parafrankia colletiae. The sequence continues at coordinate 42,962 of NZ_MBLM01000108.1, read as the reverse complement.
TCGCCTTCCTGATGGCGCATCCGGGCGAGGCGTTCTCCCGCGTCACCCTGCTGGAGCGGGTGTGGGGCTGGACCTACGGCGACGCCTCGACCGTCACCGTCCACATCCGCCGGCTGCGCGAGAAGGTCGAGGCGGACCCGACCACTCCGGTGCTGCTGCTGACGGTCTGGGGCATCGGGTACCGGTTCGAGGCCGGAGTCAGCGCGAGCGGGGTCACCGCGAGCGGAGTCAGCGCGAGCGGGGAGCGGTCGTGACGGACCTGCTGCACATCGTCGGGATCGCGCTGGCCTGCTCGCTGGTCGCGCCGCTGCTCGTCGCGCCGGCGCTGCGCTGGCTGCGGCACGCACCGATCCGCGTCTGGGGGGCGGTGCTCGTCCTCGCCGGGGTCGCCGCGATGGCGGCCGGCGTCGCCGGGACGGCCCAGGCGATGTTCCTCTCCGACCATGATCTCGACGTGGTGCTCGTCGTGCTGGCCGTGGCCGCCGTGGCCGCCGCGGCGACCACGCTGTGGCTCGGCCGTCCGCTGGCGCGGGCGTCCACCGCGCTGACGGTGGCCGCGGGGCACCTGGGCGAGCCCGGCTACGAGCCCGTCCGCCGGCCGCCACCGACCGCCGAGCTGGCGGCGATCGCCCGGGCGCTGGACGAGTCGCACCGGCGGCTCGCCGCCGCGCGGGAACGGGAGCGGGCGCTGGAGGCGAGCCGCCGGGAACTGGTCGCGTGGGTCAGCCACGACCTGCGGACGCCGATCGCCGGGATCCGCGCGACGGCCGAGGCACTCGACGACGGGGTCGTCAGCGACGCCGCCACCGTCGCCCGCTACCACCGGGCGATGGTGCGCAGCTCGGAACGGCTCTCCACCCTCGTCGACGACCTGTTCGAGCTTTCGCGGCTGCACGCCGGCTCGCTGGAGCTCACGCTGGAGACGGTGGCGCTCAGCGATGTCGTGTCGGACGCGGTCGCCGCCGCGGACCCGCTGGCCCGGGCCAAGGGGGTGCTCCTGCGGGGCGAGGCCGACGACACCACCAAGGTCGACATCGACGTCGCCGAGGTCGGCCGTGTGCTGAGCAATCTGCTGGTCAACGCGATCCGGCACACCCCCAGCGACGGGACGGTCGCGGTGACGGCGAACGTGTCGGCGTCACGCGCGGTCGTGTCGGTCGCGGACACCTGCGGAGGCATTCCCGACGCGGACATCGACCGGCTCTTCGAGACCGGGTTCCGGGGCGAGCCGGCCCGCACCCCCACCGCGGGCGGGTCGCACGATCACACCCCGCCCGCGGCTCCCGCCGCCGAGGGAAGCCAGTCAGGTCTCGGGCTGGCGATCGTGCGCGGCATCGTCGAGGCGCACGGCGGCGGCGTGACCGTCCACAACATCGACGGCGGCTGCCGGTTCGTCGTCGAGCTCCCCCTCGCCGCCTGAGATCCGGCGGCCGCGGACCGGGTCGCCTGGCGACCGTTGCCGCCGCACCGCACGAATAATCATGATCGCGAGGGCGCCGGCCCACACGGCCCCGAGCACGAGGGCGAGGTTGCGCCGGTAGGGCAGCGGGTTCGTCGTCGGGTTCCCCGGTGTGCCCCCGTAGCCGAGCCACAGCGGGAGACACATCAGAGCCACGGAAGCCGAGACGATCAGGGCGCCCTGCACCACGGCCCGGTACGGCGCCGAGACGAACCGGGCGAGGGCGAGGCCGACCAGCATGGTCGCCGGCACCAGCACGAGATCGTGCACCAAGACCCCACCGGCCAGCCACCGGGTCGAGTTGGGCAGATTGACCGGTCTCGGGTGGGTGAACAGGCCGGCGAGCCCGTAGCCGAGCGCCGCGAGTCCGGCGCAGACGAGCAGGACCCGCACGACCTGACCAACCTGACCAACCTGACCAACCCGGCCGGCTCGGCCGGCTCGGCCGGCTCGGCCGAGCCGCAGCCCGTTGCCGCTCACAGCATCACCACCCGGTGGACCCACTTGGTCTGCAGGACGCCCGGCCGGTTCGGCGCGATCAGCCGGGCCGGGTAGCCGTGCTCGATGTCGAGGAGCTCGCCGTTCAGCCGGGTCGCGAGCAGCGTCAGGTGATCACGGGCGTGCGGCGGCGCGACCTCGCTCGTGCGGTAACCGCCGCGTGCCTCCAGCGACTCCGCCCGGACGCTCGCGTCGGCCGGGATACCGGCCCGGTCCAACAGGTCGCGCAGCCGCACCCCGCCCCAGGTGGCGTCGGCCGACCAGCCCTCGACACAGGTGATCGGCAGGCGGGACGTCGCGCGGCCGAGGTCGTGCAGTTCGGCCAGTGTCAGGGTGAACGGGCGCGGGCCGACGACCTCGAGCCGGTACCCGGCGTCGCGGGCGATCCGCACGACTCCGGCCGCGGCCGCCGTGCGGTTCACCGGCAGCCCCTGCGGCCCGAGGGTCGGGCTGCGCGGCGAGAGCAGCACGGTGCCGCCGGCGCCGGGCACGAACTGGCCGGCGGTCGACACCGTGATCACACCGGCGGCAGTGCCGACCGCGATACCGAAGCCGCGCCGGGACAGCCCCTCACCCGGCGGCTCGGGCTCGCTGACCCGGTCGGTCAGATGCGCCCGGCTGGCGCGGCGACGTCCCACGTTCGCCCGGACGACGGCCAGCTTGGCGGCGACGTGCACCACCAGCGCGCCGATGGTGATCCAGGCGACCCAGTAGTGGGTCACCGTGAAGAAGAAGCGGAACTGGTACCACTGGGCGATGTTGGCGATCCCGGTCGCGAGCTGGAACAGCGCGCCGGCGATCAGCGGGATGATCGAGATCCGTTCGAGCGCGTGGGCGGCGTTCCGCACCGGCGGCCACTCCCACAGCCGCGGGTAGACCGTCCACAGCTTCGCCAGCAGCAGCGGCACGCAGGCCAGCCCCGCCGCGACGTGAACGCCCTGCGTCAGCCGGTAGAACCACACCGGCCTGGACCACCAGGTGAACTGGCCCGGCGGATGCTGCATGAAGTGCGACACCAGCCCGGTCAGGAACGCGGTCACGAAGGCCACGCCGAGCCACATGCCCAGCAGCGACGCGACGCGCGGGTCGTGCAGGCGGCTGGTGAAGGCGTCACCGCGCAGCGGGCCCCGCCGCAGCCGCTCAGGAGGCGGCGGGAAGGAGCGGTCGAGCAGGTTCATGCACGCACGGTAGGCAGGACGTCAGCCGCCCGGACCTGCCCGGCTCATTACGGTCCGCGGAAGCGTCCACCCGGGTACGGGCCGTCTCGGGCTGGCGCCGCCAGGCTGGTGCCCATGGCGATCCGTCCGCACTCCGAGGCGCTCGCGCCGGCACCCGACAGACCAGCCGCCGGCACGGGACCCCTACCGGGAGCCGAACCCGCGGCCGAACCGGGAGCCGCGCCGGGCGCCGTACCGGGAGCCGTACCGGGAGCCGGACGGCGGCGGTGGGCTCTCGTCGCGGCGGCCGGTGTCCTCGCCGGTGCGCTCGCGCTGGAGAGCGCGGTCATCGCGCAGCCGGGCCCGCTGCCCGGCCCGCCCGCGGTGCTGTACCTGGCACTCGCCTGGTGGGCGGTGGCCGCGCTCGGGACCTGGCTGCTGGTACGCGCCGGCTCCCGGCGAGCCACGGTCTGGCTGCTGCTCGCGGGCGCCGTCGCGGTGCACGTGCTCGCGATCGGCGCGGGCCCGCGGATGAGCGACGACCTGTACCGCTACAGCTGGGACGGCCGGGTCCAGGCCGCCGGGATCGACCCGTACCGCCACCCGACCAGCTCCCCCGAGCTGGCACATCTGCGGGACGCCTGGCTCTGGCCGGACGACGCAGCCTGCGCCGAGATCAACCGCGGCCCGGGCTGCACGAGGCTCAACTACCCGCAGGCGCACACGATCTACCCGCCCGTCGCGCAGGCGTACTTCGCTGTGGTCCACTACCTGCCGGGCCCGCCCCGGGAGAACAAGGTCCAGCTCTACGGGGGGCTGGTCTCGCTGGCGCTGACCGGCCTGCTCGTCCGGGTCCTCGCGGCACGCGGGCATCCGGTCGGGTACGCCGCCGCCTACGCCTGGGCGCCGTCCGCCGGGCTCGACGCGGGCATGGACGCCCATGTCGACGTGCTGGCGGCGTTGTTCGCCGTCGGGGCCTGCGCGCTGCTCGCGCGACGTCCGCCCGACCCGGCCCGGCCCGGCCGGCCGTGGCTGCGCAGGCCCCCGCGGTTCGGCGGCACCAGGACACAGGCCAGCGGCGCTGCGGCGCGGATCCACGGCACCGGGGCGCGGGTCGGCGTCGCCGCCGGGGCGTTGCTGGGCGCGGCGGTCGCGGTGAAGCTCTACCCGGCGTTGCTGCTCGTCGCCGCCGCCCGCCGCCGGGCGCTGACGGTCGGGGGCACCGCCGTCGCCGTCGTCGCGCTGTCGTACCTGCCGCATGTGCTCGCCGTCGGCCCGGACGTCGTCGGCTTCCTGCCCAGGTACCTCTCGGTCGAGGGCTACCAGGACGGCCACCGGTTCCTGCTGCTGGGCCTGCTCGGCCTTTCCGGGACGTCCGCCAAGATCGCCGCGGCACTCGTCCTCGCCGCGGTCGCCGCGGCGGTCTGGCGCGCCGATCCGGCCAGGGTCGGCGCGGAGCTCGGCGCGCTCTGGCTGCTGGGCGCGGCCTTCCTGCTCGCCACACCGGCCCAGCCCTGGTACGGGATACCGCTGGTGGCGCTGGCGGTACTCGCCCGGCGCCCGGAGTGGCTGGCGGTGGCCGCGGCGCCCTACGTCCTCTATATGGCGCTGTTCACCGATCTCGCGCTCGCCGACCGGATCACCCGCCCCGGCGGCTACGTCGTCGGCGCGCTCGTCGTGCTCGGCGTCAGCATCGCGCGGGTCAGGGGAGGTCGAAGGGAAGCGTCAGGCCGTCCAGCGCGGCCGGGCACGGGCACGACCGCGCGGACGTCGACGGCAGCGTCGGGATGACCCGGCACACCAGATCGCGCACCAGCTCGATGTTGCGTTCGAACACCGCGAAGACCTCGGCCTGGCTGACGGCCGAGGCGGCGTCCACGCCCGCGTCGTAGTCGGTGACCAGCGCGATCGTCGTGTAGCAGAGCGCGAGCTCCCGGGCGAGGACGGCCTCCGGATGACCGGTCATGTTGACCAGCGACCAGCCCTGCGCGGCGAACCAGCGGGATTCGGCCCGGGTCGAGAAGCGCGGGCCCTGCACCACCACCATCGTCGCTCCGTCGACCAGAGGCCGGCCACCGTCGGCGCCGGCCTTGAGCACCGCCGAGCGGCCGGCCGGGCAGTACGGGTCCGCGAACGAGACGTGCGCCGCGCCGGAGTCGTAATAGGTCTGCGGTCGACCGGACGTCCGGTCGACCAGCTGGTCGGGCAGGACGACGGTGCCGGCCGCGAGCTCGGGACGCAGGCTCCCCACCGCGGCCGGGGCGATCACCTGCCGGACCCCGAGGCTGCGCAGCGCCCACAGGTTCGCCCGGTAGTTGACCGTGTGTGCCGGATGCCGGTGGCCCCGGCCGTGCCGGGGCAGAAACGCGACCGTCCGGCCGCCGACCTCCCCGACCGCGATGACGTCACTGGGATCCCCGTACGGCGTCGTCACGGCGACGTCCGTCATCCCGTCGAGCAGCGAGTAGAAGCCGCTTCCGCCGATCACACCGATCTCCGCGCCGGTCACATCCGTCTCCCGTCATCCGAGCCGATTCCGGGGTCGCTCGTCGTGGCCCGACTCTGACGGGATCCGGGCCGCGCTCGACCCCCATCGACGCGGAAGCTACCGACGCCGCACGTTCCTCTCCCGCGCTCCGGGCCATCCGTCCGCGGTTCGTAACACCCAGCCGCGGGATGCCACCCCACGCCGCGGCTGGCCGGACGCTCGCAGAGGCGCGGGTCCTCCCGGGGCGCGGAACGCTGTCGGTGTCGGTGTCGGTGTCGGTGTCTCTATTCTTGTCCCAGCTGGGGGTCAGCCACGGCATGGTTGTCATGCCGACGAGGAGGACCCGTGCCCGGCGCACCTTCGTCCGCAGCGATCCGGACGACCCGGACCTCTCCAGCCCCCATCTCGCGAGGCGGTGGACGGGCTCGCAGGCGCTGGATGGGCGTGGCCGTCGCCGCCGTCGCGGCCGGGGCAGTACTCGCCGGCTGCGGGCCGGTGGGCGACACTCCGGCCGGCGGGGCGCCGCCGATTCCCGCGACGCTGACTCCGGCTCCGGCCACCTCCGCGCCCGCACCCGGCGGAAATCCGACGGGGCCGGCGTCGAATCCGACAGGGTCGGCGAATCCGAGCGGCTCGACGAACCCGGCCAATCCGGCCGTCTCTCCCACGGCCACGCCCACCCGGGCGACCACGGTGCCCACCCGACCGCCGAACCCGACCCCGGGGCCGAGCACGGGTACGAGCACGGGTACGACGCCGCCCCGGCCGCCCGCCGCGGTGACGGCGAAGAAGGGTGCCGCGGTCTGGACGTACGGCGCGGCCGTACCGGCACTGGTGGATTCGGGAGCGTCCTGGTTCTACGACTGGGGCCCGAAACCCGACAACGACATTCCGCCCGGGGTGCGTTTCGTGCCCATGATCTGGGGGCCCGGTGCGGTGACACCGGCGACGTTGAACCAGGTCAAGGGGTATGGCGACACGCTGCTCACGTTCAACGAGCCGGATCTCGGCGGGCAGGCGGACATGTCGGTGGAGCGCGCGCTGGAGCTGTGGCCGCAGTTGCAGGCGACCGGCATGCGTCTGAGCAGCCCGGCGGTGGCGTGGGGCGCGGCCGACGCGGGTGGCTGGCTTGACCGGTTCATGACAGGTGCCGCCCAGCGCGGATACCGCGTCGACTTCATCACCCTGCACTGGTACGGCAGCGACTTCGACCCGGCGCGGGCCACGGGCCACCTCCGGGACTACGTCCAGAAGACCTACGAGCGCTACCACCTGCCGATCTGGCTGACCGAGTACGCGCTGATGGACTTCGCGAAGTCGCCACGGGCGCCGTCGACGGAGCAGCAGGCCGAGTTCATCCGCCAGTCGACGGCGATGCTGGAGAGCCTTCCGTACGTGGAGCGTTACTCCTGGTTCGGGCTGCCGGCGATCGGCGACAGCGTCACCGGCCTGTACGACGCGGCGGGGCGGCCCAATGCCGCCGGCCTCGCCTATCGGGCCGCCGGAGCCCGCTGACCTGCACCGGTTATCCATCTGCCGGCGCGGCGGTCGCGGTCAGCCGCCAGCACCGCTCAGCCGCGCCCGCAGATGTTCGCCGAGATCGAAGCGGCGCGGCACCCGCATGAGCCCCGCCGGTGTGGCGACCACCCCGAACGCACGCAGGCGTTCCGCGAGGAAATCCCAGTCCTGCGCCCCGCCGCTGTCCTCGACCGCGGCGAGGTCCGGCGGCAGCGGGTGGTCGTCGTCGGCCCAGTCCGGCAACAGCACCAGGTAGGCCATGCGCTCGATCTCCTCGATCGTCAGCTCGGCCAGGAGCTCGTCGGAGGTCGCGGCGCCGCGCGAGGTGCCCCAGCCCCGGTCATCCAGGAGGGTGATCTCCCGGCCGTCCGAAAGCTCGGCGAGTTCGTGCACTCTGACGGCGAGACCGCTGCGTTCGTCGAGGTAGCCGTCCGGCGAGGAGGTAGGCGGCGGCGCGAGGCCCGGCATCGCGGCCGGATCCGGAGCCGGCGCCCTCGACGGAGTCGAGATGGGGCTGGTCACATCGAGGTCGCACCAGATGCGGATTCCCACGACGGCGACGGGGCTCACGGAACCATCATGGCAAGGTCCGCCGCTGGTGACGGCTCTCCGCGGCTGGACCAACGGATGCCTGGATCACGAAGGCCGGCGTAACCTCCGGCAGGATCGGGCTGGTCGGCGGCCGCGGCGGACGACAGCTCGACGGCAAGGACCAGCACCCGAAGGGCGGCGATGTTCACCTACCGGCAGACGGCAATCACCACGTCTGCCGGGAAAAGATCGGTCTTCGGCCGGTACTCGACCGTGTCCCCACTGGGAACGACGGTACCGCCCAACAACTGAATTACCGCAGCAGTCGCCGACCTGGCGAGAGCCCAGGCAGCCCTCGACTCGGGTGGGCCGGTTGCCACCCTGTCGTGGTCAGGCCTGGTGCGGCCTTATGGGACTTTTCGTGCGGAAGGCCGCGAGCCCGGTCCCAACACGGGCTCGCGGCAATCCGTCAAGGTCTAGAGAGGCTGCACCTGGGCGGCCTGCGGGCCCTTCTGGCCCTGCTCGATGTTGAAGGAGACGCGCTGACCCTCTTCGAGAGACTTGTAGCCGTCTCCGACGATCGAGGAGAAGTGGGCAAAGACGTCGGGGCCTCCGCCGTCAACCGTGATGAAGCCGAAGCCCTTCTCGGCGTTGAACCACTTGACAGTACCTTCGGACACGTTCTTTCCTCGTTCCCCTGCTGCGGCACACCCGCGTGGTGTCCCGGCGTTACGCCGATGATCGCGATTGGCGATCATCGTGATGCCATCCTGTACTGGTGACCGGCGGCACCAAGGAGAAGAGCAACGGGACCACCGTACACCCCCCGGTCACGGGTGCCAGGCGGGAGCACGCTGCCTCCGTGTTCCGCCCACCGTGCCGGGAACCGGACGATCGCCGGGGCAGGTGTGGGCGGGATGCTCCGCAGCGCCGCCCTGCTGCCCCGCCGTACGATGGAGCCATGACGGCCGGCGATCTGTGGACAACCGCGGACATCGCTCGACGACTGTCGATCTCGGTCGAGCGGGCCCGGCGGCTGTGTGCCCGCGACGGTTTTCCCCGGCCCATCCAGTCCGAGCCGCACTTCGACCGGTGGCGGGCGCACGACATCGAAGCCTGGCTGCTCGAGGGCGACACCGACCCCTCGCGGTAGGGCCGTGGCGGTGAGCCCGCCTGGCGGTGGGCTGGCCTGCCCCGGTGGCGCCGCGCCCAGGCAGACCGTCAGCGCTTGGCGAACAGGTGCGGGGGTGGCGGCCCGAAACGTCCGCGGAGGAAGTCGAGGAGGCCCCGCAGGCGTCCCTCCACGTTCCAGTAGGGCCCGCGCCGGGTCGGGACGACCGCGCCCGACGCCAGGTGCCACAGCGCGATACAGAGCCGGATGAACACGTGGTAGCGGCCGGAGTGCTCCCGCACGAGCAGCAGCGTGTTGCGCAGCTGCAGGTAGTCGATCGACGCCGAGGTCGAGCCGACCGACGGGTTCCGGACCATCGCACCCCGCACAAGGCCGGATTCCCAGCCGGCGGCCGTCGCCCGCAGCGCGAGGTCCGCCTCCTCGCAGTAGGCGAAGTAACGCTCGTCGAAGATCCCGACCTCGTCGAGGCAGGCGCGCCGGGCGAGCATCAGCGTCCCGTGCGGGTGGCCGACCGGCTCCCATCCCCTGTCGACGCGGGCCGGGACGAGGATCCCGCCGAAGTAGGGGTCGATGACCGGTGTCGCGCCGTCGCCGACGTCCGCGCAGGCCAGCCCCGCGCGTGGGTGCTCGGCGAGCACGCTCAGCATGTTGCTCAGACAGGTCGGCTCGGGCAGCGCGTCATGCGGCGCGAGCACCACCCATTCGCCCGCGTCGCCGTCGGCGAGGAACCGGCGGTAGCCGATGTTGGCCGCGGGGCCGAAGCCCAGGTTGCCGCCGGCCAGCACGACCGCCACATCGGTGGCCTCGACCGCCGGCACGGCCGCCGARCCGTTGTCGACGACCGTGATCGTGACAGGGACGTCCTGGGCGCGGAAGGCGTCGATCGTGTCGACGAGGCGCGCCGGCTGGTTGCGGTGAACGATGACGACCGGGAGAGGCTGCACAGATCAGTGCTATCTCAGCAGGCCGCCCGTTCGCGGTCGAAGAGAAGAGAGCGGCAGTCAGATCGCCGTGATCGTCGTGGGGGCGCGCTCGGCTCGGCTGAAGGCACGCAGGACGGCCGTCGGCCCATGCCGGTGGGCCGCCAGCCGGGTCAGCAGAGCCAGGACGGCGTCTGTCGCCGGCGCGGGCAGCGCCGGCGTCGGGACGTCCACGCTCACCGCCAGGTCGTCCGAGTGGACGGCGATCTCGAGAATGCGGGTGGCCAGGAAGTCGTCCAGGGTCAGCACCATCGACGCGAGGCTCACGAGCCGCCCGGGTGGCTCGGTCGCCAGCCTCCCGGACAGGTCTCGGATGGCGCTGTCGACCCGGTCGGCCAGCGCCGTCGGGCCGTCGACGGCCGCCCCGTCACCCAGCTGGCGGATACCCCGGTTGAGATCGGTGTCAAGAGGGGCGCCGATCCACACCGCCTGGGTGGTGTAGTGCTCGAACAAGGAGACGGGTTTCCCGCCGGGTGGGCTTTCGTTGAGCAGCACCGGAACGATGGTGATCTGCCAGCCCAGATGCCCGGCCAGCCCGCTGACGCGGAAGTGCGCCAACGCGCTGTCCGCCTCCCAGGAGGCGGCGACCGCCGGGTCGCGCAGGAGTGCCGACGCCGACGCGGCGACATCCAGAAAAAGCTCTCTGCCCCATGCCATGGGGCCTATTGTCATCCCGTGCCTCACTGCGAGGACGGGGCCCAGGGGCCGACACCGCCGATACGCTGCACCGAATAGCGAATGATGTACCCGGGCACCCGCGGTGCGGGGAACTCGGCGTCCGGGGCCACGTAGATCTTCGTCAGGCGGTCGAGCAGATCCCAGGTGTCGTCGCTGGGCTGCACGGTGGCATGGGTGTGCAGCACCGCGTACGGGACCATGACGACCCCTGGTTGCCGCGGCGCTTCGAAGGAGAGCACGGCGCGGGGGTCCCGCTCGATGTTGCGCAGTTTCGCGTACCGAGACAGATGGCCGCTGACCAGGTCGTCGCCGTCAAGACCGATCCAGATGACCGAGACCTGGGGGCTTCCGTCCGCGTTGATGGTGCTCAGGTGCGCCAACGGGCCGGTTGCGACCAGGTCCTTCAGGGACTGCGGAAGACCGCCACTCATCTCATGGTCCTTTCCGGGTTCATGCCGAACGGTGAGGCCAAGCTTGCCCGCGCCCCGCCCAGCACCGCTGGGCGGGGCGCCTGTGTACCTGACACCAGCGGAGAAACCCCGCCGACGAGGCCCGGACGTCAGCTATGCCGCCGTGCTCGGGAGCACGGTGAACAGGACGAGCGTGCGGTTGGGGACGAAGGTGCTGTCACCCAGGTACTCGATGTAGGCGTGGCCCTGCCTCGGTTCCGTGATGTAGGGGTTGGCCGGCCTACCCTCGATGGTGATCGTCGCTCGGCCGCGGGCGTCGAGGGTCACCTCGAACGGGGGCAGGCCGAAGTCGTCCTCGTTGCGAACCTTGCCGGTGGGGATGCCGGTGATTCCGGGGAGCGRCACGACCTGCACCTCGACAGTGCTGGGCTGGCCGTCCACAAGCGAACCGGGAACCGATGCGATGACCTCGACGTTMGACGTGTTCGCTGACACCGTGGCCCGGTTCGGCTGGTAGTTCGCGTCGCCGCTGTAGTCGAGGGCCAGCGAGTGGTATCCCGGAGGCAGGTCGACATCCAGCTCACCCGTTGCATACGGATCCCAGCCTTTCCTCTCGGTTGTCACCGTGCCGAGGAGCTTGCCCCCTTCATGCACTGTGAGGGTGCCCGTCGCCCCGGGAAGCTGGCTCGCACGATCGGAGACCGGGACGACACCGACCACGATTCCACTGCCGTTCAGCCCGCTGGTGGCCTCGAGAGTCACCGGTGTCCGGGTGTCGGTCGACGGGGTCGGCGAGATGGCTGGTGTGGTCGGAGCCGGGGTGGGGGTCTGCAGCTGCGTGGGCGTCGGGGGCGGGGAAGTGGCCGTGGACGTCGTCGTCGCTCCGGGGCTCGGCGTCGCCGTCGCTGTCGATGTCGGGCCCCCTGGCCGCCGGAGCCGGAGCCCGGCGGCCACCGGGGACGTCATCGGCGCGCGCGAAGCAGCCCGAATCGATTCGAGCCGCACAGAGTATCGACCGACCTGTTCATGAGGCGGGACAGCCCGAACGTATTGTTCGGACATAGGGAAGCCGGAACCACCGGTATCCCGTTGGCGATCTCTGTATTTCCCGGGGAGTAACCCGCCGTCCCGCATGTGGCCAGCTCAGGCGGTAGGCCACGCAGAACCGTCGGAGACGAGGCGGGGGGCAACAGTAGGCAGAGYAACGCCACCGGAGGACGGGATCGAGCTGCCGCAGCGGTTCGGACGAGCGAGTTCGGACGAGTGTCAGCGGCTGACCGGTTCGAGACTGGCGGCCAGCCGGTGGACGTCGCGACGTCCACGCCCCTGTACCCAGACCTGGGTGCCGGCCCGCTCGAAGCGCAGATGGACCTGGTCGGGGTCGCCGCTGGGAGACCACCGCCGGGCATGGGTGCCGTCCGGCAGCTGGATCGGCTCCCATTCCGCTGGATCCGCCATCCTCGCTCCCCCGGACTGCGTGAACCACCGGTGCCAGCCGCCGGGTCCGCCGCCCGAAGGATGGGCGACGACGACCGACCCGCCCTCGTCGGTGTCGACGACTCCGGTGTAGTGCTCACCGCGCGGGCTCAGCACGGTGAAGTCGACCTCGTCGGCGAGCGAGGCCAGCGGACGGGCTCGTCTGATCGGGGATTCCGCCTCGGCGGCGGTGCCGATCGTCTCCAGGTCGAAGCTGGCCGGATCGACCGGCGCGTCGAACCGCGGGTCGCCCAGCCAGCACCGTTCGACCTCCTGGTCGGCGTACCAGGTGGTCAGGTCCAGCAGTACGCCGGTGGCGCTGTCGACGACGAGGTCGTAGGCGTCGCCGTCGGTGAGGCTGTGCAGGCTGGGTACTGACCAGAACTCGTTCTCGCGTGGCTCGGCACGCAGCCAGGTCGCCGGCCGCCCGTGCCAGTCCAGTGCGTCGCAGGCCTTCAGGTGCAGGCAGGACAGCAGCCGCCAGGGTCGGACGAAGACGAGTTCGCGGACCCACCGGGTGGTCAGGCCGGTGCCGGGATCGGTGACCTGCGAGCCCCGGACGCTCCCGGCGCGGCGCTCGCGCCACTCCTCGCCCCGCACCACGGCGACCACCGCGCCGCCGGCGCCGGCGCCCGCAGCGGCCGCCGCGCTGGCGTGCCATTCGACGCGCAGCGTACGAGGGGTGGCGAGGAGCGAGCCACGCTGCTCGTCCACCGCGACCGCGGCCACCGGCACACGCGGGAACCCTGGCGGCTGGATGTCGACGGGTGTCCCGCGCGCAGCCGCGGCCGCGGTCCGAGCCCTGGTCAGCGCGGCCCTGTCGGCCCACCAGTGGAGGTCGGCCTGCAGCGACGCCCACCGCCCGGCGCTGGTGGACATGCTCTCCAGGGCGTCACCCAACAAGCTCACACAGTAACCGTCGCACGAACAGGCCGATGATCGTGAGACTGCCCTCGAGGCCCGGGCCACCGCGTGACGCGGCGGGCCCGGCGAGGGCTGCACTGACGGCGGTGTTTCGTCAGCGGGCGTGGGCTGACGCGGACACGGGCGCCGAGTCGCTGTCCCCGCGTCCGTCCGTCCCGCGCTGCCGCGGCCCGCGCGGGTCGCCGTCCGACCTGTCGTCATCCTGCGCAGTGGGCTCACCGGTCTCGCTGAAGGCGCGGGAACGCTCCTCGGCGTCGGCGCTGCCGGTGAACAGGCGGGCGTCCGAGATCATCTCCGGGGACTCCTTCTCCAGCCGGACGCGGTCCGTGGGGGCGAATCGTCCGCCGTGCCCGTTCTGGGCGCCGAGCTCGGCCGGGGAACGGTCGATCTCGATTCTGGTACGCGGCAACGCGAGCGAATGCCGGCGCCGCAGCCAGTCCACCAGTGCCTCTCGGACATGGCAGCGCAGATCGAACGTCGTCGGCCCGTCCTTGCCGCTGACGAGGACCCGGATCCGGACATGGTCGCTGATGGCGTCGGTGACCTGCAGGACGCTGACCCGCCCGTCCCACAGCTCGGTGTTCTCCACGATGCGGTGCATCTCGGCCCGCATGTCGTTGACGGGGACCGACCAGTCCAGGTCGAACTCCACCGCACCGAGGACGGCCGATTCCCGACGGGTCCAGTTCTGGAACGGGTTCGTCGTGAAATAGGTCGACGGGAGGATCATCCGGCGGTCGTCCCAGATGTGCACGACGACGTAGGTGAGGGTGATCTCCTCGATTCTTCCCCACTCGTCCTCGACCACGACGACGTCGTCCACCCGGATGGCGTCGGTGAACGCCAGCTGCAGGCCGGCGAACATGTTCGCGAGCGACGTCTGTGCCGCGAGACCGGCGATGATGCCGACCACTCCGGCGGAGGCGACGATGCTCGCCCCGGCGACACGGACGCTGGGGATCGTCATCAGCATCGACGCGATCGCGATCAGCGAGATGACCAGGACGGTGATCCGGCGCAGCAGTGTCACCTGGGTCCGGATCCGGCGGGCATGCCTGTTGTCGGCGATGTCCATCCGATAGCGGGACAGGGCGAGGTCCTCGACGACGAAGGCGAGGACGCCCACCAGCCAGGCGATCGCCGCGATCAGGGCCAGGCCGAGCACCCGCACGGTGGGGGGCGTCCAGGACTGTTCCACGGCGGCGTTCGCGGCCGTGAGCAGCCCGAGGACGACGAGGGCGAAACGCGTCGGCCGCCGTCCGCGGACGGCGAGGTCGCTGACGATCTGCGAATGCCGGCCGATGCGGCGCAGAATCCGGTACAGGAGCAGGGCGGCCAGATAGCCGATGATGGCGGCCCCGGCCATGATCACAAGGACGCCGAGGCTGGAGTCCGTGCCTTCGATGCCGGGGATGGGGCCGAGCGCAGAACGTTCGGTCATAGGCGAAGCTCCTCGCATTGCGGTAGCTGTCCACAGGCCAGGCCCGGTATGCCCGCATCCGCCCGGGTCATGCCCTGCTTTCGGAAAGGCGCCACGCTTCGGCGGACCGCGAGGTCAGCCGGTGGCGGAGGGGCCGCGACCGGATCCGGCGAGCTGGCGCGGGGGGATCCGGCGGGTGAACACCGTCGCGAACAGCGCGACGAGCGCGAGGACCGCCAGCGAGGCACGCAGTGCCGTGACGCGGGCGCGGGCGTTCTCGTCGACGATCACCTCCGCGGTCGGCGCGGGCACGCCGGCGGCGGCGAGGCCGGCCTCCAGATCCTGGTCCGACAGGAACGGGGCACCCTCTGTCAGCCGCACCGTGGCCTGCGCCGCGAGGTCCGGCGGCGCCGCGGGGTTGTCCCGCACGCCGGCCAGGAACGACGTCGTCAGGCTCGCGATGAGCACCGTGCCGGCCACCGCGGTGCCGATCGAGGCGCCCAGGTTGGTCACTGTGTTCTGCACCCCGCCGACCTCGGCGCTGTCCTCGTCCGCGACGGACGAGACGGTGACGCTGCCCAGCTGGGACGCAAGCGCGCCGATGCCGAGGCCGGCCAGCAGCAGCGGACAGGTCACGATCTCCGGCCCGGCGCCGAGATCCAGCAGCGCGATCATGATCACGATCCCGCCGAGGAGCGCGAGAAAGCCCAGACGGACGATGCGGCGCGGGGAGGCGTGCGGGAGCAGCCTGGGGATGCCGACGGCCGCGGCCAGCAGCGTCGCGGACAGCGGAATCAGCCACACCCCGGTCTCGACCGCGGACAGCCCCAGGGACACGGAGAGGAACAGCGGCACGACGAAGAACAGCCCGGCCTGCAGGAGGTACTGAAAGAAGAAGGAGGTGAGGCCGCCGCGCAGCGTTCGGTTCCGCAGCATCGCGGGGTCGAGCAGCGCGGGCCGTCCGCGGGCGATCCGCCTCTCCTCCCACCACAGGAAGACCCGCAGGGTGAACAGGCCGGCGAAGATCAGCCAGCAGGCCGGCGAGAGACCCAGCCAGGCCGGTCCGCCGTCCTTGGGCCTGACGAGCCCCCAGCTTCCCGCCCGCAGGACGCCGTAGACGACCAGACCCAGTCCCAGCGCGGAAAGTCCGGTTCCGGTGAGGTCGAGGCTGGCACTCCACCCCCGGGATCCACCGGCGGGCTCCCCTGCCACGCCCTGTTGGCCCAGCGGGCCCGGAGCCGCCGGACCTCCAGCCGGGGACTCGGACATCCGGCGGGTGAAGGCCAGGATGACCAGCACGACCACCACCTCACCGGCGAACACCCACCGCCAGGACAGGTAGGTGGTGAACAGGCCGCCGACGAGCGGTCCGGTGGCGACCGCGATCGCTCCCGCCGAGGCGACCAGGCCATAGGCTCGCGGACGGTCGGGGGGCGCGAAGTTGGCCGCGACCAGGGCGACGATCGCCGGCATGATCAGTGCCGCGCCGATCCCTTCGAGCACCGACCAGCCCACGGTGAGCACGGCCAGATTCCCGGCGAGCGCCGTGGTCAGCGACCCGCAGCCGTAGATCACGCAGCCGACGGCGAAGACCCGCTTCCGACCGAAGATCCGCCCGAGCCGGCCCCCGGTGATCATGAATGCGGCCATGACCAGGGTGTACAAGGTGATGGCGGTCTGGATGCCGCTGACCGTCGTTCCGACGTCCGCGGAGACGGTCGCGATCGAGACGTTCATGACCGAGCTGTCCAGGGTCATCAGGAACTGACCGGCGCACAGCGTGAGCAGGACGCCTCCCCCACCGCCCGCAGCCCTGGCCGTACCCGTCCCGGCGCTGGCCATCTTTCCCCCCCACGAATACGACTCCGCCGAATGTCGACGTCCGGGCTCCGGTCATCCRCATTGTTGACCGCGGCCGCCGCATTGTCAGCGCACGACGCCGGGGGCCTCGGCCGGATCGGTCGGGATGCCGGAACCCGGCCGGCTATGTCGAACCGCACCTGGCGACATCCCGGTGCAACGGGGGGCTGTGCCGCGCGTGCGGCATTTCGAGCGGCTACAGTCGGAATGTCGCGGGCCTTTGACGGCAGCGCACTGTGCCTGGGGGGGCGACTTCTTGACCGGCAAGCATGACCTGATCGCGGCTGCGTTGCCGGGCTATGCGGTGCACGGCGAGATCGGCCATGGTGCTTTCGGTGTTGTTTTGTCGGGCCGGGACCGGCTGAACCGTCAGGTTGCGATCAAAATTGTTCCCGGCGTGGACGGTGGTAGTGACGACGCCAGGGCGGAGGCCCTCACCCTCACCAGGGTCGATCACCCCCACATCGTGCGGGTGTACGACTACGTCCAGCTGGACGACCGCGCGCTGATCGTCATGGAGCTGGTCGGCGGCGGCACACTGCGCGCGCGGGCCGCACGCGGACTGTCCCCGGCCCAGGTGTGCGCGGTGGGTCTGGCCACCGCTGCTGCGCTGGGCCACGCCCACAGCCGGGGCGTGCTGCACCGCGATGTAAAGYCGGCGAATGTACTGTTCACGGAAGGCGGGCAGCTGAAGGTCGCCGACTTCGGCATCGCGCGGGAGTACACGGGCTCGGACCTGCGGACGGCGACGGCGGTCGGAACCCCGCGCTACATGGCGCCCGAGCAGTTCCTGGCAGGGCCGTTGGGGCCGTCCACCGACCTGTACGCGCTGGGCGTCATTCTCTACGAACTGCTGGCCGGCCGGCCGCCGTTCCGGGCGGCCCCGACGGACGCGCAGTCCTCGCTCGAAGGGCTTCGTCGCAGCCACCTCGGCGAGGCGCCGCCGCCGCTGCACACCGCGCCCGCACCGATCGGCGCGGTCGTCCTGCGGGCGCTGGCGAAGCACACCGCCGACCGGTACCAGACAGCGCGGGACTTCGCCGCCGCGCTCGCCGGCGCCGCCACCGAGGCGCTGGGTCCCGACTGGCTGCGCCGGGCGGGTCTGGTGGTCGGCCTGGACGACGACATCCGCGCGCTGGCTACGAGCGACCCGGCCGCGGTGCCACTCCCCGGCGGCGGGCTGCCGGCGGCGCGGGGCAGCACCGGGCCGACCGCGCTCGCACCCGAACCGTCGAAACACGCGGTCACCCTGGTCGTGCCGCCGCCTCACCAACGGCCGGAGCCACCCGCGCCGCCACCGACTCCCTCTCCGCCCCAGCCACCGCGACCGGGGCCGGGGCCGGTGTTGCGGACGTCCCTGCCGCCGGGCGGCCCGGTCCCGGGCGTCAGCGGCTCGGGCGTCAGCGGCTCGGGCGTGGTTATGGGCACGGCTGCGCTGCAGCGGGTCGTCGGTGAGGAGTCGCGGGTCGTGATCCGCACCGGCACCGACGCCGAGTACCGCAGGCTCGGCTACCGGACGGCCGTCGCCGCGCTCGTGCTGCTCACCGTGGTGGGACTGCTGGTCGCCACGGCACTGCTGCTACGCGGATGACGCAGCTGCCAGGCGGATGACGGTGCCGGGGCGCGGATGACGATGCCGCGCTGACGGCCGGACTGGCCGGCAGGACGACACGCCTGCCGGAATCGAATCGGGGGGATCATGACGGAATCGCTGCTGGGCCCGGATGACACGGCCTGGTTCGCCGAACGCGGCACGGCACTCGTCCGCAACGTGGAGACGCTGATCCGGGGCAAGACCGAGATCGTGCGGCTCGTCGCGGTCTGCCTGGCGGCCGAGGGTCATGTCCTGATCGACGACGTCCCGGGCACCGGCAAGACCTCGCTCGCGAAGGCGGTGGCGAACTCGATCGCCGGCACGATGCGGCGGATCCAGTTCACCCCCGACCTGCTGCCCACCGACGTCACCGGCGTGCAGGTGTGGAACACCGGGACGCAGGCCTTCGAGTTCCAGCCGGGGCCGGTCTTCGGCAACGTGATTCTCGCCGACGAGGTGAACCGCGCCTCGCCGAAGACCCAGTCGGCGCTGCTGGAGGTGATGGAGGAACAGCAGGTCACGGTGGACGGGAAGCCGATCGCCGTGCCGCGCCCGTTCCTCGTCGTGGCCACCCAGAACCCGGTCGAGCACGGCGGGACCTACGACCTGCCCGAGGCGCAGATCGACCGGTTCATGATGCGGCTCACGATCGGCTACCCGGACCACGGCGCCGAGGTGGAGGTGCTGGCGAACCGCCGGGGCGGCCGGTCGGTGGACGCGGTCGCGCCCGTCCTGACCACCGCCGACATCGACCGGATGATCGGGATCACCCGCCGGGTCCACCTGTCCGAGTCGCTGCTCGGCTACATCGTCACCCTCGCCGCGTCGACGCGGCGCCGACCGGAGGTCAGGCTCGGGGTGAGCACCCGGGGCGCGCTGGCACTCGCCGCCGCCGCGCAGGCACACGCGGCGGCCGACAGCCGGACCTATGCGACACCTGACGACGTCAAGGCGCTGGCGCCGTACGTCCTCGGGCACCGGGTGCTGCTGCGCCCGGAGGCGGAGATGTCCGGCCTGCGCGCCGTGGACCTGATCGGGGAGACGGTCGCCGCGGTCCCGGTCCCGAGCCAGCGACTGGCCACCCGTTGATCACGAGGTCCGGTGCCGCGATGATCGCGGCCGCGGGGGTGCTCGTCGTGTCGGGGGTGCTACTCGACTACCCCGAGATGATCGTTCTCGGCCTGGGCGCGGCCGTCGTGGTCGCGGTGGCCGCCGGCTGGATGCTCGCCCGGCCGGACGTCACGATCGAGCGCGAGATCCGCCCGGACCGGGTCGCCGAGGGTGATCCGGCGCTCGCCGTCCTGGTGGTGACCAACACCGCGCGGCGCCGGTCGCCGCCGATCGTCGCCGGCGAGTCGGTCGGTGGCCGCCACGTCGGGATAGCGCTGGCGAGCCTGCCCCCCGGCGGCAGCCAGGAGGCCCGGTACGAGCTGCCGACCACCCGCCGCGGTGTCTTCGAGGTGGGTCCGCTGACCGTCGGTCACGCCGATCCGCTGCGGCTGATGCACGTCCGGCGCGGGTTCCCGTCCCGTTCGGTGCTGCGGGTGCACCCGCGGCTGCTGCCGGTCGCACCGCTGCCRACCGGCGGCTCACCGGACGTGGACGGGCCGACATCCGCCTCCGCCGCACCCGGCGGGGTGGCCTTCCACGGCCTGCGCGAGTACGTGCGGGGCGACGACCTGCGACTCGTCCACTGGCGATCCACCGCGCGCACGGGAACCCTCATGGTGCGCCACAACGTGGTCCCGCGGGAGCCGCGGATGCTGGTCATGCTCGACACCAGCGCGGATCCGTACCAGGCGGACCAGTTCGAGGACGCGGTGCGCATCGCCGCGTCACTGGCCGCCGCCGCCGTGACGCACGGGTTCGGCGTCGAGGTACGCACCACCGGTGGACGTCATGCCGTGGCGGAACGCGGCGCGGCCCCGTCGACGGCACTGCTCGATCTCCTCGCCGACGTCGGGGCAGGCCCCGACGACCCCGGGCTGGGGGCGCTGGCCACGCTCGTCCCGCGGGAGGGCGGGGTGGCCCTCGGGGTCGTGACCGGCCAGGCACCGGCCGCGGGCACCGCCACCGTGTCGAAGGTCCGCGCGCGGTTCGCGATGGTCAGCGTCATCCAGGTCGGCGCGCGGCCGGGGCAGCCCGGTCCGGTGGTGCGCGGCGCGCTGGTCCTGAACGTGCGCGACAGCGACGACTTCGTCACCGCGTGGAACACCCGGGTGGTCCGGTGACCGGCCCGCCGCCCGGGCTGGGGACGGGCGGCGGCGCGGGACGCCCTCTTCCGCTGCCGCCCAGGTTGCACAAGCTCGTGCCCGCGGACACCGAGCTGGCGGACATCTCCGACGTCGCCACGCTGCGCGTGCCCCCGGCAGCGGCCCGGTCCGCCCCGGGCTCGCACCCGGCGCAGCGGCCGGACCCGAGGCCCCTGCAGGGGCAGGGGCAGGGGCCGGGCTCGGCGCCGCGGTCGCCGGCCGCCGCGCGGGTCTCCCCCGGGACGCCGGCTGCGCCCGGGCGGGTTCAGCGGCGGCGCCCGGCGCAGGTCGCCCTCGCCGTCGTACTGATGGTGCAGGTCGCGGCGGCCTTCAGCGGCTTCTTCGCAGGCACGGGGTTCCTGCTGCCGCTCGGCGGGACGGTGCTGCTCGCCGGCGGGCTGGCCATGGTGCTGGCCGCCCGGCTTCGCCCGGCCGACATGGTGGTGCTGGCCGCGATGGTCGGCTGGGTACCCTGCGCGCTGGTCGCCCTGGTCGCCACCCGGGGCGCTGCCGGCCCGTCCGCGTTCGGCTCCGCGCTGCGGGACGGCTGGGCGGACCTGCTCACCGTCGCCCTGCCCGCGGACCCGACCGTCGAGCTGCTCGTCGTCCCGAGCCTGGTGCTGTGGGTGGTGACGGTCGCGGCCGTCCTGCTCGTTCTGCGGACCGACGCGGTGCTGCTCCCGCTACTGCCGGTGGTGCTCGCCGACGTCCTCGCCCTTGTCGTGACATCGTCCGGTGGGCGGTCGCAGCTACCGCTGACCGGCTGTCTCACCTTCACCGCCCTCGTTCTGGTGCTGGTCAGGACGTCCCAGGCGGCCGGTTCGGCGGAGTCCGCCGGGTGGCTGACGCTCGGCCTGCCGCTCGTCGCCGGCGCCGCCGCGGCCGCCACCCTGGGCGCGAGCATCCTGCCGTTGGCGGATGGTGACGAGCGGTTCGACCCGCGGGACCACCGCGAGCCACCGGTCGCGACCGCACCGCTGCTCGACCCGCTGGCCCAGGTGCAGGTCGAGCAGCGGGCGAACCCACCACGCTCGCTGTTCACCGCCCGGTTGTCGTCCACCACCGGCCGGCTGCCCGTCGACCGGCTGCGCATCGCCGCGCTCGGCGACTTCGACGGCGCCGACTGGCGCGACGAGGGGCTGTTCGTCCGGGCCGGCGGCACCCTGCCGACAGACGGCCCGGAGATCACTGTCGCGACCACGCAGGTGGGAATGGACGTCACGATCGACGGCTGGGGCGGGACGCTGCTTCCGTCGATCGGCGTGCCGGTCGGGCTGCGTGGCCGGGCGGTGTCCGTGCAGCCCGGCTCGGGCTCGCTCGCGGCGGTCGCCGCCCCGCGGGCCGGCGACGGCTACCGGCTCCGCGCCGAGGTCGCGACACCCGACGGCGAGGCGCTGCGCCTGGCCCGGGCGGCGTCCGGGCCGATGACGGACCGCTATGCCGCGCTGCCGCCCGGCCTCGCTCCGGAACTGGCCCAGCTCGCCGACGAGGTGACGGCCAACGCGTCGACCTCGTACGACCGGCTCGTCGCCCTGGCGGACTACCTGCGCGACCCGGACCGCTTCCCCTACGACGGCGGCGCCCCGCCGGGCCATTCCTACGGTGCCGTCGCCCGCCTGCTGGGCGTCACCGCCACCGCACCGGGGCCGGTGACCGGTGCAGGCGCGGCGGGCGCCGGCCCGGCGACGGACCGGCGCGGCTACGCCGAGCAGCACGCGGCCGCGTTCGCCGTCCTCGCCCGGGCCCAGGGCTTCCCGACCAGGATCGCGGTCGGGTATCTGCTCGACCGGACGTCCACCGACGGCCCCGGTGGCTTCGTGGTGACGACCCGGCAGGCCCACGCCTGGCCGGAGGTCGCCCTGGACGGGATCGGCTGGGTCGGGTTCGAACCGACCGACATCAGCAAGCTCGGGCTCACCCTGGCGCCGGCGGACCGCCCCGCCACCGGTGGCGCGGGCCAGCAGGACCTGAACGTGAACGTCGTCGCGCCGGTCGTCGTCCCCCAGCTCGACCCGACCGGGGCGGCCGCCGGCGGCGGCGAGCGGGCCGGGCGGACCTGGCCCGGCTATGCGGCGGCCCTGCTCGCCGCGCCACTGCTCGGCCTGGCGCTGGTCCCGTTGGAGAAGCGGCGTCGTCGATGGCGGCGGCGCCGCGCCGGACCGCCGTCGGCACGGATCGCCGCGGCCTGGCGCGAGGTCTGCGACCGGCTCACCGAGCACGGCCTGCCCGGGTCTCCCGCGCTCACACCGCGGGAGGTCGCCGGACGGGCCCGCGAACTACCCGCCTGTACCGCGGCCGCGCACCACCTCGGTTCGTTGGCGCCGCTGGTCACGATGGCGCTGTTCGGGGCGGCCGAGCCGGGCGAGGACGACGCCCACCGCGCCTGGGATCTCACCCGGCTGTCCAGCCGCGCCCTCGGAAGCCGCCTCGGGCGGATCCGTGCGTCGATCGACCCGCGTCCGCTGCTGCCGCGCACCCGGCAGGCCACCCGATGACCCGGCCGGAGAAGGGCATCCGCGACATGCGCCATCCGAACAGAGAACCACTGCACAGAGGGCTACTCCACAGAGGACGGCTCCTCCTCCTGCTGCGGCTCGCGGTCGTGCTGGGACTGGTCGCCGGCGGCCTCGCCGTTGTCAGCCGGGGCGGCGGCGTGTCCGCCCGGCAGTTGTCCGCCGAGGACGGCGCCGCGTGGCTGGTGTCGTCCGCCACCGGGCAGGCCGCGTTGGTGGACGGCGCGTCGTCCCAGGTGGTGGCCCGGGTCGCCGTCGGGACGGGTGAGCTGTCATCCGCGCAGGCCGGGCCGAACGCCTACGTCGTCAACAGCACGGCGGGCAGCGTGCTGCGGGTGGACGGCGCGACCTTCGCACCGACCGACCCGGTGCGCTTCGGGACGTCCACCGCCGCGCGGCGGCTGCAGGTCTTCCCCACGAAGCAGGCCGCCTTCGTCGTCGACGGACAGTCGGGGCTCGTCACGACCGCCGACCCGGACACGTTGCAGGCCCGGGGCCTGCAGTCCATCGCGGCGCGTGCCGGGGCCGGCGGGGTGGTCGCCGACGACGCCGGGCGGCTGTGGCTGATCGACCGCGCCGGCGGTGGCATCGTCCGCCTCGACGAACGGGGCCGCAAGGTGCGCACGCCCGCCACCGCGTCGGACGGCGGCCGGCTGGTCCTGGTGGCCGGCCGGCCCGCGGTGGTCGACGCGGCGGCACGCACCGTGCTGCCACTCGGCGACGACGGCGCCCCCGGCGCGCGCACCTGTCTGGACACCCTGCCCGCCGACGACTCCGTGGCCGTCCTCGGTGACCAGTCCCGGCCGCGGGTCTACGCGGTCAGCGGCCAGCGCGGAACCCTCGTGATCAGCGACCTGGCCGCGGGCAGCTGCGACACCGTCCTCGACCTCGCCGCCGCCGGCCACACCCTCGGCCAGCCGCGGCAGGCCGCCGGCCGGGTCTTCATCCCCGACTTCACCGACGGGCGGGTGATCGTCCTGGACGCCGCCGACCGCCGGATCGTCGCGCGTCCCGAGGTGCTGCCCGCCGGCACCCGCTTCGAGCTGGTCGCGCAGGGCCCGTACATGTTCTTCAACGACCCGGGCAGCTTCCGGGCCGGCGCCATCCGGCTGGACGGCAGCGTGCGGGTCATCGAGAAGTACAACCCGGACCGGCCCGGCGCTGGCCTGACCGGCGGCGCCGGGAACGGCGAGACCGACCAGCCCCGTGACGACAACGGGATGCAGAACGTGTCGGCCCCGCTGCCACCGACCGCACCCGCCCCGCGGGTCACCCGGCCGAAGACCGTGCCGCCCGCCGCGCCGGTGGGGAACACCGGCGTCGCCATCCAGGTGTCGGCGTCACGCGCGGGCGTCGGCCGGCCCGTGACGCTGCGGCTGGTGGCCCGGGACGGCACCCGGATCGCAGGGGCGACCTGGTCGTTCGGGGACGGGACGACCGGCGGCGGCGCCCAGGCGAGCCACGCCTGGTCCCAGCCCGGTGACTACCTCGTCATCGCGCACGCGACCCTCGCCGACGGCCGGCACGCCGCGCCCGCCGTGCGCATCACCGTCGACCAGACCGCCCCGCCGCCGGTCCCGGGAACGGGCGTCGACGTCCAGCCGGGTGGGCCGGACAACGGCAGCACCGACGCGCTCGTCGCGCGGCTGACCGTCACCCCGGCCAGCGGTGCGGCCCCGCTGCAGGTCGCCGCGGACGCCACCGGATCCACTGCCGGCACGGCGCCGATCACCGGGTACGCGTTCGACTTCGGCGACGGCACGACGTCCGGCGGGCCGGGCGCGGCGGCGACCGCGACGCACACCTACGAGGCGGGCGCCGCCGGCACCACGTTCACCGTGTCCGTCGCCGTGACCGACGAGGCCGGGAACGTCAGCCGCGCCAGCCAGCCGGTCACGCTCACCGACGCCGGGGCACCCCCCGTGCCGACGATGACGGTGACCGCAGACGTGGACCGGTGGCGGGTCAACGCCCAGGCCGGGACGGGCGGCGCCCCGACCACCCGCTTCGCCCTGACCGCCGACCTGCCGGACGTCACCATCACACCCGTGTCGGACACCGCGTTCGACGTCGTCCCGACCAGCTGCGCCGCGTTCACCGTGACCCTCACCGCCTACGCCGACAGCGGCGCCTCGACCCCGTCGGCGCCACAGTCGCTCGACCCACAGGCGGACGGGGTGTCGTGCACCTTCGAAAAGCCGATCCTGGCTGTGAAGGCGGTCGACGGATTCGGCTTCACCGTCGCCGTCAGCAACCCGGGGGCAGCCGGATCGGTCAGCTACCAGTGGTCCTATACGGCCGAGGGCGGGGACGGCGGCGGCCTCGGCGTCGAGACCGCAGGCGACCAGATCCACTTCCGCACCCCGGACTGCCGCCTGATCACGGTCACCGTCACGGCGACCGGCCCGGGCGGATCGGCGACCTCGGAGCCGGTCACCGGGATGGGCTGCACCGTCCCGGACCCGATCGTCCTCAGCCGCACGGTCGTCGGCACCCGGATCACCTGGACGTGGGCACTGCCGTCCAACACCCACGTCGAGAACTACTTCGTCTCCCACTCATACCCGGGCGCCGGGGGCGAGGACGGGGATGGCGGCGCCACAACCGAACCCGGGACGTCCTACACCGTCGACGGGATCCCCGGCGGCACCTACGGTTTTGGYATCATCGCCGAGAACGCCGCCGGCCGCTCCTCAGCCCACGACGAGGTCACGCTGCCCGGCGAGGGAACAAGCCCCCTCCCGAACCCGACAGATCCGCCGGACCTGCCGCAGGACCCGCAGGACCCGGACGGTAACGGTGACCCGCCCCCGGGCCCCGGGCCGACCACGTCCTCGTCCTCACCCCCACCGAGTAGCGACCCTCCCCCTCCGCCGCCGGATCCGGAGCCGGAGCCGTCCACACCCGTCCAGGACCCGCCGCCGGCTGAGGACCCACCACCGCCTCCGCCGGAGTCAGTGCCGGAACAGCAGCCGCCGCCACCGGAGCCGGAGCAGCCGCCGGCCGCGACATCCGGCTGATGCGTCGAGACGACCAGCGCCGGCCCCGGCGCAGCACCCGCCGGGGCCGATGTGAACGCGCACGTGTCGCCGGAGGCGTCGGGTTGGCTGGTCGTGGTCTGGTTCCCGTGGTTCGCATCCGGTGATCTGACACCGTGTCTGGTTTCTCGCCGSGCGGTCGAGTGCTGCGTTCGCGTGCCTAAAGGGCYACGCGTGTCCGTCCTCGCCGGAGCCTTGACGGATCGAGAGGACGAGCGTTCCGCAACCCTTCGCCGGCAGTGGCACCGGAGAGACACCATCTGCCCCAGCCTCGGGGTGGGCACGTCTCCGGGCCCGGCGGGGACACCGGAAGGCCTGGTCAACGACCTGACGACCCGCAGCCTTCGGCGATGGGCGGTACGAGCGGACCACCCGCGCCGCCCATCGCCGCTCCCTCCACACCACCGACGTCCACCCGTCTGGCTGCCACGCCTTGGGGCCATCCCGGACCGGCCGTCCCGACGTCCACCCGGCCATTCGACCCCGAGCGGCCCGCTTCAGACAGCACCGTCACCTCACTTGCACCACCATCGGATCCTCATAGGTGCGAACAGGGACCGTCCGGAGGTCAGACCCGCCTCGGGGACCTGCTCGGCCTGCTGAATCGCGGTGCCAGCGTCGTCGGGCTCGACAACAGCGCCGCTCTCCTGAAGATCGCCCACCGCCGGCTCGGGCCGAACACGCACCTACACCTGACCCGTTCATGGACTACACCCTGTCCGGCAGCGAGAACTACTTCGCGCACGAGCAGTGGAGCGAACCGCAGCCCCTCCCCGAGGTCGGCGACCGAGACCCTCGGAGATGGAAGCTGCTCACCACACAGCCACGCTTCCTCTTTCTCGCCGCCCGCCGGGACTGAGACCCGACCAGCCCACTGCACCTCGAACCACCTTGACGCCATGAACCCATCGGATGCTCCCGCCCCACCAATCCCCGAAGGGGCCGCGGACGCTCCGCGGCGTGGTTCGTGGCTGACCTGCCGCCGTCCGCGGTCAAGGTGACGGTGCTGTCTGAAGCGGGCCGCTCGGGGTCGAATGGCCGGGTGGACGTCGGGACGGCCGGTCCGGGATGGCCCCAAGGCGTGGCAGCCAGACGGGTGGACGTCGGTGGTGTGGAGGGAGCGGCGATGGGCGGCGCGGGTGGTCCGCTCGTACCGCCCATCGCCGAAGGCTGCGGGTCGTCAGGTCGTTGACCAGGCCTTCCGGTGTCCCCGCCGGGCCCGGAGACGTGCCCACCCCGAGGCTGGGGCAGATGGTGTCTCTCCGGTGCCACTGCCGGCGAAGGGTTGCGGAACGCTCGTCCTCTCGATCCGTCAAGGCTCCGGCGAGGACGGACACGCGTGGCCCTTTAGGCACGCGAACGCAGCACTCGACCGCSCGGCGAGAAACCAGACACGGTGTCAGATCACCGGATGCGAACCACGGGAACCAGACCACGACCAGCCAACCCGACGAGATCAGCCAGTCGATGACCTCACCGAGGAGGATCCACACCCATCCGAGATGGCAACCTCGATTCTTGATCATTATGTAGCGTCGGGTGCGCGAGTAGCGCAGGTGATCGTTGTCGCTGGCATGAAGGGCGGGTCGGGTGACGCAACCGGGGATTTTCGGGCTGGGTGCTCCGGAGCACTGCTACCTGGAGTTCTCGCTCCAGGACGGGGCCTCCCCCACTGACCTGGTCAAGGCGGTCGCCGGTCTGACCGGCCCGCTGTCGACCGGCGGCGGGGTGAACCTCGTCGTCGGGTTCCGGCCGGAGCTGTGGGCACAGGCCGCACCGGACCACGCCCCGTCCGGCGTCCGTGGCTTCACCGAGCCGATCGTCGGTGCCGACGGGTTCCAGATGCCGGCGACCCAGCGCGACGCCTGGGCGTGGGTCGCGGGCAGCGACCGCACCGCCGTCTTCAACAACAGCCGTAACGTCATCGCGGCGCTCGCCGGTATCGCCACGGTGGCCAGCGAGGTCACCGGCTGGGTGTACGAGCACGATCGTGACCTGACCGGCTTCATCGACGGGACGGAGAACCCGTCCCTGCTGGTCGCGCCAGGTGTCGCCGTGGTCGCGGACGGGCCGGGCGCCGGCAGCAGCGTGCTGCTGTTCCAGCGGTGGCGGCACGACTCCGACACCTTCCAGACCCTGCCGGTCGAGGAGCAGGAGCGGGTGATCGGGCGGACCAAGGCCGACAGCGTCGAGCTCGACGAGGCCGTGATGCCGCCGACCTCGCACGTCTCGCGCACGGTCGTCGAGGAGGACGGCGAGGAGCTGAAGATCTTCCGCCGGAACACCGCCTACGGCACCGTCACCGAGCACGGCACCATGTTCGTGGGTTTCAGCCACGAACAGCGGACGCTGGACCTCATGCTCCGCCGGATGGCCGGCGCCACCGAGGACGGCCTGCGCGACGAGCTGACCCGGTACACGACGCCTGTCAGCGGTGCCTACTACGTGATCCCGTCGGTGACCGCGCTGGCCCGTTTCGCCCCGGAGGACGACGACTGATCGACGGGTCCCGCGGGCACGGCCAGCACGGAGCTCAGGCGCCGAACCGCTCGCGCTCGGTGTCGGTGTCGGTGTCGGCGTCGGGAGCGGGGTCGGCGGGCCGGTGCTGGCCCACCGGGGTGGGAGCGAGCATGGCACCGCGGCGCGACCGGTGGCCACGGGCGATCTCGGTCGCCAGCGCGTCGAGCGGCTGGGCGAACGCGCCCAGCGGGTCGACGAGCCCGGCCAGCCACCCCTGGGCGGCACGCAGGCCGGACTCGTCCAGCGCGTAGTACCGGCGGGCGCCTTCGGCGCGCACGGTCACCAGCCCCGCTGTGCGCAGTACCCGCAGGTGCTGCGAGACGGCGGGCTGGGAGATCGGCCCGCGGGTACGCAGCGCCTCGACGAGAGCGCCCGCCGGCTGCTCACCGCCGGCCAGCAGCTCGAGGATCTGCCGGCGGGTCGGCTCGCCGAGGGCCTCGAAGAGGCCGTTCATTCAGCTCCCGGCGTCCTCGGGGGTGGTCGTGTAGAAGGCTATCGTGCGCGCGGCGGCCTCCTGCGCCGGCTCTGGATCATCGCCGCTGCCCACCGCGGCGTCGGCCCAGCCTGCCGCCGACCGCTGGATGTACCCGGCGCCGCCGGGTGAGGTGTGGAACGACGCCATGATCTCCGGGTCGACCGGCTTGCCGCTGTCGAGGTACAGGCCGAGCCCCAGCAGGCCGAGATCCCAGCCGACACCGACGGCACCGGGGCCGAACTCCCCCCACATACCGGGGTCGAAGGGCGCCTCGTGGACGAGCTCGAGGGTGGTGGCGCCGCCGGTGGCCGCCGGTGCCAGCGAGATCCGCAGCCAGGAGACCATCTCCCCGAACTCCCAGGTCACCGCGAACGAGTCCGGCGGCTCGCAGCGCTCGACCACCCCGCCCGCGTTGCCCTCGAGCTGATACCGGCCGCCGACCTCGAGGTCGCCGCTGACGGGCAGGAACCAGCGAGGGATGCGGTCGGGGCTGGTCAGCGCGTCCCAGAGATCGGACTGGCTGGTCGGATAGCTGCGGCGTGCGACGACGGTCCTGGTAGGCGCCCCGTCGCGGGTGCCCCGGCGGACCTCACGGGTCACCAGGCCGGCTGTGATCACGGGATCCATGCTCATAGCGGGCAGGATATAAGCACACACCTATATTGCAAGGACCTGACCTGGATGAGGCACGCGCCGCCCGCGCGCCGGGGCTGGATCCGCGGCAAACCTCCACCGTCCGGCGCCGACCGGGCGTCGCGTCAGGTTAGCCTGACAGTCATGAGTACGAGCGGAACTCCTTGGCAGGATGCCCGCCGAGCCTGGGATCGCCTCGCCGGCTGGCATCGAGACCACTCCTCATCACGGCACGACCTCGACCGGCCTGACGCGGCCCGGCCTGACGGCGCCGCCGTCGGCGACGACGCGCTGGCGGCACTGACCGACATCGGTACCGTGCGCAGGCTGCTGGACCAGGTGGAGCTGGACGCCGTCCGCGCCGCCCGCCGGCAGCGGAAGTCCTGGGCCGAGATCGCGACCCGGCTCGGCGTGARCCGGCAGTCGGCCTGGGAACGGTGGCGCGACCTGGACGACGCCGACAGAACCGCGGACACGCCCGCC
The DNA here is from genome assembly GCF_001854655.1 of Parafrankia colletiae. Classification (GTDB taxonomy): domain Bacteria; phylum Actinomycetota; class Actinomycetes; order Frankiales; family Frankiaceae; genus Parafrankia; species Parafrankia colletiae. The sequence goes on along the minus strand of NZ_MBLM01000108.1, from coordinate 12,923 downwards.
GATGCGAGCGCCCTGCCCGACGTGACGCCGTCCCTGCACCTGGCCGCGGAGACGGTCCTCGGGCGGGCCCTGGACGAGGCCACCGAGGACGCGACAGCCGCGATCACCGGCAGGACGGTGGGCCGGCTTCGCCGCCGCTCCACCATCGTCCCGATGGTGGTCGGCCGCTCCTGGGAGGAGGCGCGCCTGCGGCTGTCCGCCGCCAGCCTGATCGGGGTCGGGCCCGACCCCGACAGCCTGCCGCTGGCAGCCGACGGGTTCGACGCCGGGTCGGTGGTGCAGAGCCAGGCACCCGCGGCCGGCGCCCGAGTACCGAACGGGTCGCTGGTGCGGCTCCGGGTGGGACGCGGTGGCGGCTCCGCGGGCGTGCGCGAGCCGCGTCGCCCCGCCCCGTCGCCGATGCCGGCCCGCCGGGCATCCCTCGACCCGGCCGACGACCCGGCCGGCGGAGCGGTCGACCGGGCCGTCGGCTGAGCCCGGCCGAGCCCGGCCGAGCCCGGACAGCCGGGCCCTGCGGCTGGACCCGGGGGCGCCTCCTTGACCTGAAGCGAGGTTGAGGTCGCAGGATCCGGAGGCATGGTCTTCACCGACGCGGAACTCGAGTACCTCGCCGGCCAGCGTCTCGGCCGGCTGGCCACCGTCGCGCCGGACGGTACACCCCAGAACAGTCCGGTCGCATTCCGGCACAACGCCGCCACCGACACCATCGACATTCACGGGTACAACCTGGGCGCCACCCGCAAGTTCCGGAATGTGGCGGCGACCCGGGAGGTTTCCCTCGTGGTCGACGACATCGCCTCCGTAAACCCGTGGCGGGTGCGCGGTGTCGAGATACGCGGGGAGGCCGCTGCCGTTACCGGCGAGGATCCGCCGGCCGGACACCTGAGCCCGGAGGTCATTCGCATTCGTCCGCGCCGGGTCATCAGCTGGGGAATCGACGCAGGCGTGGAGGGGATGCAGGCTCGAACAATCTCGCCCTGATTGAATCCCGGCCGGCGCGGGTATTCCAGGTCTGCACCACGGCCGGAACTTCCTCGACGAAGTTGGCGCCCTGCGTTTACGCAGGGCGCCGGGGGGGAGCAGATATGGCGTACCGGAAGAAGACGTTTCCGTTGCTGATCGCCGCTGCCGCACTGGGCACGGTTCTGGGGGCGGCTCCCGCGCAGGCCGCACCGTCACGGGGCGATGTTGCCGGCGGCACTTACCACAGCGAGACGCATCCCGGCGGGGGATACCACGGCGGGGGACACCACGGTGGGCGTCACTGCTACTGGCGTCATGTGAGTGGCCACTGGGTCTGGGCACACGGCCATCGACACTGGGTTCCGCCGCGGTCCATCTGGGTCTGCAGGTGATGACGGCCGGCGCGGAGCCCGGAGCCTGCTGTCCCGCACGTGCACAGCACTGATCCGCGCAGAGCACTGATCACCGGTTTACCGGCAGGGCCTGGTATTGATCACCCTGGTACTGGTCATCCTGGTACTGGTAACCGGGCCCTGCCCAGGGCGTCGGACCGCGGAGCTCCCGAAGCCCGAGGTCCGGCGCCTGGCCCTGGCCCTGGCCCTGGCTCGCAGTCAGTCCCGGATAAGGGCCTTGTTCTCCATGAGGAAGTCCGCGAGGTAGCCGTCGTGCGGGACACCGGCGGCCATCCAGACGGTCGGATGATCGCCCAGGTAGAGGTTCCGGATGGTCGGCTCGTTCAGCAGGTGGTCGACGATCCGGGCGTCCCGGGTCATCACGGTCAGCACCAGGCTCTCGCGCAGCGGTGCGGCACCGGCGGCGCGGGTCCACGGGGCGACCCAGACGCACGGGAAGGGCAGCTCGATGCCCGCCTGCGGCGCGGTCGGGGCGTCCAGTTCGTGGACCGCCGGCCGCAGCACCGCGCTCCCGTCACCGAGATCGTCGACGATCCCGTCGCCGCCGAGCCAGGCCCGCGTGCCGGCGGCCTTCCGGCCCAGGTACGCCTCGACGGCCCGCGCGCTGCCCAGCGGCTGTACGGGAAGGGCCGCCGCGTCGTCCTCGGGGGGCAGGCTCGGCAGCCGGGACAGCCGGTCGGCGAGCACCTCGGCCAACGGCGCCGGGTCACCTTCGACGAACACCGCGGTGGCGTTGACGCAGCCGGTGCCGCCGCCGCGGGCCACCGAGTCGACGATGACGTCCAGATGATCGCGCCAGTCGGTGTCGGCGGTGACGAGGATCTTCGACCGCCCCGGCCCCTGGGTCAGGATGGTGGGGTCGGCGCCGAACCTGCTGACGACGTCGTCGCCGCCGTAGACGAGTCCGAGGTCGGCCGCGCGCAGGACGGCTTCGGCACCACTGTGGTCGGTGGGTAGCAGCACAGCCTGCTCATGGGCGGCGCCGGCGAGCCGCAGCGCGGTGATGAGCCGGTACGGGGTGAACGGGTCGCGGCGCGACGGGCGGATGGCGACCCGATAGCCCAGGGCGAGTGCCTCCGGCCAGAGGGCGTGCGTGCCCGGATGGTTGCCCGCCGCATGGACCGCGAACACCTCGCCGCGCCGGGCCCAGACAGCTCGCCCACTCCGGGTGGACGGGTCACGCCAGTCTCCGACCGTGCCCAGCGGGCAGGCCCGCTCGACGGAGTCGCAGACGCGGGTGAGCCACTCGGCGATGACATCGGTCGCCGCCCGGACGGTGGAGATCGGCAGCCCGCCGACGCGGCTGACCATCCGCTGGTACTCCTCGACCGACAGGTCGCCGAGGGTCGCCGTCGCGAACAGCCGGGCCGCCTCGGTCAGCATCGCCATCCGCGCGTCGGCGGGGGGGCTGGCAGCGGCACGCATCCGGGCGATGGTGCGGTGGACGAACAGCGGCGGGACGAGGCTGAGCCGCGCGGCCTGGTCCCCGTTGACCTCGGTGATCACCTGCTGGTTCCTGGTCCGGAACTCGCCGGTGGGCCCGAGCGCGGGCAGTTCGACCGGCGCCGTGAGAACTGCGGGCATCAGTAGACCCCCTCGATGACGGTCTCGTCCTCGAACGTGGCCACCGGGGTGACGTCGGAGAGCGCGTCCCCGACAGTTCCGTCGAGTGCCTTCACCCGCGTCGCGAGGTCACGCTCCAGATTGTTGGGCAGCAGAAACGCCCGGCTGACGTGGTTCGCCAGTACCCGCCCTCGTTCCCCGTAGCCGACGGGCTCCCTGGTCTCCGGGTCGACGACGTCGAACGTGATGTACGGGGAGTAGGCGTCGAAGATGCAGGGCGCCTCGGCGGGCAGCCCGGGCCGCTGCGGCGCGGAGCCGAGGAACATCGTGCTTCCGTACTGCCCGCAGAAGACCACGTCCGGGAAGACCTCGGTGCGGAGGATGTCGAGGGTGTCGGCATCCAGGTGTGCCCCGCCCCACATGATCGCCCGCACCTTCTCGTTGACCAGGTCGACGAGATCCCCGCGCCGGGCGAGTCGTTCGAGCAGTGGCGGGGTGATGTTCAGCGCGCCGATGTGCTGCCCACGCAGGATGTCGGCGGCCTGGTCGATGACATGCTCGGCGTAGGATTCGGCCGCCGCGGCGTTCTTCTCGGCGATGAGCTTCTTGACCCACCGCGGGTCGAGGTCGACGGTGAACGAGTAGCCACCGTGTGCCTTCGCGATCTGGCGGAAGAACTCCCCGATCACATGCGGCCCGGCGGGAATCACCCCGAGCCAGTTCAGCCCGCGCTCGATGCCGTGCTGGTCGAGGACGTCCTCGTTCTTCCGCAGCAGACGATCCATCCACTCCTTCATGAGGACCACCCGCTTCGGCGGGCCGGTCGTGCCGCCGCTCTCGTAGAACCCGACGACGTCCGGCCGGTCCCCGTACCCACGCGGGATGAGATCCTCCGCCCGGACGTCCCGCAGCAGCGGGAGCACGTCCGGGAAGCGCCTCAGATCGTGGTGTGTCCGTACCTCGGCGCGCGGTTCGAAGCCGAGGGTTTCGGCCTGCCGGAGCCAGAACGGACTGCCCGTTCCGGGACCGAAATGCCATTCCATGGCAGCCTGGACGAACTCGTCCGGATCGGGCGTGACGCCGAAGGGAACGTCCAGGGCCGTGTCAGTGAGCAGCGGCATGGATTCTCCTCCAGAGTTCGCGGCGAAAGGTTCGGGCACGATGCCTGGCGGCCCGGGGCCAGCAGGCATCGTGCGCGCGGCCGCGCCCCGTCCGCGATGTTCTGGTTCTCCCCGGTGACGCCACACCGACACAGATCCGCGCGGCGAACCCGTCGAGGGGTCAGCCACGCGGACGGCGCGGACCGCCCCGCGCCACCGTTAGGATCAGATCTGTTACGGGGAGGTATGAATGACTCAGAGTGAGGATTTCCTGACGGGCGTCGAACTGAACGCGTTCGCCGATGTCTACGCCGAGCTGCCTTCCGCCCGGCGGCTCCTCACCTCCGTGGGGTTCTCCCCCAGCCGCATCCCCGGTTGGGCAGCGTCCGACTCCCTGTCGTTCTGGCACGAGGTGAACGCGCTTCTACGGTCGGGCATTGTGCAGGACGGCCGTCGCCAGCTGCTCGCCGCCGCCGCCGCGGAGTACCCGGCCAACCGGGTCTTCGGCCACCCGGACGCAGCACTGCCCGCGGCCGGAGCCGCCTCGCCCACGACGCCCCCGTCGCCCGCGTCGCAGGCCGATCGGACTGCGGCCGGACGGCCCAGCCCGACGCCGGGCATGGGCTCCTCCGGCGGCGACGGGCCGCGGTGGGACTTTCACGTGTCCTACGCGGAGGCGGACGAGGGCTGGGCCCGCTGGATCGACTGGGTGCTCGAGGGTGCCGACTTCAAGGTCCATCTGAAGGCACGCGAGCTGGTCGCGGGAGCGCGTGCCGTGCAGGTGCTGCAGGAGGCGATCAGGCTCTCCCGCCGGACCATCGTGGTGCTCTCCAGCAGCTACCTGGCCTCGCCCAGGGTGCAGGCGCACTGGCAGGCAGCCTGGGACTCCGACCCTGCGGGCACCGAACGTGCCCTCCTCCCGGTTCGGGTGGAGGACGTCCGTGCCGAAGGCCTGCTGGGCGGCATCACCTACATCGACCTCGTCGGCCTCGATGCGGGCACGGCCGGCCAGCGGCTGCTGATCGACGAGGTGAACGCCTCGCTGACCGGCCGCCGAGCCCGCCCGTCGGCCCCGCCCCCGTTCCCCGGCAGCAGCCCCAGCCTGGCGGCGGGGCCGCCGTTCCCCGGCAACGGGACGCGCCCGCCGGCTGGGCCTTCCCATCCCGGCGGCAGCTGACGCGGTTGGCTGGACGAACCCATCCAGACCTGGTCAGCCGGGTCAGCCACCCCCCGCGCGGGCGCCGGGACGGCAGGCACGCAGCCGCCCTGCGGTGGCCGCCGCCCCCGCGGCAAGCCCCGAACCCGAGATCGCGTCCGCGGCGAAGGCGCTGCAGGTGGGCGTGTGGCGGCACCGCGCGGGCAGGCGAGGCGACACCGCACGCTGATACGCACGGATCACCGTCAGCGCGCCTCGCGCCGCCAACCCGCTGCGGGTCACCGATGCTCCCGGCGCACCCTCCGACGTCCGCGCGCCCCGCAGTGCAATCGCGGCGCGGAGCCGGTTCCCGACCACCGCGAGTGTGGACAGGAGCGAGAACAGGGCAGCGAGGGTGAGCAGCGGGCTGCACCCGTCGCACCCGTCACAGCCGTCGAAGGCGTCGCAGCCGGCGTCGGCGGCATCAGAGGGGTCCCGCCGGCGGCGCTCCGCCCGCCGCGACCGGCGCGGCCAGCGGCGCCGTCCCCGCGGGCCCGGCCGGTGATGCCGGCGCGGCCACCGCAGGCCGCCGGTGCCGCCGGCCGCCTCCCGTTCGGAGCCGTCCGGATGCGCCGCAGGGGCCGCCGCCGACCAGTCGCCGCCGGTCACCGTCAACACGCCGGAGACCTTATCCCGGCCGGCCCGTCGCCGCCCGCCCGCCCGCCCGCCCGCGCACAGCGAGACCCCCGCCACAGCCGGGGATGCCCATGTGCGTCGGACACGGTAGAAGGGCTCATGGGAGCGAAACTCGACCCGGCGAGAACCCGGCTGGCGAACTACCCCTTCGTCCTGACGATGCAGCCGCGCTTCGGCGACATGGACAGCCTGGGCCACGTGAACAACGTGGCCATCGCGGCGCTTTTCGAGGAGGCGCGGGTCGCGATGAACCGGGCGGTACTCGGCGCCAGTCACGTGGCACTCCCGCAGGAGCGGCGGCCGTTGCCGGTGGTCGTGGCCCGCGTGGAGATCGATTATCTGCGGGAGGTCCGCTACCCCGGGTCCTACCAGGTGGCTGTCGGCGTCGGACGGATCGGCACCAGTTCGATCCAGCAGGTCTGCGGGCTGTTCGAGGACGAGATCTGCCTGGCCCTGTGTGACGCCGTCCTCGTACACCGCGGGCCGACCGGCCCCGTCCCGGTGCCCGAGCCGGTGCGCGGTCTGCTGACGACCATGGCGTTTCCCGCCCAGGTGCCCGCCACCACCACCTGACCGGGTCGGGTCGGCTACCCGGCGTCGCGCGGTGCGGTGCCGTCCTCGTTCCACTCGAGCGACCAGCCGTAGCGGGCCGCGGCGATGGCCTGGGGGCCGTCGACGAAGTCGTTCTCACGGCGGATGACGAGGTCGTCCCCGACCACGTGGAATGACACCGCGATGCACGTCCGGGCGTCCTCGGGTGGCTGGCCGAGCCGGATGGCGAGTTCCCCGCCGCCACGCGTGGTGACGGCGACGACCGGTCGCAACAGGTCCCACTCGGGCGAGCGGTGCAGGCCGTAGGCGAACACGAAGAACCGCTTGAAGGTCGCGAGCGTGGCCAGATCCACAAAGATCGTCTGCTCGGCCCGCTCGTCCCGGCCGACGAGGCGCAGCACCTGGCGACCGGCGCGCCCCGTTCCACTCACCGAGCCCCCGTGCTGCTGGATGACGCCGGCCGCCCCGTCCAGAGCCTGCCAGAGGCAGCCGAGGTGGATGTTGGCCGGGCGCGGCAGACCGGTCCGGGTCCGCAGCGGCGTCCAGCGCAGCGACACGGTCAGGGCGCCCGTTCCGCGGGTGTCACCGGTCCAGATGGTGGCCGGGTGGTCGTCGTCGAGGGCACTCACCTGCTCGTGGCGCTGCCGGTGGCGGGACGACCGCTCGCCCGCCTCGACGGTGGCCGGCCGGGAGCGGGAGCCCGCGTCGGGCTGGCCGAGATCCAGCGGTGACGGAGCGGACGAAGCCGCCGCCCGAACCGGCGAGGCAGGAGACGCGGACGGAACAGGAGATGCCGGCGGAGCCGGAGATGCCGGCAGAACCTGTGGAGCAACTGGAGCCGGCGGGACTGGCGCGGGCGGCGTCGGCGGCGCCGACGGGGGCGCGCTCGGCGGCGCCACCGACGGGGGCGCGCTCGGCGGAGGCGAAGGCTCCGGCGGTGGCGGTGGCGGGGGCGGTGCCGGTCGTGTCGCGGGCCGCAGGTGGTCGGTCACCCGCCGCCGGCTGCGGGCCGGGGAGAGCCGGGTGAGGAAGGCGGCCGCGCTGGCCGGGTGGACCGCCGCGATGCCGTCGGCACTGCCACCGCCACCGCCACCGACCAGGCCGGGCAGGCCGTTGGCGTACCCCTCGCCGACCGCCCGGAACTTCCATCCTGTCGGGTGCCGGTACAGCTCACCGAAGACGAGCGCTGTCTCGGCGCCGGTCTCCGCCTCGAAGGTGTAACTGACGATCTCCCGGCCGTCCCTGTCGTCGCAGACCTGGATGAATCCGTGGGGGGCGGCCCGGAAGGTCTGGTTACGGCCGGTGGGGTCGTAGATCGCCGTGGCGAACTGCAGCCGGGCGACGTCCGCCGGCACCGCGGGGAGCGCGACGGCGATCTGCTCAATGTCCCCGTCCGTCCGGTGGGGTGCGCGCGGCGCGCCGATCCGTTCGGTCGGGTTGGGCACCTGGTCGGTGAGCAGGAGCCGCGGGGCCCTCTCGTCGGTGTCGACAAGCACGACGACGGCGTCGGCCTCGGGCACCGGGCCGGTTCCCGTCCCGACCCCGACTCCGGCCCTGGTCCCGGCCCTGGTCCCGGTCGTCCGCGTGGTGGCGCTCCACCCGAGGGTGATGCGGACCCGCTCGATGCCGGGTGCCTCCTTCGCCAGCAGCACGTTGCCGCCGCGCGGCAGGGCCACGGTCATGCGTCGAGGTCGGAGCGGCGGAACTTGGCGTCCAGGAACCGGGCCTGGATCGCCAGTCTCGCGGCGTCGCCGCTGTAGACGGAGTCCTGGATCTCGCCGGCGCCCTCGTCGAGCAGCTGGAGCTGGCGGACCAGGTCCTCGGCGGGGGTCGTCCCGGTGACGCCGGGCCGGTCGGCGTACCGGGGCGGAAGTGCCAGGAAGTCGTCCAGCGCCTGTGGCAGGTACTCCTGGATGATCGCGGCGATGTACCGCAGTTCCTCGTCGCTCGCGCCTCTGGTCTCTATGTAGCCCAGCAGCGGCCGCAGGACGTCGTCGATGTCGCGCACGGTCGGCACCGCGCCGGGCGGGAGCCTGCCACCGTCGGCGTTGGCGTGGCCGACGATCCGCGCGAGCTCCTCCCGGAGCCGCCCCGCCTGCTCCGCGGGGGACGCGGGCGGTGCCGGTTCACCGGCCGTGGGCTCGGCCTCGGCGCTCTCACCCCGCCATCGGAAGATCATGCTGCGGCCACCCGTACCAGTCCCGCACGGCGCCGGACGGGCACCGGTCAGCCCTCGCCGGCCTGTGCCCGCTCCAGGTAGGCCCTGGAGCGGACCACCTGCGCCTCCAGCGCGGTGACCGTGGTCGCGATGCTCTCCACCGCCTTCACCTTGTAGGTGTCGATCGCGTCCATCGTCGCGAAGACGTTGTCGAAGGCCTTCTGCAGTGTCTCGACGTCCACCGTGCTGGACACCGCCTGTTCCTGGATGCGGCCGGACTGCTGGCGCAGCAGCTCACTGGTCGACATGATCATGTTGCTGGTGGTGGCGTTCAGCGCGGTGATCTGGTCCAGCACCAGTTTCTGGTTCGCCAGCGCCTGGGCCACGATCACGGCGGTGCGCAGCGCCGCCACAGTCGTCGACTGGGCCCGGTCGACACCCTTGATCAGCTCGATGTTGTTCTTGCGGACCAGGTCGAGGGCCAGGTAGCCCTGCACGCTCACGGCCAGCTGGGTGAGCAGGTCCTGCTGGCGCTGGCGGATGGGGAACAGCGCGTCGGATGTCAGTGCGTCCGCGGCCGCCGGGTCGGTGGCGCGGACGTGATCGATGCGGGCCGCGACGGCGGCGTCGAGCGCCCGGGCGAGCGTCGCGTACTCGGTGATCTTGCCCATCGCGGCCCAGAGTGTGGCCTTCTCGTGCTCGATGGCGGCGTTGTCCTTGCGCAGCTCGTCCTGACCGGAGTCGAGCGCGCCGATGATGGCGTCGAGCTGCTTCTGCGCCGACTGGTAACGCTGGAAATAGCGGGAGATCCGATTCCCCAGCGGCACCTTGCCCAGCAGCTTGCGGCCACCCTTCAGGTCCGCCTTCGCCGGATCCAGGTCGGTGACGGTCTGGCGCAGCTCAAGCAGGGTGCCGGCGACGCGGGTCTGCGCGTCCGCACCCCCGCGGCCACCACGCCCCGCCCGCAGCGCGGCAGCCGGGCGGTCGAGCATCCGGCTCGACACCCGCGCGCTCGCCACGATCTCCCGCTCGCCCATGCGGACGATGTCGTTGATCTTGTCCTGGAAGGCAGGACTGCGCGGGTCCTGCGCCGCGAGGTCGTCCGCGAACGCGGCGGCCCGTTCCCGCAGCTGGGCCCGGGTTGCCTCGTCGAGCGGGACCATGCTGTCCACCTGGTCGTCGGCGACGGCTGCCACCGGCTGGGGCGGGACGAGCTCCAGGGCACCGGCCGGCGAGCGAGGGGAGTCGGCGCTCGCTCCCGACGCCGGCGAGCCGCCCAGGTCCAACGAGTTCGACATGGCTTCCCCTCCCGACATCCGTGCCGGGCAGGAGCCCTGCTCGGCCGGCGCGGCCCCGTCACGGGCCGCACGAAGTGTCTGCCACCTTCGACCCTACGCGAAATGCCTTGTCGACCAGCGGACTACGAGAGGCGTCAGAACCGCCCTGGGGTGGCGACCGCCCGGACGGCCTCGGCGCGCCCGGTGACCGTGGACCGGCTGATCGCGGTCTCGAGGGACGACTGACCGCCCGCGATCCACAGCGGACCGCCGGCGATGTTGTCCAGGGCCTCCTGGGCGGCCTCGTCCGGCGACTGGGCGGCGTCGAGGGGATATCCCAGCCGGGCCATCGCCGGAGTGGCGGTGAAGCCGATGCTGAGGTGCAGCACGTCCACACCGTACTTCTCGCACTCGATCCACAGCGCTTCACTGAAGACCCGGCTGAATGCCTTGGACCCGCAGTACGCGGCCAGGGACGGCGCACCCATGAAACTGGCACCCGAACCGGAGAGGATGATTCCCCCGCGCCTGCGCTCGCACATCAGGGCGCCGTAGTGACGCGCGAACTCCGCCTGGCCGAGGACGTTGACGGCGATCACCGACCGGTAGACCGCGGGGTCCAGCTCCACGAAGTCGCCGCGCACGCTGTTGGCGCCGGCGTTGTAGATGAGCAGGCCGACCTCGATGTCGTCGGTCGCGGTCCGGGTCCGCTCCAGCGCATCGGGCTCACTCAGGTCGACGGACAGGGTCCGTACCTCGGCTCCCCCGGCGCGCAGATCATCCGCCAGCGTTTGTAAGGGGCCGGTCTTCCGTGCTGTGAGGATCAGTTTGAATCCGTGCGCTGCGAGCTTTCGCGCATAGCTTTCCCCGATACCTTCCGACCCGCCGACGACCAGAGCCCACGGCCCGTACTTCTCCAGATCCATGTCTTCCCCTCTGCTGTCGGCGGTGTCGGTGTCGGTGTCGGTGTCGGCCCGGTGCCGGCACCGGGCCGACAGCGGCCGGGCAGCCGGCCCCGTTCCAGTCAGCTCGTGAGCGCGGGCTCGTCGTCCAGCTCGATTCCGAGCTCCCTGAGTTCGCGCTCGGCCCAGAAGATGCGCCCGRTGTACTCCATGGGGTCGGCGCAGGAGGCGAAGTAGGYCAGCATGCGCGCGGGAACCTGCATGGGCACGGCCACGCTGTCGTCGAGACCGGCTTCCCTGACCCGGATGGCGACGAGCTCGGTGGCCACCAGGCCCGGGTGCATGGCGATCACGGCGATGCCCTTGCGGGCGAGCTCGGGAGCCAGCGCGTTGCCGAGCCGGTCGAGCGCCCGCTTGCTGGAGTAGTAGCCGGGCACGGCCAGGCTGAACTCRCCGACGCTCTCGAGCTTGGGGAGCTCCTCCGGCTGGCGGAAAACCTCGCCGCTGCCGGTGCTGAGGTTGATGATGCGCCCGCCGCCACGACTTTCCATGATCGGCACTACCAGCTGCATGAGCGTGAAGGGCGCGTGCAGGTTGACGTCGAACTGGTACAGCCAGTCCTCGCGCGTCAGCTCCAGGAACCGCTTGGACCAGATGTCGCCGGTGGTGGCCGCCGCGTTGTTGATGAGCACGTCGACGCCACCGAACCGCTCGACGGCGGCGTCGACCAGGTGCCTGAGATCCGCCTCGCTGGCCAGGTCGGTCTGCACGGCGATCGCCTGGCCGCCCAGGTTCTCGATCTCCGTGAGCGTTTCGTTCAGCGTGCCGGGCAGCTTCCTGTCCGGCTCGACCGTCCGCGCGGCCAGGACCAGGTGCGCGCCGCGGCGGGCGAACACCTGGGCCGCCTGCCGACCGACTCCTCGGCTGGCTCCCGTGATGATCACGACCTTGCCGGTCAGATCGAGTTCCTCGTGGCGCTGCATCGCCATGCGATCTCCGCCTCCCATTTGATCGATGTTCAAATGGGAGAGTAACACGGCTCACAGTGGTGCACAGCGCGACCGAAGCGGCCACCCGGAGCTCGGCGATCCACATCGGTCGGACTCGGACCTTCGGGTCTGCGCGCGGTCCGCCGCACCGCGCCCGTCCAGTACCCGTCCAGCGCCCGCCGGCACCGCTCGGCCGCCCGGGAGTCGCTCCACTYCCCCGGACAACTGGCGCCACACAGGACCAGGAACGAGCGGGGCCCCTGCGTATGCTTGGTGCCACGATGGAACCCGGTCGAACCCGTAACCCGCCCCGACAGCGGGCTACGCTCGTCAACACGAGGTCACGGGAGACCCGACTCGCGCTCACCCGCGCCGCACTCGACCTGTGGAGCGCGGGCGACTTCAACGAGGCTTATGAGGCGAGCACCGTAGGTGATATCGCGCAGGCCGCCGGAGTCAGCAAGGGAACCTTCTATTTCCATTTCGCCAACAAAGAGGCGATTCTCCTTGAGATGAGCTCGGCGACGATTCAGGCGATGATCGACCAGGTCGAGGCCGAGACAGTGCGGAATGTCCCCCTGACCTCGCTGAGCGAGCAGGTGATGGGTTCCATGGCTCGGCGCGTCGTCCGCGCCCCCAGGGCGGCCGCGTTGCGGGCGGGCGCCCTGGGCTTCACGGGGCAGGCACCCGAGGGGACCGTGCCGAGTCCTCGCCTCAGCGTCGCCTTCGAGACGCTTCTCCGCTACGGCCGGGAACGCGGCGAACTGGGCCCGCGGATCGACGTCGAGGATGTCGCCGCGATGCTGACCGCCGTGACCATGGAGGCGATCATTCGCTGGGGCGCGGGAGACCGCACCGCGGCCTGGCTGAGCCAGACGCTCCGTGACCGCGTCGCCGTCATCCTGCGCGGTATCAGCTGTCCGGACGCAGACCAGCCCTCGCAGGGCTGACCCTCGGGCCGAATTCTTTCCGCATCCTTCTCCGCCCGCGGAGAAGCTCGGGGCGGTGGCGGCCCGCATTCGGCCACCACCGCCCCGACCTGCACAGGTGGACTACAACTCAGCCCCTCACGGCGTTTCGGGTGGGGTGAGGATGCCGGTGTGGTGGAGGTGGTTGATGACGGTGTCGGCGCAGGTTTCGGGGGTGGTGGTGCCGGAGGCGTCGAGGTGGAGGTC
>NZ_MBLM01000107.1 GCF_001854655.1 Parafrankia colletiae | reverse complement strand
CGGGGGTGAGGTCAGTCTGAGGGCGAACGATGACTTCTTCCGTCTGGGTGGTCACTCGTTGCTGGCAACCCGCGTCGTCGCGCGGGCCAATGCCGCATTGGGTTCGGCGCTGACTCTGCGGGATATGTTCGAACAGGCCACGATCGAAGGACTGGCGCGTGTCGTCGACGGAGCCTCTCAAACCGTATCTCGCGTACCGCGAGTAGGTGATCTGCCACGCCCGGAACTGCTGCCTGTGACGTATGGGCAGCGCTCCCTCTGGGTTATCGAGCAGATGGGCGGCCCGGGGGCTCGCTATGTCGTCCCTCTGATCCGGCACTTGTCCGGAGAACTTGACGAGACTGCCCTGAGGTCAGCGGTGCAGGATGTCGTGACCCGACATGAGGCGCTGCGAACGTTGATCGTGGGGGATGACGGGCAGCTCCATCAGGTGATCCTCGCGGGTGAGGAGGCGGCCTTGCGCCTGCCTCTGATTCCTGAGGACTTCATCGGGGCGGGACAAGACGCGATCGACGAACGCCTTCGGGAACTCGTGCGGAGCCGATTCGACCTTGCCGCGGATATCCCGGTCCGCGCCGGTCTGCTACGCGTGGAGGTTGCAGAGTGGATTCTCGTCCTTGCGGTGCACCATCACGCAACAGATGAATGGTCCACGCCGACGCTGCTGGAAGATCTCTTCGCCGCCTACGCGGCAAGAAGCAAGGGGCATGCGCCGGTGTGGGAGTCGGTCGGGATACAGTACGCAGACTATGCGGTCTGGCAACAGGCCGTGCTCGGTCAGCCCACCGATCCAGAGTCCGCATTACATCACCATTTGAAGTATTGGGCAGACACGCTGGCGGATGCTCCGGGTGAATCCACGATAAGCCCCCACCGGCCCCGGCCGGCTGAACCGACGTACCGTGCGGCAGATGTGTCCTTGACCATCTCATCCGATGTCGTGGCTGATTTGCGGCGCGTCGAAGATGGGTGTGGGGTCACAATGTTCATGATCTCCCAGGCTGCC
>NZ_MBLM01000106.1 GCF_001854655.1 Parafrankia colletiae | reverse complement strand
TCGCAGCACGCCCATCAGATCGACCGCCCCCTCACCGGTCACAACGGCCCGGTGTTCACCGTGGCGTTCGGGTCGGGCGGGTTGCTGGCCACCGGCGGCTTCGACAGCACGGTGCGGCTATGGGATGCGTCCGATCCTCAGCGCGTCCGCCAGGTCGGTGCTCCCCTCACCGGCCACACCTTCCCGGTAACCGCGGTGATGTTCGGACCGGGTGGGTTACTGGCCACCGGCAGCGCCGACAAAACAGTACGCCTGTGGATTACCTCCAACCCGCAGCATGTCCGTCCGGTCGATGCTCCTCTCACCGGCCATACCAACTCAGTGAATACGGTGGCGTTCGGCCCGGATGGATTGCTCGCCACTGGTGGCGTCGACAGTACGGTGCGGTTGTGGGATATCTCCGACCCTCAGCGGGTCCGCGAGGTCGGTCCGCCTCTTACCGGCCACACCGATGAGGTCCGCGCGCTGACGTTCGGACCGGGTGGGATGTTGGCCACCGCCAGCAGCGACAAGACGGTGCGGTTGTGGGGCACCTCCGATCCCCAGCACGTCCGCTCACTCGGTACGTCCCTCACCGGCCACACCGACCAGGTGAACGCGGTGGGATTCTCGTCGGGTGGATTGCTGGCCACCGGCAGCGCGGACGGCACGGTGCGCTTGTGGAACACGTCCGATCCGCAGCGTGTCCATCCGCTTGGCCAGCCCCTCGTCAACCACGGCGGCCCGGTGACCGCGCTGGCGTTCGGGTCGAGTGGGCTGTTGGCCACCGGCAATGCGGACGGCACGGTGCGGTTGTGGAACAGGTCTGACCCGTGGCGTGTCCGCGAGGTCGGTCCGCCCCTCACCGGTCACACCGGCACGGTGCATGCAGTGGCGTTCGGGCCGGGTGGGCTGCTGGCCAGTGTCGGCGGTACCGACAGCATGGTGCGGTTGTGGGATGTCTCGGATCCGCAGCGTGCCCGCCTGGTGGGTGAGCCCCTCACCGGCCACACCAACTCGGTGAATACGGTG
>NZ_MBLM01000105.1 GCF_001854655.1 Parafrankia colletiae | reverse complement strand
GCGTCGAACCCGCCAGTCACCACAGAGGCGACGCCCCAGAATGTCCGTATTGCCAAGCGCTTCACCACGCCTGGCAGGTCGCACGAATGCTAACCGTCCGTCACCACCGAATGTGCACCAGAGCCGATAGTCAGACACTCCCCTCCCGGCCTACGTTTCCCGTTGCCCACTGAATGACTCGCAGCATGAGTTGCTTCTCCGGGAGTTGGCGCGGCCTTTCTGGTCCGGCGGGTCGCGCTACCTGTCGTCCGAGATGTAGTTGCAGTAGTCGCCGAGTCGCCTCTGCTCGGCGGTCTGGTTCTGCGGGGCCGGAAGCGTCGTCGGGTCGAAGTCCTTGCAGGCCTCGCGACGCTTCACGAGCTCCCGGAAGTCGATGTCCACGTAGCCCGGTTTCGGCTGTACGCCCAGGACGTCCCGGGCGGTAGTCTGTCCCTCGGCCTCCGCGGGGCCGGCGAGCGGTGGGCCCGGGAACGCGTAGGGCACGTCGCACTCGCGGCTTGCGTCGGAGTAGCGGGCCTTCTCTAGCTCGCTGCACACCTGGGTCAGTGACAGTTTCGGGAACCCGTACCAGGCGGCGAGCAGCGGAAAGGTGAGGGCGCCTTCGATGACCAGGCCGAAGAGCAGCACGTAGCAGGTCCGCCTGATGATCGTGTGCATCCGCGCGTAGGGCGTGGACGTGCCCAGGGCGACCTCGGCCCTCTCTTTGCCCTTTTCTTTTCCCTTGTTATTCTCTGTCGGCTTCGGGTTCGCGTCAGTGGTCACTCCGAAATTCCCCTCCCTGCTCAGTCTGTGAATATTTCACGGTTCACCGTGTGGAGGTACGGCAAGGATACGAAGGGGGTGATGTAGAAAATGTCGTACAGCCACCATCCGATAACCGGGAACACTACTTCGTCGTACCGGATGTCGGCGTAGACGGTCATGTTCGCCACGTAGCCGACCCACATCAGGACGCCGGTCCAACAGGTGAGGATCAGCCACTGGTGTCCCCACCGCTTCATCTGGAGCAGGCC
>NZ_MBLM01000104.1 GCF_001854655.1 Parafrankia colletiae | reverse complement strand
TGTCGGCCAGCAGATCACCCGACTCGATGATCCGGCAGACCTTGATGAGAAGACTGCCTCCAAGGTGCGTACCTTGACGGTCCCCGTGATGGGTCCCAACGGGGCAGTGCTRCACCCAACCCTGTACGGATTTCCCCAGGGTTCGAACCTCGAGTTCGTTGAGCGCGCGAGAGACGCACTCGTAGCCGCCTGCAACGATATGAGCGAACGGTTCGGCGGTACCCCCGCAGCCGCAACGCCGTAGCCCTAGGCCCGGTCGCTGAGACAGTCATGTGGGGCGGGGGCCCTCTCAGTGGTGCAGTTGCTTTAGCTCACTCGTCTCTCCTGGAGAGCGAGAGGCCCTCTGCCTCAGCGCGAACTGGATCGGCGGGTGCGGTCCGATTCGGCAACTCGATTCAAACGATCACTGACGATGGGGCTCGAAGGCAGCCTGTCGGCGAACCCCTGTGGACCACACCTGAGCCGGCTCGATGAGTCACGTCTTCGGTCCTGCTCAGGACGAAATGCCGACACCGAGTCGTGGAGTCGCCATCCGACAAGGTGGCGTGAGAAGCGGGCGATGGCGCCCGCGCTCTTCGCAGGGAGCGCACCGGGCGCAACCGAGCACATCACATGTCTTCCGCTAGCGTCCTAGTTGTGCTTGACTAACCAGACATGCATAGTCTGTCGCTTCAGGTGGACCGTCGTGGGGAAGATCATGAGTAACAGGCACCAAGTTGCGGGCGTCGACTCTTTTGCCGACGGAGATCGGTTCTCCAGTCGCGCCCGCACCCTGGCAGCGGCCACGTCCTGCGGTCCGCGCCGCCGACAGCTCGACCCCACCGGCCCTCAATGGCGCCGAAGCCCTACCAGTCTCAGCCTCAGTGGGCACAAGACCGAAAGCGAGAACGTTTAATGTCGAACCCGCGCCCAAATCACCCCATCGCCGACGGGACCGTCGCGCGGTCCGAGTCGCGAATCTTCACCAGTCCCAACAAACTCAAGTTGGGGGTTTTTGGGATCAACGTGGCGGGAGGTGCGGGGGG
>NZ_MBLM01000103.1 GCF_001854655.1 Parafrankia colletiae | reverse complement strand
ACTGTGGAACGTGCGCGACCGGTCCAACCCACTCCCCCTCGGTAAACCCCTCACCGGCCACACCGCCTGGGTGACCTCGGTAGTGTTCTCAGCAGACGGTCGCACCCTGGCCAGTACCAGTCTCGATACCACCGTGCGACTGTGGGACACATCGAACACGCCCAACACGCCCAGTCCCCTCCTCAGCACAATCCTGACCGGCCACATCGGCGGGGTGGGCTCTGCGGCATTCACCTCGGACGGCCGCACCCTCGCCAGCGGCGGCAAAGACAGCAAGGTGCGGCTGTGGAACGTGATTGACCGAACCAAACCCAGCCCCCTCGGCAAGCCCCTCACCGGCGACACCGAAACCGTCGTCTGGCCGGTGGCCTTCTCACCAGACAATCGCATTCTGGCCAGCGGCAGCTGGGACAGTACGGTGCTGCTGTGGGACGTGGATAACCCGTCCACTCCCATTTCGCTCAAGCCACCCTCGGCAAAGGGTATAGAGTGGATTTGGTCGATAGCGATCTCCCCGGACGGTCGCACCCTGGCCGTCGGGAGCAAGGACGGGGCGATACGGTTGTTGGCGCTTCCTTGACCTCGGCTTTCGTACTGGCTGAACGAGTTGCCTGTGGGCCTCGCCATCAGCCGTCGCACTTCGGCGTCGCGACGTCGGCCTGACCGTCGAACAGGCGCGGGCACTGCTGACGCGGYGGCCGGTGACCGGCTGTACGCACTCGTGGTCCTGGCGGTCTTCCTCGGCCTACGCCGCGGAGAGCTTCTCGGACTCCAGTGGTCCGACATCGACACCGACCGCGGCACCCTCCCTCGCAATCCGCCTGGTCGGGTGGCCGGGGGGGATTGCGCCGGGTGGGCGGCCGGTGTCGCACCGGCCGCTTCCCACAGATTCCCCGCATGACAGTCTCCCGTCACGGGGCTCGTGCCGCCCAGTTATCATGATGTATATCGACGCGCCGTTCCCAGCGGGTCCGGAGCCGGCGGAACGGGTCTGTTGCATTGGGGGATGGCAGGGCATGGTTGACCC
>NZ_MBLM01000102.1 GCF_001854655.1 Parafrankia colletiae | reverse complement strand
CAACACCCCCCGCGGCCAGCTCGCGGACCTGGAACTGCGTCACCGCCGCCGGGCCCGCTGCGAGGACCGGATCCGCACCGCGAAGGACACCGGCCTGGCGAACCTGCCTCTGCACGACTTCACCCAGAACAGGGTCTGGTGCGCCGTCGTCTCCCTCGCACTCGATCTGCTCGCCTGGACCCAGATGCTCGCCCTGGCTGGTCACGCCGCCCGGCGGTGGGAACCGAAACGCCTACGGCACAGGCTGTTCACCATCGCTGGACGGCTCGCCCGCCATGCACGACACACCGTGCTCCACCTGCCCGCCCACCATCCCTGGGCAGCACTGGCCGTTGGGGCCCTGACCACCCTGCGCGCGCTACCCGACCCCGGATAGCCACCCGGACCTGCCCCTGTCCCGACGACCTCGCACCATCCCCGRCCGTGGACCAGCGCCCCAGCCCGCGCGACAGCGGGCCACCCCGTCACACCCCGACAGCACAACTCAACATCAAAAACGGGGCGGGACGACCGACAAACCGACCCAGCCACCTGGCGAAAGATCGAGGCTAATGCCCGCGGCGCACCCAGTCGTCGTAGTCGACGGCTTCCTCGCCGATGGTCGTGTCGTCACCGTGACCGGTGTGCACGACGGTCTCGGAGGGCAGGTTGAGCAGCTTTCCGCGGATCGAGGCAAGAATGGTCGGGAAGTCGGAAAAGGAGCGCCCGGTTGCGCCGGGGCCACCGCGAAACAGCGTGTCGCCACTGAAGAGAACCGGGTCGCCGTTGATCTGCCCGTAAAGGCAGACACCACCGGGGGAGTGCCCGGGAGTGTGCAGCACGCGCAGCTCCCCGCCGGGGATCGGGATGAGCTGGCCGTCCCGCAGCGACGAGTCCGGCGAGCGCTGCGGGTAGACCTGGCGCCACAGGGCTGTGTCGTCCGGGTGCAGCGCGATCGGGGCGTGCACCCGGTCCGACAGTTCGGCGGCGGCGTTGATGTGGTCGTTGTGCCCGTGCGTCGCGATGATCATCGTCACTCGGCGGCCGTCGGCCGCGGCTTCGATGATGGACGGGTCGTGGGCCGCGTCGACGACGACGATCGTGCGTTCGTCGCCGACGAGCCACACGTTGTTGTCCACGGTGAACGTCTGGCCGTCGAGGGTGAACTCGCCGCGGGTGATGACTCGGTCGACCCGCTGGCCACCGCTGACCGTCACGTGGACTCCTCTCCGTGCCGGTTCCGGCTCCGAGCGCCGGCCGGCCCGACCGACCGTACCCGTCCGATCTGGCGGGCAGGTAGGGCGCCGGTCAGTCTCACCCGTCCG
This sequence comes from Parafrankia colletiae, assembly GCF_001854655.1. Lineage (GTDB taxonomy): Bacteria > Actinomycetota > Actinomycetes > Frankiales > Frankiaceae > Parafrankia > Parafrankia colletiae. The sequence continues at coordinate 184,626 of NZ_MBLM01000102.1, read as the reverse complement.
GATTCACCGGAACGGCGGGCGCGTGTCCGCTCCGCTAGATCAGGACGACGCTGCTAGATCAGGACGACGCTGCGCAGGACCTCGCCGCGCTCCATGCGGGCGAAGGCCTCCTCGACGTCGCCGATGCCGATCGTCTCGGTGACGAAGTCGGCCAGGTTCAGCCGCCCCTGGCGGTGCAGATCGGTGATGATCGGGAAGTCCCGGGTCGGCAGGCAGTCGCCGTACCAGGACGAGGCCAGCGAGCCGCCGCGGCTGAAGACCTCGATGAGCGGCAGCTCGACGGTCATGGACGGGTCGGGCACCCCGACCAGCACGAGCCGCCCGGCCAGATCGCGGGAGAAGAAGGCCTGCCGGTAGGTCTCGGGTCGCCCGACCGCCTCGATGACGACGTCCGCGCCGTTGCCCCCGGTCAGCGCCCGCACCGCCTCGACCGGGTCCTGGGTGCTGGCGTTCACCACGTCGGTGGCACCGAAGCGGCGGGCCCACTCCAGTTTGCGGTCGCTGACGTCGACGGCGATGATCCGGCGGGCGCCGGCCACGGCCGCGCCGGCGATGGCCGCGTCACCGACACCCCCACAGCCGAACACGGCCACGGTCTCGCCCAGGCCGACCCGCCCGGTGTTCACCGCCGCGCCGAAACCGGCCATCACCCCGCACCCGATCAGGCCCGCGGCCTGCGGTGGGACGTCCGGGTCGACCTTGACGCACTGCCCGGCGGCGACCAGCGTCAGCGGGGTGAAGGCGCCGATGCCCAGCGCCGGCGACAGCGGGGTGCCGTCCTCCAGCGTCATCGGGTTGGCGGCGTTGCGGGAGTCGAAGCAGTACCAGGGCGCTCCGCGCAGGCAGGATCGGCAGATCCCGCAGGGGGCGCGCCAGGCGAGCACGACGTAGTCGCCGGGGGCGACGGACGTCACGCCCTCGCCGACGGCCTCGACCGTGCCCGCGGCCTCGTGGCCGAGCAGGAAGGGGTAGTCGTCGTTGATGGCGCCTTCGCGGTAGTGCAGGTCGGTGTGACAGACGCCGCAGGCCTGCACCCGCACCCGGGCCTCGCCGGGGCCGGGCGCCGGCACGACGATCCGGGTGAGGGCCACCGGCGCGCCCTTCCCTGCGGCGACGACCGCCTCCACCGTCACTGCCTGCGGGCCCTCGGTCATGGCACTCCCATTCGTCGTGACTGTGTCGCGGGTGATTTCGGCTCAGCCAACACCCGTCGGTCACCCGCCGGCAATGTCGCCCTGGGTGGCGCTCGCCAGGTGCGGAAGCGGCCGGGCGTCCGGTACCACCGATATCAGCGCGAAACGCACCGGGTGGGCACCGAAGTTCGGGCCGCGCATGCTCCGTGGAACACGACACGCCGACGGGCGGGCCCCGAGACCGCTGATACCGGGTCCGGGTCGGTACGCTCCAACCGGTCCGTTTCTGCTCGTCACAGGAGGAGATCTCCGCCGAAGACGCAGTAACAGCCGACACAGAGCAAGAACCGATCCAGTAACAGCCCGGGGCTGTCCGAGCAGTCGTGAGGAGCAGGTACTTCGTGGTCCGTTCCGACTCCGCGGTCTCCGGTCCGGGGGGCCGCCGCTACTACGGCGAGGTGACGGTCGGCGAGCCTCGCCTGTCCGAGGACGGCCGGCTGGAGGTCGGCGGCGAGGACACCGCCGACCAGGGTGTCGGCAAGCCGGGCCCGACCGGCCGTCCCATGCCGGCGTTCCCCGTGCCGGCCGCGCTGACGTCCCACGGCCCCGCCTGGGTCGTCGCGATGTGCAACCAGAAGGGCGGGGTGGGCAAGACCACCAGCACGATCAACCTCGGTGCCGCGCTCGCAGAGTACGGCCGCCGGGTTCTGCTCGTCGACTTCGACCCGCAGGGCGCCCTCTCGGTGGGCCTGGGCATCAACCCGATGCAGTTCGACGTCACGGTGCACGACCTGCTGCTCGGCGGCGACGCCGACATCCAGGACACCATCGTCGAGACCCAGGTCGAGGGTCTTGACCTGCTGCCAAGCAACATCGACCTGTCTGCGGCCGAGGTGCTGCTGGTCTCCGAGGTCGGCCGGGAACACAGCCTGGCCCGCACGCTCGCCCCCGTCATGGACGGCTACGACGTCATCCTCATCGACTGCCAGCCCTCGCTGGGTCTGCTCACCGTGAACGCGCTCACCGCTGCCGACGCGGTCATGGTTCCGCTGGAGTGCGAGTACTTCGCCCTGCGCGGGGTCGCACTGCTGCTGCAGACCATCGACAAGGTGCGCGAGCGACTCAACTCCCGCCTGGAACTGGCGGGGATTCTGGCGACCATGTACGACGCGCGGACACTGCACGCCCGTGAGGTGCTCGCCCGGGTTGTCGAGCGTTTCCCGGACGAGGTATTCCACACGGTGATCAACCGCACGGTCCGTTTTCCCGAGACGACCGTCGCCGGAGAGCCGATCACGACGTATGCACCCACATCGGTCGGCGCAGCCGGATACCGTCGTCTGGCCCGTGAGCTGATGGCCCGTTACGCAACACCGCCGGCCGTCGGCTGAACCACCGCCCGGGCCGTTCCCGCACCGCCCCGTCGTCTCGGCGGTGTGCGGGCGGCACGGCCCGGGCGGTGAACGGCGGGCGGTGGCGTGGGCGGCCGGGGGGTGCGGTCGTGTGGGGATGGGATCCGGTCGGCGGGTCCCGAAGTAGGACAACCGATCGGGGACGGAACAAACGCCGTGCTGTTTCACCTTGCCGAGCCAGCGGCACTGCTCGGGATCGTGCTCGCCTTCGTCATCGGCATCGTCGCGCACGACGCCGCGCAGATCCTCGCCGCCCGGCTGGCCCGGGATCCGGTGCCCCGTCGCTCCGGGCGGCTCACCGCCAGCCTCGGGACGCAGCGGATCAGTCCCTTCAGCTGGGTGGGCGTGCTGCTCGGCGGGGCCGGCTGGGCGGAGCCGATCCAGATGAACGACGTCTGGCGCAAGCGCCGCTTCCACGTGGCCGCCGCGCTGCTCGCCGGGCCGCTGGCCTACGCGCTGCTGGCCCTGGGGGCCCTCGCCGGCGCCCGGGCGCTGACCCGCCGGGTGCTGATCGACACCGGTGACCGGGCGGCGGAGATCGTCGGCAGCACCTTCGGTATCGAGCTGCTGCTGTGGATGGCGATCACCTTCGCCTCCCTGTGCATCCTGAGCCTGGTGCCGGTCCCGCCGGCGGACGGCGGGCGCATCCTGTTCCTGCTCGGCCCGCAGTCAGACGGCTGGCGCCGGGCCAACCACCGGCTCACCGACAGCAACATCGGGCTCGCGATCCTGCTCGCGGTGATCATTCTTCCGGTGCTGTTCCCGGGCTTCCCGTCCGTGCTCGGCCAGCTGGTCTTTCCGCTCCTGCGCGGCCTGGGCTCGCTGATCGGCATCGACCTGCCCTGACCGCCGACATGGACCTCCCCGGACCCGGTGCCGACGGAGGCCTCGACACGCCTGAACCCGCCGCGGACGGCCCCACGGCGAACGCCGCTGCCGACGCTGTCTCCACATCCGGTGCGGCATCCGGTGCGGGGGCCGGCGCTGCGGCCAGCTCGGCGGCGGCGTCCACCGCGCGGGGCGGGCGCACGGTGCCGTTCGTGGTGGAGCTGGAGAACTTCTCCGGGCCGTTCGACCTGCTGCTCTCGCTCATCGCCAAGCACCGGATGGACGTCACCGAGGTGGCGCTGTCGAAGGTGACCGACGAGTTCGTCGCGCACATCCGGCGACTGGGGGACCGGTTCGACCTGGGGCAGGCCACCGAGTTCCTGGTGATCGCGGCCACTCTGCTCGACCTGAAGGCCGCCCGGCTGCTTCCCGGTGCGATCTCCGACGACGAGGCCGAGGACCTCGCGCTGCTGGAGGCCCGCGACCTGCTCTTCGCCCGGCTGCTCCAGTACAAGGCCTACAAGGAGGCCGCCGCGATCTTCACGGCCATGATGGCGCTGGAGTCGCGGTTCGTCGCCCGGGCCGTGCCGCTGGAGCCCCGGTACGCCGCCGCGCTGCCCGAGGTCCAGATCACCATCGGTCCGTCCGAACTGGCGGCGCTCGCCTCCCGGCTGCGGGAGCCGCCGCTGCCGCCGCAGGTGGCGACCGACCACGTGCACCTGCCGCGGGTCAGCGTCCGCGAGCACATGATCGCCGTGATCGGGATGCTCCGCGAACTGGGGTCGGCCTCCTTCGGGGTGCTCTGCGTCGGCCTGCTCGAGACGATCGAGATCGTGGCCCGGTTCCTCGCCCTGCTGGAGCTGTTCCGGGAGGGCCGCATCGACTTCGAGCAGGAGCGGCCGCTGGGCGAGCTGATCGTCCGCTGGGTGGCCCGTGCCGAGGACGAGGACCGTCCTGTCGGTGCCTCGCTCTACTCTGGCGAGGACGAGCCGGACGTACCCGGGTACGACCCCGTACCCGGGCACGACCCGGGTCTGCCGGCGGGGGCGGGGGAGGGCCTGCCACCGCAGGAGGACCTGGTCGAGCTGGGCGGCCGGCCCAGGCGACCGAGACGACCGAGGAGATCGACCGCGTGACAGAGGAAGCCACTCCGGCCGGAACCAGCGTCGCGGACGTGCCCGAGCCCGCGGCGGAGCCGGTGGCGCCGGCTCCGACGGCGGGGCAGGCGAGGCGCCCGCCTCCCGGCGTGGAGCCGGTCCGCCCGTCGGACACCACGCTCGTCGAGGCGGTGCTGACAGTTGCCGAGCGGCCGGTGGGCATCGCCGAGTTCGCGACCGCGCTCGACATCCCCGCCCGTCGGGTCGAGCGGCTGCTCGCCGAACTGGCCGGGCGGTACGAGCGGGAGGAGCGCGGCTTCCGGCTGCGGCATGTGGGCCGCGGCTGGCGGCTCTACACCGCCGACGAGTGCGCGCCCTGGGTGGAGCGCTTCGTGCTGGCGGGGCAGTCGGCGCGGCTGTCCCAGGCGGCGTTGGAGACCCTCGCGATCGTCGCCTACCAGCAGCCGGTCAGCCGGGGGCGGGTCGCGGCGGTGCGCGGCGTCTCGGCGGACGGGGTCATCCGCACCCTCACCGCCCGCAACCTGATCGAGGAGTGYGGCCACGACCACGAGTCCGGCGCGATCCTCTACCGGACCACCGACTACTTCCTGGAGCGGATGGGGCTGCGCGGCCTTGACGAGCTGCCGCGGCTGGCACCCCTGCTTCCCGGGGTGGCCGATGTCGATGACATCGTGGCGTCATGAACAGCACCGCATCCGACTCCTCCGGCGCCGCCCCCGGCCGTGACCGCCAGGCGTCCGAGGGCATCCGCCTGCAGAAGGTGCTGGCGTCGGCCGGCATCGGGTCCCGCCGGCACAACGAGGAGCTGATCGACGCCGGGCGGGTCAGCGTCGACGGCGAGGTCGTGCGCGAGCAGGGCCGCCGGGTCGATCCCGAGCGCGCGGTGATCGAGGTCGACGGTGAGCGCATCGTCACCCGCGCCGGCCTGACGTACCTGGCCCTCAACAAGCCCCGCGGCATCCTCTCGGCGATGTCCGACGATCGGGGCCGCCCGACCATCGCCGACCTGCTCACCGAGTTCGGGCCCGGCCTGTTCCACGTCGGGCGGCTCGACGGCGAGAGCGAGGGCCTGCTGCTCGTCATGAACGACGGCGAGCTCGCCCACCGGCTGACGCATCCCTCCTTCGGGGTGGCGAAGACCTACTACGTCGAGATCAGCGGCCCGGTACGCAAGGATCTCCCGCGGCGACTGCGCGYGGGCATCAACCTCGAGGACGGTCCGGTCGCGGTCGACTCCGCCCGGATCATCGACGTCGCCGCGTCCCGGGTGATGATGGAGCTCGTTCTGCACGAGGGGCGCAAGCACGTGGTGCGCCGGCTCATGGAGAGCGTGGGGCACCCGGTGCACCGGCTCGTCCGGGTCTCGTTCGGGCCGGTGACGCTCGGCACGCTGCGGGCTGGCCGTGCCCGCCACCTCACCCGGCACGAGGTCGGGGCGCTCCACAAGGCCGCAGGCCTGTGACAGCCGGGCCTGCGGGTGGGACGGGCCGCTTCGCTCCGCCCTACGTGCGGCCCGGCGTCGAGGCCTCGGTGGCAGACCCGCTCGTGTGGGACGACGCGCACCTGCCCGAGCTGCGGCGGGTGGCGGTGGTCGGGTCCGGGCTGATCGGCACGAGCATCGGGCTGGCCCTGACCGCCCGCGGCGTCGAGGTGCTCCTGCGCGACACCGACGAGGCCCAGGTCAAGTTCGCCGAAGCGATGGGCGCCGGGCGGCCCTGGCAGGGCGAGCGGGTCGACCACGCGGTGATCTGCACACCCCTGCCGACGGTCGCCGCCGAGCTGCGGGAACTGCAGCGGAGCGGGCTCGCGGCCACGGTCAGCGACGCCGGCAGTGTGAAGATGCGCCCGCTGGTCGAAGCGGTCCAGCTCGGGTGCGACCTCGGCAGCTGGTGCCCCGCCCATCCCATCGCAGGCCGGGAGCGGCACGGGGCAGTGTCGGCCCGCGCGGACCTTTTCGCCGAGCGGGTCTGGGCCGTCTGCCCGGTGCCGCACACCGGGGCGGCGGCGGTGGCGGCCACCGCCGCGCTCGCCCTGTCCTGCGGCGCCATCCCGGTGCGCACGACCCCGGAGCGGCACGACGCGACGATGGCCGTCGTCTCGCACGTGCCGCAGCTCGTCGCGAGCGTGCTCGCCGGCACCGTGCTCGATCTCGACCCGCACGACCTGCCGTTCGTCGGCCAGGGCTTCCGGGACACGACCCGCCTCGCCGACAGCGACGCCGGGCTGTGGGCCTCGATCATCGAGGGGAACCGGTCGCACATCGCCGAACGGGTGCGCCGGCTGGGGCGGGAGTTCACCCACCTCGCCGACGTGCTGGCCGAGGGCAGCCGGGACGAGGCCGTCGCCGCCGTCTCGGGCGCCATGGGCCGCGGCCATCACGGCCGGGCACGGCTGCCCCGCAAGGCGGGCGCGCAGGCACTTCCGTGGGGCTGGGTCGGTGTGGTGCTCGACGACCGCCCGGGCCAGCTCGCGGCGCTGTTTGCGGTGATCGGCCAGTGGGAGGTGAACATCGAGGATGTCGGTCCGTTCGAGCACAGCCTCGACGCCCCGGCCGGCATCGTCGAGATCGCCGTCGACCCGGCCGGTGCGGACGGCCTGGTCGAGCGGCTGACGAGGGCCGGATGGACGGCATACCGCCGTTCGTGACGGACCAGCGAGTAGCCTGATCCGGGTCGGCCACCTGGCAGGTGCCGCAGGGACCAACGGCCTGTGATCCAGGCCGTCGGCGTGCAGGTCGGGCGCCGCCGGCCCGGTGAGGACAGGAAACAGCGAGTCGACAGACGCGCGTCCGGACGGAGGAGACGGGTGAGCCCCGACGACGGGTCCGCTTCGCCGGGGGTTACGGCCACCGGCAGCCACGACGAGGTACTCAGGACGGAGCAGCAGAGGGGCGCGGAGCAGAGCGCCGTATGGCCCTCCTCAGTTCCCGTCCCGGCGCCCGCCGGGACCGGCACCGCCCCGTTCACCCCGACCGGCCTGGTGGTGGCGGTCGACGGCCCGGGCGGCTCCGGCAAGAGCACCGTCTCTCGGGAGATCGCGCGCCGGCTGGGCCTGCGCTACCTGGACACGGGCGCCATGTACCGGGCGATCACCCAGGTCGCCCTGGAGCGGCGCATCGACATCGAGGACCCGTCGGCGGTGGCCGAGGTCGCCGAGCGCACGGTGCTCACCGTCGGCACCGACCCCGACCGGCCGTCGATCGCGGTGGACGGGGACAACGTCGACGAGCAGATCCGCACCCGGGCCGTCACCAACGCGGTGAGCGCGGTCGCCGCGGTGTCCGCGGTCCGCTCCCGGCTGGTCGCCCAGCAGCGGGAGATCATCGCCGAGTCGCTCGCCGCCGGCGGCATCGTGGTCGAGGGCCGCGACATCGGTTCGGTCGTCGCGCCGGACGCCCCGGTCAAGGTCTTCCTCACCGCGTCGACCGAGGTGCGGGCCCTGCGCCGGTCCCGGCAGCTGGGGGAGAAGGGCGTCGACGACGTCGCCCGCACCCTCGCCGAGCTGGACCGCCGCGATGCGCTCGACAGCACGCGGACAGCTGACCCGCTGTCCGTTCCGGACGGTGCCATCGTGCTGGATTCCAGTGCGCTCTCCGTCCCCGAGGTGGTGGACGAAGTCCTGCGCCAGAGCCAGCACCTGCTCGCCGCGACCCCATGACGACCGCCGACCACCCCCTCGACCCCGCGCCCCCGGCGGTGCCGCCGGCCCCCGCGGCCACGCCGGCGCCGCCGGCCCCCGCGGCCGCGCCCACGCCGCCCGCCCCGGCCACGCCGGTTGGTGCCGCGATCCCGGCGACCGGGGCGGCGGAACCCGATGAGGCGCAGACCGGTCTCGCGAAGCCCGGTGTGCCGGAGGGGGCAGCGGAGGGAGCGGAGGCATCGGTGGCGCGGGTGCGGCCGGCCGAGGCCTCCGAGCTCGCCGCGTCCCGCCCGGGCGGGCGTCCCGTGGCGCGGCAGGCGCAGACGGGGCCCGCGCACCGCGGCGCCGAGTCGAAGCCGTTCAACGACATCACCCACCGGGTGCTCAAGCCACCGGTGCGCCAGGTGCTCAACCACCTGGTGATGAGCGTCACCCACGAGGGCTGGGAGAAGGTTCCGCGGGACGAGCCGCTGATCTTCGCGGGCAACCACAGCAGCTGGATGGACGGCCCGCTGGTCGTCATCGAGGCGCCGCGCACAGTGCGGTGCCTGGTGAAGTCCGAGATGTACAAGGGCATCGTGGGCCGGCTGCTGATGTTCGTCGGCCAGATCCCGGTCGACCGCGGGCGCCCGGACCGGGCCGCCCTGCACACCGCGCTGGACGAACTGAGTCGCGGCGGGGCGATCGGGGTGTTCCCCGAGGGCACCCGGGGCAGCGGCGAGATGGCGGCCGTCCAGCACGGCATCGCCTACCTCGCTGTTCACGGTCGGTGCCGGGTGCTGCCGGTGGCCTGCATCAACACCGGCGCGGCGCTGCCGCGGGGGGCGCGCTGGCCGCGCCGCTCGGTGAAGGTCCGGGTGGTGTTCGGTGAGCCGTTCGAGGTGGAGGTGCCGGTGAACCCCCGTTCCCGGCGGGCGCTGGCCGCCGTCGCGGAGGACATCCGGGTACGCCTTGCCGACCATCTGGCAACAGCGCGTGCCGGCGCCGCTCTGGAATCGCCCGGCGCGGAGTAAGTTCTACCGGATCGCTGTTTGTTCCGGGTGCGCCACCACCGTCACTGGAGTACTGCCGTCACTGGAGTACTAGGCCCGCCGTCCGCGGAAGGACAGCTCGTCGTCCCCCACCGAGATGTCCAGTTCACGCGGAGTACAGCAGATCATGAACATCGAAGACCTCGCCGCCGCCGTGCACGATGACGCCGTGGGCGGGGCCGGCCTGCCCGTGCAGGGCGAGCCCGGGCTTCCGGGCGGGTCGTCCACCGGTGGCCAGCCCGTCCTCGCGGTCGTCGGCAGGCCCAACGTCGGCAAGTCGACGCTGGTCAACCGTATTCTCGGGCGCCGCGCGGCCATCATCGAGGACGTCCCGGGCGTCACCCGGGACCGGGTCGCCTATGACGCGGTCTGGAACGGGCGGCGGTTCACCGTCGTCGACACCGGCGGCTGGGAGCCGGACGCCCGCGGCCTGGCCGGGCGGGTCGCCGAGCAGGCCCGTGCCGCGATCGACACGGCCGACGGGGTGCTGTTCGTCATCGACGCCACCGTCGGGGCCACCGATGCGGACGAGGCCGTCGCCCGGGTCCTGCACCGGTCGGGCCGGCCGGTCGTCCTCGCCGCGAACAAGGTCGACGACGCCCGCGCCGAGGCCGACGCGGCCGCGCTGTGGAGCCTCGGCCTGGGGGAGCCGTATCCCGTCTCCGCGCTGCATGGCCGCGGCAGCGGTGACCTGCTCGACGCCGTCCTCGCGGTGCTGCCCGAGGCCCCGCGGGAGCAGTTCACCGAGGAGGACGGACCGCGGCGCGTGGCGCTGATCGGCCGGCCGAACGTGGGCAAGTCCAGTCTGCTGAACAAGCTGGTCGGCTCGGAGCGCTCGCTGGTGGACGACGTCGCCGGCACGACCCGCGACCCGGTCGACGAGCTCGTCACCGTCGGCGGCGAGACCTGGATGTTCATCGACACCGCCGGTCTGCGGCGACGGGTGAAGGAGGCCTCCGGCGCGGAGTACTACTCCTCCCTGCGCACCGCCGCGGCGCTGGAGGCGGCGGAGGTCGCCATCGTGCTGCTCGACGCGGACGAGCCGGTCACCGAGCAGGACCAGCGGATCATCAGCATGGTCACCGAGGCCGGCCGCGCGCTCGTGCTGGCGTTCAACAAGTGGGACCTGCTCGACACCGAGCGCCGCCTCGACCTCGAGCAGGAGATCGTCCGGGATCTGGGTCGCGTCGCCTGGGCCCCGCGGGTGAACATCTCCGCCCGCACCGGGCGCGCCACCGACCGCCTCGCCCCGGCCCTGCGTACCTCGCTCGAATCCTGGGGCACCCGAATCCCGACCGGGCGGCTCAACTCCTGGCTCGGCGAGATCGTCGGCGCCACACCGCCGCCGTCGCGGAGCGGGAAGATCCCCCGGGTCCTGTTCGCCACCCAGGCCGGGGTGCGCCCGCCGCGGTTCGTCGTGTTCACCACCGGCTTCCTGGAGCCGGCCTACCGGCGCTTCCTGGAGCGGAAGCTGCGGGAGGACTTCGGCTTCGCCGGCACCCCGATCGAGATCTCGATCCGCGTGCGGGAGCGCCCCGACCGCCACCGCTGACCTCCCACCGCGGAGACCGAAGGGGCCGCCCGATGCTCGTCCGGCGCGAGGAGCCGCGGGATGTCCAGGCTGCCCGCGAGGTGACAGCCGAGGCGTTCGGTGAGGCGGGCCGCCCGGCGGCGGTGCCTGCCGAGGTCACGCTGCTGGACGAGCTGCGCCTCAGCGGAGCCTGGCTGCCCGCACTCTCACTCGTCGCCGTGAGCGCCACCGGTGAGATCGTCGGCCACGTGCTGTGCACCCGTGGCCGGGCAGGCGGGACGCCCGCGCTGGCACTCGCACCACTCGCTGTCCGGCCGTCGCACCAGCGGCGGGGGGTCGGCCAGGCGCTCATGCACGCGGTGCTCGGCGCCGCGGACGCCCTCGGTGAGCCGCTCGTCGGCCTCCTCGGCGACCCGGGCTACTACGCGCGTTTCGGGTTCCGGCCTGGCTCCGAGCACGGCATCGCCGCGCCAGTGCCCGAGTGGGGCCGGCACTTCCAGATCCGGACCCTCGCCACCTGGCAGGCATCGATCAGCGGCGTGTTCGTCTACCCGGAGCCGTTCGGCCGCGTCTGACGCTGGCCGGGCGGACACCACCGGACCGCCGGGACGTCTCCCGAGCGAGGCGTCAGGCCGGGGGCGGGACCGGCGGCACGGCCCGGGCGGGCGGGGCCGCAGCCGAAGCCGGGGRCATCCCCTGAGCCGGCTGAGGCGCTGACGGCGTCGCTGCGGCTGGCCCGGGTACCGCCGGGACCGGGACCAGGGTGGTGGCACCGGGCACGGCAGGCGAGACGGTGCCGGGGGGCGTCCCAGGCGTCCCAGGCACTCCTGCGGCCGCCGGGGCGGGCGGGCTGTTGGCGTGGGCGTAGACGATCAGATTGTTCAGGTAGTGGTTGGTGCTGTCGTCGAACGCGCCGGAACAGGTGATCAGGCGGAGTTCGGGGCGGTTCACCGGCCCGTACGCCCGGTCGGTGGGGAACTCCGTCTTGGTCACGTCCTCCGTCCGGTCGACGGTGAAGGTCGTGGTGACGCCGGTCGGGGACGCGACCTCGATCTGGTCGCCGGCCCGCAGCGCGCGCAGGCGGTAGAACACGGCCGGCCCGCTGGTCGAGTCGTAGTGGCCGACGAGGACGGACGGGCCGAGAGCTCCCGGCGCCGGGCCCTTGTCGTACCAGCCGACGTCCTGCCACTTCTTCGGGACCTCCAGGGTGCCGTCGGCGTTCAGGCCGAGCCGGACGATCGGTGCATCCAGCCCGATGACCGGGATCCGCAGCCGCGTCGGGTCGGTCACCACGACGGGCGGCAGTGACGGCACGGGGGTCGCACCGGAACCGCCGGGCACGGCCGGAGCTCCCGTTTTGCCCGCCGCGGTGCCCAGGTCGCTGATGGCGACCCGCTCGGTGTCGGATGGCGGGTCGGAGCCGACGTCCGCCAGGCGGAACCCGCTTCCGACGATCAGCACCACGCCCGCCACCAGCAGGAGACGGGAGAACGTCATCCGTGCCGGCTGCGGTCCTGCCGTTCCACGTCTCACGGCGCTCTCCCGTCCTCCGGGCGGCTCCCGGCACGGCAGCCAGGAACTACGCAACGTGAGGTTATCGGCACGCTGAGGATGCGGGCTGTAATCGCTCGCGGCGGCGCGCGGGAGTGCGGGGGCGGGCTGGCCGCATCGACGCAGGGTGGGCGATGGGCTCACGGGGCGTGGCTCGGGTCATGTCCCGCAATGGAAGGCCACACTGTCCGCCGCTCGGCCGCTGTCCGCCCGGAGCTGTCGCACCACGCCGTCTCGCTGCGTCCCATCCGGACGACTCCTCGTTATGGTGTCACTCGCAGTGACCAAGCCATAACCATGCGTGAGAGAGGGGACCAGATGAAGAAGGGAATGGGACGGAGCGCCGCGCTTCTCGCCATGTCGAGCGCGGCCTCCGTCATCCTCACCTTCGGGCCGGGCCTGACGGCCGCGCACGCCGACCTCTTCGATGACAAGGGTCGGTGTGACGACAGGAAGTCCGAGGACTGGTTCGGCGGCGACAAGGACGACAAGGACGGCGAGCACAGGGACGACAAGGACGACAAGGTCGCCCGGGCCGCCATCGACGACAAGGACAGGGTCGACGACAAGGACAGGGTCGACGACAAGGACAAGGTCGACGAGCGCAAGGACGACGACTGGTTCGCCGACAAGGACAAGGACAGGGACTGCCCGGTCGGTGGAGTCATCGCGGGCGGCGGCGTCGGCGTCGGCGTCGGTGGCGGTGGCGGTGCTCCGGCCGGTGGCGTCGGTGCTGGTGGCGGCGGCGTCGCCGGGGACAGCTCCCCGCTGCTGCCGATCGCAGGGGCCGGCCTCGGTGCCCTCCTGATCGGCGCGGGGATGCGTCGCCGCGGTCACGGATCCGTCTGATCGGTTCTCCCCCAGGGAAGAGCACGTGGGTCGGCCGGTGTGGGTCCCACACCGGCCGGTCTCGCGTGCGTCCTGGTGTCCCGGAGACCTGGTGTCCCGGACCTGGTGTCCCGGCGTGGGCGCCGGGTACGGTGCCCCGGCGGCCGTCGACGATCAGCGGTGCGGTAAAGTCGGGTGTCCCGGAAGTGCTTCTCCGCGGGTCTGGTTCCGGCCAGGCGCGGGCAGGTGCGGCGGGGGCGCACCGCACCCGGTGTCACACCGGGAGGCGGCCCGGCCCCGGCGGGACGCCGGATCTCCGGTAGGGTAATGTTGGGTAGTACGGGACGTGGCGCAGCTTGGTAGCGCACCAGACTGGGGGTCTGGGGGTCGCAGGTTCAAATCCTGTCGTCCCGACAGGAGGAAAGCCCTCTCTGCCATTCGTGGCAGCGGGGGCTTTTGCTTTTCCGTAGCATCGTTCACGGCTGCAGCGTTCCCGTGTTGTCGGGCCTGCGGTGGTGCGTCACCGCRTCGAAACCGTGGTCCCCGCTGCCGGAGTTCGTGGCCGGATCGCGCCCGACCAGCTCGGGTGTGCCAGTCGACCGCCCGGACATCCCGGACATCCCGAGTGTCCTGGGTCGGTCGGGCCAGGGATCCACCCGTTCGCTGGTCCATCCCGGGCTGCATCCCGGATGCTCCGGGGTGCCCCTGTGCGGCGCGGGTGACACTCCACCAAGGTTGGTGCGGGATGTGTGCGTTGCCCACGCATTCTGTTTCGGGCGCATTGCCGGGCTGCGGCGCGCCGGTGTTCCGGCGCCACCGCCCGGCGCTGCGCGGGACCGTTCGGCGATCGCCGTGGGCGGCCTCGGCGGCCCGGAGCAGCGCGATGCCGGCGGGCCCCGGGCCGGCTGAATTCCTATACCAGGCAGGCGTCGGTGCCGCCCCCCGGGGTGCATGGGCGATCGTCGGCGGCCGTGTGCCTGCGGGCTTGATTCGACGGAAAGTAAGCAGGCATTTCCACATGGTGATCACACCGCAGGGTGGGTGATTGTTGTGAGGGGGGTGATTGTCGGACATGTGCCGAAGTCCACTATCTTCAGCTTCGGCACCTGTGTGCAGAGCTATTCGAGAGTGCCGAGCACTGTCCGATGTATGTAAAGCGTCGAGCCGATGCGCCGTGTCCCGTCCCCGGCTCGACTTCCCCTCCGAGACAGGTGGGGCGGGACAAGGGCCGTCAGCGGTCCCGGTGGGCAGGTGGTCGCCCCCCGGTCGGCTGGATGACGGACCCGGTTCCACCGGCCAAGCCCCGGGCCGGCGGGACGGCGCGCTGCTGTATCCGGCAGCGTGTGTTGCAGGCGCCGGAGAGAGAAGGACACGCGTTGCCCCGTCGCGGAATTGCCTGGCTGCCCGAGGACTGGGACCAGTTCGTCAAGGGGCGGTCGCGCTCCTCGAACGTCCGATCCGGCACCGGCTCCCGGCGGGGTGCCTCCCACCCGCCGCGGCGGGCCGCGACGATCGCCGCGTTCACCACCGGAACGCTCGCCGCCTCCACCGCCGCGTTCGCCGCGACAGTGCCGTCCACCCCGGAGGCCCCGGCGTCCCTGGAGCCGGGCGCGACCCAGACCGCCTCCGTGCTCCCCGGTCAGGGCGGCGGCGCCGCCGACTCGCCGGAGGCGACGGCGGCGGCCGTGGCAGCACCGCTCGCGGGTGCCATCGCCGCCCCTGACCCGATCTTCACCCGGGTGGCGCTGTCCGCGGACAACTCCACCGTCGCGCCGAACGCGCCGGTCGTCCTCACCGTGCGGGCCCAGGAGGCCAGCGGTGCCCCGCTGGGCAACCAGCAGGTCCGCATCGTCGTGGTGAACGGGCCGAAGTGGCAGACGTCCACCGCGCTGACCACCGACGCAGGCGGCCAGGCCCAGGTCACCGCGCGCCTGTTGAGTACCACCACGATCACCGCGGTGTTCGACGGCACGAGCGCTCTGCGGCCCTCGGTGGCCAGCTCCGCCACGATCACCATCAAGGCGCCGGTGGCGCCGCGCCCGGCGATCAGCCAGGCGATCCCCTCGGTGATCCCGGGTAGCTCCATCGGGGAGAAGGCTGTCTACCTGGCCTCGCTGCAGAAGGGCAAGCCGTACGTGTGGGGTGCGGAGGGGCCCTACTCGTTCGACTGCTCGGGCCTGGTGCAGTACGTCTTCAAGCAGCTCGGGCGCTCGCTGCCACGTACGGCGCAGGGGCAGTACAACGTGTCGACGCACGTCCCGCAGTCCGGGAAGCGGCCCGGCGACCTGATCTTCTACGGCACCGAGGGCAACATCTACCACGTGGGCATCTACGCCGGGAACGGCTACATGTGGGCCGCGCCGCAGACCGGCGGCGTCGTCTCGCTGCGCCCCATCTACAGCTCCACCTACAAGGTCGGCCGCATCATGTGACCGGCGGCGGCCCGCTGCCGCCGCCTCCGCGGTGCCCGTCCTGCCCGGCACACGATGACCCTGCCTGCGCTTATCCGCTAGCGTCTGGGGGACGACCCGCGTCCGCCAGGTCGGCGCGCGAGCCGCTGGGGACTGCCAGCCCTGTGGCGCCTGCCGGCGCCAGCGGCTGTCACGGCTGTCCGCGCGTGGCCGGGTCGGGGAGGAGGCACTCGGCGTGACGGCGGCTACGCAGGCCTCCGACCGGATCTGGACCATTCCGAACCTGCTGTCCGGCCTGCGCCTGCTGGGCGTCCCGCTGTTCCTGTGGCTGGCCCTCGGGCCGGAGGCGGACGGCGCCGCCCTCGGGGTGCTCGCGTTCGCCGGGGTCAGCGACTACCTGGACGGCAAGCTCGCCCGGGTCCTGAACCAGACCAGCCGCCTCGGGGTGGTGCTCGACCCGCTGGCGGACCGGCTCTACATCCTCGCGACGATCATCGCGCTTACTCTGCGTGACATCGTCCCGCTGTGGTTCGCGCTGGTGCTCGTCGCCCGGGACGCCGTCCTGCTGGGGCTGGTGCCGATCCTGCGCCGCCTCCACGTCGGCACCACGCTGCCCGTGCACTATCTGGGCAAGGCGGCCACCTTCAACCTGCTGTACGCCTTCCCGCTGCTGCTGCTGTCCGCCGGCGACTCCTGGCTGGCGACGGCAGCCCGTCCTGTCGGGTGGGCGTTCGCCATCTGGGGTACCGCCCTGTACTGGTGGTCCGGTCTCCTGTACTTCGAACAGGCCCGCCGGCTGGCCGTGGAACAGCGCGCCCGGCCACCCGCCTCCGGATCAGCCGGATCGGCCGGATCAGCCGGATCAGCCGGATCAGCCGGATCAGCCGGATCAGCCGGATCGGCCGGATCAGCCGGATCGGCCGGATCAGCCGGATCGGCCGGGCCGGCCTCCGGACCGGTGCCCGGGAAGATCGGGAGGTAAGCCTTGAGAGCCGTCGTCATGGCGGGCGGCGAGGGCACCCGGCTGCGGCCGCTGACCGCGAACCTGCCGAAGCCGCTGCTGCCCGTCGTCAACCGCCCGATCATGGAGCATGTCCTGCGGCTGCTCAAGCGGCACGGGTTCGACGAGACCGTCGTGACGGTCCAGTTCCTGGCCGCCATGATCCGGAACTACTTCGGGTCGGGCGACGAGCTGGGCATGCACCTGTCGTACGCCACGGAGACCACCCCGCTGGGCACCGCGGGCAGTGTGAAGAACGCCGAGGACGCGCTGCGGCACGAGCGGTTCCTGGTGATCAGCGGTGACGCGCTGACCGACATCGACCTCACCGCGCTCGTCGCCTACCACCGGGCCCGCGGGGCGCTGGTCACCGTCGCGCTGCGGTCGGTGCCCGACCCGCTGGAGTTCGGCATCGTCATCGCCGGCGAGGACGGGCGGATCTCCCGCTTCCTGGAGAAGCCGACCTGGGGGCAGGTGTTCTCCGACACGGTGAACACCGGCATCTACGTGATGGAGCCCGAGGTGCTCGCGCACGTCCCGGCCGGGGAGGCCGTCGACTGGTCCGGCGACGTCTTCCCCCGTCTGGTCGCCGCCGGTGCCCCGGTCTACGGCTACGTCGCCGGCGGCTACTGGGAGGACGTCGGCACCATCACCAGCTTCCAGCGGGCGCAGGCGGACGTCCTGAACCGGCAGGTGGACGTCGAGATCGGCGGGTTCGAGGTGTCCCCGGGCGTGTGGATCGGCGAGGACGCGGACGTCCATCCCGACGCCATCCTCAAGGGGCCGCTGGTCGTCGGGGACTACAGCAAGGTCGAGGCCGGCGCCGAGCTGCGGGAGTTCACCGTGCTCGGCAGCAACGTCGTCGTGAAGCGGGGGGCGTTCCTGCACCGTGCGGTCGTCCAGGACAACGCGCTGATCGGCCCGCGGGCGAACCTGCGCGGCTGCGTGATCGGCAAGAGCACCGACGTGCTGCGCGCCGCGCGCATCGAGGAGGGTGCGGTCATCGGGGACGAGTGCGTCATCCAGGAGGAGGCGTTCGTCTCGCACGACGTGAAGGTCTACCCCTTCAAGACGATCGAGGCCGGGGCCGTCGTCAACACCAGCGTGATCTGGGAGTCGCGGGGGCAGCGCTCGCTGTTCGGGCCGCGCGGGGTATCAGGCCTGGTCAACGCCGAGATCACCCCGGAGCTGGTGGTGCGCCTGGCCAGCGCCTACGCCACCACCCTGAAAAAGGGCACCACGGTCACCACGGCTCGCGACGGCTCGCGTGCCGCCCGCGCTCTCAAACGGGCCGTGATCAGCGCGCTCACCGCGGGCGCGATCAACGTGCGGGACCTGGAGGTCGCCCCGCTGCCGGTGGCGCGCTTCGACGTGCGGACCTCCGACGCCGCCGGCGGCATCATGCTGCGCTCCAAGCCCGGCGACGCGGAGCGCATCGACATCGTCTTCCTCGACGCGGACGGCCATGACCTCTCCCCGGCCGCGCAGCGCAAGCTCGACCGGGTCTTCACCCGCCAGGAGTTCCGCCGCGCGTTCCCCGGCGAGATCGGCGACCTGCGCTTCCCCGCCCGCACGGCCGACGTCTACACCCAGGATCTGCTCGACCGGGTCGACACCAGCGGCCTGGCCGAGGCCGACCTCAAGGTGGTCGTCGACCCGTCCGGGGGAGCGGCGTCGCTGCTGCTTCCCACTCTGCTCGGCCGGCTCGGGGTGGACGTGCTGACCGTCAACGGCCGCCTGGACGAGACCTACCCCGAACCCGGCGCCGCCCAGGAACGCCGGGCCCTGGACCGCCTGGGCGCGCTGGTGGCCAGCTCACGGGCAGCCTTCGGGGTGCGCTTCGACCACATCGGTGAGCGGATCACCATCGTCGACGAGCGCGGCGACCTGATCAGTGACGAGCGGGCGCTGCTGGTCATGCTCGACCTCGTCGCCGCGGAGAACCGCGGATCGACGGTCGCCGTCCCGGTCGCGACCACCCGGGTCGCCGACCAGGTCAGCCGGTTCCACGGGCTGACGCTGCGGCGTATCCCGATGTCCGGCGCCGGGCTTTCCAAGATCGTGGAGAACGAGCGGGTGGTGTTCGCCGCGGACGGGCGGGGCGGCTTCGTCGTCCCCGAGTTCGCGCCGGTGATCGACGGGCTGGCCGTGTTCGTCCGCCTCGTCGCGCTGGTCGCACGCACCCGCCTCACCCTCAGCGCGATCGACGCCCGGATCCCGCCGGTCGCCATGGTCCGAACCTCGGTGCCCACCCCCTGGGCCGAGAAGGGCATGGTCATGCGGCGCGTCGTCGAATCGGTCGACAGCGGCTCCGGGGCGCGGGTGGACACCACGGACGGGGTCCGCATCGTCAGCCTCGACGGCTCCTGGGTGCTCGTGCTGCCCGACCCGTCCGAGGCCGTCACCCATCTGTGGGCCGAGGCGGCCGACCTGGACGACGCCGAGGCCCTCATCCGCCGGTGGAGCGCTGTGGTGGCCACGGCGCCGCCGGTGGACGCCCCCACCGGCCAGGCCTGACCGGTGGTGACCGCGTTGCCGGCCGACGCCCCCGACGGTCGGACCTGAGCGGCGCGGACCTGAGCGGCGCGGACACGGGCGTGAACGTCCCGCCCAGGTCCGGGGCAGGAGCACGCCCCGACCGGCGCGGCACGGGGGRAACCCCCGGCCTTCAGGCCGGAGAGGACGTCAAGATGCCAGGTGTGCACGTACGGACACGGACACGGACCCACCCGCCGGCACCGTCCCCCGCGCCGCCGGTCGAGGACCGGCTGGTGACCCGCGGACAGCCGCGGCCGCCGTCGACCCCTGATCCGCCGGAGCCGACCCGCGGGCAGGATGCCTCGCCTCTCGGGCAGGTGACCGCGACGGCGCTCGACCCCGCCTACGCGCGCGTGGCCGACCGGGCGGCCGACCGGCCGGCCGCGTGGGGGCCGGCCTCTCACCGGAGTGTGCCGCGCCGTCTGCTTCTCCCCCTCGTGCTGCTGCTCATGGGCCTGCTCACAGCGGTGACGCTGCAGGCGGCAGCGCAGTCGGCGCCAGCCCGGGAGCGACTGCGGGACCGGCTGGGCGCCGTCTACGAAACCCGGTCGGAGCAGCGGGACGACCTCGCCGGTGGGGTGCGCGAGCAACGTTCCGTCACCGCCGACATGCTCACCCGACGGCGCCTGGCGGATGAGACCTGGGCCGCCGCGACGGAGCAGATCGGCACTCTTGCGGCCCCGGCCGGGCTGGCGCCGGCCCGGGGTCCGGGGGTCCGGGTGACGCTGGTCGATCCGCCGACCGGCCCGGCGTCCGATGCGGGGAACCCGCGCCCGCTCGCGCAGGGCCCGAACAGCCGGCTCGCCGACCACGACCTGGCCGACATGGTGAACCTGCTGTGGAGCGTGGGGGCCGAGGCGGTCGCGGTCAACGGGGTCCGGCTCACCGCACTGAGCGCGGTCCGGGCCGCCGGCGACGCGATCCTGGTCGGCCTGAGCCCGGTCGAGGCCCCCTACGTGATCGAGGCGATCGGTGCCCCTGGCACGATCGTGGCCCGAGTGGCCTCCGCGTCGGTCACCGTCCGGTTGCGCACCCGGGTGGGCGCTCCGCCGGACGCGGTCACCGTCGCGCGGCTCGACGAGGTGACGGTCCCGGCGGCGCCGGGCACCGACCTCCGATACGCCCGAGGGAGTGGATCATGACCCGTGAAGGCGCGATCACCGGACTGCTGGCACTCGTCGTCGGCGTCGTCGCCGGGCTGCTGGCCGCCCCGCGGCCGCCCGCCTGGCTCGACCCGTACCTCCCGGTGGCGGTGATGGCCGCGGTCGACGCGGCGGTCGGCGGGCTGCGAGCCGCGTTGGAGCGGGTCTTCTCCGACCGGGTCTTCGTGGTGTCCTTCCTGTCGGACGTCGCCCTCGCGGTCGCCCTGGTCGCACTGGGCGACGGCCTCGGGGTCGGTGGCGCGATGTCGACGGCAGTGGTCGTCGTTCTCGGGATCAGGATCTTCACCAACGCGAGCGCGGTCCGACGATCGCTGCTGAAGTCTTGACAGCCAACCACGAGGTCGCCGTCGGCGACGGCGCGGAGGGAGCAGCGCCTGTCGCGGAGGCGACTGTCGGCAACGCGACGCAGAGCGGCGGCGGTCTGGCGGGTCCGGCGTTGCGGATCGTCAGTGTCCTGCTGCTCGCGGGGCTGGGATTCGGTCTGGCCGTGATGGTCAGATCCGCCGACCCGGCCGACCGTCTCGGCAGGCTGCGACCGGACGAGCTCGCCGCCGAACTGGAGAACCTCTCCGTCGACGGGCAGCGCCTGCAGGACGAGGCCGGCGGCCTGCGTGCGACCCAGTCGGCGATCGCGGACGGCGCGCGCGGCGACGCCGACATCGACCGGGCCCGACAGGAGGCCGACGCACTCGCCGTGCTGGCCGGGACCAGCCCGGCGACCGGCCCGGGCGTCACCCTGACGATCAACGACCCGCGGGGCACCGTCGAGGCGTGGATCCTCGTGGACGCGCTGCAGGAGCTGCGGGACGCCGGGGCCGAGGCCATCGAGCTGTCGGGCGTGCGGGTGGTGGCCTCGACCTACATCGTCGACGCGCCGGGCGGGGGCATGACCGTCGACGGCGGCCAGGTCGCCGCGCCGTATGTCATGCGGGCCATCGGGGATGCGCATACGCTCGCGCAGGCGATGCGGATTCCTGGCGGGGTGCTCGATACGGTAGCTACCCGGGACGGCGCGCAGGCCGAGGTCGCGAACTCCGAGCGGATCGAGATCAGGGCCCTGCGCACCGTACCGAGCCCTCGTTTCGCCCGTCCTGCGGACTGATCGACAGCCCCGTGCGGACGGGTCGGGGGCGTCGGGCCGTCGGCGGGCCGACGTGTCCGCGACAGGCCGGTGCCGGTGTCCGGTACCAGTGCAGCACCACGACCGCAGGAGGCGATTGCGCTGTATCCCGAGGACCTGAAGTACACCCGCGAGCACGAGTGGGCCCGGGCCGAGGGGACCACGGTGCGGGTCGGTATCACCGCGTATGCCCAGGGGGCACTCGGTGACATCGTCTTCGTCTCGCTGCCGGAGGTCGGGGCGCCGGTCGCGGCCGGCGAGCCGTGTGGCGAGGTGGAGTCGACCAAGAGCGTCTCCGACATCTACGCCCCCGTCTCGGGCACGGTCGCGGCGCGCAACGAGGCCCTCGTCGCGGCGCCGGAGCTGGTGAACTCCGATCCGTACGGCGAGGGCTGGCTGGTCGAGGTGACTGTCGCCGAACCATCCGTGCTCGACGGGCTGCTGGACGCCACCCAGTACGGCGAGTATGTCAAGGAGCAGTAGCACACCGCGATGACCGGCTGGCGGCGGGAGGTCTCGGCGGGCCAGGCCTCGGCGGGCCACGCCGAGGCCACGTCTGACCGTTTCTGGGGCTGCGAGGCGGGCTCCGGTGCCCGTCCGGGGGCGGGGTGACGGTCGGCTGTCCGTCACCCGAAAATCTCCCTGCCGGACGATCCGTGTACGGACTGTGGTTGCCGGAGCATTCTTGGTGACGTGCAGTGTGCGTGGCTGTCGCACTTCAGGGTGGAGTGCAGGTTTGTCTGTTATGTCGTCGGGCGCTCCGTGTCAAGGCGGGGATGCTCGCCGCGTGCGTCCGGTGACGCCACGCCGAACAATCGCCCGCCGCACCCTTTTCACGACGGTGCTCCTGATGCACTAGCCTCGGAGTGCGCCGTGACGGCCGCGGCCGCGGATGCTGCCGCGTTCGGTCGTCTGCGTGGGGTGATGTCCCGGATGCGTCGGGTCAACCCCTGTCGGGCACCATTCCCGCTGCCGTGAGGGCGGCGGACCGAGCGGCCGGCCACCCGCATGCGGGCGTCCGGCAGGAAGCGGACGAGACTGTGTTCTGCACGAGGTGCGGCCAGCAGAACCCGTCCGACGCGCTGTACTGCGCGCGGTGCGGGTCGCCTCTGGTGCGTCCGGGCGAGCCCGTGGCGCCGGAGCGCCCCGCGGAGCAGACCTCCACGCTGAATCTCGCCGCCGCGCTCTCCGGGATCGAGGGCGACCACGTCGACGAGTCGACCGAGCGTGACGCCGTCGCCGCGGTCGACGCGCTGCCGCCCGGGTCGGCGCTGCTGGTGGTCAAGCGCGGCCCGAACGCGGGCAGCCGGTTCCTGCTGGACGCTGATCTCACCACGGTAGGTCGCCATCCGGAGAGCGACATCTTCCTCGACGACGTGACCGTCTCGCGGCGGCATGCAGAGTTCCACCGCTCGCCGTACACCAAGGGCTTCTCCGTCCGCGATGTCGGCAGCCTCAACGGCACCTACCTGAACCGCGAGCGGATCGACTCGGCCGAGCTCACCGGCGGGGACGAGGTCCAGATCGGAAAGTTTCGCCTCGTCTTCCTGACGGGGGCGACCTATGGGGGGGTCGGAGCACGGTGAACGGGGCCACGGGGCGGTGAGCGGCGGTAGCGGCGCCGCGGCGGAGTCGATGYGGCCGGCCGCTTCCGCGGGTGACGCCCGGTCGGCCGCCGGCCGGCGGGGCACGCCCGCGCGGGCGGGGGACGCCGCGAAGACGCTGAACATCGGCGAGGTGCTGGACCGGCTGCGCGCCGAGTATCCCGACATCACCCTGTCGAAGATCCGGTATCTCGAGTCGGAGGGGCTCGTCGAGCCGGCCCGCACGAGCGCCAACTACCGCAAGTACTCGCTGGATGACGTCCTGCGGCTGCGGCACGTCCTGCACGCGCAGCGGGAGCGCTATCTCCCGCTGCGGGTGATCAAGGAGGAGCTCGCCGCGCTGGACCGGGGGGAGACCCAGCTGCCGAGGACGGGTCCCCGGGCGGTGCCGGACCGGCCGGCGGGGCGTGGCCTGGACTCGCTGCTGGGGGCCGAGCGGATCCGGATCTCCCGCCGGGAGCTGCTGGCCGCGAGTGGGCTGGACGACGACGTGCTGGCGGAGCTGGAGAGCAACGGGCTCGTCGGGCCGATCGCGGGCGGCGGGTACTACGATGCCGACGCGCTGCTGGTGGCCCGTACCGTGGCCCTGCTGGCGGCCCACGGGGTCCAGGTCCGGCACCTGCGGGCGGCCCGGGCCGCGGCCGACCGTGAGGCCGGTCTCATCGAGGCGGCGGTGGCCCCGCTGCGGTCGGGGCGCCTCGGTGAGTCCGACGGCCGGGCCGCGGAGACCGTCGACGAGCTCGCCACGCTGCTGGTGCGCATGCACGCAGCGCTGCT
The DNA here is from genome assembly GCF_001854655.1 of Parafrankia colletiae. Classification (GTDB taxonomy): domain Bacteria; phylum Actinomycetota; class Actinomycetes; order Frankiales; family Frankiaceae; genus Parafrankia; species Parafrankia colletiae. Next base: position 160,942 of record NZ_MBLM01000102.1, on the reverse strand, counting down.
GCGTACCCGGCTTGCCGCCGTTCGCTCGGGGTAGTGCACGGGTATCCACTACCCAAATGGTGCGATCATCCACGGAAAGTGAGAACCGACGGGCACGCTGACGCGGGGCGGTAGCGGGGATACTGTCTCCTCGTGGGGTTTTCTGGCTCCGGTCACAGCGTTCCGCCCTGCCCCACCTGCGCTAGGAGGTAGATCGGTGCATCGGCTGGACATCGTCGGCGTGCGTGTCGAGCTTCCGTCGAAGCAGCCGATCGTCCTGCTCAAGGAGGTGGGCGGGGAACGGTACCTGCCGATCTGGATCGGGGCGGTCGAGGCTACGGCGATCGCCTTTGCCCAGGAGGGCATCACGACCGCCCGGCCGATGACGCATGACCTGATGAGGGACGTGCTGCGGGCCCTRCAGACGGAGCTGACCCAGGTCACCATCACCGACCTGCAGGACGGCGTCTTCTTCSCGACCCTGGTGTTCGGCAACGGCGTGGAGGTCTCGGCCCGTCCCTCGGACGCGATCGCGCTGGCCATGCGGATGGGTGCGCCCGTGTACGGCGTGGAGGCGGTGCTCGCCGAGGCCGGCATCACTGTCCCCGAGGAGCAGGAGCAGGAACAGGAGAGCGAGCTGGAGAAGTTCCGGGAGTTCCTGGACACCATCTCGCCGGAGGACTTCAACACGCCGGGTTCGTGATCCGGGGGCCGGTGCCGGGGGCGGTGCCACGCTCTCCGGCGCAGCGGGCCCGCGTACCACGTAGGCGGCGCCGCGGGGCCGGGTCGGCAGGTCTGGCATGACCGACCCGGAGGCATGGGCGTGGCTGTGGGCCCGACACGCCGTCCGACCTGAGGCGATTCGTCCGGGTGAAACCGGACTCGACCAGCTGTCACCAGCATGTCCGCTGGACTACGGACACGCCGCCTTGGATCATTGAAGGGGCGATGCCCTGACCCTTACGGTCGGGCGAACCATCGCCGGGCCTGGCGGGGAGCAGGGGCTGTCCACCGCGGCGGGGGCGGTCGCGGTCGTGTCGCAGTGCTGCGGCGGCGCGTCCGTGGTGATGGGGTGGCGGTGGTGGTGCGACGGCGGTGATGTGTGCGACGTYGTCGGCGGGCGGGCCGTGAGGCTCCCGGACTGTCCGGAGGATGGGACTGGTGAAGAGTGGCACCTCGATGGGGGCAGCCGCGCGGGTGGCGCCGGACGATGAGGATCAGCACTGGGAGGATGACGAGCGGGCGACCATGATCGAGCAGGGTCAGCTCTTCGGAGACGAGATCCCGCAGCCGCCGGGCGACGACGTCGGCTACCGGGGGCCGACCGCCTGTGCCGCCGCCGGCATCACCTACCGCCAGCTCGACTACTGGGCCCGCACCGGCCTGGTGGTCCCGAGCGTGCGGGGGGCCAGCGGGTCCGGGAGCCAGCGGCTTTACTCCTTCCGTGACGTGCTGGTCCTGCGGGTCGTCCGCAAGCTGCTCGAAGCCGGCGTGTCGCTGCAGAACATCCGGGCCGCGGTGGAGCACCTGCGTACGCGTGGGGTGGCCGACCTGGCGCACCTGACGCTGATCAGTGACGGCTCGACGGTCTACGAGTGCACTTCGGACGACGAGGTCATCGATCTGGTCCGGGGCGGCCAGGGCGTCTTCGCGATCGCGGTCGGGCGGGCCCTGGAGGACATGCGCGGCCAGCTCGCCGAGCTGCCCTGCGAGCGGCCCGGCCAGYCGCCCGCGGCCCACCCGGGAGACGAGCTGGCGCACCGCCGGCGGCGCCGCAGCTCCGCCTGAGAGGGCCCGGCGGCTCGGCCTGAGCGGGCTCGGCCGCCGGCCGCCGCCCAGGCGGCGGCCGGCGGCGAAAAACCGTTGGGGATCTGTCGGTGCGCTGTCGTACTGTGCGCGGGTGACCGATCAGACAGCGATCCTCGTCGAGGGCCTCCGCAAGAGCTACGGCCGGCACACGGCACTGGCCGGGCTCGACCTGAGCGTCCGCGCGGGCAGCGTCCACGGTGTCCTCGGCCCCAACGGCGCGGGTAAGACGACCGCGGTCCGCATCCTGTCGACCCTGCTCTCGGCCGACGGCGGGCGGGCGGAGGTCCTGGGGGTGGACGTGCTGCGCCATCCGGACAGGGTGCGCCCGCGCATCGGCCTGACCGGCCAGTACGCCGCGGTCGACGAGAGGCTGACCGGTCAGGAGAACCTGGAGATGTTCGGCCGGCTCTACCGGCTGCCGTCGCGGGTCGCCCGGGCCAGGGCAGCCGAGCTGCTGGAGCGCTTCGCTCTCACCGAGGCCGCCGGCCGGCAGGCGAAGACCTACTCGGGCGGTATGCGCCGGCGCCTCGACCTCGCGGCGAGCCTGATCATGGCCCCGGCGGTGCTCTTTCTCGACGAGCCGACCACGGGGCTGGACCCGCGCAGCCGCCAGGAGATGTGGCGGGTGATCGCCGACCTCGTCCGCGAGGGCACCACGGTGCTCCTCACCACCCAGTACCTGGAGGAGGCCGACCACCTCGCCGACCGGGTCTCCGTCATCGACGGGGGCCGGGTCATCGCCGAGGGCACGACCGACGACCTCAAGCGCCAGATCGGCGGTGACCGGCTGGAGATCGTCCTCGCCGAGGGCGACGACACGGCGGCGGCCGCGGAGGTACTCACCCGGCTCGGCAGCGGCACGGCCACCGTCTCCGTCGAGGACTGGCGGGTGAGTGCGCCGGTCGCCGGCGCCTCGGTGCTCGCCGAGGTGGTGCGCTCCTTCGACGAGCTGGGCCTGACCATCGTGGACGTCGGGCTGCACCGGCCGTCCCTCGACGACGTGTTCATGACCCTGACGGGCCAGGGCGCGACCTCCGGCGATGTCGGCTCCACGGCCGGGGTGCCGGCCGGGGCCGCGCCCGAGGGGTCCGGTCCGGGAAGGAAGGGGCCACCCGCCCCGCCCGGTCAGCGGTCCGGTGGCGACGAGCAGGATCTGGTGAAGGCATGAGCGCTCTCGACCTGACCCCGGTGGCCGGCCGCGGCCGCCTGTTCTGGCAGGTGGCCGACGCCTGGGTGATGTGCCGGCGCAACCTGATCCAGACCTGGCGGGTGCCCGAGCTGCTGGTGTTCGCCACCATCCAGCCGATTCTGTTCGTCCTGCTGTTCACCTACGTGTTCGGCGGCGCGATCAACGTCGGCCCGGGGGTGGACTACGTCGACTTCCTCATGCCCGGCGTCTTCGTGCAGACGGTGGTCTTCGGCGCGATGCTCACCGGCATCGGCCTCGCCAACGACCGGGAGGCCGGGCTGGTCGACCGGTTCCGCTCGCTGCCGATGAGCCGTTCGGCGCTGCTCACCGGCCGCACCCTGACGGACCTGGTCCGCAACGCCTTCATCATGCTGGTCATGCTGCTGGTCGGCCTGGCGGTCGGCTTCCGGTTCGGTGACACCAACGTCCTCGCCGTCCTGGCCGGGTTCGGCCTGATGCTCGCCTTCGCCTACGCCTTCTCCTGGGTCTCGGCGGTGGTCGGGATGTCGGTGAGCGGCGTGGAGGCCGCCCAGTCGGGCGGGATGATCTGGGTCTTCCCGCTCGTGTTCGCGAGTTCCGCGTTCGCCCCGGTCGGTTCCATGCCTGGCTGGCTGCAGGCGTTCGCGAAGTACCAGCCGGTCACCACCACGGTCGACGCGGTGCGTGCCCTGTTCCTGGGCGGGCCGGTCGCCGAGGACCTGCTGGTCTCCCTCGCCTGGTGCGTGGGGATCCTCGCGGTCGCCGGTCCGCTCGCCGTACGCGCCTACCGTCGGGGCACCGCCCGCTGATCCACCGGCGGGCCGGGTCAGGTGCGCCCCTCCTCGTTCTGGGCGTTGCCCAGTGTGGGCTCGTAGGCGAGCCAGTCCGCGCGCAGGACGGGCCATCCGTCGGCGCGCAGCAGCTCCACGACCGCCGGGTCGTCGTCGACCACGACGGCGACCCGGCGGCGCGCTCCCATCCGGCGCAGCTCCGAGCGCTTGAAGATCCGCGCTGGCTGGCGGTCGTCGTCCGGGCGCATCCGCACCTCGCCGACGGGCAGGCCCTGCTCCCGCAGCCAGCGCACCGTCGCGGGGCGGGAGCGCTCCGGGCGCCCGGTCAGCCAGATCACATCGTGGTCGCGGGCGAGCGTGCGGACCAGCTCGACCCCCTCGGCCAGTGGCGGGTCGATGTCGGCGGCGGCGAAGAACGCATCCCAGTCGCCCGGGTGGACCCGCAGGAACCGCAGCCGGTGCCGGACGTCGGCCACCACCCCGTCGACGTCGATGACGGCCAGCGGCCGCTCGCCCGGCTCAGCGGCGGCCGCCGCGCCCGGGTCGGCCGTGCCGGGGAGCCTCGGTGCGTCGACCGGTGCGTCGACCGGTGCATCGGCCGGTTTGTCGGCCGGTGCGTCGACCGGCTCCCGGGGGCCAGCCAGCCCGTCCGGCGCCGTTCCCGGCTCCGTCGCCGGCCCCGAGCCCAGGTCGGACATGCGCCCCGGATCCGCCACTTCTGCGCCTCCCGTACGGCATTCGCCTCGATGGTCCTCCGCGGGGCCATTGAACACGCGCGACACCCTGGATACGGCGGCGGTCTCCCGACGGGCATCCGGTACGTTCCAGTTCGCCGCGGGTGTTCGGCGTGGATATCGGCCGGAGCGCCCGGGGACATCCCCGTGGTCGCCTGTGCCGCCTGCGGTGAAACGCCCCGATGCGACGGAACGGTAGCTAGCGTGGTGTTCCGGTGACCGGTCGCGGGTACGGGGTGCGCGTGCCGTGATCGTTGGCCGTGATGGGTGGGTTGTCGCGAGGAGGTCGTGGTGTCGGGCACACGGCGAGCGCGCCTGCTCGTCTCCGGCATCTCGGAGAGCCTGGAGGCGGCGCTCGCGCTGGCCGACCGGCTCGACGAGCAGGCGGGCCGGATCGAGACCGGCGAGGTGCCGCTCGCGGCCCCCCGCATCATCGACGCGGAGGAGACCGACCAGGCCGCTGATCTCGTCGGGGATGTGGAGGGCGTCGGCCTGGCCCTGAGCGAGGCGGGCGCGCTCGCCCGCCGGCAGGCCCCGGCGTTCGCCGGCGCCGGCTGGGAGGCGCCCGCGTGGGCGAACGCACCCTCCGACGGCTCTGCAGACCCCCCGATCGGGCCAGACGGGCGTCCCGGGCTGTGGCGGGTCGGGCGCATTCTGGTGCCGCCGGTGGGGCGTGGGGGCGTCCCGGTGGAGGTACCGCTGGCGCTTCCCCTGCTCGACGCGGGGAACCTCCAGATCGAGACCACCCGGGCGCGGCGCGGTGAGGCGGTGGGCCTCGTCCGCAGTCTGCTCACCCGGATCCTCGCGAGTGCCCCTCCGGGCGCGGTGCGGGTGACGGTCTACGACCCGCACGAGCTGGGTGCCGGGCTGGCCGCCTTCGCCCCGCTGCGCCTGCGCGGCGTGGTCGGGCCGACGCTGACCAGCCGGGCGCGCCTCGAACTCGCCCTCGCCGAGCTGTCCGGTGAGGTCGGCCGGATCACGGTCGACCGCCTCGCCGGCCGTTTCGACTCCCTGCGTGAGCGGGAGGACGCCGGCCTGCCCCGCTCGGAGCCGTGGCGGCTGCTCGTCCTGCTGGGCTGGCCATCGCTGCCGGACGAGGCCGCCCGTGCCCTCGACGCGGTGGCCTCGCAGGGCCCGTCCTGCGGCGTCCACGTCATCGCGGTGATCGAGCCCGGCGCGGGTGCGGGCGGCGCAGGCACCGGGGGCGGCGCCGGCGGTCCTGGAGCCATCGGTGCCGGCGGATGGGCCGGTACGGAGACGGCCGGGGGAGCAGCGGGAGCCGGCGGCGGCTGGGGCGCCGGCGGTGGGGCCGGGCGCGTCTGGGGCGTGCTGCCCCGCGCGGAGACCATCACCGCGGCGGAGCTGCTCGGCGTGGCGGCGGACCCCGTCGCCGGCAGCACGGCACCAGCGAGCTGGCGGACGTCCATGTCGGGCACGCTCGGCTGTGTGCTCGACGACCCGCCGCCACCGCCGCTCGTCTCGGCGGTCACGAACCGGGTCGCCGCCGGGGTGGCGCGGGCCGCGGCCAGTGCTCCGGACCTGGGCGGCCTGCTGCCCGCGGGCCTGTGGGAGTACGAGAGCTCCGCGGGGATCTCCGTCCCGGTGGCGCACGGCGCCGACGGGCCGGTCGTGCTGACCTTCGACGACGACACCGTGCACGGCCTCGTCGGTGGCCAGGCCGGCGCGGGCAAGTCGACCCTGCTGCTCGACATCGTCTACGGGCTGGCCGCCCGCTACGGGCCGGACCAGCTTCGCTTCCACCTCCTCGACTTCAAGGAGGGCCTGGAGTTCGCCCAGTTCGCCCAGCGGCCGGGGGACCCCTTCTTCCTGCCGCAGGCGGACACCGTCGGCATCGAGAGCGACCGCGAGTTCGGTGTGGCCGTGCTGCGCGCGGCCCGGGACGAGATGCAGCGGCGCTCCGTGACGATGCGCGCGGTCGGCGCGCGGGACCTGCGCGGGCTGCGCGCCGCGGACCGCAGTTCCGCCTGGCCGCGGATCATGATCGTGATCGACGAGTTCCAGGTCATGCTCACCCCGCTCGACACGGTCGCCCGGGAGGCCGTCTCGCTGCTGGAGGTGCTGGCACGGCAGGGCCGGGCCTACGGCATCCACCTGCTGCTGGCCAGCCAGACCCTGTCCGGTATCGACGCGCTGGACGCGACGGCCGGCAAGCGCGGATCGATCTTCGGTCAGTTCGCGCTGCGGGTCGCGCTGCGGACATCCATCTCGGAGTCGCGGGTGCTGCTGTCGACGGCGAACGAGGCCGCGGGTGCACTGTCCGGGGTCGGCGAGGCGATCGTGAACCGGCGCAACGGCCATCCGATCGGCAACGAGCACGTCCGGGTCGCCTACCCCGACCCCCGGGTGGTCGCCGGGCTGCGGGACCAGGTCAGCGCGCTGGTCAGCCGGGCCGTTCCGGCGATGCGCCCGCCGCGGGTGTTCGTCGGGCACGCACCGGCGGTCCTCGCCGACAACCCGGCGTTCCAGGCGCTGGCCGGCTGGCCGGTCCCGGCGTCCGGCGATCCCGGGGCGCACGGAGCCGTCGGCCTGCGCGGCGCGCCCGACGAGTTCGGTGCCGCCGGCGGGCACGAGGTGCCCGGGGCCGCGGGAGATCCGCTCGCGTTCGTCGGCGTGCCGCTGGACCTGGCGCCGCCGGCGGTCGGGGTGCGCCTCGCCCGGCTGCCGGGGCGGCACCTGGCGGTGCTCGGCCCGCTGCGGCGGGAGGCCGTCGGCATGCTGCAGGCGGCCGCGGTGTCCGTGGGGGCGCAGACGGCCGGCGGCGGCCTCGCCGTGGACGTCGTCGCCGCCGACCCCGCCACCGTGTCCGCGGCCGAGGCGATGGCCGAGGCGCTGCGCCTCGCCGGTCATCCCACCTACGTCACGGACGTCACCGGCCTGCGTGCTGTGCTGGCGTCGGCCGCGGCGGAGATCCGCGCACGGGAGGAGGCGGCGCTCGCCGGGCAGGCCGGTGCCGCCACGGCGATGCGCCTCGTTGTCGTCTTCGCGGTGGACGCGGGACGGGCCGGGCTGGAGGCCCGGGACGAGGCGTCCCGCCGGTCAGGGCTCGACGACCTGCGGACGGTGACCCGCCGCGGCCCGGCGGTCGGTGTGCATCTGCTCGGCTGGTGGCGCGCCCCGTCCCGACTCGTGGACGATCTCGGTCCCGGCCACCGGGACGACATCGCGGCCTGGGTGGCCACCGGCCTGCCCGGGGGGGACCTGTTCGGCCTGGCGGGGCACCGGCCGGTGACGGCCGGGACGACGCCGAACCGGGCTGTGCTGTTCGACCGGCACGTCCAGGCCGATCCGCGCACGGTGGTCCCGTTCGCACCACTCGCCGCCGGATCGGCTGCCGACAATGGTGTGGCGGTCTGAGGCCGCATGGCGGGAGGACAACGACATGAGGGCGGTGGCGTGACGGCCGATGGCCGGTGGAAGGACGGCCTGCTGGCCGAGTCGGATCCACGGGCCGGGGAGTCGTCCGGTGCCGGTCTCGCCGAGCTGCCGGGTGGGCCGGTCAGCACCGGGTCGATGGTCACCGGGTCGATGGCTGCCGGGCAGGCGCAGGCGCAGGGGCAGGCCGGCGGGTACGGGCCGCCGGCGGGGGCGTTCGGGGCTGCCGAGCACCCGATGGTCGCCGCGAACCGGTACCGGGAGCTCATGGGGACGTCCGACGCGATGCAGGCCCAGCTCGCCGAGCGGCTGAGCGCGCGGCAGGAGAGCGCCGACGTCGTCGCCCGGCGGCATCGGGCGGCGGCGGAGGACATCCGGTCCCGGGTCGCCACCGTGTGGTCGCAGGTCGGCGGCGCGCTGGCGCCGCACGGTCTCGACGGGCTGGACCAGCTGCGTCCCCGCGACGGCGGCGAACCTGACGTCGAGGCGGTCTACCAGCGGTACGCCGGTGACCTGGACGGCCTGAACCGCGGCCGGGTGGGCCGTTCCGCCGTCGCCCTGCCCGGGGAGACGGGCCGTGGCGGGAAGCGCTCCGGCGGGCCGGATCTGTCCGAGTCGGGCTCCGGCCGGAAGGTCCTGGGCCGGCAGGGCTCGGGTGCGGGACGCGGTGAGCGGACCGCCGCCGGGCCGCGGGGGCGGGACACCCGCCGCCGGGCCCCGGCGCCCGGCGGCGGCCTGGTCGGCCCCGACGGGCTGGTCGACCCGGAGCGGGCGAAGAAGCTCGCCTACCGGCTGTGCCTGGAGGTGATGACCCGGTCCGCGGAGCTGCGCGCGGTGAGCCGGGGCGGTACCTCGCTCTCGGGCGGGATCGTCACCGCCCTGGCCTGCGCGCTCGCCGCGGCTCTCACGGTGGCGGCCCGGGTGTTCATGGAGGCGCCCGCGCTGCCCTGCCTGGCCGCGGCCGGCGGGCTGGGTGCCGTCGCGGTGGTCGCCGGCGGGGAGTCGTCCGCCACGGCCGCCGTGCGGTCCGGACTGCTCGCGGCGGCGTCGGCGGCGGCGGCCGTACTGGCGACCTTCCGTTTTGTTCCGATCGAGCCGGCGGGGACAATCGGGTCACTGGCCTGCCTGGCGCTGGCCCTGCGGTTCGGGCTCGGCTTCGGTGCGGCCAGTGATTCCTCCCGATCCGCCGGTCAGGGAGGAACCGGGCGTCGCTGAGCTGCCGGGAACGGCATGCGGCGTCCGGACGACAGCGGCGGACGGGGCCTGGGCGCGGGCCGGTCATACCACCCGCGTCGCTGACGGAACGGAGTGCAGGTGGCAGGAACGATCGCCGACGTCAAGGCGCAGCTCGACGAGGCGTTCCGGCGCACGGAGGATGTGACCGGTCAGCTCGAGGGCGCCCTCAACATGATCGAGGAGGCTCAGGCGATGGTCGTCGCGGCCACCGACGGCAGCGAGCACCTCRCCATCGAGCAGCTCACCAGCGCACTCGTCGAGACGCGGGACAGCCTGGAGAACGCGCTGGCCGCGCTCGGCTCCGCCGTCCAGGAGGTCAAGGTCTACCGCGACGGTCTGTGAGCGGGGCCAGCGCGGGGTGGCGTGGAACACACCGTGTCGTCGGGCACATCCCGGGCGGGGCCGGAGCAGAGGCACCTCACTGCCCGCGCGCCCGCCCGGACGCTCCCGCGGATTGCCTGACCAGACGTACCAGCCGCGTACCGGTCCGGATCGCCCGGCGGGTGCGCAGGGAGTTCCCACACTGGTTGTGTGGAGGTGGTAACCGGCCGGGCTTCGGGGTAACAACCTTCCTGCCGCATGGCAACGCGGTGCATCCGGTAGCGAGGCTCACTACAGTCCGGATTGTCCCGTGCGCCCGGCGCCGACCGCCCGGCGGCTCCGGCCGGAAGCACGTCCCTGCGCCGGCCGTCTGCCTGTCGGCGCTGCCGGGCACCATGACGACCAGGAGGGCTCCTTCCGCCGTGTCGGACATCGACCTGCTCGATCTCCCACTGGTTCTGCTGTCCAACCGAGGTCCTGTCAGCTTCGATCGCGACACCGCCGGCCGAACCGTCACCCGCGGCGCCGGCGGCCTTGTGTCCGCACTGTCCGGTCTGGCCGAGCACCTGGATGACGCCGTCTGGGTCTGTGGCGCCGCGACCCCCGAGGATGCAGCCGTCGCCGGCGAGAACGACGGCGGCTCGATCCTCGTCCAGACCCAGCCGTCGCCACACGTGGTCGACGGGAAGCCAGACGGCCCGTCCATCCGGGTGCGGCTGGTGGTCACCGACCCGGCCGCCTACGCCGACTTCTACAGCGTCTGGTCCAACCCGATCCTCTGGTTCATCCAGCACGGCCTGTACGGGCGGTCACTGACGCCGGTGCTGACCCGCGCCGACCACGACGCGTTCGAGAACGGCTACGCGGCCGTCAACCGGGCCTACGCCGACGCCGTCGCGGACGAGGTCCGCTCCCGCGGCGGCAAGGCCCTGGTCCTGCTGCAGGACTACCACTTCTACCTGGTCGCCGAGCACGTCCGCGAACAGTGCCCGGACGTCGTCCTCACCCACTTCGTGCACATCCCGTGGCCCGGCCCGGACGAGTGGCGCATCCTGCCGGGTGACATCCGGGAGCGCCTTCTGCGTGGTCTTCTCGGCAGCGACGTCGTCGGCTTCCACACCCGCCGCTACGCCCGCAACTTCGTGCTGTGCGCCGGGGAGCTGCTCGGCCTGCCCATCAACCTCGACGAGCTGACCGTCCAGGTGAACGACCGGACGGTGCGTGCCCGCTACTACCCGATCTCCGTCGACCCGGCGGCGCTCGACGCCACCCTCGCCAGCGAGGAGGTGGCCGCCCACGTCGCGATGCTGCGTTACGTCTTCCTCGACGACGACCGCCAGCTCGTGCTGCGGGTCGATCGCACCGACCCGAGCAAGAACGTCGTCCGCGGCTTCCTGGCGTTCGGGACGCTGCTCGACCAGCACCCCGAACTGGTCGGAAAGGTGAGCTTTCTCGCGCTGCTGCAGCCGAGCCGGACGGATGTCCCCGAGTACGCCGACTACATCGCGCTGATCGGCGCCGTCGTCGCGGAGATCAACGCCAGGCACACCAAGGAGGGGCGGCAGCCCATCGACCTGCGGATGGTCGAGGACTTCGCGCTCGCCGTGGCGGCCTACTCCATCTGCGACGTCCTGATGGTCAACGCGATCGCCGACGGGATGAACCTGGTGGCCAAGGAGGTCGCGGTCGTCAACCGGCGCGGCGGGGTCCTGGCCCTGTCGGAGATGGCCGGCGCGCACGAGGAGCTGGGCGAGTTCGCGGTCACGCTGCATCCGTTCGACGTCCAGCAGATGGCCGACGCGCTGTACGCGGCGCTCGCGATGCCGATGGACGAGCGGCACCGCCGGCTGGCCGCTGCCGCCGAGCAGGTCCGCACGCACGACGTCCGCCGCTGGCTCGACGAGCAGCTGGCCGATCTGAGTCACCTGGCGGGTTTCTCCTGAGTCGTGCCCCGGCGGGTACGCTCGGCGGGAGGTCGGGTGTGGATGCCATGCCATGGTCGAGACAGGAGTGGACGTGTCGGATACCGGTCATGTGAAGGCCAACGCTGGGTCCTGGGCCGCGGTGTACATCCTCATCGCGGGTTTCGTCCTGGGGACCCTCGCGCTGATTCTCGGCTCTGTGCCGCTGTGGATCGGGACGGCCGTGGCGCTTGTCGTCGGTACCGGCCTGGGCGTGGCCTCCAGGATCATGGAGCAGGCCTACTAGGCCGCCAGGCGACTGTTCCGGCTGGTACGGCCAGGTCTGCTCCGCGGCCTGGCCCGTCGGTCGCTTCGTGCCCCGTGCCACCGGCGCGGGGCACGTCCCCTGTCACGCCCTGCCACGCCACGGGTGACGCCGAGCGCCGCCGGGCGGGTGGCCTGGCGGCCAGGTGCCGGTGATCAGGCGTCGGTCGCCTGTTCCGGCGTGCCCGCGGCCTCCCGCAGCAGGCGCGGGGTGACGAAGTCGGCCAACCGGGTGGTGGCCGGTCCCAGCTCGCTCCAGCGCGGCACCGAAAGATCGTGGACGGACAGCGCCGCCGTCGGGAACGTCGGCACCCGGTGCCGCTCGGACGGGTTCAGCAGGCCCACCACGAGCGTGTGCAGGCCCGGGTTGTGGCCGACGAGCAGCACGGAGGGCACGCCGTCGTCGATCTGGCGCAGCCGCGCCAGCAGGTCGTTCGCCTCAGCCAGGTAGAGCTGGTCCTCCACGAGGACGGGGACGCCGCTCGGCAGCGCGTGCGCGAGATGCGCGACCGTCTGGCGGGTACGGGTCGCGGCGGAGCAGAGCACCAGGTCGGGCTCGATCCCGGAGGCCACGAGGTGGGCGGCGACCACCGTGATCTGGCGTCGGCCCTTCGGCGAGAGTGGCCGCTCCTCGTCCCGAAGGTCGGGCCCGGCGGGCGGGTCGGCCTGGGCGTGTCGGAGCACCAGCAGCCGGGGGATACGCCTCACCGCACCGGACACGTCGTCCTTCCCGCCCTTCGCACGTCGGGGTGTCGCCACACGCGTCGCGACGACTCGCAGACTGCCGACAGGGGGACGCCCTCGTCAATGCCCCTGGCCGCGCCACCACCGATCGGTGGTGGTGGCCGAGGAGTCGGGCATTTCGGTCGGTTCGGTGGAAGGCCTCAGGCGTGAACTCGGCGTCCGGCCCGCCTTGCGCCGGACGACCGCGGCCCGGCCACCCCTCGAAGGCGATGGCCGGGCCATGTGCGCGTGGTGCCCGGGTGTGATCCGGCGTCAGCTCGCGACGGAGATCGACAGCAGCACGCGGTCAGCCGCAGCGAGCGCGTCATCCGCGTTCAGCCGGCCGCGGGGGACCAGCGAGGCGCGCTGGTCCGATGTCAACCCGCCCCAGACGCCGTGCTCCTCCTGGCGGAAGATGGCGGTGGCCAGACACGCCCGCTGCACGGGACAGTCCGAACAGATCTTGCGCGCACGGGTCTCCGCGGCGGCCCGGGCCTTGGTGTTGCGGCCGTCCGGCGGGAAGAAGGCGTCGGGGTCGCCGTCGCGGCAGGCGGCATCCTGCCGCCAGTAGACGGGCCAACCCTCGCCGAACGGCTGCGGGGGCAGGTCGCGACCCGGAAGGACGGGTACCCCGGCGCTCATCGCACCCCTCCCGGGTGAACGGAGTCGGACGGCGACAGGGACATGGGTGCGGCGGGGCTACCGACCGGTAGCATGCCGGGCTCACTGGGCATACCGTCTCCTGCTGACGTTGCAAAGGCGGACAGGTGCGCTGCGGACAGGCAATGCCCGGCATCGCGCCGCACGCCGGGCGGGTGGGCCTACCAGCACAAGTCGAGAGCCCCCAGGTGTTTCGTCGCGGTGCGGCCGGGGGCTGCTGGCGCTCCGCTCGGAAACGATCCCGTCTCGTCTCGTTAACCGAGGAACGTAGACGTCTCTCGACCGGATAGCAAGGGTTCCGAAACGCCTACGTCCGGATCTCTCTCTGGTGGCCTGATCTGCCGCCCTGCGGGGTGGCAGACCTCACCCTCTCAGGTCAATGGCAACCATGTAACTGGTTTGGTCCGCCGTGTGCGCAAGGTCTCTCGAACCCGAAAAGATGCTGCTGTACAGGCCTTTTGTACAGAAAGCAAGATCTTTTTCGGGGGGTGGGGGAGGGGTGTGTCGGGCATTTGAGGTGCCTTGTTCGGGCAGTTCGGAGCGCCGAGGGAGCCTGGTTGCCGGCAGGTAAAGGCACGTCGAACCCCGGCGGGTGGACCAGGCCGGAGGTCCGCAAGGACCGAAATGTGCCGAGGACCACACGAGGGTCCGCGCCGCCTCCACCGTCCGCGGACGAGTCGCGGCGGGACGCCCAGGTCGCTCCGCGGGCTCAGTCCGGTGCTGTCGGCAGGCCGGCGGTGGGCAGGCCGGCGGCCGCCCAGGCGTGGAACCCGCCGATCACGTCGGTCGCGCCGGTGAGGCCCAGGTCGTGCAGTGCGGCCGCGGCGAGGCTGGAGGTGTAGCCCTCCGAGCAGATGATCACCGGGATGACGTGGTCGCCGGTTGCGAACGGTGCGCGGGCCTCGCTCGTCGGGTCAAGCCGCCATTCGAGCACATTGCGCTCGATGACCACCGCCGCCGGGATGCCCCCCTCGGCGGCCCGCTGCGCGGCCGGCCGGATGTCGATGAGGACCGCTCCGTCGGCCACGGCCGCGGCGGCCTGCTCGGGGGTCAGCCGGCGCAGCCGGGAGCGGGCCGCGGCGAGCAACGCGTCGATGCGGCTGCCGCTCATACCCCGGCGCCGGCGGTGAGCGCCTGGCCCAGGGCGACGGCCGGCGGCGTCGCGGGTACGGAGCGGCCCGGCTGCCGGTCGTCGGCCGGCCGGTAGCGCAGTGGGAGCTCCGGGGGCGAGTAGGCGTGGATCGTGGTGGCCGTGCCCGGCCCTCGGTTGACGACCCGGTGGACGTGGTCGGCGCCGAACCCGGGGTGCGATCCCGCGCGGTGGCGGCGGGTCCGGGTGACTGCCCAGTCCGGGCCGCACTCGTCCTCGTCCACGATGCCCTCGGCGACGGCGAGCGCGCCCAGCGCCCCGCCGTGGTCGTGGATCTCCGTCTGCTGGCCTGGATACCAACCGATGAGCCACACCTCGACCACACCGGACAGGACCAGCCGGATGTACCAGCGCTGCCGCGGGTCGTGCCGGACCAGGGGGCGCCAGGCGTACTCGGCCGCGGCGAGCCCGGCGACCAGTTCGCGCAGGTCGGGCAGGGACAGCTGACGGGTCTCGTCGGCGAGGAACCGCTCGGGCACGAGTGGGGAGACAGATGACGATGGTCGCATCGAGGAGATCGGCGAGACCGGGGGCTGGCCCGGGGTCTGCACGCCGCCCGCGGCGAGCGCCGGGACGCGGGCCGGTGGCGGAACCGGGGTCGAGGCGACCAGCGCGGGGTGGATCAGCGCGGGGTGGATCAGAGGCATCGAGGCTCCTTCAAACATCGCCACCACGGCGACGGACCACAGGAGGACACGGCGAGGGGGCATTCCGCGCGGTGGCGCCACCACATCGACGCCGGCAGGACGTTCCAGGCGGGGACGACGCCGTGAGGGCGGCGTGTGCGGGTCAAGGCGGCAGGCCGGCCCGCGGGCCGCCCGGCGACCGCGCTGGGGGCGATGGGAGCGAGACGCGACCACGGCGGCGACCCGTACCGTGGCGACATGCCTGATCGGGGCGGCCGGCGCACCGGGTGGGGTCAGGCCCTCACTGGCCGGTGCTGCTGGTCATCGCCCTGCAATGGCCTCGGCGTCCGTGCGACGCCACCCCTGGCCGCCTGGAGGCGCCGGTGGTGGCGGGGCCACGTCTGCCGTGACCGGGCCTGAGCATGGACGGGCCGGCCTGGACAGGCGCAACCCGCGAGCGGTCAGGCCCGGGTGATACAGGCCGCGGCGCAGACCCTGCTGAGGTCGGTCACGCGGTCGCTGTGCAGGAGGAAGCCAGGGACGGCCATGGGCGCACTCTACGCCAGCCCCGCCTGCTCCGTGGCACCGAGCAGTCCGCTCGGTACACCCGGCGGTGCCCCGAGACGTCGGGTGTCTGGTTATCGTCACCTGAGGTGTGTGGACGGGAGGTGCGAGATGGTCCAGACCGGTGCCGGGACCGATGCGCTCGCGGCCTCGGCCGCCGAAGCCGGCTGTCCCGGCGGCGCGCGCCGCCCGCCACGGCCCGCCACGCCTGCGCTGCCCGCTCCGCCGACGCCCCTGTCCTCGTCTTCGCCCGGTCCGCCGCCGTCACCCCCGTGGGCGTCCCCACCGGGGCCGCGTGTCGCGCGTGTCGCACCACGGCCGGTCGCTGCGCCTCCCGCGCCCGCGTCGACGCCCTCAGCGGCCGCTCCGGAGGTGTTCGCGGTGCAGCACCGCATGCGCGGCCTGCTCGAAGCCGTCGTCGACGTGGCGCGCGAGCTGAGCCTGCCCGTGACCCTGCGCCGCATCGCCGAGGCCGCTCGGTCGCTGGTGGACTGCGACCTCGGGGTACTCGGGGTGCTGGGCCCGGACGGCCACATCGCCGAGCTGATCGGCGGCGGCCCGGGGCAGGACGTCCCGGCCGACATCGTCCGGATGCCACTCGGCCGGGGGCTGATCGGCCGGGAACTGATCGGGCCGCCCGGCCGGGACGGGCACGCAGCTCGTCCCGGCACCGTCGTCGTGGCCGCCGACGTCCTCGGCTTCCCCACCGGCCCGCCGGGAGCCGGCGCGCCGGGCTTCGGCACGTTCCTGCGGGTGCCCATCGCCGTCCGCGGCGAGGCCTTCGGGAACCTGTACCTCGCCGGCAAACGCGGCTCCGAGTTCACTCAGGAGGACGAGGATCTCGTCCATGCGCTCGCCGCGGCGGTGGGGTTCGCCATCGAGAACGCGCGCCTCTACGAGACGACCAGGCGGCGTCAGGCATGGCTCACCGCGAGCGCCGAGATAACGACCGCGCTGCTGTCGGTGGCCGAGCCGGTCGAGGCGCTGCGACTGGTGGCGCGGCGGGCCCGGCAGATCACCTCCGCGCTGCTGGCCGGGATCGTCCTGCCGGTGGCTGCGCCGGGGGCGGCCACCGGCCCCGGCGGAACGCCCGTGGGGCCGGGCGCGGCCCCGCTGCCAGGCGGTCCGTTCCGCTCCATGGCGGGGCGGGATGCCCGCGGCCCTGCCGCAACGGAGCTGGAGGTCGCCGTCGTGGACGGCGCGGGCGCGGACCAGCTGCGCGGGCGGCTGCTGGCCGACCCGGCGGAGCTGCTGGACGTCATGCGGGCCGGTCGGGCCGTGATCATCCCGCCGGAGCGGGCGGACCCGGCCGCGCGGCGCCTGCTGGGCGAGGTCGTCGACGGTATCGCGATCGGCGCGGTGATGATCGTCCCGCTGCTGGCGGCGGGCCGGCCGCTCGGGATTCTGGTGCTCGCGGCGGCGCCGGGGGTGGTCGCGTTCGAGCATCTCGACCTGGAGATGGCCGCCGCGTTCGCCGGCCACGCCGCGCTCACCCTCGAGTTCGCCCGGGTACAGCGGGAGGGCGAGCGCCTCGCGGTGTTCGAGGAGCGCGACCGCATCGCCCGTGACCTGCACGACGTCGTGATCCAGCGCCTGTTCGCCACCGGTCTGCAGATCCAGGGCATGACCAGGGTGATCGACCCGGACGCCGCGGTGCGGCTCAACGCCGCGGTCCGCGAACTCGACCAGACGATTGCCGACATCCGGCAGACGATCTTCTCGCTGACCGCCGCCTCCGGGCCGGTCGACCTGCGGTCGGAGATCGCCGCGATCGCCGCGCAGGCGGAGCAGGCGCTGGCCATCCGCCCGACGGTCCGCATCGACGGTCCGGTCGACTGCGGGGTGCCGGCGGTGATCCACCCGCACCTGCTGGCCGCCGTCCGGGAGGCGCTGTCGAACATCGCGCGGCACGCCCGCGCCACGCGTATTCAGGTGCGGGTACGGGTCACCAACACCGACGTGTCGATGCAGGTGCGCGACAACGGCTGTGGCCCTGGCGGGGCATCCCGCAGCAGTGGCCTGGCGAACCTGCGGCGCCGGGCCCTCGACCTGGGCGGGCGGATGGAGTTCGGGCCCGGCGAGGGCGGGATCGGCACGACGGTGACCTGGCAGGTCCCGCTGGTCCAGCCGATCCCGACCCCGCGGGTGCTGCGGCCGCCCGCCGGGCCTGGACCAGACGCCGGTGAGCCGCCCGCCGAGCCGTGACCCGTGCTCGCGTCGGCCCCGGCTCCGGGGCCGGGGCCGGCCGTCAGGACGACAGTTTGGTCGCGAAGACCGCGGCCTGCGTCCGGCTCTCCATGCCCAGTTTGGACAGCATGCTCGACACGTAGTTCTTGACCGTCTTCTCCGCGAGGAACATCCGCGCGGCGATCTGGCGGTTGGTGAGACCCTCGGCGATCAGGGACAGGATGCGCCGCTCCTGGTCGGTGAGGCCGGCGAGCCGCTCGTCCTCGACCGGCCCCTCCCGCAGGCGGTAGAGCACCCGGGAGGTGACGGCCGGGTCGAGCAGGGACTGACCGGAGGCAACCTGGCGCACCGCGTCGACCAGGGCGTTGCCGCGGATCTGCTTGAGGACGTAGCCCGCCGCACCCGCCATGATCGCGGTGAACAGCGCGTCCTCGTCGTCGAAGGAGGTGAGGATCAGGCAGGCGATCCCGGGGTCGTGGGACCGGACGTGCCGGCACACCTCGATCCCGCTGCCCTCCTGCAGGCGAGCGTCCAGGACCGCGACGTCCGGGCACAGCATGATGATCTCGGAGATCGCCTCGTCGGCGCGGCCTGCCTCGCCCACGACGACGATGTCCTCCTCGTCGGAGAGCAACTCACGCAATCCCCGGCGCACCACCTCGTGGTCGTCGAGGAGGAACACCCGGATCGACCCGGCCCTGGACGACCGGACGGGCGTCGCGCCGGATTCGGAACTGCCCGTCGATACCTCTGCCACCGTTGACTCCGCCCGACCCCGCTGTCATGGAAGACCGTCGCTGTATGTCACGTGCAGAACGCAGATTATAACCCTCTCGAAGGGGTGCTTCGGTGGGTTCGGGCGTTGTGCGGGCAATGCGCCGCCGCTCCCCGCCGGGACGGTGACGGCCCCGCCGCATTCGGATCAGTTCCGCGTGATCCGGGTAGTCACCGGCGCCGTCCGCCGGCCCCCGGTGCCCGGCTGTAGAGCCAGGTGGTGCGCCCGGTGGAACATTGTCGTGGACAATCCCCTCCGCGGCACCGAGTGCCCGCAGCGCGGCGGGACGCGGACGCGGGCGGACGCGGGYGGGGACGCGGGCGGGGGCGCGGGCGGACGCGGGCGCAGGTGGTCAGCCGCGGTGGCGGGGTGGCTGCCGCAGGCTCATCCGCGGTGGCTCCCGCACCCAGCGCGCCTGCGGGGATCGGTGCGGTGCCGGCCCGGCCGCACGCAGGCGCTGGACGAACGGCGCGACCAGCACGGCGCCGAGCACGAAACCGACCACGTGCGCGCCGTAGGCGACGCTCCCGCCCTCCGCCACCCCGATGCCGGTGAAGTACATGTACTGGAGCGCGAACCAGAAACCGAGCACGATCCACGCCGGCAGCCAGAACGGGAGGAAGAACAGCACCGAGACCAGCCCGATGACCCGTGCCTTCGGGAACACCACCAGGTAGGCGCCGAGAACCCCGGCCACCGCACCGGACGCCCCGATGAGGGTGTCGGTCGTGCTGCCTTCGAACAGGGCGAACCCGTAGGCGGCCGTCACCCCGCAGACCAGGTAGAACAGCAGGTAGAGCAGCCGTCCCATACGGTCCTCGATGTTGTTGCCGAACACTCCGAGGAACAGCATGTTGCCGATGAGGTGCAGCCAGCTGCCGTGCAGGAACATCGAGGTGATCGCCGACAGGATCGGCGACTTGTCGAAACTCGGCGGCGACTCCTGCAGGCAGYCCACGCGGTTCTGCGCGTCCAGCGCCAGCCGGCCCGAGTTCGTCACCGGCAGCTGCTCGTTGGACAGCAGTTCCTTGGGGATCGCCCCCCATTCCTGGAAGAAGCGCTGCTGTTCGCAGACGTTCTGAGGCTGCGAGGTCTGCACTCCGGCGACCGAGCTGACCATCGGGGTGAGAAAGATGAAGACCACGACATTGATCGCGATCAGCAGCCAGGTGACGACCGGCCTGCGTCGCAGTGGATTGATGTCGTGAATCGGGATGACCACGTGGTCATCCTGCCGTAGTACGCCCGGCGTGGTCCGGCCTGCCCGCCGTATTCGCTCCCCGGCCGCTGTGCACAGACCTCCCAGCGACATCGTCGGCGCCGTGCGTCATCAGCGCCGCGTGGCCGCCCACTGGGTGACGGGCATCATCGGCCGCCAGCCGGCGAACCCGCCGATCGGCGCCGCGCGGGTCACCGCCAGGCGGGTCAGCTCCCCGCCGTACTCCGCGTGGCACCGGGCCAGCGTGGTCTCGGATTCGATCGTCACCGCGTTCGCGACGAGCCGCCCGCCGGGCCGCAGCGCCTCCCAGCAGCGCTCGACGGTGCCGGGTGCGGTCAGGCCGCCACCGACGAACACCGCGTCCGGCTCACCGGCCACCCCGGCCAGGTCGGCCAGGGCTGCCGGAGCCGCCGCCGTGACCACCCGCAGCGCGGGCACGCCGAGGGCCTCGGCGTTGCGGGCGATCCGGGCGGCGCGGTCGGCCCGCGGCTCCACCGCGACCGCCCGGCAGGCCGGGTGGGTGCGCATCCACTCGATCGAGACGCTGCCGCAGCCGGCGCCGACGTCCCACAGCAGCTCGCCGGGAGCCGGTGCCAGCAGCGCCAGCGTCACCGCGCGGACCTCCCGCTTGGTCAGCTGCCCGTCATGCTCGAACGCGTCGTCCGGGAGCCCCGGGACGCGGGGGAGATGCGGCGCGCCCGCCCCGCTGCTCAGGTGCAGCGCGACCAGGTTCAGATCGGCGACGCCGTCGTCGTCCTCGCCGCCGGCGGAGGCGGGAACGGGGCTCGCCAGCAGCGCCGCCCGAGTGTCCCGCCGGCGCTCCGCGGGACCACCCAGGTGCTCCAGCAGTGTCACCGCACTGTCGCCGAAGCCGCGGTCGGTGACCAGGCGGCACAGCGCGGCCGGCGTGCGGCGGTCGGCGCTCAGGACGAGCAGCCGACGGCCCGCCGTCAGCGCCGGGTGTACCGAGGCCAGGGGACGGCCGACCAGGCTGACGACCTCCGTGGCGTCCAGGGCCCAGCCGAGGCGCGCGCAGGCCAGCGAGACCGAGGACGGATGCGGCAGTACCCGGACCCGCTCCGCGCCCAGGACCCGCACAAGGGTGGTGCCGAGCCCGAAGAACATCGGGTCACCGCTCGCCAGCGCGCACAGCCGCGCACCCGCATGCTCCTCGACCACCCCCGCCACCGCCGGCGCCAGCGGGGACGGCCAGCGCACCCGGCGGGCCGCCACCTCGGGCGGCAACAGCCCCAGCTGCCGTGGCGCACCCAGCACGACCTCGGCGCGGAGGAGCTCTCCGCGCGAGGCCTGGGGCAGCCCGTCCCAGCCGTCGTCGCCGATTCCGACGACGGTGACGACCTGCCCGGCGCCCGGGCTCAGGAGGAGAACAGCATGCGGGTCAGACGCCCGTGCCCATGCCCGTAACCGTGGCCGTGACTGGGACCGTGGCCGTGCGAACCCCAGGCCGGCTGGTTGTAGTGACCGCCGGGCGGCGGCGGGGGAGGCGGCGGAGGGGCAGCCTGGGCCCACTGGCCCTCGAGGCGGGTGAGCGCCTCCAGCTCGCCGTAGTCGAGGAAGATGCCGCGGCAGTTGTCACACTGCTCGATCTGGACGCCGTTGCGGTTGTAGGTCCGCATCGCGCCGTGGCATTTGGGGCACACCATCGTCTGGTAGCTCACGGTGGCAGCGTACCGGGCGATCAGGGCGGGGTCAGGCTCCCGCGGCCAGCCGCCCGGCGCAGTCCAGGAAGGCACGGGCGCCCTCGTCGAGCGGCGTCCCGAACTGCGCGCGGTCGGTGAGCGCGCCCGCCGCGTACTGCACCGTCACTGCCCGTGCCGGCCCGTCCAGCGCGGCCCACGGGTCGCTGCCGGGGCCCAGGGCGATCCCGCCGGCGGCCAGGTAGGCGTCGAGGAAGCCGGCCCACACCTCCGGCGGCAACAGCCCGGCGGCGAACCAGGCCGCCGGGCGGGCGAGATCCCACGCGGGGTCGCCCCACCCGAGATCGTCGACGTCGATGATCCGCCAGCCCGCGTCCGTGGCGTCCGTGGCGGCGGCGCCGGGCCCGTCACCCGGCCGCGACGTCGGTGTGGCCTGCACGACCTGGCCGAGGTGCCAGTCTCCGTGGATCAGCGCCGGGCGGGCACCGGGCCGGGTCGGTGACTGCCCGAGCCACGGTGGCAGCGTCTCGTACGCGCGCTGGACGTCGGCGGCCAGGCGGTGGATCCCGTCTCCGGCCGGCACGGTGGCGAGCGCACCTGCCAGGCGGTCCAGGGATCGGTGCAGCCGGGCGCACACCGCGGCGGGCGGCACGCTCTCGGCGCCGGGTGAGGCGCCCGGGGCCGTGAGATCGGTCGTGTGCAGCCGGGCGAGCAGCTCGGCGGCGGCGGACCAGGGCGCGGCCTCGATCCGGCGCTCCACCTCGTCCGGACGCAGGGCCGTCGCGGCCGGCCAGGCGCTGACCAGGCGGCCGTCGACGGTCGCGAGCAGGCCGCCCAGCCCGCCGCGGATGCGCAGCGGCGGCAACAGCAGCGCGGCCAGCCGCCGGTCCCCGGCGAGGCGCAGCCGGGCGAGCAGTGGGCCCGGCTCCTCCTCGGCCAGGTGGGTCTTGACGACGATGTCGCCGTGGCGCACGACGAGCCGGCCCTTGCGGTCGGTGAGGACGTCACCGCCGGGCCGGGTGAGTTCGTCGAGGGTGATGTCCCCGCGCCGACCGGCGGTGCTGCCCGGACCGGCCTCGCCCGCCTCGCCCGTCTCCTCGTCGCCCGCCACCACCCCGCCGGTCACCGCCCCGCTCCTCCCGCTTCACCTGTCACACACCGCATTCTGCGCCGGTCCGGCAGCGGCGATCGGGCGGCTTTCGCCCATTCGCGTGATATCCGGTCACCGTGGGTGTCGCGGGAGCGGGCGGGGGACCGCGGGAGGCCCGGCGGCGGTGCCTGGCGGTGCCCGACCGTGGCCTGTCCGCCCAGGTGAGCCCGGCCGCGCACTACCGTCGGCTGATGCAGCCGCTGACACAGGCCGAGGCCGTGGCGCGGGCCGCGCTCGTCCGGGTCCGTTCCTACCGGGTTGACCTGGACCTGACCGGAACGCCGGACGGCCCACGGTTCGCCTCCACCACCACTGTGTCGTTCACCTGCCGCACCCCGGGCGCCGGCACGTTCGTCGACGTCCGGGCGGTCGCGCTGGAGGACGTCCAGCTGAACGGGCGGGGTGTCGACGTCGACCGGGCGCGCTGGCAGGGTGGCCGGCTGCCGCTGCACGGGCTCGAAGCCGAGAACACCCTCGTCGTGCGGGCGGTCATGGAGTGCACGAACACAGGTGAGGGGCTGCACCGCTTCACCGATACCGAGGACGGCGAGGTCTACCTCTACGCGCAGTCGTTCCTCGACGACGCCGCCCGGGTCTTCGCCTGCTTCGACCAGCCGGACATCAAGGCGCCGTTGCACCTGACGGTCCGCGCCCCCGAGGCCTGGGAGGTACGGGCCAACGGCGCGGGCACCCGGGTGGCGCCCGGGCGGTGGGAGTTCACCCCRACCGCCCCGCTCGCCACCTATGTGGTCTCCCTGGTCGCGGGGCCCTACCAGGTGTGGAGCCGCGAGCACGACGGCGTGCCGCTGGCCCTGCTCTGCCGCAGTTCCCTCGCTCCGTACCTGGAGGACCAGGCGCCGGAGATCTTCGAGCTCACCGCCGCCTGCCTGGACCACTACCACGCGCTGTTCGGCATCCGGTACCCGTTCGGGAAGTACGACCAGGCGTTCGTGCCGGAGTTCAACATGGGCGCGATGGAGAACCCCGGCCTGGTCGTCTTCCGCGACGAGCTGGTCTTCCGCTCGGCGGTGACCGAGGCCGAGCGCGAGCGCCGGGCCGTCGTGATCGCGCACGAGATGGCCCACATGTGGTTCGGCGACCTGGTGACCATGCGCTGGTGGGACGATCTGTGGCTCAACGAGTCCTTCGCCGAGTACATGGGCACCCGGGTCACGGCCGCGGCCACCCGTTTCACCCAGGCCTGGACGAGCTTCGCGGTCGGCCGCAAGAGCTGGGGCTACGCGGCCGACCAGCGCCCGTCCACCCACCCGGTGGCGCCGCTGGAGGTCCCGGACTCCGCGGCGGCCCTGCTGAACTTCGACGGCATCTCCTACGCGAAGGGCGCCTCCGCGCTGCGCCAGCTCGTCGAATGGGTGGGCGACGACGACTTCCTCGCCGGCCTGCGGGCCTACTTCGCCACCCACGCCTTCGGCAACGCCACCCTGGACGACCTGCTCGCGGCCCTGGCCCGGGCCAGCGGGAAGGACCTGTCGGGATGGGCCGAGGCGTGGCTGCGCCGCCCGCGGCTCGACACGCTGCGCCCGCAGGTGCGGCTCGACGACCGGGGCGCCTACGCGGCCGTGGAGATCGTGCGGACCGAACCGGTCGAGGCGCCCGCCGCGCGGCCGCACCGGGTCGGACTCGGCGTCTACGACTCCGCGCCGGGCGGCGGTGCGGTGACCCTGCGCCGCCGGGTCCTGGTCGACCTGGAGCCGGCCGCTCCCGGCGGGCGGACAGCGGTTCCGGAGCTCGTCGGCACCGCGGTCGGGCGGCTGCTGCTCGTCAACGACGGGGACCTGACCTACGCGAAGACCAGGTTCGGTCCCGGTGACCTGGAGCGCCTCGGCGAGGTGCTCCCCGACCTGGCGGATCCGCTCGCGCGGGCCGTCGTGTGGTCTGCCGCGGCCGACCTGACCCGGGACGCCGACTGGCCGGCGGGGGAGTACCTCGCGCTCGCGGTACGGGCGTTGCGCACCGAGCGCTCCGTCGCCGTCCTGGAGGACGTCCTGCACTTCACGGCCGGCACCGTCGTCGACTGCTACCTGCCGGCACGGGACCGCCGGGCCGCGCGGGAGGCCCTGGTGGACGCCTGCCGGTCGGTGATCGACAGCGTGGCCGGCCCCGGCCCTGGATCTGGCCCTGGGCCGGGCCCGGGCCAGGGCTGGCTGCTGGCTGCGGCACGTGGGCTGATCTCGTGCGCGCAGCAGCCGGAGGTGCCGCTGCTGCGCGACTGGCTGGACGGCCGCGGCGTGCCCGCCGGCCTGGTCGTCGACCCGGATCTGCGCTGGCGCCTGCTCGGCCGCCTGGTGGTCCTGGACGCCGCGGGTGAGGCGGAGATCGGGGCCGAGCTCGCTGGCGACCCGAGCACCCGCGGCGCCGAGCACGCGGCACGGATCCGCGCCGCCGTCGGTGACCCGGTGGCCAAGGCCCGGGCCTGGAAGACCGTCACCGAGGACCAGGTGAGTTCCGTGCGGCTGGTCGCCGCCACCGCGCTGGGTTTCTGGCAGCCCGGCCAGGACGACCTCACCGCCGCCTACGTCGAGCGGTACGTCGCCGACATGCCCCGGCTGGCGGCGGACCGCTCGCCGCACGCCGTCCGCCAGCTGGCGGCGGCGGCCTTTCCCCGCTACGCGGTCGCGGCCGGCACCGTCGCGGCCGTGGACCAGCTGCTCGGCCGCCCGGACGTCGGACCCGTGCTCGCGCGGGTGGTGGTCGACGCCGCCGACGACCTGCGCCGGGCGCTGGCCGCCCGCGAGCTGCACCAGGCGTCCCACCCGGGCGGGTGGCCGGAGCCGCCGCCTGCCGGGCCGAGCCCCGCCGATCCGGGCCCATCCGGCCCGAGTCCTGCCGGTGTGGAGCCGGTCAGCGGTTGACGAAGGTCGGAGCCCGCCGCTCGCCGAAGGCGGCACGGGCCTCGGCGTAGTCCTCGGTGGACTGCACGATCGCCATATGTGAGGCGATGAGGTCCAGGTTCGTCCGCAGGTCGAGATGCTGGGACTGGTAGACGGCCTTCTTGATCATGGCGCTGGAGATGGGTGACATCCCGGCGAGGCGGCGGGCGAAGGCGTACGTCTCGGCGAGCAGGGCCTCGTCGTCGTGGACCCGGTTGACCAGGCCGATGCGCTCCGCCTCGACGCCGTCCACCGTGTCACCGCTGAGCAGCAGCTCCAGGGCCTTCGCCGGTCCGACCAGGCGCGGGAGCAGGTAGGTGCCGCCGTCGCCGGGGACCAGGCCGATCCTGATGTAGCCCTCCGAGAGCCGCGCGGACCGGGCGGCGAAGCGCATGTCGCACATCAGCGCCATGTCGAGCCCGGCGCCGACCGCGACGCCGCTGATCGCCGCGATCAACGGTTTGCTGAGGTCCAGCGCCGCCCGGGCCACCTTGTGGACGCCCTCGGTGAGCATCCGCCGGCGGGCGATCGGGGTGGGCTCGATCCCGCTGAGCACAGCCAGGTCGATGCCGGAGCAGAAGGCGCCCCCGGCCCCGGTGACGACCACCACCCGCACCTGTGGGTCGGCCTCGGCGGTCCGCAGGGCGTCCGCCCATCGGTCGATCATGGTCAGGGTGAAGGCGTTCCGGACCTGCGGACGGTTGAGGGTGATCGTGGCGATCGCGTCCTCGACCGCGTAGATCAGCTCATCGGGTTCGGGCCCGTCCGGTGCGCCCGCGCCCGCCGGGGACGTGTTCTCGTCGCTCATGGCGTTGTCCTACCAGGCCGGCACCCGCACGGGCCGCCCGGCGTGGGGCACCTGGCACCAGGGCAGCCCACCGGCGCCGGGCGCGGCCGGGCGGCGGCCCGCCTGAGCGGGCCGCCGCCAGTGCGCGTCCGGGATCAGTGCCGTTCCCACCAGTGGTGGCGGTGGGAACGGGCGCCGGAACCGGCCCCGATCGGCTCGTCGCCGCGATGCTCCGGCCGGTGCTCCGCGGTGCGCTCTCCGTCGGTGGCACCGGGCGCGGGACGACCGCGTTCGGGACCGGTGGCCGGGCGTTCCCCTGACCGGTGCTTGCCGACCTCGTACCCGCCGTACCCGCTGTCGCCGTAGCCGCCGTCGGCGTAGCCGCCGGTGTCGTACCTGCCGGACTCGCGTCCGTCGATGTCGCGCCCGCCGACGTCACGCCGGCCGGTCTCGTACCCGCCGCGGTCGCGGCCGGCGGTGGCGCGCTGCTCGCCGTGCCCGTTGTGCGACCGCCGCGGCTCGTACGGGTGGGGCTCGTCCGGGTAGACCGACGCCTCGTCGTACCGGCCGCCGCTGACGGGCTCGCGACGGGACACATCCCGTCCGGCCTCGAGCGGCTCGCGCTCGGCGGCGCCGCGCCCGGCGCGCTCCGGATACTCGCGCTCCGGGTACTCGTGCTCGCGCTCCGGGTACTCGGCTCCAGCGGCGGCACCCGCACCAACGGCGGCACCGGCGCCAGCGGCCTCACCGGCGTGGGCGTGGCGGCGGTGGCCGCGGGCGTGCCGTCCGGCGGGCTCGGCCATACCGAGCCGGCGGTTGCGCGCGGCGGCCACGTCCCGCACCCCGACGACGCTGAGCCGGCCGAGCGCGCTGGAACCGAGGAAGAGGATCAGCGCGCCCAGCCCGTAGAAGAAGCTGATCAGAATCACGGCCTGGCGGAACTCGCCGCCCAGCGGCGTGCCGAGCGCCCCGGGGTTCCAGATCTCTGACAGCGGCGGCCCGACGATGAACCACACACCGGCCACCACCGCGATCGCCGCGCCGATCGCCGCCGTCGCGCGGTTGCCGCTGCCGAGCAGGATGAGGCCGGCCACGACCGCCGCGATGCCCGGCAGGAGCGAGAGCCAGAAGTGGATCGCCGTCCAGGTCCAGGCCTCGGTGGTGAAGCCGAAGTCGAAGTACGGCCCCACGAAGGGGATCAGCGCCCCCCAGATGCCCGCCGCCACGATCAGCAGCCCGCTCAGCGCGCCCCGCGTGCGCGGGACGTGCAGCATGTCGCGGCCGCGTGGCCGGTCAATTTCCGTTGTCTCCATGTTCGTTCCTCCCCGTCAGACCCGTCGGGGGCCTCGTCACGGTCCGCGGTCGGTCGGCGGCCCGATGGCCGACCGTGTGTGCGATCGCGCGGTGGTGACGTGGGACATCACGCCCGCCGGCCACAGCGCGAAGGTCGCCAGCGCCGCGGTGGCCGCAGCGAGGCCGAGCAGCAACCAGGCGTTGAGGATCATCCCGACCAGCGCGAGGACCAGGCCGACGACCACGACCGCGGTCAGCGACCAGATGAGCACCGGCCGGTGGTGCGCGACGTCGGTGTGTCGCGATGTGTCGGTGTGTCGCGATGTGCCGGTGTGTGYGGTCATCGGGCACCTCAGGTGGGTCGGCGGCCGCGACCTAGTGCGCGGACCGTTCCGTAACGGCCTACCCCGTCTGGGTCCCCAGCGACCCGTCACACCACCAAACGTGGAATGACCTCGGCTTTTGTCACTGCGACGGGCACGCTGCTCGGTAATCTGGCGTCCCATGGCCCGGCTCCTCGGTGCCCGGAGCCCAGGTGCGCCGGTTCGGCCCCGACCCGTCCGCGGGGCCTGCCTGGCGGTGCTGGCCGCGGCAGTTCTCGCCCCGGTCGGCACGGCGCTGCTGACTGTCCACGAGACCGCCCAGAACGCGGCGTTCTATCGTGGCGCGCTGGACGAGGCGCAGGTGCACGAACGGGTCAGTGACGAGGTCCTGACCGACCCGGTGCTGACCGACGTCACCGGGGACCTGCTGGCCGACCTGCCGGTCGACCCGGACCTGGTCGTCGACAACCTGCAGCTCGTCGTCCCGCCCGCGGCGCTGCGCGGGATGACCGACGGCGTCGCCGACAACGTCGCCGCCTACCTTGACGGCAGCCGGGCGGAGTTCGTCCTGGCGTTCGACCTGAGCCCCATCCTCGACAACATCGGCCGGCTGGCTTCGGTGTACCTGGCCGGGCAGGTGTCGGGTGCGCCCCGGTACCGCACCGAGGACGTCGCCGCGGCGCTGCGGGACGTCCTCGACGGTGTCGACCGGGTGAGCCAGGGGCGGCCGCCGGCGTCCGTCCCGGAGATCGATCTCACCGACGACCAGGTCACCTGGCTGGCCGACCTGCTGCTGAGCCGGGTGTCGGAGCCGCGCCGGTCGGCCGCGCGGGAGCAGGTGCTGGTCGCGCTGCGGTCCGGGGACCTGGGCGAGGCGCTGGCGGTCGTCGGACCGATGATCTTCTCGGGGGACGTCTCGGCCGTGGCCGACCTGCATGCCCGGCTGGCCGGCGGCACCGTGCTCGACCTCGGGCGTCCGCTGGCTGACGACCCCGGCGGCCCGGCCGGCGCCGCACTGCGTGCCATCCACACGGTGGGCGGGACGGGCACGCTCGTCCTGGCAGTGCTCTGCTTCGCGGTGCCCACCGCCGCGCTGGCCCTCGCCCTGCTCTGGCCGAGACCACCACCCGCGCCGGGTGGGGAGCGGATCGCCCGGGCGGTGCGGACGACGTCCGCCGCGCTCGTCGCTGCCGGGCTGGGCTCGCTCGCCGTCGGCCTCGGCGTGACAGCCGTCGCCGGGGACCCGCTGTCCGCGCTGCGCGGCCCGGCGTCGCCACTGCCGCCGGCCGGGCAGCGGCTGGCCGCCGACGTGGGCCGCGTGCTCCTCGACAATGTCCGGTCGATCTGGATCGACATGGCGATGGTGCCGCTCGCCGTCGGCATCACGCTCGGCACGGCCGCGGCCGCCCTGCCTCGCCTCTACCGGGCGCGGGGACGGGGCCGGCGCGTGCTGGCGGTGGCCACCACCGCCGCGGTGTTCGTCGCGGGGTCGTGGGCGGTGGTGCCGGGCCGGGCCGGCACCGGCACCGCGTTCTGCAACGGCGGTACCGACCTGTGCGCCCGGGCGTACCCGGACGTCCTCTACCCGACCACCCACAACGGCATGGCGTCGGTACGGGCGGGTTTCCTCGGCGCCGTGCAGGACCCGGACCTGGTAGGCCAGCTCGACAGCGGGATCCGGGCGCTGATGATCGACGTCCACCACTGGACGACACCGGCCGAGGTCGAGTCGTTCCTGGCCGGTCTGCGGCCGCGGGCCCGCGCGGCCCTCGCTCCCTTCGCCACCGGCGCCAGCTCCGAGCGGCCCGGGCTCTGGCTCTGCCACGGCATCTGCCAGCTCGGTGCGACGGCGCTGGACGACGCACTGACCGGTGTCGCCGGCTGGCTGGCGCGCAACCCGGCCGAGGTCATCACCCTGATCCTGCAGGACGGGGTGCCACCCCAGCCGGTCATGGCGGTGTTCCGGAAAGTCGGGCTCGGCCGGTACCTGGCCCGCCCCCCGGCCGCGGGGCAGCCGTGGCCGACCCTCGGCCAGATGATCGACCGCGGCCGGCGCCTGGTGGTGTTCGCCGAGAACGGCGACGTGCCCGGCACCTGGTACCRCAACTTCTTCCGAGCGAACGCCGACACCCCGTTCGACGTGCGGATCCCCGGCGGGTTCACCTGCCGGGTGGGGCGAGGGGCAGCCCGGCCCGGCATGCTGCTGATCAACCACTGGCTCACCGACCATGCCGCCACCCGCGCGGACGCGGCGCTGGTGAACACCGTGTCCTCGCTGTCCGCGCACGCCGAGCAGTGCGCCGCCCGTGGGCTGCGGCCCACCTTCCTCGCAGTCAACTTCGCCACGGTCGGCGATCTCGTCCCGACGGTCGCCGCCTACAACCGCCGCCCGCTCCGCTGACTCCCGGGGTCACGGCCCACGGCTGCGGCCACGGCCACGGCTGTGGATGCCTGC
The DNA here is from genome assembly GCF_001854655.1 of Parafrankia colletiae. Taxonomy (GTDB): domain Bacteria; phylum Actinomycetota; class Actinomycetes; order Frankiales; family Frankiaceae; genus Parafrankia; species Parafrankia colletiae. Next base: position 130,825 of record NZ_MBLM01000102.1, on the reverse strand, counting down.
CTGCCCGGCAGGACATTCGGGCCAGGGGGGAACGGAGGCGACATCGCCGCGGGCCCCCGGCGTCGGCACCGTTCAGGGCCGTCGCCGCCGGGGGAGATACGGGGCTATGGAACCGCGGCGGCACCTGCCCTTCCGCATCCTGGGCCCGCTTGAGGTGAACGCGGCCGACGGCAGCTCCGTGCCGATCCCGCAGCCGAAGAAACGGCGCCTGCTCTCCCTGCTGCTCCTGGCACGCGGCCGGTGGACCGGCACCGAGCAGATCCGCGCGGTGCTGTGGGACGCCGATCCACCTCCCTCGGCCATCGGGAACATCAAGACGTACGTCTCCGACCTGCGCCAGGTCCTGCCGGCGGGGGAGACGGCCGGGCTCAGCCGGATCCAGGGCCGGGCGGGGGCCTACCGGCTCAACGCAGCCGCGACCGAGGTCGATGTCTGGCTGTTCGAGGATCTCGCCCGCCGCGGGCAGGACGCCCGGTGGGGCGGCGACGACAGCCGTGCGATCGGCCTGCTCGGCGACGCCCTGGCGGTGTGGCGCGGTGAGCCGTACGAGGAGCTCCCCGAGGAGGTCGTCCATGCCGAGGCGGCCCGGCTGTGCGAGCTGCGCGCCGTGGTCCACGAGGATCTCGCCGACGCCCTGCTCGACCGCGGCCAGTACGACCGGGTCCTGCCCATGCTGCGGGCGCTGACGCTCGAGTACCCGCTGCGCGAGCGGGTGTGGGGCCAGTACCTCGTCGCCGCGAGCTGCTCCGGGCATCGAGCCGACGCGCTCGCGGCCTACCGCACCGCCTACCACCTGCTGTCCCGGGAACTCGGGGTCGAGCCGAGCGTCGAGCTGCGGCGGATCCACGCCCAGGTGCTCGCCGGGGAGCCGGCCGCGGCCGCCGCACCGCGCCCGGGCAGAACCGCTGTCGGACGATCCGCCGGCGCCGGGCGATCCGCCGGCGCCGGACGAGAGGAGGGGTCCTGACATGTCGACGCAGTTGCGCGAGAACGTCGTCCGCACCCGGACCGAATACGGCGCCGTTCTGCTGGACGAGCGGACCGGCCGGTACTTCACGCTCAACCCCAGTGCCGACCTCGCGGTCGGAGTGCTCGCGCAGGGTGGCACGGCCGAGCAGGCGGCCCAGGCCGTGACCGAGGCCTACGACGTGGACGACGCGACGGCCCTCGCCGACGTCGAGCTGCTGCTGGGGAACCTGCGCACCGTCGGGCTGGCCCGGTGACGGGGCCTGGCCGGCTGACGGGGCCTGGCCGGAGGCGGGCGACCCGTGCGGTCGTCGCGCTGCCCGTCACCGTCGTCGCCCGCGGGCTGGTGAGGCTGCCCCCGGCACGGCTGCGGCAGGTGCTGGACGCGGCGGCGGCAGGTACCCGACCGGCCGGCTACCAGCAGACACTCGCCGCGATGGAGGCGGTGACCGCGGTGAGCCGCACCTGTCGCGACCCGTCGGGATGTCTGCCACGCGCGGTCGCGACAGCACTGCTCTGCCGCGTCTTGGGGAGGTGGCCGACATGGCGGACCGGGGTCCGCACCGCGGGTTCGTTCGCGGCGCACGCCTGGGTCGAGGCCGATGGGCTCGCGGTCGGCGAGTCGTTCCCGCCGGATGCCTACCAGCCGGTGATCACCGTCCGTTCCCGGCCGCGTCAGCGGGATGGGGAGCGGGACGCGGTGGGGTCCCGATGACGCCGGTCGCAGGCCCCGCCGGCTACGCGGGTTCGCCGCCGGCCCGTGGCGGCCCCCCGGCCGGCCCCCCGCCGCCGGGTTTCGACGGTCCGCCGCCTGGTTTCGGTGGACCGCCGTCCGGCCCTGGCGGTCCGCCGCCTGGCTTCGGGGGTCCGGCGGGGCCGGCCGGGCCGGGTCGCCCGGCCGGGCCCCGGCCGGGCCTCGGAGACCTGTGGCGGCTGCTGCGCGGCCACGGCCGCCTGATCACGTTCGCGACCGGGCTGACGGCGGTCGGCTCGCTCATCGGCCTGGCGCAGCCGCTGCTCGTCCGCGGGGTCATCGACGGCGCCAGCGCCGGGCACGTGCCCGGTGGCCTCATCGTCGTCCTCGTCGCGGTGTTCCTGCTGGAAGCCGCCATCGACACCTGGGGGCACTTCCTGCTGGAGCGGACGGGGCAGCGGGTCCTGCTCGGCCTGCGCCACCGGCTGATCGGCCACCTGCTGCGGCTGCGGATCCGGGTGTTCGACGAGGCGCGGATCGGCGATCTGCTCTCCCGCTCCAACGCGGACACGATGGTCGTGCGTGACGCGGTCGCCTACAGCCTCACCAGCGTGGTGACCAGCACCATCGGCGTCGTCGCGGCGATCGGGCTGATGGTGTGGCTCGATCCGCTGCTGTTCGGCCTGGTCGTGATCGCGGTGGTCCTCGCCGGTTCGGTCGTGCTGACGGCGCTGACCCGGGTCCGTTCCGTCTCCGAGCAGGGGCAGGCGAGCGTCGGGCGGATGTCCGCCGATCTGGAGCGGGCGCTGACCGCGATCCGCACCGTGCGGGCGAGCAACGCCGAGGAGCGGGAGTGCCAGCGCATCGGCGAGCACGCCGACGACGCCTACCGCGCCGGGCTGCGCATGGCCCGGCTGAGCGCGGTGATCGCGCCCGCCTCGCAGCTCGCCGTCCAGGGCTCGGTGCTGCTCGTGCTGCTCGCCGGCGGTGTCCTCGTCGCCCGCGGGACCACCTCGCTGGGTGACCTGGTCGCGTTCCTGCTGTACGCGACGTACCTGGTGATGCCGTTGTCGCAGCTCATCGAGTCGGCGCAGACGATCCAGCGCGGGCTGGGCGCACTGACCCGGGTGAACGTCGTCTTCACCATGCCCAGAGAGGACGCCGGTACCGGTCCGGATGCCGGTACCGCCTCGGYCGCGCCGGGCCCGAACCCCGGCCTGGTTTCTGTCGCAGAGCGGGATTCGGGCCTGGCCATGGCGTCCGGCTCCGGCCCTGGTACCGGCCCGGGCAGCGGGGTGCAGGAGGCATCGCAGGCCCCGGCGCTGGAGTTCCGGGATGTGTGGTTCTCCTACGGCCCGCGGCCCGTGCTGCGCGGGGTGTCGTTCGTCGTGCCGGCCCGTGGGCAGGTCGCGCTGGTCGGCCCGTCGGGGGCGGGGAAGTCGACCGTGCTCGGCCTCATCGAGCGCTTCTACGAACCGAACGCCGGGGAGATCCTGCTCGGCGGCGTCCCGCTGGGCCAGGTGGAGCGGGCCCGGACCCGTCGGCAGGTCAACCTCGTCGAACAGGACGCCCCGGTGCTCTGCGGCACCCTGCGCGACAACATTGTCTACGCCTGCCCGGACGCCACCGACGCCGACATCTCCGAGGTCGTCGAGGTCGCCCGGCTCGCCGGACTCGTGCGCCGGCTGCCCGCTGGGCTCGACACCGACGTGGGCGACCACGGGGTCATGCTCTCGGGCGGCGAGCGGCAGCGCGTCGCGGTGGCCCGTGCCCTGCTCGCGGCGCCCGGCCTGCTGCTGCTCGACGAGCCGACGTCCCAGATGGACGCGGTCAACGAGCGGGCGCTGACCCGGGTGATGGCGGACATCGCGGCCCGGCGGGCGCTGCTGGTCATCGCGCACCGCATCTCGACGGTGCGGGCGTCCGACCGGATCCTGGTGCTCGACGACGGGATCCTGGTCGCCGCCGGCCGCCACGAGGAGCTGCTGTCCAGTTCGGCGCACTATGCCCGGCTGGCCGCCGGCAGCCTCGACCGCACCGCCTGACCGTGCACCCGGGCAGGCGGTGCTACGGGCCCTGGCGGCGCAGTGTCCCGGCCGCCAGGGCGAGCGCGATGACCGTGCATCCGGCGACGACGAGGGCGTCCCGCACGACCGGCATCGACACACCCGGAGTGGTGCTGATGCGGCTGAGCGCGTCGACGACATAGGTCATCGGCAGCAGCATGCTGACGGTCTCCAGCACCGGGTTCATCTGGTCGTGTGGGACGAGGATGCCCGCGAGCAGGAACTGCGGCAGCAGCACGGGCGGCAGGAACTGCACCGCCTGGAACTCGGAGTTCGCGAAGGCGCTGGTGAGGAGGCCGAGAGCGGTGCCGAAGAGCGCGGCGAGCACGGCGAGCACGGCGAGCATCGGCAACGGTCCGGCGATGCGCAGGTTCAGCAGCGCCACGGCGGTGGTCGTCGTGATCGCGGCCTGGGCGACGGCGAGCAGGCCGAACGCGACGCCGTAGCCGGTGAGCAGGTCGCCCCGCCCGATCGGCGTCGTCAGCAGCCGTTCCAGCGTGCCGGACCGCCGTTCGCGCAGCATCGCCACCGACGTCAGAAAGAACATCGTCATCAGGGGAAACACCCCGAGCAGGCCCGCGCCGGCCCGGTCGAAGGCTGTCGGGTTGTTGGTGAAGATCGCCTGTAGCAGCACGAGCAGAGCCGGGGGCAGGGCGAGGACGAGGGCGATCGTGCGCGGGTCGCGGCGTATCTGACGGACCACCCGCAGCGCTGTCGCCGTCGTCCGGGGCAGGTTCAGCGGGAAGCGCCGACGCCGGCCGGGATCCTGGGCGGACGGCCGGTCCGCGGACCCGACCGCGCGTGCCGCCCCGCCGGCCCGTGCCGCCCTGGCGGGCCGGGCGCCGCCGGAACCCGGATCCGGGTCCGGCGGGTAGGGCTCGAAGCCCGAGCCCGGGTCGGAAGCCGGGTCGCAGTCGACATCCGGGTCGTCGCCGGGGCCCAGGGGATCCATGCCGGACGCCGGATCAGGCGACGGGTCGGGGTCGCCGTGGGCGTCGGGGCCCGGCGGCACGGGCACGAGGCGCGGCGGAGTGGAACGGGGGTCGACCAGTCGCAGGAAGGCCCGGTCGAGGTCGCGGGCGCCGGTGAGAGCGAGCAGGTTCGCGGGTGTCTCGTCCGCTATCAGTCGTCCCTCGTGCAGGAGCAGCAGGCGGTCGCAGCGGGACGCCTCGTCCATCACGTGTGAGCTGACCAGCAGGGTGAGCCCCCGGCGGGCCATCTGGTGGAAACCGTCCCACAGCTCGCGGCGCAGGACCGGGTCCAGGCCGACGGTCGGCTCGTCCAGCACGAGCAGCTCCCGGCCGCCGATGACCGCCGCCGCCAGGGAGACGCGGCCGCGCTGCCCGCCGGAGAGCCGGCCGACCTTGGTCCGCAGCTCCGGCGAAAGGCTTACCGCGGCCGCCGCCCGCTCCGCCCCGCGGATGATGTTCGCCGGGCTGGGTGTTCCCTCGGCGGCGAGCGCGGTGAAATAACGCAGGTTCTCCTCCACGGTCAGGTCGTCGTAGACGGAGGCCGCCTGGGTGGCGTAACCGACCTTCTGGTGCAGCTTCATCTCGCAGGCCTCCTGGCCGAGAACCAGGAGTTCCCCGCTTACTCCGCGCTGGATTCCCACGATCGCCCGCATCAGTGTGGTCTTTCCGCATCCGCTGGGCCCGATGAGGCCGGTCACGGTGCCCGGCTGGACCTCGAAGGACACGCCGTGCACGATTTCACGGCCATCCCGGCCGGCCCAGACCGTCCCGCGCCGTATGCGTACGTCGGTGGCTTTGACGGCCAGTGCGACGCCGGCATTCCGGGCGGGTCGGTCTGACGTTCTCGGTTCCGCCACGGGCCCCAGCCTAGCCGCATCGCCGTCCCACCGCGGCTGGTTACAATGGGTCGTATGGGCGAGGTCGGGGCGAGAATCGCGAAAGCCGTCACCCGTCACCGCGGGTCGGAGGAATGCGTGGTTCCAGCACTGGAAGAATGTGCGGAGAAGGCTTCCGAAATCGGCGTTAATGATGCCAGTGGTGCCCGGGGAGTCAGTTCTGGTGAGTCCGGCATCCTGCTCGTCGGGAAATCGGATCGGCCGGAGAAAAAGGGCCAGACCCGGTCGCCCGGTGCCCGCGCGAAACGGGTCAGGACGGATCCGTGGCGGCATTCCCGTGGCGGCCCCGAGAGTGCCGTGGTCATCGTCGAGTACGCCGACTTCGAATGTCCCTACTGCGCCCGGGCGGCCGGGATCCTGCATGAGCTGGTGGATGCGTCCGACGGTCAGGTCCGACACGTCTTCCGGCATTTTCCGGTCTTCAGCATGCATCCGTTCGCGCTGACCGCCGCGCTCGCGGCCGAGGTGGCGGGCGCGCACGGCCGGTTCTGGGAGATGCACGACCTGCTGTTCGCGAACCAGGACAGGCTGGCCGACAAGTACCTCATGGCCTTCGCTCGCGGCCTGGGTATCGACGCCGACCTCGTCGTCGGTGACCCGGCCCAGCCCTACGGCGACGCGGTGGAGGCCGACTACGCCGACGGCGCCGAGCAACGCGTCCAGGGCACCCCGACAATCTTCATCGACGGAGAGCGCTACCGCGGCCGTCTCGAGCTCGGCCCGCTGCGCACCGCGGTCGCCCGTGCCGGCGCGGCCCGGTCAACGGAGGACGGGGCTGACCGGCGGCGCCGGCGCATGCCATGGGCGCGGGGGTAGCGCCGGGATGGCCTCGTCGGTGCCGGGCGAGCACAGCGACCAGCGTTCGCCGACGTAGCGCAGCAGCAGCGTGCCCAGAACGGCGGCGATGAACGAACCGGCCAGAATGCCGATCTTGGCCTGTTCGGCGAGCACCTCGTCGGTGAACGCCAGCTCGGTCACGAACAGCGAGATCGTGAAGCCGATGCCGGCGAGCACGGCGGCGCCCGCCAGGTGGCCGTAGCGGACCCCGCCGGGCAGCGCGCCCAACCCGGTCCGAATGGCGATCATGGCCGTAGCGGTGATCCCGACGGCGTTGCCCACCAGCAGCGCCAGGGCCACTCCGATCGTCACCGGCGACGACGCGGCGTCCGAGAGAGTGTGGCTGTCGAGGTGCACCCCGGCGTTCGCCAGGCCGAACACCGGCACGATCACGTAGGCGCTGAGCGGGTGCAGGCTGTACTGCAGTCGCTCGCTGGTGGAGACCGTGGCCTTGGCCGCCGACACGGCGAGGGCGGCCCGCGAGGCCGTCGAGTCCTCCCGCAACGCCCGGACGTAGATCGGTACGTTGTCGATCTGCTCGCGCCGCGGTGGCGCCGAGGGCAGGATCAGCCCGATGATCACGCCGGCCAGCGTGCCGTGCACGCCCGAGGAGTAGACGGCCACCCAGAGCACGATCGCGGCCAGGACATAGGGCGTCAGGCGCCAGACGCCCATCCAGCGCATGAACATGATCACGCCCAGCAGTCCGGCGGCGACGCCGAGCCAGACGGTGTCGACATGATCGGTGTAGAACACCGCGACCACGGCGATGGCACCGATGTCGTCCACGATGGCCAGGGTCAGCAGGAACAGCCGCAGCCGGTCCGGGCAGCGCGGGCCGAACAGGGCGAGGATCCCGACGACGAACGCCGTGTCGGTCGACATCGGGATGCCCCAGCCGGCCGCCGCCGGGCCGGACGGGTTGAACAGCAGGTAGATCAGCGCCGGCAGGGCCAGGCCACCGACGGCGGCGAGCGCGGGGACGGCCACCGTCCGCCGGTCCCGCAGCTCACCCGCGGTGAACTCGCGGTTGATCTCCAGGCCGACCACGGCGAAGAAGATGGCCATCGCCCCGTCGTTGACCCAGTGGTGCACGGTCATCGACAGGCTCGCGTCGCCCACCCCGAGCGTGGCGGTGGTCTCCCACAGATCGTGGTAGCTGTCAGAGAACGGGCTGTTCGCCCAGACCAGCGCGACCACCGCCGCGACGACGAGCAGGACCGCGCCGCCCGCCTCGGTCGCGAGGAACTCCCGCACCGACGGCGCCACCTGTGGCAGCCGGACCCGCAGCTCGGGGCCGGGCCTGGTCGGAGTGGGAGCGGTCATGCGCCGGCCCGCCCGGTCGGCCCTGTTCCGGTCGGCCCTGGTCCGGCCGCCCTCGTTGCGGTCGGCCTTGTGCTGCGGGTCGGCCTCATCGTGTGCGTCGTCCTCCCCAGAGTGTCAGGCCCGGCGGACCTTCCAGATGCACTCGGACGGCCAGCGCCGCGCCCAGGCCTCCTCGGCGCTGTCGCGGTGCGAGCCGCCTGGCCCGCTCTCCGGCCGCGGCTCGACCAGATCCTCGACTATCAGACCGCTGTCGCGGAACAGCCGGATCCACGCACCGTACGGCAGGTTCGCGCTGACCAGGCCGTCGGTGTCGGAGATCAGGCGCAGCCCGAAGTAGTCGCCGACCAGCCGGTCACCGGCGGCCTCGGCGCCGTCCGGGATGCTGATCTCGTAGATCGGGCTGACATGACCGAACGCCAGCAGGCCGCCGGGCCGCAGGATTCGCGCTGCCTCCGGGATCGCCCGGTACGGATCGGCGAACGAGAACGCGCCGTGGTCGGCGAAGACGATGTCGAACGTGCCGTTCGCGAACGGCACGTCCTCCGCGCTGGCCTGGACCAGCGGGAAGTCCAGCCCGGTCTCGCGCTGCAGCGTGCGGCTGTGGTGCAGCTGACGCTCGGAGAGGTCCAGCCCGACCGGGCGCGCGCCGCGCCGGGCCAGGGCGGTCGACCACTGGCTGCCGCCGCACCCCATCTCCAGGACGTCCAGTCCCACGACATGCCCGAGGATGTTCAGGCGCGACTCCGGGATGCCCCACACACCCCAGGTGATGTCGCCGGTGAAGGCCTGCTCGCGGATCTGCGGGGCGTTGAACCGCTGGTAGTCGTCGGAGATCTCGTTCCACCGGGTGCGGTTGTTCCGCACGTGGGTGTCGTTGCCGATCATCCTTTCCTGCGCTCCTCATTGAACGTCGTCGCGGCCACGCAGGGTGGCACTGGCTGGTCCGGAGCGCGATGCCAGTGGCGGACGTCGGTACCCCTGGTACCGGCTGTCACATCCTCGACGTGGGCGTCCGCCAGGTGCGTGGCGGCCGCGCGGCATCCGCCGGGCTCCGTGACTGTATGAGATCCGACAAACGGTGGCCTCGGGGGGTGTCGCGGACGTACCGGACACAGCCGTCGTGCCCGGGCGTCAGCGTGCCGGGATGATCAGTGCTCTCGGACGGTCAGCCGGGTCCACGCGCCGACGAAGACCCGGTCCGCCTCGGCGAGGGGGACGGGTGCCTCGGCGTCCAGCCTGGTGAGGTGGTCGGCGTCCGGGCCGAGCCAGGTGCCGTTCGCCGAGCCGAGATCGGTCACTGTCACGGTCCCGTCGGCGTGGCGTTCGAGCCGGGCGTGCGTGCGGGAGACGCCGGGGTCGCGCGGCGGGAGTGACAGGTCGAGTGCCGGGGCCTGGCCGCGGGAGCGGCTACGGCGTCCGATGACCGCCCATGGGCCGGCCAGCTGGACGAGCCGGGCGGTGGCGCTGGCGGGGAACGCCACCGGATCGTGGTCCTGACCCCGGTCGAAGTAGGCCCGGTCCGGCACCAGCTCGACGGCCCAGCGCAGGCCCGGTGCACCCGCGGTGGACCCTGCACCAGCGGTGGGCCCTGTACCAGCGGTGGGCCCTGTACCGGCGGTGGGCCCTGCGTCCGAGGCGCCCGCTCCGGGCCCGAGGAGCGGCACCACGCCGACCGCGCGCGGTCCGATCCCGGTCAGTGTGTCGAAGCCGCAGGCCCGGCAGACCGGTTCGCCCGCCGGGCGCGGGAAGCCGCACCCCGCGCACGGCGCGGCACTCACCGCTGGGCAGGAGTGGTGAGCGTGGAGCCGGCGTCCAGGTCCATCTCGTCGAGGACGTCCACCTGGCGGCGCAGCCGCACCGACCCGGTGGCCGCGTCGTCGATGTCCACGATCTTCGCGAGCCGCGCCAGCGCCTCGCCGTTCGCCGTGTGCGCGGCGAGGCTGGCGGCCCGGCCGAGCAGGGTCACCGCGGTCTGCTCGTCGCCGACCCGGCGGGCGGCGAGCCCGTCCTGCACCGCGCGGGCCAGTTCCGCCTGGCCGGTGTAGTGGGCGACGACCCCRTCGATGCGGGTCGACAGCTCGACGTCGTCCGTCCACACCGCCCGCACCCGGGTGCGGGCGATCTCCTCGTCCCCGACCAGCAGGCTGACCCGGGCGGCGAGGCGCTCCTCCCCGACCTGCGCGGGCGGGACGTCCAGGCACAGGTGGTACTCGCGGGTCCCGGCGGCCCAGGCGCCGGTCGGGTAGTCGTGGCTCAGCGGGCTGGCCTGCGTCGCCCGTCCGGTGAGGTCGTCGATCTCGGGTGAGACCTGCCGCAGGAACCGGACCGCCGCGCCGCGCGGCGCCCACAGCCGCAGGCCCACCCGGTCGACGCCGCGCGCGAGGGCCCGCGCGATGATCGAGCGGAAGTCGTCCGCCATCGCGCCGGGCTCGCGCAGCAGGGCGACCTCGCCGAGCAGCCGGGACGCGACCCTGCGCAGCTGGGCGACCTTCCAGTCGGCGCCCACCCCGCGGCAGTCGCACTGGAAGTGGCCCTCGCAGGCGGCCAGCGCGGCATCGAGGACCTCCGCGGCCTCCTGGTTCTCCCCGTCGGTGAGCAGGAGCGCATGGTGGATGAGGTCGGGGCGGGTCGCCATCAGATCCCGGGCGAGGAGAAGCCATTCGCCGATGGCCGTCCCGCCGTGGGCACGCACGCGGGCGACCGCCTCGGCCGCCTCCTGGCGGGTCCGCGCGGACGCCTCGACGAGGGTCCGGCCGGTCGGGTAGACCACGGTCGCGGACGAGGTGCCCGCCACCACGGCGAAGGCGACCCCGTCGGGCAGCGCCTCGATCGCGGCCCGGGCGGCCCGCCGGGCCTCGACGATCTTCGTGCGCGGGTAGTCCATCGAGCCGGAGCAGTCCAGCAGGATCACCTCGGCGGCCCGCGGCCCGCCCGCGACCGGCCGGCCGGCCACGCCGGAGCCGAGGTCGGCAGCGCCACCGCCCGGACTGCCACCGGCTGGACTGCCACCGGCCGGTGTGCCGACGTCGTGCGCGGTGACAGTGATGACGGCGTGGACCTCGCCGGCTCCCGCCGCCAGGTACTCGTTCTGGCTCACCTCGAGGCTGAAGTCGACCATCAGGCGCTCCCCGGAATATCAATGACGATCACGGTCACGTTGTCGGCCCCGCCGGCGCGCAGAGCCACGTCCACCAGGTGCCGGGCGACGGTGATCGGCGTCGCGTCGGCTCCGGGCTCCGCGATGTGCGCCGCCAGCGCCGCGGCGGCCGAGGCGTAGTTCCACAGTCCGTCGCTGCACAGGACGACCCGGCCGGGTGGGTGCAGCCGCACGACTCTGGTCCGCGGGACGGGGGAGGGGCACRCACTGCCCAGCCAGCGGGTGATGGTGTGCGCGGCACGGCCCTGCTCCGCCAGCTCCGGCGGCAGCTGCCCGGCCCGGACGGCCTCCGCCGCGACGGTGTCGTCCTCGGTGAGCCGCCGCGTCCCCGCGTCGTCGACCAGGTAGGCGCGGCTGTCCCCGAGCCAGCCGACGACCAGCGTGTCGCCGACGACAACAGCTGCGACGAAGGTGCAGGCCGGGGTGAGGCCGAGCTCGGCCGCGCCGGCGATGGCCGCGGCCTGTGCCGCCCGGGCGGCGTCCCGCAGCGCGGTCGTCACCTCCTCCACCAGGCCGGGCCCGGGCCGCCACTGCTCCGCCCGCAGGGTGAGCAGTTCCGTCGCGGCCCGCGCCGCACCCGCCGCGGCCGGGCCCGAACCGGGAGCGGAGGACACCCCGTCGCAGACCACGCCGACGGCTCCCTGCCCGTCCGGGAGGAGGGCGAGGCCCATGCCGTCCTCGTTCGCCCGGTGGACCAGCCCGCGGTCCGTCGCGCCCGCGGCGAGCCCCAGATCGCGCTGCCGGGCGTCCGAGGCCCGGATGGGATGGGTGCCCGAGCGGGCCGCCGCATCCAGCCGCGTGCCGCACCGCTCGCAGTAACGGTCCCCCGGCAGCACCGGCCCGGCGCAGCGCCGGCAGCCGGCGACGACAGGCTGATCGGCGTCCTGACGGGCGGCGTCCTGGTGGGAACCCGCGTCCGGCGGGAGATCAGGGTCACCGGGCGGCGGCTCGGTGGCGCCGTCCTGCGCAGCGGGCGGGGTGCCGCCGGCGGGCCCGCTCATGTCAGCGTCCGGGGGCGCACGTCGTTGGCGAGGTCCACCAGCCGGTAGCGCTCGTCCGCCGAGTACGCCAGCCCGGTGATGTCGCAGTATCCGTCCTCGATGGTCCCTTCACACCCGGGCTCCGGGCAGGGGATGCCCTCGACTGTCACGGGCTGTCCTCCTTCGATGGCACGTCGCTCGGGGATGCCTGCCGTGCTGGCCCGCCTGCCGGCGCCGCGCCCTCGGGTGGCGGTGCGGGCAGCACGCCCAGCGCCGCGCTGAACGCGGCGACCAGGGCTTCGGCCGCGTCGAGGTCCACCGGGGTGGTGGACAGCGCGGTGGCGGCGCGGTCGTACAGGTCGCCGAGCGCCGCGGACTCGATCTGGCCGCGCTGGCCGGCCTTCGCGCGTAGCGCATCCAGCAGCCCGCGCAGCTCGTTCCGGCGCCGCAGCGGAGCCTGGTTCGTCGCGACGGTCTCGCCCGCGGCGGCGAGGGTCGCCTCCGCGACACGCGTCCAGGCTCGCAGGCCATGGGCCACCAGCCGCCACTCGCCGGCAGCGCCGGCGGCCCGGAGCCGGTCGAGCCAGGGGCGTAGGCCGCGGAGCGGGTCGTCGAACCAGCCGTCATCCAGGCGCACCAGGCCGGACCGGTCGCCGGTGAGCCGCTCCACCACCGTGCGGGCAGCGTGCTCGCCCGTGGCGGCGGTGGCCACCACACGCCCGAGGAGGTCCTCGGCGGCGGCGAGTCGTTCCTCAAGGGCGTCGAAGGTGTCGCGCAGGGCGGCCACCAGCTCCGCGACCTGGGCGGCGGACGTCTGGGCCGGTCGCAGGTCCGCCGGTGTGATCTCCAGCGGGTTGGCCGTCACGCCGGCGAACGCGGCCCGCAGATCTGCCTGGGCCGCGGCCAGTTCCGGCAGGTCGGGGACACCGAGCCGGGCGCAGGTGGCAACCGCCTCGGACACCGCGCGGGCGGCCTCGCCCAGCAGGTGGTGGTGCTCCGCCCGCGCGCGGGTCACCGCCGCGAGCTCCGCGCCGATCGCCCGGGCGACCTCGTCGACGTCGGCAGGCGCGGCGAGCGGCGTGACTGCGCCGAGGCCGGTCGGAGGGGGAGCGCCGAGGCCTGGCCAGGGGCCGTTCAGCAGCCGGTCGAGGCGGGCGGCCTGCCGCGCCCCGGGCCGCGGCGCCGTCCCGCGCAGCTCCTCGGCCCGGGTGAGCAGGGCGCTCAGCGCCCGGTGGCGTTCCCACAGCCAGTTCATTCCGGTCCGGGCCAGTGCGGCGCGCTCCGCGGTGCGCCCGCGCAGCCCGGTGCCGTCCCCGAGAACCTGCTCGGCTGCCGCGTCCAGGTCGAGAAGCGTCGCGGACAGCGCCGCCGCCGTCGACCGCAGCCGGGCCAGCGCCGCGTCGGCGGTATGCCGCGCGGCAGCGTGGAGCGGCGCGGGATCCGCCGGCGATGCCTGCCCCGGGGACGGGCGCGCGAACAGGTGCGGGTGCGCCTGGAACAGGTCGTCGTCGGGTGCGGGAAGGTGCCGGGCGCACATCGGCGTCAGTCCCGGTAGCGCGGAACCGGAATGACCGGGTCGATGCCCGTCAGCCAGTTCCGGGCCAGCCCACGCCAGGTGCCGTCCGCGAGGGCACGCTCGAGGACCCCGTTGACGAAGCGGGTCAGCTCCGGATGATCCCGGCTCACCGTGAGGGCGTCCGGTTCGCTGTCGAAACGCGGCCCGACGATCGCGACCCGCGGATCCTGGGCGGCGAGACCGGACAGGACGGCCTCCGCGGGCGAGATCCCGTCGACAGCGCCGGCTGGTACCAGCGGGTCGCCGCGGCGTGGCCGCAGTCGATGTCGCGCGCGTCGGCGGCGGCGGCGGCGAGGCGGTCGACCGCGGGCAGGATCGTCGTCCTCATCAGCTCGCGGCCTGGTGCAGGTAGGCCCCGCCGACGACGTTGCCGATCCGGTTGTTGGCCCGGGCCCGTTCGAGCAGGCCGGTGTAGCCCGGCAGCTGGGCGGTCAGCACGCTCAGCGTTGCCGGGCCCCCGGCGGGAAGCGTGCCTGCGGTGCTCATAGCTGTTGATCTTCCCCTGCGTTGTCGCGGGGGAGAAGTGCCCCGGGATGTCGGTTGGCCGTCACCGCCATCACGAATTCTGTCGGAGGCGGGAGCCACACTGGCGGGCGTCGGGATGGCGACAGCAGACGGTACCGGCGATCAGGGCAGGTCAGCCGGGCGGTCTCAGGGGAGTGAGGGTGTGCGATGAGCGAGGTTCTTTCGGACCCGCGGGCTGATGAGCCCGCCACCGGCGCGGCCGCGGCCGAGGCCGCGAGCCTGCTGGAGCCCTTCCGTCGGGAACTGACCGGTTACTGCTACCGGATGCTCGGCTCGCCGTTCGACGCGCAGGACGCGGTGCAGGAGACGATGATCCGTGCCTGGCGCGGCCTCGACCGGTTCGAGGGGCGCTCGGCGCTGCGGTCGTGGCTCTACCGCATCGCGACCAACGTGTGCCTGACGATGCTCAGCGCCGGCCAGCGCCGGGCCCGCCCGATGGATCTGGCCGGCCCGTCCACCGCCCAGACCGCGCTGCGCGCCCCGCTGCCGGAGACGGCCTGGATCGTGCCCGCGCCGGACGGGCAGGTCCTCGCCAGCGGCACCGACACCACCGACCCGGCCGACCTGGCCGACCGCCGCGAGACGGTGCGGCTCGCCTTCGTCGCCGCGCTGCAGCACCTGCCGGCGCGCCAGCGCGCGGTCCTGATCCTGCGGGAGGTGTTCGGCTGGTCGGCGAGCGAGACCGCGCAACTGCTGGACTCGTCGGTCGCCTCGGTCAACAGCGCGCTGCAGCGGGCGCGGGCCACGATCGCCTCCGCCGGGATCTCCGAGGCGGAGCCACTGCGCCCCGCCGACGACACACAGCGCGCCCTGCTCGCCCGCTACGTCGACGCCTTCGAGCGGTACGACATCGAGTCGCTGGTGGCGCTGCTGCACGAGGAGGTGACGATGTCCATGCCTCCGCTGGACCTCTGGCTGCGCGGCCACGCCGACGTCCGCGGCTGGCTGCTCGGCACCGGTAGCGGCTGCGCGGGCTCGCGGCTCGTGGCGACCGTCGCGAACGGTCACCCGGCGTTCGGGCAGTACCGACCGAGCGCCACCGGTTCCGGCCACGACGCCTGGGGGCTGGTGGTGCTGGAGATCTCGGCCGGCCGAGTCGCCGGCATCAACACCTTCCTGGACGTCGAGCGGGTGTTTCCGCTGTTCGGCCTGCCCGGGCACCTACCGGGGTAGGCGGGCCGGCGCCCGCCCGCCTCTCGACCGGTCACGGCTGGCAGCCGCCCGGTGGGCCGTCGGCTGGTCGCCCGTCGAGCAGCTGGGTGAGTCCGGCCAGCCAGAGCAGCTCGTGCAGCGCCGGCGGGGCGACGACCCGCAGTGCCCGGCCGTGGCGACGGGCGAGGAGGGTCAGTCGGGCGACCGTCTCGACCAGGACGGCGTCCACCCCCTCGACGGCGGACGCGTCCAGGACGACAGGCGGGCTGGTGTGGTCACGGAGCAGTGCCTCCAGCCGTCCGCACAGCTCGGGCAGGGCCGCCCGGTGCAGCAGCGCGGGCAGCCTGAGCACGGAGCCGCCGCCGCCCGCGGCCGGGAGTGGCGGCGGGGCTGAGGTGTCGTCGGGCATGACCGGGCCTCCCGTCCGCGGGGGAGCAGATGGCTTGCCCACCGGCGCCACCTGTCCACAGACAGAGACCGCCGGGCCACCGGGAACTCATCGGCCCTCGGCCCTCGGCCCTCAGCCCTCAGCACCCAGCCCCAGTCCTCAGCCGCAGCGCCCTGCTCCCAGCCCGCCCGCGGCCGCCGAGCCGCACTGTGCATACGGGCTCAGGCGTCGAAGAGATCCTGTTCGAGGCCGGCGGTGAGCCAGTCCGCGTAGAACTCGCCGGTGACCTGCTCCAACAGGGCGATGTCCTCGACGAAGGAGGGCAGGATGGCGGCCCGCTGCGCGGGGGTGATCGTGGGCCGGCCACCCCGTTGGCGCTGCAGGGCCCGTAGCAGCGGTTTGTGGACCGTCGTCCGAACCCGGGGTGGGAAGTGGTGGCCGATCCGCCCGCCGGTGCGCAGCACGGCCCGCAGACCGGCGTTGACCAAGGTGTCGGCGACGTAAGGGGTCACGTTCTCGGACGGGACGGCGTCCAGCAGCCCGGTCTGCACGCCGAGGAAGTCGCACACCCGGTCCAGCGTCCGTACGGGGGAGTCCCGCAGGTCGCGGTAACGCAGCAGCAGGACCTGCTCGCGGCCGAACAGGGTGAGCAGGTGCTCCAGCTGACGCCCGTAGAGCCCCTGCCCGACGTAGTGCCAGAAGTGGGCCCAGCCGTCGGCGCGGCGGCGTTCCTCCAGCGCGCAGGCCCGGACGAAGTCGCGCTCGGGCTCCAGGCCCGCGGCCCACAGGTGCGTCCAGTTGGAATGGGCGCGGTCGACGGGGTTGCGCAGCATCACGATCAGCTTCGCCTTCGGGACGAGCCGGCGGATGCGGTTCTGCGCGTCCAGGTCATACAGATAGAACGGCGTCGCCTCTCCACACAGCGCCTCGGCGGGCGCGGGCGCGAACAGGGCCTCGTAGTCCGTGCGGCGCCAGACGTGCTCCTGGTAGGTCTGGGCGTCGCCGGGGCCGCCGCGGGCGGGCGGCGGCCCGTCGGACAGGAAGAACTTGGGCTCCTTCACCCGCGACAGGTACAGCTCGGGGTGGCGGCTGAGTGCGGCGTGCATGGCGGTGGTGCCGGCCTTGGGCACCCCGAGCACGAAGAAGTCGGGCAGGGACATCGGTCGTAACGCTCCCAGGGGCCGACGTGGCGGTGGCAGGCACCGCGGTGACCAGGCCGGAGCAGCATAAGTACTTTCTCGATCGGAAAACACCGAAAACACCGATCCCGTGGCGGACGACGCAGCGGGCCCGGCTCCGGCGAGCCGGCCACGTGGACCGGGCGGCTGGACCGGGCGGTGGGATGAGGGCGGGGCGCGGGGTCCGCGGCGTCCAACGGCGGTTGTCTACCGGCTAAGTAGGATGCGGCGCGTGGTGACGTACGAGACCGGCCAGACCGCCCCGGACATCCCTCTGCCAACCCAGGACCGCGCCGTGACGGTGGTGGCGCCGCCCGGTGACGGCCCGGGCTACTGGGCGGGAGCRCCGAGCGCCGTCCTCGCGGATGGCGTGTTCTACCTCGCCTACCGGCTGCGGCGTCCCGTCGGGCACGGCCGCGGGTACGCGGTGATGATCGCCAGTTCGGTCGACGGCGAACAGTTCACACCGCTCCAGCGGATCAACCGGGACGACTTCCCCGCGGAGTCGCTGGAGCGGCCGGCACTGGTGCGCACCCCGGACGGCCGCTGGCGGCTCTACGTGAGCTGCGCCACGCCTGGCAGCCCGCACTGGTGGGTCGACGTCCTGGAGGCGGACACCCCCGACGGGTTCGACCCGGCCACGCGGCGGACCGTCCTGCCCGGTGACCGGGCGACGGCGGTGAAGGACCCGGTCGTCGTCTGGCATGACGGGCAGTGGCATCTGTGGGCGTCCTGCCACCTGCTGGACGACCCCGCCGCGACCGACCGCATGGACAGCCGTTACGCGACCAGCCCCGACGGCATGTCCTGGACGTGGCGGGGCACCGCGCTCGCGCCGCGGGCCGGCGCCTGGGACGCCCGCGGCGTGCGCATCGCCTCGGTCGTCGTCGGCTCCGACGGCGGCACCTTCGCCTACTACGACGGCCGGGCCAACGCGGCGGAGAACTGGTCCGAGCGCACCGGTCTCGCGGTAGGCACCTTCGAACGGTTCGAACCGGTCGGGGACGGGCCGGCGGCGGTCTCGCCGCACGGCGGCGCGCTACGGTACGTCAGCGCGGTGGCACTCCCCGGCGGCGGCTACCGGCTCTACTACGAGCAGGCCCGCGCCGACGGGTCCCACGAGCTGCGCACCGAGGTGTACCCACCGCGCTGATCCAGCGCCGCGACCGACCGGGGGCCCGCCGCCGTGCCGTCAGCGCCAGCGTCGCCCGGCCCGACCACGCCCGCTGGGCCCAGCACCCCGCCTGGCGTCACCACGCCGGCCGGTCCGACGGCGCGTCAGCGGCTGGGGGACTGGCTGCTCGCCGGGTCCGAGCAGGCCCGCCGGCACAGCGGCCCGCACGCCCAGCCCGAACCCGAGCACCAGCGTCACCACTGGCTGCGGGTCATGTGCCTGACCGGAGTGGACTACTTCTCCACCCTCGGCTATCAGCCCGGTATCGCCCTGCTCGCGGCCGGCGCGCTGAGTCCCGTCGCGACCGCGGTGCTCGTCGTGGTGACCCTGTGCGGTGCCCTGCCGGTCTACCGCCGGGTGGCGGTGGAGAGTCCGCGCGGCGAGGGCTCGATCGCCATGCTCGAGAAGCACCTTTCCTGGTGGAAGGGAAAGCTCCTGGTCCTGGTGCTGCTCGGCTTCGCCTGCACCGACTTCCTGATCACGATCACGCTCTCGGCGGCGGACGCCTCCGCCCACCTCCTCGAGAACCCGTACGCACCGGACGTCTTCGCCGGCCACCATGTCGCGCTGACGCTCGTGCTGCTCGCGGCACTCGCCGCCGTGTTCCTGCGCGGGTTCACCGAGGCGGTGGGCATCGCGACCGTCCTGGTCGCGGTCTACCTCGTCCTGAGCCTGACCGTGATCTCGGTGTCGCTGGTCAAGGTCGTGAGCCATCCCTCCCTGCTCGGGGACTGGCACCGGCTGCTCGTCGCCGAGCACCCGAACCCGGCGGCGATGGTGGGCGTCGCGCTGATCGTCTTCCCGAAGCTCGCGCTCGGGCTCTCCGGCTTCGAGACGGGTGTGGCGGTGATGCCGCTGATCCGCGGCGCGCCCGGCGACACGGAGGACCGGCCCGCCGGGCGGATCCTCGGCGCCCGGCGGCTGCTCACCACGGCGGCGCTGATCATGGCGGTGCTGTTGCTCTCCAGCAGCCTCGCGACCGCCGTCCTGGTTCCGGAGCGGCTCGCCGAGCCGGGCGGCCCGGCGAACGGACGGGCGCTGGCCTACCTCGCCCACCAGGAGCTGGGCAACGTGTTCGGCACCGTCTACGACGTCAGTACGATCGCCATCCTGTGGTTCGCCGGGGCGTCGGCGATGGCCGGTCTGCTCAACCTGGTGCCGCGCTACCTGCCCCGGTACGGCATGGCACCGCACTGGGCCCGCGCGATCCGTCCGCTCGTTCTCGTGTTCACCGCGGTGGGGTTCGTGGTGACCATCGTCTTCGATGCCAGCGTGGACAAACAGGGAGGCGCCTACGCCACCGGTGTGCTGGTGCTGATCACCTCGGCATCGGTCGCGGTCACCCTCTCCGCGTCCCGCCGCAGTGACCGGCGGGCCACCGGAGTCTTCGGTGTGATCTCCGCGGTGTTCGTCTACACGACCGTCGCCAACATCATCGAGCGGCCGGACGGACTGATCATCGGGTCGATCTTCATCGTGACGATCCTGGTGGTGTCGTTCCTGTCCCGGGCCGTGAGGTCGTTCGAGCTGCGGGTGACCGGCGTCGAACTCGACCCGACGGCCGCCCGCTGGGTGGCGGAGGCGTCGCGGGCCGGGCCGCTGCACCTGGTCGCCAACGAGTTCGACACCGGTGACGCCGCCGAGTACGCGGACAAGGCCAGCAAGGCCCACGAGCAGCTGCATGTGCCGGGCGCCCAGCATCTGCTGTTCCTGGAGGTGGACGTCCTGGACTCGTCGGAGTTCGAGAGCGAACTCACCGTCCACGGCCGTCAGCGGCATGGGTACCGCATCCTGCGGCTGACCAGCGCCTCGGTACCGAACGCGATCGCGGCGCTGCTCCTGCACCTGCGGGACATGACGGGCGCTCGGCCGCACGTGTACTTCGAGTGGTCCGAGGGTAACCCGGTGCAGAACCTGGTCCGTTTCGTGTTCATCGGTGTCGGGGAGGTGGCCTTCACCACCCGCGAGATCCTGCGGGAGGCCGAGCCGGATCCGGAGCGCCGCCCGTTCGTGCACGTCGGCTGACCGCGATCCGTAACCTCGTGCATCGTGGCATCTGACGCGCACGATCCGAAGCGGTCACCGCCCGGGAGCGGCCACGGGTCCGGGAAGCACCACGGGTCCGGGAAGCACCACGGGTCCGGGACGCACCACGGGTCCGGCAGTGGCTGGCTGCGTCCCRCCGTCTTCGGCGCGATGGACGGACTGGTCAGCAACGTCGCGCTGATCAGCGGCTTCGCCGGCGGCGCCGCGGCGCCGCCGGCGGTGATCCTGGCCGGCCTCGCGGGCCTGGCCTCCGGCGCCTTCTCGATGGCGACCGGGGAGTACACCTCGGTCCGGTCCCAGAACGAGGCGATGCGGGCCCAGATCGAGGTCGAGCGCCGAGAACTCGAGCTGTACCCACAGGCCGAGCAGGCGGAGCTGGCGGCGTTCTTCCGTGGGCAGGGGGTGGAGGCGCGGACCGCCGACGCGGTGGCCCGGCAGCTGGGCCGCAGCCCCGACAGTGCGTTGCGGGCCCACGTCCAGAGCGAGCTGGGTCTCGACCCGGACGAGCTCCCGTCGCCGCTCGCCGCCGCCGTGGCGTCGTTCAGTGCGTTCGCGCTCGGGGCGCTGATCCCGGTGACGCCGTATCTGCTCGGGTTCGCCTCGTTCGCCGCAGCCGCGCTGCTCGCGGGCCTCGCGCTGTTCCTCCTGGGTGTCGCCGTCAGCCGGTTCACCGACCGATCGGCGCTCTACAGCGGTGCCCGCCAGCTCCTGCTGGGCTTCACGGCCGCCGCGGCCACCTACGGCGTCGGCGTGCTCGTCAACGCGTCCGTCGGCTGACCCCGGCCGGGTCGCCGGTCGGGCACGGACTGGCTTCGGACACGGACTGGCTGTGGAGAGAACAGGCTGTGGGGAGGACAGGCCTCACGCCTGATGGGCTGGCTGCGCAGGGACGGGTGCCGCGCCGGCTGATGCCCGGCCCGGCCACCCGTCCCGCGAGCTGTCAGGCGAAGGCCTGCTCCAGCTCGGTGCGCAGCACCCGGCGCAGCAGCTTGCCGTTCTCGTTGAACGGCAGCTCGGTGCGGAACTGGATGTGCTCCGGCGTGCGGCTGGAGCGCAGCTTGGCCCGCACGTGGCGCTGCAGCTCCTCCTCGGTCACGTCGCCCGTGACGACGACGGCCGCGACGACCTGCTCGCCCCAGTCCCGGTGCGGAATGCCGACGACCGCGGCCTCCTCGACAGCCGGATGGTCGATCAGGACGGCCTCGATCTCACCCGGCGACATGTTCTCGCCGCCGCGCACGATGACGTCGTCCAGCCGGCCGTGCACGTACAGGTAGCCGCCCGCGTCGAGGTGACCTTCGTCGCGGGTCGGGAACCAGCCGTCGTTCTCGATCCGGCCGATGCCGAGGTACTCGCCGGACACCTGCCCGCCGCGGACCCAGATCTCCCCGTGCTCACCGGTCGGCACCTCGACGCCGGCGGCGTCGCGGATCGAGACCTCCAGGCTGGGCAGCGGACGTCCGACGGAGCCGAGGCGCGCCCGCACCTCCGGGTCGTCACTGCTGATCGCGGCCTGGTGGTCGTCGGGGCCGAGCACGGCGATGGTGCTGGACGTCTCGGTGAGCCCGTAGGCGTTCACGAACCCGACGTGCGGCAGCATCGTCACGGCGCGTTCGATCACCGGCAGCGGCATCGGGCCACCGCCGTAGGAGATCGAGCGCAGCGAGGGCAGGCCCTGCCCGTCGGCCTCGATGACGTCGAGAATCCGGCCGAGCATGGTGGGCACGACCATCGCGTGGGTGACCGCCTCCGCCCGGACCAGGTCGACCCAGGCCCGCGGCTCGAAGCTCTCCAGCTGGACGATGCGACGCCCCGAGTAGGTGGACGAGCACGCGGCCGACACACCGGCGATGTGGTACGGCGGCACGCTGACGATCGCGACCTCGTCCTCGGCGGAGCCGGCGAACTCGACCGTGGTGATCACGTACTCGGTCAGGTTGCGGTGGCGCAGGACGGCCGCCTTCGGCTCGCCGGTGGTGCCGCTGGTGAACAGCAGCACGGCGATGTCCTCGGCGTCGCCGCCCCAGCCGTCCGCCTCCTTCGCCTCGGGATCCGCCCCGATGGCGAGCAGCTCGTCCCGGGTGATCAGATGGATGCCGTCGATCTCCCCGAGGCGCTCGGCGACGCCGGCCCCGACGACGACCGTCGCGGGGGCGGTGCGGGTGACGATCGCCCGCAGCTGCTCGTCCGCCAGCCGGTAGTTGATCGGCACGAACGGCTTGCCCGCGATCGCCGACCCGAACAGCGTCAGCGCCACGGCGGGGGAGTTCAGGTCGATCAGGCCGACACGGTCGCCGGGCAGGGTTTGCAGAGCGGCGCCGATCCGACGGGCCCGGTGCGCGAGCTCGGCAAAGGTGAGCCCGCCCACGCGGGGCCCGAGGGCGATGCGGTCGGCCAGGCCGTCCGCCGCCATCTCCAGCAGCATCCCGAGGTGCATGTGCGTTCCCGCCCGTCAGTCAGAGGAGGGGAGCGGCTTGGCGTCCTTCAGCGGCAGTGGCACCTCGCCGATCGACAGCGAGCCAGCACCACCCTTCGTGGCCAGCAGCTCCAGGCCCGACTCGGGGTCGGCGAACCGCTTCCCCAGCGGCGTGCCGCCGGAGAACGCCGGGTCGAGAGTCAGCCCGGCGGGAACCTCCGCGCCGACCTCCACCACCGGCTGCCCACCGCAGCGCAGGTCGATCGGGCCGGACGATGGCTTGACTATGATCACCTCGGTGTCGCACACCGTGGACTTGTAACGCGTACCCGGCTTGACCAGGGTGCTCACCCGTGTGACCTCCTCGATCGGGCGTCCCGCCGTGCACTGTGCGGGTGGTCCGTGCGTGGGACAGGCCAACAGGTTATGCGTGTTCTGTACATCACGCGCGATGTCGCTGCACGCGACAGCATGACCCCCCGGGGTGACTGACCTGGTCGAACAGCGGCGGTCGGACGGCGGCTACGACGGGGCCTGGCCCGCCGGGCCGGCCGCGGGCGTGGCGGGCGGGCGGAGCCGGGTGCGCTCGAGTGCCGTCGCGACCAGGTCGACGATCCCCGCGACGGGGCGGCCGCGGTCCATCCCGACCAGGGCTTCGGGCAGCTGCTCGACCAGCGCGAAGAACGCGATGCTCGCCACCTGCGAGTCGAGCGGGTGCGGCAACCGGCCGGCCCCGACGAGACCGCCGTACCCGGTGCGCAGCCGCTCGCCCACCGCGGCCCGGGCCGCCTCCAGCCGCGGATGCTGCGGCTGCTGGTCGAGCCAGATCCGGGTCACGCCGAGGTAACGCAACGCGAAGGTGACGACGTCGGTCAGCCAG
This sequence comes from Parafrankia colletiae, assembly GCF_001854655.1. Lineage (GTDB taxonomy): Bacteria > Actinomycetota > Actinomycetes > Frankiales > Frankiaceae > Parafrankia > Parafrankia colletiae. The sequence goes on along the minus strand of NZ_MBLM01000102.1, from coordinate 107,597 downwards.
CTTCGCAGCGCCAGCGGATCAGGAGTGGTGGCCGAACCGGCCCGGCACATCCGGTCGTCGAGTTCGGAGATCGTACGGAGTGCCTGGTCGCTCAGCGCGACCAGCAGGTCGAGTTTTTCGTCGAAATACTTGTAGAAGGTTCCACGGGCGTAGCCGGCGATCGAGACGACGTCATCCACCGAGCATTGGTGGTAACCCTTTTCGGTAAAGCACTCGACGCCCGCGTCGAGCAGTCGGCCGACCGTGGCGGAGGCACGGCTGCTGAGTGCCGCGAACCTGTCCTCGGGCGGCGGTGGGAGGACCGCGGGGCGAAGCGGTGCGGCCGGCGGCGCCGACCAGAGGCGTTCACCGGTGCTGGGCGGCCGCGGCGCCGGAATATCGCGCCCCAGCTGGGCGAAAACGGTCGGCGGGGTCTGCGGGAAAAGAAGGAGCTGGACGATCACGGCCAGGCTGTCGGTCAGCTGCTCCGCACCGATCACACCGGCGGCGCCGGCCCGGGGGGAAGAACCGCCCATGCCCGCGGCGCCGGCCGCGGAGCCAGGTGTGGTGCCGGCAGGGCCGCCGGCGCCGGCGTGGCCGCCAGACCGCCCGCTGCGCGCCGCCGGGCCGGCGTGCCTCGCGTAGTTACAGGCGTTCACCAGCGTCGTCAGCATGACGGCCGCATCCGCGGGGTCGATGCCAGACACCCCGGAGGAGGCCAGCCGGCGGGCGATCCGCTCGTGGTAGTCGGCCAGGAAGCGGCTGGCCATGTCCGGGATGGACGTGCCGGGAGAGCTGATGTTCGCCCACTGGACGAACATCGTGGCGTACTTGTCGTAGACCCAGGCCCACTCGCCGAGCCACCAGTGCAGATTGTCGAACCCGAGCTCGGTGGGTTCCAGCGGKCCGATCCGGCGGACCACCCGCATGAGCGCGGTTCCGCATTCCTGGAGCAGCTCGACGAAGATCTGCTCCTTGCTCTCGAAATACTGATAGAGCGTGGCACGGGACACACCGGCAGCTGTGGCGATGTCATCCACCGACGTGCCGTGGAAGCCCTGGGTCTCGAATAGCGCCAGTGCCGTCTCCACGACGCGTGCGCGTGTGCGTGAACCGCGCGTCCCGACCACCGGACTGGTCGGCCCGTAGCTCGCTCGTCGAAGGATCTCGTTCTCGGACATCCATGTCAGAGTATGCGAACAGGCGGCGTCGCATTCACTTCCGCGCGGCCGGGTGCTCACGTCCGCCGGAAAGTGGAATTGGTCGTGTGCGGACGCAGGCGCGGATGGCCGGGGTGYGGGCAGACGGGTGGTGGGCCCGGAGTCCAGGTGCGCTACGAAATGTCGCCGCCGTGACCGTTGGAGCCCTGCGCATGACCCGGTCCGGAGCCGGTTCCGGCGTCCGGTCCGAGACCCGAGCCGCGGCCCGCGCCGACGCCCGCGGBGGCCGGTGCGGTGGCTCGGGTGACCCCGGTCTCCTCCCACGACCCGGCCCGGCGGGCTGTCACGAAGTAACCCTCGACCGGCAGCGCGGCGGAGATCGACCGGTCCAGGCCGGCGGCGATCCGGGTGAACGGGGTCTCCCGCCCGCGCCAGCCGTGCGCGCCCAGCCATGCGGGTGACTCYCCTTCGAGCCCGCCCTTCCACAGGTCGGCGAACTGGCCCATCGGGGAGCTCCGCCGGATCTGGTCGAGCATGCCCCCCGGCAGGTTCCTCGCGTCCTCCAGCGCGAACCGGCTGGACGGCGCGGAGAGGTCGGTGATCTCGGCCAGCAGCCGCTCGGCCTGGTCCTCCGCCAGATACGCGAGGATGCCCTCCGCCAACCATGCGGTCGGCTCGGTGGGACGAAAGCCAGCCCGGAGCAGCCGGTCGACCCAGTCCTCGGTCAGGTCGGCGGGGACGGCATGGCGCTCGCACCGGGGTCGGACTCCGGTCCCGGCAAGCACCCGCTCCTTGAAGGACATCATGGTCGGCTGGTCCAGCTCGAACAGCCGTGTCCCGGCCGGCCAGGGCAACCGGAAGGCACGGCTGTCGAGGCCGGCCGCCAGGATCACCACCTGCCGGCAGCCCGCGGCGGCCGCGGCGGTCAGCTCGTCGTCGAAGAAGCGGGTGCGGACGATCATGTAGGTGCTCATGGTCTCGACCAGGTCGGCGGCCCCGTCGGCCTCGTCAGCCCGCGCGGCGCCGGGGATGGGTACCGCGTCGCCGGCGGCGTCCACGAAGGACCGCGCGAGCCAGTCGTCGAACAGGCGGTCCGGCTGGCAGCTCGCCTCGGCCCTGATCCAGGCCGTCGCGAGCGCTGTCTGGCCCACGCCCTGAGGAACCTCGTCCATGTACTGAAGGTCCATGTACCGAAAGTAGTCGCATGTTCTCGGATGGTGGTGGCGCCTGGTGGCTTCGTCCCGGACATGCGCTTTGTCGTCCCGGGCTCCCGCCCGCAACGATGCGGCCGGCCGGCCGGGCAGCGGCCATCCGGCCCCGCACCGGACCGCCGGACGGCGGATCGGGCGCCGGCCGCACGAACCACCCGAACACGGCGACCGACACTGCCCGCGCCGGGCGGCCCGCGCCTACGGTGGCCCCGTACCCACGCAGAGCCGTCCCCGCGCGCCACCCGGCGGGCGGGCTGCGGACCGCACGACCACGGACCACACGACCACGGACCACACGACCACGGAGGCCGTCATGACGCGGACCGACGCCCCTGCCCCGGCGCCCACCGACCTGGGCGGCATCCCGGGGCAGGACATCCCGCGCGACCACGCCGGCTTCGGCGTCCTCACCTTCGACATCTGCCTGCGGCTTGTCGGCGGGGAGCGGATCGGCCGGGTCGCCTTCTCCGCCGACGGCGAGGTCCTCGTGCTGCCCGTGAACTTCATCGTGGACGGGAACACCATCGCGTTCCGTTCCCGGGTGGGCTCGAAGCTGTCCGCGGCGACCAACCACAGCACCGTCGCCTTCGAGGTGGACGGGTACGACCCCACCGTCCGTGTCGGCTGGAGCGTGCTGATGAACGGCTACGCCGAGGCGGTCCGCGACGACGCCGAGATCGCGCGGCTGGAGGCATCCGGCCTGGCTCCGTGGGCGGCGAATCTCGAGCGGCCGACCTGGGTCCGCATCCACTGGGACTCGGTCTCCGGCCGGACGACGACCCCCGGCCCCTCCACCGGGAGCCGCTGAGCCGCCGGCTTCAGACGGTGCTGACGCTGCCGTCCGGGGACTGCCCGATGTGCCGGCAGGTCGTGATGCCCTGCTGGTAGCCGAGGGAGAACGACTGCGCGCGCTGCGCCGGGGTGCCGTGGGCGTCCGGTGCCGACGAGCCCTCCTGGTCGAACCAGCCGCCGCGGGTGTCGCCGAGGCTGTAGAACAGCATCGAGCCGTTCACCGCCTCGTTCGAGGTGAGCCGGCCGGCGTCGACGGCGTACCGGGCCTGGCTGCCCGCGTGGCAGTCGGCCTGGTTCTCCTCGGCGCGGGACACCGGCCCAAGCGTCCCGCTGAGCTTGTCCGCGCGGTGGCCCAGCTCATGCATGATCACGAACGCAGGGTAGGACGGCCCACCGGTCTGGGAGAGCTGGGCCATGAAGTCCATGCTGTAGGCCACGGTGTCGTCCAGCGTGCAGTACAGGGCGTTGTCGGCGAAGACCCGCGGATCGTCGACGCCCTCGGCGCAGGCGATCGCCGGGATCTCGCCGTTGCGGTAGGGGACGTAGTGCGGCTGGCTCCAGGACGTCCCGAGCTGGCCGCGCCAGTAGCCGTTGACCGAACCCGGGCAGTCCGCCGGCTCGGTGATCAGCGTGGTGACGTCCTCGTTGGACTCGATCCGACCCCCGCACGCCGTACCCGGGGTCTGCGCCTGCGCCACCGCACCCGTCCCCGGCGGGAGGCCCGTCCAGCTCGCAAACAGAAGGATGAACAGGGCGAATACGGCCACAAAGGCCCTTCTGGCGCGCACGACGGTCACCGTAAAGGCCGAAGTGCGGCTTTTGTTGGCCCCGATGGCCTTTGTGGATAACCGAAACCGGGGGCATGGCCTTTCCGGGCCTGCTCGCCCGCTCGCACAGTTCCRGTTCGGCCAGGTAATCGCCCTGTGTCGGGGCGGCGCCACCCGTCACGGCGCAGGATGTGACGGTCATCCCGCGTCCCCGCGCGGCGGCACCGACGGGTCACCCATCGGGCCCTCCACCCTGGGCCGGCTGGTGTACCCGGGTGCACTCCGGCGGCCGCGTGCCCCACGGTGGTCCGTCGCGTAGGTGTCCACGTGCTCCTGGGGCGAGTGCAACGCGATGACGCGCATCACCTCGTCCGTGACCGCCTGGACGACGGCCCGCTGCCGCGCGGAGGGCGGGCCCGCAGCCTCCAGTCCGTCCGGCCCCAGTCCGTCCGGCCCCAGTCCGTCCGGCCCCAGCGCGCCGCGGTGGCGAGAGACGTCCAGCGGTGCGCAGACGGTGATGTGAACCTGCCCGCGCCGCCAGCGGCGGCTGCCGCGCGGGCTCACCTGCGCGCTGCCCGTGATCACCACTGGGACAACCGGGGCGCCGGTGGCGAGCGCGACCCGGGCCACCCCGGTGCGACCGCGGTAGAGCCGTCCGTCCGGGGAGCGGGTCCCCTCCGGGAAGACGCCCCACACCCCACCGGCCCGCAGCACCCGCACGCCCGCGGTGAGCGCCGCCGTCGCCGCGGCACCGCCGGACCGGTCGACGGGCACCTGCCCGGCGGCGGTGAACATCCACGCGACCAGCCGGCCGCGGAGCCCTCGCCCGGTGAAGTACTCCCGTTTCGCGAGAAACGAGATCTTTCGGGGGGACGAGCCGGACCAGGAGAAAAGAATCTGACACCGCCAGGTGGTTACTGGCCAGAATGACCGGCCCACGGCGCGGGATGTGTTCCGCGCCGGAGACCGTCGGACGGGCCAGCAGCCCGAGAAGCGTGCCGATGAACAGCATTCTGAACAGCCAGTACCACATGCCGGCTCCGTGGATCGGTGAGGTGGACGGACAGGCGGCCGGGCGGGTGCTGAGCCCGTCATCGCCGGCCCCGACTCGACCGGCGTCACCTTCGGCGGCAGCGTGGCCGCGGACCGGGCGGTGCGCGTCGGGATCGTGTACGTCCGCTTCGCACGCGCGCGGCCCGGCATGTTCGAGCTGATGTTCCGGCACGACCTCCTGGTCGGCTCCGGGGAGAACCTTCGCTCCCGCAGCCTGCCGATGGTCGAGCGCTGGACGGTCCTCGTCGCCGCGGTGCTCGCCGAGCGCAGTGCCGGCCAGCCCACGGAGGGCCCGGCCGCTGGGTGGTCTCGTCGTGGCCGGTCTGGGGATGGGTGGCCCGCCGCCGACCAGCTCGGAGCGGGCCCGCCGGCAGGCTCTGCTCGCCTGGACGCACCTGCACGGCATCGCCGTCCTCGCGGCCCGGCACAGCCTGGACCTGGTCACCGGATCATCCGATCCCACGGACATGGTCGTCGAGGCGCTCGGCGCCCACCTGTTCGCGGGCCCGGGGTCGGAGGCCATCGGGTGGTGACCCGGCAGCCGTAGCCGGCGGGCCGATGGGCGAGGATGACGGGATTCCCGCCGCTGCCGCCGGGGCGCGGCGCCCGGCGCGTCCGCCGGTTCAGGCACTGGCGGGAATCAGTCGGACAGTCCAAGCCCCGCGGAGACAACGTGCACCGTCCCGAATCCGGCCCGCCCCCCGGCTCCGCGTCCGTGGATGCGCCGCCCGCCGGGTCGCGGCCTGCCGATTCGCGGCCCGGCGGGCCACCGTCCGCCGGGCCACCGTCCGCCGGGCCACCGTCCGCCGGTTCGCCTCCGGGGCGGGGACGTCCCGCCGCGCAGGGCCCGGCCGGACGCCCACCGTTCCAGCTGGCCGTGCTCGAGGCGGTCCTGGAACGGGTCACCTTCGCCAACGAGGAGACCGGGTACACCGTCGCCCGGGTCGACACCGGGCGCGGCGGCGAGCTGCTCACCGTGGTCGGAGCGCTGCTCGGCGCCCAGCCAGGGGAGTCGTTGCGGATGCGCGGGCGGTGGGGTTCGCACCCGCAGTACGGCCGCCAGTTCCAGGTCGAGGACTACACCACCGTCCTGCCGGCGAGCATCCAGGGGATCCAGCGCTACCTGGGCTCCGGGCTGGTCAAGGGGATCGGGCCGCGTTTCGCCGAGCGGATCGTCGACCACTTCGGCACCGACGCGCTGGACGTCATCGAGAGCACGCCGGAGCGGCTGATCGAGGTGCCGGGCCTGGGCCCGAAACGCACGAAGGCGATCGCGGCCGCCTGGGAGGAGCAGAAGGCCATCAAGGAGGTCATGCTGTTCCTCCAGGGTGTGGGGGTCTCCACCTCGTTGGCCGTCAAGATCTACAAGAAGTACGGGGATGCCTCGATCGGCGTCGTGCGCACCGAGCCGTACCGGCTGGCCGCGGACGTGTGGGGCATCGGCTTCCGCACCGCGGACACGATCGCGCAGGCCGTCGGCATCCCGCACGACAGCCCGCAGCGGATCAAGGCCGGTCTGCTGTTCACCCTGTCCGAGGCGACCGACGGCGGCCACTGCTACCTGCCGGAGAACCGCCTCATCAGTGACGCCGTGCGCATCCTGGGCGTCGACACCGGCGCGGTGATCGAGAGCCTGGCCGAACTGGTCGTCGAGGAGGGGGTGACCCGGGAGGAGGTTCCCGGCGAGGACCCGGAACAGCCCGTCACAGCCGTCTATCTGGTGCCGTTCCACCGGGCCGAGGTCTCGGTGGCGGCGCAGCTCCTGCGGCTGCTGCGGGCTGGCACCGACCGCCTCGGCGCGTTCGCCACCGTCGACTGGGAGCGGGCGCTGGACTGGCTGCGCGGACGCACCGGTGCCGAGCTGGCCGAGGCCCAGCGCGCCGCGGTCACCCTCGCGCTCACCTCCCGGGTGGCCGTCCTGACCGGCGGTCCGGGCTGCGGGAAGAGCTTCACCGTCCGCTCCGTCGTCGAGCTCGCCCGCGCGCGGGGGGCGAAGGTCGTGCTCACCGCCCCGACCGGACGGGCCGCCAAGCGGCTCGCCGAGCTCACGGGGCACGAGGCGTCCACCGTGCACCGGCTGCTGGAGCTGCGTCCCGGCGGCGACGCCGCCTTCGACCGCGACCGGCCCCTCGACGCTGATCTCATCGTGGTGGACGAGGCGTCCATGGTCGACCTGCTGCTGGCAAACAAGCTGATCAAGGCGGTCGCGCCCGGCGCGCACCTGCTGCTTGTCGGAGATGTCGACCAGCTCCCGTCGGTCGGCGCCGGGCAGGTGCTCCGTGACCTGCTCGCGCCGGGCACCCCCATCCCGCACGTCCGGCTGACCCAGGTGTTCCGCCAGGCCAGTGAGTCGGGCGTGGTCACCAACGCGCACCGGATCAACCGCGGCGACCAGCCGCTGGTCCGCGGGCTCGACGACTTCTTCCTCTTCACCGCCGAGGACGCCGAGGAGGCCGCCCGCCTCACCGCCGACGTGGTGGCCCGGCGCATTCCGGCGAAGTTCGGCCTGGACCCGCGGCGTGACATCCAGGTCCTCGCCCCGATGCACCGCGGCCCGGCGGGCGCGGGCGCGCTCAACACCGCGTTGCAGGAGGCGCTCACCCCGAGCCGGCCCGGCCGGCCCGAGCGCAGGTTCGGCGGGCGGGTGTTCCGGGTCGGCGACAAGGTCACCCAGGTCCGCAACAACTACGACAAGGGCGCGAACGGCGTCTTCAACGGGACCCTCGGCGTCGTCACCGCGCTCGACGACGAGAACCAGACACTCACCGTGCGCACGGACGAGGACGAGGACGTCGACTACGCCTTCACCGAGCTGGACGAACTGGTCCACGCCTACGCGGTGACGATCCACCGCTCGCAGGGCAGCGAGTACCCGGCCGTGGTGATCCCGCTGACCACCAGCGCCTGGATGATGCTGCAGCGCAATCTGCTGTACACGGCGGTCACCCGGGCGAAGAAGCTGGTCGTACTGGTGGGGTCGCGGCGTGCGATCGGCCAGGCGGTCCGCTCGGCCGGGCATGGCCAGCGGCACACCGCCCTCGCCCACCGTCTCCACGCCGCCGCCGGCGGCTGACCGTCCGGCCGCTCCCGGGCAGTGCCGGTCGCTCCCGGTCGCTCCCGGCATTGCCGGACCTCAGTGCTGTTCCGCCCGCCCGCGCGCCCGTCCGCGTACCCTGCGCGCAGGGGCCGATGGTGTCGGGGCACGGTGGAGAGGCGGCGGGCAGCGCGGTGACAAACGGAGCAGAGGCCGCCGGAAGCGGTGTCACACCCGAGCGCCGGGTGGCCACGCCACCGCTGCGTGACCTGTTCGGCGAGGTGCTGCGCAGGGTGCGGCGCCAGCAGGGCCGCACCCTGCGGGAGGTCGCCGCGGCCGCCCAGGTGTCGATGCCCTATCTCTCGGAGGTGGAGCGCGGGCGCAAGGAGGCCTCCTCGGAGGTGCTCGCGGCGATCTGCCGCGCGCTGGGTATCCGGGTGGTCGACCTGCTGGCGGCGGCGATGAGCGAGCTGGTGCGGTATGAGCCGCTGCCGGCGCGGCACACCGTGCCGGCCGGCCCCGACCGGATTCGGCCCGACAGCGTCCTGCCCAACGGTGTCCTGGTCGTGGTCTCCGGAACGCACCCGACCGCACCCGCGGCAGGAGCCGTTGTCGCCGCCCACGAGATCGTCGCGGGCCCGGAGCAGCGGGGTCCGGTCGCCGCCGTGGGTGGGGCCCGGGTGATACGGCCGGCCGGCCGGTACGAGGCGCGTGCGGCCACGGGCCGGCAGGTGATCCACCTGGGCGCCGGCCGCCTGCGGCGCGGCCCGGCCGTGCTCCGGCACGCGGTCCGGCCGGGGCCAGGGCGCCCGGCCCATGTGCGCGCCCACACGCGCCCCCGCGCGGGAACCCGCGGCTCAGGCGGTGCGTGGCACGGAACGTGGGGCGTGCCGATCTCGGTGTGAGGTGGTGGCCATCCGGCCGGCGCTGTCGATGACCTCGTCGACCAGGCCGTACTCCCGGGCCTGGTCAGCGGTGAACCAGCGGTCGCGGTCGGAGTCGGCCTCGACCCGTGCCACCGGCTGCCCGGAATGCGCCGAGATCAGCTTCTGGATCAGGTGCTTGGCGGCCAGCAGCTGCTCCGCCTGGATCGAGATGTCCGCGGTCGACCCGCCGATCCCCCCGGACGGTTGATGCATCAGCACCCTGGCGTGGGGCAGCGCGTACCGCTTGCCGGGCGCACCGCTGGTGAGCAGCACCTGCGCCATCGACCCGGCCATCCCCAGAGYGACGGTGGCGACGTCGTTCCCGATGTACTGCATCGTGTCGTAGATGGCCATGCCCGCGCTGACCGAGCCCCCCGGCGAGTTGATGTACAGAAAGATGTCGGCTGTCGGGTCGTCGGCGGCGAGGAGCAGGAGCTCGCCGCAGATGGCGTTGGCCATCGCGTCCTCGACCACCGCTCCGAGGAAGACGATGCGGTTCGCGAGCAGCCGCTGGAACACCTGGTCCTCGAACGGCGCGGACGCGGCGGCGGGTGCGTGCCCGGTGTGCTGGGTGTGCAGGGTGTGCAGGGTGTTCATGGCTGTGGTGACCTCCCGCCGGCCCGGCGGGGTCGGGGATCACGTGCAGGGGCCGGCGAGGCCAGCCTCGCCGAGAAGGCAGCCCGTGGGAGGGGATGTCTGCCCCCGGCAGATCTGCCCGTGGCAGACGGCACCTGGTACCTGTGCCGCCCGGCCTGGCACGGGGAGGTGGGCCAGGGCGGGCCCGTCAGATCAGAAGATGCCCGGATCGCCGTCGAAACGCAGCCGGGTCCGCGCGGTGTCGTCGTGCAGCATCACCATGAACGCCTCCGCGACGCGGACCTGCTCCTGCAGAGAGGCCAGCTTCTCCTCGGCGAGACTGACCCAGGTGGCGAGCCGCTCGCGCAGTTCCTCCCGGCGCTCGTGGGGGAGACCGTCCCGGTCGATCTCCTCACGGAGACCGACCAGCGCCCGCATCTCGTCGAGCGTGAATCCCAGGGGCTTCATCTTCTTGATGAGCAGGAAGCGCTCGAGTGCGTCGTCGTCGTAGAGCGGATAGCCGCCAGCGGCCTGCCCGACGGCCACGAGCAGACCGGCCTCCTCATAGAAACGGACCGTCCGCAGGGACAGCCCGACCAGGGTGGCGACCTCGCCGATCTCGTAGACGCCGCGGTGGGCTGAGGAAGGGGTGATGTTCCCTGTCGTGGACAATTCGACCCTTATGTCGGTATCGCGGGCAGATGACGGTGGGTGGGCGCGACCGCTGGCGGTACCGGATCCGGGTGGCGCGCTGCCGCCGGCGGGACCSGTCCCAGCATATTGCGGGCTCGCCGTGACCCGGCGACCCGGCGCCAGGCACGCCGCCCGTCCGGGCACGGTCCCATCGGCAGGGCCGCCCTGGTGCTCCGGTGGCTCGTCAGTGCTCCGGCAGCTCGTCGTGGCTCTCGCCCTGGACCGTTGTCTGTGATCTCTCGACGTCGTCGTGCAGACCGACGACGAAATCCTCCGCGACACCGGCCTGCTCGCGCAGGGTGGCAAGTTTCTGCTCGGCCAGAACGACCCAGGTACGGAGCCGCTCCCGCAGCTCGGCCCGCCGCTCGGATGCCAGCTGCGGGTCGATGAGCTCATCACGGACGGCCAGCAGCGAGCGCATCTCGTCGAGGGTGAAACCCAGCGGCTTCATTTTCCGGATGAGGAGCAGGCGGCTGACGGCGTCGTCGTCATACAGACGGAATCCGCCCGGGGTCCGGCCGGTCGGAACGAGAAGCCCGGCCTCCTCGTAGTAGCGCACCGTACGCAGCGACAATCCCACCCGCTCGGCAACCTCTCCGATCTGGAGAGTGTTGCGTCGGACCAGACTGGGAACGGATTCGTCCCTGCGCATCGTCGACAAAGCTACCCTTACGTCAGGGCCGGGAATCGCGGGCCGTGGCGCTGACCGGTGGCCGAGYGGGTGACTCCCGAGCACTCTACTTAGACCGTGTCATTGGTACGGAGCACTGTACGACGTCCCGGAGCCCGGCGAAAATCGGCCCGAGGCCTGATCTTCGCGGTCATCTCGGGCATGGCGGCGCTCGTACCGTACGCGTTCGCGTCGCGCCGCCCTGTCACCGTCACGGGTGCGGATCGCGTCCCGGGGGCTGCGTCACGTGATCTGACCAGATCTCCGCCCAGATCTCCGCGGCAGGTTCACCACCATGGCGGAGTGTTCTCCTGGTCTCCTGTGCCGCGTCGGGCGGATCCGCGCGCAGTACGACTGCGGGTGCGGGGGCGAGATGCCGAACCGCCCGGGTCACGCCACCGGCCGCGGCGGACACGTCCCGTCGAATCCACCGGCCTGCCCGGGTGGTCCGCCTCCCGGCAGCCCACGCGGTATCGGAAATACACGGACAACGTAAAGGTGTCGTAAATCGGACTGAGTGCCCCGGAGTTCTTCGACATACTTCCGCGACCGCCCTACAAGTGGCGAAGGAGGGTTCTCCGGGTCGCGCGAAAGCTTGCGATACCGCCCTGTTCCCCCGCGATGGCCCGGGTTGGGCGATGATCGGGGTGGCTGGTCCCGACGGCGGCGGCACGGAATCGGAGGCGGCGGCGCAATGAGCATCACCAACGAGGCGGTCGGGCAGGCACTGCGTTCCTGTCTGGCCCGTCACCCCGGTGACCACAGGCGGCTCGCGCCGCTGCTGCGGGCCGCCGACAGAGTCGCCGCCGGTTCCTCCCGGCTCACCTGGCGCAGGACACTGCCAGGCCACGTCACCTGCTCGATGGTGGCCGTCAACGGGGAGGGCCGGGTCCTGCAGATCCATCACCGGGCGTCCGGTCTGTGGCTGCAGCCCGGCGGCCATGTCGAGGACCGCGACCTCTCCCTGTTCGGCGCAGCCCTGCGGGAACTCGCCGAGGAGACCGGGATCGGCCGCCGTGGCGTCGACCCGGTCGTCCCCTACCCGGTGGACGTCGACATCCACTGGGTGGGCGCGCACCCGCACCGGCGTGAGCCACAGGACCACATGCACTATGACTTCCGTTTCGTGGTCACCATCCGCAGCAACGACCTGTCCGCCGGCACCGCCGCCGGCCGCCCCATCCCGGTGGGCCTCACCTCGCCGGACCCCACCACTTCGGTGGGCGGACGGCCAACCACATCCGGGGGAGCCGGCTCGGCCAGGCTGCGGACGGGGCTGGTGGCGCTCAGCGCCGGCGGGCCGGGCGGTGTTCCCGCCAGCAGGGTGGAACCGGCGCCGCACGCCGGCCCGGTCGGTGCCCGGAGCCACCGACCGGGCGGAGCCCACGACCTCCTCGTTCTCGCCGCCGACGAGGTCGCCGGTGCCCGTTGGGTGGAGGTCGCGGACCTCGACGAGCGCCTCGCCGAGCGGGTCGCCGCGGTGCTCGGCCGCCCCGGCAGCCCCGCGGGGCCCTGATCGCTCCGGGCTGCGCCGGCTGGTCCGAACGGGTGTAAGCGGCGGCACGGTCCGGGCCGAAAGCCCCTCATGCCCCCTGGGCCAGGCACGCTTCTTCTGGGCGCTCGTCGGCCTCGTCCCGGTTCGGGACGGGGCGCCGTGGAGATCTGGACGCCGGACATCGGACGTCCCGCCCCGGACGGCAGCGCCCCATGCCAGTCAGACCGGGGGGAGGCCGGCGGATGGAGATTCCGCGGAGGTTGGGGCCGTTCCTGCTGACCCGCCGCATCGGTACGGGCGGCATGGGGACGGTCTACTACGGGACCCAGGACGGTCCGGACGGTCCGCCGGCCGCGGTGAAGGTCATCCGGGCGGAGTTCGCCGATCATCCTGAGTTCCGCGCGCGTTTCCGGCGCGAGATCGAGGTCGTCCGCCGGGTGGCGGGCGCGTGCACGGCCCGCGTTCTGGCGGCGGACCCGGACGGTGATCCGCCCTATCTGGCCACCGAGTACCTCGCTGGTCCCAGCCTGGCCGAGTACGTGCGCGAGCACGGCCCGCTGGCCGGCGACGCGCTGCGTACGCTGGCGATGGGCCTGGCCGAGGCGCTGGTCGCGATCCACGAGGCCGGGGTCGTCCACCGTGACCTGAAGCCCTCCAACGTGCTCCTCACCCGCGACGGCCCGCGGGTCGTCGACTTCGGGATCGCGCAGGCCGCCGACACCATCTCGCTGACCGGCGCCGGATGTTCGGTCGGAAGCCCCGCCTACATGAGCCCCGAGCAGGTCAGCGGACGGTTCAGCGACCCGGCGATGGATGTCTTCGCCTGGGGCTGCACGGTCGCCTACGCGGCCACCGGCCGTTCTCCCTTCGGGGGCGGCTCGGCCGACGCGGTGCTGTTCCGCGTCCGGCACGACCCGGCGAACCTCGACGGGGTTCCCGGCCGGCTCTACGGGCTTCTCGCCCGGACGCTCACGAAGAACGCCCGGACCCGCCCGGGTATCCCTGCGGTGCTCCGCGAGGTCCTCGCGATGTCGGACGTCGGTGCGGCGGTCAGCAGCGACACCGAGGACACGGATCTCACGGCCCTGGTCAACCAGGTGATCGCGGAGGGCTGGCTGTCCACCGCGCATCTCGACCCCCGGATCCTCGACCTCGACGCACACGACCGGCCGCGGCTGCCGATCGTCCGTGCCCCGAGCCCGGCGCCGACACCCGTACCGGCGCCGACACCCGTACCGGCGCTGGTACCGGCGCCGGTGCCGGTGCCGGTACCAGCAGCACCGCCGGGACCGGCACCCGGGCGCAGGCCGGTGCACGCCGCGGAGTCCCCTGCCCCCAGCCCGCTGCCCGCACCGACGGTCCGCCCCGGCCGGACGACCCGGCCGGCCGCGGCGGCCCGCTCCGGCGCCGCCGGCTCGGCGACTCCGGCGAGCCGGTCGGCTTTCATGCCTCGGGCCGCTGCCGGGGAACCGGCCCGGTACGCGGTACCCCGGCAGCGCACGGAGGACCAGCACCTCGGCAGTGCCGACACCACGGATCCGGGCCAGCCCAGCGCACCTGGCGCACCGCGGGGAAGCGGCGCGCCTCGCGGGTCCGGCCGGACGCGCGGGGCCGGCGGCAGGTCGGGGAGCGCCGGCGGATCGGCTGGCGCCGGCAGCCGCCACGGCGCCTCCGGACGGCCGACCCGAGGTCTCGGCGTGCGTGGAACCGGCGGGACGAGCGGGCGTGTACGGACGGGGTCGTCCGCCGGGCGGGCTGAGCCCGGTGGCGCCCCCACCCGGGGGAGCCGCTCGGGTGGCGGGACCGGCTCGGCGACGTCCGTCGTGCCCCGCCTCACCCTGCCGGTGCCCACTCCGTCGGTGCCCACCGCGGCGGCGGACGCCCACGGGCCTGCCCGGCCCCGACATCGGCGGGCGGGCGGCGCCCATTCCCAGCGGGCCCATTCCCAGCGGGCCCACGCCCGGCGGCAGACAGCCCAGAGGCAGACAGCCCAGAGGGCGACCGTCGGCACGCCTGCCCGACCCGTGGCCAAGGCCGTCGTGGCGCCGGCAGGTCGGAAGGCTCCCCGGCGGGGGAGAGGAGCGCACCGAGGCTCCCGGCAGGTGCACCTCCCGATCGGGTGGATGGCAGTGGGACCCGGCACCCCACTGTGGATCATGATCGCGTGCCTCATGGTCATGCTCGTCGCTCTGGTCGCGGTGGCTGCTCGCTGAGGGCGGGCAGCGGTCATCTCCGCACAGCCCGCCCGTGGGGCGCCCGCTCACCGAGGTCGCGCCGGGGGGCCTCGGCCTCCCGCCGCCCCGCCACGGTGAGGCGGCCCGCACCGGTGCGGGCCGCCTCACCGTGGCGGCCCGCACGGGCCATCGCAACGCGCACGGCCGAGCTGCGGATCAGGGTCGTGTCCAACACCAGATCGTCGACCGGGACGGTGAGGCCCTCCTCGACCAGCACCGCCGCCGTCATGCTGTCACCGGTGCGCAGCACCTCCCGGAGCTGCTCGAGGATGCCGCGCAGCGTCGCGATCTGCTGGGCGCACGACGGTGTGCCGAGCGTCGGCAACCAGGCCGGCCACGGGTGGGCCGTCACCTCCTGGTCCGGCACACCGAGCTCCCGGGCGAGGGCGAGCTGCGAAATACGATCGGGGACTACCCCACGGTTCTCCCAGCGCCAGATCTTCTGACGCTGGGCCGCCATACTGGCGACACCGAGTTCACGCGCCCGGGCCGCGACGATACGCGCCACGGTTTCGTAGGACCAACCATGCAGCGAGCGAAGCCGGCGCAGGGGGTGAGCCGACTCGGAGACTGATTCCTGAAGAGGAAGCGGGTGGTCGGGCTGTATGACGAACATTCGTCCCACCTTTCGTGTGCGCCCCCGCCCTCCAATCCCTCGCCTGGTCCCGAAACCGCTCGGGCGTCGCCTGGCCGCGGCATCTCGGCCTGCACTCCTGACCGGACGACGTCGCCGTGACGCATCCGGGTGTTTCCCAACAGGTGCGGGATGCGCCTGGTCGTCCCCGACAACGACCGACGCTCGGCCGGTGGGGCCTCATGGGCACCACCGGCCAACCACCTGTCAGGCCCTGCCTCCCACCACCCGCGGGTTCGGAGGACCACCCGTGGACCGGGCCGTCCGTACGCGTGACGACGGGCACATAAACAACGGGAACACAATAGCATTACGGCCTGCCGCGGTCCGCTCGTTTCTCTCGCGTGGCACTCCGAGTCACTCCGGTCACACCAGGATCGCGCAGCCGCCGCACTGCACCCGGCCGCGGGGCGGCTTCCTGTCGGTGGTCTGCGTCATGATTCCCCGCTGTGAGTGCTGAGAATGCTGACCCCCTCGGCTCCGCCGCCAGGTTCACCCACCCGTACGCGGTCGTCGACGTCGAGACCACCGGTCTTTCCCCGACGCGAGACAGGGTGCTGTCCATAGCCGTGGTCCTGACCTCGCCGGACGGCATCGTCGAGGGCCGCTGGTCGACCCTCCTCGACCCCGGGTGCGATCCCGGGCCGGTGCATATCCACGGCCTCACCAGGCAGCGCCTGGCCGGCAGCCCCACCTTCGCCGCCGTCGTCGATGAACTGGCGGACCTGCTCGCCGGCCGGGTGCTGGTGGCCCACAACGCGGCGTTCGACTGGCGGATGCTCGCGGGGGAGGCACTGCGCATCGGGCGGACGCTGCCGGTCGAATGGCGGCTGTGCACCCTGACGCTCGCCAGCCGTCTCGGCCTGGAGCTGACGAGCCTGCGGCTGGCGGCACTGGCGGCCCACTGGGGGATCGCCCAGCGCCGCGCCCACGACGCCGAGGACGACGCCGAGGTGCTGGCCGCCCTGCTTCCACGCATTCTCGAGCGGGCCGGGGAGCAGTATCTGGAGCTGCCGCTGACACGGTGCGGCGTCGAGCGCGAGGGCATCGCCGTGTACCCCCCGCGCTACTCGGCGTCGGGCCGGCCGCCGCCGTGCCAGTACCACAACCCCGGCCCGCTGGCCCCTGGGGCGCCCCTGGTCCAGGGCATGCGGGTGGTCTTCACCGGTCCGACGACCACGGAGCGCGCCGCCCTTGCCGACCGTGCTGCCGCGGCCGGTCTGCAGGTGTCCGCGAACGTCAGCCGCCGGACGAGTGTGCTGGTGACGAATGTCCCGGACGGCGCCACCGAGAAGGCCCGGGCGGCTGCGCGCCTGGAGATTCCCGTCCGGGACGAGCGGGACTTCCTCGCGCTGCTGGAGGCGGTCGCCCCCGGAGATCCCGTCGCGGAGCTCGTCACCGTGTCGGCCGGGCCTCCTGCGAAAGCCGAGGCCGCCGGGCCGCCAGAGCCGGTGGGCCGACAGGAGTAGGCGCGCCGGTGGGAACGGCTGTGCCCGCCGGTCGGCGTGTGCACGCCCACCGGTCAGGGTGCCTGCCTGATCAGCGGCTCAGAAGCCGGGGTGGCCGGAGGTCCGCTGTCGGTCGGCAGTCCCGCTCAAGCAGGCCGAGCTGTGTGGTGGCCCACCGGGCTACGCCAACCAGGTCAAGGTCCTGCATCCAGCCGGTCCTGGGCGCCTCTCCGGTGGTCGAGGGCTGTCCGGTGGTCGAAGGCTGTCCGGTGGTCGAAGGCGGCATGGTGGCCGGTGTCTGTCCGCCGGGGTCGGTCGGCCGGGGGCTGGGACGGGTCTCGTCCGCGCCTCGCGGTGTCGCCTCGCAGAGTTCTCGCAGGTGGGGCTCGAGCTCGGTCAGCCCGCGTCGCAACAGCGCGACCGCGCCGCGGCAGTTCCCGCGCGCGGCATGCACCAGGCCGACCACGATCTGGGTGAGACCACGCCAGAGGCCACGCTCCGCGCTCGGCGCCGCTCGCCAGGCTGCCTCCAGCACCTCGTGGGCCTGAAAGTAGAGACCGTCGTCGAGGAGGTTCTGAGCAGTCCGCAGGACCGCCTGTGGGCTGTCCGGGAGATGCTCCGGCAACGGAGGGACGCCGACTGACCCATGCGGCAGCGGGCGGCCGAGACGGTCGCGGGGCCGCTGCTCCACCTCTCGCCGGGTTCGCTCCTCTCCGGCCAGCGGGGCAGCCTGCTCCGGCTGGTCACCGCGAGGCGGCGGATCCGTCATGCCATCAGAAGGGCGATCATCACAAGGACGAGCATCGCTGCCACGGCGATGCCGATCCGCACCGCCCGCGCACCTGGCCGCACCGTTGGGTCAGGCCCCGCCGGTTCGTGCCCGGCGCCGGGAGCGAACTGCACTGTGGCGAGGGCACCCGCCCGGCTGCCGGCGCCCGTTCGGGTCTGCGCGCCCGCGTCCCGCTCGGAGGCCTCGGTGCCCGGTGGGGTCCCCGCGGGCACAGCGCTCCCCGTGGCCTGCGTGGCGTGCTCCGTTGCCGGCCCCGTGTCGGCCGGTCGAGTGGCACCGGTGGGCGCCGCGTCTCCGGCGGGTGCCGCGTCTCCGGCGGGCGCAGCGTCTCCGGTGTGTGCAGTGCTTCGGATGGCCGGTGCGGTCCCGGCGGGCGCCGCGTCCGCGGCGGGAGCGCTCGTAACCGGCGGGACGGCCTCCGCGGGCAAGCTGGCGTCGGCTGGGGGTGTGTCCTCGCCTGGCGGTGCTGTGTCGGCTGGCGGTGTGCTCTTGCCTGGCGGCGTGGCGTCGGTGTCGGCGGGCGCGGAGGGCCCGGCAGCCGGAGCGGTCTCGGCGGGCGGCGCGTCCCCGGCGGACGGAGCGCCGCAGGGGAGCGGCGAGGCCGGCGTCCCGTGGTCGATCGGGGCGGGAACCGGATGCGTTGAGTCGTCCAGCACCAGCTCCAGGCCGTGGTCGGCGAGGACTGGACGGGTCGGGCGGGCCGGTGCCGGCCCGCCCGGCGCGGGATGGGGCCTGGCCGCGGCCGCGGCCGCGACCGCCTCGTCCAGGACGGCGGGGACGCCCGAGCGGGCGAGCCAACCGGGGCCGCGGGAGCGGGCCATGGCCTGGGCCATGGCGAGCGCGAACTCGCGCGCATCCGCCGGGCGGCGTGCCGGCTCCTTGGCGAGGGCGCGCTCGACGACCCGGGCGACCGGCTCCGGGACGCCGGTGAGCGGCCGTGGCGTGACGGTGAGATGGTGCCGGGCCCAGTGCTCGGCTGTCGGCGGCCGCACGTGGAACAGCGGGCGGCGGGCGAGCAGTTCGTAAAGCACCACGGCGAGCCCGTACAGATCGGTCGCAGGCCCCAGTTCGTCCAGGGTGAACTGTTCGGGCGCCATGTACCGAGGCGTCCCCCCGGGGGCGGGTCCGCGGCGTCCGGCGCCGGGGCCCTGGGCGTGCGCGATGCCGAAGTCGGTCAGCTTCGGCGTCCCGTCCGCGGTGAAGAGGATGTTGGACGGCTTGATGTCGCGGTGGAGGATGCCGTGGGCGTGCACGTGATCGAGCGCTGCGGCGGTGGCGAGACCGATCGCGCAGGCCGTCTCGGTGGAGACGCCGGCCGCGGCCCGGCTCTGCAGGCTGCCCCCGTCGAGCAGCTCCATGACGATCAGCGCGAGTTCTCCATGCACCAGGTGGTGGGAGACCTGCACGAGGTGCGGGTGGTCGAGCGCGGAGAGCAGCCGGGCCTCGGCCGCAGCATCGGGGCCGGCGGCCGCGACGGCMCTCGGGGCACCGGTGGCGCCGAACACGGCTCGTTCCTCGACGCCGAGCRCCATCGCCTTGACCGCGACCCGGCGGCCGGCGTCGTCGGTCGCGGCGAGGACCACGGCCGACCCGCCGCGGCCGAGCTCGGGCCCGAGGTCGTAGCCGGGCAGTGCCGCGGCAACCCGGGCACGATCGATGATCATTTCGGGCCCCGGGTCGCGGTGGCGGAGATCCCGATTTCGGGCGCATGTCGGGAAGCGTGGCAAGAGTGCATGGTCGCACCATTGTGGGTGTTCCGGTCCTCCCGCGGCGGGCTGGCAGCCCGCCGGACGGGCGGCGGTGTCACCAGCCCGCTCGGGCGGTGCGGCGCCCGGCGACACTGGACCCATGTCCGCCACTCTTGTCGCGTCCGATCTGACCGTGCTGCGCGGCGGCGCCGTCGTCCTGGCGGGGATCTCGCTCACTGTCGTGCCCGGTGACCGTCTCGGCGTGGTCGGGCCGAACGGGGTGGGYAAGTCGACCCTGTTGAGGGCGCTCGCCGGCCAGGTGTCGCCGGACAGCGGCCGGGTCGACCTCTCGCCGCCCACCGCTGCCGTCGGCCTGCTGCCCCAGGAGCCCGACCGCCGCCAGGACGAGACCCTCCGGCAGTACCTGGCCCGCCGGACCGGTGTGACGGCTGCCCAGGAATCCCTCGACCGGGCCACCGCGGACCTGTCCGACTCGGTCGCCGGCGCCGACGACCGCTACAACGATGCCCTGGAACGGTGGCTGGCGCTCGGCGCCGCGGACCTGGACCACCGGGCCGAGCAGATCGTCGCCGAGCTGGGCCTGCCCGCCGGGTCGCTGGACCGCCCGACCGCCGCCCTCTCCGGCGGCCAGGCGGCGCGTGGCTCGCTCGCGAGTGTCCTGCTCTCCCGCTTCGACATCACCCTGCTGGACGAGCCCACCAACGACCTCGACTTCGACGGCCTGGAGCGGCTGGAACAGTACGTCACGCAGATGCCGGGCGCACTCGTCGTCGTCAGCCACGACCGCGAGTTCCTGGACCGGACGATCGACGCGGTCGCCGAGATCGACCGGCACCAGCACTCCGTCACCCGGTACGCGGGCGGTTGGGACGCCTACCTGGAGGCCCGCGGGCTCGCCCGTCGGCAGGCCCGGGAGCGGTACGAGCGCTTCGCCGACCGCCGGGCCGACCTCGTCTCGCAGGTCCAACGCCAGCGCGAGCAGTCGGTCCGCGGAGCGGTGCGGGCGAAGCGGCGTGCACCGGACGCGGACCGCTCCGCCCGCGGTGCGCGCATCGAGGCGGCCACCAAGAGCGCTGGCCGGGTCCGCTCGCTGCAGACCCAGCTCGAGCGCCTGGAGAGCGGCGGGGAGGCGGTCGCAGAGCCGCGCAAGGAGTGGCAGCTGCGGATGTCCATCGCCACCGCCCCCCGCTCGGGCGATGTGGTGGCCACGCTGTCCGGAGCCGTCGTCGAGCGGCCGGGCTTCCGGCTCGGGCCGGTGGACCTCACCGTCGCCTGGGCCGACCGGGTGGTGATCACCGGCCCGAACGGGGCAGGCAAGAGCACGCTGCTGGCCGCGCTGCTCGGCCGCCAGCCGTTGACCGCGGGCCGGCACATGCTCGGTTCGGGGGTGCTCCTCGGCGAGATCGACCAGGCCCGGTCGCGCTTCCGGGGGGAGGCGACGGCGGCCACGGTCGCCGAGAAGGCCACCGGAGGCACGGCCGCCGACGTCCGCACGCTGTTCGCGAAGTTCGGGCTCGGGGCGGATCAGATGACGCGTCCCGCCGCGTCGCTGTCGCCCGGCGAGCGCACCCGGGCCGCGCTGGCCCTGCTGCAGGGCGCCGGGGTGAACTGCCTGGTGCTGGACGAGCCCACCAACCACCTGGACCTGCCCGCCATCGAACAGCTGGAGCAGGCCGTCGAGGGTTTCGAGGGGACCCTGCTGCTGGTCACCCACGACCGGCGCCTGCTCGAGGCCGTGCGGGTGACCCGCCGGCTCACCGTGGCGGACGGCGAGGTCCAGGAGAGCCCGGCCTGATCGGCGGTCAGGAGCCACGGCGGGGGGTATTTTCGGGCGGAGCGGGTGTCGGTGCCCCGAACCGGGGCGGGGCACGAGGGCGGAGCACGAGCGGCCCACCGCCGCGGAGGCGGGCCGGTGTCGGGAGGTCATCGCCATGAGCGGCGTGGAGCTGTTCGCGGTCGCCCTGGTCATGGCTCTCGGCCTCGTCGGAGTCCTGGTGCCCGTGCTTCCAGGCCTGCTGGTCGTCTGGGGCGCCGCGGTGTGGTGGACGATCGCGGATGGTGGCGGAGCCGCGCGCTGGCTGGTGCTCGCGGTCATCAGCGCGCTGTTCGTCGTCGGGTCGCTCGCCAAGTACGTGCTGCCGGGGCGCGCCGCCTCCGCCGCGGGGGCGCCGTTCGGAACGATGCTCGTCGGCGCGGTCTGCGCCGTGATCGGGTTCTTCGTCGTGCCCGTCGTCGGCCTGCTCGTCGGCGGCCTCGCCGGGATCTATCTGGCCGAACTCGCCCGCCTGCGCGACCCCGGTCAGGCCGCGGCGTCCACCTGGGCGGCGACGCTCGCCTTCGGCGTCGGGCTCCTGGTGGAGATCTGTGCGGGACTCGCGATGGTGCTGGCCTGGGGCGTCGGTGAGCTGATCACCTGACGCCGGGGAACGGAAACGTCGGCCTCCGCGGAACGGTGGCGACCTCCGGGGCGAGCCGGTCGCCACCTCATTCCGTTCCCCGGCCGGATTCAGCTGTGTGGAACCTGCCTGGTCAGCGGACTACCAGTTCCAGTCCCAGTCCCAGTCGTCCTTGCCCCGCTTGTCCTTCTCCCACTTGTCCTTGCCCCGCTTGTCCTTCTCCCACTTGTCCTTGTCCCAACGATCCTTCTCCCACTTGTCCTTTTCCCAGCGATCCTTATCCCACTTGTCGTCCTTCCACTCGTCCTTCTCCCACTTGTCGTCCTTCCAGCGGTCCTTGTCCCAGCGGTCTTTCTCCCACTTGTCCTTGCCGTACTGCTCGTGGTAGCCCTTGTCGTCCCAGAAGGCCTGCGCGGAAACCGCGCCCGGACCCAGGCCGAGAGCCGCGACGGTGGCACCCGTCGCAACAAGAACGAGAATTCTACGTGGTGCGGACTTTCCCATAGTTCCCCCATGGATCAAATTCCTGTGCGGCGGCCCCGCACCAGCAGGGGGCCTGCCACTCCGCATGCTCTGCCAAACAAAGAATCTTTGCGCGCGCGAGTTGGGGAACTTTGGGGCCGTGGCATTTCCCGATTTCCCTGGGGTGTGTGGGTGGCGGGCGCCCTCGGCGGAATTGGCGGGGGCTGTCGCCGGCTCCTGCAGGCGCGGCCCGTGGGGGCGACGGTCCGCCTGCGCCGCAGTACCGTTCGCCGTGGGCTCGCAGGAGTGCTCACCGGGGCAGCCGGGCCCTGCCGCGGCCTACCGGCGGGCGTGCTTGGCGGGCTGGCCCGTCCCGCTCCACCGCCCTGGTGTCCTGGCGGCGCACCTGGCCGGTGGTGGGCGTTCCGGAACCGCCTTCGAGCCCGTCCGGGACCCGTCGGACGGGCTTCGGCCCGACGGGGAGTGCCGTCTTTTTCGTCATGCTGGCGAAGAACCGCTGGAGTCGTCCGTAGCCGTGTGCCAGGTTCAGGTGGTAGTCAAGGTCGCCGGTGGTCGGGAAGACTGCGGCGCAGCCCAGGTCTCCGCGCGGGCATCGGTACACGGTCATTGCGGGTCCTCCTGCCGGTCGGTTCCTCCTACCAGGTGGCGTGCCGGGCCATCACGGATCGTTCACAGGCCGGAAACCGGTGCGGAACGCCTCGTGGCGACGCTACGTCCCTGCTCCGATGAACGCATGGCTGGAGGGGCAGACTGGAGTCATGGCAAACGCGTCCCTCGATCCCACTGACGTCCCTGCCGCCGCCGAGGACCGGCCGACGGCCGCCGCGGGGCGGGCGGCAAGCGCCGGCGCGGCGCTGACGGCCGAGTCCGAGGTGGTGGACCTGTGTCGGGATCTGCTCCGGTTCGAGTCCGTCAACCGGGGGAACGGCGACGGCCACGAGCGGCCGATCGCCGAGTTCGTGGCAGAGAAGCTGGCCGAGGTGGGCCTGGAGCCGGTTCTGCTCGAGTCCGCCCCGGGCCGCACGAGCGTCGTGACCCGGCTGGCGGGCTCGGATCCGTCCCGCTCACCGCTGCTGATCCACGGCCATCTGGACGTCGTCCCGGCTGACCCGACGGACTGGCGCGTGCACCCTTTCGCCGGTGAGGAGCTCGACGGCTGCCTGTGGGGGCGGGGCGCCATCGACATGAAGGACATGGACGCCATGACCCTCGCGGTCGTGCGTGACATGGCCCGCTCCGGCCGTCGTCCGCCGCGTGACCTCGTGGTGGCCTTCGTGGCGGATGAGGAGGCTGGGGGCACCCTCGGGGCGCGCTGGCTGGTCGACAACCACCCCGACCACTTCGCCGACTGCACAGAGGCGATCAGCGAGGTCGGCGGGTTCTCCTACACGGTCTCGGACGACCTGCGGCTCTACCTCATCGAGACGGCCGAGAAGGGCATCGCCTGGATGAAGCTGACCGTGGCCGGGCGGGCGGGCCACGGGTCGATGCTCAGCGAGGACAATGCCGTCACCAAGCTGTGCGAGGCGGTGGCCCGGCTGGGCCGCCACCAGTTCCCGATCGTGGTCACGCCCACGGTGCGGGTGTTCCTCGACTCGATCGGTGAGGCGCTGGGCATCGAGCTCGACGCGGGCGACATCGAGAGCACGATCGCGAAGCTCGGCCCGATCGCCCGCATGGTCGGCGCGACGATCCGCAACACGGTGAACCCGACCCAGCTGGCGGCCGGCCACAAGGTGAACGTGATTCCCGGGGAGGCCACGGCCTACGTGGACGGGCGCTACCTGCCCGGCCAGGAGGAGGAGTTCCTGCGCCAGGTCGACGAGCTTCTCGGGCCGGAGGTGCGGCGCGAGTGGGTGGTCAACGACCAGGCGCTGGAGACCGGGTTCGACGGGCCGCTGGTGGAGGCGATGGCCTCGGCGCTGCGGGCGGAGGACCCGGCGGCGCGCGCCGTCCCCTACATGCTCTCCGGCGGCACCGACGCGAAGTCGTTCTCCCGCCTCGGTATTCGCTGCTTCGGCTTCTCGCCGCTGCTGCTGCCGCCCGACCTCGATTTCGCCGGGATGTTCCACGGCGTCGACGAGCGGGTGCCCGTCGACGCCCTGCGGTTCGGTGTCCGCGTGCTGGACCGCTTCCTCGCCTCGTCCTGACCGGAACCTGACCGCCGCTGCGGGGGCAGGGCGGGGGGGTGAGCCCGGACGGCAGCAGGCCCGGCCCCGGGGCACTCGGCTCCGGGGCCGGGCCTGCTGGACGGATCCGTCCGGCCCGCGCCCGTGGTCAGGCGGTGCCGGTGGAGGCGGCTCCTCCGGACGACGTGCCGTCCGGAGTGAGACGAGGCGCGTCCGCGCCTGCCTTCCGGGCCGTGGGGACGGCCCCCGGCTGCGCTGCCGGGCGGGTCACCGCGGACGGGCCGCGGGAGGCCCAGTCGTCGGGCAGGGTCGGCATGAAGCCTTCCCCGAGGCGCTGGAGCGCCGACCGGGCGAAGATCTGCTGCTGGGTGACGGTCCGCTCCGAGCGGCCGCGGCCGATGAAGCTCACCGTCCAGTGCAGCAGGGTCGTCACCCGGTGCTTGAACCCGATGATGTAGACGAGGTGCACGGCGAGCCACATCAGCCAGGCCAGGAACCCGCTGAGCTGCACGCCCTTGATGCTGGCCACCGCGCTGAAGCGCGAGATGGTGGCCATGCTGCCCTTGTCCTTGTACTCGAAGTTGCGCATCGGCGGGCCGCCGCGCAACCGGGTGGCGATCGTCTTCGAGGCGTACTTGCCGCCCTGGATGGCGACCTGGGCCACACCAGGAAGCCGATCGAGGGTGGCCATGTCCCCGACGACGAACACCTCGGGGTGACCGGGCAGGGTCAGGTCCGGCTGCACCTGGATCCGGCCGGCCCGGTCCAGGACCGCGCCGGACTGCTCGGCGAGCTGCTTGCCGAGCGGGCTGGCGGCGACGCCGGCAGCCCAGATCTTGCAGACGGACTCGATTCGACGCCGGGTGCCGTCGGAGTCCTCGACGTCGATGCCGCGGGAGTCGACGTTGACGACCCGGGCGCCGAGCTGGATCTCGACGCCGATCTTCTCCAGCTTCGCGGTGGCCTTGGCGGCCAGCTTCTCCCCGAACGTGCCGAGTACGGTCGGCGCGGCGTCGAGAAGGATGATCCGGGCCTTGGTGGTGTCGATCTGCCGGAAGTCGTGGCGCAGCGTCCGGTGCGCCATCTCGGCGATCTGGCCGRCCATCTCCACGCCGGTCGGGCCGGCGCCGACCACCACGAAGGTCATGTAGCGCGCGGCGTCGGCCGGGTCGGGCGAGGTCTCGGCCACCTCGAAGGCACCGAAGATCCGCCCGCGCAGCTCCAGCGCGTCGTCGATGCTCTTCATGCCCGGGGCGTGCTCGGCGAAGTGGTCGTTCCCGAAATAGGATTGACCGGCGCCGGCCGCGACAATAAGGCTGTCGTACKGCTGCACGTCCGTACGCCCCAGCAGATTGGACGTCACGGTCTTCGCGGCGAGGTCGATACCGACGACCTCACCGAGAATGGTCCTCACGTTCTGCTGGCGACGCAGCACCTCGCGGGTGGCAGGGGCGATCTCCCCCTCGGAAAGGATGCCTGTCGCGACCTGGTAAAGCAGTGGCTGGAACAGGTGATGTGTGGTCTTAGCGACGACAGTCACCTCGACGGGCTCGCGGCGCAGCGCCTGGGCGGCGAACAGCCCGCCGAAACCCGAGCCGATGATCACGACCCGATGCTTTTGGTGCCTGTCGCTCGTAGCGGTCACAATCGCTCCCCACATGCCGATGGGTGTCTGACGGAGTGGTTCACGGTCCGTCCGCCTCACCATCTTCCGCCGCGTAGCGGAAGGGAGATCGTGGCGATACTCACGTCACGGGACGCCGCTGTCACGCAGGCGGGCGGCACCCCGGACGGGACGTGTTGTGCCCATCGGAACCGAGGCAGCGTGCCGCCACTGCCGGGCAGCCGCGGCCGGCGGGCGGCCGGAGGCGACCGGGCGAACTCAGGTGGGCAGATACCCGGGAAGGCCGCCCGGTCGGCGCCGCCGGCGTAGCACCACTCGGCGGGTCCCATCGGGGTAGATCCGGGAGCGGTCGAGCTCCCAGTCGCCGAACTCGGCGTGCAGAGTGAGGATCGCGACCGCGGTCCGCCGGTCGGTACCCGGGGGCATGGTCAGCTTCTGGTACTCGAGATCCCTGTCCGCCAAGACGCGTGCACCTCCCGCTGCGCCGGGCCCGGTGCGCCGGCGGTCCTCCCGCGCGCGGACGTCCGCACCGGCGCCCGCGGATCGGTGCCGCGGTCCCGGTGGGCCTGTGAACGCCGGGTGTCCTGAGGGGAAACCTTGGCGTAGCGGCCGATCGTGCACAAGAGTGTGGCCGCATCGCGGCCAGAAAACGTCGGGAAGCCGCGGGTCAACCGGCCGCGGGTCAGCAGGCAGCGCCAGGGGACATGCCGGGGGGCATGTCAGGGGACGTAGGACAGCGTGAACGCCAGCGTGGCATAGACGGTCATCGCCGCCGCCGAAACCGTGATCACCAGATTCCACACCTCGCGGCGAGCTGTGGCCGTGGCGGCCACCAGCAGGAACGGGAAGGCGCCATACAGGTAGCGCTCGGACGAATCGAGATTGCTGCCGGTCACCACGGCCGCGAACACCAGCCCGGACCACACGGCATACGACACCGGYAGGGTACGGACCATCACCACCAGGGCCGCCACGGCGAGCAGCAGCCAGGGAACGTGCAGGGCCGTGCCGAGCTCGCCGGCCGTCGCTCCGCGGGCCGCGTCGACGATGGTCGCGAGCGGATTGCCCGTGCTGCCGTGCCGGGCCGCGTCCCGTTGCATGGTGAGCGGTGCGAGCCCATCCCCGTACGCCGAGGCGGACCACATCAGATACACACCGGCGCCGACGATCGGGGCGATGACCGCAGCGAACCGGCCGAGCATCTCCCGGCCGGTCGGCCCACCGGCCGCCACGGGACGGACCAGCGGCCCGGGCGCCCCCGCAGCCCCGAGCCGACCAGCCAGTGGCAGACGCAGCCCCCGGGCCGCCTCGATCGCCACCGGGACGGCCAGCAACAGGCCCAGCGGCCGACACAGGCCGCCGAGCAGCCCGGCGGCGGCCGCGATCTCCCAGCGGTGGGTGCGTGCCCCGAGGACCGCGGCGGCGGCGAGCAGCCCGGCCAGCGCCTCCGCGTAACCCATCACCAGGACGAAGGCGGGCGGTGCCAGTGCGGAGATCCAGATCAGCCGCTGGATCGCGTCCTCGCCGAAACCCTCCGTACGCGCCACGCCCACCAGCGCCAGCGCGAACCCGAGCGCCAGCACGTTGACCAGCGCCACCAGCACCGCGCCGCTGTGACCGCCCAGCCCCGGCAGGACCGTGAACACCCGGACCAGCAGGGGCAGCAGCGGGAAGAAGCGGCGGCTCTCGTCCCCGGACGCCTCGTACCCGTGCTCGGCGATGGTGAGGTACCAGCCGGCGTCCCAGCCGAGCAGGCCCGTCGTCTCCAGCCCGACCGCGTTGCCCTCCCGGACGCTGTCGGCGAGGAAACGGGTCAGGCCCAGCGCGGCTCCGACCACCACCCGGGCGGCGATCCAGGCGACCAGGATCTCCCGGAAGTACCAGCGCCGAGCCCAGGCACCCGCCGCCGCCGCGGCTCCGCGTTCGAGGGCGGGATCAGGAGTGGAGGCGCCGCTGGCATGCCGGCCGGCCCTCCCTCGTCCCGCGCCGGCGACCGGTGTTCCGCCCGCCGCGGGAAGGAGCGCGCTGGCAGGTGCCGGACGGGGGACCGGGGCTGCCGCGCGTTCCGGTGGCGCCGTGCCGTCCGGCGCGTGCTGCTCTGGCGCACCCGGCGCCGGTGCGTCCGAGACCGCCGCCCCGGCGCCCCCGTGCGGCGTCGGCGTCGGTTGCGGCGGGGCGGGCCGGCGTCGGTCCGGGTACGCGGGCCGAGCGGTCTCGAACCAGGAACCTCCCCCGGCAGCGCCCGGTGGTCCGGGCTCGGTCACGACGCTCGGAAGCGCAGCAGGGCGTAGTTCTCGTAGACCCGCGTCGGCAGGCCCTGTTCCATCACCTCGTCGGCGTTCGGGCGCCGCTCCTGCAGGGTCGCCCGGACCTGGGTGCACAACTCCTCGTAGGTCCGGTAGGCACCCGAGCCGGCCATGAACACCGTGTTGGTCCCCGCCTCGGCCAGTGCCCGCTCCGCGAACGCGACCCCGTTCGCGCTCTCGTTCCGTTCCTCGTAGTCGACCCAGTTCACCCGGTCCGGCCCGGCGTAGGTCGGCACCACGTAAACCTTGAGCCAGGACGGGACGGTGCGCGCGAGCCCGGGTCCGAGCTGGTCCGGGCACACCAGCAGGATGTCCCCGGGGCTGGCCAGCCGGGTGAGGACGGCCGCGGCCTCGCCGGCCTGGGAACGCTCCCGTCGGACGTCGCTCGTGCCGGCGACAACACCGGCCAGCGCCGCTATGGCGAGCACACCGTGGAACACCCGCCGGTCCGCCAGCATGGTCGCGCCGAGCCCGACCACCAGCAGGAACGGGACGAAGGCCGTCGCGGTGTAGCGGTCGGCCCAGGCGTTGCCCACGGCCTTGCCGGCGGCGACGGCGACGATCAGCGTCCCGGTGGCGAGGAGGAACAGGGTGCGCCCCGGCTCGAGCCCCTTCAGGTCGAGCAGGAGGAACCGGCCGCCGAGCGGACGCCCGGCGATGCCCGCGGCGACCAGGCCGGTGATCAGGAACAGCAGCAGACGGCCTAGGGTGGTCGGCCCGCCGGCCCACTGGCCGTAGGCGTGGCTGACGGCCGCGAAGGTCGCCGGCTCACCCCAGGGGGTGCCGGTGTGCGCGAGCTGGGAGAAGAAGTTCGGCAGCCAGGGCGCGAACACCAGGCCGCCGGCGACGATCCCGATGATCCCCGCCAACGGCCCGCGCGGGGACCAGGGTGGCACCATCCGTCCGGGGGCGTCCACCGTGTCGGCGAGGACCTCGGCCGGGTGCCGGCCGCCAGCCCACTGGTCGGCGGTCTCCGCCAGCCCCGCGGCCGGCGCGCC
Source organism: Parafrankia colletiae (assembly GCF_001854655.1). Lineage (GTDB taxonomy): Bacteria > Actinomycetota > Actinomycetes > Frankiales > Frankiaceae > Parafrankia > Parafrankia colletiae. Next base: position 78,490 of record NZ_MBLM01000102.1, on the reverse strand, counting down.
GTTGGGCGCCACCGGGGTGACGGCCGTCGCCGCGGGGCGCGGGGCGCGGACCGAGCCCGGCCGGTGCCCGCCACGCGCGCGCCCGCCGGGGCGGGTGGAGCGCGCGTCGCGCACCGCTCGCGCCGCCGCGAGCCGCCGCCGCAGGAAGACCAGGCCGATCAGCCACGCGCCGACGGTGACCAGCAGGTAGAGGCACCAGTAGTGGGTGAGCGCGAGGCAGCCGGAGCAGATGGCCAGCGCGGCGATGTTCTTCGCGCGCGGCTCCCGCAGCACCCGCTCCAGGGCCAGACCGCCGAGCGTGGTGAGCAGCACGATGAGGCTGTACATCCGCGTTTCGGTGCCGAAGTACAGCGCGAACGGCGAGGTCAGGTAGAACACCACCGCGACCTTCGCCGCCCGCTGCCCGACCAGCCGGCGGCCGAGGTAGTACAGCGGCACCGCCGAGCCGAGGTTGATCACCGCGGACATGGCCCGCACCGCTCCCGTGCCGTCCCCGAGAACGGACGTCCACAGGTGCAGGAGGATGTAGTAGAGGGGTGGCGAGCCGTCCTCCAGCAGCCCGTCCCACATGGTCGGGCCGGTCCCGGAGAGGGGGAGGCGGGCGATCGCCACGCTCTGCGCCTCGTCCAGCCAGAGCGGCTGGCGGGCGACGAAACGCACCACCACCGCCGCGGTGATGATCAGTACGAGTGCGGCCCGGAAGATCCGCTCCTCGCGGCCGGGCCGCGCACCGGCCCTGTCGACCGGCTCGGGCGTGTTTTCCGCCGGCCGCACCGCGACGTCGGTCACGGTCTGTCCCTTCGGTGCCAGGGGCCGCGGGGCGAACCGGCCGTTCCGCGCAGGGCGGCCGGCCGGCCCGCGCTCGCGGGCACATTGCTGCAGGAGAACGTCGACGCGCTCAGGATGACGCGCCCAGTCGCGCACCGGCCACGCCGGGTGCGCGGAACACATCCGGATCCCACCTCACCGGAGGTGGGATCACAACCGCGTGCCCGCGGTCTAGGCGCGCTTCGTGGAGGAAACCTCGTGGTAATCCTCCTCGACGTTCACCTCCCAGACGTCGTGGGACTTGCCGTCGATGATGTTCTCGACCGTGAGCATCGCGGTCAGCATCGAGTGGTCCTGGTTGTTGTAGCGGTGCATGCCGTTACGGCCCACGGGGTGGACGTTCGGCGTGTTGTCCTCGAGCCACCCGCGGATGATGTCGACGTTCTTCTTGTAGTCCATGTCGTAGTACGGGTAGGCCTTGGGCATCCGCACGACGTAACCGGCCTCGACCTTGGCCGAGCCGACCAGACCGAGCTTCGCCAGCTCCCGGGTGCCGAGGGCGATCAGGTCCTCGTCCGAGGAGTTCCACATCTCGTCACCCTCGAAGACGAAGTACTCGAGCCCGAGGCAGGTCTTGCCGTCCTTCACCAGGAACGGCGACCAGGAGGCGAAGTTCTGGATGCGGCCGACCTTCACGTCCGGAGCGTGGATGTAGATCCAGTTGTCCGGGAATCCGGCGGACTCGGGCACGACCAGCGCCACGGTCAGGAAGTCGCGGTACTTGAGCGCGTTCGCGGCGGCGAGAACACGCGGCGGGACCGGCGGGTCCATCACACGCACCAGCGACGAGAACGACATCGACGAGATGAAGTGGTCGCCGGTGTACTGGTACTCGGTGCCGAGGTCGCTGCGGGACGACTCGGGCGCCCCGGCGCCGGGCCCGTAGCCGCCCGTGACCACCGTGGTGACGCCGGTGGCACGCCCGTTCTCGTGGTGGATCTTGCGGACCTTCTCCTCGAAGACGATCCGCCCGCCCTGCTTGGTGATCTTGTCGGCGGCGGTCTCCCACATCATTCCCGGCCCGAACTTCGGGTACTGGAACTCCTCGATGAGGGAGGTGATCTCCTTCTGGTTCCGCTTCGGCAGCACCGCGTTGAGGATGGCGTTGCTCATGGAGAGGCTCTTGATCCGCTGGGCGGCCCAGTCGGACGGCATCTCGCTGACCTGCACGCCCCACAGCTTCTCGGTGTAGGTCTTGAAGAAGGTGCGGTAGAGCCGCCAGCCGAAGCGGGCGACCAGCCAGCTCTCGTAGTCCGACTGGTCCTTGGGCGGGCGCACCCGGGCCGCCGCGTACGAGCCGATGCAGCGGGCCGCCTCGAGAACACCGAGGTTGCCCAGCGCGTTGCCGGCCTTCAGGGGGTAGTCGAAGAACTTCCCCTTGTAGTAAATACGGCTGGATCGCGGCCGGAGCAGGAAGTCCTCATCCGGCAGGATCTCGTGCCACAGCTTTTCGACCTCGGGGACCTTGGTAAAGAAGCGGTGGCCGCCGATGTCGAACCGCCAGCCGTCCCRCTGGGCCGTACGGCTGATTCCACCGACTACCGAGTCACCCTCGATAATCGTCACGGGGATCTCCCGCTTCATCAGTTCCCAGCCGGCGGACAGACCGGCCGGCCCGGCTCCGATGACGACTACCTCTGGCTTTTCGGTCACTGTGCCGGACCTCTCCTCAACGACATCGTCCGTGGTCAGTAGGGGCAGGCCTGCGGCATGTTTCACGCCCGCGGCTGACGGAACCCCTCCCGGTGCCGGAACCTTCGCATCCGGCCTCCGGGGCAGTCTCGCATGGTTGTTACCGTCGCTTCACCGGACCCCCCGGCGCCGGGCCACCGCAGCGGTTCCCAGGCGTGCGCAGCGAGCGGGAGGACCGTGACCCGGCACGGGCCCGGTAAGGTCGGTGACCCGCCGACGCGGGGCGCTCTGGGATCGTGCGGACATGTCCCGCGCTCTGCCCGACCCCCGCGAGCCGCCGGCGGCCGAGCCGACCCGCCGATCCGTCCGTTCCGGCGCGGCCGGCGGTGACGCGCCGCGTGGCACCACACCCGCACCACCTGACGCCGCACCCGCACTGCCTGGCACCGCACGGCGTGGCGGCGCGCCTCGACGACTGCGGGCCGATCTGCTCCTGCTGGGCTGGTGCGGGACCGCGGTGGGGATCAGTCTGTCCGACGGGCGGTACAGCCCGCTGGCCCTTGCCGCGGTGCTGTTCGGAGCCGCCGCCGTCACCGCCGCCCTCGGCTGGCCCGCCGAGCGCCGGGGCCGTTGGGCGGGCCCGTCCGTGGCGGTGAGCGGCCGCGTGGCGGTCGCGTTGTCTGTTCTCGTGGTCGCGGTCGGCCCGACCGTGCGGCACCCGCGGTACTACGCCACCGGCCCGGCGGCACTCGCCGCCGACGTCCTCGCAGCCTTCGCCGGCGCCCTGGCGGCCGCGGCCCTCCTCGGGCCGCTCCTGCGCCGCGCGCGCCCGGGGGGGACCGACCGTCTCGGCCGCTGGCTCGGCGACTCCTGGGCGGGGGACGGCGTGTTCCGGGGAGTGCTCGGGCTCGCCACCGCCGCCGGGGTGGCCACGGTCATCGCCGCGCCGCGACCGCGGATCGATGTGTTCCACCTGCTGCAGGTGTCGACCTCCGGCCTCGCCCGGGGCGAGAACATGTACCGCCAGCAGTGGGGCCCGGACCGGGCCACCTACACCGCCGGTGGCCTGTTCGACGTCTACCCCTACCTGCCCGGGACCTCGCTGCTGCTCGCCCCGTTCCGGTGGGTCTTCGGAGACGTTCGCTATGGCCTGCTGCTGGCGCTGGTCCTGGCGGCCGTCGCGGCACGTGCTGTCGTCGCGGGCCGCCCAGCCGGCGAGGCCCACGGTGGCGCCGTACCCGCACCCGCCACCGCCGCACCCGGCGGTGGCGAGCCCGCGGGTGACGGCGAGCCCGCAGGATGGCCGTCGTGGCTCCTGGCCGTCGCGCCCGTGCTCCCGCTGCTGGTCATCGTGTTCCCGGAGTCGATGTACGCCCTCCAGCAGTCGTGGACGGAACCGCTCCTCGTGCTCCTGCTGGCGGGGACTGTCTGGGCGGTCGTGACCGGGCGCACCCGGCTGGCCGTGGTGGCCTTCGCGCTCGCGCTGGCCAGCAAGCAGCACGTGGCCCTCGTGCTCCCGCTGGCCGCCTGCTGGCCGGCGTTCGGGCCGCGCCGGGCGCTCTGTGCGGCCGGCCTCGGGCTGGCAGCCGTCCTGCCCTGGCTGGTCGCCTCCCCACAGGACTTCTTCGACGACGCCGTGCGCACGAATCTCGACTACCAGGTGCTGGACCACTCGCTCTCCGTCCCCGGCTGGGCCCACCACTTCGGGATCACCCTCGGATTCGGGGTGACCGCGGTCGTGCTGGCCCTCAGCTACCTGCTGGCCTGGCGGGCCCGTGGCGGAGCCGCCGGCTTCTGCGCGGGCTCCGCCCTGGTGCTGCTGGCCCTGGACCTGATGAACAAACAGACCTTCTTCAACCACTACACGCTGCCGATGGCGCTGCTGGTGCTGGCGGTGTGCGCTGCGGCGGGCGATCAGCGCAGCGTCGAGAACCGTTCCAGGGACGCACCCTCGTAGAGGTTGCGCTTCTCCACCTGGAGTGCGCGGTCGCGCAGGGCCGCGAGCTGGTCGGAGAGCACGGCGCAGGCGCCCTCGAGGAAGCGGTACCCGTCCGCGCGGACGAGGAGGACGGCATGGTCCGGCCCGGCGAGCTCGTTGACCTCGGCGGCGAAGGCGGTGCCGTTCGCACGCTTCATCCGGTCGGCGTAGTCGACCCAGTCGACGAGCGCCGGGCCGGCCTCGTCCGCGTAGACGATCTCTCGCACGTCGATGTCCCCCCGGCGCACGATCGCCCGGTGCACCGCCGGACCCAGCTGGTCCGGGCAGTAGGCGACGACGTCGCCCGGGCGGGCGATCCGCGCTATCCGGTCGGCGATCTCGCCGGCCTGCGTTCGTTCGGTGCGGGCGAGCTGGTACCCGCCCAGCAGACCGCTGACCGAGGCGGCCACGAGCACCGCCGCGAACGCCCGGTGCACGGGCACCTGTGCGATCCCCAGCGACGCCAGCAGCAGGCAGGCAGGCAGCGCGATGCCGGTGTACCGCTCGGCGTAGGCGCTGCCGCCGAACATGTTGACGAAGTAGGCCAGCAGCAGCGGCACCAGCCAGATCGCGGCCAGGAACCGCCCGGGGGACCGGCCGGAGATCTTGACGTGCAGCTCGCGGCCCAGCGGCCTGGCCGTGAGCCCGATCAGGGCGCCCCCGAGGAGGATGATGCCCAGCAGGGCCCCGGTCGACTGCGGCCCGGCCCAGTCGAAGACGGTGTCGAGCAGCACCTGTGCCTGCACCCGGGGCGCCCAGGGCGTGCCGGTGTGCAGCATCTGGAACAGGAACACCGGCATCCAGGGTGCGAACAGCACCGCGGAGGCCGCCATCGCCCCGAACGCCCGCAGCGCCGGGCGCTGGTAGGTCCGCCGCCGCCGCGCCTGCACGAGCAGGAACGCGGCGACGGTGAACACCAGCAGGAACGTCCAGTAGTGCGTGTAGACCAGTGCGGCCGTCGCGAGGGTCAGCAGGGCGAGGCGGGGCAGGCTCGAGCGGTCAAGCGCCCGCACGATGGCGAACCCGAACACCAGGACCAGCAGGACGACGAGCGAGTACATCCGCGTCTCGCTGCCGTACCGGATCGCGTACGGCGAGCAGGCGAACAGCAACAGCGCCGCGAGACCGACCCGGTGCTCGGTGGTCGGCCCGCCGTTGCCGAGCGAGGTCGCGGCGCGGCCCACGAAACGGCCGGCGAGCCAGGCCAGCGGGAGCGTGGCCAGGGAGAGCACACCCGACAGCGACCGGACGGCGATGTCCCCGTCGCCGAACAGGGTGATCCACCCGTGTAGGAGCAGGTAGTAAAGGGGCGGTGACCCGTCGTGGCGCAGCGACTGCAGCAGGTCCGGTACGGAACGTGAGGCGATGCCGACCGTCAGCGACTCGTCCAGCCACAGATGGCTCGGTGTGGCGAACCGCAGCACGGCGCCGATCGCGACAGCCARCAGCGTCCCTGCGAGGAACAGCTGCGGCGCCGCGGTGACGGCCCAGCGCCACCCGCGCGTTCCGCCGACCGCCAGGCGATGCTTCCACGTGRCCGCCTGCGGGCGCTCAGCCTCCCCGGACGGCTCCGCCGGAGTCGGTTGCTCCGGCGCGGCCGGTCCCACTGCCTCGGGGCCGTCCGCGGGAGCGGGGGCGGGGGCCTGGTGGACCGGCACGATCTGCTCAGCCGGGCCCGCCCGCTCGATCGGGACCTGTTCGGCGGCCAGTGGACCGCGGGCCCGAGGCGCCGGCGCCGGCATGGCGACCTGCTCGACCAGCGACGTCGGGTCACCGGACGGATCCGGCGACGCGTCCTGGCGGGGCCGCCTCGGTACGTCCGACAGATCCGGCGAATCCGGTCGAGCTGTCAGATCCGGCACGTCCGGCGGCGTGCGTGGCATCGGTGCCCGTGCCCCCGCGGGTTCGGCGCCGCCGGGCTGGGTCGCCCGTGGCACCCGCGGGGGAGTGCCCGGGTCCTCCGGTGCCGAGGACGGTTCCCCGACCTGACCGGCTGGCAGGTCGTCTGCGCTCACCACCCGAACGCTACCCATGCGCACGGCATGCGATCTTGCCACGGGGCGGTGTACGGAGCGTCAGTCGTCTCATCATCGTCCTGTCACGTGCTGGCGGGAGCCGGGGCGGCCGCTGCGGTGAGCCCGTCGGCCAGCTCACCGCCGTGGCTCCCGGCCGCACCGATCTCGTCCTCGTCGTCGATGTCGTCGGCCAGACCGAACGGGTCCGCGGAGCCGCCGGCGAGCAGCGCCGGCAGCAGGGTCATCCGGCGCCGCCCGCCCGCGTCGCGAACGGCCGCGCGCAGCGCCGGGCCGTTCACCGACACGACGGAGAGGTGGCTGCGCGCCCGGGTGATCGCTGTGTAGATCAGCGGCCGGTTCAGCATCCGCCCGGCTTCCGGCGGGAAGACGCCGACCACGGCGGCCCATTCGCTGCCCTGGGCGCGGTGGACCGTCACGGCCCAGCCGTGTCGGAGATCGACGACACCGTGGGACGGGATGTCCAGCTCGCCACCGGGGAAGGCCACCCGCAGCCCGCCACGCTCGCCCAGTGCGACGACGACGCCGATCTCGCCGTTGGCGAATCCCAGGTCGAGATGGTTCGCCGTGGCCACGACCCGGTCGCCGACGTCGAAGCCGGAGACCTCGCCGGGACCGGGGTTGAGCGTCCGCTTCAGCGCGGTGTTCAGCGCGGTCGTCCCCGCCGGCCCGCCGTGCACCGGCGTGACGACCTGGACCTCGGCCGACGGGATGCCCAGCGCGCGCGGAATCGAGTCGCTGACGAGCTGGACCACCCGGTGGGCGGCCTCGCCCGAGGAACGTGCGGGCACGACGACCACCTCGCGGCCCGGGCCCGGCGGCGGGGGCGGCAGCTCACCGTGGCGGACCGCCGCGGCCATCGTCGCGATCGCGCCGCCGTCCGCCTGCCGGTAGAGCCGGGTCAGCTCCGTCACCGGGACGGTCTCGGACTCCAGCAGATCGGCGAGCAACTGGCCGGGGCCGATACTGGGTAGCTGGGCGGGATCGCCGACCAGCAGCAGATGGGTGCCGTCGGCGCACGCGTCCAGCAGGGCGGCACCGAGCTCGGCGTCGAGCATGGACGTCTCGTCGACGACAACGAGGTCGGCGTCGAGCGGGTTGTGCTCGTCCCGGTTGAAACCTCCGCCGCGGCCCTGAGCGCCCAGCAGGCGGTGCAGGGTGCTCGCCGGCGCACCGCACAGCTCCTCGAGCCGCTTGGCGGCCCGCCCGGTCGGGGCGGCGAGTGCCACCTCCACACCGGCAGCCTCGGCGAGTCGGACGACCGCGGCGACCGTCCGGCTCTTGCCCGTGCCCGGGCCGCCGGTCAGCACGCTGACGCCGACCTCCAGTGCGGTGCGCGCGGCCAGGAGCTGGACCTCGTCCAGGCCGGCGATGGCCCGGTCCGCCTCGGCGCCGGGGTCGGCGGCATCCCCGTCCGCCGCGTCTCCGCCACCCGCCGAGCGGCCGGGGCGGTCGAGGCCGCTCGGTGCGTCATCCCCCGACCGGGCGCCGTCCTCGGGCTCGGCGTCACCGACGTCGGTGTCATCTGTGTCGTCGTCGAACATCGACATGGTCGCCGGCGGAGGCGGAGGCGGCGGCGCGGCCACGGGCCCGGCTCCGCCACCGCCGTCCCGGCCATCGCCACCGTCGCGGCGGGCCCGCCGCGACGGCCCGTCCGCGCCGGGTCGCAGCGGCTCCGCGGTCGCGAGGAGGCGTTCCACGCCGTCGGCGATCGCCTGCTCGGCCATCGCGTACCGCTCCAGGGCGACGCGGTCGTCGACCTGCACCGCGCGGCCGGTGTCGAGAGCGGCGGTCAGCGCCTCCGCCGGGCCGGCGACTCCTTCGCGGGCTGTGGCGCGGGTCACGTCCTCCACCGGCGCGGCGGTGTCGCCCGCGCGGCTCGCCGCGCGGGCGAGCAGGTGGGTGACGACCGCTGGACCGCGCCGCGGGTCACCGCGGTCGAGCCCGAAGTGGCGGGCGAAGCGGTCGGCGTCGCCGAGCTCGGCCGTGCCGCCGTCGAGCAGGGACCACGGGTCGGCGCGCAGCGCCTCGGCTGCCTGCGGACCGAGGGCGTCGGTAAGCCCGCGGGCCAGCCGCGCCGGCATCCGGGCCGCGACGAGGAGCTCCACCGCCGCGTAGGCCGGCTCCGCCGCGCGGAAGCTGTCAAGCAGGCGGCGGGCGCGCGGCCCGGACACTCCGGGCACGGCCGACAGCCGGGCGAGGTCCACCTGCTCACGGCGTTCGATACCCGCCTCGCCGAGCCGGCCGGCGGTCGTCCGCCCCAGCCCGGGCCACAGCCCCGCGTCGCAGAACGCCGCGAAGACTGCCGCGCCATCGGGTGCCGCGCCCCGGTCTCCGGGCACGGAGGCGGGTGCATGCGGGATGTCGACGGCATCTTCGGGCATGGCCGAAGCGTAACGACGCCTCCGACAGTCCCGGGTGCGCCCGCTCGGTAGCGTGGTGCGGTGGGTGGTCCCCGGGTGGTCTGATCACGCGCCGTCACCTCGGTGCGTGGACGCCCTCACGGGCATGTCCGACCTGGTCAGCATGCCAGTCCGGCTTTCGTCGGCCGGGCGTGACGGCCGGCGAGGACGGCCCGGGTGTCCGACTGTGTCGCCTGGTGGGCGCCCGCCCGCCCCGTCTGCTGTGCATGGGTGAAGGGAAGTCTGGGTTGACCACCGTCCTGCTGGTGCGACACGGTCTCACCGAGGTCACCGGCAAGATCCTGCTCGGCTGGACTCCGGGAGTCGGCCTCGACGACCGGGGCCGTGCGCAGGCCTCGGCGCTGGCCGAACGCCTCGCCGGGATCCCGCTGGCCGCGATCGTGTCCAGTCCRCTCGACCGCTGCCACCAGACCGCCCAGGCGATCGCGGGCCGCCGGCCGGAGGGCCCCGCGGCCCCGGGTGGCACCCAGGCCGTCGTCACCGACGACCGGGTCGGCGAGTGCCACTACGGCGACTGGACGGGCAAGGAGCTCGTCGCCCTGGCCAGGGAACCGCTGTGGAAGGTCGTGCAGAGCCAGCCGAGCGCGGTGACCTTCCCCGGCGGGGAGGCACTGCGTGACACCCAGGCCCGCGGGGTGACCGCGGTGCGCGAGTGGAACGAGCGGCTCGGCCCCGACGCGACCTGGTTGCTGTGCTCGCACGGCGATGTGATCCGCACCGTGGTCGCCGACGCGCTGGGCATGCACCTCGACATGTACCACCGGATCACGGTCGACCCCTGCTCGCTGACGGTGGTGCGGTACGGCGACCACCGCCCGTTCGTCCGGCGGATCAACGACATCGGCGGGTCCGTGGCCGACCTGCTGCCGGCTCCGCCACCGCCCGGCGGCACGGGCGGTGGCGGTGACGGCGGCACGGGCGGGGATGGCGGCGCCGGTGGGGCCGGCGGGAACGGTGGGGCCGGTACCGGCCGGGCCCCGAGCGAGGACGAGATCGTCGGCGGCGGCGCCGGTGTCGTGCCGGTGACGGGGGCCGCATCGGGCGGCCCCGTTTCACCCGTGCCGTCCGCGACGTCCAGACTGGAGGCGTGAGCCTGTCCTCGGCCGGTCCCGACCCAGGAAGCAACGATCCGCCCGGTCCGCTCGACCCGCTCGACGGGGGCGGGCTCGGCGCCGCCGAGGCGCTGGAGCTGCTCCGCTGCGGCGAGCTGGAGATCTCCGGGCGGCTGGTGGACGCGAGCAACGCGACCCTGCTGTGCGAGATCCACGCGGGCGGTTCCGAGGCACGCTGCGTCTACAAGCCGGTGCGCGGCGAACGGGCGCTGTGGGACTTCCCGGACGGCACGCTGGCCGGCCGCGAGCTCGCCGCCTACGAGGTCTCCGAGGCGATGGAGCTTGGGATCGTGCCGCCCACCGTCCTGCGGCCGGGCCCGTTCGGCGAGGGCATGGTCCAGCTCTGGATCGATGTCGACACGACCGTGGACCTCGTCGAACTCACCCGGTCGGACGATCCGCGACTGCGGCGCATCGCGTTGTTCGACGCGGTCATCAACAACGCCGACCGCAAGGGCGGCCACCTGCTGCCCGCGCCGTCCGGGCGGGTCTACGGCATCGACCACGGTGTGACGTTCCACACCGATGACAAGCTGCGCACACTGCTGTGGACGTGGCGGGGCGAGCGGCTCACCAACGCGGAGACCGCACTGCTCCGTGGTCTGAGTGGATCCCTCGAGGCGGGCCTCGGCGAGCGGCTGGCGCCGCTGCTCACCACCGCGGAGATCTCCGCCGTCCGCGCCCGCGTCGAGCGTCTGCTGAGGCGGCGCCGCTTCCCGATGCCCTCAGCCGACTGGCCCGCCATCCCCTGGCCGCCGTTCTAGGGCTGTGACCGGCCCGGACGCAGCTCCGTGACACACCGGACGCCTCCGGGTCGCCTCAGGTCGTGGTGGCGGCCCGGCCGGACCCGCCTTGGCCCCRCTTCCCACGGACCTCCCCACCCGTCCGAACCCGTCCGGCTCCGCCGGCTCGCCCCGACTGCGCGGGCTGCCCAGGCTGCGCAGCTTGTCCCGCAGCCGCCAGTGCCCCGGTTACCCTGACACGCATGGACGCGTGGCCCTCTCCCCAGCTGCCCCGGCTTCCCGGACAGGGTCGCGACCTTCGCGTTCTCGACACCGCCCATGGCGAGGTGCGGCCGCTGGCACTCGGGCCGACGGTCCGGCTCTACGTCTGCGGGATCACCCCCTACGACGCCACCCACCTGGGGCACGCCTTCACCTACCTGACGTTCGACCTGCTGCAGCGCACGGTCCGTGATGCTGGGCGCACCGTGCGATATGTGCAGAACGTCACGGATGTCGATGACCCACTGCTCGAACGCGCCGAGCGCGACGGGGTCGACTGGCAGGACCTCGCCCGCCGCGAGATCGAGCTGTACCGCGCCGACATGACCGCACTGCGCATCCTCCCGCCGGACCACTACGTCGGCGTCGTCGAGGCCGTGCCGCTCATCGTCGACATGGTCGCCCAGCTGGTCGAGCGCGGCGCCGCCTATCCGGTACAGGGCGACCTGTACTTCTCCGTCGCTGCCGCGAAGGACTTCGGCCAGGTCGCCGGCCTGGATGCCGCTCAGATGCTGACCGCCTGCGCCGAGCGCGGCGGTGACCCCGACCGGCCGGGCAAGAAGGACCCGCTGGACCCGCTGCTGTGGCGCGCGGAACGGGCCGGTGAGCCGTCCTGGCCGTCGCCGTTCGGGCCGGGCCGGCCGGGCTGGCACGTCGAGTGCTCCGCCATCGCCCGGCACTACCTCGGCGCGACCATCGACGTCCAGGGCGGCGGCAGCGACCTCGCGTTCCCGCACCACGAGTGCAGCGCCGCGCACGCCGAGGTCGCGAACGGCGCCTGGCCGTTCGCGCGCGCCTACGTGCACGCCGCCATGGTCGGGCTGGACGGGCACAAGATGTCGAAGTCCAGGGGCAATCTGGAGTTCGTCTCGCGGCTGCTGGCGAACGGGGTGCAGCCGGCCGCGATCCGGCTGGCACTGCTGCGCCACCATCACACCGAGGAATGGGAGTGGACACCGGGCGCCCTGCCCGCGGCCGAGCAGGCCCTGGAGCGATGGCGGGCCGCCGCGGCGCTGCCCCCCGCGTCCACGCCGGACACGCGGCCCGTGCTCGCCGACGTCCGGGCCCGGCTCGCGGACGGGCTCGACGCTCCGGGCGCTGCCGCCGCCGTCGACGCCTGGGCGGCTGCCGCGCTCGCGGCGGATGGCGCGGCGGGCAGTGGGAGCGCTGGCGGTACGGCTGTGCCGGAACAGGTGACCGTCCGCGATATCGTCGATGCGTTGCTCGGCATTGATCTTGGTTCTGTTCTACCGAGAGGAACCTAGCCGATGGGGGCGCACCACCGCCGGGACGAGCCCGGCGCCGCCATGGAACGGCCGGCCTTCGACCAGGTTGCCCAGGGGTACGACCCCCGCCAGGTCGACGACTACCTCGGCGTCCTGTGGCGGTATGCGAGCGAGGTGACGTCCCGGATGGCGGCGGCGGAGTCCGCGCTGCGTCACGAACGTGACCGCCGTGAGGCGGAGGCACGGCTCGCCGGGGGAGCGTCCGCCCAGGCCGGTGGGCGGATCGGCCTCATGCTGGAGATCGCCCAGCGCGAGGCCGACGACATCATCGCCGGCGCACGGCAGATCGCGCAGTCCGCGCTGGAGGAGGCGGTGGCCGAGGCCGGCGCCAACCACCCGATCGTGCGTGAGGCCCGGGAGCAGGCGGAGAAGCTGCTCCTCGACGCGGTCGAGGAGAGCCGCCGGCTCGCCCTGACCCGGCACGAGGACGTCGAGACGGAGATCGCCCGCGGGACGCACTCACTGGAGGCGCTGCGCCGCCAGCAGGGTGAGATCGTCGGAGCTGTCCTGCGGCTGCGCCGGCTCCTCGGCGAGGACGAGATCGACCGCGCCGTGACGGACCTCGTCCGAGCCGGGCTGACACCCGCCGGACTCGACGACGCTGGCTCCCCGGGCACCTCAGGCGGCATCCCCACCGCGGCACCCGGTCCTGGTACTTCCGGCGCCGGTGTGCCAGGTGCCAGTGCGCCCCGTGCTGGTACGCCGCGCACCGGAGCGTCGGGCCTGGGCCCTCAGGGTGCCGGTCCGCAGCATTCGGGTCCGCAGCCGTCGGGCCGGCAGCAGTCCGGTCCGCCGAGCTCCGGCCCGGAGGATCCCGGTGCGCAGGGTCCCGGTGCGCCTTCGGCTGGCTACAGCGCCGCCGGCCGGGCGGATGCGGCGGACGACGGCTGGCGGGCTGACGGATTCGCGGCCAGCGGCGTGCGGGCCGCGGCCGCGGGCACGCGCGCAGCCGGCGCCGCGGCTGACACGAACCGGCGCGGACCGGGCCGGCACCGCCAGCAGCGCGACGTCCCCGACGCCGAGCCGTACCCGGCGGCGGAGCCCTACCCGGCGGCGGAGGTGGCTGACGGGTACGTGCCGGCGGGCACGGCCAGCGCCGGCGCCCCCGCGGGGTCCGTGCACGTGCCGCGCATGACCGCCACGGGCTACCGCTCGCCCCGCGAGGACGACATCCTCGACGCGGAGATCGTGGAGGACTGACGTTCGCCGCGGTGACCGCCGCCCGCCGCGGCGGTCACTCGCCGCGGCGGCGCAGGTAACGCTCGAACTCCCGGGCGATGGCGTCGCCGCTGGCCTCCGGCAGTGCCGTCTCCGGCTCGCGGGACTCCAGCGAGCGGACGTACTCGGCGACCTCGGTGTCGCCGGCGGCGAGCTCGTCGACCTGCCGCTCCCAGGCCTTCGCCTTGTCCGGCAGCTCACCCAGCGGGATCTCCATGTCGAGAAGGTCCTCGACCCGGCGCAGCAGCGCGAGGGTGGCTTTCGGGCACGGCGGGTTCGCCACGTAGTGCGGTACCGCCGCCCAGAACGACACCGAGGCCAGCTCCGCGCGGGAGCAGGCGTCCGCGAACACACCGACGATGCCGGTCGGCCCCTCGTAGCGGGACGCCTCCAGCCCCAGCCGGGCAGCGGTGGCCGGGTCCCCGGCGGTGCCGCTGATCGGCACGGGTCGCGTGTGCGGCGAGTCGGCGAGCAACGCGCCAAGCGTGATGACCATGTCACTGCCCAGGGCGTGCACAGCCTCGATGAGCTCGTCGGTGAAGCCGCGCCAGCGCATGTTCGGCTCCAGCCCGCGGATGAGCACCAGGTCGGAGTCCGACTTCGCCGGCCGGGCGACCGACAGCCGCGTCGTCGGCCAGGCGATCTTGCGTGAGGCGCCGTCGGTCCCGCTGACCGTCGGGCGGTTGACCTGGAAGTCGTAGTAGTCGTCGGGGTCGATCGCACCGATCACCCGAGCGCCGAAGACGTTCTCCAGGTGCTCCACGGCTGCCGACGATGCGTCGGCGGCGTCGTTCCACCCCTCGAAGGCGGCCACGACGACCGGCGACCGTAGCTGGCCGACGCCGGAGAACTCGATCACCTACCACCTCCTGCCGCCTCGTGGCGGCCCCCAGCCCCCGTGTCAGGGCAACGGTACGTCCTCGCCGAATGCGCGAACGTCTGCCGTCCAGTCTGCCGCGTGATCGCAACCTCCGCCTCAAGGGCAGGAACAACCCTGGCCCCGTGACCTGTCTACCGGGCCTGGTCGCTCCGTGACGTCGGTGTCCCGTCGGAGAGGTTATGCCGGGCAGGACCCCCACGGGTGATGTCGGGTATGTGCAGCCTGCCATCAACCCCCCCGGGCGGCCCGGCCCGGACGGCGTCCTGCGCACCGCCGGCAGCGCCGGCAGTACCGCCCGGTACCCTGCCAGAGTGCGCCCGATCCGGCCCCGGCGCCGGTCACGCAGCTGCGGCCGGTCGGCTCCCTCCGGAGGAGGACATCGGCGTGAGTGACCTGCCGGCGGCGGTCCTGTTCGACATGGACGGGCTGCTCGTCGACACCGAACCGCTGTGGACGATCGCGGAGCACGAGGCCGCCGCCCGGCTGGGCCGGGAGTTCACCCCGGCGATGAAGGAAGCCATGATCGGGCACGGTATCGACACCGCCGTCCCGATCATGGTGGCCATGCTGGGCTGCCCCGCGTCGGAGGAGCCCGCCGTCGCCGACTTCCTGGTCCGCCGCTCCGCGGAGCTGTTCCGGGAGCCGGGAGCGATCGTGCCGCAGCCCGGCGCGGCTGAGCTGCTGGCCGTGGTCGCCGCTGCCGGAGTGCCGACCGCGCTGGTCTCGTCGTCCTACCGGGCGCTCGTCGACCCGGTCGTCGCCGTGCTCGGCGCCCGGCACTTCACCGTGACCGTCGCCGGTGACGAGGTGCCACGCCGCAAGCCCTACCCGGACCCGTACCTGGCGGCGGCCCGTCTGCTCGGCGTCGACCCGGCGGCCTGCGTCGTGCTCGAGGACAGCCTCACGGGGGCGGCGGCTGGCATGGCGGCCGGCTGTGTGACGGTCCTGGTGCCGTCGATGCCGCTGCCGGCCGGGGGCGGGAGCACCGCCGCCGGCGGGCCGGTGAGCCACGCGCGGGTCGCCAGCCTGCACGACGTCGACCTGGGGATGCTCGCGGCGCTGATCCACCACCGCGACGCCACACTGCCGGGGGGAACGTCCGGCTAGGGCCGAACCCTGTCGGGCACGGCACCAGGCCCGCCGGTCAGGTGGTGGCGATCGCGCGCAGGATGTCCATCCGCGCGGCGCGGCGGGCTGGGAAGACCGCGGCGAGCACGCCCAGCACCGCGCCGACGATCATGACGGCGATGATGGTCCGGACGGGATAGGCGAAGGTCGTCACGCCCTGGCTCTCGAGCGCCCCGGTGAGCGCCCAGCCGAAGAAGCTGCCGACCAGCACGCCCATCACCGCACCGAAGACCGCGATGATGACGGACTCCACGATGACCATCAGCCGCATCTGCGGCCGGGTCATCCCGACCGCCCGCAGCATGCCGATCTCCTTGGTCCGTTCGATCACCGAGAGAGCCAGGGTGTTCACGATGCCGAACAGGGCGATCACCACGGCCAGTGCCAGCAGGACGTAGACGAACCCGAGGAACTGGTCGACCTGCTTCTCCTGCTCGGCGACGAACTCCGTCTGGTCGAGCACCTGGATGTTGCCGAACGGCTCCGTCACCTTGTCGATCTCCGCGCGCACCGCGGCGGGGTCGGCCCCCTCGGCCATCGTGACCATCACGAACAGGTCGAGGTTGTTGCTGGAGTGCTTCTGGTACTCGCTGGTCGCGATGATCGCGGGCCCGGCGATCGGGCTCTCCTCGTAGGTGCCGACGAGCGTCAGGTCCTTCGGCCCGTCCGCGAACGTGACCGGCACCGGCGCACCGACCTGCAGGCCCTGCTCCTCGGCGGTCGTCTCGTCGATCAGGACCGAGCCCTCGCCCAGCGCACGGATGTCACCGGCGACCTGCCTGATGGCCAGCGCCTGCAGGAGGCCGGCCGGATCGCCGGCCAGGACGGAGCTGTTCTCCGTCCCGATCTTGATCGGGCTGCCGCGCACCCCGGTGGAGGTGGCCACGCCGGGCGCCCCCTTCAGACCCGCGGCGACCTCCGGGCTGAAGCTGGCGAAGCTCGCCTGGCTCACGTAGAAGTCGGCACCCAGGCTGCTCGACACCGTCTCGCGCACGGACTGCTTGATCGACTGCCCGAGCACGGCGAACGCGCTCACCAGGGCAAGGCCGATCATCAGCGCCGAGGCGGTGGACGCGGTCCGCCGCGGATTGCGAATGGCGTTCTCCTGCCCGAGCCGGCCGGTGGTTCCGAACACGGCGCGCAGCGGGACGCCGACCACCCGGCTGACCGGCGGGGCGAAGAGCGGCGACAGAGTGGCGATGCCGAGGAAGACGAAGGCCGCCCCGGCGCCGACCGCGCTGGCGTTCGGTGTCTCCCCCCGGGCGAGTCCGCCCACCACGAGGAGCGCGCCGAGTGCTGTCAGCACGCCGCCACCGATCGCCCGGGTGCGCAGCGAGCGGCTGGGCAGCACGTAGGTCTCCCGCATCGCGGCCACCGGTGGTACCGAGGCCGCCTTACGAGCGGGGATGAACGCGGCCAGGCCGGTGACGAGCAGACCGATCGCGTAGGCGATGATGATCGTCCGGGCCTGGAACACCAGGCTGCCGGAGGGCAGTGCGACTCCGAAGGCCCCCACGGCCGCGCGCAGCCCCACCGCCAGGAGCGCTCCGAGCAGCAGCCCGAGGGTGGCGCCGACGAAGCCGACGATCATTGCCTCGAGCTGGACGGAGAGCTGCACCTGGACCCGGCTGGCGCCGATCGCGCGCAGCAGCGCCAGCTCGCGGACGCGCTGCGCGACCAGCATCGTGAACGTGTTGAAGATGATGAACGCGCCGACGAACATCGCGATGCCGGYGAAGACCAGCAGAAAGGTGGAGAAGCCCCCCACCGCGTCCTGCACCACGTTGGCGCTCTCCTCGGAGAGCTCCACGCCGGTGATCGCCTCGACGTCGGTCGGGAGGACGGCCGCCACCCGGTTCCGCAGCTCCTCCTGGGTCAGCGATCCGGCGGCCGCGAGACTGATCGAGCTGAACTGGTCGGGTGCACCCATCAGCCGCTGGGCGGTCGGGGTGTCGAACAGGGTGACGACGGCGCCGCCCATGGAGTCCTGGCCGCCGATCCGGAAGGAGCCGACGAGGGTGAACTCCTCGGGCTCGGCAGCTGTCTGGACGGACAGCCGCTGCCCGAGCGTCAGGTGGTGCTTGTCGACGGTCGCCTTGTCGACGGCGATCTCCTGACCGGTCGGCGCCCGGCCCTGCACGATCTCCTCGGAGCTGGTCGGGGAGTCACCGGTCCAGTTCGTCCCGATGCTCGGCGGGCCGCCGCCGCCCAGTGCCTCGTCCGACGCCGGGTCGATGAGGTCGGCCTGGCCACGGACCACACCAGTCGCCGCCGCGACACCGTCCACACCGGTCAGGGTCGGGATCAGCGAGGCCGGGACGGGTAGCCGATCCGCCTGGCCACCGGTACCGACGGCGTTGACCTTCCGCACCGAGACGCTGACGTTCTTGTTGATGTCCGCGAAGAGGGTGTCGAAGGTGCGGTTGAGCGTGTCGGTGAGGACCAGGGTGCCGGTGACGAAACTGACACCGACCACGACCGCGAGGGCCGACAGCATGAGCCGGATCTTGCGGGCCAGCAGGCTCCGCAGTGTGGCGCGCAGCATCCGTCAGGCCCACTCGCCCCGATGGAGGTGACCGGTCTCGCCGCCGTGGCCGGGTCCCTGCCCACCGCGACCGGACCCCTGCCCGTGGTCGCGGTAGGCATGGGCCTGCGGGACGTCCTGCGGGTGGCCCCCGACCGGGTAGCCGCCGGTGGCGTAGCCCTCGTGCTCGCCGTACTCGGGGGCATAGCCCGCGGGCGCGTACCCGCCGTGGTCGGCGTACTCCTCCTCACCTCCATAACCCGCTCGGCCGGTGTAGTCCGGGGCCTGGGCGCCGCGGGGGTTCCTGGGCCGGGAGGGCACTGGCTCGTAGTCGTCGTCCTCGTAGTCGTCCTCGGCGTCGTGGTGGTCATGCTCGGCGTCGGCCTCCCCGCGGGCCAGTGCGTCGAGGTTCTTCATCCGGTCGAGCACCGCATCCGGAGTCGGGTCGGCCATCGCGTCCACGAGGCGGCCATCCGCCAGGAAGATCACCTCGTCGGAGTACGACGCGGCTGTCGGGTCGTGGGTGACCATCACGATGGTCTGGCCCAGCTCCCGCACCGAGTCGCGCAGGAACGACAGCACCTCCGCGCCCGAACGGGAGTCGAGGTTCCCGGTCGGTTCGTCGGCGAAGATGATCTCTGGGCGGGTGACCAGCGCGCGGGCGCAGGCGACCCGCTGCTGCTGGCCTCCGGAGAGCTCGGGTGGCCGGTGCGCCAGCCGCTTCTCCAGCCCCACGGCGTCGACGACCATCCGCATCCACTTCTTGTCCGGCCGGCGGCCCGCGATGTCGAGTGGCAGCGTGATGTTCTCCGCCGCGGTGAGTGTGGGCAGCAGGTTGAACTGCTGGAAGATGAAGCCGATCCGGTCCCGGCGCAGCTGCGTGAGCTGCCGGTCGCCCAGCCGGGAGAGGTCGACGTCGCCGATGAAGACCCGGCCGGTGGTCACCGGGTCCAGCCCGGCGAGACAGTGCATGAGCGTCGACTTTCCCGAGCCGGACGGGCCCATGATCGCCGTGAACCGGCCGT
Source organism: Parafrankia colletiae (assembly GCF_001854655.1). Taxonomy (GTDB): domain Bacteria; phylum Actinomycetota; class Actinomycetes; order Frankiales; family Frankiaceae; genus Parafrankia; species Parafrankia colletiae. The sequence continues at coordinate 59,419 of NZ_MBLM01000102.1, read as the reverse complement.
AGGGGAAGGTCAGGTCGATGCCGCGCAGCGCTGTGACCGCGGTGGCGCCCGACCCGTAGACCTTGGTCAGCCTGGATGCGCGTGCGGCGGACCCACGCCTGCGGGCGGCACCGCCACGGGGCTCGTGGTGGTCCGATGCGGGGCGTCGGGCCATGTCGTTCCTCCCAGTCGCGAACAATGTCACCAGCCGGCGGGTGTGTCCCACGGAGTCCGGGGCCGGAGGTTCCGAAGGGACAACGCGGAGGACACGATCAACATCCTTCCGCCCGACATGTTCGCTGCTGACGGTAACCGGCGATACCGGACGGGGCGCCGCCGGATCTTCCGGCCGCGTGTCCAGCTGTCCGCGTCGCCCGGGGGCGCCTGGCCGGACCACTGTCCCAAAGTGCTTGCTGGCCCCCGAACGGGTGCCCTCGTCCCATGCCCGGGGCTTCCGCCGGGACCCGTGCGGCGGCCCTGGGCGGACGGGTCCCGGCACCCGACCGGCCGTCGCGGCCCGGCCCCGCTATCCGTCCGCCTCGCAGACGGTCGGGGCCGTGTCGTCCACCGGCACCTCGGCCCGGGCCTCCGGCAGCGGCGGGGGCGTTCCACCGAAGGCCGGGCAGCGCGACTTGTGGTCGCACCAGTCGCACAGCCGGCTGGGCCTCGCCCGCCAGTCACCGGTCCGGTGCGCGCGGGCGATGGCGGCCCACAGCGCCTCGATGCGGCGCTCGGTCGCCCGCAGCTCGGCCTCCTCGGGCGCGGCCCGCAGCCAGGTGCGATCGCCCAGGTAGTACAGCCGCAGCTCCCGCGGCACGACGCCGCGGGTGCGCCACAGGACAAGGGCGTAGAACCGCATCTGGAACATCGCCGCGCCCTCGAAGGCCGGGCCGGGTGACCGCCCCGTCTTGTAGTCGATGACCCGCAGCGCCGTGCCCTGCGGCGTCTCGGCCTCGTCGAGACGGTCGACGTAGCCGCGCAGCCGCAGGCCGGACTCCAGGACGTGCTCGACATACAGCTCCCGGGCGGCGGGAGCGAGGCGCCTCGGGTCCTCGAGCGAGAAGTAGCCGGTGAGCAGGTCGCGGGCGCTCTCCAGCCAGGCGCTGCGTGCCCCGTCGTCGTCGAACAGGCCCCCGAGCGCCGGATCGCGGGTCAGCAGGTCCGCCCAGACGGGCTCCACCAGGTCGGCCGCGGCCGGCTGCGTGCGCTCCAAGGCCGGGAGGTCGAACAGCCGGTCCAACACGGCGTGCACCACCGTCCCGCGGGTCGCGGCCTCGCTCGGTGGCTCGGGCAGCCGGTCGACGACCCGGAAGCGGTAACGCAACGGGCAGGTGACGAAGTCGGCCGCCCGGGACGGGGACAGCGAGGCCACGACCTGCGTCCCCTGGGGCTGCGCCACGACCGGGCCCTCATGCCAGCCGCGCCCACCGCCGACCGGCCCGGAGTGCCCCCCACCGGCCGGAGCGGGCACCGCCCGCGCCTCGGACGTCGTGCCCGGCGGCGGTGTCTCCCGGGCCGGCTCCGTCCCGGCCGACGTCGTGCTGGTTGGTGCTGTGCTGGCCGGGGTGGTGCTGGCCGGGCCCGTGTCCGCCGGGTCCGTGCCGCCCGGGTCCGCGGGAAGCGGGGAGGTGGAGGCGGCGGTGGCTGGCAGCGTGCTCATGGCCCAGACCCTAGAACCCACTACCGACAGGACGGCGATGCCGGGTAATCCCGGGCAGGGGCGCCATCCGCGACAGACACAGCGCCGGATGGTCCGTAGCATCTACACCTATGAAGGATCAGCCCGGTCCGGGGTACCCCGCGGCGACGGGCGGGACGGAGCCGCCTGAGCGGCGCCCGGCCGAGCGCCCGCAGGGGATGCGGGTCGGGAACGTGCACGGTGTGCCGATCTTCGTCTCGCCGCTGGCCTTCGTCTTCGCCGCGCTGATCACCTCGCTGCTCGTCAGCGCGATCGGCGACCGGCTGCGCGCGGCGACGAGCACCCCCGTCACCGACGGGCACGTGCTCGCGCTGGCCCTGCTGGTGTCGGCGGGGTTCCTCCTGTCGCTGCTCGCGCACGAGATCGGGCATGCGCTGACCGCCCAGTACTTCGGGCTGCGGGTCCGGTCGGTGACGCTGCACGGCTTCGCGGGTTTCACCGAGTTCGAGCCCGAACCGGCCACCCCCGCCCGCGAGTTCCTGATCGCCTTTGCCGGCCCGGCTGTCAACGGTGTCCTCGCCGGCGTCTGCTACCTGGGGCTGCTGGCCGTGCCCGAGCACGGCAGCGTCGGCACGGTGCTGTTCTACCTGGGCTTCACCAACCTGGTGCTGTTCGTGTTCAACCTGGCCCCGGGCCTGCCGCTCGACGGCGGGCGGCTGGTGGTCGCCGCGGTGTGGGCGCTCGGGCGCGACCGGCTGCGTGGGCTGCGGGCCGGCGCCTACGGCGGCTTCGTCGTCGCCGGCGGGTTGGTGGTGTGGGGCTCGATGCCGGGCTCGGGTGGTTTCGGGGTCCTGTACACCTACGTCCTTGCCGGGTTCCTGGCCTTCGGTGCCTACCAGTCGCTGCGGCTCGCGAAGGTCCGGGAGCGGCTGCCCGGGCTGTCCGCGGGCCGGCTCGCCCGCCGCACGCTGCCGGTCGAGGGTGCCGTGCCACTCGGCGAGGCGCTGCGCCGGGCGCAGGAGGTCGGAGCGACGGCGGTCGCGGTGATCGACCGCGGCGGCGTACCCGTCAAGATCATGAACGGGCTGTCGGTGGATGCCATGCCGCCGCACCGCCGGCCGTGGACGACCGTGGACGAGGTCAGCCGCACGATCAGCCCGGGAATGACTCTGCAGGCCGAGCTGGAGGGGGAGGACCTGCTCGCCGCCGTCCAGCGGGTACCCGCCCCGGAGTACCTCGTCGTCCAGCGTGGGCGTCCCGTCGGCGTGCTCGCGATGGTTGATCTCGTGGCGAGGATCGACCCCGCGGCCGCGGCCCGTATGGTCTCATCTCGGTGACGTTGCCCCGCGGCTGAGGCCGCTTCGGCCCGCCCGGCGAACCGACGGCCCGTCCGAGAGCGGCCCGTCGGCCGTCCGCGGGGGCCCGTCCCTGCCGGGGCCCGTCGCTCCTGGCGACCACTGCACCCGAGGAACAGGGCGCGCACCGGCCCGCGGACGAGGTCACGGCAGCGCGCCGAGAGGACATCGCGATCATTACTGACCCGACCAGGCCGTCGACAGCCACGCTCGGCGCCCGTGCCGACCTGGCTCTGAGCGAGCACGCCGCGAGTGATCGTCTGGCGCTGCAGGCGCCCCCCGAGGTCTCCACGCGGCCCGGCCCGGACGCTGTGGCTCCTGAGCCCGTGGTATCCGCCGCTTCTGCGGAACAGGCTGAGCCCGTCGAGCCCGTCGAGCCCGTCGAGCCCGTCGAGCCCGTCGAGCCCGTCGAGCCGGCGTTGCCGGTGGAGTCGGCGGCGGATGTCGAGCCGGTGGGGGCGGTGCCGACAGGCGCCGCTCTTCGCCGCGGGGCTTTTGCCGTCGGCGACCGGGTGCAGCTGACCGACCCCAAGGGACGCCGTCACACGCTCGTGCTGGAGCCTGGGCGACAGTTCCACACGCACCGCGGCGCCGTCCTGCACGACGATCTGCTGGGACGTCCCGAAGGCATCGTCGTCCGCAGCACCGGCGGCACCGACTACCTCGCGCTGCGGCCGTTGCTGTCCGACTTCGTCCTGTCGATGCCGCGCGGCGCCACTGTGGTCTATCCGAAGGACGCTGCGCAGATCGTCATGTACGCGGACGTCTTCCCCGGCGCGCGGGTGCTGGAGGCGGGCGCCGGATCGGGTGCGCTGTCATGCGCGCTGCTGCGCGCCGTCGGGGACGCCGGTGCCCTGGTCTCCTACGAACGCCGGCCCGACTTCGCCGAGGTGGCCCGCCGCAACATCGAGACGTTCTTCGGCGGCCCGCACCCGGCACACACCCTGCACGTCGGTGACCTGGCCGACTCCTCCGAACGGGGCATGGACCGGGTGATTCTCGACATGCTCGCCCCCTGGGACGTCCTCGTCGTGGCCGCCGCGGCGCTCGTTCCCGGTGGGGTGCTGTGCGCCTACGTCGCGACGACCACCCAGCTCTCCCGCACGGTCGAGGCGCTGCGGGAGCACGGCGCCTTCGCCGAGCCGGCGGCCTGGGAGACGATGATGCGGGACTGGCACGTCGAAGGACTGGCGGTGCGTCCCGGCCATCGGATGGTCGGCCACACGGGCTTCCTGGTGACGGCTCGCCGGCTCGCCGACGGGGTGACCGCACCGCCGCGGCGCCGCCGGCCGGCCAAGGGCTCCTACCCGGACGCCGTCGGCGAGCAGCCCGGTGCCACCCAGGCAGGCCCCGCGCAGCCCGGCCCCGGGCCGGAGGACACCGGTCGGGGGAGCCGGGTCGAGGGACCCGGCCAGGAGGACCACCGGGAGGAGTCCGGGGAGCAGACCGGCACCTCCGCCTAGGGCTGTGCCCCCGGCCGAGCGCGCGCCCCGGGTACGGCCGGCGGCGGACCGGTGTTTGCCTGGCGTGGCGGGTGGACAGGTCTGCCGGGTGACCGTGCTCGTCCAGCCCCCGGGGGCCACTACTCCTGCGGGCCGCCCRCCTCCAGAGTGCCGTCCGCGCGCTCGATGTAGATGCAGGTGCCGGGGCACTGCTCGGCGGCGTCGCGGACCTCCGTCAGCAGGGGGAGGGGCACCGGCACGTGGGTTCCGGGATCGGTCTGGAGCTCTCCGCCGGTGTCCTTCACGTACGCGAGCCCGTCGATGTCGAACTCGAACACGGATGGTGCATACTGGACGCACAATCCGTCACCAGTGCAGGAGTCTTGATCGATGCGGACCCGGAGACCAGGCGAATCGCCCGGCTTCATTGGTGTTGCCACAGGGCTCCGATCTTCTGTCACCATGGCACCGTAACCCGCTGTTTACGGCAAAGCCGGGTCGTCCTCGCGCGACTGGCCTGCCAGCGGCTCTGACAAAGGTAGTGTTGGGTGCGTCCCGGTCGGCACGGGGGAGGTGGAGGCGCGGTGTCCGGTCCCCGTTCGGGCTCTGGCTCCGGTGGGAGCACGGGTCGTCCTGGCGACGCCGATTCTCAACGGTCGGCGTCCGAGAAGGAAGTACACGAACTCACGACTCAGGTCACCTTCCTGGAGGAAGAAGTGGCCATGCTGCGGCGGAGACTGTCTGAATCGCCCCGACAGGCGCGTGTCCTGGAGGAGCGGCTGGCGCAGATCCAGGCGGAGCTACAGGCTGCCAACGGTCAGAACGACAGGCTCGTCGCCACCCTTCGGGAGGCGCGTGACCAGATCATCTCGCTGAAGGAGGAGGTCGACCGGCTCGCGCAACCGCCGAGCGGGTACGGCATCTTCCTCCATGGGTACGACGACGGCACGGTCGACGTGTTCACGCAGGGCAGAAAGCTCCGTGTGACGGTGTCGCCGAACGTCGAGGCCAAGCTCCTGCAGCCTGGTCAGGAGGTCATGCTCAACGAGGCGCTCAACGTCGTGGAAGTCCGCGCGTTCGAGCGGCAGGGCGAGATCGTCCTGCTCAAGGAGGTCCTCGAGAGCGGTGACCGGGCGCTGGTGATCGGCCATACCGACGAGGAACGGGTCGTCATGCTGGCCCAGCCACTCCTCGACGGGCCGATCCGGGCAGGCGACTCGCTCCTGGTCGAGACACGGTCGGGCTTCGCCTTCGAGCGGATCCCGAAGTCCGAGGTCGAGGAGCTGGTCCTGGAGGAGGTACCCGACATCGGGTACGAGCAGATCGGCGGGCTCAAGGGTCAGATCGAGTCGATCCGCGACGCCGTCGAGCTGCCGTTCCTCTACAAGGAGCTCTTCCTCGAGCATCAGCTCAAGCCGCCGAAGGGTGTGCTGCTCTACGGCCCGCCCGGCTGCGGTAAGACGCTGATCGCCAAGGCGGTGGCGAACTCCCTGGCCAAGAAGGTCGAGGCACAGACAGGCCAGGGCTCCGGCCGGGCCTTCTTCCTCAACATCAAGGGCCCGGAGCTGCTCAACAAGTACGTCGGCGAGACCGAGCGGCAGATCCGGCTGGTGTTCCAACGGGCGCGCGAGAAGGCGTCCGAGGGGATGCCGGTGATCGTGTTCTTCGACGAGATGGACTCGATCTTCCGGACCCGTGGCTCGGGTGTCTCCTCGGACGTGGAGAACACGATCGTTCCGCAGCTGCTCAGCGAGATCGACGGCGTCGAGCAGCTCGAGAACGTGATCGTGATCGGCGCGTCCAACCGGGAGGACATGATCGACCCGGCGATTCTGCGGCCGGGCCGGCTGGACGTGAAGATCAAGGTGGAGCGTCCGGACGCCGAGGCGGCCAAGGACATCTTCGCCAAGTACGTCCTGCCTGCACTGCCGCTGCACGCCGACGATCTTGCCGAGCACGGCGGCAACCGGGAGGCGACCTGCCAGGGCATGATCCAGCGGGTCGTCGAGCGGATGTACGCCGAGAGCGACGAGAACCGGTTCCTCGAGGTCACCTACGCCAACGGTGACAAGGAGGTCCTGTACTTCAAGGACTTCAACTCCGGAGCCATGATCGAGAACATCGTCGCCCGGGCGAAGAAGATGGCGGTCAAGGATCTCATCGAGAGCGGCGTCCGGGGTCTGCGCATGCAGCATCTCCTGTCGGCGTGCCTGGATGAGTTCAAGGAGAACGAGGACCTGCCCAACACGACAAACCCGGACGACTGGGCCCGGATCTCGGGCAAGAAGGGCGAGCGGATCGTCTACATCCGCACGCTGGTCACCGGGACGAAGGGTACGGAAGCCGGCCGTTCGATCGACACGATCGCGAACACCGGCCAGTACCTGTAGGCGGTACGAGGCCACTGCCGGCCTCGTCCGGCGGACCCACGTGGCGGCCGTCTCGCACCTGCGAGGCGGCCGCCGCGCCGTTTCCGCGCACTGTCCGGCTGCCGCAGACCCGGGCAGTCGGTCGTCGGCTGCCCGCTGTTCTGGTAGCCGGCGGCTGTTCCGACCAGGCCGACCAGGGCGGCCGGGCCGACCAGGGCCGGCGGGCGGCGCCGGCCTGACCCCGACGGCCGTCCACAGAGGCCCGGCGGGGCCGTTCGGCGCGCCCGCCCGAAGTGATGTCCAAGATAATCAACGCTGTTGACCCAGGCTCGCCAGAGAAACGATCATGGAATGGCCGGATCCGGCCATCTGGTCACCCGGCGCGCGGAAGCTCTGAGAACGAAGCGGTACAGGGCTCGGATGACCCGCTCGGCCCCGTCCGGGAGCTTTCCGGCAACAGGGTCGGAGGGACCAAGGGCGGCGTCCGGCCGACCCTGTGGCTCGCCAGCACCTACGCTTGCAGTGTGAGCGTGCGCCGGATCATGGGGTCTGAGACCGAGTACGGCGTGTCCGTGCCTGGTCAGCCCAATACAAACCAGATGCTGGCTTCGTCCTTGGTGGTGAACTCATACGCCAACCGGGCGGCGACCGGGGGAAGCCGAGCCAGATGGGACTTCGAGGAGGAGTCCCCGCTGCGTGACGCCCGCGGCTTCGAGCTGCCCAGGGAACCCGCGGTCGATCCGAGCGCGCCGGCGAACGAGGACGACCTGGGGCTGGCCAACGTCATCCTGACGAACGGCGCACGCCTCTATGTCGACCACGCGCACCCGGAGTTCTCGACTCCGGAGGTGACGAACCCGCGTGACATCGTCCTCTGGGACAAGGCGGGGGAGCGGGTGATGGCCGAGGCGGCCCGCCGGGCGCTCGCCGTTCCCGGGACGATGCCCGTCCACCTCTACAAGAACAACACCGACAACAAGGGTGTCTCCTACGGGTGTCATGAGAACTACCTCATGAACCGGTCGACGCCGTTCGGTGAGATCGTGCGGCACCTGACGCCCTTCTTCGTGTCCCGTCAGGTGATCTGTGGYGCGGGGCGGGTCGGAATCGGTCAGGACGGGCGGGAGTCCGGCTTCCAGATCAGCCAGCGCTCCGACTTCTTCGAGGTCGAGGTGGGCCTCGAGACCACCCTCAAGCGTCCCATCATCAACACGCGGGACGAGCCCCACGCCGACCCGGAGAAGTACCGCCGCCTGCATGTGATCATCGGCGACGCGAACATGAGCGAGATCGCCACCTACCTCAAGGTGGGCACGACCGCGCTGGTGCTCGCGATGATCGAGGAGGGTTGGCTGGAGGTCGACCTGTCGGTGGACGCCCCGGTGGCGACGCTGCGGGCGATCTCCCATGACCCGTCCCTGCGCCGCCTGCTGACGCTGCGGGACGGCCGGAAGATGACGGCCGTCCAGCTACAGATGGAGTATTTCGAGCAGGCCCGCAAGTTCGTGGAGGACCGGCTCGGCACGGATGTCGATCCGCAGACGGCCGATGTTCTCTCCCGGTGGGAATCGGTGCTCGGGCGGCTCGAGGTCGACCCGATGACCTGTTCGCGTGAGCTCGACTGGGTGGCGAAGCTGTCGATCCTGGAGGGTTACCGCTCCCGGGACTCGCTCGCCTGGGACTCGCCCCGGCTGCAGCTCGTCGACCTGCAGTACCACGACGTGCGGCCGGAGAAGGGCCTCTACAACCGCCTGGTGGAGCGTGGCCGCTTCGACCGGCTGCTGGACGAGGACGACGTCACCCGGGCGATGACGGAGCCCCCGGAGGACACCAGGGCCTACTTCCGTGGGCGCTGTCTGGCGCTTTACCCGCAGCAGGTCGCGGCGGCGTCCTGGGATTCGGTCATCTTCGACATCGGCCGGGACTCGCTGCAGCGGGTGCCGACTCTGGAGCCGCTGCGCGGCACCAAGGCCCATGTGGGCGAGCTGCTCGCCCGATGCCGGACCGCCTCTGATCTGGTGGACGCCCTGTCGGGAAACTGACATCGACGGTTCCTCGGTGTGGCATTCCCGGAGTTCACGCCGGAGTGGCGGTTCGTCCGGGGATGGCGGACGGTGCCACTGCGGACCTGCGTGTTTTGCGCCCTCGGCGGACGCCGCGACGTCGTCCCTGGTTCGTGATGGAGTGGAGCACGCACCGGTCCACCGGAAGTAGTCGGCGGAGCGGGATAGTGTCGCCCCAGGCGATCGAAGGAGGCTCCCATGGCCCAGAGGGACACCGGAGGCGGGCAGCAGCGCACCGGCCGCCGCGACGACGAGACGAGCGAGGCCGAGGTCGAGGAATCGACCTCCTCGGACCTGAAGGAAAGGCACGAGAAGCTCTCGGAGGATGTCGACTCCCTGCTCGACGAAATCGATGACGTTCTCGAGGAGAACGCCGAGGAGTTCGTGAAGGGATACGTCCAGAAGGGCGGCCAGTAGGCTCTGGCGTCCTCCGCAGCCGGAGCCGGGCGGCACCGCCTGGCCGGGCCGGCTGTGGCGGGCGTGTGGGGCGTCTGCGGGCCGGCGCGCGCGTGGCACCCGCTCGGATGATCCGGGCGGTGGGTGCCAGCGCGGCTGACCTGCGCGCCCCGGCTGCCGGCCGCTCTGGCCGGTGCTGCAAGGGGGCAGCCCTGGGTCTCGCTGTGGCCCCGCGCCGGACGGGGCGGGGCCACAGTCACACCGACGGCCCGGCGCGTGGCATCACGTGGCATGTTGTGCGTCACCCGCAGCATGGGGCTTGGGCCTCCAGGACCATCCCGCGCTGCCAGTCGATGATCGAGTATCTGAAGGGGGATGCGTGCCTGATCCAACGGGAGTCGGGCGTCTTCCGGCTGTGTTCATGACACCGGGAACGTCGTCGTTCGCCGATTTCCTGTCCGTCGCGGCGCCGGATCTGCTTCCGGGCGCCCGGGGCTCGTTGCCCGCTCCGGTGACCGACGCTGCGCACGGCACCACCATCGTTGCCGTGACCTTCCCCGGTGGCGTGATCATGGCCGGCGACCGCCGTGCCACGCAGGGTCACATGATCGCCCAGCGGGACGTCGAGAAGGTCCACCACGCGGACGAGTTCTCCTGCGTGGGCTACGCCGGCACGGCCGGGGTGGGCGCCGAGCTGATCCGCCTGTTCCAGGTGGAGCTGGAGCACTACGAGAAGATCGAGGGCTCGACCCTGAGCCTGGACGCGAAGGCCAACCGGCTCGCGTTCATGGTCAAGGGGAACCTGCCGATGGCGATGCAGGGCCTGGCCGTCATTCCGCTGTTCGCCGGGTTCGACACCGAGACCGGCCAGGGGCGGATCTTCTCCTACGACATCGCCGCCGCGAAGTCCGAGGAGCGCACCTACGAGTCGATCGGGTCCGGCTCGGTCTTCGCCCGTGGCTCGCTCAAGAAGCGCTTCCGGTCGAACCACACCGCGGATGACGCGGTGCGGATCAGTATCGAGGCGCTCTACGACGCCGCCGACGACGACTCGGCGACCGGTGGCCCGGACCTCATCCGCAAGCTGTACCCGATCGTCGCCTCGGTGACCGCGGACGGATACCGTCGCCTCACCGATGACGAGGTCGCGCCGGTGGTCGAGTCGATCATCGCCGACCGCGCCCAGAACTCAGGAGGCTGACGTGACCATGCCGTTCGGCTACGCAAGCCCCGAACAGCAGGTCCGGGACAAGTCCGAGTACGCGCGCAAGGGCATCGCGCGCGGTCGGAGCGTGGTCGTCCTCACCTACGTCGACGGCATCCTGTTCGTCGCCGAGAACCCGTCGACGACCCTGCACAAGATCAGCGAGATGTACGACCGTGTCGGGTTCGCCGCGGTCGGCAAGTACAACGAGTTCGAGAACCTCCGTACCGCCGGAATCCGGATCATGGACACCCGCGGCTACATGTACGACCGGAGGGACGTCACGAGCCGTGCGCTGGCCAACGCCTACGCGCAGACGCTCGGTGCGATCTTCACCGAGAGCATCAAGCCGTACGAGGTCGAGATCGTCGTCGCCGAGGTCGGCCACAGCGCGACCGAGGACCAGATCTACCGGCTCACCTACGACGGCTCGATCGCCGACGAGCGCGGCTTCATCGCCATCGGCGGGCAGTCCGAGCAGGTGATGACCTCCCTGCGGGAGCACCACGTGGAGGGCCAGCCGCTGTCGGCCGCCCTGCGGGTGGCGGTCGACGCGCTGACCGCCGGCGCACCCCCCGGCTCGCCGCCGAACGGGGAGCGGACCCTTACCGCGGCGAATCTCGAGGTCGCCATGCTGGACCGCACGCGGACCCGGCGGATGTTCAAGCGGATCGTCGGCAGCCAGCTCGACGGCCTGCTCACGGAGACGGCGCCCGCCGCCTCCTGACCCTGCCAGGTGGCGGCCGGAGCCGTTCTGTGGCCTCTCCGCCTGGCTGCTGGGCCTGCTGCTCGCAGGCCTGCCGGCCAGGCGGAGGGCGCTACGGGTGCCTACCAGCGCCTACCGGTGCCGGCCGTGCCGCTCCCGGTCGGCATACAGCTGTCGCTGCTCCTTGTGGACACGCTTCCATTGCGCCCGCTGGTCGGCAGCCAGCCGGGCGTCCTCCCTGGTCCGCATCCAGCGGCTCTCCCGCTGCAGCTTCCGGTAGCTTGCCAGCCGCCGTTCGGGCAGCGTGCCGTCCTCGACTGCGGCCAGTACGGCGCACCCGGGTTCGGTGCGATGCTCGCAGTCGGTGAACCGGCAGGTGGCCGCGAGGTCGACGATCTCGGCGAACGCCGTGTCGACCCCGTCACCGGACCCCCACAGCCCGATACCGCGGACGCCGGGCGTGTCGATCAGTACACCCCCGGACGGCAGCGGGATGAGTTCCCGCCGGACGGTGGTGTGCCGGCCCTTCCCGTCGCTGCCGCGAACGGCCCCGACCGCGAGCCGGTCGGCTCCGGCCAGGGCGTTGGCGAGGGTGGACTTACCCACCCCGGACGGTCCGACGAGCACGGTGGTCCGCCCGCCCGGTGACGAACCGGCCAGCTCGTCACGCAGCTCGTCCATGCCGCGGCCGTCCTGGGCACTGACGGTGCGGACGCCGACGCCCGGGGCGAGCGACGCCAGCGCGGTGTGCCAGAACGGATCCGGCCCGGCGGTGGTGTGCCCCGCCGGCGCCAGGTCGGCCTTGGTCAGGACGATCAGCGGTATGGCGCCGCTCTCCCACGCCAGCGCGACCAGCCGTTCCAGACGGGCCGGCCGTAGCGGTTCGGTGAGTGCGGCCACGACCAGCACGAGGTCGACGTTCGCGGCGAGGACCTGCCCGGTGGAGCGGCGCGACGCGGTGGACCGGACGAGTGCACTGCGCCGGGGGAGCACCTCCATGACCATCGGCCCGGCTGGGCCGATGCCCGCGTCGGGTACTGCCGCGCCCAGGGCCGTGGCCGTTTCCAGGAGGGTGGCCGAGCCCACGGCGACCCAGTCGCCGGTGCAGGGGGAACTGACCGGGTCGGCTGGGATCGCCCGATCGATCTCGGCGAAGCGTGGGCCGTGCTCGGTGATCAGTTCGCAACGGCCCCGGTCACGCCGGACCACCCGGGCCGGCGACAGCCCGGCCTGCCGTCGCGGCGCGAAGGCGGCCTCGTCGGCCGCGGTCCAGCCGTGGCGGCCGAGCGTCGCAGGTATCTCCGGCGCGCCAGGGCGGGCGGGTGCCGCGGACGGCGATGTTGATGCGGGAGAAGACGGTTCTGAACGGTGAGAAGACACTGGGAGACCCTTGGTTCGGGGCCTCCTGGGACCTCTCCACCCGTGGAGTCCGCGCCGCGGGCCGCACCTGGCTGGTGGTGGCGGGCGGGTGACGGGGCAGTGAGGTCAGGCGGAGGCCCTGCTGATGGGACGGAACGAGTCAGCGGGAACAGACACAGTCCGCGTGGCCATGGCCACCTCTCCTGGATGTCGTCTCAGACGTTGGTCGATGTTTCTGTCTGCCGCGGGGGCCGCCGCCGGAACCTTGCGGTCCGTGGGCGCGGGCTGATCCGGTGCGACGGGGCGGGACGCTACCGCCTCGTCCCGCCCCGGCCAACCGGTTTTCCGGGCCGGGCCGAGCTCATCCGGGCCCGCCGAACGGCCGCCGAACGGCCGCGACGGCCGTTGGTGAGTCAGGCCCGGCACCGGTCGTTCAGCACGCGTACCGGTCGGCTCGCACGTACGCCGCTGGTCAGGATGGGCGCAGGCGCTCGTCCAGGAAGGCAAGGGTGCGCTTCCAGGCGTCGGCCGCGGGTCCCGGGCGGTAGATGGCGGGCCGGTCGTGGCTGTGGAAGGCGTGGCCGGCCCCGGGATAGCTGATGAGCTCGGTCAGCTGGTCCGAACGGGCGGCGGCGGAGCGCAGACGGTCGATGTCCGCCAGCGAGATCATGGTGTCCTCCTCGCCGTACAGCCCGAGCCAGGGGCTCTGCAGCGATGGTGCGACGTCGAGGAGCGGGGGGACCCCGGGCCAGGTGGCGGAGCTGACCGAACCGCCGTAGAACGACACTGCTGCGGCCAGCGRTCTGCGGGTGGCCGTCACCAGCGCGACCGTCCCGCCCATGCAGAAGCCGATGACGGCGGTCTGCCCCGGGCCGATGCCGGCGTCCGCCAGGTGGCCGAGGCTGTCGTCGACATCGGCGTGGATGCCTGCGCCGGTCAGGGTGCCCATCTGGGGGATGGCGCCGGCCCAGGAGTCGCTCGGGTCGACCTCGGCGATGCCGTCCCGGTGGTACAGGTGCGGGGCGATCGCGAGGTAGCCCGCGTCGGCCAGGGCATCACTGACGGAGAGCAGGTAGGGAGTGATCCCGCGGGCGTCCTGGACGACCACGACGCCGCCGCGGGGCGGGTCGTCGGCGGCGGGGGCGATCACCGTCGCCGGGGTGCGGTCCCGGGCCGACACCTCGGTGCGCAGGTGACGAGCGTGCTTTTCGTTGGCCTCTGCTGTCATGACGGCCATCCTTCCCCCGCGCCGGGGAGCGCATCACCATCCGGGCGAATGTTCGCGTGCCGACCTGTCACCGAGCTCCCCGGGCCGGTCCGGGCCATGTCCGGGCGTCGCCTTCCTGGCACGTCCGGGTCGCTCCAGCAGGACGAGCGGCCCGGTCCGCCGTCCTGTTCACCCCGGTGCCGACGCCGTCGGGGGCGATGCGGGCGATAGGCCCGGACGGGGGGTCTCACCCGGACACGCCGCCGTCGGGTCCCCAGCCGGCGGTGGTGCCCCGACCTGCGCGACGCTGCGTGGCAGTCGCCATGTGCGCTCGGGTTGCGACACTCCGTGGCGTCCAGATGGGGATCGTGATCGGGGGCCAGTCGTAGGGGAGGGCCGATGATGCTGACGGCGGAGCGCGGGCGATGGCCACGCCGGCGAACGAATGGCGGCGGAGGCGGCGCGGGGAGAGCCGGCTCCGGCGCTGTCGGGAGCGGGCCCTCCGCGGGCCCCCCACCGGCCCCGGACGGGTCGTCGGACCTGGGCGGGGGATCGGGCYTGGGCGGAGGATCGCGCATCCCGCACCAGGTGATCGCGGCCCGTCAGGCGGGGATCATCGTCGCCGGGATGGCGGTCCTGCTCGGGCTGGTCGTCTGCCTCTACGGCTCGACKGTCACCTCGGTGCGCCCCCGCGGGCTGCCGGTGGTCGTCGCCGGCCCTGAGCAGCCGGCCAGGGCCTTCGCCGCCGAGGTCGAGCGGATATCGCCCGGGGCGATGGACATCGGCGTCGTCGCGGACGTCGCGGCGGCCGACCGTGCGCTGAAGGACCGCGAGGCCTACGCGGCCTTCGTCTTCACCGATGACGGTCTGTCCCTGCGGCTGGCCTCCGCGGCCAGCCCCGCCGTCGCCGAGGCGCTGGTCCGTGGCATGGCGATTACCTACCCCGACGTGCGCATCCCGGTCGTCGACGTCGTCCCCAACGTGGTGGCGGACCGCCAGGGCGGCGGGGTGTCGGCGGGTTACCTGCCGCTGGTGCTGATCGCCACGGCGGCCGGTGTGCTGCTGGCGCGCCGGGTGCGGTCGACCCAGGAACGCCTCGTCGGTCTGCTCTGCTTCATGGTCGCCGGCGGTGTCGCCGGCACGGTGGCGTTGAGCGGTGGGCTCGATGTGCTGCCCGACAACGCTCTGCGGTGCATGGTCGTGCTCGCGGTGGTGACCGCGGCGGTGACGGCACCGGTGCTGGGGCTGGGTGCCGTGGCCGGTGCGCGCGGCCTCGTGGCCGCGGTCGCCGTCGCCGTGCTGGGCGCGGCGCTCTCCGGGGCGTCGTCCGCGCCGGAGATGCTGCCGACGCCGTGGGGCGGCCTCGGTCAGCTGCTGCCGCCCGGGGCGGGGGTGACCCTGACGCGGTCCACCCTGTACTTCGACGGGGCCGGTGGCGGCCGCGCCGCCGCGGTGCTGGCGATCTGGGCGGTCGCCGGGATCACGCTGCTGATCATCGGCCGGGGCCGCAGCCGCCCGGTGGCCGTGGCCGTACCCGCTCAGCAGGCCGCGGGCGTGGGTGATTCCGGTGTCGCGGAGGCGGGGGCGCCGCCCCATACCGGGCGGATCGCACGCCCCCGAGAGGGTGGACTCGGGATCAGCCCTGGCGTCTCGCCACGCGAGGAGGGCTTCCGAGCATAGGGTCGGTCTCGTGGATCGCCGCATTTTCGGCCTGGAAAACGAGTACGGCGTCACCTGCGTGTTCCGGGGGCAGCGGCGGCTGTCACCAGACGAGGTGGCTCGGTACCTGTTTCGGCGTGTCRTGTCCTGGGGGCGTAGCAGCAACGTCTTCCTGAAGAAYGGCGCGCGTCTCTACCTGGACGTCGGGAGCCATCCGGAGTACGCGACGCCGGAGTGCGATTCGGTGCCCGACCTGGTGACGCACGACAAGGCGGGCGAGCGCATCCTGGAGGGCCTGCTCGTCGAGGCCGAGCGCAGGCTCCGGGAAGAGGGCATCGCAGGCGACATCCACCTGTTCAAGAACAACACCGACTCGGCCGGGAACAGCTACGGCTGCCACGAGAACTACCTCGTGGGCCGGCACGGCGAGTTCAGCCGGCTGGCGGACGTGCTCGTGCCGTTCCTGGTCAGCCGCCAGATCCTGTGCGGCGCGGGGAAGGTGCTGCAGACCCCGCGCGGAGCGGTCTACTGCATCTCCCAGCGTGCCGAGCACATCTGGGAGTCGGTGTCGTCGGCGACGACCCGGTCGCGGCCGATCATCAACACGCGGGACGAGCCGCACGCCGACGCCGAGCGTTTCCGGCGTCTGCACGTCATCGTCGGTGACTCGAACATGAGCGAGACGACGATGCTGCTCAAGCTGGGCTCGACCGACCTCGTGCTGCGCATGATCGAAGCTGGCGTGGTGCTGCGGGACATGTCGCTGGAGAACCCGATCCGGGCCATCCGCGAGGTCTCCCACGACATGACCTGCCAGCGTCGCATCAAGCTCGCGAACGGCCGGGAGGTGAGCGCGCTGGACATCCAGCGCGAGTACTACACGAAGGCCGTCGAGTTCGTGGATCGGCGCGGCGGGGACGCGGTGGCGAAGCGGGTCCTCGACCTGTGGGGCCGCACGCTGCTGGCGATCGAGACCGAGGACCTGGAGCTGGTCGCACGGGAGATCGACTGGGTCACCAAGTACGTCCTGATCGACCGGTTCCGGCATCGCCACGGGCTGTCGCTGGCGTCACCGCGGGTGGCCGAGCTCGACCTGAAGTACCACGACATCCACCGCGACCGTGGCCTGTACTACCGGATGGAACGCGCCGGCCTGGTCGAGCGGGTGTCGCGCGACCTCGACATCTTCGAGGCCAAGTCACTGCCGCCGCAGACCACCCGGGCGCGGCTGCGCGGGGAGTTCATCAAGCGGGCGCAGGAGAAGCGGCGCGACTTCACCGTGGACTGGGTCCATCTGAAGCTCAACGACCAGGCGCAGCGCACCGTTCTGTGCAAGGACCCGTTCCGCTCGGTCGACGACCGTGTCGACAAGCTGATCGCGAGCATGTAGCGGCCCGCTCGCAGGAGCGCGGGACGGGACGTCGCCCGCGTCTGGCGAACGGATGGGGCGTCGCGTCGCCGGGGCGGTGTCGGGTGCCCGGGGAGTGCGGCGGTGTCCCGGACGGTGCGGTGGTGTCCCGGGAGATGTCCGCTGTGTGGTCCTCTACAGTCGGTCTGCACTGGCTCGTCGAGAGCGTGACGCCGGCGTCGCGGCCGCGCCGGCCGTCGTGACGGCGTCGCGCGCAACCAGAGGATCTCAGTTTCCGTGACCTGTATCTCCCGTGGTGTCACCGCCCGTCATCGTCGCCGGCTGGTCGGCCTGGCTCTGCCCGCCGTACTCCTGGTGCCGCTTGCCGCCTGCTCCTCGTCGGACGCTCCCGACGGCACCGCCGCCGCGCCCGTGCCCAGCGCGGCGGCCCAGGCCTCGCAGGTCGGCACCCCGCCGGCGGTGCAGAACGCCACCGATCTCACCCGCAAGCCGATCGCCGCGGCGGGCAACGGCCTCGCGCCTCCGACGCTGGTCACCCAGGATCTGGTGACCGGCGACGGGGCTGTGGCGGGCGACACCAGCACCGTGACCATCCAGTACGTCGGCACGATCTGGAAGACCGGCAAGCAGTTCGACGCCAGCTGGGACCGGGGTGCTCCCGACTCGTTCCCCCTCCTGAACACCATCACCGGCTTCGGCCAGGGCATCAGCGGGATGAAGGAGGGCGGGCGCCGGCTGATCGTGATCCCGCCGGAGCTGGGTTACGGCCCGCAGGGCGGACAGCCGCCGCTGATCCTCGCCGACGACTCGCTGGTGTTCGTCGTCGACCTGCTCGAGGTCGGTGGTGGCCAGAGCGGCAGCGGCCAGAGCGGTGGTCAGAGTGGCGGTCAGAGTGGCGGCGCCGCGGGGGGTGCGGAATCCCCTGCCGGATCGCTCTGAATATCCGCTTTCTGGTGTCGCGGCAGGCAGGGCCGGTTACCGCGTTCACAGCGAGTGCGGCTAGCCTGATCCGATGTGTCCCGCCGACGGCTGGAGCGTCTGCTCAACCTGACGATGTGCCTCATGGCCACATCGCGCTTCCTCACCGTGTCCCAGATCGGGGAGATGGTGGAAGGCTACGAGCCGGGGGAGTCCGAGGACTCCCAGGAGGCCTTCCGTCGGATGTTCGAACGGGACAAGCAGTACCTGCGTGAACTCGGCATCCCGGTCGAGGTCGGGTCGGATTCCGCGTTCAGTGACGAGCAGGGCTACCGGATCCCCCGGGGCGACTACGCCCTCGGAGAGATCGCGCTCGACCCGGACGAGTTCGCGGTGCTGGCACTGGCGGCCTCGCTGTGGTCCACCGAGACCCTGGCCGCGCCGGCGGCGAGCGCGCTGCGCAAGCTCGCCGCCGCCGGCGCGCCGGTGCGTCCGGTGGCGCTCGGCGGGCCGGATCCCCTCGTGGTCTCCTCCGGTGCGGAGGGCTTCGACGGGTTCGAGCCCCGTGTCGACGCGACCGAGCCGGCCTTCGAGGCCGCGCTTGCCGCGGTGCAGGCGGGCCGCGAGGTCTGCTTCCCGTACCGCCGCCCCGGGCAGACCGAGGACACCGAACGGCACGTGCAGCCCTGGGGCGTGCTGTCCTGGCGTGGGCGCTGGTACCTGGTGGGCCATGACCTGCGGCGGGAGGCGCCACGGGTGTTCCGGCTGTCCCGGGTGACGGGTCCGGTACGGGAGGTCGGCCCCGCCGGGGCCTTCACCGTCCCGCCGGATGTCGACCTGCGGGCGATGATCTCCGCCACGGAGCCTGCCGAGGCCCGCGTGACGGCAGTGCTGTGGGTGCGGCGCGGCTGTGGGCACGCGCTGCGACGGTGGGCCCGGCCGGTGGCCGACCCCGGCCGGTTCGCGTCGGCCGCTCCCACCACCACGGCGTCCGCCACCACGCCCGGCCGGTCCGGTGACGGCGACCTGCTCGAGGTCGACTTCTCCGACCTCGAGCGCTTCGCTCGCTGGGTCGTCGGCTACGGCCCCGACGTGACCGTGCTGGAGCCGGCCGACCTGCGCCAGGAGGTCGTCCGCAGGCTGCGGGCCACCGTCGCCGCGACTGCGCCCGGCGCCGCTGTCAGGTCAGGCCAGCCGGCGCGGGCCGGCCACGGTGGCGCGCTGGCCGGGTCCGGGCCCCGATGAGCGGGTCGGTGGACCGTCTCAGCCGGCTGCTGGCGCTGGTTCCCTGGCTGCGGGCACACCCGGGGGTATCGCTGGGGGCAGCCGCCGCCGAGTTCGGCATCACGGTCCGGCAGCTGCGCGCTGACCTCGACCTGCTGTTCGTCTGCGGGCTGCCGGGAGGTGCGCCCGGCGACCTGATCGACGTGAGCTACTCGGGTGACCAGGTCACCGTCGTCGACCCGCAGACCCTCGACCGCCCGCTGCGGCTGACCGCGGACGAGGCCATGGCGCTGCTCGTCGCCGCCCGCGCGCTGACCGACATCCAGGGCCTGGCCGGTCGGGAGGCGCTGGACCGCGCGCTGCGCAAGGTCGAGGACGCCGTCGGCCACGAGTCGGCGCGGCACGTGCGGGTCGCACTCGACGCTCACGACGAGGTGCTGGCCGTGCTGCAGGGGGCCATCCGGGAACGGCGGCGGGTGCGGTTGCGCTACCTGGTGTGGGCCCGGGACGAGATGACCGAGCGGGACGTCGACCCGATGCGGGTGCTGGTCCGTGGTGGCTACTGGTACCTGGAGGGCTGGTGCCACCGGGCCGCGGCGGTGCGGCTCTTCCGCCTCGACCGGATCGACGGCCGGGACGGTGTGACGGTGCTGGACGTGTCCGCGCAGCCGCCACCGGACGCCACGCCCCGCGACACCGCCGAGGGGGTCTACCAGCCGGGGCCGGACGACATTCCCGYCCGCCTCGACCTGGATCCGCGGGCCCGCTGGGTCGTCGACTACTACCCGGTGTCGGATGTACGGGAGCTGCCCGACGGAGGGGTCTCCGTACTGCTCCGGGTAGCCGACCTCGCGTGGCTGAACCGCCTGGTCCTGGGCCTGGGGCAGCTGGTGCGCAGGGTGGAGCCGGCCTCGGTGGCCGCGAGCGTCCACGATCTGGCGGCCCGCGCGCTCGCCGGTTATCCCGAGAGCTCGTAAGGTGACCGGTGTGCCCCTGCTGCTCGTTCACCTCGTCCTGATCGTCGGTTCGCTCGGTGTGCTGGTGCTGTGCGCGCTGCGGCTGTGGGGGCAGGTCCGGGCGACGAAGACGGCCGCGCTTGAGCTGAAGGACCGGGCAGCCGATCTCGCCACGAGGGCCGGGGAACTGGCCGGGCGCATCGAGTCCGCGGAGGTAGCCACCCGGCTCGCCAGCCAGGCCAGGTGACCGGTTCGGGCCGCGGTGCATCGCCCGGCCCGCCGCGCACCGCCATCGGCCGTGCCGGCCCGGCTCTGCCGTGCCGGCGCCCACGCCGTGCCGGCCTGGCGCTCCGCGATCGCTCCCCAGCCCCGGCAGGAGGAGCGCCGAGAGCTTCAAACCGTGCCCGGAATGTGTCCCGAGCAGCGGCGCCGCAGGCAGGGACGGGGCATAGAAGCACTGGTGACACGGGTCATCCCCGGCCCGTTCGCGAACACGTCACCTGTGGGATACCCGGCTACTGTCTATACCCTCCTAGGCTGGCCGACGTAGCATCGAGCCGCACGGTCTCCCGAACGGACCGGTAACTGGAGGACGCCTGCCATGCCTAACCTGGGTACGACCGAGATCATTATCATCGCGTTGGTAATTCTGGTGCTCTTCGGCTCGAAGAAGCTGCCGGACGCGGCCCGTTCCTTCGGCCGGTCCCTGCGCATCTTCAAGGCCGAGACCAAGGGTCTGCGCGACGACGATGCCACCTCCAGCGCTGCTCCGGCCGCTGCGGCCCCGACGGCTCCCGCCGCCGCACCGGTCGCCCCGCTGCCGATCGAGGGCCGTCCCGCCGCCGCGCCGGGCACCTCGGTCAACGGCTCTGCGCCGGTGGACGCCGAGCGCCGCTGACCGTGCCGGGGCGCTCCAGGCCATCTGCTCGGGCTGACTCGCCGCGCTGATTGCCGCGCACGCCGGTGGCGGGTTCCCCGCGCCGGCCGCGCGCCGATCAGCGCTGGCCGAGTAGCGCTGACAGTGGTCTGGATCGACCGACCTGGCCCGCACGGTCCGCTCGTCCGGCGCCGGTCCGCGGGTTCCGTCCGTGGCCCGGTGTGCTGTGGGTCTCTCGCGCGGGTGACCACCTGGCTGCGGCCGTGTCCGCATGCCGTCCGCATCCATCGTCCTCATCGAGCAGGAGCCGCACCCCGTGCCACGGTTGCCAACGCCGAGCAGGCTTGCCTCGTCGGTACACGATCGGCGTGCCCGCACGGTCGAGGACAGCAGGATGCCCCTCACCGAGCATCTGCGTGAACTGCGCAACCGGCTGGCCAAGGCACTCATCGCCTTCGCGGTCGCATCGATCGTCTGTTTCATCGTCGAGCCGGACATCTTCCAGTGGCTCATCGAGCCCTACTGCGCGCTGCCCGCGGACAAACGCGGTGACCTCGTCGGTGACGGTTCCTGCAAGCTCTACTTCTTCGGCATCCTGGACGCCTTCACGATCCGGCTGAAGATCTCCATGCTGTCGGGCGCGGTGTTCTCGGCGCCGATCTGGCTCTACCAGCTCTGGTCCTTCATCACGCCAGGCCTGCACCGGCACGAACGCCGCTGGTCGCTGAGTTTCGTCTGCGCCTCGCTGGTGCTGTTCGCCGTCGGTGGCCTCTTCTCCTACCTCACGCTCGAGACCGGCCTGAACCTGTTGCTCGGTTTCGGCGGCGACGGTCTCGTCAGCGTTCTCGACGGCAGCAAGTACCTGAGCTACGTCATCGCGATGCTGCTGGTCTTCGGGCTGTCGTTCGAGATCCCGCTGCTGGTCACGATGCTGAACCTGGCCGGCCTCGTCACGACCGCGAAGCTGCGGTCCTGGCGGCGGGCCGAGATCTTCCTCGTGTTCGTCTTCGCCGCGGTCGTCACCCCGAGCCAGGACCCGTTCACCATGCTCGCCCTCGGCCTGCCCATGATCGTGCTCTACGAGGTGGCGCTGGTCATCGGCTGGGTCAACGACCGACGGAAGGCCAGGCGGGGTGACACCTCGCCCTACGCCGACCTCGCGGATGACGAGGCCTCCCCGCTTGATCTCGACGACACCGGTACCGACCAGGTACCGCCGGCGCCGCGGGTGGCGGCCGAGCCCGCGAGGGCCGGCTCGGGGGCCGCGCACGGCAGCGCCGCGGGCGCCGGYACGGCTGGGTCGGCGTCGTCCGACAGCGCGCACGGCGACATCACCTGACCCCGCCGGATACCTGCCCTTTGCGCCGCGCCAGGGCAGCGTAGGGTGAGGGATGTGTCGTCCGCGCCCGGCGCCGTCGAGGAGTTCGTGGCCCGGTATCCGTTCGGGCTTGATCCTTTTCAGTCCGAGGCCGTCGAGGCCCTCGCCCGCGGCGAAGGCGTGCTGGTAGCGGCCCCGACTGGTGCCGGCAAGACGATTGTCGGTGAGTTCGCGGCGCATCTGGCGCTCGCGACCGGTACCCGCTGCTTCTACACCACGCCGATCAAGGCGCTGTCGAACCAGAAGTACGCCGACCTCGTCGCCCGCTACGGGGCCGCCTCGATCGGTCTGCTGACCGGCGACACCTCACGCAACGGGGACGCACCGGTGGTGGTCATGACCACCGAGGTCCTGCGCAACATGCTGTACTCCGAGGCGGCTGACAGCAGCCGGCTCGCCGACCTCGGTTATGTCGTCATGGACGAGGTCCACTACCTCGCGGACCGCCAGCGCGGCGCCGTCTGGGAGGAGGTGATCATCCACCTCCCGAACCACGTCCGGCTGGTCTCGCTGTCCGCGACGGTCAGCAACGCCGAGGAGTTCGCCGAGTGGCTGGTCACCGTGCGGGGCCACACCCGGGTGATCGTGAGCGARCATCGCCCGGTGCCGCTCTACCAGCACGTCCTGGCTGACCGCACCCTGCACGACCTGTTCGTCGACCGCACGTCAGGTCTCGGGCCGTCGGGGCCCGTCCTCGAGCCGGACCGCGCCGGTCCGCGTGGCGGCAAGGGCGTGCGCCCAGGTGGGCCCGCGGCCGCCGGCGCGTTTCCCGGTCGGGGCGCGGGCGGTGACCCTGGTGCCGGGCCCGCTGCCCGGCCGGGCGCCGGCGCCGAGACCGGGGCCGGGGCGAACGGCGGTCGTCGGGCGGGTGCTCGGAACGGTGCCGGCGGTGGCGGTGCGACGGGGCGGGGCGGCGACGGGGAGGCGGCCGGCGGCCGCGTGGTCAATCCCGATCTGCTGCGGCTGGCCCGGGAGGAGTCCCAGTCGGTGTACGACCGCGGGCGTGGGCCCCGGTCGTCGTCGCGGCCGGGGGCGCGGCCCGGCGGTGGCGGTGGGCGACGGCGCTTCGGGCCGCCGAGCCGCCCGGACGTGATCGTCCGGCTGGACCGGGCCGGGCTGCTGCCCGCGATCGTGTTCATCTTCAGCCGGGTCGGGTGCGACGCCGCGGTGACGTCCTGCGTCCAGGCGGGCCTGCGGCTGACGACGTCCGACGAGCGTCGGGAGATCAACGCGCACGTGCGGGCCCGGACGGCGGGGATCCCGCAGGCCGACCTCGACATCCTCGGCTACTGGCAGTGGCTGGACGGGTTGGAACGCGGCATCGCCTCGCACCACGCCGGCATGCTCCCCACCTTCAAGGAGGTGGTGGAGGAACTGTTCGTCCGAGGTCTGGTCCGGGCGGTGTTCGCCACCGAGACGCTCGCGCTGGGCATCAACATGCCCGCCCGCACCGTCGTGCTGGAACGCCTGACGAAGTTCAACGGCCAGACCCGCGCCAACATCACGCCCGGCGAGTACACCCAGCTGACGGGGCGTGCGGGCCGTCGGAGCATCGACGTCGAGGGGCACGCGGTCGTGCTGTGGCAGCCGGGGCTGGACCCGCTGGCGCTGGCCGGCCTGGCCTCGACCCGTACGTATCCGCTGCGGTCGTCGTTCCGGCCGTCCTACAACATGGCGGTCAACCTGGTCGGGCGGCTGGGCGCGGACCGTGCGCGGGTCGTCCTGGAGTCGTCGTTCGCGCAGTTCCAGGCAGACAAGGCCGTGGTCGGCATCGCCCGGGCGGTCCGCCGCAACCAGACCGCCGTCGATGAGCTGACGGCGGCGCTCGACTGCGACCGGGGTGCTGTCCTCGAGTACGACGATCTGCGGCGGCAGATCCGGGAGCGGGAGAACAACCTGTCCCGCGCGGGGACGGTGCGCCGCCAGTCCGAGGTGGCGGAGGCGCTGGCGAAGCTGCGCAGCGGCGACGTGGTGCGGGTGCCGGCCGGCCGCCGCGGTGGCCTCGTCGTGGTCCTGGATGTCGGTGTCGACCCGGGTTCGCCGGACGGCCCGCGGCTGGTGGTGCTCACCGTCGACCGGCAGGTCCGGCGGCTGTCCATGATTGACTTCCCGGTGGCGGTGGAGCCGCTTGCCCGGGTGCGGATTCCGAAGTCGTTCAACCCCAGGTCGCCCCAGGCGCGGCGCGACCTGGCCTCGTCGCTGCGCAACACCCGGGTGCCGGACGAGCCCGGCCGCCGGGAGCGGATGCGCTCCCTCGCGGCGGACGACGCCGAGCTGGCCCGGTTGCGCCGCGCGCTGCGGGCCCACCCCGTCCACGACTGCCCGCAGCGGGAGGAGCACCTGCGCTCCGCCGAGCGCATCGACCGGCTGCGCCGGGAGACCGCCGGGCTGGAACGCAAGGTCGAGGGGCGGACGAACACCGTCGCCCGTACGTTTGACCGCGTTCGCGACACCCTCGCCGAGCTGCGCTATCTCAGCGCGGACGGCGACGCTGTGACCCCGGCCGGCGCGATGCTGGCACGGATCTACACCGAGCAGGACCTCCAGGTCGCCGAGTGCCTGCGGACAGGGGTCTGGGCAGGCCTGACTCCGCCTGAGCTGGCGGCGGCCGTCTCGACGCTGCTGTTCGAGCCGCGCGGCGACGACGTGGCGCCGCCCGCCGTTCCCGGCGGGCCGGCGCTGCGCGACGCGCTCGCAGACATGGCCGGCGTGTACACCCGCCTCGGCGAGGTGGAGGACGAGCACCGGCTCGGTTTCCTGCGCGCGCCCGACCTGGGGTTCGTGCCGGCGGCCTTCGGCTGGGCGTCCGGTCGCGGGCTGGAGCGGGTCCTCACCGAGGCCGGCGCCGACCTGACGGCCGGCGACTTCGTCCGCTGGATGCGCCAGCTCATCGATCTCCTCGACCAGATAGCCCAGATCGCGCCGGCCTTCGCGGCCGCCACCGCCAGCGGACGAGCGCGCGGCGAGGCGGGGGGAGGACCCGACGGTGAGGGGGCCGAGGGGCCTGSGGACCGGGGGGCCGGCGGCTCGGCGGGTGGCGCGGGGCTCGTCGAGGTCGGCCGGGTGGCACGGGCGGCGATGGACGCCGTGCGCCGCGGTGTCGTGGCGTACTCGATGTCGGTGTGAGCGGGGTGCCGGTGTGATGGGCAGAACTCGCTGTTGACGATGAGTTGGGTCACCTCGTAGCCTGACTCCCGTTAGTCGTGATGTTGACAGGAAGCCGGTGGGATTCCGGCGCGGCCGCGCCACTGTGTCCGGGGGAACCGAGATGGTCCGCCGGTAAGCCAGACCCGTTTCGTCGCGAGTGAACCAGCTGGACGCGTGATCCCTGGGAGGTCTCTCGCATGTCTGATTCTGCTGCTCCGTCCACCGTGCCGGCACCGCTCGCCGGTGGGGCCATCCGCCCGCTGAAGCTCCCGTTGCGCGAGATCGCCCCCTGGGCCGTGCTGATGGGCGCCCTGATGCTGCTCGGCATCTATTTCGTCGGCTCCGAAGCGGGTGCTTTCTCCATGGTGGGCGGCACCTGGATCCACGAGTTCGTGCACGACGGCCGGCACCTGCTGGGTTTCCCCTGCCACTGATCCACTGATTTTCCGGCGGATCGTTCACCGGCAGGCGGCGGAGGCCGTTCTTTCATGATGCGCAGACTTCTTGTTTTTGGCATGCTCGCGGGTCTGGTCGCGGGTCTGGTCGGCTTCGGGTTCGCCTCGGTCACCGGCGAGCCGCAGGTGGACGCGGCGATCGCCATCGAGGAGGCCGCGGCGGCGCCGCCAGCTCCCGGTGAACCTGTCGAGCCGGAGGAGGTATCCCGGGGAGTGCAGAAGGGCGTCGGGCTGGCGGTCGCGACAGGCCTTTACGGCGTCGCGATGGGAGGCCTGTTCGCGATCGCGTGCGCCGTCGCCTACGGCCGTATCGGCACGTCGGGCATGCGGTCCACCTCGGCGGTGGTTGCGGCTGTCGGTTTCGTGACGGTGGCGGTCATCCCGTTCCTGAAGTACCCGGCGAACCCGCCGGCGGTCGGGAATCCGGACACGATCGACCGGCGCACCGGCCTCTACGTGGTCCTGGTGCTCGTCGCCGTCATCGCGGCCCTGCTCGCCGCGCAGGCCGGCCGCGCGGTGGCCGACCGCGTCGGCGCGTGGAACGCGGCACTGGCGGCGACCGGGGTGTTCACCGTCCTCGTCGTGGTGGCCGTGGTCCTTCTCCCCGTCGTCAACGAGGTGCCGGACTCCTTCCCGCCGGAGCTGCTGTGGCGCTTCCGGCTGTCCTCGCTGGGCACGCAGACCCTCGTGTGGGCGGTGCTGGGGCTTGGCTTCGGGCCGCTCGCCGACCGGGTGCTCAACCCGGCGCCCGCGCGGCGCACCCCGGCGGTTGCGGCGTCACCGAGCCCGTCCGCGGGGTGAGGGCGAGCAGCCGCGCGCGGGCGTACGGGCTGCTGCTCGGAGTCGTCCTCGACACGCTGTTCGCCGACCCGTCCCGGGGCCATCCGGTCGCGGGGTTCGGGCGGGTCGCGGCCCGCCTCGAGCGGGCCGCCTACCGCGACAGCCGGCTCGCCGGTGTGGCGTACACGGCGGTCCTGGTCGGCGGTCCGGCAGTGGTTGCCAGTCGGGTGGAACGTGGGCTGGCGCGCGCACTGACCGGTTCCCGCGGCGAGCGCCGGACGAGGTGCGGGGCCGGGCTGGCCGTGACGGCGCTGACCGCCGTGGTGACGTGGGCGGTGCTGGGGGGAGCGTCGCTGCGCCGGGAGGGCCGGGCGCTTGGCGGCGAGCTGGCGCGGTCGGACGTGGCTGCCGCGCGCCGCCGACTGCCCTCGCTGTGCGGCCGGGACCCGTCGGTCCTCGACACCGGCGGGCTGTCCCGTGCGGGCGTCGAGTCGCTGGCGGAGAACACCTCGGACGCCGTCGTCGCCCCGCTGCTGTGGGGCGCGGTCGGCGGTCTGCCCGGCCTCGTCGCCTACCGCGCGGTGAACACCCTCGACGCGATGGTCGGCTACCGCAACGCGCGTTACCACCGCTTCGGCTGGGCCGCGGCCCGCGCCGACGACCTGGCCAACCTGGTACCTGCCCGGGTCTGCGCGCTGCTGACCTGCGCCTGCGCGCCGGTGGTCGGCGGCTCGCCGGCGCGGGCGTTGCGGACGCTGCGTCGCGACGGCCGCCGCCACCCCAGCCCCAACGCGGGCATGGCGGAGGCGGCGTTCGCCGGAGCGGCCGGGCTGCGGCTCGGAGGTGAGCTGCGGTACGCCCATGGCGTCGAGCACCGCCCCGAGCTGGGGTCGGGGCGCCGGCCCGGCGCCCGGGACCTGCAGGTCGCAGCACGCCTGTCGGCCGCCGTCACGGTGGCCGCCGTCGGGCTGAGTGCCGGGCTCGCCGCCGTGCTGGCGGCGGTCCGACCCGCCGCGGGCGGAGCGCGGTGACCGGCCGCATCGTGGGCACGGGCAGTGGCACCGGCCGCGGGGCGGTCGGTGGGGCGCTGCTGGTCGCCGGGACCGCCTCGGACGCCGGCAAGAGCATCCTCACCGCCGGGCTGTGCCGGTGGCTGGCCCGCGAGGGCGTGCGGGTCGCCCCGTTCAAGGCCCAGAACATGGCGCTGAACTCGGTGGTGACCGCCGACGGCGCGGAGATCGGCCGGGCCCAGGCGATGCAGGCCGCGGCCGCCGGGGTCGCGCCCGAGGCCGCGATGAACCCCGTACTGCTCAAGCCCGGCTCCGACCGCCACAGCCAGCTGGTGGTCCTCGGACGTCCCCTCGCCGAGGTCGACGCGCTGGGGTACCGGCCGTACAAGGAGCGTCTGCTCGGCATCGTCCTGGACTGCCTCGCCGACCTGCGCGGCCGGTTCGACGCGGTGATCTGCGAGGGGGCCGGGTCGCCGACGGAGATCAACCTGCGGGCGACCGACATCGCCAACATGGGCCTGGCCCGGGCGGCAGGGCTGCCGGTGCTGGTCGTCGGCGACATCGACCGCGGCGGTGTGTTCGCCTCCCTGTTCGGGACACTTGCCCTGCTCGACCGGGCCGACCAGGCCCTTGTCGCCGGCTGGGTGATCAACCGTTTCCGTGGGGACGCCCGGCTGCTCGAGCCCGGGCTGCGTCAGATCGAGGGGCTCACCGGACGTCCCGTCCTCGGTGTCCTGCCCTGGCTGGCGGGCCTGTGGCTCGACGTCGAGGACTCGCTGGACCTGCGCTCACATCCGGATCCCGACCTGGGCCCCGCCGACGGGTCGGCCGGGCCGGGCGCGGGCGGCGGCGGCGCGGACACCGGCCCGGACCGGCTGCGGGTCGCCGTGGTCCGCTTCCCGCGCCTGTCGAACATCACCGACCTGGACGCCCTGCGCGCCGAGCCCGGGGTGTCGGTGCGGCTCGCGACCAGCGTGGACGACGTCGCCGACGCCGACCTGGTGGTGCTGCCGGGGACCCGGGCGACCGTCTCCGACCTGGCCTGGCTGCGGCGGCGCGGGCTCGCCGACGCGATCGTGGCCCGGGCCGCCGCGGGGCTTCCCGTCCTGGGGATCTGCGGCGGCTACCAGATGCTCGGCGTGCGCATCGACGACGACGTCGAGTCCCGGGCGGGGCAGGTGCCCGGCCTGAGTCTGCTGCCACTGATCACCCGCTTCGCACCGGACAAGGTGCTCGGGCAGCGGTCGGGGGTCAGCGCGGACGGCCATCCCGTCACGGGCTACGAGATCAGGCACGGCCGACCGGCGCTCGACGAGTCCCTGCGACCCGGCGGGACGGGTTCCCGTCTCACCGCGGTGGAACGGTTCGCCGTCGACGGCGCGCGGGTCGGCAGCGTCCACGGGACGAGCTGGCACGGACTGCTGGAGAACGACCAGTTCCGGCGCGCCTACCTGGCCGGTGTGGCGGCGGCGGCCGGCCGGTCGTTCCGCCCGGCCGAGACCTGTTTCGCCGACGTCCGGGCCCGCCGCCTCGATGCCCTGGGCGACCTCGTCGCCGACCATCTTGACCTGCGGGCGGTGCGCACACTGCTGGAGCGCGGCGCACCGGCCGGTCTTCCCTTCGTCCCCCCGGGAGCACCCTGAATGTCGACGGAGCAGCCGGTGCCGGCAGACCAGCCGAGCCCGGCCGAACAGGCGGATCCGGCCGAACACGCGGATCCGGTGATCGCTCTGATCTCGACCGCGGACACCGAACTCCTCGCCGCGCGTGCCTGCGGAGCGCCCTGGCGGGTCGCGAACCCGGCACGGCTCGGTGCCGAGGCGGTACCCGCGTTCCTCGCCGGTGCCGAGGTGGTCGTCCTGCGCCTCCTCGGTGGGGAGCGGGCCTGGCCCGACGGCCTGGCCGCCGTCGTCGCCAGCGGGCTGCCGGTCGTCGCACTCGGCGGCGAGGCGACCCCGGACGCCGCGCTGATGGCCCGCGGGACGGTGCCGGCCGGTGTCGCCACCGAGGCGCTCGCCTACCTGGTCGAGGGCGGTGTCGCCAACCTCGCCGAGCTCTACCGTTTCCTCTCCGACACGCTGCTGCTCACCGGCCTCGGCTTCGCCGCGCCGGTCGTCCTGCCCGAGCACGGCAGGCACGGCGAGTGGGCGGTCAAGGCCGACCGGCCCACCGTCGGCGTCGTCTTCTACCGGGCGCATGCGACCTCCGGCAACACGGCGTTCGTCGACGCCCTGTGCGACGCGCTCGAGGGAGCGGGTGCGAACGCGCGTCCGGTGTTCTGCTCCACGCTGCGCGGCGCGGCCGCCGGGGGGGCGCTGCACGATCTCGCCGGGGTGGACGCTCTGGTCGTGACGGTGCTCGCTGCCGGCGGCACCCGCCCCGCGGACGCCTCCGCCGGCGGCGACGAGGAGGCGTGGGACGTCGGCGCGCTCGCCGCACTGGACGTCCCGGTCGTGCAGGGGCTGTGCCTGACGTCCTCCCGTGCCGTCTGGGACGGCAGCGACGCCGGCCTGTCGCCGATGGACGCCGCCATGCAGGTCGCCATCCCCGAGTTCGACGGCCGGATCATCACCGTGCCGTTCTCGTTCRAGGAGGAGGGACCGGGCGGTGTCCCGGTGTACGCGGCGGATCCGGAGCGCACCGCCCGGGTCGCCGGGATCGCCGCGCGGCTGGCCGCGTTGCGGCACACCCGGCCCGCCGAGAAGAAGATCGCCATCGTGCTCTCGTCATATCCGACGAAGCACTCGCGGGTGGGCAACGCCGTCGGTCTGGACACCCCCGCCTCGGCGGTGCTGCTGCTCGACGCGCTGCGCGCCGCCGGCTACGACCTCGGCGACGGCTACCCGGGGGAAGAACTGCGCCACGCCGCCGCCGACGGGCACGCTGTGGACGGGCAGGACACGCAGGACACGCAGGACGAGAAGAACACCGATGAGATCACCCGGCCGGACGCCTCGGTCGGGGACGCGCTGATCCACGCGCTGATCGCCGCTGGCGGCCATGACGTCGAATGGCTGACCGCCGAACAGCTCGCCGCCGCGCCCGCGCGGGTGCCCGCATCGACCTACGAGCGCTGGTTCGCCCGCCTGCCCGAGCCGCTGCGCGCCGCGATGTCCCAGCACTGGGGCCCGCCGCCCGGCTCCCTCTACGTCGACGACGGCAGCCCGCTGGTCGGGATCGGCGCAACGAACGGTGCGGGGGCGCGGCCGGGGACGCCGGCGGCGGAGCCGGCGATCGTGCTGGCCGCGCTGYGGTTCGGCAACATCGTCGTGATGATCCAGCCGCCGCGGGGGTTCGGGGAGAACCCGGTGGCGATCTACCACGACCCCGACCTGCCGCCGTCCCATCACTACCTGGCGGCCTACCGCTGGCTGGACGAGGTCTTCGGCGCCGACGCCGTCATCCACCTCGGCAAGCACGGAACGCTGGAGTGGCTGCCCGGCAAGGGACTCGGCCTGTCGGCCGGCTGTGCCCCGGACGCCGTCCTCGGCGACCTGCCGTTCGTCTACCCGTTCCTGGTCAACGACCCGGGGGAGGGCACCCAGGCCAAGCGCCGCGCGCACGCGGTGATCGTCGACCATCTGGTGCCGCCGATGGCGCGGGCCGACTCCTACGGCGACATGGCCCGGCTGGAACAGCTCCTGGACGAGTACGCGACGCTGGCTGCCCTCGACCCGGCGAAGCTGCCGGCGGTGCGCGCCCAGATCTGGACGTTGATCCAGTCCGCCCAGCTGCACCACGACCTCGGCCAGGCCGACCGGCCCAGCGACGACGACTTCGACGACTTCCTGCTGCACGTCGACGGCTACCTGTGCGAGGTGAAGGACACCCAGATCCGCGACGGTCTGCACATCCTCGGGGTGGCGCCGGCGGGGGAGGCGCAGACGAACCTGGTCACCGCGATCCTGCGCGCGAACCAGATGTGGGCGGGCAGCGCAGGCGCCGTTCCGGGCCTGCGCACGGCGCTCGGGCACACCGAGGGCGACCTCGAGGCGTCCCGTGCGCAGGTGGACGCGTTCGAGGAGACGGCCCGCTCGCTGGTCGCCGCACTGGAGTCCGCCGCGTGGTCACCGGACGCCGTCCGCGACGTCGTGGCCCGTCATGTGATCTCCCCGGCCGACGCCGACGCCGACGCCGACGCCGGTGCCGGCGAGCCGGGGGGCGGTGTCGGGGTGCCGGCCGCGGCGCGGAGCGAGGTCGAGCGGGTCCTCGCGTTCGCGGCGACAGAGGTCGTCCCCCGGCTGAACCGCACCCCGGACGAGATCGGCAACACGCTGCGGGCGCTCGACGGCCGGTTCGTCCCGCCCGGCCCGTCCGGCTCGCCGACCCGCGGTCTGGTCAACGTTCTGCCCACCGGGCGCAACTTCGCCTCCGTCGACCCGAAGGCCATCCCGTCCCGGCTCGCCTGGGAGACCGGCCGCGCGCTCGCCGACTCGCTGCTGGAGCGCTACCTCGCCGACACCGGCGGCTACCCGGCCTCCGTCGGGCTGACCGTGTGGGGGACGTCCGCCATGCGCACCCAGGGCGACGACATCGCCGAGGTGCTCTGGCTGCTCGGCTGCCGCCCGACCTGGGACGACGCGTCCCGGCGGGTGACCGGCTTCGAGATCGTGCCGGGCCCGGAGCTGGGGCGCCCGCGGGTCGACGTGGTGGTACGGATCTCCGGGTTCTTCCGCGACGCGTTCCCGCACGTCGTCGCCCTGCTCGACGACGCGGTACGGGCGGTGGCCGCGCTCGACGAGCCGGACGACGTCAACGCCCTGGCCGCGCACGTCCGTGCGGACCTGGCCGCCCTCGGCCTCCCCGGCGCCCTGCGCCCGGCGAGCCCGCCCGGATCGGCGGATCCGGCTGGTTCCTCCGGTTCGCCCGGCTCCTCGGGCCCGGCCGACCCGGCGGCGCTGCGGCGGGCGACGACGCGGATCTTCGGGTCGAAGCCCGGGGCCTACGGCGCCGGCCTGCTGCCCCTGATCGACTCGCGGCAGTGGCGCTCGGACGCCGACCTCGCCGAGGTGTACGCGGTGTGGGGCGGCTACGCCTACGGCCGCGGCCTTGACGGCGCCGAGGCCCGGGCCGACATGGAGACGGCGTTCCGTCGCATCCAGATCGCGGTCAAGAACCAGGACACCCGCGAGCACGACCTGGTCGACTCGGACGACTACTTCCAGTACCACGGCGGGATGGTGGCGGCCGTGCGGGCGCTGACCGGGACGTCTCCCGCCGCCTACGTCGGGGACAGCGCGCTGCCCGACGCGGTGCGCACCCGCACCCTGCAGGAGGAGACCCACCGGGTGTTCCGCGCCAGGGTGGTGAACCCGCGCTGGATCGCCGCGATGCGCCGGCACGGCTACAAGGGTGCCTTCGAGCTGGCCGCGACCGTCGACTATCTGTTCGGCTACGACGCCACCGCCGGGGTCGTCCAGGACTGGATGTACGAGTCGCTGGCGGCCTCCTATGTGTTCGACCCGGAGAACCGGGAGTTCCTCCGGACGTCCAACCCGTGGGCTCTGCGTGGCATGACCGAGCGTCTGCTGGAGGCCGCCGAGCGCGGCCTGTGGGAGGCGCCCGAGGAGAGCACGCTGGCCGGGCTGCAGGCCACCTACCTGGAGCTGGAAGGCGACCTGGAGGCCGCGGGGGAGGACTCGCCCGCGGGGTAGGAGGACTCCGCGGCGGCGATGAGTTTCTGTCGGTGGGTAGGTCCATGGTGTCCGACACCACGCGAACGGCGCGGGCGCACCCTTCACGCCCCGCGCACCGTGCGCCCGACGGCGAAGGAGCCCGCGATGCCCGCGAACGACACCACCCTGCCCGGCGCCCCCTGCTGGATCGATCTGATGACCTCGGATGTCGACGGCGCCCGCGCCTTCTACGCGGAGCTGTTCGGCTGGGTTCCCGGCAAGCAGTCCGAGCAGTTCGGCGGGTACTTCATGTTCTTCTCCCCGGACGGCAGGATGATCGCCGGCGGGATGCCGAAGCAGGCAGTCGAGGCGCCGGACGTGTGGACCACCTACCTGTTGACCCCGGACGCGGCGAGGACCACGGCGGCCGTGAGAGAGCACGGMGGCACCGTGATGGTCCCGCCGATGCCCATCGCTGACCTGGGCACCATGGCGGTGGTCACCGACCCGACCGGCGCCGTGGTCGGCATGTGGCAGCAGGGCACGCACCGCGGGTTCCAGGTGCTCGCCGAGCCGGGTGCGCCGGGCTGGTTCGAGCTGATGACCCGCGACTTCAGGACCGCCGTGCCCTTCTACACGCAGGTCTTCGGCTGGCAGACGAAGGTCGTCGGTGACAGCGACGACTTCCGTTACTCCGTGCTGGTCGACGGCGCCGGCGAGCAGTACGCCGGGGTGATGGATGCCGCCGGCTTCCTCCCGGAGGGCGTGCCGTCGCACTGGGGCGTGTACTTCGCGGTGGAGGACACCGACGACACCGTCGCGCTGGCCGAGAAGCTCGGCGGCTTCACGGCCCAGGCCCCGGTGGACACCCCCTACGGCCGCCTGGCGATCGCAGCCGACCCGACCGGCGCCATCTTCAAGCTCGTCGGGCCGAACAAGGAGGAGCAGCCGAAGGGCTGACGTCCGCCGCGGGTGCCAGCGCGGCGGTCCGGCGAAGCGGGCGGAACCGGGCTCCCGCCCCGCCCGCGGTCGGCGCCTTCTTCTGCCGGCTTCTGGGCGGGGTGGCCGTGCGGCGATGAGTTTCTGTCGGTGGTCGGGTCCAAGGTGTCGACAGCACGCGAACGGCGAACGGCGGGCGCACTCCGCGTACCGCGCGCCACGTGCCACGACGGCGAAGGAGCCCGTGATGCCCGCTCACGAGACCACCCTGACCGGAGCCCCCTGCTGGGTCGACCTGATGACCGCCGATGTCGACGGGGCACGCCGCTTCTACAGCGAGCTGTTCGGCTGGACCGCCCAGGAGTCGGACTCCGAGTTCGGCGGGTACTTCAACTTCACCCGCAACGGCCGCCCCGTCGCGGGCGGGATGCCCAAGCAGCAGCCCGAGCTGCCCGACGTCTGGTCCGTCTACCTGCTGACGCAGGACGCGGAGAAGACCGTGGCCGCGGTTCCCGAGCACGGCGGCAGCGTCATGATCCCGCCGATGGCGGTCGCCGATCTCGGCACCATGGCCGTGGTGACGGATCCGGCCGGCGCGGTGATCGGTATGTGGCAGCCGGGAGCGCACCGCGGCTTCGAGCTGCTGGCCGAGCCGGGCGCGCCGGGCTGGTTCGAGCTGATGACCCGCGACTTCGGCAGCTCTGTGCCGTTCTACCAGGAGGTCTTCGGGTGGCACACCAAGATCATGGGTGACAGCGACGAATTCCGCTACACCGTCCAGGTCGACGACTCCGGCGACGAGCACGCGGGGATCATGGACGCGTCGGCCTTCCTCCCGGAGGGCGTGCCGTCGCACTGGGGCGTGTACTTCGCGGTGGAGGACACCGACGCCACCCTCGCGCTTACCGAGAGGCTCGGTGGCGCGACCGTGCAGCCGGCCACCGACACCCCCTACGGGCGTCTCGCGGTCGCGACCGACCCGACCGGGGCCGTCTTCAAGCTGCTCGGCCCGAACAAGGAGGAGCAGAAGGCGCCGGCCAAGGGCTGAGGCACCTTCCCGCCGTCGCCCCGGGGCGGGCCGCGCCTGGAGCGGGCCGCCCCGGGGGGGATCTGGCGGATGCTCGTCGGGTCCAGCCGGCCCGACCGGGCGCAGATCTCCCAGCGGGCTTCGAGGACCGCCCAGTCCGACGCCCCGCCCGGTTTACTGGTGCGGGTTGTCGGAGGCCGTGGGTACAGGTCCGTGGCTGTTGACCATGTCGACGGTGCCCTCCGCGAGCCGGTACGACAGCCCGACCACCGCGCATCGCCCCGCGGCGACCTCGGCCGCGAGCAGGACCGACCGGCCGACCAGGCCATCAACCGTCCGCCGGATATGCGTGCGTACGAACGCGTCGATATCGGTGTGTCCGGCTGCCCGCGCGGACAGCACGCTGGGCATGACTCGCTCGACCACGTCCCCGAGATAGCCCGCAGGCGCGTTCCCGTCATGATCTGCGATGGACGCCGCGGTGACAGCCCCGCACGAATCGTGTCCGAGAACGACAACGAGGGGCGCGCCGAGCACGCTGACGCCGTACTCGATGCTGCCCAGTACCTCGGGCCCCGCGACGTGCCCGGCGGTCCGGACCACGAAGAGGTCTCCCAGCCCTCGATCGAAGATGATCTCGGCTGCCAGTCGGGAGTCGGAACATCCGAACAGCACGGCGAAGGGACGCTGTCTGGGCGCCACCGCCGATCGGCGGTCGGCGTCCTGGTTCGGGTGCAGTCGTTTACCCTGCACGAAACGCGCGTTGCCTTCCCTCAGGACCGCGAACGCCTCGGCGGGCGAGGAAACAGCGAGATCGAGATCGGGCACGTACAGCAACCTATCGCTGGTCCGGGGCGCAACGAGCCCGGTTGTGACAACACCACCGGCATTGCGGAAGTCGGCGACGACGGGCACCGGTAGTGCCGCGCCGACGCAGACCGGTGTCTCGTCGTTGTCCGGTCCTGGCCCCGGTCGTCGCCCCTGGCGGTCGGGGCCGACCTCTGTGGGGGGCTTGAAGGGTTCGCCGTCAGGTCGGGCCTGCGCCCGACCCGGCCCGCGGAGAGATGGTCGAGCGAGGCGAGCATCCGGGCCGCCATGAACGGTGGGTAGAAGGACGTGGACACCGTCGCGACCAGCCCGATGCGCGAGGTCGCCTGGCTCATCACCGCGACCGCCGCCATCGGGTCCAGCCGCGGGGACTCCCAGGCGTGCGCGAGGTCGACCTCCATCGTCCCCCGGTACGTGTCCGTGATCATGAGGCCGTCATCGAGGATCAGGTAGTCGAAGAAGGCGCGTTCGAGCGAGCGGGCGAGGTCGGTGTAGAAGCCGCCGCCCGTCCATTCGGTGGCGAGGGTCCCCGACCACTGGTCGTTCCAGGCCTGCGGCCCGAAGCCGCTGCCGACGAACCAGCCCAGGTGGAACATGCGCGCCTCCCGCACAGTCGCATCCGCGCCCGGACGGCATGCGGCGACGAAGGCCGGCGGCGGTGGTCTGGCCGGCCTGACGCGCGCGGGTCGGTGGATCCGATCACGCGGCAGTGTCACCGCCGGGGATTGCGAGGCAGCCACCGCCTGATTGCCCTGCCGTTGCGCCGCGCACGCGGCGGTGGAGCCTCGGGCTGGCGCGCGGTTCGGACCTCTTCGCGCCGCCCCCTGCCTCGGCGCGCGATCTGCTCGCCGCACGTCGCCCGGAGGCCGCGGCGCTCCAGGCCGGCGTGCCCGGGGCCAGAACACGGCCGACGCCTCCGGGTGATCCGGCGCCCGGCATCCCCTGCGCGCGGTGGCTGCGTCGTCCGCGTCCCGGCAGGCTCGCATGAGCAGCGCGGAGGTCATGCTGGCGGTCCTGCTCGGTCTCGCGGTCAACGAGTGCTGCGACATGTCTCCGTGGATCGGCCGCATCTTCGCCCGCTGGGCTGCGCGCCTGCGGTACGCGGACCCGTTGCGTGCCCACGTACGCGCCGAGGAGCTCGCGGCACACATCGATGCCCGGCCCGGCAAGCTTCTCAAGCTCGTCACGGCCTGCTGGCTGCTGACCGCCGCTGGCGGAGCGGCGCTTCGCCGGGTCGTCAGCCGGGTGGACCGGGCTGACGGGGTGCCCACCCGGCACGGAGCGGCTGCCTGGCGCGCCGATGCCATCGAGTCCCTCGCGCAGTCGATCTACGCGTACACCGACATCCGCGGCCTGTCGTCGGGCGGGCGCCGGCGCTTCCGCGCGCTGACCCGCCTGCTGCTCCACCTGGTCCACAGCCCCGCCAGCGCCTTCGAACGCGGCAGCCGGGAGGACCTGTTGGCGCTGATCGTCCACACCGGCGGTGTGCTCGCTGAGAACCGGGACGCCAGAGCCGGCGCACAGCTGGTCGCGGCGGCTCGCCACCATGTGGTCCTCGTGGACGCGGACCAGCCGGTCGCGCTCGGCTACCGGTTCGTCGCGGCGATGGCGCAGCTGCACCTGGGGCGGCCCGAGCAGGCGGAGCGGGAACTGCGCGACGTCCTCGGGTGGCAGACCCGCGTTCTCGGCCCCGGCCATCCCGAAACGGTGGAATCCTGCCGGTATCTTGCCTGGTCGTTACTCCGGCAGGGCAGGCCCGGCGAGGCCGAGGCGGTGTTCCGTGACCTGGCGGCCGTGCTCGAGCGGAGTACCGGCACCACCGTCGCGCAGCGTCTGCACTTCGAGTGCATGTACGCCTGGCTGCACAGCAGGCGAGAGCGGTGGAATGACTCCGTCACCGGCTACCGCCGGGTCATCGACGGCCGTGCCGCTCTCCTCGGCCCGCTGCACCCGGACACTCTGGACGCGTGCCACTCGCTCGCCCAGGTCCTGCTGGCGATGGACGACCTGCCGGGCGCCCGTGACCTGTGCGCTCACGTCGTTGTGGCCCGCCGCCGGATCTTCGGTTCCCGGCATCCGGACACGTTGGAGTCCCGGAAGTTCCGGGCGGTGATCGCGGCGCGCATCGACCGCAGGCGGATCCCGATCGCGCGGCTCGAGCTGCGGCGGGTGCTGCGCGCTCAGACCAGCAGGCTCGGTGGTGATCACCCGAACACGCGCGACACCAGAGAACACCTGGCGGCGCTTGACCGCCCCCCGGCGGAGTGAGCTGAGCCGCCGGCTGGCCATGAGAACGCGGACCGGGTCGACGGGATGGTCCGCACGCCGACGGGATGTGAGCCGCACGCCGACGGGCCCGGTGGCCGGCCGCTGGCGCAGCGACGGACAACGGAGGGGACAACACCGTGAAACTCGGCCTGTTCACCGCGTGCCTGCCCGGACTCGGCCTCACCGATGTCGCGGACTGGTCCTCGCGGGCCGGCTACGACGCGTTGGAAGTGGCTGCCTGGCCTGTGGGCAGCAAACATCCGCATCAGGCAAGCCACCTTGATGTCGCGGCCCTTTCCGCGGACGGCGCCAGTGCGGTGCGGAAACTGTCCGCCGAGTACCGGCTCACGCTGTCGGCGGTCAGCTTCTACGGCAACAACCTGCACGGCGACGAGGAGAGGCGGCGCGAGAACCACGATCATCTCCGCCGTTGTGTCGATGCGGCGGCCATGCTCGGCATCGCCTGTGTCGGGACGTTCATCGGCCGGGACCCGTCCCGCACGGTTGYCGCGAACATCACCCTCGCCGAGGAGTGGATGCCCCTGCTGGTCGACTACGCCGCGCAACGCGGCGTGCGGCTTGTCGTGGAGAACTGCCCGATGGAGGGCTGGCATCCCGACGGGTATCCGGGAAACCTGGCGTATTCGCCGGAGCTGTGGGACTGGATGTTCGACCTCGGCCTCTTCCTGAACTATGACCCGTCCCACCTGCTCTGGCTCGGGATAGATCCGGTCGACGCGCTCAGGTCCGCGCTGGAACGTGGGAAGGTGCTGCACGTCCAGGCGAAGGACATCGAGGTCGACGAGCGCCAGCGGACCCGGTACGGCGTGTTCGGCCGCACCGTGGGGCGCAGGGCACCGGAGGATGTCGGCTGGTGGCGGTACCGGGTGCCCGGGCGTGGCCAGCTCGACTGGAACAGGATCATCGATGCCCTCTACGACGGCGGTTTCACCGGAACCGTGGCCGTCGAGCACGAGGACCCGGTGTGGAGCGGCTCCGAGGAAAACACCAAGAAGGGACTCGAGATCGCGGCACGCACACTCCGGCCGCTGATTCTGCGTGAATAGGTTCCTGCGCCGGGTCCCGTGGCGTCGTGACCCGTGCTGGAAGATGGGGCCGTGAGCGATTTTCGGCTGGTCAGCCCGCCTGTCCTGGCAGGGGCGAAGATCCTGCGCGACGAGCACCTTCGGCGAGACGTCGGCCGCCACCAGCTGGGCTGGGCCGCAGCCCGGGTCGTGGTCGTCGATGCCGAGGGCCGCAGCCCGGTCGAGTGGACAGCCGCCCCGGCCGCCCCGGGCGCCTCCGGCGCGCCGCAGCCCGGCACCGCGCAGTCCGGGCCCCGGCTGCGGACGGTCGCGGCCAGGGACCTCGCCGCCGCCCCACCGCCGGACGCGGTGCTGCTCGGTGAGGCCGAATCCCTGACCTACTGGGCGGTGCGCGGCGCGCCCGACGAGGCTGCGGCGGACGGCCCGTCCCAGTGGCTGAACCTGTACTCCGTGGGAGCCGAGCTGCCGGCGTTCGAGGCCGCTGTGATGGCCGCCGCCGTCGCCCTGCTGAGCTGGCACGACAACGCCCGGTTCTGCGCCAGGGACGGTTCGCCGACGCACCCGCGCAACGCCGGCTGGGCGCGGGTCTGCGAGGCGGGGCAGCACGAGGAGTACCCACGCACCGACCCGGCGGTGATCTGCCTGGTCCACGACGGCGCCGACCGGGTGCTGCTGGCCCGCCAGCGGACCTGGCCCGCCGATCGTTTCTCGGTGCTCGCCGGCTTCGTCGAGGCCGGTGAGTCCCTCGAGGCCTGCGTGGCACGGGAGATCGCCGAGGAGGTCGGCGTCGACGTCTCCGGCATCAGCTACCTGGGCAGCCAGGCATGGCCCTTCCCGCGGTCGCTGATGATCGGTTTCCATGCCGTCGCGGACCCGCGCCAGCCCATCCGGCTCGACGACAAGGAGATCGCCGAGGCGAGATGGGTGCACCGCCACGACCTTGACGGTGCCCTGGCGCGGAACGACTGGGCAGCCGCGACCGACGCCGACCGGGGCCAGCTGCTGCTGCCAGGCCGGCTGTCCATCGCCCGGACCATGATCGATTCCTGGGCTGCGGCAGTGACGTCACGGCACTGACGTCGCGGTGGTGAGGTCATGGCCCTCGGTCGAGAGGCCGGTCAGGGCAGGATCTCGACGTACCCGTCGGTTCCGTGCACGCGGATCCGCTGCCCGTCCCGGATCAGCCGGGTGGCCCGCTCCACGCCCACGACGGCCGGCAGTCCGTATTCCCGGGCGATCACCGCGCCATGCGTCATCAGGCCGCCCACCTCCGTCACCAGGCCCGCGACTGCGACGAACAGGGGCGACCAGCTGGGGTCCGTGAAGGCCGTGACCAGAATGTCGCCCGCCTCGAGATCGGCCTGCGCCAGGTCGAGGATGACGCGGGCCCGCCCCTCGACGGTCCCGGCGGAGACCGGCACGCCGATCAGGGCGCCGGCCGGCACGTCGTCGCGCCGGTACGCCCCGGTGAGGGCTTCGCCGTCCGAGGTGAGGACCCGGGGCGGGGTGAGCGCGTGGTACGACCGGAACGCGTCCCTGCGCTGCTGGAGGAGCTGGTCATCCACCTGCCGCGAGCGCGCGACGTCGTGGAACTCCTGGAACGTGAGGTAGAAGACGTCCTCCCGCTCGCGGAGGACGCCGGCCTGCACCAGGCGCTCGGCCTCCGCCAGCAGGGCCTGCCTGTAGACGAGGTAGCGGCTGACGATGCCGTACTTCGGGTACTCCCGGTACCCGATGAAGGTTCGGACCCTGTCGATCATCCGCCTGGCCTCGACGGCCTTCGCGTCCCCGTCCGGCAGGACCCGCAGGCGTGACAGCACGTCCTGTGTCTTCTGCTGTGCCCTCTGCCGGCCCTGCTCGAAGCGCCGCCGGGCGACACCCGGCTCGAAGTTCCTGACATTGTCGAG
This sequence comes from Parafrankia colletiae, assembly GCF_001854655.1. Classification (GTDB taxonomy): domain Bacteria; phylum Actinomycetota; class Actinomycetes; order Frankiales; family Frankiaceae; genus Parafrankia; species Parafrankia colletiae. The sequence continues at coordinate 18,297 of NZ_MBLM01000102.1, read as the reverse complement.
GATGACGGGCACGAGCGTGCTGGGGCGCTCGCGCCACCGCGGCCTCGTGATGTCGATCTCGCCGACGCAGCGCATGCCGTACCGGTCGAGGTACGCCGCGATGGCGTCGCGTGCCTCGACCCCGCCGGGCAGCGTCGCCAGCTCGTCCAGGAAGTCGTCGTCCTCGATGCCCTGCAGGAACGCCACGACCTCCGGCCGCGGACGGATCACGTCGGCGACGTCGAGCAGCGCCAGGCCCATCTCGGACGTGACGTTGCCAGGGGCGGACAGCGTCAGTGTGTCAGCGGCGTTCTTCTCGCCCAGCCACTCCTGCAGCCTGTCGTTGAGCCACCAGGTGGCCTCCATCCCCGCCATGATCACCCGCATGCTCAGCGGATCACTGAGGACGCGTTTGTGTTCCTCGAAGGCCTCCAGCAGGAAGTCGAACAGTGCCGGTCCGGTCCTCGTCCGGATGTCGCGCTCGAGGGCGGCGACCGACGCCCGGCTGCGCTCGACCAGCTCGGCGACGATGGCCGGATCGGTCTCGATCGGGGCGGGCGCGGTGCCGCCCGGCGGCCCGGCGGGACTCGGGTCCGGGAGTGACGGGACGAAGCCGTCCTCGTCGAGGACGGTCTCCAGGGCGTCCCTGACCAGCGGATCGCCTCTCCCCATGACGTCCAGCAGGCCGGCGCGGCTCGCGGGTGAGGCCAGCCGCCGGGTGACGTCGACGAACAGCCTCCCGCCGGCCTCGTGCATCGGTGCCAGGGCCGTCAGCTGCCACAGGGACAGCCCCAGCGGCTTCATGGGGTCGGTCATCATCTGCCCGTGACCGACGGAGACGTAGACGTGGTTCTCCTGGTCACCGGCCTCCGGGATGGGGAACAACGTCGTGATCGGCCGGCTCTGCACGATCTGGAAGCCACCCTCGGCCAGGCACCATTCGATGTCCTGCGGGCGGCCGAAGTGCGCTTCGATCCGCCGCCCGAGCTGCACGAGCCGCAGGACCTGGGCGTCCGTCAGCGCCGGCTGCTTCTGCCGCAGCGCGTCGATCGCCACCACCCGCGTACCGCCGGCCGCCACGGCGTGAACGGCACGCTGTTTGGCGGCGATCGCCCTGGCGACGACGTCGCCGTGTCGCACCCTGAAGACGTCCGGGTTCACCAGGCCGGAGACCACGGCCTCGCCGAGGCCGAAGCCGGCGTCCACGGTGGCGACCGTCCGGTTGCCCGTGACGGGGTCGGCCGTGAACAGGACGCCGGCCGCCTCCGGGAGAACCATCTGCTGCACGACCACGGCCATGTGGACCATGCGGTGATCGAGACCGTTGCGCTGACGGTAGGTCACGGCCCGCTCGGTGAACAGCGAGGCCCAGCACCGGCTGACGTGCCGCAGGATCTCCGTCGGCCCCACGACGTTCAGGTAGGTGTCCTGCTGGCCGGCGAAGGAAGCCGTCGGCAGGTCCTCCGCCGTCGCGCTTGATCGGACGGCGTAGGCGGCCTGCTCGCCGTGCCGGGCAAGAGCGCGGATGATCGCCGCCGCGAGATCGCCCGGGATGGCGACCCCTTCGATGATCCGGCGAAGCTGCGCGCTGAGTGCGCGTATCCCCTCCCGGTCGTCCGGGTTCATGCCGGAGAGCTGATCCAGCAGATCGTCGATCGACGGTGCTTCCGCCATGATCCGCCGGAAGGCGCCGGTCGTCACACAGAAGCCACCCGGCACGCGGATGCCGTCGATCCGCGACAGCCCGCCCAGGTGCGCGCCCTTGCCACCGACGACCGCGGCCTGCGTCTCGTCGACCTCCTGAAGATCCAGGACATATTTCTCGATCATGAACGATGCCTCCGCGGCAGCCGTGCTCCCCTGCACTGAGGCGGCCGATCGCATCACCGGCGCCGCCAGCGCTGTCGAACCTCTCGCCGAGCCCGTCGTCATTCCCGGCCGTCCTCCCTCTGACGGGTCAGCCGGTCGCGCCGGCCGGTCGGGCGGCACGCAGCCCCGCACCTGTGCCCCGAACACCCGCGACCGCACTGCCAGTCCCACCGCTGATCCGACCTCACCWCGTGCCCCATACGTCGACAACGCACGCCACGTCGTGCCCCCTTTCCGCGTGTCGTGGCCTCGGCCGACGATTCTGCGGCACGCCCCGGGCCTTGCCGCAAGCCCCCCGGTGCGCTATAAATTAGAAGTGGCAGGGAGCGGGTTCTCCCTGTCTTTCTTGTATCTCTGCCTTTGTTGTGTCGTTCATCTCACGTCGTCCGTGTTATGTCGTTGCTGAAACTGACTGGCTTCCTGTCTGGGCGGTGGCCTGCGCATACGGATTCGTGGGCGCAGGCGGAGGTCTTCTCGGCCCACGATGCAGCCGTCGAACCGGAAGTTCTCCTCTGTCGGCAAGGTCCGAACGTCGAGCACGCTGCCGCAGGACCGGGCTGGACGGTGCTCCATCGGCGGTGCTGGCGCCATGGTGTAAGCCGCGTGCAGTGCACGGTGCACTGGTCTGGCAGAAGCCGTGTCGATGTGACTGCCTGGCCGCGAGACGGCGCAGCCGTCTCCCGCTGTGTCGGCCTCGGCAAAGGCCGGATCGGATGAGCCGCGCGGGCGAATGACGCGGTTCACACCGGTGACCTGCACGGGCCGTCGAAAGGCGGGAGAATCTGCTGGAAGCCTTTGGCTGGCGCGCTTCTACCGGCTTTTACCGTTGGAGTCGGGCCGTGTTCGCAACTCTGAGCTGTTGCCGGTGCGGCGTTGCCCGGAGGTCGGCCCTGTCTGCGTCCCGCCCCGTCCCGGGTCTGCGCCAGGGCGAGGGCCCCGGCGGCCGTGACAACCCTGCGGGTGCTGGTTGCTGAAACTAGTTACATGTGTGATGGTCTGGCTGCTTGCCGGTGCGCACGTCCCGCCCGCCAACGGCCTGAGTCCTACCGCGGTCGGTGGGGGATTCCCGTCGTCCGTGACACGGACGTTCCGATGCGTCGGATGGCGGCCGGCATCACCTGTCCCATCAATCGCCCCGGCGATCGGGGAGCAAGGAGCAGCATCATGACCGTGGTCGTTGTCGGCGCCGGTGTCTACGGCGCGGCGGTAACTGCCTCGCTGACAGAACGGGGCGCTCACGTCCTCCTGGTGGAGGCCGCAGCGGCGGGAGGCGGCACCTCCGGCTCGACGTTCGCGTGGACGAATTCCTCGGGTCTGCATCCGCGCCCCTACCATGATCTTCGCGTCGCGGGAATGGAGGCCCACCGCCGGCTGGCGGCCGTGGTGCCCGGCAGCGACTGGTACCACGAAGGCGGGAACCTGGAATGGGCCGCCGGCGACGACGAACGGGAGAAACTGCGGACGAGGGTCGCCGGCCTCGTCGCCCGCGGTTACGAGGCACGCTGGCTCAGCCGAGCGGAGGCGGTGRCTCTCGAACCGGGCATCGCGCCCGACGAGCTGCCGGCGGCCGAGATCGTCTTCTTCCCACGGGAGGGATGGCTCGAGCCGGTCCGCCTGATCGGGCACCTGCTGTCCAGCTCCGCGGCCCGCGGCGCGGAACTCGTCACCGGGGACCCGGTCACCGGCCTGGAGATCACCGCGGGAGGGGGATTCTCGGTTCGACTCGCCTCGGGGCGGCGGATCGCCGCGGACGCGGTGGTGAACTGCGCGGGCCCGCGGGCTGATGAGATCGCCCGTCTCGCCGGCCTGGACCTGCCGATGCGCAACACCCGCGGCGCGCTCGTCCGCACCGCGCCGACCGCCCAGACAGCCCCGAGAGCCCAGACAGCCCAGACAGCCTCGACCGCCGCTGCCGCCGTCCCGGTGTCCCGTGTGGTCCGTGCGCCACGCGTCCATCTGCGCCCGGACGGAGGCGGCGGGCTGCTGCTGCACTCCGCCGAGATCGACCGTGCCCTCGGCGCGTCCGACACCGGCGAGATCAGTGTCGCGCCGTCAGCAGTCGAGGACCTCCTCGAGGCAGGTCGCACGCTCTACCCCGGAACGCGGCCCGCGGCGGGCGCGACCGACGCGACGGGTACGACGGCGCACAGCGTCCTGGTCGGTGAACGGCCCATTCCCGCGGACGGCCTGCCGGTACTCGGGCGGGCCGCTGCCTTACCTCGCTTCCACTTCGCCGTCTCGCACAGCGGCGCGACGCTCTGCCTGCACGCGGGCGACCTGGTCGCGGCGGAGGTGCTCGGAGAGGACCGCGGCGACGCCCTGGCGGCGTTCCGGTTCGAGCGGTTCCGCCCGGCGAGCGGGTGAGGTGGCGGCGATGCGAATGGTGGTGCTGCACAACGCTGACGTGATCGACGGCCGCGGCGGCGATCCGCGCCGCGGCATCGACATCGTCATCGCCGGCGACGCGATCCGCGAGATCGTTCCGTCGCGCCCCGCCGAGTCGTACGAGACGGTCGACGAGATCGTCGACTGCGCCGGCATGCTGGCGATTCCCGGTCTCATCAACAACCACACCCACGGCACCGCGTAYGGTCCGCTGTTCCCGAGTGGCCATGTCGGCCTGGCTCCCGAGCAGGTGCTGGCCAATCTCGACCGRCACCTGCTGGAGGGGACGACGACGGTGCTCTGCGTGGACGGCTTCGTCATGGCGGACGACCTCGCCCGTACCGACAGTGCTCATCCGGTCAACGTCCGGCTGGCCAGCTGCAACACTCCCGCCTGCCTGGCGGCGGCCACCATCGCGGACGGCGGCGGTCTCACCGAGGCCAACCGCCGGTTCACCGCACGCCAGGCCGTCGGCGCGGGAGCCGTCGCGCTCGGTGAGATCGGGGCCGGCCACACCCTCGGCGGGGGAGGGGCGAGCTATCTGTACATCCCGGCCGAGATCGCGCGACGCACCGGGGTGACGATCACGCCGCGACAGGCGAACGGGCTGAAGATCGCTGTCCTGGGCCGCCACATCGCGGTGTCGGCCTTCGACCGGGACGCCGTCGAACAGGCACTGGCCGCCGCCGGGCTGACCGGCCGGCTGTCGGTCGAGGACGTGCGCGACCTCGTCTCGTCCATCGTGCTGCCCGCGTTCGACGTCGCACTGCACGGGCTCGGGGAGGCGGCCGAGCAGGCACGCGCCCTTGGTGTTCCGGTGGTGGTGCACAACGCGGCGGCGTCGATGACCCAGGTCATGCCCCTGGCGGACACCGATGTCACGATGATCGCCGGGCACTCCAACCACTCCAGCTTCGAGCTGCGCGAAGCCCTCGAGCATGCGGAACGGCTCAGGGAGGCGGGGGTCATCGTGGACGTCTCCACCCTCGACACGTTCGGCGCCAGGCGGCTGACGACCGGCCCCGAGCTGCTCTATGCGCTGTTCTCCGCCGGGCTCGTCGACACGATCTCGACCGACTACGCGGGTGGCCACCACGATCCGATCCTGCTGGCGATCGACCGGTCCGTCGCAGCGGGTGTCGTGAGCCTGCCGGCCGCGATCGCGATGGCGACCGCGAACGTCGCGGATGCCATCCCGGGGCTGGCGTCCCGCCGTGGCCGCGTCGTGCCGGGCGCGATCGCCGACCTGGTGGTGACGGATCCCGCGCGGCTGGCCGCGGTGGACACCGTCCTGATCGGTGGCGAGATCGCCGTCCGTCACGGCCGCCGTGCCACCGACTGACCAGACGGCCCCGAGAAACGCGGCCGTCGGACATACGACCCTGAGGAACTCAGCCCCGAGGAAGCTACCGGAGGAGCCATGGCGAAACGGGTGACCATCGGTGACGTCGCCGCGCACGCGGGTGTGTCCACGGCAACGGTCTCCCGGGTACTCAACGGTGGGCCCGTCACCGCACCGACGGCGGCCCGGGTGTGGGAGACCGTCACCCGTCTCGGATACACCCCCAACGCGCTCACGCGAGGCATCTTCGCCGGCCGCTCCCGCACGATCGGCGTTGTCATCCGTGACCTGAGCAGCCCCTTCTATCTTGACCTGATCCGCGGCATCGATGACGTCGCGGCCGCCCACGACAGTCTCGTGATGTTCGCCAACACGTTCCGCCCGAACGACCATGAGGCCGCGCTGGTCGGGATGATGGACGAACATCGGGTGCGTGGGCTGATCGCGACGACCGACGAGAGCACCGACAGCCGCCTCCGCCAGCTCGCCGAGAACGGCACACCGTGCGTGATCATCGCGCGTGTTGTTACGGATCCGCCGCCGACTCTGCACTCCATCAGCCTGGACAACGTGGCGGCCGGCCGGCTGATGGCCACGCATCTGGCCGCGTGCGGGCGGTCATCCGTCGGGGTCGTGACCTCCGGCAACCGCCCMTCCCAGCTGGGGCGCGTCGCGGGGCTGCGCAACGCCCTCACCGACCTCGGGCTACCCCTGCCCGAGACGGCGGTGACCGTTGCACAGACGGTGACGGAGGTCGACCGGGCGGTGGGCATGCTCCTCGGGCGCGCTCGGGACCAGGGCAGGCCGCTGGATGCGATTGCCTGCACCGCCGGCCGGCTGACCGTCGCCGTCCACACCGCGCTGGCTGCCCGAGGGCTCGCCATGCCCGACGACATCGCCTTCCTGACGATGGACGACTTCGCCTGGGCGCCCGCGCTCGGGATCACCGTGATCACCCAGCCCGCCTACCGGATGGGCCGTCGGGCCGCCGACCTCGTCGTCGAATCCCCGGGCGAGACGGTCACCGTGCTCGTCGAACCGTCGCTGGTCGCCCGCCGCTCCTGCGGTGAGGCTCAGGAACCCCGCGAGGTGCTCCGCGAGCGACGCCGGGCGGACGGCCGCCACGACCAGTGACCCGGCAGATCGACCGATGACATCCCGGCCCGCTGCCGGCGGGACCACAGACGCCAGGTGAACGGACCCGCCTTCATGCTGACCGAGGACAGGCCCTGGGCGCCCATGTTGAACCGCAGCGGACCGGCCTTGGACCGGTTCGTGTAGCGCAGACCCATCGTTTCCTCCTGGTGAGCAGGGACTCTCGGACTCGCGTGGTGTCGGATTCGCGTGGTGCGGCCGGCTGTGCCCCTTGTGTGCCCCGATCGGGCCCGTCAAACCTTTGTCCACCGCCGCCGGGGTGACGGCGGTGACACATCCGCTGGCGCGTTGGTGGCAGCGTCTGCCCACTGTCGATCGGCGGCCGGCCCACTGGCACATAGCGTTTCCTGCCGAAGGCTCCTGCGGCGGGCCCGCCGGACGCCGCGTCGGAGGCTGCCCGGGCACCCGGGAACGCTCCACCTGACGAAGGGGCTCGCCGGGTCGTGGGCAGGCGCCGCGCGGCCCTGTGACGCGAACACGTCCACGTTCCCTCCCGCCCAGCCGGTGCCCCCAGAGGCACCCGACCGAACACGACGGGTGACACAGATGGCCACAGACAACCCTGCCCCCGCCGAGACCGGCTCGGGCGCGCCGGATGCGCCGTGCGCGCGCCCGCAGCCGGTGGGTGTGTTCCCGCTGCCCGCGGGCTTCCTGCTGGTGCCCGGCGGGGAGGAGACGGCGACCGTCCGTCGTTCCCTCGCGGCGGGGATGCTCCCGACCGCGTGGCCGCCGGAGCTGGCCGCGATCGAGCTCGCCTACCGGGGGGACGTCGCCGGCGCCGCCGAGCGCCTGCAGGGCGACGACGTGGTCACCCGCTACAACCGGTTCGTGCTGGACCCGGCGGGCACCCCGGCGCAGCAGCTCGTGGCGCTGCGCGCGGACCTCGGCGCGGAGCTCGGCGTGCTGGTGGACGTCGTGCGTTTCGCCACCGGCGAGCGGCGCGAGCCGCCCGTCCCGAGCGACGCGACCGGGGAGATCGCGGCGCTGGTGTGCTCCGCGCAGGCCGCGTACGCGATGGCGGCCGGCCGCATCGGTGACGCCGGGCGGGCGCTCGCCCAGGGCATCGGTGCAGCAGCGGAGTCGGCCCCCGGCCTGGCCGCCCAGCTGATGGCGACCGCCGCCGGGCTGCGTCGCGATGTCGAGGGCCCCACCTTCGCGGTCGTCACCGACCTCACCACGGCGCTGGCCGCCCTCGCCTCCACCGACCTGGCCGCCGGACGGGCCGAGCTGCACCTCACCCTCGGCTCGGTGCACCATGAGCTCGCCGGCGACGACCTGGCCGGCCTGCGCACCGCCGCCGAGAACTACCTGGCGGCACTGCGCCTGATCACCATCGACACCGCACCGGAGCTGTTCGCCTCCGCCCAGGTCAGTCTCGCCGCCGCCTACCTGGCGATGCCGATGAACTCCGCCTCCGACCAGCTGCGGATCGGCGTGGCCATGCAGGGCCTGCGCACCGCGCTCACCGTCTACACCCGCGAGACGCATCCGTCGGAGTGGTCCAGCACGCAGCTGAACCTGGCGAACGCGCTGGTCCACGCGCCGTCCGCGCACCGGCGGGACAACCTGGTGGAGGCCGCCGGCCGCTACCAGGAGATCATCGCGACCCGGGTGGGCCTGGACAGCCCGGTCAGCTACGCCCGGGTTCTGGCCAGCCAGGGCAACGCGCTCGCGCAGCTGGGTGCCCTGCCGCAGGCCGCCGCGGTGCTGCAGGAGGCCTGTTCGATCTTCGAGAACAGCGGGGACGACGACTCGGTGGCGGCTGTGCGCGCCGTGCTCGACGAGATCGCCCGCCACCGCGCACTGACCGGCTCCACGTGACGGGGCAACCGGCGACCGCCGGCCCCCATCGGGCCGGGCGCGGGCGGCGCGCGTGACGTCCGGCAGCGCTCCCCGGGTCCGGCGGCAGGTGACGATCGAGGGCGTGGTGCAGGGCGTCGGATTCCGTCCGCACGTCTACCGGCTCGCCGCCGGGCTCGGCCTGACGGGGTTTGTCCGCAACGACGCCAGTTCCGTCGTCGCCGAGGTCGAGGGAGCCGACCCGGACGTCGCCGAGTTCCTGCGGCTGCTCGCGGCGCCGGCGCCGCCCCTGGCGCGCGTCGAGCGGATCACGGTGACCGAGATGGCCTCCGCCGCACCGGCCCGCCGCAGCGGCCAGGCCCCGGCAGCCCCGGCGACCCCGGCGACCCTGGCGGCCTCGGCGGCCTCGGCGAAGCGGGCGGCCGCAGCGGCACCGACGGACACGGCGGCGTTCCGCATCGTCGAGAGCGCGACCGGCCCGCCGGCGGTGGGGCCGCGCACGATGGTCCCGCCCGACGTCACGGTCTGCGCCGACTGCCGGCGGGAGCTGACCGACCCCGCCGACCGTCGCTACCGGCATCCGTTCATCACCTGCACGAACTGCGGCCCGCGTTTCACGATCATCGAGAGCCTGCCGTACGACCGCGCGGCGACCTCGATGGCCGGCTTCCCGATGTGCCCGCGGTGCGCCGACGAGTACACCGATCCGGCGGACCGCCGCTTCCACGCCGAGCCGATCTGCTGCCCGTCCTGCGGCCCGAGCCTGCGTTTCCACCCGGCCGCCGCCGACAGCGAGCCCGGCGCGGGCGGCATGGGCGGAGTGGGGGGCGTGGGCGGCACGGATGGCGCTGACGGCACGGATGGCGCTGACGGCACGGATGGCGCTGACGGCACGGATGACGCTGACGGCACGGATGGCGCTGACGGCACGGACGCCGCGCTCGCGGCGGCACAGCGGGCGCTGGCCGCCGGCCGAATCGTCGCGATCAAGGGCATCGGCGGCTACCACCTGGCCTGCGACGCCGCCGACGACGCGGCGATCGCGCTGCTGCGGGCCCGCAAGGGACGTCCCGACAGGCCGCTCGCCGTGATGGTGCGGGACGTCGCGGCTGCCGCGCTGATCGCCGATCTGTCCGGGCCCGAGCGGGACCTGCTCGCCTCCGCCGCCGCGCCGATCGTCCTGGTCCGGCGCCGCCGCAGCGGCGCGTCCCTGTCGGCGCTGGTGGCGCCGGGAAGTCCGCTCGTCGGTCTCTTGCTCGCGTACACCCCGGTGCACCACCTGCTGTTCACGCCGGTGCCGGGGCCCGGCATGCCGCAGCCGCCACGGGCGCTGGTGATGACCAGCGGCAACCGTTCCGGAGAGCCGATCTGCGTCGACGACGCCCAGGCGCACACCCGGCTGGCCGGCATCGCCGACGCCTACCTGACCCACGACCGGCCGATCGTCGCCCCGTGCGACGACTCGGTGGAGCGCTGGGACGGCGAGCGGGTGCTGCCGCTGCGGCGCTCCCGCGGGTACGCGCCACAGGTGGTCGACCTCGGCCGCGCCGTCCAGCCGGTGCTCGCGGTGGGCGGCGACGGCAAGTCGACGGTCTGCCTCACGACCGGACGGCACGCGATCGTCTCCCAGTATCTCGGTGACATCGCCGGGCTGGACGCGCTGCGGCTGTTCGAGCAGTCCTGCGCGCGGATGGCCCACCTGCACGGCGTTGCCCCGTCCCTGATCGCCGCCGACCGGCATCCCGGCTACCTGACCCGCGCCTGGGCGGCACGCCAGCCGGCCGACGCCGCGGCAACCACAACGCCCGCGGGCCCGGCGACACCGGTGCCGACCCGGGAGATCCAGCATCACCATGCGCACGTCGCCGCACTGCTGGCCGAACACGGGCGCCTCGGCCCTGCCGCCCCTGCCGGCGCAGGCCRCCGGGTGGGAGCACCGGTGCTCGGGCTGGCGTTCGACGGGACGGGCTTCGGTCTCGACGGGACCATCTGGGGGTGCGAGGGCCTCCTGGTCGGCCCGGACGTGACCCGCGCCGAGCGGTTCGCATGGCTGCGCCCCGTCACGCTGCCCGGCGGCGACGCGGCGGCCCGCAACCCGTACCGCAGCGCCCTGGCCCATCTCGCCGCCGCCGGCCTGCCCTGGGCAGACGATCTGCCGCCGGTGGGCGCCTGTTCCCCGACCGAGCTGGACGTCCTGCGGGTGCTCGTGGAGCGGAACCTCTCCAGCGTGCCCTGCGGCAGCATGGGACGTCTGTTCGACGCGGTGGCCTCCCTGCTCGGCGTGCGTCAGCGCAGCACCTTCGAAGCGCAGGCCGCCGCCGAGCTGGAAGCCCTCGCCGCGGACGTCCCCGCACCGGCCCCGGACAACGCGACCATCCTGCCCACCCTGCCCACCCTGCCCACGTCGCCCACGCCGGCCGTCCCACGGCTGGCCTTCGGAGTCGGTGTGGATGTCGGCGGGGAGGCCGGCGGCGGCGACGGCGACGACGGCGGTCGCGAGGCCTCCTGTGTGCTCGACGCGGCCCCGGTGATCACCGGACTGGTCGCGGGCCTGCGCGCCGGAACGCCGGCGCGGATGCTGGCCCACGCCTTCCACCTGGCCGTCGCCGAGGCGGTGGTCGAGGTCGCGCGCGCGGCGCGTGACCGGCACGACGTCGAGGTGGTCGGGCTGACCGGCGGGGTGTTCGCGAACGTCGTCCTGCTGCGCGCCTGCCGCGACCGGCTGACCACGGCCGGGTTCGAGGTGCTGACCCACCGCGTTGTTCCGCCGGGCGACGGTGGGCTCGCGCTGGGCCAGGCGGCGATCGCCGCGCTGAGCCAACCGCCGCCCGACCTGGTGGGCGAACCGCCGCCCGACGGGCTGAGCCCACCGACACCGGCCGACGAAGAGCCCACGCAGAGAGGACCTGAGATCGTGTCCCTGGCGAGCCCCGGCCGCGTCACCACCGTCCGGGAGGACGCGGGTGGGGGCCGATGAGGTACCTGCGGGAGTTCCGTGATCCCGAGCTGGCGGCCCGGCTGGTGGACGCGATCGCCGCCGCCGCGACCCGCCGCTGGACGATCATGGAGGTCTGTGGTGGGCAGACCCATTCGATCATCCGGAACGGCATCGACCAGCTCCTCGCCGACCAGGTCGAGTTCGTGCACGGCCCCGGCTGCCCGGTGTGTGTGACGCCGCTGGAGACCATCGACCGGGCGTTGGAGATCGCGTCCCGGCCCGGGGTGATCCTCTGCTCCTTCGGGGACATGCTGCGCGTGCCCGGCAGCGCCACGGACCTGTTCACCGTCCGTGCGCGCGGCGGGGACGTCCGGGTGGTCTACTCGCCGCTGGACGCCGTCCGTATCGCCGCGGAGAACCCGCACTGCCAGGTCGTGTTCCTGGGCATCGGTTTCGAGACGACCGCCCCCGCCAACGCGATGGCCCTGGTGGCCGCCCGGGACCGCGGGCTGCGCAACTTCTCCATGCTCGTCAGCCACGTGCTGGTACCGCCCGCGATGGCCGCGGTCCTCACCGCCCCCGACAACCGGGTCAGCGCCTTCCTCGCGGCCGGGCACGTGTGCACGGTCATGGGCACCACGCAGTACGAACCGCTGGTGGCGGCACACCGGGTGCCGATCGTCGTCACCGGCTTCGAGCCGCTGGACCTGCTGGACGGGGTGCGTGCCGCCGTCCTCCAGCTGGAGGACGGGCGGGCCGAGCTCGAGAACGCCTACCCGCGGGCCGTGCGCCCCGAGGGCAACCCGGTGGCGCGGCGCACCCTGGACAGCATCTTCACGGTGTGCGACCGGGCCTGGCGGGGCATCGGCGTGATCCCCGACTCGGGCTGGCGGCTCGCCGACGAGTACGCGGAGTTCGACGCCGCGATCCGCTTCGACGTCACCGGACTCACCGCCGAGGAGTCACCGGAGTGCCGCAGCGGGGACGTCCTGCGCGGGGTGATCAAGCCGCCGCAGTGCCCCGCCTTCGGTGGCCGGTGCACCCCGCGGACGCCGCTGGGCGCGACCATGGTCTCCACCGAGGGCGCCTGCGCGGCCTACTTCCAGTTCCGACGGTTGGCACCTGCCGGCACCGCCCCGGGGGCGGCCGGCCCTGACGGAGGCGGCTGACCATGACTGAGACGGTCGACCCGACGCGCTGGGTGTGCCCGCGCCCGCTGCGGGACCACAGCGCGGTCATGCTGGGCCACGGCGGCGGCGGAGTGCTGTCCGGCGAGCTGGTCGAGCACCTGTTCCTCCCCGCCTTCGCCGCGGCACCGGACGATGCCCGGATGCCGGCCGGGGCACTGGCGGACTCGGCGGTGCTGGAGGTGGGCGGGGTCCGTCTCGCGTTCTCCACCGACTCCTACGTGGTCCGTCCGTTGTTCTTTCCCGGTGGCAGCATCGGTGAGCTGGCGGTGCACGGGACGATCAACGACCTTGCCTGCAGCGGTGCCGTCCCGGTGGCGCTGTCCGCCGGGTTCATCCTCGAGGAGGGCCTCGACCTCGAGGTGCTCGGCCGGGTCGCCGAGGCGATGGGACGGGCCGCGGCCCGCGCCGGCGTCCGGCTGGTCACCGGCGACACCAAGGTCGTCGAGCGGGGCCTCGCCGACGGGCTCTACGTCAACACCAGCGGCATCGGGGTCGTCCCGCCCGGCGTCGACATCCGCCCCGAGCGGGCCCGGCCCGGTGACCGGGTCCTCGTGTCCGGGCCGATCGGGGAACATGGTGTGGCGGTGCTGAGTGTCCGGGAGAACCTGGAGTTCGGGGGGGACGTCCGCTCCGACACCGCGGCCCTGCACGGCATGGTCGCCGCGATGCTGGCGGCGGCGCCCGGCGGGGTGCACGCGCTGCGTGACCCCACCCGGGGCGGCCTGGCGACAACCCTGTGCGAGATCGCCGCCGCGTCCGGGACCGGGGTCGAGTTCACCGAGAGCGCGGTGCCCGTCCCACCGGTGGTGGAGGCGGCCTGCGCCTTCCTCGGCCTCGACCCGCTCCACGTCGCCAACGAGGGAAAGATCGTCGCCTTCGTCGCCCCCGACGAGGCGGACGCGGCGCTGGCCGCGATGCGCGCACACCCGGCCGGCCACGAGGCGGCGATCATCGGCACGGTCACCGCGGACCATCCGGGCCTGGTCGTCGCCCGCACGGCCTTCGGAACCACCCGCGTCGTCGACCGTCCTCTCGGCGAACAACTGCCCCGGATCTGCTGACAGGGCGACAGCCGCGGCTGTCGCCGGTGGTGGGGCCCGGTCAGACCACGAACCGGTCAGCGCGCCGGAGCGGTGAGGGCGGCGCAGGACCAGGTGAAACCGGCGCCGGTGCTCAGCACCAGCGCGGTCTCGCCGGGCGCGAGGATTTTGTTGTCGATCAGGTCCGCGATGCCGGTGGTGAGGTCGCCGGCCCCCAGGTGCCCGGTCGCGCGGCCGAAGTCGATCGGCTCGGCGCCGGTGACCTCCTCGACGACCGGTGCGAAGACGGACTCCAGCGGAGCCCGGTGCACCCGGGGGAGCACCACGCAGCGGGGCCGTTCGCTGTCGCGGCTCAGCCCCGCCTCGTCCAGTGCCAGCGCCAGCAGGGTCCGGATCCCTTCCCGCTCGGCGACCCGGTAGCCGGAGCTGCCGTTCCGGCGCAGGTAGGCCTTCTTGGTACGTCGGACGTCCACCGCCGGCGCGGCCAGGCGCGCGGCGGGGGAGAAGTCGTCGTTGCCCCGGTGCATGCCCTCCAGGCTCGGCGCCGAGACGGAGCTGACCGCCACCAGCCGCAGCTCGCCCGCCACCCCGGCGTCCGCCCCACCGACGTCCGCTGCCCCCGTGCTGGGCGGGCGAACGTCCACCACGTCGGTACCCGCCGGGGCGGTGGTCGTCCGGCTCACCAGGAGGGCGCTGGCGCCGTCGCCGTAGGCGACGCCGAGATCACTGTTCCAGCGGTCGAAGCCCGGTGGGCAGAAGCGGTCCGCCGTGGTGACCAGTACCCGGCCGATGGCCGGATCAGCGAGCAGGTGCGCCGCCGCGGTCTGCAGCGCCGCCGCCCCGCCGTTGCACATCTGCTGGATCCCGAACGGCTGCGCGTCCCGTGCCCCCAGCTGGTCGGCGAGGTAGTGCGCCGGGGACCAGAAGTCATGACCCTGGTAGTAGCTCCACGCGTGGAGGACGAGGTCGAGCTGGTCACCGCTCCAGCCGGCGCGGTCCAGCGCGGCGGTCGCGGCAAGCACCGCCATCTCCGGAGCTGACGGGCCGTCTGACACCGCCAGCGCGGTGTAGCCGGCATCCTCGGGGGCGACGCCGGCCTCGGCCGGGGCCTCGCGGCGCGGCGGGAGCCAGCCGGCGGCGGCACTGATGACGACGGTGTCTGTCCTCACGCGGACCGATCCCTCCAGGGTCGACTGGCACGGAGACAGGGCACAGCGAGATCCGGCACCGGCATCCAGAGAATATGCGCATCTGGGTGGGACGTCCGGCGGAGGGCGGCGGATGCGATGTACATCGCGGGCTGCCCTGCGAGAGCCAGGATGAGACACCGTGGAGATACCCCCGGACGCCCGCCTCGCCCTCGGGCTGATCCTGCTGCTGGCGCTGGCCTTCGCCGCGCTCAGCTGGGCCGGGGTCGGGCGCCGCAGGGACGTCGTCACCGCCTCCCTGCGCGCCGCCGCCCAGCTGGCGGTGATCGGTCTCGCGCTGCGAGGTGTCTTCGCGGCGCCCGCGGCCACCATCGCCGTTCTGGCACTCATGCTCACCGCGGCGGTCGCCACCGCGTCCCGACGCCTGTCCGGGCTGCCCCACGCGGGCCGGGCCGTGCTCGCCTCGTGCGTGGCCGGCGCCGCACTGCCCCTGGGAATCACGTTCGCCACCGGGGCGATGGAGGTGTCCACCCGGAATCTGATCGCGCTCACCGGGAGCGTGGTCGGCGGCACGATGACATCCTGCACGCTCACCGGCCGGCGGCTCGCCGACGGGCTCCGGCAGCGCCGGGACGAGGTGGAGGCCTGGCTCGCGCTCGGCGCGACACCGCGGCAGGCCTGCCTGGACGTCGCCCGTCACAGCGTCTCCGAGGCGCTGGTGCCCGCCCTCGACCAGACACGGACCGTCGGCCTGGTCACGCTCCCGGGCGCGTTCGTCGGGGCGCTGTTCGGCGGCGCCTCACCGGGGGAGGCCGCCCGCTTCCAGCTGGTGGTGCTCGTCGGCCTGCTCGCCGCCGAAAGTGTCGCCGCGGTCACCCTGGCCCGCATGCTGGGCGCGCCGACGGTCCTCCCGACGACTCCACAGGGATACCAGGACACCGAAGCATCGCCCGCCGGCCGACCCGAGCCAGAAGGCCCGTCCGACGGCCACGGCGCTCGCGGTGAGCCTGACCGGTGACTACGGATCAAAACGCCGGGGGTTCGAGTCCCTCCGAGCGCACCGGGTATTCACTGCGCGAACCGTTCCCTTCGGGGCTGTTGTGGCTGGTGGGTGGGCTGCGACGGCGGTCAGGGTGGGTGGCTCGTCGTCGTCGGGGTCGGGTTGTGGGATACGGAAGACGGGTGTGAGTTGGGGTCCGCTGATCTTGACTTTGGCGATGAGTGCTTTCGTTGCTGGTTGGTGCCGGTCTTGATGACGATCGTGGTGCGTTCGGCGATGGTGTCGAGGTCGGCGGGGGCGGGTGTGACAGGTTCGCGGGCGATCTGATCGGTCAGCTCGGTGTGGCGGTTGCGGAGAACAAGAGCAGAGCGAACCGCGGTGTCTTCGGGTAGCCGGTGTTGGCATGCTGCGGACGTCCCCGCAGCCTCGGCGAGGAAGGGCTGACCTGTGGACGGACTCCTGCAACGACTGGCTCGCCGGATCGGATCGGCACGAAGGCGCCAGGAACCGGGGTGCAGCCTGCCAGCGGGGGTAGCACCAGAGGGTGTGGTGGCAGCAACCCGTGGATGGCCCTCGCCTGGTGACCGCTCCGCCGATGGCGAGGCTTGTGGCGGTCTGCCCCGTCTGCCCCTGGCCCGTTTACCTCGCAGCCGTCGTCTCCCCCAAGGGAACGAGGGCCTGCCTCGACATCGACGCCCTTGAACGGGCGATACAGGTACATCTGGCTCAGCACGGCATCAGCGACGACGAGGACTGATAGATCGACCGGGCGCTGTTGCGACCACGTACCCGCTCTCCCCAGCAACGACGTGGTTGAGACAGGCCAGAGCCCCGCAGCCCCCATCCCGGTCGCGGTGGTGAACACGAGCCCGGGATCGGCCCACTCGTCCGCTTCCGCTCTGGCCTTGTCCTGACGCCGGCGATGTTCGCGGAGGACCGTGACCGCCATCGTCGGCAAGGCCAGCCGCGCCCGCGAACCGGCCGTCTTCACGTCCGCAGAACGGCGTGCAGGTAGCGGACGGAACGCGTTGACAGAGGTTTGATCGGCTTCACTTCGACAGCCGGAGCCGGCTTGCTCTCCGAGGTCTTCCGACGACGCACCGACCGTCCGCCGCCCGTTCCGTGGCCGCTGCGGCCTTCTGACGCTCCTTCTCCGCGCGGGCATCTTCCCGCGCCTTACCCTTACATGCTGCGACGCCGGCCGCGGAGTAGCGCGCGATACCGGGTTCGGACGCCGATCCGCGACTTAGAATGTTTTCGCGGTTCGCACTGTTTATGTCAGTGGGCGTCCGCCGGTGCCGGTCGCGGGCTTGGTGGCTCTGGACATCCGTGTACGTTGTGACTGCTGTCGGATTGTTGCCCGCTCCGTTGTCGGGCCGTGGGCGGGGCCGGGCGAGCCTGGCCCGCACCGACAGCAGGGCTTGCCGGGCTGGCGAGTGCGGAACTGTCGACCATGGCTGTGTGCAACGCTATAGTTGCGCTACCGGACAGCGGGAGAGTTCCGATGGGTTCAAAGACAAAGCTTCGCGGAGGTGATACGGAAGATCTCCGGCTCACCATAGTCGCTGCACGAGGTGGCGACGAGGGTGCATTCCGGGCTCTTTACCGTACAGTCCAACCAGGGTTGCTGCATAGGCTGAGAGAGCTTTCCGGTGACGACATAGAGGATGAAGAGTTAGCGGAAGCGGCGGCTGGGGTGTGGCTGCGGATAGTCAGGAACCTGGAATCGTTCCGTGCTGACTCGCTCACCGCCGCTCCGGCCCGACGTAGGAAACTCGCCGGCGAGGAGGCGGCGGTGGCCGTCTTCCGGCGGACGTGTCCCGTGGCCGGGCCCTCTCCCCGCGACGGCCTGTCTGTCAGGATCTCGCTTTCGAAGCTTCTGACGGTGAAGGTCGCGGCCGCAGCCGCGTTCGCGGTCACGAGCGGTGTCGCCCTCGCCGTCGACGCCGGTACGGCGGCCTCTTCGCCGGGCGGCGGCGGTACCCACCCTCCGGTCAGCCGGATGCCGACCCCGGCAGAGTCATCCGCCACGACTCACGCAGACAGGCCGAGCTCTTCTCCCGCGATTGGGCTGGACATCGGCGCACCTACCTCACCCCTGCAGGCGTTGATCTGCCGCAACCACACTGCCGCCCGCGGCAACCTCGGCCCCTCCCCGACGAGCCTCGGCTTGGCCCCGCTGATAATTGGCGCCGACGGCCCGGCGAACGTGACTGCCTACTGCATGGCACGGACCGATACCCAACTGCCGGGATACATCCATCCCAAGCCAGATGAGCCGGCAGCGGGGCCTGCGGTGTCGGCGGGTGTATCCGGTGAACCGGCTGCCAAGCCCGCCAATCCTGAGGTTTCAGGTGGGCCTGCGGCGTCGGTCGGGGTGTCCGGTAGACCGGCCACCGCACCTGGCAAGCCTGCCGCACCTGGTAAACCGGCCACCGCACCTGGCAAGCC
>NZ_MBLM01000101.1 GCF_001854655.1 Parafrankia colletiae | reverse complement strand
CCCAGTTATCACGGCAACCTTGCCGTCGAGACGGAAGCGATCGGAGATCCCGGTCATGCCTGGGATCCAGACCGCGAGTGGTGCAACGACATCTCAACCTGGGACGCCATTTCGTCATCCCACCAAGTCGGCGGCGGATACCAGCTCGCCAGCAGGGCAGGAGGACAGAACGGTTCCCATGTGTCATCGAGTTGGGCCAGGCGATCCAAGACCGCCAAGATGACGGCTCGATTCACCGGAAGCCCGATGTGCCTGCCCCATACTTCGATGTTCTCGCGGCACTTGCCTTCTACTTCGAGGCACAGCTCCCAGCGGGAGACGCCGTCGCTGCGGGTGTAGATGGACGTGATGGGCACAGGCAACTGCCCACGCTCGATGTCGTCGAACAAACCTACGTAGGCGCCCTGGGCCCATCCGGGAATGAAGCGGTCCGCGAACTGCGAAATGTTCGTGCGATCGAAGGATCTGAATCGGGACCCGGTGCCCATCGTGATCAATTGCCGCACAGCATCCGGGTTGGCGCTAGCCAAATGCCGCGCGAGTAGGCCGCCCAAACTCCACCCGACGAGTGTCACGGGGCGTCCAGATTGACCGTGGAGGGTGGCTACGCGCTGGCTGAGCGCCTCGAAGACGTCCTGGCTTGGCTGCAGATGGCGCCCGAGACCCCATCCCTGGACCTCGTGCCCTTGGCGGCGTATCAACAGGCGAAGTACGGCCGTGTCCTTATCGGTCGCTCCGAATCCGGGAATCACCATGACCGGTCCCGGGTCTGGGGCAGGTCTGGCCCCGAGCCAGGGCACTGCGCACATGAGGGCGGCCGCCTCCAGTGCTGCCCGACACTCGAGAAGGAACAAGCACATCGACGGGGGGACAGGGGCTCTCGCCGCAAGGACGGCTGCAGTGGGTCACCAGTCATGATGTGCTTACCTTACCAGTTAAGCAGCCACGGGGCAGCATTCAGTTTCAGTCGCCCCGAATCGTCTGACGGCTTTGTCTCGAGACTTCCCCAAGCGGCATGCGGCCTCGGTCGTCACCGCCGCCCGCGCTCCTGGGCTCAACCGGCAGCCCGGCAGCCCTCGTGGGGACCGACGGGCAGGCGACGACATCAGGGTGG
>NZ_MBLM01000100.1 GCF_001854655.1 Parafrankia colletiae | reverse complement strand
GTTCGTACGCAGGCGAGATCCTCTCAGGTGATGTGATGTCGTCGTTGCTCGAGTGGATGGCAACGGAGCCAGACACGGACGCGCGTGTCCGTCGCGGCGGGGGCGGACCATCCGCAGCGTGCCCTTACAAGGGGTTGGCCGCGTTCACCGAATCCGATGAGGGTCTGTTTTTCGGCCGCGAACAACTCACGGTACGGCTTGCTGCCCGGTTGGCACACTCCTACGGTGAGGGCCGGCCGCTGGTCGTTCTCGGGGCGTCCGGCGCCGGGAAGTCGTCGGTCCTGGCAGCCGGTCTCCTCCCCGCGTTGCGTCGGGGTCAGCTCGGGATTCCCGGTTCTGCGGACTGGCCCCACGTGACCTTGACACCGACGGCAACGCCGCTACGTGCCCTCGCCACCGCATTGGCGCCAGCTCTCGATGCCGCGCAGCTATCCGCGGACGCGGTGGCTGCGGAGCTCAGGGACGCGCCCAGCCAGGTAGCGGCTCGCCTCCGCGGCCGTCACCTGACTTCGCTGTCCCCGACGAGCGCCGGCCGGGGGGTTGTCCTCGTCGTTGACCAATTCGAAGAACTTTTCACGCTGTGTAATGATTTGGGTTCCCGGCGGGCGTTCCTGGATGCGCTCGCGGTGCTGGCGGGCTGCACAGATGACACCCCGACGCCCGCCGCGGCCGTGGTGCTCGGTATCCGAGCGGACTTCATCGAGCACCTCGCGGCCTATCCGCGCCTGCGGGAGGCCGTGGAGGCGTACCCGGTGCTCGTCGGTCCGATGAGCGGGGACGAGGTGCGTTGCGCCATCGAGCAGCCCGCCGCGGCAGCCGGGTTGAACCTGGAACCGGGCCTTGCCGACGTCATCCTTGAGGATCTCGATGCCAACCCTGTGAGTACATTGTCTCGGTCGGCGCAGGGAAGGCCTGGGCACCACGTCGGCCATCTGCCCTTGCTGTCGCACGCCTTGCTTGTCACCTGTCAGCGCAGCGGCGGCACGCTGCTGACTTTGGCCGCCTACCACGCGACCGGTGGGATCCGCCGGGCCGTGGCGAGCACCGCCGAGGAGATCCTCGGTCGGTTCGATGACGCTCACCGTGAAACCGCTCGCCACCTGCTGCTCGATCTCGTGCGGGTCGGTGAGGGCACCGACGACACCCGCCGCAAGGTCCC
>NZ_MBLM01000099.1 GCF_001854655.1 Parafrankia colletiae | reverse complement strand
GCCCTGCGTCGTGTCGGAGGTTGTCGAGGTGGATATCAGGGAGCAGGTTGAGGGCTGTTCGAGACAGGGGGCCCCCGATGCCGACCCGGCCGCAGCCGCCCCTCCCGCTGCCCGGGCTGCCCGCGGGGGTGCCCGACGTGGCGGTGCGGCTGCCGGCGGAGGCGGTCGCGGCGGCGGTCGACCTGCTCGGCCGGCTGATCGCGGCAGCGACCGGGACGGTGCTCTGTTCGACGCAGGGGAGCTGCGATGACCGAGTTCGGTAAGGTCACCGGGTCGCAGCTACGGCGCGGCGCGGTCGTCTACCTGCGTCAGTCGACCCTGGCTCAGGTCGAACGCAACCGGGAGTCGACCGCCCGGCAGTACGACCTCGTCGAGCGGGCGGTGGCGCTCGGCTGGCCTCGTGTCYGGGTCGGTGTGATCGACGCCGACCTGGGGGTGTCCGGCGCGTCGACGGCGGGCCGGTCCGGGTTCGCCGAGCTGACCCGGCAGGTCGCGCTCGGCGACGTCGGGATCGTGCTCGCCCTGGAGGTCTCCCGGCTCGCGCGTAACAACGCCGACTGGTACCGGCTGCTGGATCTGGCCGGGATGACCGACACCCTGATCGCCGACGCGGACGGCGTCTACCACCCGGGGATGTTCAACGACCGGATGCTGCTCGGGCTGAAAGGCACCATGTCCGAGGCCGAGCTGCACACCCTGCGGGCCCGGCTCAACGGCGGGATCCGTAACAAGGCCGCCCGCGGTGAGCTGCGCCGCCCGCTACCCGTCGGTCTGGTCTGGGCCGACGGGCCCGGCGAGATCCGCCGCCACCCGGACGAGGCGGTCAGCGGGGTGATCTCCGCGATCTTCCGCCGGTTCGGCGAGGTCGGYTCGGTGCGCAAGGTCTGGCTGTGGCTACGCGAGGAGAACCTCAAGCTGCCGCTCCAGCGCAACGGCTACGCCACCGCCGCCGGCCAGGGCACGGAGGTCGCGTGGGTCGAACCGAYCTACCACGCCGTCCACACCATCCTGACCCACCCGGCCTACGCCGGCGCCTACGTCTACGGCCGCACCCGCAAGCACACCTACGTCGGCCAGGACGGCACCGTGCGCACCCGCCACAAAGCCGTTCCCCGCGGCGAGTGGGAGGTCCTGATCCGCGACCACCACGAGGGCTACCTCGACTGGGACACCTACGAGACCAACCTGGTAAAGATCGGCAAGAACATCCGTCCCGAGG
>NZ_MBLM01000098.1 GCF_001854655.1 Parafrankia colletiae | reverse complement strand
TTTAGACAGCGAGCCGGCGGCGAACGTGTGGAGAAAGAGTTTGAGCAGACCAGTGAAACTCGCCTTGTACGTCGGCGTGGCGACGACCACAAGTACGGCCGATTGGGCGGCTTCGCGGGCCTCCTCGGCCTCCGCGGACAGTTGCCAGGGGATCAGCAATCCCTCAGCAATGAGAGCCAGGTCCACGAGCGACCAGGTGCAGATATCTCTTCGCTCAATGCCTCGGCCAGAATTCGCGCAGCAAGCAGTGTCCGTGATTGCGACTTGGGATTAGCCACGACGGCAACCACCTGGGTGCTCATATCAGTCTCGCCCTTGAACGGCGGCGTTGCCCAAGATCGATACGACCGCGATCAAGATTCGCCTTGTGGACCTGCTCCGGAGTGGACAACGGCTGGGCTACTCGTACCCGGTAGTCCTTAGCAAAAACGGATGTAGCCTCGCCCTTGAAAGGGACATCGAGCCGATGACGACACGGACGTCGCGTCACGCGTCGACGACCTCCGGTCGGTTGGAATTCGCCGCGAGCGTCTTGGGGCTCTCGTACCAGTCCTGATAGATGGGGTCCTCGGGAAAGAATCTGCCCCAGTACGTCGATTCCGGTGCCTGCATGATCTTCCAGCCCGGATTATGTTCTGCCTGCTGATTCCAGTCCCAGACGCACACCCGTCGTAGGATCTTCCATTCGCCGTCACGCTTCTCGCAGAGATCCCGGTAGCGGCCACCCAAGAACATGGTCGGCGAACCGCCGAGATAAGTGGTGACCACCATGAACATGCTCTCCCGCTTGGCGCGGCTACCCTCGATCTCTGAGTAGACGTTTCCGACGTGGTGGTTGCAACTGACGAGTACCTCCCGGGATTTCATGGCCTCCTCGCACCAACCATGAGCAGTGCCCTCGTATCGCCCGTGAGAGTCTGTCCCGTCGGCCCAATAGGTGGACTTCATCATTTCCAGGTCCATGCGATCGATGCCGCGGCAGTACCGCATCAGATTGTCGTAGAGGGCCTGCTTGTCCAGGAGCTCGAGGACTTGTGCGTCCGAGAAACTCACGACGTCGACCTCCCCACTGTATGACACCCGGTCATTGCGCTCACCTCAGTTCTCGAGCGGCTTCTCGGTACGCAGACCGGCATCCATCAGCAAGGGATGGACGTCGCTGATGAAGTACTCCACTGCATCCGGGTAGTCATGGAACGTGAGCGCCAGGCCGTCCATCCCGAGATCTGAGTAGCCCTGCATCGCTTCAACGACCT
>NZ_MBLM01000097.1 GCF_001854655.1 Parafrankia colletiae | reverse complement strand
AATGCTCGACGAGAACCGCAGGCTTGTCTACGCTTACGACGAACTTCAGAACCTCTCTGGCGAGGGTCTTCCATCGACGGAGGAGATATTTGGGAGTGATGAAATGGGACGACCAAATGTCTCCTTCGATTCTTCCGTTTACAATCAGACTGCCAGGCGCGATATAGTCTTGGAGAAGTGCTACCGGAACTCTCGCCCGGTCCTGGTCAGTGCTCACGGGTTGGGATTCGGCATCTATCGGGCTCGTGCAGATGTTCGATCAACCATCACTGTGGACTGACATCGGATACCATGTCTATTCGGGTCATCTTGTTCCTGGCTCGCGCGTGACTTTGGGTAGGACCGAGGATACCAGTCCGGKATTTCTCGAGGAACATTCGTCTGTGGACGACCTGATCGTATTTCAGAGTTTCCCGAGCAAGGAAGCGCAGAATGAATGGGTCGCCGATCAGATTGCGCGGGACCTCAATGAAGAGGAACTCCGGCACGACGATATAGTCGTCATAAATACAGATCCGATCTCAACCCGACGGAATCTCGGCCCGATCCGAAAAGCGTTGCTCGATAGATCAATCCCAAACCATCTGGCTGGTGTCGACACGCTCGCCGATATATTCTTCCAGCCTGATCGCGATTCAATAACTTTCACGGGGATCTATCGAGCCAAGGGTAATGAGGCTGGCATGGTCTACATTGTCAATGCCGACGAGTGCCAGTCTGACTCTACAAATCTAGCGCGTCTTCGTAGCAGACTATTTACAGCAATAACTCGCAGCAAGGCATGGGTGCGCGTCGTCGGTGTGGGCCCTAAGATGGATCAACTCATCGAGGAATATGAAAGAGTTAAAGCCGCGAATTTTACTCTCAGTTTTGATTATCCGACATCGGAACAGAGGGAAACCATCCAAGTCATCCATAGAGACATGACGGTCGGCGAGGAGGAAGATCTCAATAAGAGACGCGCCTCGGCGAAAGACCTCCTGAAGGATCTCGAGTCCGGCCGCCTCTATGTCGAAGATCTCGATCCAGAATTCGTACAGCGGATGAAGGGAATCTTGGGAAGAGCTGAACAGGAATGAATACTCCATCGGCCCAAGGGGTCTTTGATGAGATCGTGAGGCTCACCAATTTTCTCGTAGAAGAGGGGTTCGTAGACGACCAAAATTATCCTGTCCGGCGTAACATGAGCGTTGGTAAAATTGAGATTCAATACGCTGATGCTCTCCCGATGTCGAGCATGCTGAAAAGTAAGTCCTACTCCGATTTATACGCTGAACAAAGCCAGGCTCGTTCGTACAATGAGCCTTTTCCATCCTGACGTTTCAAGCGGCTTCGGTTGAGAGGATGTGGATGGCCTGGGCGGTTGCTGCGACGCGGCGGGG
>NZ_MBLM01000096.1 GCF_001854655.1 Parafrankia colletiae | reverse complement strand
CGGGTCTGTAAAGTTAGCGGTGTAACCGGGGCGAATCGGACTACTTGCGGCCTGCGGTGAGTCGGCCGTCGAAGGCGACGTCGAAGGCGTTGAGTGCGCCTTTCCAGCGGATGACCCAGCGTTTGCGGCCCTGTCCGGTGGGATCCAGGCTCATGACCGCCATGTAGATGCACTTCAGCGCGGCGGTCTCGTTCGGGAAGTGCCCGCGGGCCCGGACCGCGCGGCGGATCCGGGCGTTGACGCTCTCGATGGCGTTGGTGGAGCAGATGACCCGGCGGATCTCGGCGTCGAAGGCCAGGAACGGAGTGAACTCGGCCCAGGCGTTCTCCCACAACCGGACGATCGCCGGATACCTGGCACCCCAGGCCTCGGCGAACTCCAGCCACCGTTCCGTGGCCGCGCCTTCAGTCGGGGCGGTGTAGACCGGCCGCAGCGCCTTCGCGATGGCGTCCCAGTCCTGCCGGGCGGCATAACGGAAACTGTTGCGCAACAAGTGGATCACGCAGGTTTGGACCACGGTGCGGGGCCAGACCTGCTCGATCGCGTCGGGGAGGCCCTTCAGGCCGTCGCAGACGGCCATGAGCACGTCCTCGACACCGCGGTTCTTCAGCTCGGTGCAGACCTGGAGCCAGAACTTCGCACCCTCACCGCCGTCGCCGACCCACAGACCGAGGATGTCGCRGGTGCCCTCGACGGTCACGGCCAGCGCGAGGTAGATCGGCCGGTTCGCGACCTTCCCATCCCGGATCTTGACGTTGATCGCGTCGAGGAACACCACCGGATACACCGGGTCCAACGGCCGGTTCTGCCACTCGGTCATGCCCTCCATCACCCGGTCGGTGATCGTGGAGATCGTCTGCTTGGAGACCTGCGCGCCGTACWCCTCGGCCAGGTGCGCGGAGATCTCCCCGGTGGTCAGCCCTTTCGCGGACAGCGACAGCACCAGGTCCTCGACCCCGGACAGCCGCCGCTGCCGCTTACGCACGATCGCCGGCTCGAACGAGCCCGCCCGGTCCCGCGGCACGTCGATCTCGACAGGGCCCACATCGGTCAGCACGGTCTTCGACCGGCTGCCGTTGCGGGAGTTCCCGCTGTTCGCGCCGGCCGGGTCGTGCCGGTCGTAGCCGAGATGGTCGGTGAGTTCCCCGTCGAGCGCGGACTCCAGCACGATCTTCGTCAGCTGTGCCAGCAGCCCACCCTCACCGGACAGCTGCACACCCTGCGCGCGAGCCTGGGTCACCAGCTGGGCGACCAGCGCGGGATCCAGCCCCGCCGGCGTCGCCTTCGACGTACGGGACCGGCCGGCAGGCTCCTGGGTAGACACCTCGGCAGTGTCCGTCATGTCGGTCATGATCGTCATTAGGTGTACTCCCTGATCAGGGTCACACCGTTACTTTTACAGGCCC
>NZ_MBLM01000095.1 GCF_001854655.1 Parafrankia colletiae | reverse complement strand
GCCACCCCCCAGACAGGCACCGGCAACAGCAGCGGCAGCAGTGACACCGGCACCAGCGGCACCGGCGATCCGATTCCCGAGACCACCGCATCAACCGCCAGCCCCAACGGGCTCGAAGGTTCCGGGCTCGGCGACATCCCCATCGTCACGCTCACGCCGACGAGGCCCCCGACCAGCCCCGGCAGCCCGCCACCCGCCGGACCGACATCCAGCCCGGACCCGACACCCGCAGGACCCACCCCACCCCCGACGCCGGACCCCGACGAGGAATGGGAACTGGAAGCCTGCCACCCACTGCGCGCGGACGACCTCGCCGTCACCGTCACCGACCTCGACCCGGCCACCCCCGGCGCCGAAGCCCTC
Source organism: Parafrankia colletiae (assembly GCF_001854655.1). Lineage (GTDB taxonomy): Bacteria > Actinomycetota > Actinomycetes > Frankiales > Frankiaceae > Parafrankia > Parafrankia colletiae. Next base: position 1,063 of record NZ_MBLM01000095.1, on the reverse strand, counting down.
GACATCACCACCACCCGCCGACCCTGGCGCACCACCACCGTCACCGTCGAGACCACCGCAACCACAACCAGCGGCACACCCGTCGCATCAACCAGGTTGCAACTTGAGGACGATCAAGAAGCCGGCACGCCGGCGCTGCTCGCCCGAATCCCCGGCACGAGCCTCGCCAACGCCAACCTGCCCGACAACGCCCTCCTCCTCACGCTGAAAGCCACACCCGCCGACCAGCACTGCCCCACCCACATTCGCCTACGGATCCGCAACATCACCCCCGCCGCCTTCGCACCCAGGCCACCAGCCCCCACAACAACACCCCCAGCCCCMCCCCCGCCGGCCAGTCCGCCGGCAGCCTCGGCCAGTCCGCCCGCCCCACCGTCCACCTCCACACCGCCGACGCCGGCCACCACCTCCGCGGCACCTCCCGACGTGTCGCCATCGCCATCGGCCACGTGAGGATCGACGACGACCCCGGCCGCCAGCACTCGGAACCAGACCCGGGGGGACGAGGCTGCCCCGCCCCTGTCCTAGTGCGCCGAGCAGGGCCCGCACTCCTCACCATCGTGAATGTGGCGGGGGCCCATGGGCTTGGATGGGAGGCATGAGTGACGCGCTGGACACGGTCAGGCGGGTGATCGCCGCCTTCGAGACCGGTGACCGGGAGACACTGCTCGGACTGCTCGCCGAGAATGTCGTGATGGAGGCGCCCGGCGGGGTGCACCTCATCGGCCGCGAGGCGGCGGTCAACCACAGCGATGCCTTCCTGTCCGCCTTCGGCGACATCGAGGTCGACACGCACCTTCTCGTTGAGCAGAGCCCGCTGGTCGTCGAGGAGTCCACGCTGACGGCCCGGCACACGAGCCCGTTCACGGCCACCGGCGGTGAGCCGATCCCGGCGAGCGGCAACCTCGTGACCCTRCAGATCGTCGAGGTGTACCGGGTGGACGGCGGCCTGGTCACCGAGAACCGCATCTACTTCGACGAGACCCGCCTACTGCGCCAGCTCCGCCCCGACTGAACCGCCCCGGCTTCGACGGAGACTGAGGCGGTTCACCGCCACCTCCCG
>NZ_MBLM01000094.1 GCF_001854655.1 Parafrankia colletiae | reverse complement strand
GTCCTGCCGTTCTTCTTCGGGATGTGGATCCGCTTGACCGGGCTCCACCGATAGCGCTCGCGACGCAGCGCCTCGATAATAGTGTCGATCTTACGTAGCGACATCCCGTCCACGGTCTCCCCGGTGACCCCGGGCGTCATCGCCCCCTTGTTGGAGTAGAGGCGCCCGTAGGCCAGAAGATACAACTGCGGGTTGAACAACTGCCGATACAGTCTTTCCAACGGCAGACCGCGCCTGCCGCGCTCACGCAGGACACCCAGCACCGTTTCGGCGCTTTGCATTACGCAAACCTCCCGATTCCGAGTGTCCGATCACCTGGTCCCCTTCGCCCTGATTCCGRCTCTCCCGGACTCCTCGGCCGGGCGTGACTCCGGCGACTACTACGGGACCTCCGTCGCCGTAGGACTCGCGTCCCGTAGGCGATCCCATGTTCGTCCTGGTTGTACGTGACAGCGTGACGTAGGCGTCCCACTCATTCCCTTGAATGCCCTCACTGGGCATCGCTCCGCACCCCGGAGGTTACCCCGGCCATGRCATCAGACCAGGGCAGGATGCGGCGTCGGCTTCGGACGTCATTTCCGACGGATGCGACCTTCCATCTCCTGGGAATTAGGATTCAAGCAATCCAGCCTTCGCCATATCACGCGGGTTCCACGGCGCGCCGCCTCCAACGCCTGAGCACGGCCACCGCTTCAATGGCATGCTGCTGTCCCCTTCACCTTTCGGATCCAGGTAAGCCATCGAACCCAGGAACCTCCCTCCGAGTTCCTCCCGGCTGAGCCGGGGATACAACCAGGCGCCTCATGGCGCACTGCCACCGGTCGCTGGCTTGGACCGCGTCGGGAAGGACACGGCGGACCGCTTCAGCGTAGGTTCCGGAGCCGTCCCGRCAGACCACCTCCACGCCGGGGTGGGCACGTAGCCAGGCCTCCAACGCGTCGGCACCACGGTCGGGCAGGACGTCGACGCGGCGGCGGGTCTGCGCGTCGATGAGGATCGTGGCGTAGCGGCGCCGGCGGCGCAGCGCGAAGTCGTCCACGCCCAGCACCCGTGGCGCCGTGACCGGCGGGAGTGGCAGACGGAGCAGGCAGCGCAGCGCGGTCTGCACCGACAGGCACACCGTCAACGCGGACAGCACCCGCACACTGCCGCGGCCGGCTAACTCCCGGACGACCGCGCCGATCTGCGCGGCCAGCCTCGGTGTGCGCCGCTGGTAGCGTTCCAGCACTCCGGGTAGCTGCTCGCGGAACGTCTGCCGGCACCCGCGTGTGGGGCACACCAACCGGCGGACCCGCACCCCCAGAAGCACGCGGCGCGCGTCGAGCGCCATGTCGGCTACCGTCCGCTCGGCGTAGCTGTGTACCCGCGACGTGGGCACCCCGCAGCCCGGACAGGCGACCGCCACCTCCGGTGTCCGTGCCCGTACCCGAACCAGCCCGTCTTCGTCCGACAC
>NZ_MBLM01000093.1 GCF_001854655.1 Parafrankia colletiae | reverse complement strand
CGAAACCCTCGCTGCCTACTGCGAACGAATTAACGACTCAGGAAATTAGGCGGCGATTTGGATCATCGCTCGCCGAAGATCGTCCAGTACGTGGACATCCTTAACCCTTGGAGCATACAATGTCGAAGGTGAGCGWTGCCGCCGGAATCGAGACAGATGCCGATGTGCAAAAAGAGGTTCCTCTCCGGCGCAACGAGGGCTTCCGTATGCTGTGGATCGGCCAGCTGCTCTCTGATACCGGCTCGGGGATCGGCCTGCTCGCCTACCCGCTGCTTATTCTGGCGCTGACCCACTCGGCGGTGCTCGCCGGGGTGGTGGGGACGGCGCGGGCAATTACCCTGCTGTGCCTGCAGCTGCCTGCCGGGGCGCTCTCCGACCGGTTCGACCGGCGGCTGACGATGATCATTTGCGACATCATGCGTGCGGTCCTGCTGGCCCTGCTCGGCATTCTGATCGTGACCGATCTCGCGTCCTGGCCGGTCGTCCTGGTCGTGTGCCTGATCGAGGGAGGCGCAGGCGCCATCTTCAACCCGGCGGCTGCCGCGGCACTGTCGGGGATCGTGCCGGACCGGCAACTGGAGCAGGCGGCGGCCGCCACCGAGGCCAGGACCTACACCGCCGCCCTGGCCGGCCCGGCGCTCGGCGGAACTCTTTTCGGGCTGGGTCAGGCTGTCCCGTTCCTCGTCAATGCCGTCTCCTACGTTGTCTCGTTCGGCACGGCGAAAAGGATCCGGGGGCAGTTCCGCCCGGAGAACGCGGCCGAGCGCAAGGCGTTGTGGCGCGAGGTGGCCGATGGCCTGCAGGTCGTCTGGCAGGTGCCGATCCTGCGCGCGGTAGCGATAACGGCACCCTTGATGAACTTCGCCTTCACCGGCGTGATCTTCACCGTCACGCTCGCGCTGCGTCAGCACGGTACCTCCACCGCGGTGCTCGGCCTGGTGCAGGCGACCATCGCGGCCGGCGGGCTGCTCGGCGCCATAGTGGCACCCCGGCTGCAGGGGCGCATGCGCCTGGGAGCCCTGGCCACCACGATCACCCTGGCTGGGGCCCTGCTGTTCGGCGCTGCGGCACCGCTCCTCCCGTCGCCGCTGGTGGCGGCGCCGATCGCCCTGGCGCTGCTGCTCGCGCCGGCCGTGAACGCCGCGCTGTTTGCCGTGACGCTCCGCAGTGCTCCGGCAGAAATGCGCGGCCGGGTCATCAACACCGTGGTCATGGCGACTACCGCGCTGGCTGCGCTGGCGCCGCTGACCGCTGGGCTGTTTGTCCAGCACGTGTCCGGTGCCTGGGCGGTGGGCGCCTTCGCCGCCACGGCCGCCGCCGCGGCAGTGCTGTGCCTGATCCTGCCAGGTTTGCGGCATGCTACATGAGCCGCACGGATGAAGATTTTGACAAGGAGAATTTAAAATCTATCCTAATCACGCCTCGAAACAACCGCAGCAGTGAGAGATGCCTACAGCGATGACCAAGTCGACGCGAGACGTTTCCAGGTGTCCTGAGTCGTTA
>NZ_MBLM01000092.1 GCF_001854655.1 Parafrankia colletiae | reverse complement strand
TCGACCTGGATGTGCGCGCGCTGGCGGAGGAGATCGCCACCGTGACCGCCCAGATCGACTTCGCGCTCACGCTGTCGAGGCAGTCGCCAAGCGGGCTGCGTCTTCGTCGAGCTGACCGTCTCACGATCTCGTGGGAGGAAGAAGAGCGCATCCGTGCCCTCTACGGCAAAGCCGCCGAGATCCTCCCGTTGTCCACGTTGCAACGCGGCATCTTTTACCACATGGTGCGCGCGCAGGAGTCGGATGATCACAACGCCTATGTATCGCAGGCCACGAGAGAGTTGTCAGGCGCGGTCGACCCTGACCGTCTAGAGGGTGCGGTGAGGGTCGCGCTCGACCGGTACCCGAACCTTCGTGCCGCCTTCGTGCCCTCAGGTGAGGCGCAGGTGATCCCCGCTGTCGCAGATGCACCGTTCCGAATCATCTCGCTCACCGAGTGGTCCGAACTCCGTGTGGACATCGGTGATTTCCTGGCAGCCGAGCGACGTGAGCCCTTCGACTTCCAGACTCCACCGCTGATCCGGTTCACCCTCATCGAGCGGTCGACCGATGCCTGGATTCTGGCGATGAGCTTTGAGCACATTCTGCTGGACGGCTGGTCGTTGAAGGCCCTGTTGGAGGAGATCCTCACGATCTACGCGGATCCCGGGTACGCGGATCGCGTCGAACCGGCGTCATTCCGTTCGTATCTTGAGTGGCTCGACGGTCGGGATCCGGAGACCGCCGTCCGCGCCTGGAGCGACTATCTCGCCGAGCTGTCTGGCCCGACGATGCTCTGGCCAGAGGGCGGCGATCTCGGTGCGGGGCAGATCGACACGGGCGATCTGCATTACGATCTTGATCCATCGGCCGCTGCTGCGGTTTTCGGTACCGCGCGGACTGCGCAGGTGACGGTGGGTACAGTCCTGCAGGTTTCCTGGGCTGTCGCCCTCAGCCGCCTGACTGGCAGCGATGACGTGGTGTTCGGCAACACGGTGTCCGGCCGCCCTCCCGAGCTTCCCGACGCGGACCGGACCATCGGGGTGCTCTTCAACACGGTACCGATGCGCGTGCGTCTTAGCCCGTTCGAGACAGCTCAGGAGATGCTCGCGCGAGTGCAGTTCGAGCAGCTGCGCGTCATCGACCATCCCGACACCGCGCTGACGAGCATTCAGGCGTCTGCTGGTATGGCAGCGCTCTTCGACACGTTGTTCGTGGTGCAGAACCTGCCCTTCCAGGTGCGCGACGAACGTGACTGGGCCGGCGTCCGAGTGGTCGGCTCCGCCGTGGATGACGCCACGCACTATCCGGTGACGTTCGCAGTGAATGCATGGGAGCGTGCAGGATCCGCGTCCGTGCATGTGCGGCTCTCCTACCGCCGCGACGCGTACGACACGGCCAGCGCCGAAGAGATCTTGGAGCGTTACGTTGCGACGCTGAACGCGATCGCGAGCCGTTCGCGCGCGCCCGTCGGAGAGCTGACGGCGCTGCTGCCCGATGAGGTCGAGCCTCACACCGGCACCGTCGCCGATCTGTACCGAGA
>NZ_MBLM01000091.1 GCF_001854655.1 Parafrankia colletiae | reverse complement strand
ACCGGCCACCGCACCTGGCAAGCCTGCCGCACCTGGTAAACCGGCCACCGCACCTGGCAAGCCAAAGGATTCAGGTGCGTCTGCCGGTTCCGGTAAGGATGTCCGGTAAGTCGGTAGTCGGGGCTGGAAGGCCTGGCGCGTCGGCTGGGCCTTCGGTGGTGGACACCACTCGCGCCCCCGGACCACGGATCTTCGTATCTATCGAAGGAACCTGCAGCTACGGCGTCGGTCTGACACGCGCCCGGTCCTCCGCCGGTCTGCTCGTCGTCGAGTGCGACCAGCCCCACCGCGCCGCCCGACGCGGCAAGGGAAAACCGGACCCCGTCGACGCGCGCTTCGCCGTTCTGGCCGCACTTCGCCTCGGCACAACCACCTGATACTCCACGGTCCGCCGCCGCGGCTCCGCCCGGCCGAACCGGCCCCCGATCCGCCCGCAGAGATCATCCAGCTTGGCCACCGGGTCACCCTGACAGCCTCACCCTGAGTCATTTTCGACTCAGGAACTGGGGCCGCTGCGCTGGGCCGCCGTGGTGGCGGGAAAATCGGGGCCGCGRCCGTCCGGGACGCCGGTGCAACTGTGATGCCACCCGAGCTCGGGAGTCAGGATGGCGCGGGGACCACCGACAGGCGCTGGTGATTGTTGCTTCGAGCACGCRGGTCAGACTCTTCCGAGGCCTGTGGTCCCTCCGGTCGGCCGCGCCTGACGGTGTGTCTGGAGGATTCGGAGGAACCCCGGTGGAACTGCTGCACGACCGGTGCGCCGCGCTGGACATCGGCAAGAAGGACCTCAAGGCGTGCGTGCGCACGCCGAAGCCAGGCCGGGGCCGGTCGCGCCGGCAGGAGACCCGCACGTTCGCGACGACGACCAACGCGCTGCTGGAACTGCGGGACTGGCTTCTCGCCGAGAAGGTCACCCTGGTGGTCATGGAGGCCACGGGCGACTACTGGCGCGGGGCGTTCTACCTGCTGGAAGACTGCCTGCCGGTGATCCTCGTCAACGCCGCCCACGCCAAGGGCCTACCCGGGCGCAAGACCGACGTGTCCGATGCGGCCTGGCTGTGTCAGCTCGGCGAGTGCGGCCTGCTCAAAGCGTCGTTCGTGCCGCCGGAGCCGATCCGCCACCTGCGTGACCTCACCCGCTAC
>NZ_MBLM01000090.1 GCF_001854655.1 Parafrankia colletiae | reverse complement strand
CCCGGAGCGCCGGCCTACTGCACCGACCTGACCCGTGACGCGATGGGAGCGGCGCTGGCCGCGGCTGAGAGGGCGTTTGAGTAGTTATGGTAAGGCAAGTCGTTTTTGGGCGCGACTCCTTTTCTTGCATTTTGCACTGTAGGGACGTGTTTACGCATCCCAACTTTATGATCGAGCTGTCTGTTCTATTGGTAGATTCTCCTCGGATTCCGTCTGGCGTAGAGATGGGGAAGAATCTCCTGGCTGGCCGAGTGGACAGGTCCGGTCACACGGTTTGAGGTATGAGCATCTGTCGTGAACCCGCGCAAGCCGTACCCCAGCGACCTGTCGGACGCCCGGTGGGAGCTGATCGCCCCGACCTTGCACGCCTGGCGCCAGGCCCGGCTCGACCGCCGGCCCACCGGCCAGCCGGCCCAGGCCGAGCTACGCGAGGTCTTCAACGCGATCCTGTATGTCAACCGGACGGGGATCGCCTGGAAATATCTGCCCCACGACTTCCCGCCCCACGGCACCGTCTACTTCTACTTCGCTGCCTGGCGGGACGAGGGAATCTTCGCCCGGCTGAACTACGACCTGACCGGCCTGGCCCGGGTCAAGGCCGGCCGCACCCTCGAACCGACCGCGTGCATTCTCGACACCCAGAGCGTCAAGACCTCCACCAACGTGCCCCTGACCAGCCAGGGCACAGACGCCGGCAAGAAGATCGTCGGCCGGAAGCGGGGCATCGTCACCGACACCCTCGGCCTGCTCCTCGCCGTGACCGTCACCGCCGCACACCTGTCCGACAACGCCATCGGAATACGCCTGCTCGACCAGACCAAAAACACCTACCAGGCGATATCCAAGACCTGGGTCGACACCGGCTTCAAAAACACCGCCATCGAACACGGGGCCACCCTCGGCATCGACGTCGAAGTCGTTCCCAGAAAAACCGGGATCCGTGGCTTTCACGTCGTGAAACGACGCTGGGTCGTCGAACGCAGCCTGGGGTGGATCATGCTGCGCCGCCGCCTGGCCCGCGACTACGAGACCCTCCCGGCCAACTCCGAAGCCATGATCCACATAGCCATGATCGATAACCTCGCCAGGCGCATAACAGGCGAAGCCACCCTCACCTGGCGAGGTACTTATTAGGGCATAAGCCACAATCAGGGCAAGTCAAACGCCCTCTCAGGCGTCCGGGCCCGCAATCGGACCAGCTCGCCCTCGTCGGCCACGTCCTCGATGACCAGCGGCGACAGACCCGAGAACACCAGCTCAACCAGACGATTCGATCCCGACATGACACATCGTGTCGCCACACGCCGAGCGGATTGGCTGCCTTCCACCGTCAAGCCTCACCGGGGACCACACACCGTCACCACCGAAAGTGAGCCAGAGCCGATCTTGAAACAGTCCCTCGGTACCCGGATCCTGGGGATCGCAGCTGGGCAGGTTACGCATACGTTGACGGACCCGGCGCACCTCGGCGGGGTCACCGCGTCGGCGTGCTCGTGCCAGGGCAGCGGCTTCCCGCAGGTAGACGGGGTTGCGTGCCCTTCGTGCTCCTCGGGTGAACGCCGGGACCAGCACGGTCTCGACGAAGACGTCCAG
>NZ_MBLM01000089.1 GCF_001854655.1 Parafrankia colletiae | reverse complement strand
TCCAATCACCATCCCAGATAGCATCGGGTGGTGTCACCCAAGATCCGCCGACGCATCCGACATTTGGCTCGCTCAGATAGGCCTCAGCCGTAGCGGCGGTGATGCCGCCGGTCGGACAGAACCGGATTTGCGGTAGCGGTCCCGCTACCGCTTGGAGGTAGGGGATACCTCCCGCGGCCTTGGCGGGGAAAAACTTCATCTCGACCTTCTTGCGGTCGAGAACCTTAAGCATCTCCGAGATGGTAGCGACACCGGGTAGATAAGGCAGGCCGCTGTCGTCCATCGCGTCTAGCAGCCGATCGGTGCATCCGGGACTGACCAGGAAGTGTGCGCCGGCGTCCACGGACTGCCTTGCCTGATCGCTCGAGGTGATCGTTCCAGCGCCAACGAGAATGTCCGGCACTTCCGCCGTGATCAGCTCGATCGCCTGTAGGGCTGCGTCGGTGCGCAGTGTCACCTCTAAGATCTTCAAGCCTCCAGCGGCGAGAGCACGGGCGAGCGGCACCGCTGTCAGGATGTCATGCACGACAACGACGGGTATGACTGGCGCGATGTTGAGCAGGGACGAAGGGCGTGAGATCGAGGTCATGCCGTTACCGTCAGCACGCTGGCCCCGGAGTCGGCTGGGCCGACAACGCTCCGGAACGCAGCGAAGAGCTCGCGTCCGGTCCCTATCCCCGCGTCCGAGGCAAGTGACTTCTCCGTGGGCTCACGATCACTGAGATCAGTGCCGATCACCTCAAGCGAACCAGTCGTAGCGTCGAGCCGGATGACATCGCCGTCTCGTACACGGGCGATGGGCCCGCCCGCAGCTGCCTCCGGAGTGACGTGGATCGCGGCAGGAATCTTTCCCGAAGCGCCGGACATCCTTCCGTCTGTCACGAGGGCAACCCTGTGGCCGCGGTCCTGTAGCACGCCGAGGGCCGGGATGAGTTTGTGAAGCTCAGGCATGCCGTTGGCGCGTGGGCCCTGGTAACGGATGACTGCCACGAAATCACCGCTAAGATCGCCTGCCTCGAATGCGGAAAGGAATTCTGCTTGGCCGTCGAAAACCCTCGCTGGTGCCTCGATGAGGAGATGTTCTGCTCGCACCGCAGACGTTTTAACTACCGCCCGACCGAGCCCGCCGCTGAGCATACGCAAACCGCCGTCGGGCGCGAATGGGTGGGACACCTGGCGCAGCACATCCCCATCGAGGCTCTTTGTCGCCCCGCTTCTCCAGAGTAGCTCGTCACCTGCCAGGACCGGTTCCTGCCGGTAGTGATCGAGCCCGTCGCCCGCGACGGTACGGACGTCACCATGCAGCATGCCTGCGTCCAGCAGTTCACTGATGAGGAACGCTGTACCTCCTGCTGCATGGAAATGGTTCACGTCGGCAGGACCATTGGGGTAGATTCGTGCAAGCAATGGCACCGCAGCCGACAGGGCGCCGAAATCGTCCCAGGTCAACCGTATTCCTGCGGCAGCGGCAATCGCGACCAGATGCATGGTGTGGTTCGTCGAACCGCCGCTGGCAAGCAGGCCAACAACGCCGTTTACAATCGCGCGCTCATCAATAATCTCGCCGATTGGCGTGTGGGAATCGCCGAGAGTGGTCAGCTGGGTGATCCGATGCCCGGCAGCGGCCGTGAGGGCGTCACGCAGAGCAGTATCCGGGTTGACGAAGCTGGCACCTGGAAGGTGCAGGCCCATGATCTCCATGAGCAGCTGATTGGTATTGGCCGTGCCGTAGAACGTACACGTTCCCGCGCTGTGATAAGCGGCTGCCTCCGCATCGAGGAGCTGCTGTCGACTGGCCTTGCCTTCGGCGTACAACTGGCGGGTGAGGCTCTTGGCTGCATTGGGTAACCCGGAGGTCATCGGCCCGGCAGG
>NZ_MBLM01000088.1 GCF_001854655.1 Parafrankia colletiae | reverse complement strand
CAATGCGGACGCTGCTCGTCCCGCCGGCGGCGGTCGCCCGGGCCACCCCGCCACCGGAGACGCTGTGGGCGCCCGGAGTCGTCCGCCGGCCGCTCACGCAGGACATGGGCGGCACGCTCACTCTGTCCCGCGGGCTGATCCTCCACGTCCAGGCAGGCGACAACAGCCCCTGGGGATGGTTCGCCCGCGCCGACGTCAAGGCGTCGTCGCACTGGTGGGTGGCGAAGTCCGGCGCGATCGAGCAGTACGTCCCCGCCGATCGGGTCGCATGGGCGCAGGCCGCCGGCAACGCCCACTGGCACTCGGTGGAAACCGAAGGCTTTCCGGGCGAGGGGCTCACCGCCGCCCAGCTCGGCACACTCGCCCGGCTCTACCGGTGGGGCCACGACCGATGGGGCTGGGATCTCCAGCTCGCCGAATCCCCGGGCGTGACCGGGCTCGGCTGGCACGGGATGGGCGGGACGGCCTGGGGATCGCATCCCGGGTGCCCTGGAGAGATCCGCAAAGCCCAGCGGGCCGACATCCTCGCCGACGTGCCCGGCGGGCCCACGACATCAGCGAGCCGGCCGGCGGCAGCCGAGGAGGACGACATGGACGAGGCCACCCTGCGCAAGGTGCTCAACGAGGGCACCGGTCCCGGGCAGACGACCTGGCCCGGTACGAGCCGGGAGACCCTGCGGACCGCGCAGGAGACGTTCAACCACGCCAAGGCCAGCGCCGACGGCGTGGCCGCCCTGGGCCGGCAGCTGGCGCAGGTTCTCGCGCAGCATCCGGCTGGCGAGCCGCTGACCGCAGAGCGGCTCCTGGCCGCGATCCGCACAGAAACCGACCCGGTGGCGCTGGCCGCGTTCGCGGAGGCGGCAGGCGGACGGCTCCGCGCGATCTACGCCACGCGCACCTCGTGAACCCCACCCCGAAGGAGAACTCCATGAGGTACGAACCCGTCGCCATCCTCGACTTCCTCAAGTACGTGATCGGCTTCCTGACCGTGATCGGGGTCTGGCAGTTCGACACCGCGACCACCGACCGGGTGACCGGCGTCGCCGGCATCATCCTGCTGCTGATCACGTCGTTCGTGACCCGCCGGTCGGTCTACGCCCCCGCCACCGTCGACGAGATCCGCGCCGAGTCCAGGGCCTGATGCGGATCCCACTCGGCGACCTCGACTTGATCGTCGAGGCGCGGATCCCCGGCCTGCACCCCCCGCGGGTGCTGTGGCGGATCGGCCCCACGGCCGATCGCCCGCGCCCGCTCCCACCTGTCCACCCGTCCCCTCTCTCAACCAACCGCAACCCGACAGGAGCCCAGTTCATGGCCACCCTTCAGGCAGACAAGAAGATCCCGTTCAGCATCAGCGGTGTCGACGAGGTCGGCAACGCCGTGTCGCTCGGCGGCGCGGCGCCCACCTTCACCGTCGACCGTCCGGACGTCCTGACGCTCACCGTCGCGGAGGACGGCTTCTCCGGCGAGGTGGCCGCGACCGGCACCGTCGGCACCGCCGTCCTGTCCGTCGAGGGCGTGACCGACGCCGGGGTGACCTACCGCGGGTCGGTCGCAGTCGACGTCGTCCCGGGCGATGTGACCGGCGTCAGCTTCGCGCTGGGTGAGCCGGTGGAGGTCACCCCGGACGACGAGGCCCCGACCGAGCCGGCGCCGGACCAGCCGGCGTTCTGACAACACGACAACAGCCCCGGCCCCACGCCCGTAGGGGCCGGGGCGTTGTCGTACCTGCCCCCGCACACCCAGTAAGGTGCCCGTCGTCACAGTCACAATTCGGGGGGGACCATCATGCGCCGCACCTGCAACCTTGCCGCCGTCTTGCTTGCCGCCGGTCTCACGCTCACGGCCTGCGGGGGTGGCGGGGACGACGACACCGTCGCACCGGCGGGCGGGCTCGTTCGCGAGACCCTGTTCGCGACCGCGACAACCGTGCCGCCGG
>NZ_MBLM01000087.1 GCF_001854655.1 Parafrankia colletiae | reverse complement strand
GTATGAGTCGTTGGACGCCACCGGGTTCGCGCTGCTGAGGGATTCCGGATACACACCCCCATGTGGACTGGTTCGCGATCCCAGCATCATGCGACACACCGACGGGATGTACTACGTCGCCCACAGCACTGCTCGGGCCGGAAACCAGATCGGCCTCGCCTCAAGTACCGACCGAGTCACCTGGACCTTCCTCGGTAACGTCACGCTGACGACGTCTCGAGTCGGAAGTGTCTGGGCCCCAGAATGGTTCATCGACGCCGATGGTAGCGTCAACATAGTTGTCTCTCTGCGGGTCGGCGGCAGCGCGCGGGGCGCTTTGCGGCCGTACAAGATAACGGCTACGGACTCCTCGCTTGCCACATGGACTATCCCAACGCCGTTGGTTGGCTTACCTGCAGGTTGCATTGAATTTTTTATTGTCGGGGTCGGACCAACGTACCATGCATTCTATAAGAACAGCCGTTCGAAGCGTATCGAGTTGGCCAGCGCGCCTAGCCTCACCGGCCCATACACGTCCTGGAGATCGCCGGACTCCGTCGTTGGCGACGGCCAAGGGCCGGCTCTGATACCCCTGGACAACGGCGGCTGGCGCCTGTATTTCGAACACTACAGGAGGGGCGGAGTCTGGTTTACCGACAGCTATGACACCTTTCGCACTTGGTCCGCACCGGTCGAGCTTCCGGGACTGTCCGGTGTGGTGAAGCATCTGACAGTTGTGAAGGAAGTGGTCCCGGGCGGTGCGACCCTTCCTCTGGGCAGACTTTCACTGAGATCGGGCGACCTCGGGAACCAGTACTGGCGGCTGGTCAACGACGCCGCCTGTCTCGAGGTGGTCACGTCGGACAGCAGCACTGCTGTCCGACGAGAAGCGACCCTCACCGTTGTGCGTGGCCTCGCCGATCCAAACGGTTTCTCGTTGCGCGCATCCGATGGACGGTTCTTGCGACAGGGCGGATCCCGGCTGCATCTGAGCGGGTTTGGTGCGACCGAGTCCTTCGCCAGAGATGCCACGTTCGCGGTCCGACGTGGCTTAGGCGCCAGTTCGGTGGCCCTGGAATCCTATAGCTATCCGGGCCGGTATATTCGCCGTCGCGGCCGAGAACTGTGGCTTGAGCCTTATAATGAGAGCTATCGATTCCGCACGGAGTCCTCCTTCGGCATCACGGACGCCTGGTCCTGAGAACGGATCTGTTGCATTGGGGGAAGGCAGGGCATGGTTGGCCCTGCCGAGCGGGTGATCAGATCGCGAGGGTGAGCTCGGTAAACGCGGCTGTCAGCCGTGTGTGCGGGTCGGTGTCGGTCCCGAGTTCGTAGTGGCCGCGGCGGATGTTCTGGACGAATGCATGCCCTGCGCTGATCGTCTGGGCGGAGCGCAGCCGTTTCAGCCCGCGCATCGGCCGGAGCCGGGCTTTCAGGCGGCCGTGATCGGCTTCGATCCGGTTGTTCTCCCGCACGGCATCGACGTGGCAGGCCCCGGGAAGCAGCTCGTCGAGGACCCGAGGGTAGACAGGGGCCTTGTCGGTGGTGACCTCGACCGGCCGGCGGCCGTGGGTCAGTGCCGCGGTGAAGAACCGGCGTGCCGCGGCCTGGTCGCGTCGTTCGCTGGCGAGGACATCGATGACCTGACCGTGCTGGTCAACCGCCCTGTACAGGTACGTCCACCGCCCGGCGACCTTGACGTACGTCTCGTCGACGAACCACCTGTCACCAGGACGGTGCCGGCAGGGCCGCGCGGCGTCGACCAGCAAGGGCGTGAAGCGTTGGACCCACCGGTACACAGTTACGTGATCAACGTCGATGCCGCGCTCAGCGAGCAGCTCCTCGACGTCCCGGTACGACAGSGCGAACCGTAGGTACCAGCGAACCGCCAGCACGATCACCTCAGACGGGAACCGGAACCCGACGAACTCCGACGTCGGAGCCAGTGGACGGACACGACGTCGACGCATCATTCGATCATGAC
>NZ_MBLM01000086.1 GCF_001854655.1 Parafrankia colletiae | reverse complement strand
AATCCCAGTAGGTCGTAGGCACGGCCGAGCGCGTCCCACAGTGCGGCGGACCGCGTTGAGGTGATCGGTAGCGGCCCACCCGCCGCCGGCGCGTCCAGGCCCAGGTCAAGCTCACCCTGACCGCGGGCGAGGCGCTGCCGCGCGACCGCCTTCAACGCCTCCAGCGCCGCGTCGTCGTGCGCCGAGCCGATGTGCTCCAGCTGCAACGAGCCCCCACGCGACGAGTACACGATCTGCACCGCCCGCGCCCCGGACTTCGTCTTCACCGTCCGCACATACGGAGACACCCGGCCAGCGTAGAGCCCGCCGGTTAGTGCGGACTTTTCGCCTTCCCGCGCGACAACACCCCAGGTCACAGACCTGCGATCTTGCTGGAACGATCAACGTGAGCCAAGTCAGGTTTCAATGGAGAAGTCGACCAGGCGACGCTGCGCGTGCAGGGCCTCGCTGGCGAAGTCGAAGACCTGATAGACGGCTTCGGAGGGGTTGAGGGTCGAGAAGGTCGGGATCGAGGCGCCCTGGCGGCTCCCCCCAAGCCTCGTTGGCGGGCTTGGCCCAATCATCGATCGCGTTGCTCAGAACTTCCTGGCCACTGCGCAGAACCTCGAAGTGCTGGTCCTGAAGCGAAGACGTGCTTGATGCCATGGTGGCACTCCTATTCAGCTGATGCGACGTCGGGACGCTGCACTTGCGCCTCGCCCGCGCACCGCTCGTCTATACTGAACTGACCGGGCAACCCACGTGGGTCGGTGTAAGAGTCAGGAGGAGCTATGGCGCAGGCGCGAGCGAGCACCACGGAGCTTGTCGTTGCCGCGGCTGCGCGCGTCTTCCTCGCAAAGGGTTACCAGGCGAGCACAATGGCAGACATTGCGCGTGAAGCGAACATCTCGAAACCGACGGTCTACCAATACGTGCAGAGCAAACAATGGCTACTGGACACCATCGTGTCATTGGTGTCGGAGGAACTAGAGCGGTGCGGGCAGGTTATCCATACTGCTGATGCGCCGGCTAACGCACGGCTTCGGTGGCTGATCAGGGTGCACGTGGCGTTCGCCGTGCGGTATCGAAACTCGTACCGAGTGACATTCAGCGAGCAAGCGGCCCTGTCGCCAGCCGCGCGCCAAGAGTTCAAGCAATGGGCCAAGCGGACGACGAGCAAATTCGTGGACCTTCTCGCCGAATGTCGACAGGAAGGCACCCTCGACTGGCCACGCGACATCGAGGTCGCCGGCAACCTCATCTTGTCGACCCTGACATCGGTCCATCGATGGTTCTTCCCCGACGGGCGACGAATGACCGAAGAGCTGCTCGTCGAGTACATAGAGCACCTGCTGTCCGGCGTGATTACTGAGTCCGATATGCCTAGCTGGCCGATGCCCGAGCTGCCGATGTCCCCCTTCGAGGACCCACAGGGCGACGAGGCTGTTCTCGTCCGGCGGTCACCGGCGCGGTAGCGGTGCCAGYAGGTCCGCTCAGTACATTACGTGACGAACCTGCCCGTCCTCGAGGTGTCCCCGGATCTCGCCGACCTCGAACCACTCCAGGTTGCGCAACGTCTGGGAGGCTCGTGCCACTCCATTGCGGATAGCTTGGTCAACACCGTCCGTGGACGAGTCGACGATTTCGGTGAGGCGGTACGTGTGATCGCTCATGGGATCTCCTTGATGCGGACTCACATGCCGCCCCCTGTGGGCACTGGAGTCACAGAAAGATAGCAACGGCGCGACTGACCTCGTTTCGAAGGAAAGGAGTGGCCGCTTGGTGCCCCACTGGGCCGGGAGGACCGCTAAGGTCGCGGCGCCAACTCGTCTGGGGTTGTGAGCCCCTACCCACGGTTGCTGGCAGACGTCTGACTCCAATGGAACTCTGGTTTGCACGGCCGAACGTCGGAGCCACCCTGATGTCGTCGCCTGCCCGTCGGTCCCCACGAGGGCTGCCGGGCTGCCGGTTGAGCCCAGGAGCGCGGGCGGCGGTGACGACCGAGGCCGCATGCCGCTTGGGGAA
>NZ_MBLM01000085.1 GCF_001854655.1 Parafrankia colletiae | reverse complement strand
GGGATACTGGCCACCAGTGGGACGAAGGCCCCGCTGTCGTGCAGGTTCGCCGTGGAGACCGCCACGACCAGCGGCAGCCCGTCCGCGTCGGTCAGGATATGGATTTTCGAGCCCGGTTTGCCGCGATCGACCGGGTTCGACCCGGTCAGGCTTCCCCTTTTTTCGCGCGGAGGCTGGCCGCGTCCACGATCACCGATGACCAGTCGACCTGCCCGGCCGCACCGTGCAGATCAAGGATCTTCCGATGCAGCCGGGGCCAGACCCCCGCCCGGGTCCAGGCCTGGAACCGACGGTGCGCCGTGGGCACCGATACCCCGAACTCGGCCGGCAGATGCCGCCAGGCACACCCCGAGGTCAGCACGTAGACCACCGCGGTGAACACCGCCCGATCCTCGATCGGGGCAGTCCCACCGCCCTGCCAGCGATTTTCGAACCGGGGTAGCAGCGGTTCCACCAGCTCCCACAACTCGTCCGGGACCAGCCGCCCGGCGAGGCTGCTCTCCAACACATCCATGATCAGATATGTACCCGGAGCGGCCACGCAAGACACGCTCTTAGTTGCGAAGACACTTCAGTCGGACGCACCCGCCCGCACCTCCTCTCTATCGCCGAGGCCAGCCCATGACCCAGCTCTCCCATGCCGCCATGTCCAGATCCGACTTCGGCATCCGCATCCCCGAGCGGATCCACCCCGCGGCCGGACGCATCGGCGAACACCTCCTGGCCTGGGCATCCCGGGTCGGCCTGGTAGCCGACGCCCGCGAGCGTGCCCGGCTGGACGCCGCCGGCTTCCATCTGTTGGCCGCACGCATCCTGCCCGACGCCCTCCAGGACGACGTCGAGGTCTTCGCCCAGTGGGTGCTGTGGCTGTTCCACCTCGATGACGAGCAGGACGAAGGGGCGATGGGCCACAGCGCCGAGATCGTGCACGCCACCTACGCCGCGATCACCTCGATCATCGAGGGACAGCCGGTGCCCGCGGCGGCCCCTGCCTCGGTCACTGCCCTGGCGGACCTGTGGCCCCGCACCGCCCGAGGGATGTCCGCACAGTGGCGCCGCCGCATCCTCGAGCACATCCACCACCACCGCGACGCGTTTCTCACCCAGATCGCCCACCGGCAGAACGGCACGTTGGCCAGCCCGGAGGAATATCCGTCCCTGCGCCGGGACGACAACGCCATGTTCATGTTCGACCTGCTGGAAGTCGTGTACCAGACCGAAATCCCCCCGGACCTCGTCACCACCCGGAGCTGGAACGAGTTGTGCGCGGCTTCCAGTGACATCGTTGCCTGGTGCAACGACGTGGTGTCCCTGCCTCGGGAAGCCGCGCGCGGCGAGACCACCAACTACGTCATCGTTCTCCGACACGCCACGGCCTGCGACGAGCACACCGCACTCGAACAGGTACACACGCGCATCACCCAACGGTTGCACGACCTCGACGAAGCCGAACGTTCCTTCCTTTCCGACGCGCAGCACCTGGAGCCGACGATGGACCCGGACCGGCTACACCTCGTCGTCCGCACCATCCGCGACATACCAGGCACGCACCTGGCCTGGATGTTCGCCTCCGGCCGTCACCAATAGCAGTCCGCGTCCCCACCACCGCAGACCTTCCTGGTGGCGATCACAAGATCGGGGAGTGTCCGATCATCAGCGGCTCTGTGCCATATTCGGTGGTGACGGAGCGTGTGGTCTCCACCTGGTCTTGGGCTCGAAGGTCCGTGGTCGGCTGGCTGTGGGTTGACACGATGTGTCGTGTGTGACGCGGATCGTCTGGTCAAGTTGGTGTTTTCGGGGCTGTCGCCGCTGGTCATCGAGGGTGTGTCGGACGAAGACGGGCTGGTTCGGGTACGGGCACGGACACCGGAGGTGGCGGTCGCCTGTCCGGGCTGCGGGGTGCCCACGTCGCGGGTACACAGCTACGCCGAGCGGACGGTAGCCGACATGGCGCTCGACGCGCGCCGCGTGCTTCTGGGGGTGCGGGTCCGCCGGTTGGTGTGCCCCACACGCGGGTGCCGGCAGACGTTCCGCGAGCAGCTACCCGGAGTGCTGGAACGCTACCAGCGGCGCACACCGAGGCTGGCCGCGCAGATCGGCGCGGTCGTCCGGGAGTTAGCCGGCCGCGGCAGTGTGCGGGTGCTGTCCGCGTTGACGGTGTGCCTGTCGGTGCAGACCGCGCTGCGCTGCCTGCTCCGTCTGCCACTCCCGCCGGTCACGGCGCCACGGGTGCTGGGCGTGGACGACTTCGCGC
>NZ_MBLM01000084.1 GCF_001854655.1 Parafrankia colletiae | reverse complement strand
CCGGTTTTCCGAGTGCCTGCGGCAAGACCAACCTCGCCATGCTCGTCCCGACCATCCCCGGCTGGAAGGTCGAGACCGTCGGGGACGACATCGCCTGGATGCGCTTCGGAGACGACGGGCGGCTCTACGCCGTCAATCCCGAGGCCGGCTTCTTCGGCGTCGCCCCGGGTACCGGCCGGATGACCAACCCCAACGCCATCGATACCATCCACAGTAATTCCATCTTCACGAACGTTGCGCGCACCGATGACGGAGACGTGTGGTGGGAGGGGCTGACCGAGAAACCGCCGGCACATCTCATCGACTGGCAGGGCCGTGACTGGACACCGCAGTCCGTGACGCCGGCCGCGCATCCCAACGCCCGTTTCACCGCCCCCGCCGGGCAATGTCCGACGATCGCCGCAGAATGGACTGACCCTGCCGGCGTTCCGATCTCGGCGATCCTGTTCGGTGGCCGTCGTGCCACCGCCGTGCCGCTGGTCGTCGAGTCCACCTCCTGGCAGCACGGTGTCTTCCTCGGTGCCACCGTCTCCTCCGAGACCACCGCCGCCGCGGCCGGGACGGTCGGCGAGCTGCGCCGCGACCCGTTCGCCATGCTCCCGTTCTGCGGCTACAACATGGGCGACTATTTCACTCACTGGCTTGCCGTCGGCAGACGCGCCGGGGCGCAGCTTCCGCGCATCTACCACGTCAACTGGTTCCGCAAACACCCCGACACGGGCGCGTACCTGTGGCCCGGCTACGGCGAGAACAGCCGGGTCCTCGCCTGGATCATCGGCCGACTCGACGGGACCACGCAGGGCCGCGCGACACCGCTCGGTGTGGTCCCCACACCCGAAGCCCTCGATACCGACGGCCTGGACGTGACCGGAGACGACTTCAACCTGCTCCTGTCCGTTGACCGTGCCGCCTGGGAACACGAAACCGACATGATCCGTCGATACTTCGCCGACCTTGGCTCCCGCGTGCCCGACGCCCTCTGGGTCGAACTCGCGGCCCTCGCTGACCGGCTGCGCTGACACCATGTCCTGCGCATCACGCCCCACCACGTGCCCCAACGGGCTCGGCCACCGCCATAGCCTGACACCGATGCCGGCGACCGATGCTCCTGCCACACTCGACCCCCGCTGCGGCCGGGGTGTGTCCTAGTCGTTTCCTGTTGACAGTATTGGTTTGACCCCGTTATCCACCGTCGGTGGCTGTTTGATAACTGAACTACACCGCTCCAATCTGATGAAGTTGTAAGGTTGTCCAGTTGTGTGACGAGCTGTCGGACGGGCGCCATGCCTGACAGACGGCGGGTAGCTGGAGGTCGGAGGGAGGTCGTATGGCGACGCCGCTGTACCAGTTGAAGGCGGAGTTCTTCCGGACCCTTGGCCACCCGGCGCGCATCCGGGCGTTGGAACTGCTCAGCGAACGGGAGTGGTCGGTGAGCGAGCTGGTGCCCGAGGTCGGGTTGGAGGCGTCACATTTGTCCCAGCAGCTCGGGGTGCTGCGCCGCGCCGGGCTGGTGACGACCCGTAAGCAGGGTACGACCGTGTTTTACGCAGTGGCGTCGCCGGAGATCGTGACGTTGCTGGCGGTGGCCCGCTCAATCCTGACCGGCGTGCTACACGAGCAGGCCGACCTGCTGCGCGACCTACTCGCCACCGAGTCCTGAACATCCCGACGGATTCAGCGACCACAGCAGATCACGACCATCGAAACGGTGATCTCATCTCGAGAGGACCGGGGACTGTTGGCCGCGACCCAGCCAACAACCAATGTATGGAGAGAGCGTCCGCGATCGGGGGCGCCTCACGGACATCGCTACATTTTGCCACGTGGAGAGGTCCTGTTCGGTGGTCGACGCTCTGAGCCCCTCGTGCCTTCCTGGACGCTGCAGGTGCCACGATCTGCGGCTTCGCTACGGACCCGTTCCCAGCAGCGGGGCCGGATATGGACCGGTCTCCAGGAAAGCATCCGCCGCATCCGACGCCGAACATAGGTGCTGACTGACATGAGTCGGCCTTTCCGCGGACATGACGAGACGCCGCCCACAGATCTGACCACACCCGACGAAGCCACAATGAAAAAGGTCGGAGACCTCATCGCCCGGGGTAAGGAGAACGGTTTCGTCACCCCGGACGACGTTGCCGCCACGCTACTCGCAGCGGAGTTGCCGCCAGAGAGAAGCGACGTTGTCCTGCAACTGCTCGCGGAGGACGGAATCGAGGTCCTCGACGAGACGGGCGGGGACGCCTCGGAAATTCTCGGCCGGCGCCGCGAGGGAGAGGAACTCG
>NZ_MBLM01000083.1 GCF_001854655.1 Parafrankia colletiae | reverse complement strand
GAACACCGCCGCCGCCGGTAGCGCTGCAGCGGCGAGAACCTCGGCGGTAGCCATCACCAGACCGGCCCGTCGAGGGCCAGGGTGGACTTGGCGCCGAGCGTGACCCCAGGGCGGCCCTYCATGCGGTTCAGGGCCGCGTCTACCGCGGTCTCGGGAACCTCTCGTAGCGCGCGACGGATGGCGTCGAGGGAGACAGGAACCCGCGGACCGTCCGCGAGCCCCCAGTAGGCCTCCCGGATCTGGCCCTCGGTGTCGGTGGCGATCACGACTTGCCGCCCTTGGTGATGATGTCCTTGATCTGACGGCCCATCCGGCCGTCCTCGTCCAGCTCGGCGAGCTGCTCCTCCCTCGACTTGCTCACCGCTGCCCCTCCGTCTCCACGTCGGGCTGACCGCTGATCCAGATCTTGTCGGCCATCTCGGGGGCCAGCTCGTGGACTCTCCGCGCCCACTGGTGTGGCGCGTCGCCCGTCATGGACTCGATGTCCATGTCGAGCAGGACACGCAGCTCGTGCTCCTGCTCGGGGATGCGGCTCACTTGGAGCCCCCCTTGGGGCGGCCGTCGGCGAGGACGATGGCGCCGCCAAGATCGTTGTTCTTCTTCTGCTCCGCGACCCACTGCCTTGCCTGCTCGCGGGTCATCCCCTCGGTCGGGTTGCTCACAGGGAGCCTCCGCCGGTGCGCTGGGTCGGGACGGTGCCGCGGGTCGGCAGGTCACCGCCGAGCAGGGTCCGAAGCTCGTCGGGCTCGGGGAACGGGTCGGTCGGCGACGGACCACGCAACGGCGGGTCCTGAACGAACGAAAATGGGGCAGGATGCGACATGGGTTCGACCTCCCGGGGTCGGATCAAGAACCCCGGCGCTGAGGCTTGGYGGCTGGCGCCGGGGTTCGCCTGTCTCCCTAGGAGATCAACGCTAGAGCTAGCTAGCTAGCTCGTCAAGTGGCTAGGTTGGGGTTACTTTTAGGTCAAAACACCCATGCCTGCCGCAGAAGCGCACTGTTCGAGATCATGGTTTCGATCGTCAGTACCTCGCCGTCGGCRCCACGACCGACCCGGAAATCCTCGGTCACCGGTGTGCCGATGTTGATCTCGAACACCCGGGCCTCATCCTCGGTCRCCCCTCGCCCGTAGACCACGTCCCGACCCAACCCTGGAACGATGACGAAGCCGACGTCGGCCATCATCTGCATGGAGTTGGTCCGCAGCCGCTCAGGGCTGACCAGCTCGGGAATCGCGGCGGCGACCTGCTCGGCGTAATAGGAGGTCGAGATCTGGGCAACCAAACCGTCGATGAGCAGGYGCCGCTGGCGCCACGCTATCGGGGTGTCTGCGTCGTAGCCGAAGGCGTCGGCAACCTCGATGGGCGCCTCGGCGCGGCCCGCGCCGGTGGGCTTCTGGYTGCCTTCGCGCCCGAACTCGGCGACGATCCCCTTCCATGTCCGGCGCTTACCTTCCGCGCTAGGCAAGGTCATGTCCGTCATCGTGTTGATCACTGGGCGGATGGTGGAAACGAACGTGCCTTCGCCGGGGCGCGACCGGACAAGCTGCCAGGACTTGAGGAGTCTGACGGCGGCTTGGGCCGTCGGGTTGGACACGTTGTACTCCGCTTGGATGGTYGRCAGGCTGGGGATTTTGTCGYCGTCCCGTAGCTCGCCACCCTCGATCCCTCGTCGGATCGCCCAGGCGATCGTCTGGTAGGTGTGACGGCCTCCGCCACGGTCGATCATCATTGCGCCCTCCCGGATGCTTCGCTACCTAGCTAGCTAGGCTACGCCGAGAGCGGCACGCTTGCGTCGTCGAGTGGTAGTGATCGTCGTGACGTGCAAGCCGAAATACGCACAGATGTTCGATTAGAACGTCCGCCYAAATAGGGCAAAACCTGGCAGCTCAGCCTGTCGGGTTGCCGCCCTTCATGAGACGGACCAGGAAGCCACCCTTGGCCTCGGCCATGGCCAACAGCTCCAAATCTWCCCGTCGCGCGGTTGCGCGGACCAGCAGGCGGATCAGATCTTCCGCAGTCGCCGGATGGGCAACAAAGACGGTCACCCCGTCCTCGTCGGGCACGACCTGAGAGGGTATCGGGCCTACGTCCGGCGCCGGCGGCTCCGGGTGCATGCGCRCTATGGCCGCTCCGGGTGTGRCTGCCTGTCGGAATCGGTGAAATGATCGATCCATTGACTGGTCCCCTTTGACCGGTCGGCCTCGTTCCGGTGTGGCGACACCGGGYGGGGCCACGCTTTTGTTGCGGACCGCTCACGCTAGCGGAGCCTGGTACAGGTGTACATGGCGACCAGCAGGGATAGCTGTACCTCCCTACCGTGCGGCGAGTGCCAGCCGACAACGAGGAGACGATCCGCCGC
>NZ_MBLM01000082.1 GCF_001854655.1 Parafrankia colletiae | reverse complement strand
ACGCGGTTCTGCACGTCGGTGGACCACCACTTCGCGTGGGCGGCGTCGACCTCGCTCAAGGTGCCGCTGTTCAGCGCGAGGATCGCGCGATCTACGAACGTCTGAGTGATCAGGACTTCGGTCTCCATTTCGGCAAGTTCGAACTGCGTATTTTGGAATCCGCTGATGGGTTGGCCGAAAGCGTGCCGCTGGCGCGTGTAATCGATGGTGAGGTCCAAGACCACGCGTGCTTGAGCAACAGCCTGAGCGGCGATACCGATCCGCTCGAGCGGGAGCAGCGACTTTAGCTGCGCCATGCCGCCGCCGGTCGATCCCAGGACGTTTTCAACAGGAACGAACACGTCCTCGAAAACGAGTTCTGCCGTGTCCTGTGCATGCAGGCCGATCTTGTCGAGCTTTCGCCCCCGTCGGAAGCCATCCATCTCCCGCTCGATCACCAACAGGGTAAGTGAACCGGAGCCGGATTCGCCTGTCTTCGTCACGACAACAACTACGTCGGACTGAATGCCGTTAGTGATGAAGGTCTTTGAACCGTTCACGATCYAGCCACCCTCGACGGCTTGCGCCTTGGTGCGAATCCCGCGTAGATCGCTTCCCGTTCCCGGTTCAGTCATCGCCACCGCACCTATGAGCTCGCCGGCCGCCATGCCCGGGAGCCACCGCTCGTGCTGCTCGGGGGTGCCGAGCTCGACGATGTAGGGAATAGCGATGTCATCCTGAAGGGCGAATCCCGCCGCCAGAGACGTGGCATGAACCGCGGCAAGCTCCTCCATCAGGATGTTGCGGAACCGGTAGTCGACGGGGCTTGCGCCGCCCATCGACTCGGGAACGTTGAGGCCGATCAGCCCGCTTCTTCCCGCCTCAATCCAGACCTCGCGGTCAATGATGCGCTGTTCCTCCCAGGTCTCCAGGTGTGGCACGACGTGCCGCGCCACGAATGTCTGAACAGCCCCGCGAAAGGCTTCGTGGTCGGAGTTGTAGAGCTCGCGCTTCATGTCTTCTGAGTCCATTTCGGATCGGTCCGTCAACTATGTGTCGGGCTGGCACATGGCCACGGTGTCTTGGCTGAGCGATTCAGCTCGGTGCGCGCAACCGTGCGACGGTGGACGGCGTCCGGTCCATCCACGATGCGGAGGACCCGTGCCCACGCGTAGAAGTAGGCAAGGGGCGTGTCATCGCTGACACCTGCGCCGCCGAAGACCTCGATGGCGCGGTCGATCACGCGTGTCGCCACGGCTGGGGCGGCGACCTTGATTCCGGCGATCTCGCCACGTGCTCCCTTCGCGCCGTGATGGTCGATGAGCCAGGCGGTGCGGTAGACGTATAGGCGCACCTGGTCGATCTCGATGCGCGAATTGGCGATCAGTTCCTGGACCACGCCTTGGTCGGCGAGAGGCTGTCCGAACGCGTACCGGTTCTTGGCGCGCTCCACCATCAAGGCCAGGGCCCGCTCGGCCATGCCGATGGCTCGCATGGCGTGGTGGATCCGCCCCGGGCCCAGGCGCGCCTGGGCGATCATGAACCCGTCGCCCTCGTCGCCGAGCAGGTTGGCGACCGGTACGCGCACGTTGTCGAAGTGCAGTTGGGAATGTCCGTGCTGATCCTGGTAGCCGAATATGGGTAAGTGCCGGATGATCTTTAGTCCGGGCGCGGCGCGCGGCACTAGGATCATCGACTGTTGTCGGTGAGTTGGCGCAGCGGGATCGGTCTTGCCCATGACGATGAAGACCGCGCACCGCTCGTCAGCCACGCCCGTGATCCACCACTTGTGCCCATTGATGACGTACTCATCACCGTCGCGCACGATGGATGTCTCGATGTTGGTGGCGTCGGACGAGGCCGCACCGGGTTCGGTCATCGCGAACGCTGAGCGAATGTCACCGTTCAGCAGTGGCGTCAGCCAGCGCTCGCGCTGTTCTGGGCTCGCGAAGAGGTGGAGCGTTTCCATGTTGCCGGTGTCGGGCGCTTGGCAGTTGATCGCCTCCGGGGCGATGACGGGCGACCAGCCGGTGATCTCGGCGACTGCGGCGTACTCCAGGTTGGACAGGCCACCGAACTCTGGATGGAACAGGTTCCACAGTCCGCGAACACGTGCGGATGCCTTCAAGTCTTCCATCACCGGCGGGTGCTCGTGTGCCCCGTGACCGCGCAGGTACGCAGCCCAATCGGCCTCCGCAGGGAAGACTTCCTCCTCCATGAAATGTCGCATTCGTTCCGTTGTCTCTGCGGCCTTGGGGGAGAGGTGGAAATCCATGTTCAGGTCCCTTAGTCGAGAAGGTCCAGCCCGGTCTGTGCGATGCGCATGATCTCCGCGTCAAGGTCGCCAAAGTGCTGCCCAGCCATCTGACCGCCGGCCACCCGGGCGGCGATGCCCTGCGCAATGCCAGCGAATTTGAAGTGCGCGAATGCCACGTACGCGTGAAGACTCCCCGAATCGACCTCTGACGCCTCGAAATATCGGGCAATGAGGTGATCGCGGTTAGG
>NZ_MBLM01000081.1 GCF_001854655.1 Parafrankia colletiae | reverse complement strand
TCAACGTCGCTTCCGGCAGCACGACCGTGCCCGGCACCACCATCGGCACCTGGACCGAACGTGTCGACATCGGCCACGCGGCCGGTGGCGACGACCGGCGGATGGCTGTGTACGACGCGGCCGTCACAGCCGGAACATCCTCCGGCGCGGCGACGATCACGTTCACGCTCGGCACCTCCGCACCCGGAGCGGTCGCACTCCTACGGCTACGCGAGTCCAGCAACGCCCCGCCGACCGCCAACGCCGGACCCGACCAGCTCGGCATCGTCGACAGCCCGGTCACCTTGGACGGCACCGGCAGCTCGGACCCTGACGGCACCATCGCCGCCTACGCCTGGACCCAGGTGTCCGGCCCGGCGGTAACCCTGTCGTCGGCGAGCGCCGCACAGCCGACATTCACGCCGACAGCCGTGGGCAGCTACACGTTCGGGCTGATCGTCACCGACAACGGCGGCGACACCTCGCTGCAGGACACGGTCACCATCTCCGTCGTCCTCCCCGGCGGCCGGTATCACGCCAGCGGCGGGTCGTGGACCTGGCGGCAGATCCGCGTCGCCCTGTCAGGGGTGTGGTCCTGATGCCCGTCCCCGCCGGCCCCACCCCGACCCCGTCGGGCCTGTGCTCCCCATGGGTGGACGCGGCCACCGTCGCCGCCCGGCCCGACATGGCTGACGTCACGATCACCCCGGAGACGCTCGCCGCTGCCTGCGTCGACGCATCCGCGCTGCTCTACATCCTGTCCGGCCGGCAGTACCCCGGTATCTGCACCAGCACCGTCCGGCCCCACAACGGCTCCGGTGGGTGGGGTGGCATCGACCTGCAGCTCTACCCCATCCACACGGTCATCGAGGTCAAGGTCGACGGCGAAACCCTCGGGGCCGGCGACTACCGGCTCGACGACCGGCGGTGGCTCGTCCGCACCGACGGGCTGATCTGGCCCTCCGACCAGTGGCTCCACCTTGCCGACACCGAGGCTGGCACCTGGTCCGTCGCCGCCGTCCACGGCGCCGAACCGCCAGCGCTCGGCGTCTCCGCCGCATCCCGGCTCGCCGCCGAACTCGCCAAGGAACGCACCCCGGGCGCTACCACTGCGCTACCACGCCGGCTCACCAACATCACCCGACAGGGCGTGTCCATGACCCTCGTCGACCCGGCGACCTACCTGGAYCAGGGCCGCACCGGCGTCCCCGAGGTCGACCGGTTCATCGCCGCGGTCAACCCGTCCCGGCAGCGGGCCCGGCCCGCCGTGTTCTCACCTGACCTGCCCCGACGGAGGAGGGTCTGATGTCCCTGACATTCCCGGAGTCCTACGGCGAGCTCGAAGTGCTCGCCCACTACGGCGCCACCGCCGACGAGCTGGCCCGCCGCCTCGCCGAACGCGAGCGGATGGGCGAGATGGAACGCTGGCAGCTCGACGTCCAAGCCCGCGCCCATGTCGCCCCGACGATCGACGACCACCGGCAGCGGTGGGGGCGTGACCGGCGTCCGGCCGAGCCTGAGTCGAAAACCCCGCCCACCGTCGACGACAGCGACGACAGCGGCGAGGACGTCGACCTCGACGAGGTACCCCGCGGCGCCATGCCCGACGTCCTCAACTGGGTCGAAGCCTCCCCCGAGCGGGCCCGGGCGGCCATCGCCGTCGAAGAGGCCCGCGACGACCCGCGGACCTCCCTGCTGACCAAGCTGCGGAAGATCGTCGATGGCTGAGCCGTACGCGATGGCCGTCGACCTGATGGACCGGGTCGTCGCCTTCTTCGGCGAGCAGGACGCGGCACTCCCGTCGGTCCGCTACGTGGCACCCGGCGACTCCGGAGCGCTGGCCTTCGACGAAGACCCGAGCGGCGGGGTCCGTGAGGCCGTCATGGTCAACGTCGACTACATCAGCCCCGGCCAGCCCGGAGACGACCAGCAGAACGCCCCCCGCAACCTGTGGCAACCCCAGCGGTTCGCCCAGTTCGCGGTCACGATCCTGCGACGCGCCRCCACCCAAGACGACAGCGGCGTCGCCCCGACGCCCGCCCAGATCCAGGTCGACGGGCAGACGAACCTGCGTGACCTCGACGTGCTRCACCGGGCGCTCGAACACATCCGCAACGRCAGCGCGGGCGCGGGCGGGTGGGYGCCACGCGGCAGCACCGTCACCG
The DNA here is from genome assembly GCF_001854655.1 of Parafrankia colletiae. Lineage (GTDB taxonomy): Bacteria > Actinomycetota > Actinomycetes > Frankiales > Frankiaceae > Parafrankia > Parafrankia colletiae. The sequence goes on along the minus strand of NZ_MBLM01000081.1, from coordinate 346 downwards.
TCGGGCGCACCCAGACTGTCGGACCACAGGGCGCCGCCGTCGCCGTCGTCGGCGTCCTCCAGGCGGTGGTGTCCACGTGACCCGCCCGCCCGACCGCACCTACCGGCTGAACGACTCCGCCGAGCTGCAGGTCACCTGGGACAACCAGGCACTGGCCCGCCTCGAACGGTCCCCGCAGGRCATGGTCGTCCGCGAACTGGTGCGCCGCGGGCAGCTGGTGCAGGACGCCGCGCAGCGCCAGGTCCGCCTCGGCCACATTGGCGGCGGTCCCGGCGGGCGCCCGAACCTCCGCTACACGATCGTCAAGCGGCTCGTGCAGGACGGCTCCAACGATCTGCCGACCATG